>NZ_JARKNC010000009.1 GCF_029360805.1 Daejeonella sp. JGW-45 | reverse complement strand
TTGAGTAGCCGAACTGATTGGTTTATCTGCATCAGCCGTATTGTTCACATTACCTAAGCCAACCATTGTGGCAGTAATACCAGATACGGTACCTGTAAATGTTGGAGATGCAAGAGGGGCTTTTAAAGCAAGATCTGCACTGGCAGCTTTCCCGTCAAGGGCTGTTTGAGTAGCTGAGCTGATCGGCTTATCGGCATCAGCAGTATTGTTCACATTGCCTAGTCCGACCATTGTGGCGGTGATACCAGACACAGTTCCTGTAAAAGTCGGAGATGCTAGTGGTGCCTTTAAAGCAAGGTCTGCACTGGCGGCTTTTCCATCAAGCGCTGCTTGAGTAGCCGAACTGATCGGTTTATCTGCATCAGCCGTATTGTTCACATTGCCTAAGCCAACCATTGCAGCAGTGATCCCGGATACAGTACCAGTGAATGTCGGAGATGCAAGAGGGGCCTTTAAAGCAAGATCTGCACTGGCGGCTTTTCCATCAAGGGCAGTTTGAGTAGCTGAACTGATTGGCTTAGCCAGGTCTGAGGTGTTATCTACATCTGATAATCCTACCATTCCTTTAGTGATACCAGAAACAGTTCCGGTAAATGTTGGAGATGC
>NZ_JARKNC010000008.1:618338-899307 GCF_029360805.1 Daejeonella sp. JGW-45 | reverse complement strand
GTGAATTGCTGCTTTTTCATTTTATGACATTTGAAATTAAACTTTTTGTCTAATTACTTCATGTCTTAATTTCAGGGAAGCTTACAATTTCAGGGAAGCTTACAGGCTACACTTTATATCTGGTGTTAATGGTCCGGCGTCCTCCACACCGAAATACTCATTTGCTTGGTAATGAAAGTATTTGGCGATGTAACGTTTGATCCTTGAGTGGTTTACGTTAAATTCTAGCATTTATTGGTGAAAGTAAAAAATCCTGTCCTTATAAAAGACAGGATTCATATTATAATGTCGGCATGAATTCTCTCAACTGCAAAGTATTTGTTTCACCCAATCCTCTGAGATATTTCAATGTAACTGTCAGGCTTGAATGACCTAGCAATTGCTGGACAATGTGTGCGTCTTTAGTTTGTCTGTAAACTTTAACGGCACCTGTATGACGGAAGGAGTAAAGAGTTTGGTTCTTTTGTATCAGTTTCGCCTTTAACATCTGACTTTTTGCTCTACTCCATTGTGTTCTGAAGTAATCAAAATTTACGGGAGTAGGTTCTCCAGAGAATAAATAATGATTAGGTTCTGCACAATTATCTATATAAGGAAGTAAAACCTCGTAAACGTAGTCCGGGATATGAATCACTCTGACCTTTTTACCCTTATTTTCGTCACCTGAGAGAAATATTTTTTGTTCCTTTATCTGGTACTTTTGCAATAAACGAGCCTCTTCATGAGGCCGAACGAAGCATCCGTAAGTCAGCAATGCCACAGTGTAGAGCTTATGATAATTTTCTTTCAAATAGCCTAATATGGCTTTCATTTCTTCAGCCTCATAAGTCTGATGTAATATCTCTGCGTATTTCTTACGAGGTGTTTTAGCTATCGTGCCAGGAACAAGGACGTTCAAATACTGTCTTTTGTTCATGTAGTTTCGATTCGACGAATTGAACTTGTCAAGAAATATGAGGAGTCGCTGTGTTTCCAGTTGCTCGAGAGTAGCCTTTTTCTCATATTTCGTCAGGAACTTCAAAATTTTGTCCCCGAGGGATCTGATTGCTGCCTGATAGGTTCTGCTATAATTTCCTGTTGAAATGGTATTCAGCTTGTTAGTGATAACCTGTTCCAAAGTCATTTCTTTCTGAGGAACAACTTTCTGACCTGTAAATGGATTCCAATTATCTTCGAGAGCTTTGGCAAATTCTGTTTTCAACTCTTGTAAAAGCAGAGTTCTCTCCTTCGCAGTATTTGCTCTGTTAGGGAAAATTTGTAATGAGAGCTTACTTCCGTTGTATTCCCTCAACCTTTCACCCCTATAATAAAATTCGATGTAGTATCTGTTATTAGCCTTTTTGATCTGTGGTTTGGTGTACATTTGGCGCACTATTTGGCGCACTTAAGGCTTAGAAACAACAAAAGCCACCCTAAAGTGGCTTATTGCAGTAGCGGGGAGCAGGATCGAACTGCCGACCTCAGGGTTATGAATCCTGCGCTCTAACCATCTGAGCTACCCCGCCTTGTTATCTACGTTATTACTTTATACTAATCCTATTTAATTAAGCAGTTGAACTGCCGTCCGCCTCGGGCGGATATGAATCCTGTTCCGCCTTGGGCGGATACCCCGCCAAAATTATTTTCTCTTAATTGGTTATGTTTTAACTAATTGTCGAATGCAACAATTATCTTGTCAATCAAACCCCCTTTTTAAAGAGAGTTGCAAATATAGAGGAAATTACTTTTCTTTAGAAACTAATCATAAAAAAATCGCCTCACAAGATCAAATAATTACAGGATGTCAGAAAAGAAGAAGTTTAATGTTGAGTATGAAGTAAAATCATCTCCTAAGATATTATTTGGTTTTCTTAACGAACCTAACGGTTTAGCGCAGTGGTTTGCTGACGACGTGACGTACCGCGACCAGGTTTATACCTTTACCTGGGATGGTGAACAGCAGAAGGCGAAACTGTTGTCGATCAAGGAGAATAAGCTGGTTAAGTTCAAGTGGCTGGATGATGAGCCTCATTGCTACTTTGAAATGGAAGTAGTTCAGGACGAACTGACGAATGATGTTGCCCTTTCCATTACCGACTTTGCCACAGAAGATACCATGCAGGACCGGAAACTTATCTGGGATAATCAAATTCAATACCTCATCAGCGTGCTGGGTGCTTAGGGAATAAATTTTCCCTATTTTTACACCTAATGAAGAAAGTCCATTTATTAGTGTTTAAGGCTTTTATCAGGCCTTTTATCGTCACCTTTTTCATTGTGATGTTCATTTTGCTGATGTTATTTTTGTTTAAATACATCGACGATCTGATTGGGAAGGGTTTTGAATGGCACGTGATCTTGCAGCTGCTGCTTTATGCTTCGGCTACCAATGTTGCCATGGCGCTCCCCCTTGCCATCCTCCTTTCATCTATTATGACTTTTGGCAGCCTGGGCGAGAACTATGAGTTGGTGGCTATTAAGTCGGCCGGCATTTCCCTGCAGAAGGCCATGATGCCGCTGATCATCACTGTGGGGATACTCGGCATAGGTGCATTTCTCTTTTCGGATTATATGCTTCCCAAAGCTAACCTCAAAATGGGATCTCTCTTATATGATGTCAGAAATCAAAAAGCTGCCTTCCTGATCAAGGAGGGTATTTTTAATAATAGTATCCCGGGCTTTGCCATCCGTGTCAGGAAGAAAGATCCGGACCAGACCTTGCATGATGTCATGATCTATAATCGTAACGCCAGCAATGGGAATCTGAGTACCTTATTGGCGAAGGAAGGCCAGATGTTCATGACCGACGATAACCAGATGCTGGTGCTTAAACTCAAGGATGGTTACCGCTATGAAGAAAGCCCTGGCACATCGGGGAATTATAATCCGCGGCAGCGTCTAATGCGCACCATATTTAAGGAGACTGAACAGAAATTTGATCTGTCGAGCTTCCAGATGAAGCGAACCGACGAGGAGCTGTTCAAAAATAATTACGCCATGATGAGCCTCCGGCAGCTTAAGTTTTTCCGGGACTCCTTCGAGCACAAGAACGACAGTAATATCAGGTCGACCTACCATGATCTGACCTTGCTGGCAAAGACGTATCGCACGGATTCATTAGGTAAAAAAAGCGCGGCAAAGCCGATAAAAAAATACCGGAATGTGCTGGAGCTAATACCTGCCAACAAGCAATTGCAATCGGTGCAGAGTGCCAAGGACCAGATCCGGACGGTTAAGGATATAGTAGGGCGGAAGCAGATGTATACGGAAGACAACAAGGTCCGTATCAGGGGCTTCCTGATCGAACTTAACCGGAAGTTTACGCTTGCTGTTTCCTGTATGGTGCTGTTCTTTATTGGCGCTCCTTTAGGCGCTATTATCCGGAAAGGCGGTCTTGGCCTCCCTGTGGTGATGTCGGTGCTGTTTTTCCTGATCTATCATATCATTTCTACTATAGGCGAGAAATCTGTTAAACAGGGTTCGCTCAGCCCTTCTATCGGAATGTGGGTGGCAATATTTGCACTGGCTCCGCTGGGTGCTTTTCTTACCTACAAGGCTACAGCAGACTCGGTGCTGTTTGATATTGATTATTATAAGAGGTGGTTTAAGCGTTTGTTTTCGAAAAAGGAAGGAGTTTGAGTAATAGGTAATAGGTAATAGGCAATAGGTGATAGGCAATAGGTTATAAGTAATTAGTGATGAGTGTCCGCTGAACGTACCTTTACTGACCAAGTGACTATTCTCCATTTACGGGTTTCCCATCACTACTGACCGATTACTTGGCGTAGCCACTGATTACTGATTACTGATCACTTATTGCATTCCCCTGACCTAATTCCTTTCCCGGAAATGACACTCCCAAACTATTTCCGTAATTTTGCGCTCAAATTAAGCGGAGCTAAAATCATAACCGCTTTATACCCACGATATGTTTAATACGATTGAAGACGCTATAAGCGATATAAAAGCAGGTAAAGTAATTATCGTTGTTGATGATGAGGACAGGGAGAATGAAGGCGACTTCCTTACCGCCGCTTCTAATGCAACACCTGAGATCATTAATTTTATGGCCACCCACGGCCGCGGTTTGATCTGTGCACCTCTTACCGAGGAGCGCTGCCAGGAGCTGAAGCTGGACCTGATGGTTGGTAATAACACGGCTGTGTTTGAGACTAATTTTACGGTATCGGTCGATCTCATCGGACATGGCTGTACAACAGGTATTTCTGCTTCCGACAGGTCAAAAACGGTTCAAGCTTTAATCGATCCTACGACAAACCCGGACGAGCTGGGCCGTCCCGGGCATATTTTCCCGCTCATAGCAAAAAAAGGTGGAGTGCTGCGCCGTGCAGGGCATACTGAGGCAGCGGTCGACCTGGCTGAGATGGCTGGCCTGGCGCCGGCCGGAGTATTGGTAGAGATCCTTAAAGAAGACGGGGAAATGGCGCGCCTACCGGACCTGCTTCTTATCGCCAAACAGTTTAAGCTTAAGATCATCAGCATAAAGGATCTGATATCCTACAGGCTGAAAACGGAATCCCTGATCAAAAAGGAAGTTGCAGTTAAGCTACCAACCCAATGGGGCGATTTCGAAATGGCTGCATATACGCAGATAAATTCGGGCGAGCAGCACCTGGCGCTTGTAAAGGGTAGTTGGGAAGAGGATGAGCCGGTGCTTGTCAGAGTGCATAGTTCTTGCATAACAGGCGATATATTTGGATCCTGCCGCTGTGATTGCGGTCCGCAGCTTCATAAAGCCATGGAGATGATTGAAAAGGAAGGGAAGGGCGTAGTTATTTATATGAACCAGGAGGGGCGCGGCATTGGGCTGATCAATAAACTTCACGCATATAACTTGCAGGAAAACGGCCTTGATACCGTTGATGCCAATCTCCAGCTGGGCTTCCCGATGGACCAGCGCGATTATGGGATCGGTGCGCAAATTCTGCGCAGCCTGGGAATTAAAAAGATGAAGCTGATGTCGAACAATCCGACCAAGCGCTCGGGTCTGATCGGTTATGGCCTTGAGGTAGACTCAAATGTGCCGATTGAGATACAATCAAACGAGCATAACGAGCTTTACCTAAAGACTAAGAGAGATAAAATGGGCCACACCATTATGAAGAACAGCTAGTTATTTTTCTTCAGGCTGGGTAATATCTTCCGGCTTGATCGCTTCGGTATTCTTAGGTTTATCCTGTTCTGGCTGGCGTTCTTCGCTTCTTTTCTGCCCGATCAGGAATGCAAGCAGCTCCCTGAGGTTGTCAAAATCTTTTCTGTATACCAACCCGAGTGCGCTGACATAAGGGCTGTTATTGTTGATGTTCAGGAAATTCCGGTTAGTAATTTTGTTTGATGCCCGGAGTACCAGGCTTCCGTCTTTTTTAATGAGGTACAGTGCTTCCACGTCGCGGGCTACGTTTGAGCTGCCAAAGAGCTGGAAGTCGGCGAAATCGTTTTCGCTTGTTGCCCGGTCGGTAATGCCGCCCGTAAGTATCAGCCTGTCGTTCAATAACCTGAATGTGGCGCTCGCATCATTGAACGAGCGGATATTAAAGTCGACGGTAGTCAGGTTCAGCGACTGGGCGATGATCGTATTCAGCTGGTTGAAGACAAGCTCAGTTCCGGCGTTTATGATGGTCGACTGCGCAGCCTCCAGTGAAGCACTTCCGCTTCCGTCGGCAAAGGAGCGCCTGACGATAAGGCTCAGGGTTTGCTGGTTGAGGTTGTTCTCATCGCCGAGGTAAGATTGAAGTTCATCCTTTACGTACGCATCACTCGGAAAGTTGATGTCAAATTTGATGACCGGTGTCAGCAGCGGGCCGCTAAGGTTCATCACCGCTTCTACCGGTACACGCTGATCCTGTTGAGTAGGCCGGTTAGCAGCACGGTATAAAGGAGCAAGACTGGCGCGGACGTCATAGATTGCTTTCAGGTTGATCTGTGCTTCCTGCGGGTTGCCCGTCCAGCGGATCGATCCGCCCTCGCTGATCTTAAAGATCTTATTGATAAAATCCTGCGCAGTAAAGTCGAACTTACCACTTGATATCAGGTAATCTCCGAACATTTCAAAATCGCCCAGGCTGGTGATCTTTAAGCTCAGCTGCGAATTTCCCCGGCCGGAGAGCTTTCCCATTTCCGTGAAGATGTTCACTTCCGAAGCCTCATCTACCTTGAGTGCAAAATTCATCGTTAAGCCCTTGAACGAAGTTTCCTTTGGCTTGTTCAGTGAGGAGTCTTTGGCAACAAACGTTATAAAATCGTTCTTGTTCACCGTGGCTGACGCATTCAGGGGGATGTTAAACACTGTTCCGGCCTTTGTTTCCGCGTCAATGTCGATCTTCATGTCGTTAGTCGGCCCGTTGAAATTAAATACTCCTGTGCCGTAGGCAACCCCGTAATATAGGGGGTTGTCTTTGGAGGTAGTATTTAACGCCATGAAATTATCAGCTACGATTGCAATGCGTATGTCGGGAATGTTCGGATTGGCCATGTCAACAGTGCCGTTCACCAATGCTTCATTACCCCTGATGTCTTTCAGGCGCAGATTAGTTAGCTTAATGATACTGTTTTCCACTTCCACATCGTCCGAGATGCGATAAGGCGTCTTCAGATAGTTAACCGTCATACCTGCGTCTATAAGCGACAGCCGGCCGTTGATCTGCGGATTGGTGAGCTTCCCGGTAACTTTCAGGTCGGCCGAGACCTTGCCTTTCATGTCCGAAACCAGGTTTTTTAGGAATGGCTGGAAAATAATAACTTCGTTATTATTCATCATGACGTTCATATCCAGCCGGTTCTGATCGGCATTAGCGTCATAGGTTCCGTCGATATCGAGGGTCCTTACCCCCTGGTTCTCAATGTCGACTTCTACATTGATCAAATTGGTCGCGTTATCCAGTCCTGCTGAAAGTGTAAGGTCGCCAATCAGAATGTTATTGTAGTGAAGGGTATCAATTTTGATCTCAGATTCCACATTCGGCTTATCCAGGATGCCTGCAAATTTTGCATCGCCGTTCAGCTCTCCACGCAACGAAATTCCCAGTGGTTTGGTCAGGGAGTTAAACGTAGTGAGCTTAAATTTATTAAAGCCTATCAGCAGTTCGTCGCCGGGGTTTTTGGAGATGATACCATCGATGGTAAGCATCTGGTTATCCCGAAACAGTTCGAAGCCGGTGATCTTGGTTCTCCTGAACAGGTTGAAATTATCATTAGGTCCCCTTCCTTCGTCGAAACTAAAGCTCACTTTCTCCTGGATCTTCCACACTTCGCGGTTGATGATGACATCCGACGGTAAAACACTCAGGCGGATCTTCTCATCGCCCGTCTCCGTAAATTCGATCAGTGAGTTTAAATCCAGCTGGTTGGTGGCATTCTTATCAGACAGCTTGATGTTGAGGTTCAGGCTATCGTTCCTCAGGATGTTTGCAATGTTGACGTTCTTAATATAAAGACTGTCGGTGATGTCTATCCTGTCGGAGGTTATGAATATGTTCATTGCGTCTGCCGAGGTGCTTTCATCAATGATCAGATTGTTAACTTTTATTTTATTGTACTCGATAAGTTTAATGAATCCATTCAGGTTAGCGATGTTCTCAGCGGAAACGAACTTGCCGTTGAAGTTTGCCTGCTCAGGGATCTTCAGCTGAGGAACGAGGAGCATGCTCAGGGGCTCAAAATATTTTATGTTCAGGCTGAACTCAAAATTCTGAGTGCCGGGCTTGACGTAATTGAGCCTGAGGGAGGGGATATATCTGGCGGCTACCGACTTGAAGTATGAGGGGAAGGTGTTGAGGTCGTACTCGCCCTTGATACTGGCGTCAAGGATGTCTGACTGGATCTTCAGCTCACGGTTTGTCCCTATGCCTACCGCCCGCAGGTTAACAGAATCGACCACAAACGAATTTTCAGTATTGGTCATCCGTATACTGTTGATATCAACTTCGCCCTCAATATTATCGAGGTTTGAGCCGGTGAAATTGGTCGTCAGGTCAGCATCGATCTGTACGGTATCTTTCGTGAAATTTAGAGTATGGAGGTTAGCACCGCGGATAACAGCGCTAAAATTAAATACCGGCAGCTTCGGGTTCAGGTCGATACTGCCATCAAAGTCCAGCTTAACATTCCTGTCATTGACTTTAATAATGCCCTTGAAAAGATTATTAATGAAGCTGCCGTTAACATTGATATTGCTGTAGCGATAGCCTTTATAGTCAAAATACCGGATACTACTTTTTAGTTTTTCTTCCAGCGAGTTCAGCTTAAATCCGCTGCCGTCAATATTTGCTACGAGGGTAGTTCGCCCGAGGTCCTTCCTGTCGAGAAGTTCGCCCAGGTTAAAGTCATAGGCCTTGACAACGCCTGTATACCTCGGATAGCCGGCAGGGCTGATCTTCATGTTGACATCGGTCACCACTCTTCCCAAACGGGTCTTGATCTCACCAAATGCAATGAAATCATTCATGAAACCAGTAAACCTTCCTTTAAAGCTTACGTTTCCGAATTTCGAGGCGATGGCTGGTATATATTGTTTTTTGGAACCGGTGGCCCTGGCAATGATCAGGTCGAGGTCCTTCTTATTGGTCGAGACCTGATCAAAGTTCAGATCCAGCATGGTGTTTTTAATTGAAGGGAGGCCTTTGATATTAAAATCACCCTTCAGATAGGTCGCCTGACCGCTCCTGACAGCGAGGTTCCGGGCCTTCAGGTCATTCACAAAACCGGACGCATCTCCGTCGAGCTCCAGGATTATGTTGGAGCTGGCCAGCTGGGGAGCAAAGTAGGTCACGTCAGAGCTGTTCACCTTCGCATTATTAAAATGCGCCTTCATATACACCTTGCTGATGAACTTCCCAAAGTCTTTGAACGTGCTGTATTTCATCAGAAGGTAGTCCGAAAGCCGGGTTGTCTGGGTTTCCAGCAATAGCTCCTTAAACTCCATCTGGTTGGTATCGATCGTTGCGTTTGTTGTCAGGTTCTTCAGATAGAAGCCACTCTTCTCCCGGAAGGTGAGATTACGGAATCCGGCCTTAACGAGGTGGTTCTTTGTGTCGAGATTCAGGATGCTGGTGCTCAGGGCACGAAGATCGATATCATTAAAATTAACCCCCTTGACGGGCTTGGTATTGTTGAAGTTCTGGTATTTAAAGGCAATATTATTGAGCACTATCTTATCGATAGTTACATCGTAGGGCCTCCTGGGTTTTGCCGAAGGAGTAGGGTCGCCGGTGTCGAAATAGTTAATGATAAACTCCACGTTCGTTGCGGAGTCGCGGTACTGCTTCAGGTGAAACTTTCCGTTATCCATCTGAATGGTATTTACCGATACTTTCCGCAGCTTGAGCGAGAGGAGGTTAAGATCCACGGTAAGCCTTGGGGAAAACAATAAAGTGTCTTTTTCCCGGTCTTCAATGTACAGGCTATCCAGGACAAGGGATTTAAAAGGCCTGACATACAAGCCGCCCACCTCGACTTTCGTCTGTAGCTTTTCAGACAGGTATTTTGCAGCTTTCTTGGCAAAAAATGTCTGTACCGTACGAAACTGGAGGGAAAAAATAAACACCGCTACCAGCAATATGAGAGTCGCCAGTATCCAAAGGGTTATTTTTAGAGCTTTTTTGATAAATTTGTATTTTTAGTCAGATAACATCTTTTTAACTATATAGTTTTGGCAATAATCCTAGGCATTGAATCGTCCTGCGACGATACATCAGCATCTATTTGTATAGACGGTAAAATATCGTCTAATATTATTGCTAACCAGCTTGTCCATCAAAATTATGGAGGCGTTGTGCCCGAGTTGGCATCCCGCGTTCACCAGCAGAATATAGTTCCGGCAGTGCAGGAGGCTATATCCAAGGCAAAAATACATAAAAATGACATTGATGCCGTAGCTTTTACTCGCGGCCCGGGTTTATTAGGCTCATTATTGGTTGGAACGTCCTTTGCAAAGGCCTTTGCCCTGGCGAACCACCTGCCGCTAATAGAAGTGAATCATATGCAGGCTCATATCCTGGCGCACTTTATAGATGACGATAAACCCTCTTTCCCTTTTCTATGTCTTACCGTGTCGGGCGGGCATACCCAGATTGTGCTCGTAAAAGACTATTTCGATATGGAGGTTATCGGGCAGACTACCGATGATGCTGCAGGTGAGGCGTTCGACAAAACTGCGAAAATCCTTGGCTTGCCTTATCCCGGCGGACCGCTTATCGATAAATATGCGAAGGACGGCAATCCGGATGCCTATAAATTCCCGGAGCCTCAGATTCCCGGCCTTGATTTTAGCTTCAGTGGCCTGAAAACGTCCATTATGTATTTTGTGCGGGATCAGGTAAAGGCTGACCCGGATTTCCTGGTTAAGAACATAAATGATATCTGCGCTTCAGTGCAGAACCGGATCATTACCATTTTACTCAATAAAATAAAAAAGGCAGCAGCCGAGTACCAGATCAGCCGGATAGCCATAGCAGGTGGGGTTTCTGCGAATTCAGGATTAAGAAGCGCACTTCAGGAGGCCGCCGCCATTCACAACTGGAAGGTATTCATTCCCCAGTTTCAATATTGTACCGACAACGCGGGTATGATTGCGATAGCGGGGCATTATAAATATTTAAATAAGGAATTTGCCGGCCAGGACGTAGCTCCCTTAGCCCGGATGCATTTTTAATAATACCTTTGCCAACACATTTATACAACAATTATGCTGAGTGCTCCAAGTATCATCTTCTTTCTTATTTTCCTGATCCCGCTGGTAGGTTTTCTGATCTGGCTGATGAAAGAGGATAAACGTAAAGGCAAAATAGGACTTATGGTGTTAGCTTTTATGGTCATAGCCGGAGTCATGTTTATGTACCTCATGACCAGGGGCAAATAAAAATAAGGCAATCGCTGCTCTTTGTTGACTTTGGCAGGGTATTGGATATTTATTCCGAAATGAGAATTACGGAATCTGCATGAGTTCTGCAGATCATCACTATTAAACAAAACTACTTGCTGATGAAAAATGACAAAAATTCGAAGATTGCTTTAGCAATTATTGCCGGCGTCGCAGCGGGAGCAGCCACCTGGTATTTTATGAGTACAGAGAACGGAAAGCAGAACTGGTCAAGTTTGCTGAATACCGTGAAGGATGTTACGGATAAATTAATGGCTGTCGGATCTGAAAAAGGTTCAGTATTGGCAGCAGCTGGCAAAGAGGCCTCGGAGTTTATTGGACATAAAGCCAATGGATTGCTTGAGGATGCCAGAAAGTATTCTTAAAACGAACGTGATCGTTTAAAAGGACAAGGGGAAGCTATTTTAGTTTCCCCTTGTTGTTATAAGACGACCTCTTACATTTATTACAGGCAGGTTGGAGGTTCCTAGAAAGATCATCGTCATTCCGAACGACGAGAGGAACCTCTCCCTTGGACCTTCTTTCAAAAATCCTTCCCAGATATTGCTTATTGTGAAAATTAAATGCAACTTATTGCAGAATTAAATTTTTATCAATGAGACATTTTAAATCTGTATTATTCCTCCTGTTCCTTTTCATAGGAATGCAGGAAAGCTTTGGTCAGCCAGCCGAGCAGCTTGTAAAAGTAATGGTAGCGCCGGATCATACCAACTGGGAGTACCGCCCCGGCGAGAAAGTAAAGTTTACGGTAAACATCACGCACGCGGGTAATCCCTTGAAAAATGTGAAGGTCAGGTACGAGGTGGGACCTGAAAAAATGCCCCCTGTCAAAGTTGACTCCATGGTATCCAACGAGGGCCGCTTCACTATTGACGGCGGAACGATGACCAAACCGGGATTTCTGCGATGTGTGGTTTATGCTGAATTTAATGGTAAAAGATACCGCGGACTGGCAACGGCTGGATTTGATCCTGCGATGATCAAACCGGCGGGCGAAAACCCTGCTGACTTCGTTCAGTTTTGGGACAATGCCAAGGCCGACCTGGCAAAGATTCCGATGGACGCGCGGATGACCTTGATGCCTGAACGCTCGACGGAGAAAGTTAATGTCTATCATATTAATCTTCAGAACTTCAGGCCAGGCGCGCGCCTTTACGGGATACTATCCGTGCCTAAGAAGGAAGGAAAGTATCCGGCATTGCTGCGGGTTCCTGGTGCAGGAATAAGACCATATAACGGGGATATTGCTACCGCAGAGAAAGGTGTCATTACACTGGAGATCGGTATTCACGGTATACCGGTTAACATGGATCTTAGCCAGTATGCCAATCTTTCGGGTGGTGCTTTGTCAGGCTACCAGACATTTAACCTGGAGGATCCGGAAAGATATTATTTCAAGCGGGTATATATGGGCTGTGTGCGGGCGAATGACTTTCTTACGAGCCTTCCGCAGTTTGACGGCACTAACCTGGGGGTTACCGGCGGAAGCCAGGGGGGCGCCCTTTCAATAATTACGGCAGCTCTTGATCCGAGGGTTAAGTTCCTCGGAGCGTACTATCCTGCCTTGAGCGACCTGACCGGCTTCCTTATAGGCCGTGCCGGAGGGTGGCCTCATATGTTTAATAAAGACAACGTTAATGCTATAAGCACGAAAGATAAGATCAGAACTACCGGTTACTATGACGTGGTTAATTTCGCCCGGCTTCTTAAAGTTCCCGGAAAATATACCTGGGGCTTTAATGATGAAACCTGTCCGCCAACATCGATGCATGCCGCCTATAATGTGATTACCGCTCCAAAATCTTTGGATTTATTTCTGGAAACGGGCCACTGGCAATTTCCTGAGCAAAGGGAAGGAATGGAGAGATGGCTGCAGGCGAAGTTGGGGGTAAAATAAGTTGTTATTCCAGCGAAAGCTGGAACCTGCGTAAACTAAAAAAGCCCCTGATCGAATCGGGGGCTTTCCTGTTATATATCTCGTTTTACAACTTCTCTTCCAGATGATCAGCCGTAACCGTTGCCTTAATCCTGGTTTCCAATTCGTCCATCAGATCCGGGTTATCTAAGAGCAGCGCTTTTACAGCATCCCGTCCCTGGCCTAATTTGGTATCGCCGTAGCTGAACCATGAACCAGCTTTTTTAATGATATCAAAGTCGACCCCCAGGTCGATGATCTCCCCGGCTTTTGATATACCCTCGCCGAACATGACATCAAATTCTGCGATACGGAAAGGAGGAGCAAGTTTATTTTTCACGACCTTCACTTTCACCCTGTTTCCTGAAACCTCGTCAGTGTCCTTAATCTGAGAGATCCGGCGGATATCTAAACGTACCGAAGCATAAAATTTCAGAGCATTTCCACCTGTAGTGGTTTCAGGGCTTCCGAACATAACCCCGATCTTATCACGTAACTGGTTAATGAATATACAGCAGCAGCCGGTTTTTGAAATAGTCCCGGTTAATTTACGAAGGGCTTGCGACATTAAACGGGCGTGGAGGCCCATTTTAGAATCACCCATTTCACCTTCTATCTCAGCTTTCGGAACAAGGGCAGCAACCGAGTCAATTACGATGATGTCAATCGCTCCTGAACGGATAAGGTTATCCGCAATTTCTAATGCCTGCTCGCCGTTGTCAGGTTGAGAGATAAGCAGGTTTTCTATATCAACGCCCAATTTGCTCGCGTAAAACTTATCAAAGGCATGCTCTGCATCAATGAATGCAGCGATTCCCCCTTTTTTTTGAGCTTCGGCGATTGCATGGATAGCTAAAGTCGTTTTACCGGATGATTCAGGCCCGTAGACCTCGATCACCCTGCCTTTCGGGAGACCGCCAATGCCTAATGCAATGTCAAGGCTGATGGAGCCCGTAGAAATGGATTCTATGGGTTCTACAGCATCGTCGCCGAGTTTCATGACAGTGCCTTTACCGTATGATTTTTCAAGTTTGTCCAGCGTAAGCTGTAAAGCCTTTAATTTATCTGCGTTACTCATTATTTTAGTTTAATATTATCAAAAGTAAAAATAATTATTTAAAATGCTAAAAATATTATCATTATATTTTTTTCTGATCGTCTTCCATCTTTCGCAGGGTATTCTCCGCCAGCTTTTTTAATATTCTTCCCGTTTTGCTGCCCTCGTTCTTTTTCTTAGCTGCGAGCTTTTTGCTTTTAAGCCTGGCCTCTTGTTTTAAAAGTGCCGTTTCTGTCTGGCTCTGCTGATAATATTTGCAAAACCAGGTAAGCGGGCAGATGTGGCATTTCGGGTTCCTTGCCACGCAAATATATCGTCCATGAAGAATTAACCAGTGATGTGCTACATAGATTTTATCCTGCGGTAGGTATTTTACCAGCTGCTTCTCTACAGCGAGGGGTGTGGTCGCGTTCCTGGTGAGCCCGATACGGTTTGCTACTCTGAAAACGTGGGTATCAACGGCCATCGCCGGGGCGTTATAAATTACGGATGCGATCACATTCGCTGTCTTTCGTCCCACGCCGGGCATCTTCTGCAGGTCATCAATTTCTGAAGGCACTACACCATTGAATTCGGAGAGTAGCTTTTGAGCCATTCCCACCAGGTGTTTGGCTTTATTGTTAGGATAGCTGACGCTGCGGATATAGGTAAAGACTTCTTCGGGTGTGGATTGCGCCAGGCTCTGCGGGTCGGGAAAGCGTTCAAAAAGTTTCGGAGTAACCAGGTTAATCCGCTTGTCGGTGCATTGAGCCGACAAGATTACAGCAACAAGAAGCTCAAAGGGATTGCCATAGTTTAATTCTGTTTCTGCGTCCGGTTGGTGGGATGAGAAATAGTCGACAAAGGCTTTATAACGGTCTTTTCTTAGCACGCGCTAAAGATAGGCAGATGAAGCAGAAATCTGTTTTGAAATTATTAACAATCAAAAAAGCCAGCTCTTGAGCTGGCTTTTTTGGGAATTCTTACACCGATTTTGAGTATTTCAATATTCGGGCGATGACATCTTTGCCTGGAGTTCTAACTATTGTATTCAGATTTTTTTTAATCGAATCATAGAAAGACTGTTCCTCTTCACCGAGGTCTTCGGCTGTAGCAGTGTTTTGAACCATGTCGTTTTGTAAAGAATTTGTTGTTGGAGTAGAGGTTTCTATCATAAGCACATAAAGGTTTTAATTTTAAACGTACTTAATTTACGAATGTTATATCTAAAGTGAAATAATTTACACTTTTATTAGGAAGGCGGGAAACGCGAAACGAGAAACGGGTCTTAAGATATAACGAGCCTCAAAGCTCGCTTCTCGCATCTCGTATCTCTACGTATTCTTCAAACTCAGTTCCTTGCTCATCATCATTTTGCGAAGGTTATTCAGGGCATAACGCATGCGGCCCAGCGCGGTATTGATACTCACATCGGTAATGTCAGCAATCTCCTTGAAGCTCAGCTCTCCATAATGGCGCATGATCAGGACTTCTTTCTGTTCGGGAGGTAAAAGATGAATGAGTTCCCTTAGGTCCTTGTGAGTTTGCTCACGTATGATCCGGTCTTCAGTACTCTCATCATAGAACTTTAAGACTTCAAAAATATCAAAGCCCTCTACAGTAGTAACTACCGGCGTACGTTTCTCTTTACGGAAATGATCGATCACCAGATTGTGTGCAATCCGGATAACCCATGGCAGGAACTTGCCTTCCTCGTTATATTTCCCCGCCTTCAGCGTATTAATAACCTTTATAAAAGCATCCTGAAAAATATCCTCCGCGAGATAGGAGTCTTTTACCAATAAATAAATTGATGTGTAAATTTTTGTTTTGTGACGGCGGATCAATTCCTCCAGACTGGATTCATGACCCTCTAAATACTGATGCACCAGATCCTGATCGCTCTTCGATTGAAGTTTTATAGAACTCATACTCTAAATTCCCTTTTTTATAATATTATCAAAAGTTAATGAAGTAGAGTTTATCCGATAGTTTTTCTCCTATTTATGGTTGGTTGATCTGGTTATTAATCCCAAATGAAACAATTATTTTGCCAATATCAAAGAATAATTATTCAATCTTCGGTTTTAAGCTCATATAGCCGTATTTTTGCAAATTCAAATCGCGCATATATTTACATATACGTAATATAAAAGAATATAGGTTTACTGAATGAGCAGAGAAGCGGAAAAGGACCCGGCTAAAAATATCATTATCAAAGGGGCCAGGGTGCACAACTTAAAGAATATAGATGTTGCGATTCCCAAAAATAAACTGGTTGTTATTACCGGGATGTCAGGTTCGGGAAAGTCATCGCTGGCTTTTGATACGCTTTATGCCGAAGGTCAGAGGCGCTATGTAGAGAGCCTTTCCTCTTATGCCCGGCAGTTCATGGGCCGTATGAATAAGCCTGACGTGGATTTTATTAAGGGTATCGCGCCTGCAATTGCTATTGAACAGAAGGTGATCACGAGTAACCCAAGGTCTACCGTGGGCACTTCGACAGAGATCTACGATTATCTGAAGCTGCTTTTCTCGCGGATCGGCCGGACACTGTCGCCGGTTTCAGGCAAAGAAGTCAGGAAAGATACGGTGACCGATGTGGTCAATTTTATCTCCGCTTTAACACCAGATACATCTGTAACAATATTGTGCCCCCTGCATGCACATAATCAGAGATCGCTGAAAGAAGAACTCGCTGTTCTTCTTCAAAAAGGGTTTACGAGGGTTGTAATAGATGGTAAATTATCAAAGATTGAGGAACTGCTGGATGATAAGTCGACCGGAAACAAAAAATCCGGTACTGATGCAGATGTTAAGATTGTTATAGACCGGCTTTCGGTTGCGGGCGATGAGGAAACAGTAAGTCGGATGGCTGATTCAGCGCAGACAGCATTTTTTGAAGGCCGGGGTGATTGCCTGGTCGAGGAAAACGGCAATGTTCATCTTTTTTGCGACCGTTTCGAGCTGGATGGTATGCGATTCGAGGAGCCTACGCCAAACTTCTTCAGCTTTAATAATCCTTATGGGGCATGTAAGCGTTGTGAAGGATATGGAAAGGTGATCGGAATAGATGAAGACCTGGTTGTTCCTGACAAGAGCAAATCTATCTATGATGGTGCCATAGCACCCTGGAGAGGCGAAAAAATGGGGGAATGGCTTAATAAGCTGGTGAAAAGTGCCCTGAAGTTCGATTTCCCGATTCATCGCGCGTATAATCAGCTTACCGATGAGCAAAGAAAATTGCTCTGGACGGGGAACAGCTTTTTCAGTGGTTTAGACGATTTTTTTAAGGAGCTTGAGGCTCAGACATACAAAATACAGTATCGCGTTATGCTTTCGCGATACCGGGGTAAGACAACCTGTCCTGAATGTAAGGGCAGCCGTTTGCGCGAAGACGCTTCCTATGTAAAGATCAATGACATGTCGATCACTGATATTGTATTGATGCCGCTGGATAAAGCCTGGGAGTTTTTTGATACCCTGGAGCTCGATCCGTCAAGACAAAAGATCGCTAAGCGCTTATTAATGGAGATCAGCAACCGGATCAAATTCCTGAATGATGTAGGTTTAGGCTATCTGACACTGAACAGGCTTTCAAATACCTTGTCGGGCGGCGAGTCGCAACGGATTAACCTGGCAACTTCGTTGGGAAGTTCATTAGTAGGTTCGGTATATGTGCTGGACGAGCCCAGCATTGGGCTTCACCCCCGTGATACTCACCGCCTGATCGGGGTTTTAAAATCCTTGAGGGATGTGGGCAATACGGTTTTGGTAGTGGAGCATGAGGAGGAGATTATGCACGCAGCCGATCACATTATAGATATCGGGCCCGAGGCAGGTACTCATGGAGGTAATCTTGTTTTCACGGGGACATTTGACGAGATATTAAAGGACGAAAATAGCCTGACCGGCAAATATCTGAGCGGGGAGAAGTCGATAGACATTCCGAAGCAGAGACGGAAATGGCATGATTTCATCGAGATAAAAGGAGCGAGGGAGAATAATCTTAAGCATGTGAATGTGAAATTCCCGCTGAATGTTTTAAGCGTTGTTTCGGGTGTTTCAGGTTCAGGAAAAACCTCCCTGATCAAACGGATCCTGCAGCCGGCCCTACAAAAAGCTATTGGAAACTATTCCGGCGAACAAACCGGCGCTTATGATTCCATAGGAGGAGATTATGCGAAAGTGGAGCAGGTAGAAATTGTGGATCAGAACCCTATCGGCCGGTCGTCGCGTTCCAACCCGGTTACCTACGTGAAAGCCTGGGATGAGATCAGGAACTTATATGCATCGCAGGGCTCGGCAAAAGCGTCCGGGCTTAAACCCTCAGCTTTTTCATTCAATGTTGAAGGCGGGCGGTGTGACGTTTGCCAGGGCGAAGGGGAAGTAAAGATTGAGATGCAGTTTATGGCGGATATTTTTCTCCCATGTGAAGCCTGCGACGGCAAGCGCTTTAAGCAGCATATCCTGGACATTACCTATAAGGAGAAGAATGTTTTTGAAGTGCTTGACATGACTATTGATGAGGCGCTCCAGTTTTTCGAAAGTGAGCCAAAGATCATTTCAAAGATTAAGCCGCTGGTTGACGTGGGATTGGGATATGTGCACCTGGGACAATCGTCCAACACTTTATCGGGCGGTGAGGCTCAACGGATAAAGCTCGCCTCTTTCCTGGTTAAAGGGAATAACAGTAGTAAGACACTCTTTATTTTTGACGAGCCAACCACCGGGCTGCATTTTCACGACATTAAGAAGCTGCTGAAATCATTCGATGCGCTGATAGATCAGGGTAATACGATCATCGTGATAGAGCACAATATGGATGTGATCAAATGCGCCGACTGGGTGATCGATATCGGCCCGGAAGGCGGTGACAGGGGCGGTAATGTGGTGTTTGAAGGTACGCCGGAGGATTTGATTAAGGAGAAGAATTCGTATACGGGGAGTTTTTTAAAGGAGAGGTTTAAGGGGTAGGGTGAGATTGGAACTCATCACCGCACCACCAATTTATTCTCCTTAAACTTCCCGACCAAATACTCCGCATATCGCATAAAGCCCAGATCAGTCATGTGAGTTCCATCAACCGTGCCTTCGTTATCTGTGCCGATAGAGCCTTTAGCACTGATGTAAATAAGGTTTTTCATCCCACCTTTCACCAGCTTGTCGAACTCGGTTTTTAGCGCCCGGTTCTTATCCTCCATCGATTTTTTCAGAGGCGGTTCAAACAGGATCCGCGCGTATTCAATATTTTCTACAAATACGATCGGAGTGTTGGGATTCTTCGCCCTGATGGCTTTTGCGAGTGGCATGACGCTATCAGTTACCTGTTTGGGATTCATGTTAGGCAGGCAATCAATTACATAATAGGATGCCTTGATTCCCGAGATGAGCTCTGCTATTGGCGGATCCATCATGCCGTTGCCGCTGAAGCCGAAATTAATACAGTCAACATTGAGCTTCCTCGAGATAATATTGGTAAAAGCCATTCCCGGACGTGATGCACAGCCGCCCTGCAGGATGCTGGTACCATAAAAAACAATAGGTAATTGCTTTTCCGGTGCCGGCTTGCTTATCGTGCTTGAGCTGTCTATCCCTATTTCTACGTGGGTGGTTCCATCATATAGAGGTAAATAGAGTTTAAATTCTCGCTCCCCTGGTATGAGCGAACTGGTTAATGTTGCCACGTTTTCTTTGCCGGTAGGCCGGCCGGTATTTACGTAGGTCCATACTCCATTCAATTTGCAGTAAAGATCCACGCCTTTGATGCCTGTTTCGGGCATATGGTTCATCTTTATATCATTCAGAACGCCCCATTTTACTTTAATGGATGAGGAGTTCGTGTTGAATCGCAGGGATATACCCGCCGAATTCTTTGAAAGGTTCCATACCGGTTTGCGTACTTTATTTTGGTATGATGCGGGCAAACGATCGTAGGGGCTTTCTTTATCAGCTTCGGCAACTCCTGTACCTTCAATCAGGAAACTTTCCTTACCGTAATATTTACTGTCGTCTTTTTTCGCCGGTGTTTGTTGTGCGAGGGAGAATGTGTAAAAGCAGCAAAGGATCAGAACGTAAGTATATCTTTTCATTGTATAGATTTAGGAAAGCAATATAAGGGTTTCCCGGGAAATTCATTAAGTACTTCCGTATCATTTGAAAATGAGCGGAAATTACTAGATTGGGCTGGGAATCGGAGGTCTGAGGGAAGAGGTATGAGGTCGGATGGATTTCCGACACCTGTATATTCGTTGTGCATCTCCACCCAGCTTATACCTTATACCTCATGCCTTATACCTCATACCTCAGGTCAAATTAAGAAGAACATGACAACGTCGACCCCCACATCCAAAGACAAATTCTCCTCCTACGAAATACTTGTCATTATATTGCTTGCTTTAACCCAGTTTACGGTTGTTCTGGATTTTATGGTGATGTCGCCGCTGGGCGATATGCTGATGAAGTCGATGAACCTCTCTACCTCGCAGTTTGGTTTTTCTGTCTCGGCTTATGCATTCAGTGCCGGACTATCCGGTTTGCTCACCGCTGGTTTTGCCGACCGTTTTGACCGCAAGAAGTTACTGCTCTTCTTTTATATAGGTTTCATCGTCGGGACTTTGTTCTGCGGCTTAGCCACCACGTATCCCACGCTTCTGGCGGCCAGGATCTTCACGGGTCTTTTTGGCGGCGTGATCGGATCCATTTCGATGGCCATAGTTACTGACCTGTTTCCTATTGAGAAACGCGGGCGGGTGATGGGATTTCTGCAAATGGGCTTTGGCGCCAGTCAGGTGCTGGGAATACCCATCAGCTTATACATTGCCAATATATGGGGATGGCAGTCGCCGTTTTTAATGATTGTCGCCCTGGCAATAGTAATATGGCTGGTTATCGGGTTTAAGCTGCAGCCCATTGATAAGCACTTATCGATTCAAACGGATCGCAGTGCGCTGGGTCATTTATGGCATACTGTTGCCCAGCGGAATTACAGGATAGGCTTTTTAGCAACAGCTTTTCTTTCGCTGGGAGGGTTCATGATGATGCCCTGGGGAAGTGCGTTTGCGATAAATAACCTCGGGGTTACGGAACACCAGCTTCCATTGTTATTCATGTTCTCCGGGATATGCTCGCTGATCATTATGCCAATCGCCGGCAAACTGAGCGACCGGTTTGACAAGTTGAAGTTATTCGCGATTGCGTCTGTGTGGCTGAGTATCGTGGTGATCATTTATACCAATATGGGCCCCACACCATTTATTCTGGTGCTCGTGATGAATGTCGGTTTTATGATCGGCATAATGAGCCGCATGGTGCCGGCAATCGCGCTGTCCTCAGCCTTGCCGGGCAAGGAAGACAGGGGTGCATTCATGAGTATAAACGCCTCATTGCAGCAGATAGCCGGCGGCTTGGCGGCTGCCGTTGGGGGTATGATCGTAGTGCAGAAAGATAAATTCAGCCCACTGGAGCATTATGATACTCTGGGGTATGTAATCGTGATCCTTTCGGGGATATCGATATTTCTGCTTTATAGGGTCAGCATACTTGTCAAGGCTCAGACAGCTGAAAGTGGAAAACTGAAAACTGAAAATGAGCTGGTGCCTAGCTGATACCTGATACCCGAAAGCTCATAGCCCATTGCTCACAGCTCATAGCTATTCCAAAAGAATTTCCGTAATTTGCAGATTAGTAAAAAAGTACATATCACCCTATGCTTTCAAAAAAGACACGCTATGCTTTAAAAGCCCTTGTGGTACTTGGGAAGAATTTCGGTAAGGCGCCTTTGCAGATTTCAAGGATTGCGTCGGAAGAGAATATTCCCAAAAAATTCCTGGAACAGATACTTCTGGATCTTCGTAACGCCGGACTGCTATTTAGTAAAAAGGGTTCAGGCGGAGGCTATGGTTTGATAAAAGACCCGTCGGAAATTTTCCTGGTGCAGGTACTTCGCTTAACAGGTGGGCCGGTCTCCCTGCTGCCGTGTGTAAGCCTTAATTTTTACCAGAAATGCGATGAATGTATCAACGAAGGTACTTGCGGTGTGCGGGATGTTTTCCTTGATGTCAGGAACGCAACGTTGAAGGTGCTTAGTGAAACCAGCATAGCTGATATCATCACCAGGGAAAACACTTTGTTAAATGACACGCAAGAGTAAAAAAAGTAAAAAATAGACTACCATTTCTATATACTTTATCTTATATTTGGCAAATGAAAATCAAACGCACCTATATGTTCCATGTTCTTACAACGGGATGTTGTTATAAGAAGTGTTTGATTTGAGAATTGAAGAAGATTAGATATAACATTTAATACTATACATAACCTCTTCAACTATCGGTAGAAGAGGTTTTTTTATACAACTCGTTAGTACGTATGCAAAGTTTTAGAACAGAATTAGAGAATCCTATTGTAGAGCGGGATATTATATATCTTGAGAAGAAGATCCGGGCATTTCGCGAGGGCGAGATACATGAAGATAAATTCAGGAGTCTTCGTTTGGCGAGGGGAATCTATGGCCAGCGTCAGCCAGGCGTTCAAATGATCCGTATTAAACTGCCTTTTGGTAAGGTTACGTTTAAACAATTGCTACGTATAGCCGATATATCAGATGAATATGCCAGCAGCAACCTGCACTTAACTACCCGCCAGGATATACAAATACACTTCGTGAGCCTGGATAAGACACCGGAGCTGTGGGCAAAGCTTTCTGAAGATAGTATCACTACCCGCGAAGCGTGCGGAAATACAGTTAGAAACGTCACTGCTTCACCGACAGCGGGTATCGATCCTAAAGAGGCCTTTGATGTTTCTCCTTATGCTCAGGCAACTTTCGAATATTTCTTACGGAATCCTATTTGTCAGGAGATGGGCAGAAAGTTTAAGATGGCGTTTTCTTCCAATGAGGAAGACACCGCCTTTACCTATATACATGATATTGGCTTTGTGCCAAAGGTGAAGGTGGTCGACGGTGAGGAACAGCGCGGCTTTAAAGTAATGCTGGGAGGTAGTCTGGGTGCTCAGCCAATGCTTGGCTTTGTAGTACATGAGTTCCTGCCTGAAGATCAGGCGATCCCATATGCCGAATCGGTGCTTCGTGTGTTTGACAGATATGGAGAGAGAAATAACAGGAATAAAGCCAGGTTTAAATTCCTGATCCAGAAATTAGGATTAGAGGAGATTATCCGTTTAATTGAAGAAGAGAGAACGGCCAATAAGTCGAAAAGTTTTGTCGTGAATCGTGATACCGTCCCGCTTCCCAATATCCCGGAAGCAGGCGACTTTTCAGGTATCCAGCCTGACAACCAGGTGCAATATGATGAATGGCTCGCCACGAATGTATTTGAGCAAAAACAAACAGGCTTTTTCGGCGTGTATGTGAAAGTTCCTGTGGGAGATATACCTTCAGAGAGAACGCGTGAGTTCGTTGCAGCTATTAGGGACCTGGTAGCGGATGAGATCCGTATCACACAAAATCAGGGTTTATTGCTGAAGTTTGTCCGTAAGGAAGCTTTACCGTTGCTTTTCAATAATCTGAACAAGCTTGGAATGGCCGATCCTGGTTTTGATAGTGTGTCTGACGTGACTACCTGTCCGGGTACAGATACGTGTAACCTGGGGATATCAAATAGTATGGAGCTTGCCCGGGTACTTGGCGAACTGATCAAGACCGAGTATCACCATCTGATATATAATAAGGAGATCAATATAAAAATAAGTGGGTGTATGAATTCATGCGGACAGCATGGCTTGGCACACATCGGATTTCACGGTGCTTCGTTAAAAGCACAAGGTAAAGTACTTCCCTCAGTTCAGGTACTGCTAGGTGGCGGAACGGTGGGAAATGGCCATGGCCGGGTTGCTGATAAAGTCATTAAGGTGCCGTCTAAAAGGGCAACTCTTGTTTTACGGGCAGTTCTTGACGATTACGAAAGCAATTCAACAGAAGAAGAAAGTTTCCACGAATATTACGACCGTCAGGGGAAAGATTACTTCTATCAGATGCTCAAACCAATTGCCGACCTTAATACACTTGTTCCTGAGGAATTTGTGGATTGGGGGCATGTTGAAACCTACCATACAGCTATAGGTGTCGGAGAATGTGCGGGCGTTATGATAGACCTGGTGGCAACACTTTTATTAGAAACCGACGAGAAGATGTCGTGGGCTGATGAGTCGTTCGCTGCAGGAGCTTATGCTGATGCAATTTCTCATACATACAGTGTATTCGTTAGTGCCGCTAAAGCATTGCTGCTCGACAAGGGCGTAAACTGTAATACCCAGATTGGGATATTGCGTGATTTTGATGAGCAGTACGGAGAAAATAGAGAGCTATACAACTACAGCAGCTTCCAGGAACTGGTATTGCAGATCAATAAAAATGAGCCAAGTGCAGAGTTCGCACAGAGCTACAGAGAGGCGGCAGTTAATTTTGTTAAACAAGTCAGAGCGAACAGAGAGGCGCTTCTACAATCATGATAGTTACAGATAAAATAGTAAAAGAGCCAAGAATTACCTTGGTTGGTGCAGGCCCGGGTGATGCGGAGCTTATTAGTCTAAAAGGTGTGCGTATCCTGAAGTCTGCTGATGTAGTGCTATACGATGCCCTGGTGAATAACGAATTGCTCGATTTTGCTCCGGAGCATGCAATTAAAGTCTACGTAGGTAAAAGATCAGGAGATCATTCATATTCTCAGCAGGCTGTTAATAAGTTAATGATCGATTACGCGCTTAATTACGGGCACGTTGTGCGCCTCAAAGGTGGTGATCCGTTCGTTTTTGGCCGCGGTTTTGAAGAGCTGGAAATTGCCGCTTCTTACAGCATTCCTGCTGAAGTTGTTCCCGGGATTTCATCAAGCATTTCTGTTCCTGCCTTACAGGGAATTCCTGTTACGCATCGCGGTACCAGCGAAAGCTTTTGGGTGATCACGGGTACAACGACTAACGGGGAGGTGTCTAAAGATCTTTATGCTGCAGCAAAAACAGATGCCACGGTTGTGGTATTGATGGGAGTAAAGAAGTTAAAAGAGATCGCTGCGATATTTGAAGCAGAGGGCAAAGGAAGGTTACCGGTTGCAGTAATCCAGAACGGCTCGATGGCGAACGAGAAGATTGTTGTCGGCACCGCTGCTACAATTGCAGAAGCTGCAGCGGATCAGAAAATAGATTCTCCTGCACTGATCATTTTCGGTGAGGTGGTTGGCCTGCATTCCTTGTATCAGCCGATCAGGGCATTTTATGAGTGTTCTGAGTAAAGAAAATATCGATAAAGATAAAGATGCAGCTGGAAACCAGTTGTTTCCGGTATTTCTTAAGCTCAATGAGCTCAGGGTCCTGCTTGTTGGCGCCGGAAATGTCGGACTTGAAAAGCTCAATGCACTGATAGCAAACAGTCCGGAAAGTCAAATAACTATCGTAGCTGAGCGATTCTCAGCTGAGGTTGTTGAGCTGGCAGGCAGATATCCTCAAATAAAGACAAATCACAGGAAATTTGATCCTTCTGATCTGGAGGGGCAGGATCTGGTGATAATTGCAACGGGTAATAATACCCTGAACGCTGAAATAAGGAGCTTTGCCAGAGACCGGCATCTTTTAATCAACGTAGCCGATAAACCGGATCTGTGCGATTTCTATTTAGGATCCATTGTTAAAAAGGGTGATCTGAAGATTGGGATCTCTACAAATGGAAAATCACCCACTATCGCTAAGCGCCTGAAAGAGGTTTTTCAGGAAAATTTACCGGGCGGGCTTGATATAAGTCTTCAGCAAATGAACCAGCTAAGGAATACGCTTAGTGGCGACTTTGCTAATAAGGTAAGCGAATTGAATAAGGCAACGGCAGTTCTGGTAACTCCTGTCAAAGGGCATAGCGCCACTGCGAAAATAAAGTGGATCCTGACCGGTGCGGCGCTTGGAGCGATTGGCACGGCTCTGCTTTATTCTGTGTTCCAGGGTCTTTTTAGTTTAGATAAATAAGTATTTTTGCCGAAATCTCATAAAATGAAAGAATCATCCAAATTCATCCGCACCCAAACCCAGCGGTCTTCGCAAAGGGAACATTCTGTGCCGTTATATCTTACATCCAGTTTTATGTTTGATGATGCAGAGCACGGAAGGGCGATGTTCACGGAGGAGGTTCAGGGTAATATTTATTCGCGTTATTCAAATCCCAATACTTCTGAGTTTATTCAGAAGGTTTGTGATTCGGAAGGCGCGGAGGCCGGGCTGGCATTTTCTTCGGGAATGGCTGCCGTCTTCGCTTCTTTTGCGGGATTACTGAAAAGCGGTGACCACATCGTTGCCTTCCGTTCCATATTTGGTTCAACGCACCAGCTGTTTACTCAGCTTTTACCCAGATGGGGAATCACCACAACATATGTAGATGCTTCTAAACCGGAAGATTTTGAAAAGGCACTCCGTCCGGAAACGAAAATGGTGTTTTTGGAAACCCCTTCGAATCCAGGCCTGGAATTGGTTGACCTGGAGTGGCTTGGTGGCTTGAAGAAGAAGCATAATTTTATTTTAAATGTTGATAATTGCTTTGCGACACCATATCTGCAAAAGCCTATTGAATACGGAGCGGATCTTGTAAGCCACTCTTCCACGAAGTATATGGATGGGCAGGGACGGGTTTTAGGCGGTGTGGTAGTTGGCCGGCAAGATCTTATTAAAGAAATGATGTTTTTCATCAGGCATACAGGACCGGCAATGTCGGCTTTTAACGCCTGGATATTCTCCAAAAGTCTGGAAACTCTTCCGGTACGTATGGATCGGCATTGCAGCAATGCGCTGTCAGTTGCGGAAGCTTTAGAACAGCATGAAGATGTTGAAGTGGTTAGGTATCCTTTTCTTCCTTCGCACCCTCAATATGAGCTGGCAAAACGCCAGATGAAACAGGGGGGCGGAGTTGTGACTTTTATTTTAAAGGGAGGAATGGAACGGGCTATGAGATTTCTCGATGCCCTGGAGATGATTAGTTTATCTTCTAACCTGGGTGACACCCGGACTATTGCAACCCATCCGGTATCGACCACTCATTCGAAATTAACAGATGATGAAAGAGCCCAGATTGGGATTTTCCCAGGCAGTATTCGCGTTTCTGTTGGGCTTGAGGACGTAAATGACATTGTTAAGGATCTGACCACAGCTTTAGACAGGTCGAAATAATATTTGATATATGAATACGGCGGATTTACTTCAGGGAATAAAAGGTTTAGGGATAGTGGAATCGCTGAATTATATAGTGGACCGGTACCCCGGGAAGGTTGTGTTTTCAACAAGCTTTGGCTGGGAGGATCAGGTAATATCGCACATAATTTTCAAGAATGACCTTCCTATAAAGGTGTTTACACTGGAAACAGGTCGTCTGTTTCCTGAAACTTACTACGTATGGAACCGCACGCTGGAAATGTACGGCAAGCAGATCCATGCTTATTACCCCAATACCCAGGCTGTAGAGAACATGATCAGTTCAAAGGGTCCAAGCAGCTTCTATGAGTCGGTAGAAAATCGTAAAGAATGCTGCGGCATCCGTAAGGTGGAGCCGCTGAAGCGCGCACTTGCCGGTAACTCCGTGTGGATCACGGGAATCCGTGCAGACCAGTCCCTGAACCGCGAACATATGGACAACGTAGAGTGGGATGAAGGGAATCAGATACTAAAGTATCACCCCATCTTCGATTGGACCCTGGAACAGGTTAAGGAGTATATCAGGGAAAATAATGTCCCTTACAACCCGCTGCATGATAAAGGTTTTCCAAGTATTGGTTGTGCCCCGTGCACACGCGCCGTACGGGAGGGCGAGGATTTCCGCGCCGGAAGATGGTGGTGGGAAGATCAGAGTAAAAAAGAGTGCGGATTACACACTGCGCAATAGATTAATAAAGGATATTGTCTCCCTTCCTTTAAAGGGGGCTGTCCGCCTTGGGCGGATCCGGCAGTTATCGGATAAGGGGTTAAAAGCCCAGGTGAATTAATAAAAATATGAATAAACAGGACACGACGTATTTAGACCAGCTGGAAGCCGAAGCAATACACATATTGCGGGAAGTAGCCGGCCAGTTTGAAAAACCAGCATTATTATTTTCCGGCGGGAAGGATTCAATCACATTAGTGAGGCTTGCAGAAAAGGCGTTCAGGCCGGGGAAATTCCCATTTCCGCTGGTACACATTGATACCGGGCATAATTTTCCGGAAACGATCACCTATCGCGATAAGATGATCGATCGATTGGGTGAGAAGCTCATTGTAGGTTATGTGCAGGATTCTATTGATCAGGGTAAGGTGATCGAGCAGAAAGGTAAGAATGCGAGCAGAAATGCTTTGCAGACGGTAACCCTGCTGGATACGATTGCAGCTAATAAGTTCGACGCTTGTATAGGCGGTGCCCGCAGGGATGAGGAGAAGGCGCGAGCTAAAGAAAGGATCTTTTCCGTTCGCGATGAGTTCGGCCAATGGGATCCCAAGCGCCAGCGCCCGGAGTTGTGGAACGTTTACAATGGTAAGATCCACAAAGGGGAAAACGTAAGAGTTTTCCCGATCAGTAACTGGACGGAGCTGGATGTTTGGAATTATATCCGCAGAGAGGAAATCGAACTTCCTTCTATCTATTTTGCACATCAGCGGGATGTTATTACAAGAAATGGCCAATTAATGGCTGCTGCGGAGTTCCTTAATATGGATGAGCAGGATGTTATAGCAAATAAAAATGTACGGTTCAGGACCGTGGGCGACATGACCTGTACAGCGGCTGTAGAGTCAGATGCATTTTTAATAGATGATATAATTGAAGAAATAAAGGCGTCAAAGATCAGCGAAAGAGGCGCCCGTATGGATGATAAGGTTTCTGAGGCTGCAATGGAAGATCGTAAAAAGGGAGGATATTTTTAATCATGGATTTACTAAAATTTTTTACAGCAGGAAGCGTGGACGATGGTAAGAGTACTCTTATCGGCAGACTTCTTTTCGATAGTGAATCTATATTAGCCGATCAGCTGGAAGCTCTTCAGCAGTCGAACCGTAAGAACGACGACGGAACTATTGATTTAGCCATTTTAACTGACGGCCTGAAAGCGGAACGTGAGCAGGGAATAACTATTGACGTAGCCTATAAATATTTCCAGACCGACAACAGAAAGTTTATAATTGCTGATACCCCGGGGCATATTCAGTACACGAGAAATATGGTTACCGGAGCTTCTAATTCGAATCTTGCTATTATTCTTGTCGATGCAAGAAATGGCGTGGTTGAACAGACGGTAAGGCATTCATTTATCGTATCACTTCTTGAATTAAAGCACGTGGTTGTTTGTGTCAATAAGATGGATATGGTTAATTATAGCCAGGAAACATTTGACAACATTCATAAAGCTTATTCTGAAATAGCTTCAAAGCTTCATTTGAACGAGGTTACATACATACCCGTTAGTGCACTAAAAGGGGATAATGTGGTAAACGTGTCTGTGAATATGCCATGGTATACCGGGAAGAGTTTGTTGGACCATTTGGAAACTATCGAGGTAAACGAAGATGAAAAATCTCCCCAGGCCAGAATGCCCGTACAGTGGGTGATCAGGCCTCAAACGGACGAACTGCATGACTATCGTGGGTATGCCGGCCGGGTGTCCAGTGGCAGCTTCCACGTGAATGATAAGGTCACAATTCTTCCGTCGGGTGTAAGATCCGAGATCAGCAGGATCGAAACCTTTGGACAGGACCAGCAGGAGATCCATAGCGGTATGTCGGTGACGCTGCATCTTAAAGATAATGTGGATATCAGCCGTGGCGATATCCTGGTAAATTCATCTCACGAACCCATCGTATCTCAGCTTATTGAAGCCGATCTTTGCTGGATGGATACCAAGCCCCTGGACGATTCAATCATGTATCTGGTTCAGCATAACAGTAAGCAAACGAAATGTAAGATTCGCGAAATGCTTCATAAGGTTAATATTAACACTCTGGAGAAGATCCCGGCAGATACTTTTCAGTTGAATGATATTGGCCGTGTTGTTATTAAAACTGCTGATGCCCTAGCTTTCGATCTCTATCATGAGAATAAGCAAAACGGCGGAGCAATTTTGATTGACAGCCGCACAAATCTTACCGTTGGGGCTTTGATGTTCAGGGCTTCTGTCGAATAGATCGCTTGCAATACCAGCTTTTAGATGTTTCGTGGATAGAGTTGCGCTTTAAATGTCATTTTGAAATTTATTAATTAAGATCAGCCCGTGAAAGTAGAATTAAAAAGAGTAAACGATGCGGTTCATTTCGAAGCGTCAGCTCCATCTTCAACAGTAAAGGTCCAAATCGATGGCTCACCAGATATTGGGGGCCTTGGCCTGGGTGTAAGACCCATGGAAATGGTATTAATGGCTTTGGCGTCCTGCAGCTCGCTCGACCTGGTAAGCATCCTGAAAAAGCAGAAACAGGACCTCCAGGATTTTTCTGTATCAGTTGAGGGCGAACGCCGTGAACAGATCCCAACTGTTTTCACAAAGATCCACATGATCTTTACGCTGAAGGGCACAATTGATCAGGACAAAGCCAACAGAGCAGCAGAACTCGCCGTTAAGAAATATTGCTCGGTGCATGATATGCTTGCTGCCGGCGGCGTGGAGATTACGTATTCATTGATATTAGAGTAGAACAAGGAGCAAGGAACAAAGGCAAGGCTGGCTTGCCTTCAGCTTCCGCTCTGATTTATTATTCTCCATTTCACACAAATACCCTCATTTATGGTTCTTTTAGAGTATAACCGCTAGTTGCAGGCGGTATTCTACTCTTATTTCTTACTTCATATAAAATTTACACTTGTGTTACATGTTGCAACATCTATCGCCTTATCTTTGCCTATCTAAAAACTAAAACAATATGTCAGTAAAAACTAAATGGGTATTAGACCCTACTCACTCAGAGGTTCTTTTCAAGGTAAAGCACCTTGTGATTTCCACAGTAACCGGCACTTTTAAAGTGTTTAACGGCAGTTTCGAAACCGAAAGCGAAGACTTTTCGAATGCCGACATCGAGTTCTCACTGGATGCTAACAGCATCGACACAAATCAGGAACAACGCGATGCACATTTAAGATCTGCGGATTTCTTTGATGCGGAGAAATTTCCTGTCATCAGTTTCAAATCTACGTCATTCATTAAAAAAGGTGATGATTATGAGCTGACCGGAGATCTTACCGTTAAGAACGTAACGAAGCCGGTAAAGCTGGATGTTGAATTAGGTGGTGTTGCTACAGATGCGTACGGTAACGAAAAAGCAGGCTTCGAAATTACAGGAAAGATCAGCCGTAAGGAATTTGATTTAACCTGGAGTGCAGTGACCGAAGCAGGCGCAATTGTAGTAGGTGATGAGATCAAATTGAACATCAACCTGCAATTCGCAAAACAAGCGTAAAAATATTTTTTTCTCGTAAGGCTATTCGTGATGGGCGAATGGCCTTTTTTTGTTTTAAAGGCGGCTACACATCTGCTGTTTAAATTCTTATGCGTTCCAGATAGTCCATATTATACTTGATACTTTCCATTGGACTCTTAGCATATTCTTCCTGCTCCATAAAAAAGTATTTTAGACCGGATTCGTTCTGATGTTCCAGCATCTTTGGAATATCGAGCGCTCCCTTGCCGTATTCTGTACTATGCTTCTTTTGCATATTCATATCCTTAAGATGCCAGAGGGGGAAACGGCCTTTATATTTTTTGAAATAATCAAGCGGGTTGATACCGCTGGCTACAACCCATCCAAGGTCCAGCTCCATGTAAACCAGTTTAGGATCGGTGTTATCCATTAAAACGTCATATAAAACCTGTCCGTCAACCTTTTCAAACTCGTAATCGTGATTATGATATCCGAATTTAATGCCTTGTTTCCGGCATTCTTCGCCATGCTTGTTGAAGAGATCTGCTACCCGTTTGTAGTTGTCGACCGTTTGGCCGGCGCCCGGCAGGCTCGAACAGATCAGGTATTCCTGGCCTGATTCGGCAGCTTCATCGAGGGTTTGCTGCCATTTCGCATCTATGGCAACATGCCCGCTACGCAAGGTCATGTCAAGCTCTTTACAGGTGTCCCTCATTTCCTTGCCTGTCAGACCATAATAGTTGCCCTTGGTGCTTCTAGCCGACTCTATCTGTTTAATTCCGAGACCAGCCAGCTGCTTTAACGTTCCCTTCGCATCAGCCATCATCTCCGTACGGACTGAATATAGCTGGAGGCCAGGGTTTTTTACTTTGGCGGTGGCAAATGTTAATTCAGGCATAACAATAGAAGCCAGTGCAAGAGTTCCGGCATTTTTTAAGAAATCGCGGCGTGTTTTCATAGGATGGTAGTTTGGACGTCAAATTAGGAAATTCGAAGGGAAAACTGAAATGTTTCGTCGATATCAGCTTTCGAGACGCCTATTTAAGCGTATAGTGTGATATAGGCAAGCCCTATGTTGTATACTTAAAGAACTTGCTGGGCGCCTGTTTTAAACGCAAAGGCCGCAAAGTTCCGTGCAAAGGACGCAGAGTATGGCTTAAAACCAAGTTTTAGGGGCATATTTTTGCAAACCTTTGCGAACTCTGCGTTGTACTTTGCGTCCTCTGCGTTTAAGTTTCGGTCGGTACGTAAAATGAGTTCTATAGTAGGACGCAAAGTACACGCCCGCCCGGCTAAAACCGTTCGGACAGCAAAGGGCGCAAAGTTTGTAGCGAAAGCCCGGTGTTATTGCCGAAAGCCAGGTCGTGAAATTCTGCCCTATATATTAATTCGCCTTTGGTTTCAAAAATTCGACATTCCAGATTTTTTCGGCTTTACGGCCGATGAGCCAGAAGGATAAGGCCAGCACAGCGAAGAATATAGTTTTATCCGTGACGTCCCATAAATACTCGAAATATCTGCTGTAAAGATTGATCAGTAGAAACGTGATCCCAAACTCCCTTGCAATAAAGTCTTTCCTGCGTAGTCCGTAAATAGTAAAGCCAATTGAGATGAGCACGGAAATAATGCCCCAGTAGAACAATTCGATCTGTTTTATTTTCAGCCAGTCTTCCAAGCTTCCGAAATTTCCGAAGATTGAAAGGAGCCACAATGAAACGAAAAGGTAGAGAAGCCCGATTATATAGGTCAGATCACGAAATTCAGCTATCTTTTTTATCCCACTCATAGTGAAACTGAAAGCGACAAGCAGAAAGCCAAATACAACGAACCGGAGCGGATAATTCATTCCCAGGAAATAATGACTCCAGTCTGTTTGATAACCTGTCTCGGTGCCGAACCAGCTTCCTAAGGAAACCAGGGCAAATGCCCATATAAGCCTGGATTTATACTTTGTAGCAAGAAAGCAATACACTACTACCGACAGAAGGAAAAGGATGGAAAAATGCCCCTTGCCGTTATCGAATGTCTTGCCCAGGAAGGCAATGCAGCTGGCCGTGAAAAGCACGCCGAAGAATATTATTGCTTCGTTGCTGAATACCCGCTCAGGATATTTTTGCTTCCGCTTATTGCCTTCGTAAAGAAGCGCCCCAGCAAGCAGTCCAGAGATAAGACTGATAATAATGTCCGGTGTATCGTATAGCTTTTTAAGCCAGTTAATCACCACATCATCGATGATCAGGGAAGCTATTGCGATGATCCCGCAGGCAAGCGCCACCCAGAAAGAGTATTGTGCGAGCCGTTTCCAGTCGAACCCTTTAGTTTCATAAGATCCCTGAAGTTTTCCTGCGGTTTCCGCGTCAATAAGCCCATCTGCCTGCCAGTGACGGATCGTTGTATCCAGAAAATCGCACTCCTGCTTATCAAGATTTAGTTTAGCCAAGACGTTTTAACAGATTAAAAGATAAAATTAAGCTATTTGGCTCAGAACAGGATGGCTCTCACAGCTTTTTCATCTTTGCCCAGTTGATCTTTCAGCTCTTCGATCGAATTGAACTTCTCATCTGCGCGGACAAAATCGAGGAATTTAAGCCGGATCGTCTCGCCATAAATATCCTCGTTGAAGTCGAAAATGTTTACTTCAATATTTCGCGACATACCGTTGATAGTAGGCCGGGCACCGATATAAGCCATCCCATATTCCGTTTTTTCAACTGTCGAGCCAGGCTGAACCACGACTTCAACGGCGTAGATCCCATCAGCAGGGATAAGTTTGTAAGTTTCTTCGACAAACAGGTTCGCTGTGGGGTATCCTAAACTGCGTCCGATCTGATCACCTTTTATCACTTTCCCGGTAAGATGGAAGGGATAGCCCAGGAAATCATTGGCTGTTTTCACATCACCGCTCAGGATGGCAGTTCTGATCTTCGACGAGCTTACAGCAACATCGTTAATGTCCTGCTCCGGGATCTCTTCCACCTCAAACCCAAAATCCTGTGAGAACTTTTGAAGATCTTCCAGACCGCCCTCGCGATCCTTTCCGAAGCGGTGGTCATATCCGATCACTATGTGTTTAGTGCCGATCTTATCCACCAAAACGTTGCTCACATATTCTTCCGGAGTTTGATTAGAAAAGTCGCGCGAAAATGGTGTTATTATCAAATGGTCGATTCCAAGTGCCTCAAGTCTTTCCGCTTTTTCGGATATCGTATTTATAAGTTTGATGGCCTTGTCCTCCGGGTGCAGTATCATCCGTGGGTGGGGAAAAAAAGTTAGAATAACCGTTTCTCCGCCTTTCTGACGTGAAATCTCTGTAAGCCGGCTGATGATCTTCTGGTGCCCTATATGAACACCATCAAAAGTACCTATTGTAACGACGGCCTTGTTGATTTTTATAAAATCGTCTATATGATGATATATCTTCATTATTCAGGAGAGCACAAAAATAGCGCTTTAAATAATTATTTTAACTTCCCGTCTTCTTTAAGCTGTCTGATATGAGTTACCAGTTCCATCACACCGAATGCATTGGATACATCATAATCCCCGCTTTTTGTACGTCGTAAAGAACTTAGGTAAGCTGCGTTGTTCAACGATCTGCCAAAATCATGTACGAGAGAGCGGATGTAAGTGCCCTTACTGCACACTACCCTGAAATCCACTTCCGGCAGTTCTATTCTCGTGATCTCAAAAACCCGTATACTCACTTTTCTGGTCTTTAATTCGACATCTTCACCCCGTCGCGCCTTCATATAAAGTCGCTCCCCGTCAACTTTCACGGCTGAATGGGCCGGTGGATATTGATCCAGATCGCCGGTAAAGTGCATCGTGTTTGCGTTTATCTCTTCGTCAGTAAGGTGGTCGATAGCAAATGTTTCGTTAACCGCGGTTTCCATATCGTAGGATGGGGTATTTGCTCCTAAGATCATGGTGCCTGTGTATTCCTTTTCCTGCGCCTGGAACTCGTCAATCTTTTTAGTTAATTTGCCGGTACAGATAATAAGTAGCCCGGTCGCGAGAGGGTCCAGCGTTCCGGCATGCCCTACCTTAAGTTTAACCGGCTTAAATGCATTGCGTATTTTCCCCACCACGTCGAAGCTCGTCCATTTGTAGGGCTTGTCTATGAGAAGCATTTCGCCCTCAGCAAAGTTAAAGTCCGGAAATATTCGTTCTTCGGGTTCGCCCATTAGATAACTTGTAGATCGTATCCGGAGAGAAGCAGTACCAACAGCACACCGCCGACAACGATTCTGTACCATCCGAATAGCCGGAAGCCTCTTTTTTGCAGGAAGCTTATAAAGTATTTTATAGCAAGCATGGCTATAATAAACGCTACAACATTGCCTATAAACAACAACTTAATTTCTTCATTGCTGATCACGTAGCCGTCTTTATAAAAATCATAGAGCTTTTTTACAGTAGCGCCAAACATGGTTGGTACAGCCAGAAAAAAAGAAAATTCCGCCGCCGCTTTCCTGGTCAGCCGCTGAGCCATGCCCCCGACAATTGTAGCAGCCGAACGGGAGGTACCCGGTATCATTGAAAGACATTGGAACAAGCCGATTTTAAACGCGGTGCTATAGCTGATATCATTTGTATCGTCGATAGTGCCGTTTTTGAACCATTTATCTACAAAGAGGAGGATCACACCACCGATGAGCAGGGCGATCGCAACACCCAGGGGACTTTCAAGCAGCTGGTCTATTTTACTGCTTAATAACAACCCGAAAATAACAGCCGGTATAAAAGCTACCAGGAGCTTGAAATAAAAGTCCAGCGTCTGAAAAAACCGGTTGAAGTAAAGTACAATAACAGACAGGATCGCTCCTAATTGTATTGCCACGGTGAACAACTTAACGAACTTGTTTGACTCTATGCCCATTAAAGAGGAGCCAAGGATCATGTGGCCGGTCGATGAAACCGGTAAAAACTCAGTCAGGCCTTCAATAATCGCCAGAATGATCGCCTGAAAAACCGTCATTAACTATTATTTGCAGGTTTTTTAAGAATTGCAATGAAGCCGATGGCGAAGCCTGTCAAAACGATTATTGGGGCGATCACTATTTTGCCGGAGCTATAGATATCCGCGTCGCCAGTCATAATTATAAAACCCAGAATGACGATCAGGATACTGACGATCATAAGCACATAGTTGATTTTTGCAAATACAAAAGGCTGTTGGTTGGTTTCTTTAACCGTGGTGTTTTTCTGTGCCATTATCTGTAAAGGTCATGTATTTTTAAACGAAGGAACTTACTGACAGCGAAATAGGTACTTAAGCCCGATATCAGTATGCCAATGCCAATAACTCCCGCGAAGACAATTATAAACTCAAACCAATTCCGTAAAATGATCATTTCCGGAACCTGTTGCTGAGCGAAATAAAGTGTTAAGAGCAGCAAAATTATAGCAATCAGGCCGGCCAATAATCCATGCATGATGCCGTACGCCAGGAAGGGCTTACGAATAAAACCTCTCGTAGCACCCACCAGCTGCATGCTTTTGATAAGAAAGCGCTGGGAATAAATTGCAAGACGTATAGTATTGTTAATCAGGGCCACTGCAATGATCAATAATATCCCGGCAAAGGCCAGGATCACCAGGCCGATTCCCCTGATGTTTTGATTGACCATATCGATCAGTGATTTCTGATAAATCACTTCTTTAACCAGCGGGTTTTTATTTAGTTGCGATGTAAAGGTCTGAATACTTGCGTTGTTGGCATAATCGGCCTTCATATAAACATCAATTGATGATAAAAGCGGGTTATAACCCAGGAATTCCACAAAGTCTTCTCCCAGATCCTTTGTAAGATTTCTGGCTGCAAGTTCTTTACTTACATACTGAGTTTTTAGAACGTAGGGATTGGCGTCGAGTTGTTTTTGAAGAGCTGCAATGTCAACTTCTTTGGCACCCTCGTTCACGATAATATTCAGGACTATATTCTCCTTAACATAATTCGAGAGATTTTTTGCATGCACCAAAATCAGGCCCAGCAAGCCTGTCATGAGTAAAACTAATGCAATGGAAATCACAGTCGAAACATAAATGGTTTTAGTCTTTCTGGATGAGGTGCTTCCTTCAAATTCTTCCATGAGCTTGTATTATAATCGCGAAAATAAAGATTTCACTCTTATAAACGTAGGAATTTGAATGTTAATATGAGTTAAAGTTTGTTAAAGAGCTGTGAGCAACGAGATCCGAGATGCCAGCTTATCGCGGCTGGCAGATTTTTAGCATTTAGCTTTTCGCTTCAGCATGTTAACGTATCACGCAGAACTCCACTTTCAATTTTCAACTCTCCACTTTCAACTTTTCTAAGTATTTTCGCACCTTAGTTTAATAAGATGGATTATCAATTCAGGGAAATAGAGAAGAAGTGGCAAAGATTCTGGGCCGACAATCAGACTTTTAAAGTTGACAATCATTCAGCAAAACCCAAATATTATGTACTGGATATGTTCCCTTACCCTTCAGGTGCGGGTTTGCATGTCGGCCATCCTCTTGGATACATAGCTTCCGATATTTTTTCACGGTATAAAAGGCTCAAAGGCTTTAATGTACTGCATCCCATGGGATATGACTCTTTCGGACTGCCTGCAGAACAGTACGCCATTCAGACCGGTCAGCACCCGGCAATAACTACAGAAGCGAATATTAACAGGTATAGGGAGCAACTCGATAATCTCGGTTTTTCCTTTGATTGGAGCCGGGAAGTCCGTACAAGTGATCCGGGGTATTATAAGTGGACCCAATGGATCTTTATGCTTTTGTTCAACTCATGGTATAACCTGGATACAGATAAAGCCGAGAGCATTGAAAGTCTTACTGAGAAGTTTGGACGTGCGGGCAGCGAAGGGATCAAAGCTGTTTGCGATGATGATACAAGCAGTTTCACAGCCGAAGAATGGAGGGAAAAGTCTGACGAAGAAAAGCAGGTCGAATTGCTTAAATACCGTCTTACTTACCTGCGCGAGAGTACCGTGAACTGGTGCCCGGCCCTGGGAACTGTTCTGGCTAATGATGAAGTAAAAGATGGATTCTCTGAGCGGGGTGGTTATCCGGTTGAACAAAAGAAAATGATGCAGTGGAGCATGCGCATCACAGCTTATGCAGATCGTCTAATTCAAGGACTGGACACTGTTGATTGGCCGGAACCCTTGAAAGAGATGCAACGTAACTGGATAGGTAAGAGCGTAGGCGCACTGGTAAAGTTCGGACTGAAAAACAGGCCTGAATTCATAGAAGTGTTTACAACCCGGGTGGATACCATTTATGGAACTACTTTCCTGGTACTTGCTCCTGAACATGAGCTGGTAGAATCACTTACCACCCCTGACAGGAAAGCTGAAATAACGAATTACATCGATCAGACTAAGAAGAAAAGTGAGCTTGATCGTATGGCAGATACTAAAACGGTGTCTGGAGCCTTTACCGGATCGTATGCACTTCATCCGGTTAGCGGTGAACAGATCCCTGTTTGGATAGCAGATTATGTTCTTGCCGGATACGGAACCGGTGCGGTGATGGCTGTTCCTTCCGGCGACCAGCGTGACTGGCTTTTTGCTACTAAGTTCGGCCTGCCGATCGTGGCGATTTCAGATGCCCAGGTAGGGCTGGACGAACAGGCAGATCCCACTAAAGAAGGGAAATATATTAATTCAGGCATCATTAACGGGCTTGATTACAAAGCCGCTACTACTAAGCTGATCGAAAAGCTTGAAGAGCTGGGTGCTGGTAAAGCCAAAGTGAATTATCGACTTCGTGATGCAATTTTTGGAAGACAGCGTTACTGGGGTGAACCCGTTCCTGTATATTTCAAAGACGGCTTACCACAGCTGATCGACGCAGCTGAACTGCCCTTAGTACTCCCCGAGGTTGATAAATACCTGCCAACTGAAAGCGGTGAACCGCCGCTTGGCCGCGCCGACAACTGGAAGTACCGTGGAGAGCTGGAATATGAATTAAGCACCATGCCCGGCTGGGCAGGCTCCAGCTGGTATTGGTTCAGATACATGGATGCCCGGAATGAAGGTGAGTTTGCTTCGAAAGATGCAATCGCCTACTGGAAAGATGTGGATTTATATATCGGGGGATCGGAGCATGCGACAGGTCATTTGTTATACAGCCGTTTCTGGAACAAATTCCTCAAAGACCTTGGATATGTTATCGAAGAGGAGCCTTTTAAGAAGCTCATCAACCAGGGGATGATCCAGGGAAGATCTAACTTCGTATATCGCTTAATTGATGCTGAAGGTAAAGGAACTAATACTTTTGTTTCGGCAGGATTACGATCACAATATAAAGCATCTGCTATGCACGTGGATGTAAATATCGTTGAGAACGAGATTCTTGACCTCACGAAATTTAAAGCCTTCCGGCCCGAATTTGAAAATGCGGAGTTTATCCTCGAAAACGGGAAATATATATGTGGCGTAGAGATCGAAAAGATGTCTAAGTCCAAATTCAATGTGGTTAATCCTGATGAACTGACTGAACGTTTCGGCGCGGATACGCTTCGTATGTATGAAATGTTCCTTGGTCCGCTTGAACAAAGCAAACCATGGAATACGAACGGAATAGAGGGTGTTTTTAAGTTCCTCCGGAAATTCTGGAAACTGTTCCACGATGATGAATTTAACTTCAGGGTATCGGATGAAGAGCCTTCAAAAGCAGAGTTTAAAGCGCTGCACAAGATCATCCGCAAAGTTGAAGAAGATATCGAACGGTTTTCGTTTAATACATCGGTTTCGAGCTTCATGATCTGCGTGAATGAGCTTACAGATCTGAAGTGCAACAAAAGGCAAATACTCCAGGATCTGGTCATTGTACTGCAGCCCTATGCACCTCATATTACAGAGGAATTATGGACCCTGCTGGGAAATCAGGCAGGAACTATCTCTGTGGCGAATTACCCTGCTTTTAATGCGGAATACCTGGTTGAAAACGAATTTTCTTACCCGGTATCAATCAACGGCAAGACCCGCCTGAACCTGAATATTTCACTTGGTTTGCCGCAGCCCGAAGTGGAGGCTATTGTGCTTGCCAATGAAGATATACTGCGCTATATGGATGGCAAGACCCCCAAGAAGGTAATATTTGTAAAAGGGAAGATTATCAACGTTGTTGTCTGATCTGGTACTGCAGGCTGACTCCTCGTGTTTTGACATGAGGAGTCAGCCTTTTTTTTATCCAAGAAATAATGGCAAAGGTGTAACAATTGATGTGCTGCCGCGACTAATTTCAAATTCAATTATGATGAAACGTTTATTACTATTATTAGTCCTTATATCCATTATTGACTCTGTTTCGGCACAGGGCCCGGGCGCACCTGCGGCCAGCTCTGTTACCGGAAGGATAACCGGAACTATACTGGACTCTCTTTCTAAAGCTCCGATAGACTACGCGACTATCGCCCTCGGCCCTGCCGGTACGACCCGGTCTACAAACGGAGCCCTTACTGACGATAAGGGTGCCTTTAAAATTGAAAACATTGCAGCGGGCACTTACCGCGTTACCATCGCTTTCCTCGGGTATCAGACAAAGGTCATTGACTCTGTGAAAACTACAGCAGCCAGGCCGGATCTGAATCTCGGCAGGATCTTTCTGTCACCAAACGCAAAAGCCCTTGGCGAGGTAGTAGTTACCGGTACAGCTCCCATCGTGGAAACTAAGATCGATAAGCTTGTTTATAATGCTGAGCAGGATGTAGCAATCGCCGGGGGTAATGCAACCGATGTATTGCGTAAAGTGCCGCTCCTTTCCGTAGATTTCGAAGGAAATGTATCTCTGAGAGGAAGTCAGAATGTGAAGGTCCTTATTAATGGTAAACCATCAGGTTCTATGGCAAACAATATGGCTGACGCTTTAAAAGCTATTCCGGCCGACCAGATAAAAAATGTGGAGGTGATCACATCTCCATCTGCCAAGTATGATGCGGAAGGTACCTCTGGTATCATCAATATCATTACCAAAAAGAATAATCTTGCTGGCGTCAGCGGATCGGTAAATGCGGGAGTAGGCACCCGTCAGAACAGCGGAAATGTCAATCTTAATGCAAAAACGGGCCGTCTTGCGGTAACGGCAAACGGAGGCGGGTTTTATTCATGGCCACAAACAAGTACAATTTCATTCAAACGTGCAGCCAATAATGGCTCGCAGGTTTTAAGCCAGACCGGGAAGAGCGAGTCAGACAGGCTTGCCGCCAATGGTTCGATCGGCGCAGATTATGATTTTAACAGCTTTAATTCAATCAGTTCGAACTTACGCCTGAACGGGTTTAATACAAAGGTCGACGGCAGTAATATCAACGAGAATTCCTTTGGGGGCGCGCCTGTGATCTTTACCCGGCTGAGCGATAATTCCATCGAGATGAATGGTATTGACTGGAGCAGCGACTATCTGCATAAATTTAAAAAGAAAGACCAGCAGATCTCCATCGCTTATCAGCTGACCCACAGCGTTCAGATGAATGATTATACAACTGACTTCTCTAATACCGCTATAGACGAGTATGGTAATAATGATGCTGATAATACAGAAAACACCGTACAGATCGATTATACACATCCGTTCAAAAAGCTTATCCTGGAAACAGGTGTTAAAGGAATTTTGAGAGATATTGTCAGCGATAACCGCACCCGTAATTTAAATTCAACTACAGGTGAGTTCACGCCCATCGCCGCACGTACTTATGTATACGACTACAACCAGGATGTATATTCTGCTTACGCGACGGTAGGCTTTACCCTGGCGAAGAAATACGGCATCAGGGCAGGAGCGAGGTACGAAGCTACCGAGATCGAAGGCGATGCCAGGAGCGCCGGAACAGGTGTGTCTCCATTTAGCAGCAGCTATTATAATTTAGTACCGAGCTTTGTGATATCACGGACGTTTAAGAACTATTCAACTCTTAAAGTGAGCTACAACCAGCGTCTGCAAAGGCCAAGCCTGTTTTACCTGAACCCGTTCCTGAACAGTGCAGATATCTTTAATCAATCGCAGGGTAACCCTTCGCTGAAACCGGAACTGTCTCACAACATCGAGCTTAATTATTCAATGTTCGTTAAAACCACGGTGGTAAACGGATCGCTGTTCTATCGCCGCACCAATGATATTATCGAAAGTTTTGTGATTCCTACTACCGTTACCGACCCGACCACGGGTAATACAGTTTCAGGATCAAGGACAACTTATCGTAACGTAGGAACAAATAACTCTGTAGGATTTAACTTTTTCGGCCAGATAAACCCTGTGAAGCCGCTTACCCTCCGCGGAAATTTCAATGTCTTTACCTACGATATCAGCACGAATAATACTGTGGTTGTGGCTAATCCTAATTCCGGTGTGCAGTTGTTGTACAATGGGTTCCTGATGGGCTCATACGCTTTTCCAAAAGGTCTGACGTTTGAAACATTCCTCATCACCAACTCGCCGCGCCGCACCTCGCAGGGCAGAAATCCATCGTTCAATATGTGGAACCTGGGTTTGAAAAAAGAGATTCTTGCAAAAAAGGGCAGTATTGGCCTGACGGTGATCGATCCGTTTAATGAGAATAAGAACTTCCGTCAGAACATTAGCGGAACTGATTTTACACAGACAAGCAATTTCTCCCTTCCATTCAGGTCATTCGGAATGAGCTTCAGCTATCGTTTCGGAAAGATGACCATGCAAGCCCCCCGTAAGAAACGCGGTGTAACAAATGACGATTTGAAGCAGAACGAGCAGAATACAGGAAATCAGTAAGAGTCAGGAGCAAAGAATAAAGAGTAAAGACAAAAGAGAAACTCTATCAGAATTGATGGAGTTTTTTTGTTGAGAAGGGGTTTATGTACATTTGCCGAAATCTATACTATGGCTGATCTGAAAGTTATTTCCCTCTTGCCCGCTGCTACCGAAATTATTTGTGCGCTTGGCCTGGAAAGCCAGCTTATTGGCCGCTCGCACGAATGTGATTTCCCGGAAAGCATAAGGGAGCTCCCCGTATGCTCATCCGCTAAATTTATTTCGGGGTCTGACAGTCAGGAAATCGACAGACAGGTGAAAGAGATACTTAGCGATGCTCTGTCAATCTATACGATCGATAGAGAGATGATCCGCCGGTTGGATCCCGATGTGATCATTACCCAGGCCCAATGCGAGGTTTGCGCGGTAAGCCTAAAGGACGTGGAAGCGGCACTTGAAGGCCTGCTTGATAAAGAATGCCGGATAATCTCCCTGGAGCCAAATGTGCTTGGAGATGTTTACAACGATATTAAAAATATAGCGGCGGTCTTTGGAGTGAGCGAGCGTGCAGACGATCTCCTCGAACGGGCCGGCGAAAGAATAGATATTATTCGCCATAAGCTTAAATTTATTTCCGAAAAGCCACGCGTTGCCTGTATCGAATGGCTGGCACCACTGATGATAGCCGGAAACTGGACGCCCGAACTGGTGGAGGTTGCCGGGGGTGAGCTGCTGCTTGCTGTCAATGGCAAGCATTCTCCATTTGTTGATTTTGTTGACGTCGCCAATTCCGATCCGGAGATAATTATTGTCATGCCCTGTGGGTTTTCAATACCACGAACCCTGCAGGAAATTAGCCTCTTACTGGATCTTCCGGGCTGGCAAGATCTTAAAGCGGTGAAGAACAACCGGGTCTATATTGCTGATGGTAACCAGTATTTCAACCGCTCTGGTCCCAGGTTAACAGATAGCATCGAGATCCTCGCTGAGATCATCAACCCGAAGCAGTTTGTTTTTGGTTATGAAGGAGAGGGCTGGATTAAATTCAACCTGGCCTGATGGCTTAAAGCCGGAGGGATGAAGAGGGAGATATGAAAAGCTGTTTTATACCAGATCGGCAAATGGTCTAAAAAAGGGGTTTTGTAGGGCTCTTCCAGGGGTCTTGTTGGGCGAAAACCGCGTTTTTGACCCCTTTAGCCCAATAATCGCCCAACAAGAGCCCTTCCAGAACCCTTCCAGGTCCCTGGGAAGTATCTGCTTTAGCCGTTTAATGTCCCTAAAAGGCAATGAACTGATCGATCTGCTGATTGGTAAACCGGATGGTGTCTTCTTTAAAAAGATCCCCGTTTTCATCTAATTCTTTATGAATAGCCGGGATGTGTATCCTCAGCGGTAAGACGTGCATGTTCACGTAATGACAGATCCCCGTGAAATGATCCACGCCCCGTACATTGCCGTATTTCCCTGATGATAATCCTACGAGGGCGGCCTTTTTGCCGTAAAAGCTTTCCGGGAACTTGCAGGCATCCACAAAAGTTTTCAGGATACCCGGGAAGCCCCCATTGTACTCGGGAAAAATAAAGAGGAATTTGCTGGTCAGGCTAACCTTGTCCTGGATCGGCTGGAATGCCTCGCTGCGCTGACCGTACAGGTCGGTGCCAATCAGGTGGTGGGGCAGGTCGGTAAGAGAGAGCAGGTCGGCCTCATAACCTTTGGCGGTTAATTGGCGCTGGTAATATTCAGACAGCCGTAACGTATAACTCCCTTCGCGGTTTGTCCCTGAAATTATGGTGATCATTTTTGTTGATAAGATGTGCAAAACGAAAATCGCCCCGCAGGTTAAATAGTCATAAGTTTGCTATCTTTAGTCCTTGGTAAAAAGCCATTCAAACGTATCAAAAGTAGTCTTTTTTAGTGCTTTAACCATATTTTTTGGTCTACTTAATATCAGTTATTTGTAATTATCTTCTATTATATGGGTAAAATCATCGCGTTAGCTAACCAAAAAGGTGGAGTTGGGAAAACGACTTCTTCCATAAATTTGGCTGCCAGTCTGGCTGTGCTTGAGTATCGTACTTTGTTGGTGGATGCAGATCCGCAGGCCAACTCAACCTCTGGTATTGGGTACGATCCGCGTACAATAAAATCAAGTATTTACGAGTGTATCATCAATGAGATAGACCCTGCTGATGCGATACAAAGTACGGATACCCCAAACCTGGATCTGCTGCCTGCTCATATCGATCTTGTGGGTGCTGAGATAGAAATGATCAACCTGACAAACCGCGAATATAAGATGAAGGCGGTGCTCGACAGGATCCGTGATAACTACGATTTTATCATTATAGATTGCTCACCCTCACTCGGGTTGATCACCATAAACGCCCTTACGGCGGCAGATTCCGTTATAATCCCGGTACAATGCGAGTATTTCGCACTTGAAGGCCTCGGAAAGCTGTTAAACACAATCAAAATCGTTCAAAACCGTTTAAATACCGAATTGCAGATAGAAGGTATCCTTCTTACGATGTATGATGTCCGCCTGCGTTTGTCAAACCAGGTTGTAGAAGAGGTGAAAACCCACTTCCAGGACCTGGTGTTCGATACGATAATCCAGCGCAATACGCGTCTAAGCGAGGCGCCAAGCTATGGTATCTCCGTGATCATGCATGATGCAAATTGTAAAGGAGCGATCAATTATCTCAATCTGGCCCGCGAGATCATCCGTAAAAATGGATTATTGTCAAGTGAAGAAGCCGAAAAGGAAGCATTAGTATAATTATTTTATGATCCATCAGAAGAAAACAGGACTGGGAAAAGGACTACGTGCATTATTGGATGATTCAGACCTGCCGGAAACCGAGAGGAAGCAGCAGATCAGCAGTGAAAGCACTTCTTTGGGATCTATTAGTTTTGTTAAGATAAGCCAGGTTACGGTAAACCCTTTTCAGCCCCGGACTGATTTTGATCCTGAAGCCTTACACGAGCTGGCGGACTCAATTAAACTCCAGGGTCTTATCCAGCCCATAACCGTACGGCAGTCCGGGCAGAATTCCTACCAGCTGATATCAGGCGAACGGCGTTTACGCGCTTCAAAACTTGCCGGCCTGACGGAAATACCTGCTTATGTCCGTACTGCAAATGACCAGCAGATGCTGGAGATGGCGCTTATCGAAAATATTCAGCGTGAAAACCTGAATGCAATAGAGGTGGCCCTTAGCTTTCAGCGGATGATCGATGAGTGCGACCTGAAACAGGAAGAATTGGGCAGCAGGGTCAGCAAGAACCGTTCAACGATTACAAACTACCTCCGTCTTCTCAAGCTCCCGCCTGCAATACAGGCAGCTATTCGCGACAAAGAGATATCTATGGGGCATGCACGCGCCCTTATATCGGTTGAGAACCCTGACCAACAGTTGTATATCTTCCAGGAGATCATAAACCGCGGGCTTTCGGTTAGAAAGGTCGAAGAATTAGTACGGCAGATCGAGAAGTCGGGCAAACCAAAAGCCTCCTCAGTAAAGAAGGACGGGATCTCGTTTCAATATATGAAGATCCAGGACGATCTTGCATCGAAATTCGGCACAAACGTTAAGTTAAAACTAAAAGACAAGAACGCGGGTTCTATTGAAATCGGGTTTATGTCGGATGACGACCTGAACCGGATCCTGGAAATGCTCGACTGGTAATGATTGGTAAATGGCTTAGCTTATTATTTTTCTTGTGTCTTTCGGCGCAGACAGAAGCTTTTGCCCAGAATACTGATTCTATTCCCTCAAAAAAGGCAACCGGCCAGCAGGTTACTTCCGACGGAGTTGTCAAAGACTCGGCCCGGCTTGCGGATGAAGCAAGGCCGCGGATCGCTGCCAGGAGATCGGCTATAGTCCCCGGACTCGGACAGATCTACAATAAGCGCTGGTGGAAGGTTCCCCTTGTCTACGGTGGTTTCGTGGGAATTGGCCTTGTTTATGAGTTCAATCAAAGATATTATAAAATTTTCCTGAAAGAGGCCCAGTATAGGCAGGACGACCCCACTAAGGCGAATCCCGACTGGGTGGGCTACTCTAATGAAGGGATAATCGGAATAAAGGATGACTACCGGAGGTCGCGCGATCTATCCATACTTGCCGGCGTTGCTTTCTACGCAGTGCAGATCATAGATGCTTATGTCGACGCCAAGTTCTTCAGGTTTGACGTCTCAAACGATCTGTCGCTGAAAGTTGACCCTTTTATTCAACCCGGCACAATTTATAATGCGCATACACCGTCGGCAACCACTGTCGGATTCAGGGTTAAGTTGTCTTTGTAACATTTCTATAAACAGGATATCAAACTTTATAAGATGAAAATAGCTATTTTGGGGTACGGGAAGATGGGAAGGATAATCGAAGAGTTTGCCAGCGAGCGCGGGCACGAAGTTGTGTTAAAAGTTAATATTGATAATTTGGACGACTTAAATGTCCCGAATCTTAGAAAAGCCGATGTCGCTATAGATTTCAGTACGCCTGATTCTGTAATGACCAACATAAATACCTGCTTTGACGCCGGCGTACCTATCGTTGTAGGAACTACCGGCTGGTATGGCCGCTTACAGGAGGTCAAAGATCAATGCATCGAAGGAAGCAATACATTGTTATATGGCTCAAACTTTAGTGTTGGGGTCAACGTGTTCTTCTTCGTGAACAAGGTCCTTGCGAAGATCATGAACCGCTACCCTCAGTACGAGGTGCAGGTAGACGAAATCCATCATACGGAGAAGCTTGATTCGCCAAGTGGTACGGCGATGAGTATCGCAGAAGGCATCCTGGGTGAACTTGACCGGAAAAGTGAATGGGTTAATGAGCTTATCGGATCGGGGGAGGAGTTGATCACCAAGCCAGATCAGTTACTGATCGAGTCGCACCGTATTGAGGATGTGCCCGGCACACATACGGTCATTTACAGTTCGGAAGTGGATGAAATTGAGTTCAAGCATGCAGCGCACAGCAGGGCAGGCTTTGCTCTTGGGGCGGTTTTAGCAGCCGAATGGGTACATGATAAAACCGGATTTTTTAATATCACGGATATGTTTGATTTTAGCGTTTAATTTTTTGTTATAAATAACAATATGAACTGGAAGTTTTGGAATAAAGATAAATCTGAGGAAAACAAGAAAAAGAAAGTTAAGAAAAGTGCAGGAAGGGAGTGGTTCGATGCAATATTATTTGCTGTTATTGCGGCCACTTTGATCCGCGGACTTTTTATCGAAGCTTACACTATTCCAACCGGTTCAATGGAAAAAACACTGCTTGTCGGCGATTTTCTGTTTGTCAGTAAAGTAAATTATGGTGCACGGCTGCCTATCACACCGATATCTTTTCCGTTTGCACATCATACCATGCCGATTACGGGGACAAAAGCCTACTATGATGGTATCCAGTGGAAGTACAGGCGTTTGCCAGGCCTTGGAAGCATAAAACGCAATGATGTGGTGGTATTCAATTACCCGATGGATGCTGATGCGCCGCTTTCACGTCCGGTTGATAAGCGCGAGAATTACATAAAGCGCTGCCTCGCCATCGGCGGAGATACGGTGCAGATCGTTAATGCGCAGGTTATGGTCAACAGCAAGCCTGCTGAAGTACCTGAGTTTGGAGAGAAGTATTACAAGGTCCAATCCGATGGTTCTGAATTTAATCCACAGACCCTTGAAGATATGAAGATCGAAGCGCAGCGTTCTGCGGCTGACGAATACTTCTTCAATATGACAGCAGCAGACGCGGAAACAGTAAGGAAATGGAGTAATGTTAAGTCGGTGCAGAAATATATAGGTGCAGCAGACCGCCAGATATTTCCGCACCATCCTGCTTTTAACTGGTCGGCAGACAATTCAGGACCGATAATCATCCCTAAGGAAGGGTGGACTGTGAAGCTGGATAGCACCAATTATCCCCTGTACGAACGCAGTATTACGCTTTATGAAGGGAACAAGGTGGAGCGCTCGGGAAACGACTTTATCATCAATGGAAAGAAAACGAACAGCTATACCTTTAAAATGAATTACTACTGGATGATGGGCGATAATCGTGATAACTCACTGGATTCGCGTTACTGGGGATTTGTCCCGGAAGACCATATCGTAGGAAAGGCTTTATTCGTATGGATGAGCTGGGACGCCAACGGGACATTCTTTGATAAGATCAGGTGGAGCCGGATATTGGGAGGGATACATTAGGAGTGATCAGTAATCACTAATCACTAATCACTAATCACTAATCAGTGATCAGTAATCGGTAATCGGTAATCGGTAATCGGGTGCGATCGGTCGTCAGGTCACTGATTACAGGTCACTGTTTCACGTTGATTGCTGGCCTCCCCTTCACACCGATCACTTCTTCAAGGACTACTCAACCTTATACCGGTAAATAAACCGGGCTAAATTCCCATCGATATCGGTCCCTTCAACCGTAGCCTTATACGTCCCTTTATTGTCGCCGGTATAGAAGTCGAACGCCATATTTCCGTTCTGATCCGTAAAGATCTTGGGATTCCAGTAGATCGTTGTGCGGAGGTCTGAACCAGCGGTCCGGCTTTCGGGGGTGGCATATTTAGGCGAGTAGAATTCGCGGCTCTTGATGAAACCCTGAGGGGTAAAGGTCAACACGTTGTTCGGAGGGAATAATTTCTTAAGGTCATCTGCCGTCACAGCCTTTTTAACATCCTTCTTAGTATAAATAGATAAAACCCCGTTCGTGCCATATGCGCGGTTAACCAGGCCTAAGTCATCCTTCAGGAAGATCTCGACACTTTCTACGTCCGCGGGAACGATATTGTTGAGGAAGGTAGGTTCGATTTGCATCCCGTCTAAGAAAATAGCCACCGGCACCCGAAGGCCGCTGTTGTAAACGCGGGTAACGAAGAAATTGTTGTCGGCAAAAGTAAGACCCATTGCAGCTCCCTGCAGGCAGCTGATCATTACATTGCAGCCCTTAAACCGTTCAGTATCTATCGTATGGTCGGCGAGCATACTTAAGCCGGTCAATGCCGGATAATCAGTATGGCTGGCTTTTTTGACCGGTGCGGCTTTCACAACCACTTCCTGAAGCATCTGGGTAGCCAGCCTGTACTGTCGCTCGCTATTTTGAAGATAGGGATCAAGTATACTGTCTATGTTCAGCGTCTCGTCAGGAGCATTGACATTTTTTATGATAGCTGGAAAGGCAGATCCGTCAAGCATGATCATCATGTTTTTTGAACCTGTCGAGGTTCTTGCCGTTATAGATGCTTCTGCTGAGTCTGGGACGACCACATTCTTGAATCTGAACACTCCGTTAACATCCGTAGTCGTCTCTGCATAGAACCTGTTTTTCGGCACAACGAGTTTTAAGGTCCCTTTTGAAACAGGCATACCGTTAGCGCTTCTTAGTGTGCCTGAAAATTCTATCCCCTGTTCCGGAAGAAAGCTTATTGCAGGCGCCTTTCCGGCGATGATGTTTTTATAGTCAAATTTCCTGTAACCCTGGGTCAGCATCAAAACATCAAGATCAGACTTCTTCTTCTCATTAGGCTGGTTAAAGTAATAGTTTGGATCTTCGATATAGCCTGCAAGCTCTGTCGACAACAAGAAAGTGCTGAGTATAGTAGTTTCGGAATCTTCACTGAAAGGCACCCTGGTCTCATTAACAACGGAAACGGAGAAATTACCTTGTATGGGCTGGTTGTTAGTTTTCGCAGTCACGCTCATTTTTACCGGCTGCCTTGAGCCGTATGTCTTTTTATCGCTGTTCACGGCCAGGCTAAGAGTATTACCGTGATTAATGAAGGCCAGCCGCTCCACCAGGGGTTCCCCGGCCGAAGTGAATAAAGTAACCTGGGCAATGCCGGTCGGGAATTTATCCCTTGGTATGGAAGCAGTAAACGTGGGGGCTGTCAGCGTTGCCTTTGCAGCGTAACAGATTACTCCCTTGCTCCGCGCAACTATATAATAATTCTTGTTTTGGTTGGCCGAGAAGTAATTGGGATTAGCTGTGATACGCAGCACCATATCGGCTGGGTCGGTATTTGTGACCGATAAGGCGATACCTGATGATTTTGCCGCAGGCAATGCAATTGTCTTTTTTACACCGTTTGAGAATGTCACATTCGCTTTATAAGTATGTCCTGGTTCGGGCAAAAATGCGACAACCCCCATTCCAAGGTGCTGAGATTCAAGCGGGGTGATCACCTTACCGGTATTATCAACAATTTCGCCCTTAACACGCAGGCCGTTTCCTTTTTGTCCGACTGCCTTAAAAGCAACCTTGCTTCTGACATTCTCCACCAGATCGCCTCCCTCGGGGAAGAACTGAATATCGGCATCCGAAAATGCGTTTTTCAGGGGAAACGTCGATGTGATCTGTTTTGCATCAGCGGTCTCGAGTATAGTTTCCAGCATGCCCGCATCGAATGCGGCCTTCTGGTTGGCTGTCAGGGAAAGTGTCAATACGCCGTGGTCATCCGTGTTCTCCCGCCCTTTAGAGATTTCATCGAAGTTAGACAGCAGTCGCCAGGAAACGCGGCTGTTCCTTAGCGGGCTCCCGTCAGGGCCTTTAAATAAGATCTGAACGTTCACTTTCGGCGTTCCGCCTGTTTCATCACCCTTTATGGAAATATTGGTAATTACCTTCCTGTTGATCGCGTTACCAATCTGAATATTTTTATAGAAAAAAGAAGCCTCGTCACTGTTAAGCATCCAATAAGTATAGGCCCTGACACGGTAATTACCGGCTTTATATACCAGAGGGTCGAGCGTTAAGCTGCCGTAAGCCGATGTATTGACCACCGGCAGGCGCATAGCCCTGACCACGGTATCTTTGTCTGAGATCAGATCTACATAAACTACCTTGCTGAGATCTGAAGGCTGGTCCTGGCCCGAAGCAAGATAGGCTTTGAACCAGATGGTATCGCCCACCGCATAATACGGTTTGTCAAAATGCAGATAAACTTTTTCTGTTGGATACTCATCGATCAATTTTTGGTTTCTTTCAACGATGGTATTCAGGCTGATGGTATCCTGTGAATATGACAAGCCAACCTGAAAGAGGCCCAAAACGGTGATGAAAAGGAAGCGTAAAAGTCTCATGCAGCAGATAAGTATGATATAGTGCTAATATAACGCAAATGATGTTTTAAAAGAGAAACGAAGATGGGTTTAACATTATTTTAACGGGGAGCGATCAGCGATCAGCTGTGAGCAATGAGCTAGGGATTTCCGACATCCTTTCCGAGCGGTTAGAAGCTGATAGCTCACAGCTGATAGCTCACAGATCACAGCCCATTATAGACCTCCGATACCAAATCTCGCAGCAAGCTCATCCAAATCCCCGCAAACTGCATCAATAATCGGAATCCCCGACACTTTCCTCTCCCGTTCGGCTAAAAGCTCAGGTTCCCCCGGGATGATAACGCCCTGATCTTCTGAAACAGGGACTGCTGATTTAAAGCGTTCGATCCAATTGTCAAGGTGAGATTTGAACTCATCAACCGGTCTGAAGCCATCCACCCTCATAGCGCCAAGGAAATGGCCGATGCCTTCGCCAACAGGATTTGCGGAAGGTTCGAGGAAGGCAACAAATGGGGGTACCCAGGGACCGTAGTTAGCGCCCGATAATACGGCTGAAAGAATGTCGACCGTAGCGCTCAGTCCGAAGCCTTTGTGGCTGCCATGATCACGGTCGCCCCCAAGCGTTAACAGCGAGCCTCCTTTTTTTAGCTCATGCGGATCAGTAGACGGATTCCCGTCCTTATCCTGGATCCACCCGTCCGGAACAGGCTTGCCCGAACGTTGCGCAATTTCGAGCTTGCCATTGGCGGCAGCTGAAGTAGCCATGTCAACAATTACCGGGGGATACTTACCCGCCGGGAAAGCGTAGCACATGGGGTTGGTCCCCAGCATCCGTTCATTGGCAAAGGTGGGCGCAACAAGCGGACTGGCATTGGTCATGGCAAAGCCGATCATGTCTTTTTCCAGGGCAAGCATGGTATGATAGCCCGCTATACCGAAGTGGTTAGAGTTTTTTACCGACACCCATCCGGAACCATACTTCTCTGCCTTCTCGATAGCAACCTTCATAGCGAATGGCGCAACAACGAGCCCAAGCCCTGCGTCGCCATCAACTGTGGCTGTTGTAGGAGTTTCATGCACCACCCGGATGCTGGGCGTGGTATTTATTCTCTTTTTCTCCCATAGCCTCACATACCCGCTTAAGCGCGCAACTCCGTGAGAATCAATTCCGCGGAGATCCGATTTGAGAAGCACATCTGCCGCAAGGGCTGCATGCTGGGGAGAACAACCCATCTTCTCGAAAACTGAAACCGTGAACCCGCGAAGCTGATCTTCAGCGAAAACCTTGTAAGCCATGAATGTTAATCTTCTAAAATGGTGAATTTCCTGTCGAGAGGCTTAAAATTTTCAATAAGCATGTCGATGAATGCCCGGCCATATTTAACATAAAAGAGACCGAAATTCTCCGTCCGCTCCTGAAGGCCACCCCGTGGAAATAGCTTATCTTTCAGTGAATCGATCTGGGCGAGCGCGTCACTAAAGTTACGCTTCTCGGCTTTCATCAGCTTCCCCTCAAGGTTCTTCACCGCTTTCTGCAAGCGGGCATTAACGGCTTCTGAGCTTGGCCCCAGGGTGGGATCTATTTTATGAGCCCTGAGCTTAATCTTCTCAAAGATGTTGTTCAATTCCTGGAGTTCGTCATTGAGATTGAGCGTGTGACCAGAATGGTCTGAAACCCATTGTTTACGCAGCTTTTCAGTGTTCTCAAATATATCAGGGAGGCTGAGGTCGAGCCTGGCAAGTTTACCACTGAGGTTGCCTGAAGTGATGATCGCGGAATTCCGGAGCAGCAGAACCGGGAAGTCAATCCCATAGAAATCAAAATTTTGCTTCAGCTGCAGCCAGTAAACAATTTCAGCTCCACCGCCTATATAGGCGAGATTCGGGAGTATTATCTCCTGGTAAAGCGGGCGCATGACGACGTTGGGACTAAACCTTTCAGGATGAGTCTCAATTTCGCGGCGAAGTTCATCTTCTGTAAACCGGATACTTGTATTTAACACCTCGTATCCATTGCTCTCAAAAACAATGCGTTCGCGGAGGTCATTATCCAGGTAAAAGAAATTGATCTCCCGGGGATTTACCTGTACCGGTATTTCGAGACCCTCAAGCTGTTTACTGGTGGCGGCGATATTTTTAAAGCTGTGCCGACCGATAATATCGTCGCGCATCACAGCCGAGAATTCCTTTTTTAGCCGGGCATCGTCGGCGTCCAGAATGATAAGGCCGTACTCCTCAAAAAGAGTGTTGACCACCGATCGCGTGGCATCACCGAGATTCGGATTTTCGAGGTAGGCGGCGCTCATCAGGCTGCTAAGTTCCGCAGCGTTTTCAGATATTCCCAGGGTTCCGGTATAATCCCTGAGCGTTTTCTGGATTCCTTTGATATCAATCCTGCCGGTTGCCCCGGCAGTCTCCGTCTCCCAGATTATCTTTTTCCCCGAAATATAGGTATGGTTGATCTCAGCAAAATCATGATCCTCCGAAGCCATCCAATAAACAGGGACGAAATTCTTGTCCGGGAAGCTGGCTTTTAATTCCCTGGCCAGGTTTATGGCAGTGACAATCTTGAAAATGAAGTATAGCGGGCCCGTAAAAAGATTGAGTTGGTGGCCCGTTGTTACAGTGAAAGTTTCTTTTTGTTGAAGGAGGTTGATGTTCCTAACGACAGCCTCGTTAGGGTTTTGTTTAAGTCTTGCGTATTGTTCTTTAAGAACAGTGACAAGAAGCTCGCGGTCGGCTTTATCTGCTTTCTTTTCAATCAGTTTCCTGAATCCGTCTATGTCTGCCCTGAAACTACAAAAAGGCTCAAGATCAGGATCGTTTTCCAGGTAGCGAATTATTGCCGGTGAGAAACTATTTGTTTCGCTGTAATCAAGATAATTTGCCTTCATTAAGAAACGAAATTAGCTGAATTTGGTGAATTCCATCAGTAGTATCGATTATTTGACAATTTAACTATAGATTTCGCGTCTTGCATACGATTTTAAACGCAAAGACCGCAAAGTACACGCAGAAGGCGCAAAGCTTGGTTGTCGTGTTAACTTCGCGTCCTTTGCGAAAACCTTTGCGCCCTCTAAATAGGCGTTTGACTATGTTACACTCTCCGTCCGTACAGATCAAAATCCTCAGCCCGGTCAATCTGTACATTTACAAAGCTGCCCGGCGTGGCATAATCTGTCGACGCATCAAGCAGAACCTCATTATCAACCTCCGGAGAGTCGAATTCCGTGCGCCCTATAAAGAAGTCACCGTCCTTTTTGTCTATCAGGACTTTATATGTCTGTCCGACTTTTTGCTGGTTCTTTTCATAAGAAATTCCCTGCTGAATTTCCATTATGGCATCAACGCGCTCCTGTTTAACCTCTTCCGGAACGTCATCGTTTAGCAGATGGGCGTGTGTTTTTTCTTCATGCGAATACGTAAAGCATCCGAGCCGCTCGAACCTCGTTTCTTCTACCCAGTCTTTCATTTCCTGAAAATCCTGTTCCGTTTCACCAGGATATCCGCAGATCAGCGTGGTACGCAATGCGATGCCCGGAACCTTATCCCTGATCTTATTGACCAGATCAATGGTTTTCTCCTTGTTAATTCCCCGGCGCATGGAACCCAGCATACTGTCAGTGATGTGCTGCAAAGGCATGTCGAGATAATTACAAATATTTTCGCGCTCGTTCATTACGTCCAGGATATCCATTGGGAATCCGGAAGGGTAAGCATACTGCAGCCGTATCCATTCGATGCCATTTACGTCAGACAGGTTGCGAAGCAGGTCGGCCAGGTTACGTTTGCTGTAAAGGTCCAGGCCATAATAAGTAAGATCCTGGGCAATCAGAATTAATTCTTTGGTTCCATTGCTTGCCAGGAATTTAGCTTCTTTAACCAGTTCGTCGATGGGTTTAGAAACGTGCTTGCCGCGCATTAAGGGTATAGCACAAAAAGAACACGGCCTGTTGCAACCCTCGGCAATTTTGAAATATGAAAAGTGGGAGGGGGTGGTTAGTAAACGCTCGCCTACCAGCTCATGCTTATAGTCGGCCCCAATAGAACCCAGCAGGTTTTGCAGGTCATTCGTCCCGAAGTAAGAATCAACGTTCGTTATCTCCGCTTCCAGCTCAGGTTTATAACGCTCGGAAAGGCATCCCGTAACAATAACTTTTCCCACCTTACCTTCGTCCTTTAACTGGCTGTATTGCAGTATCGTATCAATCGATTCCTGCTTGGCATTGTCTATGAAGCCGCAGGTATTGATCACTACAATATCATCGTTATTCAATTTCTCAGCTTCATGGATCACATTCATCTGATTCCCCCGCAGCTGTCCCATCAGGACCTCTGAGTCATGAATGTTCTTCGAACATCCGAGGGTTATCACATTCACCCTCGGCTTGGTCGCCGGCGCTGCATTGCTGATCTTCGTTTTCATTATCTTCGTTCCCCTTACTTAAAAAGCGAGTCGACAAACTCCTTCTTGTTAAATAGTTGAAGGTGGTCTATCCCTTCTCCAACACCAATATATTTCACCGGGATCTTGAACTGATCAGAGATCCCAATCACCACCCCGCCTTTTGCCGTACCGTCAAGTTTGGTTAACGCCAGGGCATTTACTTCAGTAGCCTGCGTAAACTGCTTGCACTGTTCTATTGCATTCTGGCCGGTGGAAGCATCTAATACCAGTAATATTTCATGGGGCGCTCCCGGAACCACTTTCTGCATTACCTGTTTGATCTTGGTCAGCTCGTTCATCAGGGCAATTTTATTATGAAGACGGCCGGCGGTGTCGATAATAGCCACATCATCGCCATTTGCTACGGCCGACTGCAAAGTATCGAAAGCTACTGATGCAGGATCGGAGCCCATCGGCTGCGCAACGATCCTCACGCCCACGCGCTCTGCCCAAAGTTTGATCTGATCTACCGCAGCTGCCCTGAACGTATCGGCAGCGCCAAGCACTACCTTATTGCCGGCAAGTTTTAATTTATTGGCCAGCTTACCTATCGTGGTGGTCTTACCAACGCCGTTCACTCCGACAACCATGATCACATAAGGCTTATGGTCGCCATATTCAAAATTCCTGAAATCATTGCTGTTATTTTCGGAAAGCAGGTTCTGAATTTCTCCCCGCAGGATCTCATTGAGCTCGGAGGTATTTACATATTTATCGCGCGCAACCCTTGCCTCGATCCTCGAAATGATCTTCAGGGTGGTTTGAACACCTACGTCAGAGGTGACAAGAGTTTCTTCCAGTTCATCCAGCACATCCTCGTCAACTGTCGACTTCCCGGCAACAGCTTTGGTGATCTTTGAAAACAGGCCTTCCCTGGATTTCTCCAGCCCCTTGTCGAGAGCAGCCTGCTCCTCAACATTGTTTTCTTTCTTTTTGAAAAAATCGAATAATCCCATGGGAGTTTTTATTAGGTACCGAGGTATTCTTTTTACGTTTTTATTTTCCTATTTCGTTTGTAGCGGTAATCAGTGATCGGTAATCAGTGATCAGGTGCGTATCGCATAGCGCCACAAACTAAAAACGGCGTTGTGTACGCCGTGCACCGATTACCGATTACTGATCACCGATTACTATCTGGCTCCAACAAAAAAGCCCCCCAACGATTAAACGTGGGCGGCTTCTCTAAAAGTTCATTATTAATTATTGACCGCTTTTAGACGCGTTGATAGCATCCTTCACGTGATCGTTGTGAACGATAAGTTCTTTAAATGAATAAGCACCGGATTTTGGGGACTTAGTCATAGTGATCACTTTTGAATATTCTTTACCAGCGCCGGTCTTCAGGGTTGCAACTACTTTCTTTGCCATTTTTTATCTTTTTGAGTGGTTATAGGCTATAGGTTTTAGGCTTTAGGTACTCGGAAAGAGTTCTGACTTAAAACGTATAACGTATTACTTATAACTTACTTAATTTCTTTGTGAACAGTCACCTTTCTCAGAACAGGATTAAATTTCTTTAATTCTAAACGCTCAGTGGTGTTTTTCTTGTTTTTTGTTGTAACGTAACGAGACATTCCAGCCATGCCACTTTCTTTGTGCTCGGTACATTCTAAAATCACCTGAACTCTATTACCTTTCTTAGCCATTGTATTGTTTTTTGAGTTGTAAGTTCTCCGTTATATGTTTTACGTCCAGACGTACAACGTATAACGTAATGCGTACAACTTATATATAACCTTTCTTAAGGAACTTATTAATTACGGCAGTGATGCCATTTTTACTGATGGTTTTGATCGCTGAAGTAGAAACTTTCAACGTGATCCATCTGTCTTCTTCTGGGATGTAAAATTTCTTTACATGCAGGTTAGGGTAAAACTTACGTTTGGTTTTTACGTTCGAATTAGAAACGTTAAAACCGTTCATCGCCATTTTCCCGGTTAAATCACAAATTCTCGACATGACTCTAAGTGTATCTTTTATTATTAGTCTAATTCTCTAAAGAGTTTGCAAATATCGGGAGAAAAAATTAGATACGCAAACGTTTTTTGGATAAAGTTGAAAGTGGGAGGTGATGCGCCGGACGAAGCATAGGGCGGAGGGGAAAGGTGAAAGGTGAAAAGTGAAAGCCGGAAGATGAAAGTTTTCGGTATCAGGTGTGTAACCGACCCCGTAGGGGTCGGAAAAACGCACTAAATAATTTTCCATAAACATTTGACTCCTTCGGAGTCAGCGAATCTGTCATAAAATGTTGCATTTACCAGGACGTGTTTTTTTTTGGAAAGCAGGGGCAGAAGCATTGATTAACGATAGTCCGTTGCTACGCTGTAGTTTTTGCTTTGCAGGTGTTTTAAATAAGAAGATTTCAGGATGCAAAAAGCTGCCGCTTCGTCACGGTTTAGATGGCAGGGATGGTGCTGCTATGGAGGGTTGCAAACGTACCGGGTCCGATACTCGCTTTAATAGCAGCAATGCTCTCACCGAGTTAAACCTGATCGCAGCAGGTAGCTTTGGCCAATACGCAAATCGATTTAAAAGAGAAATTGGATGGCCAAACTACTGCGCAGAGCAGGGCTATCGTTTCAATGAAACACAGGCTCTGCTTTCCAAAAGAAAATAGCATCGTTTTCTCTACACCAGTTCCATTCTTCTTATCCCAGCTATGTATATCTTTATTTTATATTGTTTTACAATCTCCTCCTCAAAAGTCCCAAGCAATAAAGTCACGCAAAACGACTGCAAATTAAAAAGCGACGTTAAATTATTTTGGTGTACGTACACGCTACAGGAAATCAATTTCCCGGCCCGTCACAAATGTTATACACTATATTAGCCCTTGCCCTTGTATCCTATACTTTAGAAAACTATTTTTACCGCACAAACTTTAAAACCGTCGTGAGAATCAGGCTCAAAGGCCGGCCAGCTGCGGCAGGGATCTCTCGATAGACCCCCCGGATAATTATCCGGGGGGACTTCATCCCATAGATGCGGGATTAAAGCAAACTATATTTTAAATGAAAATGGATCTTCGTATTAATTCTTTTGACGATTACAAACGTGTGTATGACTACAGTGTGGCCGAGCCTGAAAATTTCTGGGCTGGGATAGCTGATACCTTTCTGTGGAAAAAGAAATGGGATAAGGTATTGGAGTGGAACTTTACAGAACCTAATGTGCAATGGTTTAAAGGCGCCCGGTTAAACATCACCGAAAATTGCCTGGACCGCCACCTTGAAAAGGACGGTGATAAAACAGCGCTGATCTGGGAGCCGAACGACACAGAAGAACACTACAGAAGATTCACTTATAAAGAGCTTCACTTCAAAGTATGCCAGTTTGCTAATGCGTTAAAGAATAACGGCGCGAAGAAAGGCGACAGGATATGTATCTATATGCCTATGGTTCCGGAGCTTGCAATAGCTGTTCTGGCCTGCGCGCGGATCGGCGCCATTCACTCAGTAGTGTTCGGCGGTTTCTCTGCACAGTCTATCGCCGACAGGATCAATGACGCTGAATGCAGCCTGGTTATCACTGCCGACGGCGGATTCAGGGGAGCAAAGGATATTCCATTGAAAAGTATCATAGATGATGCTATTGTTCAGTGTAAATCTGTTGAGAAGATCATCGTACTTACCCGCACACGCACACCGGTTTCGATGATCAAGGGCCGTGATGTATGGTGGGAAGATGAAATTAAAAAGGTAGAGACCCAGGGCAACCCTGTTTGCGAGGCTGAGTCTATGGATGCTGAAGATCCTTTATTTATATTGTATACATCCGGGTCAACCGGCAAGCCAAAGGGTGTTGTACATACCTGCGGCGGTTACATGGTCTACACCGGGTATACTTTCAAAACGGTATTCCAGTATGAGCCGGGCGAAGTGCATTTCTGCACTGCCGATATCGGCTGGATCACCGGTCACTCTTACATCGTTTACGGGCCGCTTTCACAGGGTGCTACTTCACTGATGTTCGAGGGCGTACCTACCTACCCTGACGCAGGACGGTTTTGGGATATTGTCGACAAATTCAAAGTAAATATTCTATATACTGCCCCTACAGCCATCCGTTCTTTAATGAGCTTTGGCGATGAGCCTCTAAAGGGAAAGGATCTTAGTTCGCTTAAAAAACTGGGATCAGTAGGGGAGCCAATCAATGAGGAGGCCTGGCACTGGTATAATGAAAATATTGGCAAGGGCAACTGCCCGATCGTAGACACCTGGTGGCAGACCGAGAACAGCGGTATCATGATCTCGCCGATAGCAGGTGTAACTACCACCAAGCCGGGCTATGCAACATTGCCCCTGCCGGGTATCCAGCCGGTACTGGTTGATGAGCATGGCAATGAGCTTACAGGAAACGATGTTAGCGGAAACTTGTGTATCAGGTTCCCATGGCCTGGCGTTATCCGTACCACCTGGGGCGATCATGAGCGCTGCCGCACCACTTACTTTGCAACATATCCTAATATGTACTTTACCGGCGACGGCTGTTTAAGGGATGAGGATGGTTATTACCGCATTACCGGTCGTGTGGATGATGTAATCAACGTGTCCGGTCACCGTATTGGTACAGCCGAGGTTGAAAATGCCATTAATATGCACGCTGATGTTATCGAAAGCGCAGTAGTAGGGTACCCTCATGATATTAAGGGACAAGGGATCTACGCCTACGTCATTCTTGGAACCTCAACGCACGACCAGGACCTTACCCGTAAGGATATCTTACAGACCGTTGCGCGTATCATAGGTGCTATCGCTAAACCGGATAAGATACAGTTCGTTTCCGGCCTGCCTAAAACAAGATCAGGAAAGATCATGCGCCGTATCCTCAGGAAGGTCGCAGAGGGTGAAACCTCCAACCTGGGCGATGTTTCGACACTGCTCGACCCGAGTGTGGTTGAGGAGATTAAGAACGGAGCGCTGTAAAAGGAGCAGGGAGTAAAGAGCAAAGAATAAAGACTTTCCACAAAGCGGACTATCCGCGCTTACAGCGAAAATATGTTTTGCGCCCTGCATGGGATGTTTTTTGCCGTTTTTTAAAGGCAGGCTCACCTATAAATACAAAGCAGGCTTGACCCCGAAGGTGCCCGCCCGTCCGCCCGTGCCGATACGGACGGGGATGAACACCGTTCGGACGGGGTCTCATGTTTATAGAAGAAATCATTCAAGCCTTTCCGACCCCGGAGGCGGTCGTATGTGTTTAAAAACTTCACATGCGACCACCTTTGGGGTCGATTTGTCGGAAATATCGATTACTATAAGCATCCGACTGCCTTTGGGGCGAAAAGTAAAATCTTTTAACCGGATACTAGTGACTCCTGGTTCTTGACTCTTTGCTCCTGACTCTCCCAAAAAACATTTCCTCCTTATCCGGGTTATTTGATCATAACCAACACTTAAACACCATGGACAAGTTAGAATTGAAAGGAAAATGGAACGAAATGAAGGGAAAAGTTAAACAGGCTTATGGCGATTTAACTGACGACGATCTGAAATACGAAGAGGGAAAGGATGACGAACTCTACGGCAGATTACAAAAGAAGACGGGAAAAACGCGCGAAGGCGTGATCGACTGGCTGAGAAGCTTGTAAGTGGGATATGGATGTGGGAAATGAGTTATCGTGGTTTCTCGTTTCCCACATCTAATCCGTATTTTCGTCTCAATGAAAAGCAAAACCAAACCGACAATACTCGTAGTAAATGACGACGGGATCACAGCACCCGGTATCAAAGCGCTGATAGAGGTGATGCAAACACTGGGCAATGTTGTTGTTGTGGCACCCGATGGACCGCAGTCAGCAACCGGCCATGCTATTACGATAGCTAAACCCCTGCGGCTGGATGGCGTAGACCTTTATGAAGGGGTTGAAATGTATAAGTGCTCGGGGACGCCGGTTGATTGTGTAAAGCTGGCTGTCAATAAGATATTTAAAGGTAAGAAACCGGACCTGTGTGTGTCGGGTATTAATCACGGCCTGAATAATTCTATAAACATTTTATATTCCGGCACCATGTCGGCCGCAGTGGAAGGCGCCATCGAAAGCATACCATCCATAGGCTTTTCGCTGGATGATTTTGAGCTGGACGCTGACTTCAGTCACTGTAAAAAGTATGTCGAGCTTATCACAAAACAGGTATTGAAGAATGGCCTCGGACTCGGCACTCTGTTAAATGTCAACTTCCCCAAGGGCGATGCGATCAAAGGCCTTAAGATCTGCAGGCAGGCAAATGCAAAGTGGACCGAAGAATTTGACGAGCGCCTTGATCCGCATAGACGTAAATACTATTGGCTGACAGGGATCTTCCAGAATAACGATCATGGCGAAGATACTGACGTATGGGCCCTTGATAATGGTTATGTATCCGTAGTTCCGGTGCAATTTGATATGACTGCGCATCATGCGATTCCGATACTGAATACCTGGGATTTTAGCTCGGAGCTATGAGAAGTGAGCTACGGGCTATGAGCAATGAGCTATGAGCAATGAGCAATGAGCCACGAGCAATGAGCTTTTTGCAAGCGAACATAGCAAACGATTAATCCTGATTCAAAGTCCCATAGCTCCCATCCCACAGCCCATAGCCCAAATCCCACAGCCCAAATCCCATATCCCAAATCCCATAGCCAATGAAATACTACCTCATAGCCGGTGAAGCATCCGGGGATCTTCATGGATCCAATTTAATGAAGGCGTTGAAGCAGGAAGATGCTGATGCGCAATTCCGGTTTTTTGGCGGTGATCTGATGCAGGCTGAGGGCGGGAGCCTGTCCAAGCACTACTCGGAAATGGCTTTCATGGGCTTCGTTGAGGTAGTTGCGAACCTGAACACCATATTCAAAAATATAAAGAAGGCCAAGCAGGATATCCTGGACTTTAAGCCGGATGTGATCATCCTGATCGATTTCCCCGGCTTTAACATGAAGATCGCTGAGTTCGCCAAAAAGGAGGGTATAAGGGTATTCTACTATATCTCTCCGAAGGTTTGGGCCTGGAACCAGAAGCGGGTACTGAAAATTAAAAAGTACGTCGACCGCATGTTCTGTATCCTGCCCTTCGAGGTTGATTTCTACAAGAAATGGGGTATGGATGTAGACTACATCGGGAACCCGCTGCTTGATGCAATCAGCGTTAATCAGCCTGACGATCAGTTTAAGGTTAACCACGACCTGGATGTGAGGCCTTTGATAGCGCTGCTTCCGGGAAGCAGGAAGCAGGAGCTCGACCGCGTATTGCCGGAGATGATAAGGGCAGCAGACAAGTTTCCTGGTTATCATTTTGTTATTGCCGGAGCTCCCAGCTTCAGCGAGGCCGACTACCTTCCTTACCTAGGCGGGCGTGAAATTCCGGTGATATTCAACGCCACCTATAATCTGCTCTTAAATTCCGCCGCTGCAGTGGTAACCTCCGGTACAGCAACCCTTGAAACGGCAATACTTAAAGTTCCCCAGGTGGTTGTTTATAAAGGTAACCCTGTGTCCATCGCGATCGCCCGTATGCTGGTTAATATCAAGTTTATTTCGCTCGTTAATCTGGTGATGAATGACGCGGTAGTAAAAGAGCTTATCCAGGAGGATTGCAACGCTGTAGCGATCGCTAAGGAATTAGATTTGCTCCTGAATGACCAGTTGTACCGCACGGGTATGCTGATTAATTATGATGAACTGCTGATTAGAATGGGAGATACTGGCGCGTCGGAGAGGGCGGCGCGACTGATATTCGGGTACCTTCAGTAGTATTTTCGCCCCTCCCGCGACTACGAGCGGGAAAATCATACTTCCTAACAACCAATCCCCAACTTCCTTCGTATATCCTTATACCGCCGGCATGCCAACAAACTAAGAATTAACTTGTTATCATTTCTGCCGGGATTTTTCTATAACTTAATGTATGTTTCATAGGTTCCTGTTATTGGCCTGTTTCTGCATTTCTGGGTTCGCCGGATCTGCACAGGTTGTTACAGAATGCCCGCGGAACATTGGCTTTGAAAGCGGCAGTTTTTTCAACTGGATATGTTCCATGGGAGAGATCTCGCAGACCGGTCCCATGGCGCCGGCAAACAACCCACGCCCGGCAGTTATATCCCTCAACACCTCGGGTCCGGTTGCCGGTACGCATACGCTTATACCAAGATCGGCTTCGGCGACCGATTATTACGGTCAGTTTTCTACGAATTCGCCGAACGGAAGTGATTATGTTGTCCAGCTGGGAAATGAGTGTAATGGCCGGGGCGCTGAACGGATCAGCTATACCATCACTGTTCCCTCCAATGTTGAGAATTACTCGATAATTTTTAACTATGCCGTAGTTTTCGAGAGCCCCACACATGATTATGATGAGCAGCCTAAGTTTACAGCCAGGGTTTTCGATGTAGCCAGTAACAATTCAACCGCCTGCGGCTCTTTTGAATTTGTTGCTTCAGGCGGCCTGCCGGGCTTCGCGGTTTCTCCATTTGAAAGCAGACGGCTTTGCGGTGGTGGCGGCGGTGGCGGTGGTGGAGGGAATAACCCTCCTCAGGGCCCTGTCCCGGTGCTGTATAAAGACTGGTCCCCTGTCCTGGTGAACTTATCTGAATATCTGGGGAGAACTATCAGGCTGGAGTTTACAACCAATGATTGCAGCCTCGGCGGGCATTTTGGGTATGCCTACATCGATTTCGATGAAAATTGCTCTATACCCGTAACGGGAAATATCACCTGTCCGGGCATACAAAGCCTGACCCTGAGAACTCTTCCCGGCTTTTACGGATATCGCTGGTATAACGCTGAAACCTCAGAGTTCCTGGGAAGCGGCGACAGCGTTGTTATATCACCCGTTCCGCCCGTGGGCACCCGGATCGCCATCGAGCTGATGCCATACCCGGGTCTGGGTTGCCAGCAAACACTCTACACCACCATAGGCGGCATGTCTATGAATATTATTGATCCGCCGCCCGACTGTATAAGCGTGGACATTACTGATATTTCCCTGAAGGTGGGCAACAGCTCCGACCTGACCTATACGTACTGGACCGATCCATTGGCGACGCGGCCCCTGCTTAACCCGCGGCGGGTCACGGTAACGGGTACCTATTATATCCGGGGGCGGAGTTCATCAGGCTGCGTTGAGATCAGGCCCGTGAGGGTTCTTATTATACCGGTCCCGCCGATTGTGCAAACCAGGGTTTTACAGGCTGTACACCCGGTAACGGTCGACATTACGACGGCGTTCTTACATAATGAAAATATGAGGTACTCATACTGGGCGGACAGGGATACTACCAGGCGGATACCCGACCCCACCCGGGTAGGGAGAAAGGGGACCTATTACATAAAAAGCATGACTGCCAGCAATTGCGTTTCGATAACGCCTATATTGGTGGATATCATTATCCCGGATTACGTGATACCAAATATGTTCAGTCCGAATGGTGACGGCGTGAATGACCAGTTAACCGTACTCATTAACAGCGCTGTCCAGGTAAAGCATTTCAAGATATTTAACCGCTGGGGCGACGTTGTATATATCACCACGGATATAAATAATTATTGGACAGGTTTCCGCGATACATCAAACGTGCCCGTTGGGGTATATTACTGGGTTCTTGAGGGGATACTAGAATTTAAAAAGTATTTGAGATCGGGGTATGTGACGTTGGTGAGGTAGGGTGAGAGTGGAGACCCGATAGCTATCGGGTTGAAAGTTGAAAGTGGAAAATGGAAAGCTGAAAACTGAAAACTGAAGTGGAAAACAGTTAATTAAGCACTAGCGATCCTGCACAGCGTCTAGTTCATTTTCAGTTTTCAGTTTTCAACTTTCAGTTTTCAGTTTGAGATCCCCGCGCGAAGTGAGGGATCTGAATTATTTCACGGTAAAATTAACCTGGTAATCGCCCCAGATCAGGGAAACCACGCCGGTTTTAGCGATCTTGAAGGTCATTCTTTCAGAGAATGCTGGTGACTTGAGGGTTTTTACGGTAAATCTCAGGGCATCTGCCTTCTGATCGTATTCTGTGCCCGACTGGTTCCAGGTTTTATTCAGGATAATAACCCATTCTTTTTGTCCGGGGATAGAATACAGGCTGTATTTCCCTTTCGGCAGCGCTTTTCCGCCCACGGTTACATTTTTGCTGACTTCGAAGGTTGTCGCTTCATTAGCGCCGGTACGCCATACCTTACCCCATGGAGCGATCTCTTTGCCAATAGTTCTTCCCTTAATGCCGGGCTGACTGTAGTCGATAGTGATCTTTACTCCGCTGTTAGTGGTTTCAGAAACTTTGGCCGCAGGGCTCGGGCGCTGTGCGCATGCAGTGGCGCTGATCAGCCCGGTGATCAGTAATAATAGAAATGTTCTTTTCATATCGAATGTTTTTTAGCAAATATATCGAACTGCATTTTGATTGAGCTACCGGAAATAGAATTGTTATAATGTACGGGATTTCATTTTCTTAAGCGATGCTTCAAGAATAGTAATATTCCCTTTCGCTGCCTTGCCCAGTTCGACGGCTTTTAATTGACTTGCTTCCGCTTCGGCGAAATGTCCGAGCCGGTAATGGAGGTGAGCGAGAGTATCATAACTTTCCGGTGTCGGACGCAGTTCGATCGATCGTTTTACCCACTGCAATGCTGGCATCAGGTACTTTGGATTTGTGGTTTTGGTTGTGTAAACAGAGTAAGCGCCATTATTCAATTCCGCCGCAAACAAATTGTTGGCATAGGTGTAACTTACCGATCTAACGGCGGCCCCTGTGGGTCTGTTCAGCTCGGCCAGTTCATTTGCCCTGCTTCGCGCTACCTCCTGCGCCCTGTCTGTCAATTTTCGGATGGAGTCGGCGCTTAACCGCATGTAATGCTGATCGTAGTGCCTCACAGCCATTGCCAGGTATTGAGCAGTATCTTTTATCCCTGAGTAATAGCGAAGCATCTGGCGATCACCGGCTGCCCAAGCAGCAACAGGATTAGTTTTTGAGGATAACATTGTTGTAAAGTGCCGAACGGCCGAAGCCCTTGTTATGTTTTTTTCTGCTATAGCACTCTCCAGGGTATTTTCGATCATGCGGCGATTAATTGCAGCCCTAACATCATAGATCTCACGTTTGAATATACTGTCGACTAGCTTACGGTTGGTGTTTATCAGGCCGTATGCGCGACCGTCGATAAACGGGCCAGCCTTGAGGACAAAGAGAACTTCACCGTATTTTTCGAGGTCATTGATGGTGAGGGTCTTAACATACTCCTCAATTAGTTCAGCGTTTTTATCAATCCCTGCGTTCATGCGTCTGTTGATGTAGTTTTTCAGGAACGCATTGCTACGATCACCGGTTTTGTATTTTTCATCGAGATCAATAATTGACTCTTTACCTTTCTCGGCAAGCGCCCGGTTAAACATATCGGTAAGCAGCGGTGCCGGCAAATTGCCAATCTGTTTAAAAAGGAGTCCGCCTTTGGAGTCGAAGAACGCGAAAGCGGGGAACCCGGTTAATTGATTGGCTCTAATAAGCGGCCGTGATGCCGAATCCGAACGATCGACCTTGTATCCAACGAAATTCTCAGTGAAAATTTTCACTATGGCAGGGTCGTCAAGTCCGGTGAGCACTTGCGAAACCCCCACAGCCGGTTTGGTAGTTATCAACAGGCACAGCAGTTTATTCTGCTCCCGGGCTTTGGCCTGCGCTGCTTCAAAGGACTTTTCGTATTTAATGCTTTGCGCAATAGTAGCGCTGGCCCATATAAGCAACGCTAAAAGAGTAGAAATTCTTTTCATAGTTCTAATTAGATGATTGAAAATACGTTTTTTCATATCCGGAAGCAAAATTCCTCTTTTCAAATCTGATCCATCGATCTAGACAGATTTTTTTGCGAATGATCTTCGGAATCACGATATTTGTGTTCTTATACACGGGGGATTAGCTCATTTGGCTAGAGCGCTTCGCTGGCAGTGAAGAGGTGATCGGTTCGAATCCGATATTCTCCACAGAATTAAACTTAGGGGCTTCAAAGCCCCTTTTTAGTGACGCACCGTCCAGAACAGTGCGCCTATCCCTCCAATTGCTTAACGAGGGATAGGCTGAATGAGTGGTGAATGTTTGTTGATCTACTCAGAATACGTCACGACACTCGAGTGAGCTGCGACGATCTTCCACATACCATCTTGTTTGACCCAAACCCTTGTGTATCTGTTATTCACATTGAATTCTTCTCCTGTAAAGCTGCCATTAATACGCATTAGGACAGATACTATTGCAGTGCTATAATATAAATCGATCTTCTGATCTTGCGGGTAGAGAGCATCAATTTTAAGATTCCCTGACTGATGGTTGTGAAGATCCATCTCCTTTGTATAAATACTTCCGGAATGATCTGTAAAAATTAAATTGTCGGAGATAAGTGAATCCAGCTTAAGTACGTCGCTACCTAACATTGCAAGCCGAAGTTCTTCTTCTAATTTTTTGATTTGATCAAGATCGTTCATATTTTGTTTTGATTCTCTAATATATAAATTACTATTCAGACACCTTAACTGGCCTTTCTCAAAAGGTGGCTTAGCCTCTGCTATTTAATATCTTCGTATGAGTTAGGAGATCTTAATGCAAAACAAGATATTTAATCAAGGATGACAAAACTGTGTCAAGCTGCGGGATATACTTGTGTTGCCTGATTTTATTAGACTTAATACAACTTACTGCTACAAGAGACAAACAAAATAGCCTTGATGATATGACGCTCATAACCAAACTAACTTTTCTCTCGCTTCTATGGATGTCTTTCTTTTTTACTTCCGGCAACTGGCAAAGGGAATCAAACTTGCTAAGAGAAAATCCAACTGTTTCGGCAATTCAATCAAAGATAATTAAGCCACAAAGTTCAGTACCAGTCGGCAATGTTTCTATTGGTCTGGAAGACAAAAAGGGGAATATCTGGTTCGTTAGCACGGGTAAAGGCGTTTATCGTTACAATACCCGCTTGGGTGACGGACAGGGTCAATCATTCACAAACTTCACAACCCGGGATGGACTGATCAGTGATATGGTTCTTTCTATAATGGAAGATAAGGAGGGAGATCTTTGGTTCGGAACCGACTCCGGTGTATCTCATTACGATGGAAAAACCTTTACGGACATCCCAATACCGGATAATTTTGTAACCAGTATATTAGAAGATAAAAGTGGAAAGCTTTGGTTTGCCACAAGAAATGGTGTTTACTGGTACAATGCCCGCCTGCCGGATGGGCAGGGAAAAGCCTTTACACGGTTCTTGGATGATCAAGGTGTGATTAATCGCAGTGGACTTGCTCTTAGAGTCGTACAAAGTATGCTCGAAGACAAACAGGGCAATATTTGGATTACTACCAAAGATGAAGGCATTTGTCGTTATGATGGCAAATCTATCATTAATTACACGCCTAATGATGTAACATGGTTCCGTGCACTATTTATTGATAAAGACGGAACTATTTGGGCTGGCGGGAAAAACATCGTATGTCGTTTTGATGCCCGCCTGCCGGATGGGCAGGGGAAAACCTTTACCAGCATGACACAGGACGGCAGGTTTGATTCCTCTACTGTGTACTCAATAACACAGGATAAGTCAGGGAATATGTGGTTTGGGACTGAAGCCAGCGACGCATCAGACCGAGAAACCGAAGGAGGCGTATGGGTTTACAATGGGACATCCTTTAAACACTTTTCAAAGAAAGATGGTCTGAGCCATAACGCAGTTTGGTTTATTTTAGAAGACAAATCAGGTATGTTTTGGTTTGGCACCAGAAGAGGTCTGTCCCGATATGATGGGAAAACTTTTATAGCTCTTTGGAATAAAAGTGTCAGAATATAAGTTGTCAGTATTTTCTCCTGGAAACTATAATTTGTAGCGGTTCACCCAAGAATCAGGAGCCAAGAACCAGGACTTTCCACCGGACGTACCATTTTGTCTGCCCAGCTCATACCTCACCCCTTCCTTTGTAAATTTTTCCACGCCTTTTACTTATAAACTTAGTGTTATTTAAATATTATTATAATATTTACGATTTAGTACTGCATCATTGATGTCAGTAAATCTTACTATGCAAACGAGAGCGGTGATATCTGAAACGGACCTGGCTTCACGCATCTATATGGGTGACGCGGATGCTTACCGTACCGCCTTTGAAGCATATTCAAACAAGCTCTATAATTACAGCTTTAGTTTCCTGAAAAACAGGGAACAGGCAGAAGAAGTAGTGCAGGAAGTTTTTCTTGACCTCTGGATTAATCGCGAAAAGCTGGATGCCGAGTGCTCGCTGGTGCCTTTACTCTATGTGATGGCCCGCCGCCGGACGCTCAATACCTTGCGAAGTATCGCCCGCTCGCGAGCCGCGATGGAAAAACATTGGGCAGAACTACGGCATTTTAGCAATGAAACCGAGGAGTCAGTACTATTGGACGACCTGGAGAGTTTCACAGAGAAAGTACTTCAGGCCCTGCCACGCCAGCAGCAGCTCGTGTTCCGCATGAGCCGGCAGGAGGGTTTAAGCTATGGTGAGATTGCCAACAATCTGAATATCTCCCGGAATACGGTGCGCAATCACCTGGTTTCCGCGCTTCGCACTATCCGCTACCAGGTCCATAAAGTTCTCTTTTTATTCCTGCTCGTCTTCATGTAGCATCCTTCGCAGCTGCATCAGCAAAAAATATTTATAAATAATTTCATTCCGGCTAGTCCGGCCGCCGGGCTGCGGTGTATTCCTTATAATTAACTAGCCTGGATGCAAGATCAACAAAATACAGAGCGATTATTAGGTCTTTTACTCAACGGAAGTATTAGCCGTGAAGAATATGATGTCTTAATGGCTGAGATCCTGGATGACAACGGAAGCGGTCAGCTGGATGAGGCGGCAGATAATGTATTAAACGCAGTGAAGGCCCGGCACGTGCTGGGCGATGCAGAACGCGATGAGCTCTATCAGCGTATTGTGAGCGATGAACGCTTTACGCAGCCATTGGAAGCGGAAATCGTCAGGCCGGTGCCGCTTTACCGTCGCTATGCGGCGGCAGCGACATTATTAATGTTTTCGGTCGCGGGACTTTATTTATATACCAACCGGCAAACGGAAGAATTGGCTGCATCAAAGCCCGTTCCCGCGACGGAAGAGGTGGTTATCAGTCCGGGTGACGATAAGGCAATACTTACTCTTGCCGACGGCAGTCAGATCATCCTGGATAGCGCCGAGAACGGCATGGTGGCTCACCAGGAGGGTGTGAATATTCACAAAACCTCCGACGGGCAGATCATGTACTCATTCTCGGATGCTAAGAAGTCCCAGACAGAAAATACCAGCATCGCTTATAACACGGTGGAAACGCCGGCGGGGGGTAAATACCAGGTAAACCTGCCTGACGGAACGCGCGTCTGGCTTAATTCTTCTTCGGCGCTTCGTTTCCCGGCCATGTTCTCCGGCGATACACGGGACGTGGAGCTGACTGGCGAAGCCTATTTTGATGTTTCATCTAATAAAAGCCGGCCTTTCCGCGTAAAGAGTAAGGACCAGGTGGTGGAGGTACTGGGTACACAGTTCAATATTAATTCATACCCCGAGGAGGGAGCCGTAAAAACTACCCTGATCGAGGGTTCTGTAAAAGTGCATTACCAGGACAAGGTGGTGATGCTTAACCCCGGCCAGCAGTTTCAATCCACTGCCGCCAGCACGACAATCAAAACTGTACCTGTAGACACGGATGAGGTGACCTCCTGGAAAGACGGGTATTTCATGTTCAAAAATGAGGATATACACAGTGTGATGCGGAAAATATCACGCTGGTATGATGTGGAGGTGGTATATGCCGGCAATGTCCCATCGGTAGGGTTCGGGGGTAATATTTCCCGCTCGAAAGACCTCGCAGAAGTGCTTGCCGTGCTTCAGTTAACAAACGTTGTGAAATTTAAGGTCGAAGGAAGGAGGGTTACCGTTATGCCGTAATATTGACCCGAAGCGCATAAGGTATCCCTGAAAAAGAAGCCAGGAGCGGTTGCAACGCCCCCGGCTTAAGTTGGGCTACCCTGCAAAACATTGTTGAGAACATTTTAGATGAAATAACCCAAACAAACAAATATATGAAATTAAGTTCATTGACTTTATGTAGGCCCTCTGACTACATAATTAAACTCTTGTTGATGATAAAACTGGTTTTTGTTTTATTGATCACAGCGCTCCTCCAGGTGAGTAGCGCTAAGACATTTTCCCAGACGGTAAGTTTGAAGTTTAGTAACGCTAAACTGGAAACCGTACTGAAAGAAATTGGATCGCAGACCGGATATGACCTGGTGTACATCACTCCGGTGATAGATCGTGCCCGACCGGTTACTATTAACGTTACGCGCGCCCCACTTGGTGAAGTGCTTGATAAATCGTTTGACAATCAATCGCTGACCTACACCATCAGTAATAAGACCATCATTGTTAAGGCAAGGACAGAACCTGTGGCCTCTTCAAACCTGGCAGGCCTTAACAGGCAGGCTGTCGAGGAAAAGGCTGTGCTGGCCGAGATCCGCGGGCGGGTTACGGACGCTACCGGTGAGGCACTGATCGGGGTGAGCGTGAAAGTGAAGAACTCTACTGTTGGTGTAAGTACTGATGTTGATGGCCGGTTTACGATCAATATGCCCGAGGGTGCAACTACCCTGGTATTTACCTATGTAGGCTATACCACTCAGGAACTTGCCGTTAACGGACGTACTTCGCTGGACGTGGTTTTACAGGCCAACCCCGAATCCTTACAGGAAGTTGTCGTGATCGGTTACGGTACGCAAAAGAAGAGCGACCTGACCGGTGCCGTTACTTCTGTTACTGCTAAAGATATTGAAGGCCAGGCCGTATCTAACGTCAACCAGGCGCTTCAGGGTCGTGTAGCGGGCGCTGACATTACCAATACTTCCGGCGAGCCGGGAGGTGCTGTGCAGATCCGTATCCGCGGCCAGGGAACTTTTGGAAACTCAGGCCCACTGTATGTAGTTGATGGGGTGCCTATGCCGGGCGACAATATTAACGCAATAAATCCTAATGATATCGAGTCGCTTAACATTCTTAAGGATGCATCGGCGTCGGCGATCTACGGTTCACGGGCTGCCAACGGCGTAGTATTGATCACCACTAAAAAAGGCCAGTCAGGCGAAACCCGCTTAAGCTATAACGCTTACTATGGCGTTCAGAACTTCAATAATTTCATTCCGATGGCTAACTCTCAGCAATTAGCTGATGTGGTGAATGAAGCTGACAGGGCAGGAGGTTTCCCGGCCCAGGCAGCATTCAGCAATCCTAGCGTATTGGCTACCAATACCGATTGGCAGAAGGAGGCTTTCCAGACCGCACCTATGCAGGATCATACCCTGACGCTGGCAGGCGGCGGCGAGAACGCTAAGTTCTACGTTTCCGGCGGATACTTTGACCAGGAAGGTGTTATGGTTTTCAGTCACCTGAAGAGATACTCTGCCCGGGTGAACAGTGATTTCACTGTTGGCAAGCAGAAGAAGTTAAAGATCGGTGAGTCGATCGTAATGAGCCGTTCGCAGGGCCTGAACCTGGGACAGGCAAATAACCTTGATTTTGCCTACCTCCTGGGATCATCGCCTACGATGAAACTGTACAAGCCTCAAAACCTGGGCGGATATGGCGGTCCTAATACTGCCGAAACCGGCGTAAATAACCGCGAGAATATTGTGGCCCGCCGCGACCTGCGTCGTAACTATACGTATCGTAATAACCTGTTAGGTAACGTGTTCGCCGAGTATACCTTCCTGCCGGGATTGAAATACCGTCTGAATGCAGGTTTGAATACTACATTGAACAGCAATAAGCTGTATGTGGGTGTTTTCCAGATGGATAACAGGTCCAATAATACCCAGACCCTGAATCAGTATAAAAATGACGGGAATGAGTACTTGCTTGAGAATACCCTGACCTACGATAAGGTGTTTAAGGAAAAGTTTGCCTTATCCTTATTGGGAGGTTATACCCAGCAGAATGCACTCTACAGCAACATGTCGGGAAGCCGTCGTGACGCGCCGAGCAATGACCTGCAGGTATTTGATGCCATGACGGGAACCTTTACGCTGGGTGGAAACGAATCAGAGTGGGCACTGCGTTCATTCCTGGGCCGGGCCAACCTGACTATCGCCGACAAGTACCTGTTCACGGCCACTATCCGCCGCGATGGTTCTTCGCGCTTCGGTTCTGATAACCGTTACGGTAATTTCCCTTCTTTTGCCGCGGGCTGGAATATAGAGCGTGAGGAATTCATGAAAGCACTGCCAGCTGTTACTGCATTAAAGCTGAGAGGAAGCTGGGGCCGTTTGGGTAACCAGGAATTTGGTAATTATAATAATATCTCTACGGTTACTACTTCGCTGCGTTACTTCTTTGGTGCAGACCAGATCGCTCCGGCTTCTGCTGTTCTGAGCCTGGGCAACCCGTCCTTACGTTGGGAAGCTACAGAGCAAACCAACTTCGGTTTAGACCTGGCTATGTTCAACAGCGCGCTGACCTTCTCTGCTGACTACTGGGTGAAAGACACTCACGGGATCCTGCTGCGTACGCCGATCTCAGTGGTATCGGGAATAGGCCGTGACCAGGGTGCGTTTGAGAACGCGGCGGCCCTTAGAAACTCAGGCTTTGAGTTCCTTTTGGGTTACCGTCAGTCGGTAGGAAAAGTAAACTTTGGCCTTTCTGCTAACTTGTCTACCGTTAAGAACAAAGTGCTATCACTCGGTAAGGGAGATGCGATCGTAAGTATGGTTGAAAACGTTTACCAGTTCGGTACGTTTACCCGCACTGCCGTGGGCCAGCCTATGTCTAGCTTCTACGGCTATATCATGGATGGTATCTTCCAGACGCAGGCAGAGATTGATGCTCATGCGCGTCAGACAGGTGCTGCCCCGGGTGATGTGAAATTCCGTGATATCGATGGTAATGGTTTGATCGATGCCAATGACCGTACGGTGATCGGAAGCCCGTTCCCTGATTTTAACTATGGATTCAGTGGTAACATGAACTATAAAGCCTTCGATCTGACCTTCAGTTTCCAGGGCGTTGCCGGGAAGCAATTGTATAATTCACAGCGCGCTTATCTGGAGAGCATGAACGGTGAGCACGGACAAATGGCTACGGTAGTGAACCGCTGGTCTGGTCCGGGTACTTCCAACACCATGCCACGTGCTATTCGTGGCGGTGCTAACCAGAACTCGCGTCCTTCTACCCGCTACCTTGAAGATGCAAGTTACCTGAGGTTGCAGAACCTTCAGATCGGTTATGTATTGCCGGCGAACACACTGAGCTCCGTGGGTGTGAAACGCCTGAGAGCATACGTCAATACCCAGAACTTGTTCACCATTACAGACTATATCAATTATAGCCCGGATGGATTGGGTGGCTCAGGTTACGGAAACAACGACTTAAACCCATTGTCGATCGGAGTGGATACCGGAAATTATCCGATTCCAAAAGTATTCCAGTTTGGTATACAGGCTAATTTTTAAGTCATGCTGAACCATCTGTATTCTTTAACTCAAAACATTACTAAGATGAAATATCTCAAAATATTTAGTGTCGTGCTGATCACCATTCTATCTTCCTCATGCGACAAGGACTTTCTGGAAAAGACACCACCTGACCGTTTACCGGAAGACGGTTTTATTAATTCTGCAGACCGGGCTAAAACCAGCCTTAATGCGGTTTATCAGCAATTGCAATCTTCAGCTTTGTATGCTGATTATCTGCCTAAGTTCCTGGGTGTACCATCCGGCGAGACCTTGCTGTCCAATACTTCGCCTTTAGCATTGAACAACTTTTCGTACGATGCTTCAGATACCTACATGCTCAATACCTACGCCGATCTTTATGCAGGCGTAAGACGTGCGAACAAGGTAATTGCCGAGGTGCCAGCCGTGGAGATGGATGCAAACTTAAAAGCACGCTATATCGCGGAAGCGAAATTCCTGAGAGCGTTCTATTACTGGACCCTGGCCGATATGTGGGGAGATGTGATCATCATCAGCGCGCCATTAAAAAGTCCTGATGAAGCGCTGATCGCTAAGAGCCCGCAGGCTGATGTTTTTGCATTCGTAATTAAGGATCTGAAGGAAGCTATTCCGGCATTGCCGCCGTCATACGGGCCGGCAGACCTGGGAAGAGCCACCAGCGGTGCAGCTAATGCCTTGCTTGGTAAGACCTACCTGTCTGTGAAAAACTACCCGGAGGCGGAAAAGGCTTTCAAAACGGTGATCGACAGCAAGCAATATGGCCTGATGGATGTGTTCGACCAGGTGTGGAACCGTAATTTCGAGAATAACAAAGAGTCGATCTTCGAGGTTCAGTTTGCCGATATCGGCGGCTCAGGTGTAAATACCCGCAACCAGAGCCATCTGCCCGGCGTGAACGGTGGTACGGGAAGCCATGCCGCTACCCAGCGTATGGTTGATGCCTTCCCGGCAAATGATCCGCGCCTGAAGTATTCTATCTTCAGGAATGGTGATGTGTTTGCTCCGTCGCTTACTACTGGTAATTTAAACCTGGATACGTATAAGTCTATCTGGTCGCCTACCGGTTATAATATCCGCAAAGGTATGTTGCCAATTCTTTTTGTTCAGGGCGGCGGAACGAACTATCCCGTGATCCGTTATGCCGACGTATTGCTGATGTATGCTGAAGCAGCGAACGAGAATGGAAAACTTGACGCAGCCCGCGATGCGGTTAACCTGGTTCGCCAGCGTCCGTCTGTAAATGTACCTGTGCTCACGGCGGCGACTACGGGTTCCAAAGAGACATTGTTTGAGGCGATTGTAAGAGAACGCCTTTGGGAACTAGCATTCGAGAACCACCGTTTCTCAGACCTCAGGCGGTGGGGACGGGCAGAAACAGAACTTAAGAGCTTAGGCTACCTGCCTAAACACAAGTTCCTGCCTCTTCCGCAGCTGGAAATCGACGTCAACCCACAACTGGTTCAAAATAAAGACTGGTAATCAGGAGGTGATATTCAAAATAAATTAAAGGTATGTGCGGGAAACCTGCACATACCTTTTATCTTTAAGGGAACTAAAATTAATTTCATGAAATTATATCTATTAAAAAGAATTTCTGCCATAGCATTATGCTCTTCTTTGTTCTTTTCAGGCGCCCTGCAGGCTCAGGAAATTGACCTGCTGCTAAAGGGCGGCCATGTGATCGATCCCAAGAATAAGATCGACGGCAAAATGGACGTAGCGGTAGCTAATGGAAAGATTGTCCAGGTAGCGGCCAGCATACCGGCAGCAAATGCAAAGAAGGTTGTCGACGCAAGCGGCATGTATGTTACCCCTGGTATTATCGATATGCATACGCATGTATTCGCCGGAACAGAGGATCCGGGTTATACCGGGTTTGGGATCACCAACGGATGGGGCAGCGTTGTTCCTGATGATTTTACCTTCCGTTCCGGGGTGACTACGGTCGTGGATGCGGGATCCTCCGGCTGGCGTAACTTCCACATCTTTAAAAAGCAAACCATCGATAACTCTCAGACCCGTGTGCTGGCATTTTTAAGTATCGTTGGAAATTCTATGCTTGGAACGGTACATGCTCAGGATGTTTCCGATATGAACCCTACGGCAACGGCATTCGTGATGAAGGAGCATCCGAACCTGATCGTTGGGATTAAAGCTCACCATTACCAGGGGCATGATTTTACGCCCGTCGATCGCGCTGTTGAAGCCGGAAAGCTTACTGATAAGCCTGTTATCGTTGATTTTGGAAGCAGTACACCGCGCTTATCTATCGAAGAGCTGTTTATGAAGCATCTTCGCCCGGGAGATATCTTTACGCATACCTATGCCTATTCCATGCCTGCCCGTGAATCGGTAGTCGATGAGAATAATAAGGTGAAGCCCTTTATTTTTGAAGCGCAGAAGAGCGGACGTATCTTCGATGTCGGACACGGTGCGGGCGCCTTCCAATGGCATGTTGCTCATAACTCTGTCAAGCAGGGTTTTCTTCCAAATACCATCAGCACAGATCTTTATCGTGCCAGCCGCAACGCTGGGATGAAAGACATGGCTAATGTGATGTCGAAGTTCCTGGCCCTGGGCTTATCTGTTCAGGATATAATTCTCCGGTCTACCTGGAATCCGGCGACAGTGATCAAACGTCCGGACCTGGGCAGCCTGAGTGTGGGTTCTGAAGCCGATATCGCTGTGTTCACAGTGCGGGAAGGTAATTTTGGTTTCCAGGATGCCCGCGGGGTAACCTATAAGGGAAATAAGAAATTTGAAGCAGAACTGACCGTCCGCGCAGGACGGGTAGTATGGGACCTGAACGGTATTGCAGGTGCTCTTTGGAATGCTAAATAAGGTTTCTCAACCGCAATAAGGCAGGGAGTAAATTCTCTGCCTTTTTACCATAGAAATTATAAAAAGATGAAAAAACTTATTCTCTTAATGGCGTTGGGAACAACAACGATATACGCATGTAACCAGGGTATCAAGAATGCTTCAAATTCAAGTCAGGACAACAAGTCAAAAAACACATCTGTCTCAGCGGAGAAGCAAAGCGGCATTCTTAACATTGATATGGTGCAAACTTCTCCGAATCAAGCCAGGGTGCTGACAGAAAATGAACATGTACGGGTTGTAGAGTATTCTGTAAAGCCAGGTGAAAAGGATGTTTGGCATACTCATCCGCCAAGATCATCTTATGTGGTTTCAGGCGGGAAGGTCAAGGTGTATACCGAAAACGGCGAACCGAAGGTCTCGGAAGTTAAAACAGGCACCTCATCCTGGGCCGGCCATGGCGCTAAACACTATGTGGAGAACGTTGGCGATACGGACATAAAGATCATATTAACTGAAATTAAGTCATTGCAATAACCAGTTGTAAATTGAACCATTGACTTTTATACAAGAAAATCAGGATCCCTTGATCAGGGCATATTCAAGTTCAGATAAGGACAGAGTATTGAATTTATTCAGACTGAACACACCGGCATACTTTTCACCAAAAGAGCAAGACGATCTTGAATATTATTTAGAGAGCGAAATCGAATCCTATTATGTTATAGAAATGTCAGGCAAAGTTGTAGGCAGCGGAGGCCTTAATTTCTCTGACGACAAGACCAGGGGGGTGATAAGCTGGGATATTATACACCCTGGCTTTCAGCGCAGATCATTAGGAAGCGCCTTGCTGAAATTCAGGATCAGGGAAATACAGAAAATTATTGGTGTAAAAAGCATAACTGTCCGGACTTCACAACTCGTATACAGGTTTTATGAGAAGCAAGGCTTCAGGACCACTGAAGTTGTTGAAGACTATTGGGATAAAGGATTTCATTTGTATAAAATGGAATTACACGGCTTCCAGCCACAATTGCCGGGAGCCCTTTAATTTATTGAAACCATTTCGGAGAAAAATGAAATACCTACTGTAGGGGACATCAATATGTTTTATTTAAATTAGGTATACTTAAACCTGAACCATGAAATCAATCAAGCTTTTTTTTATTGCCCTGATTACCTTTTCCTGTTTGTCTGTTGCAGCGCAGGATAAAGCCGAAAAGCCTGAGAAAAAAGAAAAGATTAAGGTTGAGAAGCCTTATATGGTTCACGACAGGTCCAGCAAAGTCAACAGGGTTGACATACGTAAGGATTTGAAAGGCGTGGAAAATGTCATACAGATAGACGCCACGAACGCGTCCGGTGGTGCAAACCTCGCATCTACGGATAAATCATTGGCGACAGCGGCGATAAGTTCCGTCAATGTGATCAGCGGGAATTATAACCAGACGCGGGAGCTTGCTAAAACTGCAAGAGGTATGAGCATGCAGCTGCTTGATGTGGTATTCCCTTGCCGCATAAGAGTGAATATGTCAGACCAATACGCTGATATTGAGATTAAGGAGCCCGGGTTTTGGAAAATATCTTTGGGCATCACCAATTAATACTGCATATACTTCTAAAGTTCAAACTCTAATTGCACTTATATGTTCTAAAACGTATAATTGCAAAGACTATGACTGCAGACCAACAAAAAAGTAATATATTTTCGGAGACCCGTTCTACCCTTGAAGACCAGGGATTTAATATCTTAACAGAAGACCAGACCAGGCCATGGGGTGGTTTTTTTGTGCTCGACGAGGGGCAGGCGCAGAAATTTGCCGATACCTATTTTAACGGAATTAAGGTAGATGACCTGAAGATCTCGGGAAAACTTAGCCCGAAGGTTTTGATCGTTACACCGGGGCAGAGGTTATCCTGGCAATATCATAATCGCCGTGCGGAGATCTGGCAGGTTATCAAGGGAACAGTCGGGGTAATAACTAGCCCGGATGATACAGAAGGCGGCCTGAAAGAGTATGGCCCCGGCGACCGTATCGTGCTTCAAAAAGGAGAACGCCACCGGGCAGTGGGTTTAAAGGAATGGGGTATTATAGCAGAGATCTGGCAGCATACCGAACCATCAAACCCTTCCGATGAGTTGGATATTATAAGGGTTCAGGACGACTTCGGGCGCTAAAGCAATCATTTCTGCGTTTATATCTTTAAGAACTATAATTTTCTTAGTTTTGCCCCTTTATTGTACACCTAACTTTATCCATGCCTGTTCTTATTTTTTTTCTCTGTCACTGGTTCTTTTCTTTATTCTTTCAAACCTTCTTCCTCCACAGATATGCATCCCATAAGATGTTTAAGATGAACCCCTTCTGGGAGAAGATCTTCTATATGCTGACCTTCCTTACACAAGGTTCGTCTTTTCTCAACCCGCGCGCCTATGCGATCATGCACCGGATGCATCACGCATACAGCGATACAGAGAAAGATCCGCATTCCCCGCATTTTATCAAAGATGTTTGGGGTCTGATGATCAAAACAAAGAATATTTACCTGGAATATGTTAAGTTCAAGGTTCAGCCGGAGCCTGCATTTATTGACAGGTATCCAACATGGCCGCTGATCGACCGTATCGGCGACCTGTGGGTTACCCGCATCGTCTTTGCATTGCTATATGTAGCATTTTATATTTACTTCGCTGAGTACTGGTGGATGTTTTTACTGCTTCCCATTCACTTTTTGATGGGACCTATCCACGGTGCTATCGTTAATTGGTGCGGCCATAAATACGGCTATTCAAACCACGATAACGACGATCATAGTAAAAATACTCTTCCCCTCGATTTCTTAATGATGGGCGAGTTGTTTCAGAACAACCATCATAAGAGCCCGAACAGTGTAAATTTTGCAAATAAATGGTTCGAGTTCGACCCGTCCTATCCCATTATTAAGCTAATGCATACTTTAAGGATTATTAAGTTGAGGAAGGTTTAGATTAGTTGAAAGTGGACAACTGAAAACTGAAAACTGAAACTGAAAACTGAAAACTGAAAGTGGAAAAGGCAGAACATTACGGTTGGTGGAAGGTCATAATTTCCTGAGCATTGATTCTTTTGCCGCGCTGCGCTCGCAATGACAGCTTTGAGGTCTTTGTTCTGCAAAAAAAAGTCGCCTCAGTTAAGAAGCGACTTTTTCAGTTTAGAAAGGTATATAGCTTGATTAGATAATTTTATGCTGTCATTAGCCTGTCGCGGCCATGGTTATTAAATGTAATGTGTTTGATCAGGTTAATTCTGGCGTTATGGATTGCTTTAAGGTCAGACATTAATGCTTCGCGTAGTTGTTGGTCAAATTGCTCTACAAGGGTCATTGCCGTTATTTTAGTATTCCTTTTCATAGTCGTTGGTTTTTAGGTTTATCTTATAATCAGGTTTTGTCTTCGCTTAAATTTTCTTTTCTTCGTTGGGCTTCTTCCAGTTGCCGCTGAAGCTTTTCTACATCCCGCGGGTCGGTAGGAGCTTCCGGGTTCCCGGGGTTTTCCCAGTCCTTCTCCGGTTCCAGTTCTGGTTCTTTTGAACCGGTTTGTTTCTTTTTTTCTTTTCCCGGCTTATTCATAATTGTTTTCCCTGTGATACCTAATACGATTCTCGTTCCAAAAAGACGTTTATGCCATGACGAAGCTTATGCCCCAGCCTTATTGGATCGCTAGGATTGTTTTTATACTGATGAACCGTTCCGGTCTAAGGGTATTCCTGTGCATTTTGATAAATATCTGTGTATAGTACAGTAGACAATAAGAAGTTTTTGCCTTTTTCCCCTTATGGCAAAAAAACGAAGCGGAAAGATGTTCATATGTTGAAATCTCCCTTCCCAATACCCCGCTCAAAATTTTAAATTTGTATGGGTTAAAATATCCTCTTAATAAATGGCTGAAATAGATTATAGTGATGATAGTATCCGGTCGCTCGACTGGAAAGAACATATCCGTCTGCGTCCGGGAATGTACATCGGCAAGCTCGGTGACGGCTCCGCTTACGACGACGGTATTTATGTCTTGCTGAAAGAGATACTTGATAACTCTATTGATGAGTTTGTCATGGGTTCTGGCCGCACCATAGAGGTAACGGTATCCGACAAACGGGTTTCTATCCGCGATTATGGCCGCGGTATTCCTCTCGGGAAAGTGATTGATTGTGTTTCCAAGATCAATACAGGAGGGAAATATGACTCCAAGGCCTTTCAGAAATCTGTAGGATTGAACGGCGTGGGTACCAAAGCTGTAAATGCATTGTCGTCCAGTTTCTCTGTCCAGTCTTATCGTGACGGGCGTACAAAAAAGGCCGAATTCGAACAAGGGGTATTGGTGAACGATGCGGCGGAAACAGAGACAACGCAGCGTAACGGGACTGCGGTGGTTTTTTATGCAGATGATACCATCTTCCGCCATTACCATTATATTCCTGAGTTTGTAGAAAGCATGATCTGGAATTATGTTTTTCTGAATTCAGGCCTTACCATTAATTTCAACGGTACCAAGTATTTTTCTGAGCGGGGGCTGTACGATCTCCTGACAAGAAATACCGACGTAGAAACACTCCGGTATCCGATCATTCATCTCAAGGGCGAGGATATCGAAGTGGCAATGACCCATGGCCAGCAATATGGCGAGGAATACTATTCCTTTGTTAATGGTCAGCATACCACGCAGGGAGGAACGCACCAGGCGGCTTTTCGCGAAGCTGTGGTGAAAACTATCAGGGAGTTCTATAAAAAGGAATTCGATGCGTCTGATATCAGGGCGTCTATTGTAGCAGCTATATCAATCCGTGTCCAGGAGCCTGTTTTTGAATCGCAGACGAAGACTAAACTCGGTTCGCAAAATATAGCTGCCGACGGGCCAAGTGTAAGGACGTTTATTAACGATTTTATCAAAAAGGCCCTTGATGACTACCTGCATAAGCATCCTGCCGACGCAGACGCCCTTTTAAAGCGAATACTGCAGTCTGAACGTGAGCGTAAGGATATAGCGGGGATTAAAAAGCTGGCCAATGAGCGGGCTAAGAAAGCCTCACTGCACAATAAGAAATTGCGGGATTGTAAGATACATTTTGAGGATACTCATGAGCGTAAGCAGGATACCACGCTGTTTATCACCGAGGGTGATTCGGCCTCAGGTTCGATAACCAAATCCCGGGATGTATTGACACAGGCTGTATTCAGTCTCAAGGGAAAGCCCCTGAACTGTTACGGCCTCACCAAGAAGGTGGTTTATGAAAATGAGGAGTTTAACCTTTTACAGCACGCCCTGAATATCGAGGACGGACTGGATAATCTTCGTTATAATAACATTGTGATAGCCACAGATGCGGATGTCGACGGTATGCATATTCGCCTGTTGCTCATGACATTCTTCCTCCAGTTTTTCCCGGATCTGGTTAAGGCAGGTCATGTTTCGATCTTACAAACACCTTTATTCAGGGTGCGTAATAAGAAAGAAACCATTTATTGCTACAGCGATGAAGAGCGCCAGCGTGCAATACAGAAATTGGGAAATAAACCTGAGATCACCCGGTTCAAGGGCCTTGGTGAGATCTCACCTGAGGAGTTTGCACTTTTCATCGGTGAGGATATCCGGCTCGACCCGGTGATCCTGTCCAAGGAACAGCCAATCAAGAACCTGCTGGAGTATTATATGGGTAAAAATACACCAGACCGGCAGCAGCATATTATACAGAACCTGCGTGTTGAAGTAGACTTTATTGGCGATGAGCCTGTCCCTGAGCTAAGCGAACCGGAAGAAGTTCTGGCGGAAGCGCAGTAATATCTGTCAATATTCTTATATTGTAAACCCTGCGGGCGAATCCGTGCGGGTTTAATATTTTGTGATGCGTAATAATCTTACCATATCATACGAAGAATATTCGTCCATAGATGAGCTTGATCCTTCTGACAAAGACCTCTGCCAGGAAGCTGTAAAGGCAATGGCCAATTCTCACTCACCTTATTCTGAATTCAGGGTTGGAGCTGCCGTAAGGCTGGAAAGCGGGAAGATCGTTTATGGCAGCAACCAGGAGAACGTAGCCTATCCTTCCGGCCTATGTGCGGAGAGGGTTGCCTTGTTCACAATAGGTTCTACATATCCTGACGACAAGATCTTATCGATGGCTATCACGGCTCACACAGATAATTTTAAGATCATGGAGCCTGTAACGTCCTGCGGGGCCTGCCTGCAGGTGATGGCCGAGTATGAGAAAAGACAATCTCACCCGATCGAGGTTTTGTTTTATTGCAGGAACGGGGCTGTAATTAAGACTGCCGGGATTAAAAGTTTGCTTCCTTTTGCATTTGCGGAAACAAGACTTAAGAAATAATCGTAAATTGTATATTAAGTAGGGTAGTTGATATCAATATGAAGAAAGCCGGTTACCTGATTTTGTTAATATTGGCCTGCAGCAGCATATCTAATGCTCAGATCAGGTTATCATCGATAAATGTTGATGATTGGATCAAAAAAAACTTCAGCGGACAGGGTGTGGTTATCGGCAATATTACCCATAAAGGGTATCCGCTTTCTATCTTGTCTTTTACCAGTTCCGCCAACGTCTTAAAGGTACCCAAAGGGCTGATCCTCTCCTCGGGAAACTCCTTCAACGTAGCAGGTTATAATAATTCGCACAATCAAAGCTCGACATTTAGTGATGTCAGTGTTCCTGCTGCCGACGCCGACCTGGCTAAAATGATCACAGAAAAATTATTTGATGTGTGCAGCATCGAATTCGACTTCGTGCCGATGGATAACAGTATCCAGTTCAATTATCAGTTCGGCTCCGACGAATATCCTGAATATGTCGATTCTCCCTATAATGATATTTTTGCGTTCATAGTTTCTGATGAAACCACTTCAAAAAATATAGCCCTGGTACCGGGTACGAATGTTCCGGTCAGTATCAATACGATCAATTTTAAATCCAACCAGGATCACTTTATTGACAATAACCTGTACAAGCAGGTTGTGATAAAAAGACAGGATCCAGTTAAATCTACCTACAGGGGTACTTTACCGGGACGGATTCTTAGGGGGATCGCATCTGTTTTTGGAGATCCTGATTATGCCGGTAATGCCGACCGTGTAGTGATAGCGCCCGATCCTGAACTTCTGAAAACCCTGGACGCGAACCTGTACCGTAACCTTCGTTATGATGGTATTACCAAAAAGCTGGTAGCCCAAATGTATGTTACTCCTTATAAGAAATATCATTTAAAGATCGTGTTAGCCGATGTTTCAGATAATATTTACGATTCGGGCGTGTTTATCGAAGACCGAAGCCTGACTGCAAAAAAGGATGTAACTCAACCTGATTTTAAAGATTATCCCGATCTGAGCAAGGTGATTGATCCTAATCTGATCCTTCAGGGAAAGAAGCTGGAAGATATTATACCTGATGCCTATAAAACCAACATACAGCAGCCTGTTGATGTCAGTCAGCCGGTTGCGGCTACCCCGGTAGACGCGAGGCCCAGCCCCCTGCCCAAAGCGGAAGTCACCCCGACCCCCGCAAAAAGTGTAAGTGTCCCGGTGCTTGAAAACACGGTGATCTATTTTGATTTCGATAAGTCGGATATTTCCGCCACGGAGATGGTAAAATTGAAAGAGGCTATGGAGCGTTTCCGGAAGCTAAGTGCTTATTACAACTTCCGCATTACCGGGCATACCGATAGTATAGGCAGCATGGCTTACAATGTCGCTCTTTCCCGGAGAAGGAATCAGTCGGTCATTGATGCCGTTAACCAGATCCTGGGTAAGCGCGATCTGCCTGCCCAGGCCAAATCTTTCACCGAGCCTGCCGCGACTAACAGCACAGACAGCGGCCGTCAGGCAAACCGGAGAGTGGAGATTATGTTTGTAAGGAAGGAATAACTTACTTTCTTTTCAATGAATAATTAAGCTTCAACGCAAGCCCAAACGATTTCAGATTAGTTTCACCCTGCCCGATTCCGGTGAGTGGTAATTTTGCGTAGGGTTGAACAACCAGGCTTACTTGTTCATTAACAGGCTTCTCAATAGCAATTCCAAGGTTCACCACGCTCAATACATGCTTATTCTGGTTGTGGACGGTGTACTCCCTGCTTCCTGTAGGATATGCTGGAGATTTGTTATACTTAAAATTATACTTTTCGGAAAGCATGATATAGGAAGATAAGCCGGCTGTTGCATACACATTGTTCTGTTTTTTGCTGATCAGCTTCATGCTTAAATTTACCGGGACATCTATAACCTCGCAATCTGCGTCAATACTGTTCGAACGGCTTGTCCAGGTAGCGAATGGTTTTTCTTTAACTCTGTACGAGGTTTTATCGGCCGAATAAAATTTCCTGGAATAATAGACGCCCGTTCCTACACTGATGGCTTTGCCCAGCCTGTAACTCACGCCCGCACCCACGCTCATGCCAAATGCGCCTTTGTCGACACCCGCTACCGAATTGAGGTCTGGTGATGCGGCCAGACTGATTGCCCATCTGCCGGCAATATTGCCTGATCGCGTATCGGTATCTTTAATCAAATCCCTGGACTCACTGTTTTCGCCGTCCCCCGGAATACTTAAAGTGTTTGCTGGCACCACAATGATGGCCCTTGTTCCGGTAGTCAGGCTTTGCCTGATAGATACAGACTGAGCGGCCAGCAGATCTCGCGGCCTTGTGGCCGGCTGCCGGCCTCCTGCATTGCTTTCTACAACCGGATAGGTGTTCGCGGCGACAGACGAACTCTCGAATGCACTGATATTGCTGCTTGGGCTTATATGCTTTTTCGTTATGATGCCTTCTGTTGATGCTGCGACAGACTGCGTCGCCGGCGGTATAATATTGTCCTTATCCTTAGTTACTAATTTTTGCTCAGTGGCAAGTGGTTTTTGGCGTTCCAGCCAGAATACAAGAGATACCAGCAATGCTGCAGCGATCCCTGCCGCGGCATAGATCCAACCGATGGACCGTTTTTTAGCTTTTGGTTTAAGAAGCCGTTCCATAGCCCGCCAATTTTGTTCAGATGGCTTGAATTCCGGAGGTGAGCTAAGCCCCTGCCTGAAAAAAATGTCGGTATGGTTTTGATTCGTGTTGTTCATTATCGTTATTAAGGGTTCTTACTACACCCTCTGTTAATTTTTTCTGCTCGTCTAACATGCTAATTAACTTCTGCCGTGCTTTAAATAGATTCGACTTTGAAGTTCCGGATGATATGCCAAGCTTTTCAGCGATTTCTTCGTGTGTAAGCCCGTCGATAGCATACAGGTTAAAAACTGTACGATAACCGGGTGGTAATTTCTGAACCAGTTTGATCAGATCATCATAATTTAGTTTGCTGTCGATTACAGGGTTTTCGCCATATATATCCATTTCCGTAATATCATCCGTTTCCGGATGGCGTAGCTGGCTTCTGTAGTGGTCGATAGCTGTATTGGTCATCACACGTCCAAGCCAGGGAAGGAATGGCTTGGAGCTGTCATAACGGTTCAGGTTGGTCAGTACCTTAAAAAAGCCATCGTTGAGTATGTTCTCCGCCTCATCGCGGTCGCGTGCATATCGCAGGCAAATAGCCATAGCGAAGCTATAGAAACCGTAATACAATTTCTTTTGACTACCCGCATCGCCACGGATACAGTCCTCCCTTAATTTATCGGGCAAATGATCCAGCGAATTATTCAATTTTGACAGCTGTTTCCTTATACACGAAGTTAATGAAGAAAAGGTTGCTTCCGGATTAAAATAATTTGTCATTCATCCAATTCCACCTCCTGTTTAAAACTTCCTGAATACATTATGCTGCTATCGCTTATATTTACCATCCTAATAGAATATGAGTGAAGAAATAGAAAATACAGGTGCTGATACTGCACCTGCAGGTGACGAAGCTGTTCATAATGCTATCTCCCTTTCGGGTTTGTATGAGAATTGGTTTTTGGATTACGCATCGTATGTGATCCTGGACCGGGCTGTGCCCCATATACACGATGGGTTGAAGCCTGTGCAGCGACGTATTCTTCATTCGCTAAAAGAAATGGACGATGGCCGCTTCAACAAAGCGGCAAATGTTATTGGAAATACTATGAAGTATCATCCGCATGGCGACCGTTCTATCGGCGATGCGATGGTGCAGATCGGGCAGCGGAATTTACTTATTGACACCCAGGGAAACTGGGGCGACCCGGTTACCGGGGATTCGGCAGCTGCACCAAGGTACATCGAAGCCCGTCTTTCCAAATTTGCCTTGGAAGTGGTTTTTAACCCGGATACAACTGAATGGCAGTCAAGTTATGATGGCCGTAACAAGGAACCTGTTACGCTTCCGGTGAAATTTCCATTGCTCCTGGCTGAAGGAGCTGATGGTATTGCTGTGGGCCTGGCCACCAAGGTTATGCCCCACAACTTTGTGGAGCTCATTGAGGGCTCCATCGAAGTCCTGAAAGGTAAGCGCCCAGACCTGCTTCCTGATTTCCAGACGGGAGGGATGGCTGATTTCAGCAATTACAATGAGGGTATGCGTGGCGGGAAGGTTCGTGTCCGCGCCAAGATCGTTGAGCGCGATAAGAAGACCCTGGCTATTACGGAAATTCCTTATAGTACCACCACAGGCGGATTAATAGACAGCGTTATTTCGGCGAATGACAAGGGTAAGATCAAGATCAAAAAGATTGAAGACAATACCGCCAAAGATGTCGAGATCATCATCCATCTTGCGCCGGGTATTTCCCCTGACGTTACCATTGATGCACTCTATGCATTTACGGATTGTGAGGTTTCCATATCGCCAAACACTTGTATTATAAAGGCTGATAAGCCTTACTTTATGAGTGTGAACGATATACTTATCGAAAGCACCCATCATACGAAGAACCTGCTTAAGCAGGAACTTGAGATCAGGCTTGCTGACCTTAAGGAGAAGATATTTTTCAGCTCCCTGCTTAAGATATTTATTCAGGAGGGTATGTATAAGAACCCGGACTATGAAAGTTCCGGTAATTTCGAAGTCGTTGTAGAAGTCCTTAATAAATTATTTGAGCCTTTCTTCCCTCAGTTTTACCGGACGATACTTCCTGAAGATTATAAGAAGCTGATCGATAAGCCAATGAGCAGTATCACGCGGTTCGACCTGAAGAAATCGGACGAGCAGCTGAAGTCCCTGGAAAATGATATTAAGGAGGTTAACAAGCATCTCAAACACCTGACTGACTATGCCATCGCCTGGTTTGAAAAGCTGAAACAAAAATATGGTGCGGGGCGTGAACGGAAAACTGAGATCAGGCAGTTCGATAAGGTGGAAGCATCAAAAGTTGCTTTGGCGAACGTGAAACTTTACATGAACCGTGAAGATGGATTCGTGGGGACGGGTCTGCGGAAAGATGAGTTCGTGTGCGACTGCTCGGATCTGGATGAGATCATCGTATTCCGTGAGGATGGCAAGTTCAATGTTTCTAAGGTTGCTGAGAAGACATTTGTAGGCAAGGGTATACTTCATGCGCAGGTTTTTAAGAAAAACGATGAGCGCACGGTGTATAACATGATCTACCGGGATGGGGAGAGCGGTACCTCATACATTAAACGTTTCTCGGTATTGGGAGTTACGCGCGAGAAAGAATATGACCTGACCAAGGGCGGCAAGGGTTCGAAGACCTTATATTTTACGGCCAATCCAAATGGCGAAGCTGAAATTGTGAATGTCCAGCTGAAGCCGCACTCCAAGCTTAAAAAGCTGCAGTTTGATGTGGATTTTGCCGAGCAGGTGATTAAGGGCCGGAGCTCGATGGGTAATATCGTAACAAAATATCCTGTTAAGAAAATAGTACTTAAGAGTAAGGGGATTTCCACTCTGTCAGGAAGAAAAATCTGGTATGATGAGATCCTTAAAAGGCTGAATGTAGATTCGCGCGGAAAATACCTCGGCGAGTTTGACGGCGACGACCGCATACTGACGGTAGACAGGAATGGTGTTTATGAACTGAGCAGCTTCGACCTGAGTAACCATTTTGACGATCATCTGCTTTTGATCGAAAAGTATAATCCTGAGAAGATATTCACGCTAGTCTACCTGGAAGGAAAATCAGGCTCGCATTATTTAAAACGCTTCGTGTTTGAAAGCTCGTCCATAGGAAAGAAAACCAGCGTGATCAGTGAGGAAAACGGTTCTAAGTTGGTACTGCTTACCGGGCTTCAAAAGCCTGCAGTAACAATCGAGGTGTTGAAGGGTAAAACCAAGATATCTGAAATTCTTGAGATAGACCTGGCCGATGCGATCGAGGTTAAGGGAATGAAAGCATTGGGCAACCGTTTATCATCGCACGAGGTGAAATCGATAGAACTGGTCGCTCCGTCAGAACTTGACATAGATGAGGTGGTTATTACGGACCCGGTTGCTCGCGGTGAAGAAGATGAGCCAGAGCCGGGCGTGCGTACCGCTACTCCGGTATCTTCAATGGCTATAGATATGGAGGATGCAGAACCTGGTACCGAAAACCCTGCCGAAGGAGAAGGTCCGGTGATTGACGGGGCCGAAGCTCCGGAGGACGTAGAGGTGCCGGAACCACCGCAGCCGACGGAAAAGCAGCAGACGCCGGAGGAAACTAAACCAGCTAAGAAGATCGATTTTGAGATCACCAACCCGGACGACCTGGATATTGATGATAAGGGACAGCTGGGACTGTTTTAGGTGAAAGCTGAAAACTGAAAGTTGAAAGTATGGTTTGTAGCTAGGCGCCACGCTATTCAGTTTCAGTTTTCATCTTTCAGTTATTTTAATCTATCCCCAAACTCCCTTGTAAACTTCACTAGTTTAGGCTGGATCACGGCCGCACAATAGCTTTGATTGGGATTGATGTTGAAGTAATTCTGATGATAATCTTCGGCCGAGTAAAATTTTGAGATCGGAGTGATCTCTGTAACTATCGGCTTGTCGAAAACCATTTCCTTTTCAAGTTTGTCGATCATATTTTCTGCCGCGGCTTTCTGTTCCTGGTTTTCATAGAAAATAACCGAGCGGTATTGAGTTCCTATATCATTGCCCTGGCGGTTTAGTGTTGTTGGGTCATGTGTTTTGAAGAATATCAGTAGAAGATCTTCAAACCTGATCTCGCTCTCGTTATATTCAATTTGTATGATCTCAGCATGGCCGGTTTCACCCGTGCAGATATCTTTGTAAGTGGGATTGTCGGTATGGCCGCCCATGTAACCCGAAACGACCTTCGTTACCCCCTTTAAGTTCTGAAAAACTGCTTCTGTACACCAAAAGCATCCGCCTCCGAATGTTGCTTGTTCCATGTTTTTTTTAAGTTATATGTTGTACGTTATACGTTTTACGTCGCGAACGACATTTGATTTGCCCAGCGAGTTGTAAGTTGAAAATGGTAAGCCGGGTCGGCCACTATTACGATCCACCGGCACCCGTCCTATTTCACTCCTCCCCATTCACCATTCAGTTTTCAGCTTTCAGTTTTCAGTTTTCAGTTTTCACCTCACCTCCCACCTGACGACTACTGATACTGAACATAACTTGGTTGAGGTTTTAACTTCATCAGCTCAGCTGGTGTCATTAAACGGTTCGGCGCTTTTTTAAGATCGTTCTTATAAAAGATTTTAAACCCTGTGAACTGTACTGGCTCCCTAAAGATAAAATGGCGGTGGGTTCCTAACTTAAGGTCTGGTTCGCCCCAGCCATCCATGTGCATCACTACCTGAACTTCAGGCCGGAGCTTTATATTTTGTGAATTTGTTACCATCTTCCCGGTAAACCTGTGAATAACGAATATTTTTGGCGGGAGGTTGTTGTCGCGTACCAGTTTAGCAAGATAATCAGACACATAATTGATTTCCGAAGCATCATAAGTTCCGATCTTTCTCCCTGGCAGTACACCGCCTTTCATTGAAAACTCGGGGTCTATACCCAAATGTACATTTGGCCTCTTCAGGTATTTTTCCAGCCTTGGCAGTTCTTCCCTTATCGTGCTCAAAGCAACCTGGATATCAAGGAATACAATCATATCCTTCTTCATTGCAGCGATTGCGAATACCGAGTCGATCTGTTTGTCGGGCATACGGTTGCGGTATTTACCGTCTTTACCGGGATCGCCGGCGGCTACGACCGCTATATAATGAAGTGCAGGCTGAACAGGCGTGGAAGGATCGATCTTTTCCCATTTAGCCACCTCGGCGTACAACATCCGAAGCATCTCCTTAGGCGCATATTCACCCAGGGCGCCCATCTTTTTCGAATACAGGTTTCCATAATAGGTTACCACGCGTTTAAACGGCAATATGGCGCCAGGCAGCGGATAGGGTTGGTTCTTTACCGGCCACCTGCCGGTCGTATCACCATTTGCAAGCTGCCTGATCTTTTCATTATAGAGCGCAGTATCGATAGGTGGGTACTCACTTGATGTGGCTTTCAGCTCGCTTACCGGTTCATCTGTTTTTGTAGAATCTTTTGGCTTCGTTGTTTCCGAAGCCTTTATCCCTGATTCTGAGCATCCCGTAAATGCTGTACTGATTGCAAGTCCGATAATTAGGGTGGTGTGTTTAATATTCATATTAGTTTTTCTTCGATTCCGGTTTCTTATAGAACCATCTCATACATGTTTTATTGTCTTTGTTCCTTCAACCTTTCAATCTCCGTAATATTCGGAGAATAATTTGCCGGATTTTGCCCTGTGGTACAAGTTAAGGTATTCATAATGATGTTTTAAAGAATTTTCCAAAAACTCCCAGGGGTAATTTAGGTCCCGAGGTAGCCTGTAGGTAAAGCTCTCCTGTTTCCAGGTTTTTAACCGCCGGGAATGAAGACCTGATCAGGTTGTCTACGATTACGGATGAAAATCCGAGTGAGTAAGTGTTCAGTATCAGAAAGTGCTCTTCTTCATCAAGCAAGGAGACAACATCCTGCATCATCTCCTGGATATTATCTTCAAGCTTCCATTTTTCCCCATTCGGTCCATGCCCATAGGCGGGAGGATCCAGAATGATGCCATTATACTTTTTACCTCGTTTAACCTCTCTTTTTACAAATTTTAGAGCGTCTTCAACAGTCCACCGGATGTTGTCAAGCCCGGACAGCGCCTGGTTTTCATTTGCCCAGCTAACAACCTGCTTGATAGAATCAACATGCGTGGTTTCAGCTCCCGCAGCCCGAGCCGCCAGGGAGGCGCCGCCTGTATACGCGAACAGGTTTAACACCTTCGGCTGTTTATTTTTGAAGGCTTTGATGCACTTAATAATATAGTCCCAGTTGACTGCCTGTTCGGGAAAAATACCCAAGTGTTTGAAAGAGGTAAGTGCCAGCCTGAACTGGAGGGTGAGATCCTCTTTCTGATATTTTATATGCCAGCGATCTGGTGTTTTCTTATCCTTTTTGATCCATTCGCCTGATGTTGCCGACCTGCCTTTAAACCGGATGTGGTGTTGTTTGGTCCATTCGCTTTCAGAAAGGCCCTTGGACCAAACCGCCTGAGGCTCCGGACGTATCAGGACGATATTACCGAAGCGCTCAAGTTTTTCGAAATCGCCGCAATCGATAAGTTCGTAATCTTTAAAAAGGGAGGGGGTTAGAAGTTGGATCATTGTTCCTGGTTACTCGTCGGACGACTTGTTATTTATTTTTTTGAAGTGCCCTCATAAATTTGCTGGCAAATACGAAATCATTTAATTCCTGATTATCGGTATTCGAGATTTCCTTGTTAGATCCTTCCCACCATTTTTGTCCTTCGTGGAGGAATATGATGTTTTCTCCGATGCCCATCACGGAGTTCATATCGTGTGTTACCACGATGGTGGTTGTTTTATATTCTTCTGTTAATTCCTGGATCAGGTCATCAATAACTATCGAAGTTTTAGGGTCAAGTCCTGAATTTGGTTCATCTACGAACAGGTATTTCGGGTTCATTGCAATGGCACGTGCTATTCCCACACGTTTCTTCATCCCGCCGGATAGCTCGGCCGGGAACAGCTTGTTTTTCCCGGCGAGGTTAACTCGTTCGAGGCAGAAGTTAACGCGCTCCAGCTTTTCTTTCCGGGGCTTGTCGGTAAACATATTTAAAGGGAACATGATATTCTCTTCCACGTTCATCGAATCGAATAATGCGGAACCCTGAAAAAGCATACCTATTTCGGTACGGATCTCAATGCGGGTCTCGAAGTTCATACGTGTGAAGTCGCGATCATCATAAATAACGGAGCCCTCGTCCGGTTCATGAAGGCCTACCATACACTTCAGAAGAGTAGTTTTTCCTGATCCTGATCCGCCTATGATCAGGTTACACATGCCTTCTTTGAAGTCGGCGGATATCCCTCTTAATACGTGATTTTCTCCGAATGTCTTATGGATATTTTTAACCTCTATCATAGTAACAACTGGGCAATAACGTAATCAGAAAAAAGAATAGCAATACAGCTTATCACGACCGCTTTTGTACTTGACTGGCCTACTTCGAGCGCCCCGCCGCTGGTATAAAAGCCCTGGTAAGCAGAAACTGTTGTTATGATAAATGCGAATATCACAGCCTTAACCATCGAAACAGTAAAGGTAAAGGGAATAAAATCTGTTGTAATGCCGGTAATGAAATCCTGAGCGGTAACCGCACCGGAGGCAGTGCCAGCAAGGTACCCCCCGAAGATACTTAGTCCGATAGAAATAATAACCAGTAAGGGTATCGTCGTTACCGCAGCAATTATCTTAGGCAGGATAAGGTATCCCGGTGAATTAATTCCCATGATCTCAAGAGCATCTATTTGCTCGGTAACCCGCATCGTGCCAATCTGCGAGGCTACGCTCGAGCCTACCTTTCCGGCGAGGACGATCGCTGAAATGGTGGGGCTTAATTCAAGAATAGTCGAATCGCGGACAATAAGACCTATAACAGATTTCGGAATAAAATCGCTGACTAATTGGAAGGCTGTCTGGACTGTAGTTACCGCACCAAGGAAGATAGAAATAATTGCTACGATGCCTAAAGAGCCGACACCTATTGCATTCATTTCATGAAAAATCTCCTTCCGGTATATATTCCATTTTTCGGGCCTGCGGAACGCAGCTTTTAACAACAATATATATTTACCTAGGGGATGAAATATCATCTGGATCTGTTTGAATTAAAAGAATGTACAATAATAATACAAAATTATCATCCCTTCGGATGCCAGGGGGTTAAATTGCTTTCCACTTGCAAATATCCTTAATTTTAAAATGTCTCCATCGTTGATTTTGCTATTTTTAGCACATGAATGCTATTGTAACCGGTGCAACTAAGGGAATAGGCAGAGCTTTGGCACTGCGTCTTGCTGCTAACAATTATAATGTCGCTTTGTGTGCGAGAAATCCCGACGATGTTAGAAATTTTGTCACAGAGCTCTCTGCTTTGTACCCGGCATTGAAATTTTATGGTCTGGCTGCGGATGTTGTTAACAGGGCAGATGTGGAGGCGTTTGCCCGTTTTGCCCTGGAAAGTCTGGGTACTGTGGATATTCTCGTTAATAATGCGGGGCTTTTCCTTCCTTCTGGATTGATGGAAGAAGCGGGCGATGCGCTTGAAAAGCAAATGCAGGTCAATGTTCATGCACCGCATTATCTGTCTAAATTCTTTGCCAGGGAAATGATCAGCCGTAAAAGCGGGCATATCATCAATATCTGCTCCATTGCCAGTGTAAAGCTGTTAACCAGTTCTGCATCTTACAGTATAACCAAGGCAGCCCTCTTGAGTTTAACCCGTATACTACGGGATGAGCTGATGCCATCGGGAATACGTGTGACAGCAGTTCTTCCGGGGGCCACGCTAACAGATTCCTGGTCGGGTACTACGCTTCCGCCAGAACGGTTTGTACATCCTGAAGACGTGGCCAGAGCAGTTATGGCAAGTATTCAGCTAAGTGCCGGTGCGAATATGGACGAGGTGGTGATCCGGCCTTTATTTAGGTGAGATTTAGTTGAAAGTTGAAAGTTGAAAGTTGAAAGTGGAAAGTGGAAAGTGGAAAGTGGAAGGGAAGGTAATACTTCATTTTCGGTGACTGATGACAAAGTTACGCTGTGCAGAAATCTTGATTCCTGGCTCTTGATTCTTTTTCGCCGACATTTAACCGCCGTTTACCGAGTACTTGGTATACCCTGCCTATTTGCTATTTAGCAGATGCAGTTCTTGAAGTAGTTTTGATCTGTTAACAAAGGAATAACCATCCTGTTGACCTAAACCTAAACTAAAAAAGAAAACAATTTAAACGCTTAAAAAAATGGAAAAGAAACTACAACGGAATGAGCAGGAGAAAACGATAGCTGGGGTCTGTGCCGGACTTGCAGAATACTTCGATGTTGACGTAACATGGATACGCATTGCATTTGTACTGGCTGTCCTGGCTGGCTTCTCTGGGGTATTGGCTTATATCGTATTATGGATCGCTGTACCGGCGAAACCTTTTAACCCCAATTATAGCCAGTTCAATGCAGATTACAAAGTTTACGATAATGCAGCAAATCCTGGCGGCCCGGTAAATGATCCAACCTTTACCGGAATTCCTTATCCAAAGAAAAAGAAGTCTGGCAATGGCGGAGTAATGATCGGGCTTTTATTCGTCATATTTGGGGCCTTTTTTCTGCTCGACGAATTTCACTTCGTGCCATATTGGTTCGAATTCCACAAACTCTGGCCTTTGGTGTTCATTATCCCTGGGATAATGATGATTGCGAATGCTAATAAACGATCCTGGAAAGAGGAATGGAAGGAAAAACAGCGTGCTGAACAGGAAGCTAAAGCTGCGGCTCAACCCGGCACTGCTGCGGCTACAGAAGAAACCACTATTATTGCTGACGAAAACACTAACAAGGAAGTTTAGAATAATGGCAGCCCCTGTCAGGGTGCTTTCTAATGTTCTCACATATAAACAAGAAACATTAAATTATGAAAACCGAAAAAATTATCTGGGGCCTGATCTTCATCTTCGTTGGAACTGTCTTTATGCTCGACAACTTTGATGTAATAAACTTTTACTGGGGATCAGTATGGCGATTCTGGCCTATTATTTTCATCCTCATCGGTGTCAATATGCTGCTGAGCCGTTTTGCCAATAAAACGAGCGCGCCGATATTAGCTGGCTCAGTTACCTTAATTGTGCTTGCATTTATAGGATATCAGGGTTCAATACCAAGGGAAGACAACGGCTGGGTCCACTTTAAGTTTGATAATAAAAAGCGGAATAAAAGCGCGGATTGGAATGCCGTAAATTCATTCACTGAACCATATACCGGTGCGAAATCAGCTTCATTGACGGTAAAGGGGGGGGCAACGGTTTACACGCTTACGGATAGTACTGTCAGCTTATTCCAGGCTGATGTGAAGGAGCCTTATGGCGGCTATACTTTGGAAAAAACAACCCTGGATTCAGTAGAGGTGCTGGAGTTTCGGAAAAGAGATAAAAAGGGGCGCGGGTTTAAGATGGATGATTTGGAATCCAACGAAACGCGACTGCGCCTTAACCGTAATCCTGTTTGGGATATTACAGTGGAGATGGGCGCAGGTGAAGCTAATTTCGATCTTGAGCATTTCCAGGTACGCAGTTTGAATTTTGAAGGCGGCGCGGCCTCGTTCCAGGCAAAAATAGGATCACGGCTGCCGCTTACCGACGTGTCTGTACAAACAGGCGTGGCAAGTGTTGAAATAGAAGTTCCGGAAGCTTCCGGCTGCCGCATAGTGGTAGACAGCGGCTTATCATCTAAGGATTTTAACGGCTTTACCAAGCAATCTGACGGTTCCTACCAAACCGGTAATTATGAAACCGCTGCTAATAAAGTAAATATCAGTCTCAAAGGTGGCCTGTCTTCATTCGAAGTAAGAAAGTATTAAATATATTTGTTAAGCATTAAGCGGAAGCTTCCGGAAAGTACGGAAGCTTCCGCTTTGCTATAAGCCAATGGAAGGATATATAGTTGTCGTAAAAGGAAAACCTGAAGGACCCTATACAATGGATCAGCTGAAGGAGCTAAGGATTAAGCCGGGCACCTTTGTGAAAACCGCCGGGATGGACGACTATAAGGAGGCCCACGAAATACCGGAGCTTTGCGAGCTCCTGGGCATGAAGACCCAGGTCAGGAGGCCCCAGTACTTCGCATCCCTGGATGTCCGTTTGCTGGCTATAATAGTAGATTACTTCCTGGTATTCGCAATTTACTGTGTAATTGCTACGGTGACGGTGCTATTTATAAATGAAAAGGAAGCGAGGATCATAGCGGCTCTGAGCGGATTGGGTATTATCCCAATTGCCAAAATGATCTACAGCATCGTGGCCGAAGCCTCGAAGAAACAGGGAACTTATGGAAAGGTGCTTATGGGACTGAAAGTAACTGATGAAGCCGGGCTTCCTATTACAATAGGAAGATCAGCGGTAAGGAATTTGTCAAAGCTCATCTGCGTAGCCACACTGGGCCTGGGATACGCCTATGGCTTTTTTGATAAACGCCAGCAAGGTATTCATGATAAGATTGCCGGCACATTAGTTATCAAGGACAGGCTCTTGTGATTTCGAAATACGGATTAAGAATTGTTATTTAACTCTCTTTAAATTTGCCTATGCGAACTGTTGAACAATTGGAGAAGGAACTTTTGCGGGCAAAGCAACGTGAGGAGCAACTCAGTCAGCGTGTTGACGAGCTTAGTGATTTTGTAGAAAATGCTGCTATGCCAATCCATTGGGTAAACCACAATGGTGAAATAATCTGGGTCAATCAGGCCGAACTGAACCTGCTGGGATATAAAAAAGAAGAATACATCGGCCGGTCAATAGCTGACTTTCATGTCGACGCGAAGGCATTCAACGATATTTTGTCGCGCTCGACAGCCAATGAAACACTCGAAAGTTACCCGGCAAAGCTCAAAGCAAAAGATGGATCTGTAAAAAGTGTTCTCATCCACTCTAACGTTTACCGCAGGGAAGGGAAGTTCATGCATATTCGTTGCCTGACGAAAGACGTCACTCTTTTATCGCAAGAACAAGATAATAGGACTTTGTTAATCAAAGACCTGGAAGAAAATGAGACCCGCTTACGTATGGCGATGGAATTGGCTGCTGAACAGATCAGCAAAAGTGAAAATCTTTTTAAAACTATCGTTCTCAATATTCCAAAGACCCTGATCCTCATTATTGACAGAAATCACCGCTTTATTACAGTGGAAGGGGATATAATGGAGCGACTGGGTTACACCGAAAGTAGTTACGAGGGGAAGCACCCGTCAGAAGTTTTGCCGCCGGGAAGATATGAGGTCGCTAAACCCTTATTTGAGAGGGCCCTTGCCGGCGAGAAGTTCTCGGTCGAAACTAAATCGTTCGAAGGTCTGGATTTCGTTGTTCACCTGATGCCATTAAGGGATGAAAAGGACGAGATATACGCTGCTTTGGTGATGTCGATGGATATCACGGATATTAAGCAGGCGGAAGAGAAAGGAGCGAAATTAGCTGCAATAATCGAATCGTCTGACGATGCAATTATAAGTAAATCGCTTGAGGGGATAATCACCAGCTGGAATGCTTCAGCGCAGCGGTTATTTGGTTACACGGAGTCAGAAGTTATAGGGAAGTCGATATTGATGCTGATCCCTGAGGACCGGCAGGATGAGGAGCCCCTGATACTGGCCCGGCTCAGAAGGGGAGAGCGTGTGGAACATTTTGAAACTAAAAGGATCACCAAGGACAAAAAGATCATTGATCTTTCTCTGACCATTTCGCCGGTAAAGGATTCCAAAGGAAATATTATAGGCTTTTCAAAGATTGCCCGTGATATAACCAGTAAAAAGCAGGAGGAGGAGCGGAAAAATGATTTCATAGCTATCGTAAGTCATGAACTTAAAACTCCCCTGACCTCTGTGAAATCGTATATACAGGTTCTTCTTGCCAAAGCAAAAAAGGAAGGACTGGACTTTTCTGTAAATGCTCTGACGCGTGCAGAAGCACAAACCAACAAAATGACCTACCTGATCAATGATTTTTTAAGTCTGGCCAGGCTGGAAGAAGGTAAGATCCGGCTTAATAAAGAAGCCTTTACATTGTATCCTTTGTTGGAAGACCTGGCGTCGGATGCTCAGTTTCTTGCCGCCGGGCATATCATTGAGTTAAAGAATTGCGAAGATATTGTTGTTAACGCTGACAAAGATAAAATTAGCCAGGTGCTGATCAACCTGATCAGCAATGCGATTAAATATTCTCACAAAGGCAGTACAATTATAATTGGCTGCGAAAAACATGGCGATTTGGTAAAGGTTTACGTTTCAGATGAGGGAGTCGGAATTAGCAAGTCTGACCAGAAAAGGTTATTCGAACGTTTTTACCGTGTCGAAAGCGAGAAAATGAAAACCGTATCGGGTTTTGGGATCGGGCTTTACCTTGTCTCCGAAATCCTTAAATATCACGACAGTAAAATAGCCGTTGAAAGTGAAGAAGGAAAGGGCGCGACGTTTTGGTTCGAGTTGAAAACGGAGGAGTAGGTATGGGGGTAAGACTTATGAGGTCAGAAGTATGAGATCTGACGTCTGAGGTCTAAGGATTGTCGTCATACTCTCCGCCCAGACGTACAACTTATAACGTAAAACGTACAACTTAAAAAGGCCAGAGAAGAACATTGAATGCTTCCCTGGCCTTACTTCTCTAACCTGCTAATTTTTATCCGGCTCGGGAGCCAGGTTAAAAAATACCGGCATGGTGTACATTACCCGGACCGGCCTGCCTTCTTGTATGCCTGGTTTCCATCTCGGACTGTTGGCTAGTACTCGCGTCGCTTCTTCGTCAGCCCCGCTACCAATACCCCTGAGCACTTTGATTTCGGATAAGCTACCGTCCTTTTCAACAACAAATTGCATGATCACCCTGCCCGTTACCCTTGCTTTCTTTGCTTCTTCAGGATATTTGAGATTAGCCTGCATATATTTGCCCCATCCGGCCATGCCGCCGGCGAATTCCGGTAATACTTCCACCGTGCTGAAATCCTTGATATCTGTTGTTGTTCCAGACTTTGCTGTGTTTGGACTCTGACCAGAACCAAGTCCGAAATTGATGGGCATGGTATAGCTTACCCGGGCAGGCTCGCCGTTTATCGTTCCGGGAATCCATTTCGGGCTCTGCGCAACTACACGGATTGCTTCCTCATCTGCTCCGCTGCCAATACCCCTGAGAACCTTTACATCCTGGATGCTGCCGTCTTTGTCAACGGTGAAACTGACGATCACTCTGCCCTGAACGTTATTTTTTTTTGCTTCTGCAGGATATTTCAGTGTTTTGATCAGATATTCTCCCCAGGCCTTTATACCTCCCGGGAATTCAGGCAGCTTATCCTGTGCTGGCGATGCTTCCTCATCTTCTATTGCGGCCGCAGGGTATTTGGTCGATGCGGCGATCTGCTTTTGAAGATCGTTTTGGTCGGCCGGTTTCAGTTTGTTTGATTCAAGCGCTCGGTTGTGTTCGTTAACATAGCCGGCACCAGTTTTATTAATCATCCCTGGAAAAGTCAGGGAGCCGATGTTCTCGATCGGGCGCAAGCTGCGATCCGCATCAATACTCAGGGCATTGCTTTCAGAACTGGCCGTTGCTGCCGAAACAATCAGCATTAACATGAATAGGGGTGCAGAAAAGCCGTACTTCCAAAGGCCGTTGCTGCGTGATCTGTTTTTGTGTAACATAAGAATTCGTCGTTTTAATAATGATTTATTGAAAAAGTTATTACTTAGATGAAGAGGATCGACTCCAAGAATATTGCTGAACAACAAGGCAGCATAATCAGATTTACTCTGCATTAATGTCGCCGCTTCTTCATCAGCAATAAATTCGTGGATGTGGCGGATCTCCTTTTTATAGAGGTACATCACCGGGTTAAACCAGTTAACGATAGCAGCAAGTTCGATAAAAATAATGTCCGCCGAATGCCACTGGCGCATATGTACTCTTTCATGGTGAATAATAAAGTCTACGCCGGGCATATCTTTGTCCACCACCAGGGTATTGAAGAAAGAAAATGCCTTTCCTTTTTCAACCCTCAGATTTGATCTGAGGAACGCGAACCGTACCAGAAGGCGGATAAGCAGAAATACCAGGCCTGCACCATAGATCCAGAAGATCGCGTCCGCTATGCTTAGTGAAGACGCTCCTGCATCGCTAACAATAGCTGTTTCGTAGAGCATCTGCGAAGGCATGATAGCAGCCTCGCGGACTTTTTGCGTGACGATGAGGTCGCGGAACCAGTTTGAATTGATAAAGGGGATCAGGAACGACAGGAGTACGCTCGTGTTCAGGAAAAGACGGTTTTGTTTAAAGAATGTTTCATTCTTCAATACCAGTACATAAAAGCCCATAAAAAGCAGCAAGTACAGGTTGGTCTGGAGAAGATAGTTTAAGCCGTTCATATCACTTCGTTTTAAGTTTTTCAATCAGTTTAAGGATCTCATCTGCTTCTTTCAGGTCGAGTTTTTTCTCTTTTACAAAGAATGAGAATATGTTCTCCACCGAATTATCAAAATAGCCGCTTAGCAATTTTTCAGTTGCGAAACTTCTGTATTCTTCAATGCTTATAACCGGAAAGTAGCGATGGCTCTTACCAAATGCCTCATGGTCAACAAAACCCTTGGTTTCCAGTATGCGGATGATTGTAGACACCGTGTTATAAGCTGGCTTGGGATCGGGCAGCAGGTCTACAATATCTTTGACAAATGCTTTTTCCAACTCCCACAATACCTGCATGATCTGTTCTTCTGCTTTTGTTAATTCTTTTATCTCCATTGTGATGTTCTTAAAATAAACGTTCTGTTATATCTGATTCGAATCGATAACACCAAGTTATAACTAATAATTTAGTTTTACAACTAATTTTTTAGTTTTTTATTTGATTGCTCTTCTGTCCTTCCTACGACCGCTAAAAGCCAACCCGACGGTGATATCTCCACTTCGTTCCGTATTTTAGTATTATGAACAGATCCGTTATCATCACCGGTGGGAGCCGCGGCATAGGAGCAGCCACGGCTATCCTGGCAGCTAGAAAAGGCTACGAAGTGTGTGTCAATTTCCTGAGCAATGAAAAGGCAGCACTTAAAGTGGTCGATCACATTATCAGAAATGGCGGCAAAGCCATTGCGTTGCAAGCGGACGTTTCTTCTGAGTCGGAGGTGGCAAATATGTTCCGTACTGTTGATTCCTCTATGTCACCTTTATGGGGTCTGGTAAATAACGCCGGTATCTTGGAAACTCAAATGCGTTTTGAAGATATGAAAACGGACCGCTGGGAGCGCATCCTGAAAAGCAATGTCATGAGCTGTTTTCATTGTTCAAAAGAAGCCATTCGGCGCTTATCTGCGAAACACGGAGGCGCAGGAGGTTCGATCGTAAATGTGGGATCTATTGCTTCGCTGTCAGGGTCGCCCGGTGAATACGTAGACTATGCAGCTGCTAAAGGTGCTGTCGACTCTCTGACCCGCGGGTTGTCGCGCGAGCTCGCATGCGAAGGTATTCGTGTAAATGCTGTCCGGCCTGCCTTTATTTATACAGACATCCATGCCAGCGGCGGCGAACCCGGCCGCGTCGATCGGATCAAAGATCTTATTCCGATGAAAAGGGGAGGCCAGCCGGAAGAGGTTGCCGAAGCGATAGTATGGCTGCTTTCCGACGAAGCCTCCTATTGCACCGGAACATTTATTGACTTAGCCGGGGGAAGGTAAAAGCTAACGCTGTATCCACCGGCCATTAACCATTACCCTCTCCACATTCCTCATTGACTTAATATCCTCGAGGGGATTTCCTTTCACAAGAACCAGGTCGGCAAGTTTGCCTTTTTCAATACTGCCCAGCTGGTCGTCTATACGGAAGAAGCGGGCGTTCTCCATCGTAGCTGCCATGATTACATCAGAGGGACTAATGCCGCTTTCTACCCAGATCTCCATCTCGCGCTGGAAAGCCCATCCTTTTTCGGCATAGGCAATTATGGAGTGGGATCCAAGTGCAAGCCGTACCCCGGCTTTGTTCAGTTTGGCAGTCAGGGCTTTCATCGAGTTAAACCCGGCGAGCTTGGTTTTATCGACCGGGCCCGTACCTGCCTGGTACTCGAAGGCGCCTAATGTAGGGGTGACAAAGGTGCCTTTCTTCACCAGAAAGCTAGCCAAACTGTCGGCTTTCGGGCCGTTAATGTCCAGCTTTTCCCAAGTCTCATAGCGACCCTGTCGGCGGAAATTATTGTCGGCCAGCATACCCTGCCTGTATTTTTCAGCTTCCCGTTTCGGTGTGAGTGTGAGGCCAAAGGTGGTGATATGTTCAATGCCATCCAGTCCTGCGTCAACTGCCTGCGTTGCTTCCGTGCTTTCGAGATGCGCTGTTACAGGGAGGCCCCGCTTATGAGCAGCCTCAGTGATTGTCTTAATCATGGAAGGAGCGAGCCGGAAGTATACTTTAATCGCCGTAGCACCTTCATCCGCCGCGTCGTTTACTTGTTTGATAGCCTCGGCTTCGTCCCTTACAACAAAGGCATCATAAGGATAAGCAGGTGGAAAGCCGTCCAGGTGAGGCCCTGTTAAAAATAAGCGCGGCATAGGTTTGCCGGATTTCCGCTCCTCAGCGTAGGCTTCGATCCATGCTCCGGGATCGCGTAATGAAGTCACGCCATTTTTTAGAAAAAGAGCCGGCAGGTCTTTCACCCTGTCCAGGTGAAAATGTGAATCAATCAAGCCGGGAAGTAATGACATCCCTTTCCCTTGTACAATTTGTGCGTCATCCGGGATCTTAAACGATCCCATCGCGCCCACAGCCTCGATACGGCCGGACTTGATGAGCACTGCAGCGTCAGTAACCGGCTTACCCCCGTTCCCATCAATGAGGTTGACATTGATAACGGCAATAGTATTTTCACCGGCGGGAATCTCTGAATGGTTAGTAGCAACGATCTTATGCTTATGCGATGCTTTACTTGCAGTCTTTGGAGCAGCGCAGGAAGCCAGTGCGGTAAGTGCCAGCAGGGGTATAAGCTTTAGGTTCATTGGAAAAGGGATTTTGATAAATATATGAAACAACTAAGAAATCAGGCCAGGCCAACGCGTTCTTCCCGCGAGAATTACATTTGGGTAGGATATTGTTGATCCTTCGGCCTTGAGCATAAAATCTTTAACTAAACCCAAAAATCAGCGGGAATACAAACGTCACAATAATCGTCCACACCACATAAACAGGCAGGTAAAGGGCCATTGTCCTGCTTACGCCGTTAAGGCTGGCTCCCTTTGCAACGACCCAGAAAAGCCGTGAACTTACCAGGATCAGGTTGATTAGAATTAAGAGATTCGCTCCGAGCACGGCGGTCCTGTTAGGTGTGAATCCCATCTCGGCAATCCGGAATAAAATAGCTGAGAGGGCAATGCAGTTCACTACGATGGTTATAACAGACAGGAAGAACAGTACCCAGATCTCCCAACGGCTTTTTCCTTTTTTGGATGTTTCGGCCACCGAAAAGAAGATGAGTGCCATAACCCCGATTAACAGGGCATTGAAGATCATCAGAAATTCCCTGTCGTTATAAGGGTCTTTGCCCGAATAGCCCATCGCAATCAGGTAAATTACCAGCATGACCAGGACCAGGGGACTGAATATTTTAGCAATCACCGGCGATACTTTGCCTACCAGGTTCGGATTGGTCTGCGTAAGATAGGTTCCGACAACAGGGATGGCGGCAAGCCCAAAAACAGCGATATTCTGGAAATAGAACTTTTCAATATTAAGTCCGATCAGCGAGAAAAGTCCCACGGTGATTCCGCTGGTCAGCAGACCAGCTATTCCCAGCAGCGCGCATATCACTACCAGGTCGCCATTATATTTCAAATAAGCAAGCCGCCTGGTTTCATTATTACCGATATCGCCTACAAAGGCAAAGCCCAGTATTGCCCATAGAAACAGGGCCAAATGAATGCAGGAAAGGATTAGTGTATCCGTTTCCGGCAGCGGAAGGGAATTGATAAAGATCAGCCCGGCTAGGCTGGCAACGGCAATAAGGCCTAGCTTGCCAGCCGAAAGCTTGTTTTTCCAGGCAAAATAAATCGTGAGGATCGGGAACACGATGAAACCGATATTCCGGGGATAGAAAAATTCTTCATCAAGTGCTAAAATAGCCGGCAGCTTCGCAATGATACCAGCCACAAGGGCAGCGATGATCACAAAGATAAATTCTCGACCCGTGCCCCAGCTGATCTCGTCACTTTCATAGTTCAGCCTCTCGTTCCAGAAGTCTGCAAGCGAGTTTCCTTTCAGGGTGGGATAGAGGGCAATGAATTCCCTTTTAAAATGTGCCTTGTTGGCCCGGTACATCCTTTCGAGAGCTGCCGGGTCTTTCATGTTACCTGTTATTTCCTCTTTCATTTTCATGTCTTGAGCTTAGCGGTTCCTATTCTGATATTCAATATACTTAATTCCACATTGTTCCATTGAGCCCCAGGACAATTCCCATCCACAGGCCGACGATAAACACCAGGATACTGATAATCAATGCGATGGTCGGGTTTACGCCGTTACGGTAGCGCAATTGATCCATAAAGTAATAAAAGGCGCCGCCCGTAGCACCGGCAAGGGGAGTGATGATCAAAGGGCGGATCCTCCAAAGATTTCCCCATTCGGCCCTGCCCTCTACGCCGAATACAAAGAATGAAATTAAGATCAGGCCGATACCTGCCCCGATGAATACTGGTTTGATTAATGAAACTGGCGGGTTGCCATGTGTTTTTGGATTTTGTGCGTGTACCATGATTTTTGTTTTAGAGTTTATAATTGATGAACATGTATTTAAGTAAAGTACTTTGACTTTCAAAGTATAGATACAAAAAAATATATCTGTCCTTTCTATTATGAAATAACCTGATCCAATTCATTTGCATTTTTTAAGCAGAGAGATGAAGCCATGTTTTAAAAGTAATTAAAGTACTTTGTAATTCAAAGTAAAAGATTATAAATGAGATGTGCAAATAAATTTACCCGGCTCTCATCTTCCCTTCATCAATAACCCCGCTGGCATCCTGCGGATGTACTTTCGATACATTCTCGAACATTGGTTTAAACGTAGCGGAGCTGGCGAGTGCCATATCCAGCTCGTATCTCGAAGGATAAGGTGTGTTGATCAGGCTGCCTTCCGGAATTTCAGGATAAGTGTCTGCCAGGGTCTCGATTTTATTAGGTCCTACGCGGCGGTAAACAAAGGTCCGCTGGATCTCCTCCGGGTGGCAAAGACCCGCGGCTCCCATCAGCTGGATAGCGCTGAACACCGATTCCTTATGATAGTTATATACCCGCACTTTCTTGTCGGAGACTACGAGCCCCTTGCTGAGTGCGGGATTCTGGGTGGCCACGCCTGTAGGGCAGGTATTTGCATTACATTCCAGTGCCTGGATACACCCAAGCGCAAACATCATTCCACGGGCCGAGTTACACATATCTGCACCGAGCGCAAAGTTCTTAACGAGGTCGAAGCCGGTAGCTACCTTACCTGATGAAATGATCCGGATATGCTTCTTGAGCCCGAAACCGTTCAGGGCATCGTAAACAAAAGCGAGACCGTCCCGTAAAGGCATGCCGACCGAATTGGAGAATTCCAGCGGTGCCGCACCAGTGCCGCCTTCAGCGCCGTCAACGGTAATGAAATCGGCATAGATCCCCGTTTCGTGCATCGCCTTACATATTGCCAAAAACTCACTTTTATTACCCACGCAAAGTTTAAAACCGATAGGTTTACCTTCAGAGAGATCGCGAAGCTTTTTAATAAAATACACCATTTCCAGGGGCGTAGAGAATTCGCTGTGTGCCGGCGGCGAGATTACGTCCTTACCTTCTTCAACCAGGCGGATACGGGCAACTTCGGGGGTTACCTTTCTTGCCGGCAGCATACCACCGTGGCCCGGCTTGGCACCCTGTGAAATTTTGATCTCGATCATCTTGACCTGCGGCAGGTGTGCACGCTGCTTGAACGCCTCGTCGTTAAATGTTCCGTCGGTATGGCGGCAGCCGAAGTATCCTGTACCGATCTGCCAGATAATATCCCCGCCCGGCTTCAGGTGATGATCGCTTAACCCGCCCTCACCGGTGTTGTGAGCAAAATTACCCATCTTAGCTCCCCCGTTCAGCGCCAGGACGGCATTTTCGCTGAGCGAGCCGAAGCTCATTGCCGAAATATTGAAAATACTTGCCGAATATGGCTGCTTGCAGTCGGGTCCGCCTACCAGTACCCGCGGATCCTGGTTCAGATCCTGAGGATGAATAGCAGCAATGCTATGGTTAAGCCAGGAATAGCCGCTTTCATAGACATTCAATTGGGTGCCGAAAGGAACCGTATCGTCCACTGCTTTCGCCCGCTGATAGATCAGGGAGCGGTTGATGCGGCTGAAAGGCCGGCCATCGGTATTGCTTTCAACAAAGTATTGCTGGATCCCTGGGCGCAGCGTCTCCATCACAAAGCGGACTCTTCCCAAAACCGGAAAGTTCCGTGAAATGCTGTGCTTCTCCTGTACGATATCATAAACGCCAAGCAATATCAGCGGCCCTACAACTATCAGAGCCCACAAAGCAGGCGACCATGCAAGGCTGACTAACAAGATGATAGTAAGAAGGCTGACAGACAGAATAATAAACAGTTTTCTCATGACGTACCTATTTAGGAATGCAATTCGATGCAAATTCTAAAGGTAGCCAATATTGGATCAGGGAAAAAATTTTGATGGTAAGGCGATTGTAAAGAAGCGGGACGCCCACGTACCTGGTGATATATAACGCAGAGAGCACGGAGGTCGCCACTTCAAGGTAAATCAGAGTGAAGCGCCGGAAATCCGTTGCCGGAAATCCATCCGACCTCGGACCTCCGATCCTTTTACACTATTCCCTGCGCGATCATCGCATCAGCAACCTTGACGAAACCCGCAATGTTGGCACCGGCAGCATAGTTAATATATTCATCGTCAACCCGTCCATATTTTACACATGAATGGTGGATCTGCTGCATAATGGTTTCCAGGCGGGTATTTATCTTTTCACGACTCCAGGAGTAACGCAAAGAATTCTGCGACATTTCCAGTCCGGAAACTGCTACGCCACCCGCATTTGCGGCCTTGCCCGGTGCGAACAGGATCTGCGCTGCTTCGAAGACATGGATAGCCTCGGATGTGGACGGCATATTAGCCCCTTCGGCCACGCACATGCATCCATTTTTTACCAGCGTCGACGCATCATGAACGTCAATTTCATTCTGGGTGGCATTAGGAAAGGCGATGTCGCATTTAATGCCCCATGGTTTCTCTCCTTCAAAAAACTCGCATCCGAACTTATCGGCATACTCCCTGATCCGGCCGCGGCGTACGTTTTTAAGTTCCATGATCCAGGCCAGTTTTTCTTTGTCGATACCTGCCGGATCATAGATAAACCCATGCGAATCAGAAAGGGTAAGTACCTTGGCGCCGAGCTCTATACATTTTTCGGCTGTGTACTGGGATACGTTACCGGATCCCGATATGATTATATTCTTGCCCACGATCGAGTCGCTGCGCATCTTTAGCATTTCCTGTACAAAGTACACGACGCCATATCCAGTGGCCTCGGGACGGATCAGGCTGCCGCCCCACTCGTGGCCCTTGCCAGTCAATACGCCCGTGAATTCACCACTTATGCGCTTATATTGCCCAAACAGGTAACCGATCTCACGTGCTCCGACACCGATATCCCCCGCCGGGACATCAATATCAGCACCAACATGCCGGTATAGCTCGAGCATGAAGCTCTGGCAGAATTTCATCACCTCGGCATCAGATTTGCCTTTCGGATCGAAATCTGAACCTCCCTTACCACCACCCATCGGCAAACCAGTGAGGCTGTTTTTAAACATCTGCTCAAAAGCCAGGAACTTCAATATGCTTAAATTAACCGACGGGTGAAACCGCAGTCCTCCTTTGTATGGGCCGATGGCGCTATTCATTTGAACCCTGAAACCCCGGTTCACTTCAACCTCCCCCCGGTCATTTATCCAGGGTACCCTGAACATAATGACCCGTTCAGGCTCGGCCATCCGTTCAAGGATCTTGTGGGTCTTATATTTAGTATGCTTTTCAGTGTAAGGGATTATCGATTCTGCTACCTCAAAAACAGATTGTAAAAACTCCGGTTCGTGTGCATCGCGCGCTTCAACTTTCTTTATAAACTCTTCTACCATAATATCCATGGCCGAATATATATCATAAAGGGCTTTCAAGTGAAATGACGAAAGCCGGAAGGAACGGAAAGAGTGTTGTATGGGATAATTGTTACAAAAACGGGGAGTTTTGTATGAGGTGTGAGTACCCCTTTAACTCTGCGCCCTCAGCACTGAACTCCGCGGCCCTGCAACTTTCCACTTTCCACTTTCCACCCGATAGCTATCGGGTTTCCACTTCCCAACTCTTCACTTTCAACTATTTCTCCCTATTTTTGCAGAATTGCATTATAATTAATGAACAATCCAATTATAACATCTCTTCCCGGTATCTACTGTAACTCCCAGTCTACCTACTCCCGTTTCCTTACCCGCGAGGTGAAGATCGGGGAGATTGCCATGGGTGGTACTAATCCCATCCGTATCCAAAGTATGACCACTACGGATACGATGGATACGATTGGAACGGTTGAGCAGTCGATCAGGATGGTTGAGGCGGGTTGTGAATATGTTCGTATTACTGCGCCGAGTATCAAGGAGGCTAAGAACCTGGGTTTTATAAAGAAGGAGCTGGTGCGGCGCGGCTACAGCGTTCCACTTATCGCAGACATACATTTTACGCCCAATGCGGCAGAGGAAGCGGCACGGATCGTAGAAAAGGTGAGGATCAATCCGGGTAACTACGCCGACAAAAAGAAGTTTGAGAATTTTGAATATACACAGTCTGAATATCAGGCTGAGCTGGACAGGATCTACCAGAAGTTTACTCCCCTGGTTAAAGTTTGCAAGGAGTACGGTACTGCGATGCGCATCGGTACGAATCACGGTTCCTTGTCCGACAGGATCATGAGTCATTATGGCGATACGCCGCAGGGCATGGTTGAGTCGGCCATGGAGTTCATGCGTATGTGCGAGGATCTGAACTATTATAACCTGGTGATCTCCATGAAATCGAGTAACCCGCAGGTGATGGTCCAGGCCTATCGCTTACTTGTTGAAACCATGGTCAGGGAGGGTATGAACTATCCACTGCATCTGGGTGTAACTGAAGCCGGCGACGGCGAGGACGGCCGGATCAAATCTGCAGTTGGGATAGGGGCTTTGCTCGAAGACGGCCTTGGTGACACCATCCGGGTTTCTTTAACAGAAGAACCGGAGGCCGAAGCACCTGTGGCGTTAGCGTTGGCAGAGCGGTATAAGCTTCGACAATTGTCAGTTACCAATCCTGAGCCTGGCCCCTCCAGCCTGGCAACCCTACAACAGCCAACTGATAGTCGTCATTCCCACTCTCCGTATGAATACCAAAAGCGTATAACCACAGAACTCAACACATTCATCGGCGGCCACCAGGTACCCCGCGTGATTATAGACCTGTCTGATAAAAACCTGAAAGACCCGGCTATATTAAGCGATGTAGGTTATATATATTCTCCTGTATTGGATAAGTATAACATGGGGGAACAGTCGACAGATTTCGTATACCTGGCTGATGAGCTTCCTTCATTCAGTTTTCCGGGCAATCTGAAGCAGCTTTACAATTATGCCACCTGGAAGAAGCTGGCGGATAAAAGTAATTGCCACCCGCTGTTCACTTTGCCGGAATATGTGGAGGCCGGCGAGAAAGACCTTTCATTGAACCTGGTTTCGATCTCTAAGTCAGACATAGGTACAGAGCTTTTCGATAAAGTACCCCTGGATAATACCCTGGTTTTTGTGTTGACGACCGATGAAGTTTGCGGTTTGCAGGATCAGAGGGGAGCATTTTTTAGCTTCCTTGAGATGGGAATAGAGGTCCCGGTGATCATAAAAAGATCTTATGGCTTACTGACAGATGACTTGGTTTCCGAAGTTGATAAATTCCAGCTTTACGCGGCAACAGATATCGGCGGATTAATGCTCGATGGTTTTGGCGATGGTATCTGGCTGGATGCCCCGGGAATACCGGTGAAAACAATACTCACCACGTCTTTCGGGATATTACAAGCTACGCGCTCAAGGATATCTAAGACAGAGTATATCTCCTGCCCGAGCTGCGGCAGGACGCTCTTTGACCTGCAGATCACTACTCAGATGATACGCAGCCGCACAGATCATCTCAAGGGTTTGAAGATAGGCATTATGGGATGCATAGTGAACGGACCGGGAGAAATGGCAGATGCTGATTACGGCTACGTGGGTACCGGGCCAGGCAAGATTACGTTATACCGCGGCAAGGAAGTAGTCAAGAAAAATGTGAACACGGAAAATGCACTGGATGAACTGATTGGAATCATTAAGGAGGACGGAAATTGGGTGGAACAAGAGTTGATCTGAGACTCGTCCCCCGTTTAGTCGGGGAAGAACCTATACCGCCCCGCCACCATTGATAAACTCAATACTCTTTTCGCAAACCAATTGCAATTCCAGCGGCAGATCATCTTTGGTGTATGGATGTTCAGATCCGAATACATGATTAGCGTGGGTAACCACAAAAAGTTCCGCACCTTTTGAGCGTTTTTCCAGTTCTTTTGCCTGGTCAAGGTTTACGTTAATATCCTCATCGCCATGGATGATGAGCCAGGGTATATTTATTTTTTCAGCGGCAGCCAGGATATCGTAGGATCTCGCATGTCTTTCAAGGTCGTGCAGCAGGTCTATCTTTAGGGGTGTGTATTGCTTCGTGCGGGTGTTGAAGTTGTAGATCACACCCTTTTTACGCCATTCGTCTTCATCTTCAGGATTCCAGAGGCTGTTAAATCTTGCAATTGACGCCCAGGTGATCAGTTTGTCGATGCGTTGGTCGCGGGCTGCCTGGACTATGGCCGTTCCGCCGCCGCGGCTATGCCCGATAAGGCTAAGCGACACCGGCGCGGGAAATTGAGTACCGCTCTTCGCAAACGTGAGCACTTTGTCGAGATCTTCGAATTCCTTTGAAAATGTATTATCTCCAAAAGCACCCAGGTCTCCAAATTCCGTTGGATTTTCCGGGGTGGTGCCGTTATGCGAAAAGTTAAATTTCAGGTAGCGTAAACCATGAGCTGCGAAATACTCCGCTACCATATTATGGCTTCCCCAGTCCTTGAATCCTTTGAAACCATGCACAAAAACGACCATTGGCGCGCGTTCATTCCCTGTTTTGTAGGTGAGATCTAGCAGTATCGGTTTACCTTCTGCTCCTGTGATTGTAAAGGTTTGATTTATGATCATACTGTAATAACGTTTTTGTGTGTAATACGTTTTGAGTTGTAAGTTATAAGTTTTTGGTTGTAAGTTTGCTCAGGAGCCCGCAACTCATTGCCCGAAGCCCATAGTCATAGCTCCAATATGAAAATTAAACTCTTAATCCGGAATAGTCTTATCCTCGTCGCAATCCTCCTCAATATCGGCTGCGATCAGGTCACAAAAAATATAGCGAGGAATAAGATCGATTACTATGAAACGATCAGCGTTGTAGATAATTTTCTTACCCTGACTAAAGTTGAAAATAGGGGTGCGTTTCTTAGCCTGGGAAGCACTATGCCTGCTTTAGTTAAAATTTTGATTCTGAATATCTTACCCTTGTCGGTTTTGCTTTGGGGCTTATACCTGTTGATGAAAAAAAGCACTATGTCGACGCTTTTGATAACCGGGATTTGTTTCGTGATCGGGGGAGGTGCAGGCAACCTCTATGACCGCTTCCGTTTCGGATCCGTAACAGACTTCCTTCACCTGAATTTTGGCTTATTTCAAACCGGAATATTTAATATGGCAGATGTATCAATCATGACAGGAGCGGGGATGATTTTAATGGATATTTATCTTAAGAAGATTGTTCTGTCTTCTTAAAAACGGGGTACGTTATACGTGGTACGTTCTATGTTTGACTAAATGTGTGTTAAAGCTGGCGTCACCTAAAGCCCCTCATTAGTGCGTTGCCCGGAAGACGTATAGCGTACCCGCACCTATTTATAATCAGTCTAAACACCCGTGTTTACAAACAGGTGACACATGCAAAATGCCTTATTGATTACATTTGTGCCGGTTTTTTACTTAGGATACCTGGATTTGAAATTTTTAAAAGTTATTGCCTTTACTCACAAGCACATAGATCTCAAAGATCTTGGGAAATTTGTGATCTGTAACGAGACGCTGGAAAGCAGCCTTGAGAGGGTAAAGCAGCATTTTGATATTCCTGAGATATTTTACATCGGTACGTGTAACCGCGTTGAATTTGTTTTTACGGCTGAACAGAGCCTGACAAATGATTTTGTAAAAGATTTTATCCAGACGCTTAATCTTTGTATCCCACAAGAGCAGGTAGATAATTTTGTTAATCAGGTTTCGGTTTATGAGGACATTGAAGCTCTGAACCATCTTTTGCGAATTTCCTGTTCCCTGGAAAGCCTGGTAGTTGGTGAAAAGGAGATCCTCGCACAGATCCGTAAGGCTTACGAAACCTGCCGCGCAGCTGGATTCACAGGCGATTACCTTCGCCTGGTTATGAACCGCGTTGTAAAAACCGCCAAAGAAGTTTATACTCACACCGGGATTGCCCGCAAACCTATTTCAGTTGTTTCATTGGCTTACCGCAAACTTCGCGAGCTGAAAATGTGTACGAATGCGCGCGTTTTGATCATTGGTGCCGGTGAAACCAATAAAAACCTTTCCAAATACCTGCAGAAACATAAATACTCGAATTTTGCGATCTTCAACCGTACCCTTGCAAATGCTGAAGTTCTTGCCGAAGAACTTGGTGGGAAGGCCTTTAGCTTAGAAGAGCTTAAAAACTATAAAGAAGGTTTTGATGTGATCATCACCTGTACGAGCGCTACAGAGCCCATCATTACCAATGAGGTCTACCAGTCCCTGCTAAATGGAGATACCTCGAGAAAGGTCGTTGTAGATTTAGCAGTTCCCAATGACACCTGTTGTACGGTTCAGGAAAAAAACCTGCTGACCTTTATCGAGGTTCATAACCTGCAGGAAATAGCAAACAGCAACCTTCAGGAGCGTTACGAAGAGCTTATTTTCGCTGAACGTATCATTGATCAAAACATTGAGGAGTTTAAACCTGTTCTTAAGCAGCGGCGAGTCGAAATAGCTATGCGGGATGTTCCTGAAAAAATCAAGGAAATTAAAAACACTGCCCTTACCCGTGTCTTTGCTGACGATATAGAAAGCATGGATGAAAATTCGCGGGAGATATTGGCCAAGGTGATGGACTATATGGAGAAGAAGTACATTAGCGTCCCCATGGTAATGGCAAAGGATATCCTGATAAATAATAGCTGATACCGGATTGATCCAAATCATTTTGGTTAATTTTACCCTTCGAACAAAGCCGAACAACAATAATAGCCATGTCTGATATTTTGCCCGGAAAAACCGGAAATTCTAACATCATAATAGGAACACGAGGTAGCGAGCTTGCATTATGGCAAGCTAATTTTGTGAAAGACGAACTAGCAAAAATAGGCCTGGGATCTGAATTGAAGATTATCAAGACCCAGGGCGACAAATTATTAAATCTGAGCTTTGATAAACTGGAAGGTAAAGGTTTTTTCACAAAGGAACTCGAGGATGAATTACTGAGTGGAACAATAGACCTGGCAGTTCATTCACATAAGGACCTTCCGACGGTTAATCCCACAGGATTGACAATTGCAGCTGTCTCTCATCGTGAAGACCCCGCTGAATTATTGGTAATCCTGAAAGATTGCGTTGATATTCAGCATAAATTATCTGTGAAGTTTGGAGGTATGGTTGGTACATCCTCCAACAGGAGAAGATCCCAGTTACTGGCTTTACGCCCTGACCTGGAGGTTGAGGAGCTTAGGGGGAATGTGCTTACAAGGATACAGAAGTTGAGGGATGAGGATTATGATGCAATTATGCTCGCCAAAGCTGGTGTCCAGCGGCTGGGAGTAGATCTCAGTGAATTTTACGTAGAGGAGCTGGAACCAATGGAGTTTATTCCGGCACCCGCACAGGGGGTGCTTGCAATCCAGATCCGCGAAAATGATAAAGAGCTTTTTGACAAACTTCAGCCTTTGAATCAAAAGGATGTTGCCGAAGAAATAGCTGTCGAGCGCAAGGTGCTTAACCTGTTCGATGGCGGTTGCCACATGCCCCTGGGCTGTTATTGCCGGAAGGATGGAAACATGTTCCAGGTTTGGACTGCAAAAGCCAATGAGGGCGATGAGTTCCCCGACCGCTTATTCCTGCAATCCAGGACTACAGCAGGCCTTGCTGAGAAAATTGTTTCGAAGTTCGACCATGAGCGCCTATTCCCGAAGCATGTATTTATAACAAGGGAGCTTTCTGAGGGCAGTTATCTTAGGAATGCCCTGGAGAAACACGACATTAAGATAGAAGGACGTTCCCTGATAAGGACTTATCCGTCAATAAATATACTGGATTCTTATATTTTGCGAAATATAGACTGGGTATTTTTCAGCAGTAAGAATGCGATCGAATATTTCTTCAGACTGAATCCCCAGCTTCCTAAAAAGGCGAAATTTGGAGTGTTGGGGAGAGGCTCGGAAGACGCTCTGCGTTACCTGGGGAAAAAGGCCGATTTCAACGGCGAGGAAGAGGGAATTGATACCAAAGATATAGCTAAGGAATTTGCCAAAATAGCAAATGGCTCGAATGTGTTGTTTCCAAGCGCCAAAGGTTCATTGAGAACCATTCAGAAAGCATTGTCGGCAGACACCAAAATCGTTGAACTCACTGTGTATGAAACAGTACCGGAAGAGGATGTTGCGCAGTCGTTCGCCGATGTGCTGATCTTTACCAGTCCGTCGAATGTGGAGTCATACTTCGTAAATAACCTGCTTGAGCCTGACCAGCAGGTTATCTGTATAGGGAAATCTACCGGCAAGAAGTTCGATGAGATGGGTGTTAAATATACCCTGCCTTATTCACCTGATGAAATAGGCCTGTCGGAGGCTGTTTTTGCTTTAGATTATAAGCCGAGAAGAAGCAATTAAGACATGTTAATACGTCCAAGAAGATTACGAAAATCGCCTATAGTGCGTGAGATGGTTGCCGAAACGAGGCTTTCAAAGGATATGTTCATTTATCCCTATTTTGTAATTCCCGGGAAGGATACGGTAAATGGGATAGATGCGATGCCTGGGATCAGCCATTTTACGTCAGATGCCCTGGTAAAGGATGTAGAGAAATCCCTGAAGCTTGGGATCAACAAAGTGTTGCTTTTCGGGGTGGGCGAACAGAAAACGGAAGATGCGAGTTCAGCATACGACCGGAATTCGGTGGTAGCAAATGCAGTGAGAGAGCTTAAATCAGCTTTCGGAAATGACCTGTTCATCGTAACAGATGTTTGTACCTGTGCATATACCACGCACGGACATTGTGGCATTATTCATGACGACTATGTTCAGAATGATAAAACCGTGGATGTGCTGGCAAAAATGGCTCTGACACATGCGCAGGCTGGGGCCGATATGGTGGCACCTTCAGATATGATGGACGGCCGCATCCTGGGCATCCGTAACATGCTGGATCAGAATGACCTGGAAAATACATCCATCATGAGCTATAGCGTTAAATTTGCTTCGGCCTATTATGGGCCTTTCCGCGAAGCTGCAGATTCGGCTCCTGGTAAGGGCGACAGGAAGGCTTATCAGATGGATTTCAGGAATGCAAATGAAACGATGCGCGAGGCGCTCCTGGATGAAGAAGAAGGCGCCGATATCCTGATGGTTAAACCTGCGCTCGCATATTTGGATATAATTCACCGTCTGAAAGAAAATACAGACCTTCCTGTAGCATGTTATAATGTATCAGGAGAGTACTCTATGGTTAAAGCTGCCGCGCAGAAAGGATGGATCGATGAACAAAAGGTGATCATGGAAAATATGTATGCCTTTAGCAGGGCTGGTGCGAATATTATTATCACGTATCATGCGAGGGAGATATTGGAGAAGGGGTGGATGTGACCGTGAGCCGGGAGCCAAGAGCCGGGAGTCAGGAACCAAGAGGAGCAAAGAATAAAGAATAAAGAGCAAAGAACAAAGACTTCCACAAAACGGGTGGGGAAGCAAATTAGAATAAATAGAATATCGTAGGTTTAGACGATATGCAACGTATAACCTACAACTTATAACGTACAACTCAATGTTAGGGTCATTAAAAAAAATATTTTCGGGATCAGAAGAAGAAGTGCCGGTAAACTATACGGGGAAGGCAGATATTTCGAGAGAGAAATCGGCTGAACTGTATGAGAAGTCTAAAGGTTATTTCCCGGGCGGGGTCAATTCCCCGGTACGGGCATTTAAATCGGTACATGGAACACCGCTCTTTATTCAAAAAGGCGATGGTTGTTTTGTTTGGGATGCGGATGGAAATATGTTTATTGACTTCTGCGCCTCATGGGGTCCGCTGATATTGGGACATAACCACGCCGGCGTACGTGAGAAGGTGGTTGAAGTGATGCAGAATGGAATGAGTTTCGGTGCCCCGACAGCTCTTGAGAACCAACTGGCGGAGCTCATCCTAAAGAATAATAAATATATCCAGAAGCTCAGGTTTACCAGTTCAGGAACTGAAGCAGTTATGTCGGCTATCAGGCTGGCGAGAGGTTATACCAGGCGCGATAAGATCATCAAGTTTGAGGGCTGTTACCACGGGCATTCTGATTCACTCCTGGTTAAGGCCGGGTCCGGATTGGTGACCTTCGGCGAAACATCGTCTGCAGGTATTCCAAAAGCTTTTGCGGATGAAACGATCGTTGTTCCTTTAAATAACCAGGAGGCCGTAAAGGCGGCTTTTGAGCAATTCGGCGAACAAATTGCTGCGGTTATTATTGAGCCTGTTCCGGCTAATAATGGCCTGCTTCTTCAAACCAAGGAATTCCTGGAATTTCTGCGGTCGATATGCTCAAAAAATAAATCCCTGCTAATCTTCGATGAGGTTATTTCAGGTTTCAGGGTAGGCTTCGAAGGCGCGGCCGCTTTTTACGAGGTTAAACCGGACATTATTACTTACGGCAAAATTATAGGCGGTGGCCTGCCGGTGGGAATGTACGGATCGAGCGCTGAGATCATGGAAATGATTTCTCCGGATGGTCCTGTTTACCAGGCGGGTACTCTTTCCGGTAATCCGGTTGCTATGGCTGCCGGCATTGCGCAGCTGACTGAACTATCAAAATCAAGCTTCTATAAGGACCTGAATAATAAAACACTTGAGTTTACTGAATCGATCCAGCGTTTTGCCACGGCAAGAAACTATAAGTTTAAAGTGTTCTCGATCGCTTCCATATTCTGGTTTGCATTTACTGAAAGGGAAACAATAAGCTCGGCCGACGAGATCGATGCGGCTAGTATGGATAAATTTAAACTCTTTCACCGTGAGTTGCTTAACAGGGGAGTTTATCTTGGTCCATCGGGTTATGAAGTAGGGTTCGTTTCATCGGCCCATTCAAAAATTGAGCTTGAAAAAGCCAAACGGGCAATCTTTGAGAGCCTCGATTTTGTTTTCAGGGGAGCAAGAACCGATTGATATGAGAAGACCGCTCTTGATATTCTACTGTCTGGTAATTTACATGACACTCCAGTTAATCTGGTGGGGGGCATTGTTACTGGAAGCCAAACCGAATAGTAAGGGCATGGTGGTGGGAGAGGCGGCAGTTTTTCTTTTTATCGTCCTGGTGGGAGCGTATTATATGCATAAAGCGCTGACTAAAGAGCGGAAGCTGCATCAGCAGCAAAAGAACTTCCTTTTATCCGTTACGCATGAGCTGAAATCTCCCCTGGCGTCTATTAAGCTTTACCTGCAGACGATATTAAAACGGGACCTCGAGCGCGACAAACAGAAATCTTTCATCACCAATTCGCTGAAGGATATTGAACGCCTTGACGACCTGGTAGAAAATATGCTTATTGCAAGCCAGATTGAAAGCAACTCATATTCATTCCCGAAAGAGCAATTTAACTTTTCGGAACTGGTTTCAACGGTGGCAGACCGGCTCCAGGTACACACCTGTAGCTCGCAGATCATCATGCCCAAGATCGAAGAGGGGATCATTATTAAAGGCGACAAGTTTGCGCTAACCTCAATGGTTACGAATCTTATTGAAAATGCGGTTAAATATTCGCCGCCCTGCGCTGAAGTACATGTAAAGCTTTACAGGAATAACAGTAATATTCACTTTATTACTTCTGATTCAGGAATTGGAATAAACGATCAGGAAAAAACACGTATTTTCGATAAGTTTTACCGAGTGGGCAGCGAGGATACGCGGAAAACAAAGGGGACAGGTCTAGGTTTATTTATTGTAAAGCAAGTGCTTGATAAGCACCATGCAACTATAAAAGTTAAAAATAATCACCCTTCGGGAACGGTTTTCGAAGTCATATTTAATGCCAATGCTAACTAAACAAAGAATTCTGCTGGTAGAAGACGAAGATCATCTTCTCGAGGCGATCAAACTGAACCTCGAACTTGAAGGCTACAAAGTGTCTACGGCGACCGACGGTAAAAAAGCCCTTAAGGTCTTTAAAGAGGAGCGTTTTAACCTGGTTATCCTGGATGTAATGTTGCCGGAGATCGACGGTTTCCAGGTTGCCGAAACGATACGTCTTGAAAACTCTGAAGTGCCTATTATGTTCCTGACGGCCAAGAACACCAGTGAAGACCGGGTAACGGGTTTGAAGAAGGGCGCTGATGATTACCTGGTGAAGCCATTTAACCTGGAGGAACTGATTCTCAGGGTTGGTATCCTGGTAAGGCGGAGCATGAAAGGGGATGATCTTAAGGAGCTGAATTCGTATAAGATCGGCGACAAGACGATCTATTTTAATTCTTTTGAGTTGAAGGATGACGATGGAACGGTTACGCCTCTGACCAAAAAAGAAACCATGCTGTTGAAGCTGTTGATAGAACGCCGTAACGAGGCCGTATCACGTGAGCAGATCCTTGAAACGGTATGGAATTATGATGTGTACCCGTCAACGCGTACCATTGATAATTTCATCCTTACGTTCAGAAAGTATTTTGAGCCGGACCAGAAAAATCCAACATATTTTCACTCTATCCGTGGCGTTGGATATAAATTTACAGATACCCATTAGAAATGTTTACGAGAAAGGCCCGCTTATGGGTTATTGGAGTTGCGGTTTTTTTGCTGGGTTGGACGATCAGTCAGCAGGTTTATGAGATCACAGCCGTTATTGCTATTGGTATTGCACTCCTGATATGGGGCTATTTTCGTGAAGGCACTGTTGTTATGGCTGCCCGTGAGTTTCACGCAAAAAACTACGATGGCGCCGAGGAACTGTTGAAGGAGATCGAAGACCCCGACAGGCTGGGTAAGCATCGCCGTGGTTTTTACGAGTTTATTTATGGAAATGTTGAGCTGCACCGTCATAACTACGAGGAGGCGGAGAAGCATTTTCAGATAGCCAGTAAGTTCCCCCTGAGAAACCAGAATGATAAAGCGATCGTACTCGTTCACCTGGCAAACTTAAACTTGCGTAAGAAGGATCATGAACGTGCAGCGGCGTATGTAGAGCGCGCGAAATCTTACAAGATCACCTCCAGGGTAAAGAGTATTATAGAAAAAATTGAATCAGAAATTAACAAAGCATAGTGGGTCAGAATAATATACAGGACAGTCTTTTTTTACGTGCGGCATTTTCGAAAAGTACAGAACGCCCACCGGTTTGGATGATGAGGCAAGCGGGCCGTTTTATGCCGGAGTACTGGGAAATAAAAAATAAATACTCCTTCCTGGAGATGTGTAAAACGCCCGAAATAGCGGCTGATGTGACCATGCTGCCTGTAGATCTTCTGGGAATAGATGCAGCGATCCTGTTCTCGGACATCCTGGTAACCGGTGAAGCAATGGGCGGCGAATTAAGTTTTACCCAGGGTGTCGGACCTAGGTTTGCTAACCCTGTCCGGAACCAGGCTGATATTGATGCTCTGCTGACGGATGTCGACGACAGGCTGCAATACGTGGCTGATGCTATTAAAGTGATCCAGCAAAGGCTTAACGGCAGTATTCCACTGATCGGTTTTGCGGGAGCCCCTTTTACAGTGATGAGCTATCTGGTCGAGGGAGGGTCGTCAAAGGATTTCAAGTTAACCAAACTGCTGATCCATAACCATCCTGAACTGGCACATCAACTCTTAGCCAAGATCGCCAAAGTCACTATAGACTACCTGAACCTCCAGATAGCAGCGGGTGTAAATGCGTTGCAGTTATTTGACAGCTGGGCACTTGCGCTGTCGTGGGATGATTATATCGAGTTTTCACATAATTATAATAAAGAGATCATCTCGAAGCTGAACCGTAAGGACATTCCTGTAATATCTTTTTGCAAAGGAAGTTCCGTATTTGCGCCGCTAATGGCAGAAGCAAAGCCGGATGTGGTATCAGTTGACTGGAATGCCGACCTGCTTAATATCAAAAAGATGCTGCCTGCGGGTATGGCCATCCAGGGCAACCTGGACCCCCATATTCTCTATGCCGATAAGAAGGTAATTAAAGAACGGATCCATCGCCTGTTTGAACGGATGCGCGGAGAAGATGGCTTCATTTTTAACCTGGGTCATGGCATTATGCCAGATATTCCGTTTGATAATGTGAAATATGCGGTGGAGGTTGTTAAGAGTTATGGGATATGAGCTTTGGGCTATCAGCTATCAGCTATCAGCAATGAGCAAGGAGCTCCTTGCAAAGCCCATAATAGGTGATGCATAATGATTTATTACCGGGAATATAGCTCACAGCCCATAGCTCCCCGCTATAAATGATGCATAATGATTTTTAATAGGTTAGTAATTATAATTGTTACCGGGGAATAAGCTCACAGCCATATCCCGTAGCTCACAGCCAATGACTTACCTCTACTTAAAAGCTCTCCACATAATCTTCGTCGTCAGCTGGATGGCGGGCCTTTTCTATATTGTCCGGCTTTTTGTATATCATGTGGAAGCCAATGACCGCCCGGAGCAGGAAAAGGTAATTCTTCAGCGGCAGTTCGGGATAATGCAGCATAAGCTGTGGTATATTATCACGACGCCGGCAATGGTTCTTGCTGTTTTAGCAGGTGCGGGGATGGTATATATTAATCCCGGCCTTCTTTCGATGCCATGGATGCATGTTAAGCTTACCTTTGTATTTGGACTGCTTATCTATCATTTTATTTGTCAGAATATTATTAAACAACTCAAACAGGGCATCTTCAAATGGACTTCAACTCAGCTTCGGATCTGGAATGAGCTGGCGACTATTTTTTTGGTAGCCATTGTCTTTACTGTGATCCTGAAAAGCGCGATCGACTGGATCTATGGGCTGGTGGGATTAGTGCTGTTTAGTGTGATTATTATGTCGGCAGTGAAGATCTATAAGTATTACAGGATGAGGGGGTAGGTTGTCCAATTAACGACTCCATTGTCCCTTTACGCGACGCCGTTGCAGCACACCCTTGTATCTTAACGATAATCGCAATACTTTTTACACCTCTATTGACAGAGAAACCTATCTTTGCCCTTGCGTTTTTTTAGAGCAATCAGTTGGACGACGTTTGGAACTAGCCTAATGAAGAAGATCTGTTTTCTGGTACTTTTAATTTGTTCACTAGCCCCCTTACGGGCTCAAATAGTAAACGATAGCCTCGAGTACCGTATTCGTCCTGACAGCCTGAAAACCGGTGAGCTTTACCTCAGTGTTCATAATTTTAACTATATGCGTAATTATGAGTATTTTAACAAGATCCAGGATGGTTATACCTTATTCGGAGCACAATTGGAGCCTCAACTTCTCTATTATGCGCACCCGCGCCTTACTATTTCAGCCGGTGTACATTTGAGGAAGGATTTTGGCGGTCGCGGCATTTACAGGACATTTCCCTTATTTTCAGTTAAATATCAGAAGCATAATACAACGCTTATAAACGGGGTTCTTGAAGGAAGTATTCATCACCGGATGATCGAGCCTCTTTATGATTTTGAAAAGAAGATAACTGAGCCGGTCGAGTACGGTACCCAGTTCATTATTGATAACAAGTCTTTCTTTTTTGACGCGTTCATAAACTGGAAGAGGATGATCTATAAACCGTCTCTCGACCAGGAACAGATCCTGGGCGGCGCATCGGCGGAAATATCGCTTATTAAAGGTGCTAAATTAAACCTATCGGTACCGCTGCAGTTAACCGCGTTTCATCAGGGCGGACAAATTGACGTAACCACTGTGCCGCTGCAGACACTGGTTAATACCGCTATTGGATTTAAGCTGAAGCTGCCCCTGAATGGCTTTATTAATGCTTTCAGATCTGAGAATTACTTCACAAGCTTCACTGACTTTTCCTTCACATCGGTTCAGGCTTTCGATTCGGGAAAGGGCTGGTTTTTGAATAGCGGAGTTGACACAAAATTGGGATCTCTGATCGGTACTTACTGGAATGCTGATGGATACATATCGTCAAGCGGGATGCCGATATACCAGTCGGTTTCACAGCACATAAACTATCCGGGTCTGACAATCAGGAACCGGCAGCTTTTGATGTTCCGGTATTCATATCAAAAGAGACTGATCCCCAACCTCTACCTGGATTTCAGGTTCGAGCCAATGATTGATCTGAACAGGCCGGGCAAGAAGAAAATTGAATTCTCTAATTCATCTTTTCTTATGTATAAGCAGGAGTTCAGGCTCCGCAAGATTAAAAAATAAGAAGAGCAGCGAGTGCAAGTGCTGCGGGTAATGCCTGCACCAACAGAATAGATCTTTGAACCGTTGCCGCGCCATACAGGCCGGCGACGATCACGCAGCCAAGGAAAAATATTGCGACGTTTTCAGACCATACTTTATCAGTAATTATAAGGGACCAGGTCAGGCCTGCTGATAGGAAGCCATTATATAGTCCCTGGTTTGCTGCAAGAGATTTTGTCTTTTCAAACATGTCTGCCGACATCGACTTGAAAGTCCGGCGGCCTGCTGTTGTCCATGCGAACATTTCAAGCCAAAGGATGTAGAGGTGTTCGATAGCTACGAAGGCAACCAGTATCTTGGCGATAAGATTCATAGTCACAGGATTTGTATGAATATAAGGAAATTCCCGATCATTCGTCCTCGTAAAGCCGAAGCTTGTTTTTAAGACTGATTATCTCAGCCTGGAGGTCGCGCATTCTCTCAAGCAAATGATCGATGGCATCAATGCCTTCCACATTGATGTCGAGATCCCGGTGAAGGCGGAGCATACGTTCGAGTTTTTCCAGCTGCGATTCAGCGATAAACTCTGTTTTATCAACCATCACGGTCTGCAGTAAACCAAAATCGCAAAGGTTGCGGATGAATGAGAATTCTATATTATGATGAACACAGAATTCGTCTGTTGATATCAGGTTCTTTCTTGTCATAATTTCACTTATCTGTTTCAAAAACTTGCCTGAATAAACCTTTCTGTTTATCAGTCAGTCCGGTTGGTATTTTCACGGAATAGGTTATGTACAAGTCGCCAAATTGTGCTTCTTTTTTATAAATGGGGAAACCCTTTCCTTTGAGTTTCACTCTGGTACCATTCTGAGTTTCCGGATTTACTTTAAGTTTTACTTTCCCGTTAAGCGTGTCGACAGTTATTTCATTTCCTAATACTGCGGTTTGCAGATCGATCTCCACGGTTTTAAACAGATCGTTGCCCACGCGTTTAAATTCGGGATCGTTAGCAATGGCAAACTTGATGTAGAGGTCGCCGGCAGGCCCCCCGTTCATCCCAGCCCCACCATGCCCTTTTATTTTTATAGTTTGGCCATTTTCAATACCTGCCGGGATGGTTAGGCGAATATTTTTCCCATTGACGGTTAGAGTTTGCTTTTGGGAAGTGTAGACATCCCTCAGGCTGAGCCTTAGCTCGGCATTAAAATCCTGCCCTTTAAAATTAGCCTGTCTTTGTTTACCTCTTCCGAACATAGAACTGAAAAAATCTGAATAATCTTCCCCGCCAAAACCGCCGCCAAAATCTTGTTGTCCCCAGGATTGCTGCTGCTGTCGCCGCTGCGACTGTTGTCCTTCCTGAAACTGGTCGGCATGTTTCCAGTCCTTACCATACTGGTCGTATTTTTTTCTTTTCTCAGGATCGCTCAGAACTTCATTTGCCTCATTGATCTCCTGAAATTTCTTTTGTGCGTCCTTATTATCGGGATTCACATCAGGATGATATTTTCGGGCCATTTTCCGGTAGGCTGCTTTGATATCTTTATCGGTGGCAGATTTAGTTATTCCAAGCACCTGGTAGTAATCTACAAAAGCCATGTGTAATAGTGATCAAAAAGGGTTATTATAAATTTATATATAAGTTTTGGGAGAGGGTTAATGTTTTAGAAATTATTGGGTGCAGGGCTTGTTATGGGATTTCTCCCAACTTTTTTTCTCCCGCAATGCAACTAAATCCTACCTCCGAACATCTTACCTTTAAAGCATATGAATTTGGACCATAGATTTACTATTGATAGTTTATTGGAAGGGTGTAAGAAAGGCGATAGGAAAGCCCAGGAACACCTGTACAAGATGCTTGCTCCAAAAATGATGGGAGTTTGTATGCGCTATGCTAAAGACACTTATGAAGCCGAAGATATTTTGCAGTTGGGTTTTATTAAGGTATTCCAGAAGGTAGCGGAGTTCCGTGGCGAGGGTTCTTTCGAGGGTTGGATAAGGCGGATTATGGTTAATTCAGCTATCGAGAGTTACCGTAAAAACCTTCGTACTCTCAATATTATAGATATCGACGAAGTTCATGACCAGCCGCAAAGTACCTTTGATATGAGCGGACTTGAATTAAAGGACCTGATGAAGCTTGTTCAGCAGCTGTCTAATGGCTACAGGCTGGTGTTTAATATGTATGTGATAGAGGGATTTTCTCACAAGGAAATTGCGAAGGAACTAGGGATCAGTGAAGGTGCTTCCAAATCGCAGTTATCACGTGCCAGGTCAATCTTAAAGGAAAAAATATTAAAAATGGAGGGCTTGAATTATGCATCCAATATCGGATAAGGAACTGGACAAACTATTTCAGAGGCATTTTGAAGAAGCTGATTTTCAGCCTTCAGAAAGCGTTTGGGGAAAGATCGCTGCAAAAATGGACCGGAAGGAGAAAGCCAAAAGGCCGCTTCCGTTGTTCTGGATGGCGGCGGCAAGTATTCTGGTTGTTGTTGGCGCCGGATTGTGGTTCGGCAAGCCGGAGGAAGTGATAAAGCTTCAGGGAATGCCGAAGCAGTTAACGCAGGAAGCAGGGGGAAATAGCGTAGATGTGGTGGCGCCCGAAGCTCCACTGATTGAACCGGAGCAGACAATAATCAAAGGATTTGATTTTTCAAAATTAGCAACCTCACAGCAGGATAAATCAGCTGCTCCTGAAGAGGTAACGCTACCGGAGAAGGTAATGGAAGAGGCCCCGAAGCAGGAACTTACGGCCCTGAATAATTCCCGAAAAAGTACAGCAGACGCGCCTCAATCTGACAAGAATGTTAGGGTGCCGAGATATACCGGAGACCAGTCGCAGCTTGACGTTACGCAGCCGGATATGATAGCAAGCACTGAGGTTTCGGAGAATGATCTCGTACCAGAACATACAGCGGCACCAGCGAAGCGGGTTAGAGGGATAGGCGGGATTATAAATTTAGTGATCTCTAAAGTTGACCCCCGGGAAGATAAGATCATTGAATTTAAGGACGGTAGCGAAGGGTCGGAAGTGTCAGGAATAAACCTTGGATTGATAAGGTTGAAGAGTAGGAATAGATAAAGAAGTGAGATACTGAAAGCGAGAAACGAAACTCGAGATAATACAAGAAACAAGAACTGCAACGCTGTCATTGCAAGCGCAGTGCGGCAAACGAATAAGGACAAAGACTATAAAATCAGAAAAATGAAAAGATTAGTAATTAGCGCTCTCATTATATTTTTAACAGCGCCGGGTTTTGCGCAGAACACCAAAAAGGACACGGTCCTTATTATCACAGCAGACACCCTGAAAAAGGATAATAAGAAAAATATTACCATTAGGATTGGAACAAGCGGGAAAGATACGCTCGCCAAAAAGGATATTAAACCATCGTCAGGGTTTTCATTCCAGTTTGTTGCTGCGCGCTTCGATATCGGGCTGAGCACTTACCAGGACAATGGCAGCTTCACCCTTTCGCCTGCCAATTCTTACCTGGAGCGGGAAACCTGGAAGAGCAGCAACTTCGGTTTCGAGTTTTTTCAGATGGGCTACCGTTTCAATAGTTACTTTAAGATCTATACAGGTGCCGGGCTCGACTGGAACCATATGCGGCTTAAGCAGAATATTACATTTCAGAAGGACCAGCCTACACTCACTTACGTAACTGAACCAATAGACTTTAAAAAGAACCGATTTTCGAGCCAGTATTTGAGGATACCGCTTTCTTTCCAGCTGCGTACCAAAGACGACAGGAAAGGTGATAAACTGAACTTTGTTTTCGGCCCTGAAATTGGTTTTTTGCTGAACGGCAAGGTAAAGCAGGTAAGCTCTGAGAATGGTAAGGATAAATTTAAAGATGATTATAACTTTAATCCGTTCAGATACGGCGCATTTGCCAGGATTGGGTATGGGGGCACAGGGGTTTACGTCAAGTATTATGGGAATGATGTCTTCGCAGAGGGACAGGGCCCTGCTGATTTCAAAAATCTGTCCTTTGGGTTGATGTTTGGATTCTAATTCAGGCAAGCAGTTAAAAAGCCCGCTACAGCTTAAGCCGTGGCGGGCTTTTTATTTATCTTTGGCCTATGTCTGAAACGATAATCACCTTGAAAGACGTCAGTAAGCTCTATTCACAGGAGTCCGACGCTGGCGTGAATGGAATCAATCTTACCATAGATAAGGGCAGCTTTGTTGCGATTGTGGGAGAGAGCGGCAGCGGGAAAAGCACACTCCTGAAACTGATCTATGGTAGCCTGGCCCCAAGCAGCGGCGATTTGATTTTTAAAGGTGAGCATATTCCCGGTCCCCATGAAAAGCTCATCCCTGGCCATGATGCAATGAAAATGCTCAGCCAGGATTTTGATCTGAATTTGTACGCTAAGGTTTACGAGAATATTGAGAGTATGCTCTCCAATGAAAATGTCCGGGAGAAAAAGCAGAGGTCTTCAGAGATGATGGAATTGCTGGGGATACAGAGTCTGGCGGATAAACGGATTGTAGAATTGAGCGGCGGGGAACAGCAACGGGTTGCACTTGCCAGGGCGGTTATAACCGAGCCGGATGTTTTATTGCTGGATGAACCTTTCAGTCAGCTGGATGCTCTGCTGAAAATCCAGTTGCGGGCCGATCTCAAACGGCTGAATACAGAATTGGGCATAACTGTGATCATGGTTTCGCACGATCCCGTTGACGGTCTTACCCTGGCCGATAAGATGTTTATACTAAAAGGGGGGCTTTTAATTGAATCAGGGCAACCTGCGGCTATTTATGAAAATCCTGCGCATACATATACTGCCCGCCTGCTCGGGAATGCATTTGTATTGCCTGCCGGCGAAGCAAAAGTAATGGGTATCAGATCAAAAGGTGAAAATGTAATGATTTACCCGGAGTGGGTCGAATTAAAAAGCAGTTGGAGCAGCAGAAGGTACGAGATCGAAGAAATTTTCTTCCGCGGATTTTATGAGGATTTGTTGCTCGTGCATAAAGGGATTAGGATTCATGCGATGAATACAAAGCCCGGCGCTTACAGGAAGGGGCAGGGAGTGCAGGTTAGTATTAAGAGGTATTTGGAGTTTGATTAGGCTATTTTGTCTGGACTAGGATTAGTTGGATGGTATGATGTGAGGATTAATTGTTGGAATCGTTGAGATAACGGTTATTGATTTAGATTTCCGGGTATAATCAATATACTTGATCATGATTCATGAGGAGTTGACGCATCAGATTATCGGTAGTGCTATGACAGTGCACAGTATTCTTGGAGCGGGTTTCCAAGAGGTCATTTATCAAAGGGCTTTGGCTCTTGAAATGAAGAAACGAGGTTTAGAATTTCACCGTGAAATGGAGATGGGTATTTTTTATGATAACACAGAAATCGGAACACGGCGCGTTGATTTTTTTGTTGAGAATATTATCATGCTTGAATTGAAAGCGCTATCCAAATTAGAAGATATACATCTGAACCAAGCTATGAATTATTGTCAAGCCTATAATTTGCCGGTCGGGTTGTTAATCAACTTTGGAGCTAAAAGCTTGGAATTCAAACGGGTCTATAATCTTAGCCATCCTGATAATAAAAAAAATGATAGAAGATAGATATGCAATCCTAAAGCAAAAAAATGGCAGAAATATAGAACGTAATCCTATAATCCTACCATCCTGCTATCCTAATTCAGACAATCTTACTCGCTAGCCAATCTCCAACCTCACTAGTCTTGTACGCCTTTTTATCCCCGGCAAGATCTTCAGTTACAATTCCTTCAGCAAGGCTCTTATTTACAACATCTCTTATCAGCTCCGCCTCCGCCTTTAATCCGAATGCGTCTTCAAACATCATCGCTGCTGACAGCACCGTTGCCAAAGGATTTGCAATATCTTTTCCCGCAGCTTGAGGATAAGATCCGTGTATAGGCTCAAATAAGCTCGTGTGCAGGCCGATCGAGGCCGATGGCATCAATCCCATTGATCCCGAGATTACCGATGCCTCGTCTGTCAGGATATCACCAAAGAGGTTTTCTGTGATCATGACATCGTAAGAACTCGGCCATTGTACCAGGCGCATAGCTACCGCATCCACGAACTCGTAGCTTACCGTTACCTCAGGATAGTCTTTTTCCATGCCCTGAACAGTTTCTCTCCACAGGCGGGAGCTTTCAAGCACATTTGCTTTATCCACGCAACATAATTTCTTGCTGCGGGTCATTGCCATTTCAAAGCCGAGCTTTGCCAGGCGGACAATTTCCTCACGGGTGTATGTACAGGTATCAAAGGCAGTATTTCCGTTGTCTTTCCTTCCTCTTTCACCAAAATAAATACCGCCAGTTAACTCTCTAAGAATGATCAGGTCAGTTCCTTCAATACGTTCCCGTTTTAAGGGTGAATTATCGATAAGGGAGGGGAAGGTAAACGTAGGCCGGACATTCGCAAACAAGCCAAGTTTTTTTCTCATCAGTAACAGGCCTTGCTCCGGTCGAACAGGTGCTTTCGGGTCATTATCATACTTCGGGTGACCGATTGCTCCAAAAAGGATTGCATCGGCCGCCAGGCAGATCTCGTGTGTAGCATCCGGGTAAGGCTCGCCTACTTCATCAATAGCACATGCACCTGTTATTGCTGGTGTCCAGGTAATTTCATGTCCAAATTTCGCAGCAATTGCGTCTGATACTTTTACAGCCTGGTCAATTACTTCCGGACCAATGCCATCTCCTGCCAATAGGGCGATCTTTAACTTCATAGTTTTATTTGTACGTTTTACGTTATAAGTTTTAGTTTTTGATAGTCAGTCCGGCACGTGCGGGGCAGCTACCCCCGGGGTATGATTACCTAAATAATATTCAACATTTTCTGCGTTGACTTGATCGCACAAACTGTTTGATCAGAATCCAGACCGCGTGTTATAAATTTCTTTGAGGGTGTTTCCCAGGTAATGATCGTTTCGCACAAAGCATCGGAGTTACTTCCCGGTGCGATACGTACGGCATAATCGATCAGTTTAGGAAGACAAAGTTCTTTTTTAGTATATACTTTAGTCAACGCTTTCATAAAGGCATCAAACTGTCCGTCGCCCTGCGCATTTTCTTCAAATAATTCACCGTTAATACGAACGGATATTGTTGCTGAAGGGCGGAGGCCTTTTGAATGTGTCAGCACATATGATTCAACTATGACCTTATCAGCATAGGTGTTACTGTCCAGAACATCAGAAATAATATACGGAAGGTCTTCTTTTGTAACCGTTTCTTTCCTATCGCCAAGCTCGATTACCCTTTGAGTTACTTTTTTTAGATCCTCATCACTCAATTTCAGGCCGAGTTCCTGAAGATTTTTCTCAATATTAGCCTTGCCTGACGTTTTGCCCAGGGCATACGTCCGTGTTCTTCCAAATCGCTCGGGCAGAAGATCATTGAAGTACAGGTTGTTTTTATTATCCCCGTCGGCATGAATCCCCGCTGTTTGAGTGAAGACATTTTCGCCAACGATCGGTTTATTAGCCGGAATGCGGACACCTGAGAATGTTTCAACCAGTTTGCTTACAGTATAGATATAAGATTCTTTGATCGCGGTCTCGACTTCCGGGATGAAATCGTTGATCACTGCTACAGCGCTCGACATGGAAGCATTCCCCGCGCGTTCGCCCATGCCGTTCACGGTAAGGTGCAGGCCGTTTATTCCGGCTTTGATGGCCTCCATTATATTGGCATTTCCCAGATCATAGTCGTTATGGGCGTGGAAATCAAAGTGCAGCTTGGGATACTTTTTTCTGATAGCATCGATAAAGCTAAACGTTTCGGCCGGTGTAAGTACCCCCAGCGTGTCCGGAAGCATAACCCGGTCCACCGGTTGTGTAGAAATGAAATCAATATACTGATAAACATAATCCGGCGAATTCCTCATTCCATTACTCCAGTCCTCCATGTAGACATTTGTGGATATGCCGTGTGATTTTGCCATTGCTATCACACTTGCGATCTCTGAAAAATGCTGCTCTGGGGTTTTCTTTAGCTGGTGAGTCAAATGGTTCATCGACCCTTTGGTTAGGAGATTCTGAACCTTAACACCTGCTTTATTCATCCATTCGATAGATACCCCATGGTCGACAAATGACAATACTTCTATGTTATCTGTATAGCCATTTGCATTAGCCCAATCCATTATCGCCTTAACGGATGCAAATTCACCATCTGAAACGCGCGCTGAAGCAACCTCAACCCGGTCTACCTTAAGCTCTTCCAGTAATAACTGAGTTATGGTGAGCTTTTCCGAAATAGAAAACGAAACTCCGGATGTTTGTTCCCCATCCCGGAGAGTCGTGTCCATTATTTCTATTTTCCTTTTCACTTTTTCGCGTTAAAATGTTTTCGTTTTATTATAAAGGCAGGTTTGCTGCAAATTCCTGGATCTCGCCCTTGATGTTCTGCAGATAATCGATATCGTCGAAACCGTTTATCATATTATCTTTTTTATAAGCGCTTATATCGAACCTTTCACTCTCACCGGTTGCAAGCAATGAAATGGTCTGCTCAGGGAGGTTTACCTCGATCTCAGTCTTCGGATCAGCCTCTATTGCGCGGAAGATCTTATCAGCAAATTCAGGGCTAACCTGGACGGGAAGAACACCGATGTTCAGGCAGTTATTCTTGAAAATATCTGCAAAAAAGCTGGACACCACGCACCTGAACCCGTAATCATATACCGCCCACGCAGCGTGCTCGCGCGAAGAACCGGAGCCAAAGTTCTTTCCTCCAACCAAGATCTTTCCGCTGTACATCGGGTTGTTCAGAACGAACTCTTTTTTCGGGGTGTTATCCGGATTGTATCTCCAGTCGCGGAACAGGTTGTCTCCAAACCCAACGCGTTCGGTCGCTTTCAAAAAACGTGCTGGTATAAGCTGGTCAGTGTCAACATTCTCTATTGCCAGAGGGACAGCTGTGCTTCTTAATACTGTGAATTTATCGTATGCCATTTCTATATCGTTAGACGGAACGAGCCGTCAGATTAAACTAATTCTTCTATAAGGTCTCTCGGGTCGGTAACTACACCAGTTACTGCTGCTGCTGCTGCTACCAGCGGACTTGCAAGCATGGTTCTGGAACCCGGGCCTTGCCTGCCCTCGAAATTCCTGTTTGAGGTACTCACCGCATATTTTCCTGCCGGGATCTTATCATCATTCATAGCAAGGCATGCGGAGCATCCTGGCTGACGTAAAACAAATCCCGCCTCGTTAAAGATATCGAGCAATCCTTCTTCCTTGATCTGCGCCTCCACGATATGTGATCCGGGAACCAGCCATGCAGTTACATGATCGGCTTTTTTCTTTCCCTTCACGATGGACGCAAATGCGCGGAAATCTTCTATGCGGCCGTTTGTACAGCTGCCAATAAATACGTAATCAACTTTTTTGCCTATCATAGAATCGCCTTCATGGAAACCCATATAGTTCAGCGATTTCTCGTAAGTTGCTACACCTCCCTCTACGTCTTCTGCGTCAGGAATGTCTTTTGAGATCCCGATTCCCATACCCGGATTGGTACCGTAGGTGATCATCGGCTCAATCTCTGATGCGTTGTAATTGTATTCCTTATCAAAGACGGCATCAGGGTCTGTCTTAAGAGTTTTGTAATAGGCAAGCGCTTTATCCCAGGCTTCGCCTTTCGGACTAAATTCACGGTCTTTTACATAGTTAATAGTAGTTTCATCCGGAGCGATCATACCTCCGCGTGCACCCATTTCTATACTCAGGTTACATACGGTCATCCGGCCTTCCATTGTCATGTTTTCGAACACTTCGCCGGCATATTCTACAAAATAACCTGTGGCACCAGATGTAGTAAGCTTTGATATGATGAACAGGGCAACGTCTTTTGGCGTCACGCCTTTCCCCAGCTTACCATTGATACTTATCCTCATCTTCTGAGGTTTTGGCTGCATAATACATTGAGTAGAAAGCACCATCTCAACTTCAGAGGTGCCGATACCGAAAGCTATAGCGCCAAATGCCCCATGAGTTGAAGTATGCGAATCGCCGCAAACGATGGTGGCGCCAGGCTGTGTAATTCCATATTCCGGACCTACCACGTGAACGATGCCATTTTTCTGGTGACCAAGTCCCCAATGGCTTATTCCATATTCGTTTGAATTTGACTCCAATGCTTTAAGCTGATTAGCAGAAAGCGGATCAGCAACAGGTAAGTGCTGATTCCATGTCGGTGTATTATGATCCGCCGTTGCGAAGGTACGTTCAGGATACAAAACCCGGATGCCCCTGCTCTTTAATCCTAAAAACGCTACGGGGCTTGTTACTTCGTGGATCAGGTGGCGATCAATAAATAACACGTCCGGGCCCCCTTCTATCTTACGAACCACGTGAGTGTCCCACACTTTGTCAAATAATGTCTTGCTCATTTTGTTTTAGTTTTACCTGCCTGCCGTCAGGCAGACGTTTTACGTTATACGTGGCTAATGCCAATCTTTAATTTTTATATTTCTTTCTATCTCGTCTGTCGGAAGCCCATTTCTCGCTTCTCTACACAAACTTATTCAGCGCATCCAAATACGCATTAGCAGATGCTCTCACTATATCAGTGCTGAATCCATATCCCATATATGATTTTCCCTCATCCGTGACACGCATATCAACTTTGCTGACATCATCACTTCCGCTATGGATAGCATGAATATTGAACTCTTTAATATTAAAATTCCGGCCAATGATCTTTTCGATGGCTTTGATCGTAGCATCAACCGGACCGTTTCCGGTAGCTGTTGCTTTGTGATCTTTACCTTTATAGTTTAGATCAATGGTGGCTTCGGGCGATGACTGGTCGCCGGTGACTACCTGGAGTGAATTAATAGCCAACCCGTTTTTGTAGTTCTGCTGGGTCTCATTGCCCATGAGAAAAAGGATATCATCATCCTTGATCTCTTTTTTGCCATCTGCAAGGGTCAGGAACCGTTCGTATACCTGATCCAGGTCAATACGGTCGACGCTATAACCCAGCCGTTCCAGGTGATGCTTTAACGCATGACGCCCACTACGCGCAGTTAATATGATCTCAGACTGATCAATACCAACATCCTCAGGATTGATGATCTCGTAGGTTTCACGGTGCTTTAACACTCCGTCCTGGTGGATACCGGAACTATGTGCAAATGCATTTTTCCCAACAATGGCTTTATTCGGCTGAACAGGCATGCGCATCATCCGGCTGACCATACCACTCAGTTCGTACAAGTGTTTACTGTTAACCTTATGATGAAAGTTAAGCGTCTTGTGAGTTTTCAGGATCATGACGATCTCTTCAAGAGATGTATTTCCTGCACGTTCGCCTATTCCGTTTATAGTACATTCGACCTGGCGTGCCCCATTTTCTATTCCTGCAATGCTGTTTGCTGTTGCAAGCCCGAGGTCATTATGGCAATGCACAGATATGATGGCCTGATCGATATTTTTTACATTTTCTTTCAGGAATCGGATCTTTGCACCGTACTGCTCCGGAAGGCAATACCCGTTGGTATCGGGGATGTTTACAACCGTTGCGCCGGCAGCAATGACCGCCTCGACCATTTTTGCAAGGTATTCATTATCAGCGCGACCAGCATCTTCTGCGTAGAACTCAATATCTTCTACAAAGCTCTTCGCATATTTTACAGCCTCCACAGCCCGTTCGAGTATTGCTTCCCGCGTGCTGTTAAATTTATACTTGATATGCATATCCGAAGAACCGATGCCGGTATGGATGCGGGGATGTTTGGCGAACTTCAATGCAGCTGCTGCGCTGTCGATGTCGCCCTTGTTCGCACGCGTCAAAGCACAAATGGTTGGCTCACGAACAGCTTTCGACAGCTCCACCACACTTTGGAAGTCGCCCGGACTTGAAATTGGGAAACCGGCTTCAATAACATCAACACCCAGGCTTTCCAGGGCCTTTCCAATCTCTATCTTTTCTACGGTAGATAACTGGCACCCCGGGACCTGCTCACCATCGCGGAGAGTAGTGTCAAAAATGTAAATTCGGTTCGGATCGTGTAACATATTTATTTTATTTTAAGGTTTAGCTTAACCAGCCATAACCTATTTGTAATGGATTTCTCCATTAAATGTCTTACAAGCAAGGGATAGTTCGAATTCTTCAACAGATTCCCCTTGGCTTAAAATATAATCGGTATCATTATACCCTTCGAGGATACCGGCAGTTTCGTAGGATACCGGAAGATCAGTTTCGGGTCTTTGACCAGGAATAAGTTTGGAGATCCCTATACCATAGTTCCCGGGTGTGATATCCTCGGCATCAAACTCCAATACCTCGTCAAATACAGAGGCTTCGTCGGAGAACAGGTTTTTCCAGGACTCAGGATATTCTATCAAACTACCGTCGGTCGTGAAACCCAGTTCTTTTAAATAGTCGAACGTTAATTCATCCGGAGCTATAATTCCGCCAACGGCACCGATCTCCCTGCTCATGTTGCAAACTGATATCCGTCCACCCATATCAAGGTTCAAAATAGTGTCGCCTGCAAACTCTACAAAGTACCCCCTGGCTCCCTGCGCAGATATCTCAGAGATCAGGTAGTGATTAATGTCTTTTACGCTTAATCCCTTTCCCAGTCTGCCGTTTACTTCAATCTTCATCCTTTTAGGCTTTTGGCGTAAAAGACATTGTGTTGCAAGCACCTGTTCTACCTGAGACTCGTTGATACTAATTGCCAGGACCCCAAAAGCGCCCAGGTTCTCAATGTTGTTAGCATCGCACACTACAGTTTGTCCCGGATAGGCAACCAGTCCGCCATTATATCCTGGTGTTGACTGCGGCATATCGATCCCGAAATCAATACAATTCCGGTTTAGCAGATCAACCTGGAAGCGTGCCAGATCACTTAACGGGATATGCGCGGTATATTCGGGCTCGGGTACTACAATGGTTTGCTTCACTCTGAAAACCGGTATATTACGCTTACGTAATGCTTCAAAAGCTACCGGGCTGCTTTCCTTATTGATAAAATGAGCATCAATGTATAAGATATCCGGAAAGCCGGAGTTTCTGCTTACAACATGTTCGTCCCAGATCTTATCAAAGAGTGTTTGCGCCATTGTTAAGTTGTACGTTTTAAGTTATACGTTTTACGTTTAGTCTAAAGTGGTACGTTAGACGTAAAACGTAAAACGTACCACTTACAACTTCTTATTTTTCCGGTTGGTTTTCAGGTCTCAAGCTTCTCACAGCTTGTCCCGCTTGCCATATTTCACTATCACGAACTGTTTTAAGTTCTGCTTCAAGCTTAACACGGTAATCCGGTTCGCTATTTAATTTAATTGTACGTTCAGCTTCTTTACCTGATGCTACGCTTTTGTATAACTCATCAAATACAGGCTGCGTTGCATCGCGGAATTTACCCTTCCAGTCTAATGCACCACGTTGTGCTGTAGTTGAGCAATTAGCATACATCCAGTCCATTCCATTCTCAGCAACCAATGGCATTAAGCTTTGAGTAAGCTCTTCTACTGTTTCGTTGAACGCTTCAGAAGGAGAGTGGCCATTGGAACGAAGCGTATTGTATTGTGCTTCGAAAATACCAGCGATAGCGCCCATTAAAGTACCACGCTCGCCTGTAAGGTCAGAGAATACTTCTTTACGGAAATCAGTCTCGAACAAGTAACCTGAACCAACACCTATACCTAATGCAATAGCACGGGTCCTGCCTTTTCCTGTAGCATCCTGGTGGACAGCGAAAGACGAGTTCAAACCCTTTCCTGCTAAGAACAAGCGGCGTAATGAAGTTCCTGATCCTTTAGGAGCAACAAGAATCACATCTACATCAGCCGGAGGAATGATGCCAGTTTGCTCTTTGTAAGTAATACCAAAGCCGTGAGAGAAATAAAGAGCTTTTCCCGGAGTCAGATATTTTTTAATTGTTGGCCAAAGAGCGATCTGACCAGCATCAGATAAAAGATACTGGATGATTGTTCCTTTGTCAGCAGCTTCTTCGATCTCGAAAAGAGTTTCGCCTGGTACCCATCCGTCAGCGATTGCTTTATCCCAGGTTTTGGAATCTTTACGCTGACCAATGATCACGTTGATGCCATTATCACGCAGATTTAATGCCTGACCCGGCCCTTGAACACCATAACCAATAATTGCTACAGTTTCATCCTTTAAAATTTCACGAGCTTTGTCTAACGGAAATTCTTCGCGGGTTACTACTTCTTCATTAACTCCACCGAAATTGATAGTTGCCATATTCTTCTTTTTTTACTTTTGTTGTGTTTCTTTATTTATGATTTTGTTTTAATATGCTATTGAAGGCCTACATCGTAAAGATCCTCTGGCCATTGTTCAGGTATTCATTTTCTGAAACTTCCTCTCCCGGTTCCAGCCGTTCAAATTCACGGAGCTTTCTGTTAAAGCCATCACTATGTTTGATGATCGCTACACGCGCGCTTCTTACGAATTCGATCAGGCCGAAGGGCTGAAGGATCTTAATAAGGGCGTCTGTTTCTTCGCGGTGGCCGGTAGTTTCAAATACCGTATAGTCCTTGCGGATCACCACAGCACGTGCGCCATTTTCGCGAAGTAAACGTTCTACGCTTGCCTTTTCAGCGATGATATCGGTAGGGACCTTATAAAGGGCAAGTTCCTGCCAGATCACATCTTCGTTAGTATTGTAGTACACCTTGAGTACCTCGACCTGCTTCTCGATCTGACGGGATAGTTTTCTGACCACATCCTCGGTCTCGTTCACCACGATATTGAAGCGATGTATACTTTCAATTTCTGAAGGAGAGGTGTTCAGGCTGTCAATGTTGATTTTCCTCCTGGTAAAGATGATGGCTATTCGGTTAAGAAGGCCAATCTGGTTTTCCGTGTATACAGTAATGTTAAATTCCTGTTTACCTGCCGGCTTTTCTGTATGATTCTGATTGCTCATATTGATCTCGTTTTAAACTGCAGGAATTATTTCAACCTGATTTCTGCCACACTGCATCCCTGAGGTACCATTGGAAACACGTTATTTTCTTTAGTAACCATAACTTCAAGCAGGAACGACCCCTTATGGTTCATCATTTCTTCCAGTGAAGCATTGAGGTCTGACCGTTCTGATACGCTTTTCCCAGCAATACCGTAAGCTGCGGCAAGGGCCACAAAATCAGGGCTTGTCATGTCCACGAAGGAATAGCGATTTTCATTAAACAGTTCCTGCCATTGGCGTACCATTCCGAGGAAACGGTTGTTAAGGATAAGGATCTTTACGTCAATCCCGCTCTGCATAATAGTTCCCAGCTCCTGCAGGGTCATCTGGAAGCCACCGTCGCCGATCACTGCAACAACATCCCTTTCCGGGGCGCCAAACTTAGCGCCGATAGCTGCCGGCAGCGCAAAACCCATTGTTCCGAGACCACCGCTGGTTACATTGCTCCTAGTCTTATTAAGTTTCGCATACCTGCAGGCTACCATCTGATGCTGGCCCACATCGGTCACTATTACAGCATCACCTTTTGTAAGCTCGTTCAGCTGATGAATAGCCTCTCCCATGGTAAGTTCTCCTGATCCGGGGTGCAGCTCCGCATTAATAACAGCTTCAACTTCTTTTTCTGTATATTCCTTGAATTTCGCTATCCATTCCGGGAATGTTCTTTCCTGGATAAGTTCCGTTAAGGCTGGCAGCGTTTCCTTGCAATCTCCCCACACAGGTACGGTCGTCTGAACGTTTTTGTCGATCTCAGAAGGGTCGATATCCAGATGAACCACTTTAGCCTGCTTAGCATACCTATCAAGCCTTCCGGTAACGCGATCGTCGAAACGCATCCCGATAGCAATCAGTACATCACACTCGTTGGTGAGTACATTCGGTCCATAGTTACCGTGCATTCCCAGCATTCCAACATTCAGCGGGTGATCTGTCGGAATAGCACCTGCTCCAAGAATTGTCCAGGCAGACGGTATTCCGCTTTTTTCTACGAAAGCTTTAAACTCTTTTTCCGCCTCTCCAAGTATTACACCCTGGCCCCAAAGAACAAATGGCTTCTTTGCTGAATTGATCAGGTCGGCTGCTTTCTGAATATATTCCTTGCGAATGATCGGTTTCGGTCTGTAGCTGCGGATATGATCACACGGTTTATAACCTGCAAAGTCGAACTTCTGGATCTGCGCATTCTTGGTTATATCAATAAGCACTGGTCCGGGTCTTCCGCTTCTTGCGATATAGAAGGCTTTGCTGATCACCTCCGGAATTTCTGTAGCATCAGTTACCTGGTAGTTCCATTTGGTTACAGGGGTAGTGATGTTTATTACGTCTGTTTCCTGGAAGGCGTCTGTACCAAGCAGGTGGGCAAATACCTGTCCGGTTATACAAACAAGCGGCGTGCTGTCTATCATGGCATCGGCCAGACCGGTAATAAGATTAGTTGCACCAGGGCCGCTGGTCGCAAATACAATACCTACTTTACCGGATGTACGGGCAAAACCCTGTCCGGCATGAATCCCACCCTGCTCGTGCCTTACAAGGATGTGGTTAAGCTTTTCTTTATAATCGTATAAAGCATCATATATAGGCATGATCGCTCCGCCCGGGTATCCGAAAATAACTTCGGTGCCTTCTGCGATCAAAGCTTCTAACAAGGCTACAGAGCCCGAAACTTCAACGGTTTTCGTTTCGGCTGAGTTGGGTATTTCCTGTTGCGCAATTTCCATAATAAATTCTTTTTTCATTTCCGGGGCTGACCTGATGAGCTGGTTCGTCCCTTCATCCATTTATGCTTCGTCTGTAACGCAGCCTTCGCTTGCGTTCTTTACTTGTTTGAAATATTTATATAATACTCCGTTCTTCACCGGCGGCTCCGGTTGTTTCCAGGCTTGTCGCCGGGCTTGCATTTCTTCATCCGGGATCATCAGGTTGATCGAATTTTTCGTCGCGTCAAGCTCTATGATATCATTGTCTTTAACCAAGCCAATGTTACCGCCTTCAAATGCTTCGGGTGTAATGTGTCCGACTACAAACCCGTGGGTTCCGCCCGAAAAACGGCCGTCCGTAATTAATGCTACAGAAGATCCCAGACCGGCACCAAATATTGCCGATGTTGGTTTAAGCATTTCTGACATGCCAGGGCCGCCTTTAGGCCCCACATACCGAATTACCACCACATCTCCTGCTTTCACCTTGCCGCTGTTTATTCCGGCTATCAGTTCAAACTCACCATCAAATACGCGGGCCGGACCTGTAAATTTCTCACCTTCTTTACCGCTGATCTTAGCAACAGATCCCTGGGGCGCAAGATTTCCGTAGAGCATTTGCAGATGACCTGTTTGTTTAACAGGCTTTTCGTATGGTACGATAACATCCTGCGTTTCAAAATTCAGGTCTACAGCATCTGCTACGTTTTCGGCTAATGTTTTCCCTGTTACTGTAAGGCAATCGCCGTGTATAAGCCCTTTGTTTAACAGGTATTTTAATACGGCAGGCAGGCCCCCAATGTTGTGAACGTCTTCCATCATGTATTTTCCGCTTGGCTTTAGATCAGCAATAACCGAAGTTTCGTCACTTATTTTCTGGAAATCGGCAAGCTCCAGTTTTACCCCTACCGACTTCGCCATGGCAATAAGGTGAAGCACAGCATTTGTTGAACCGCCTAATACCATTACTGTTACTATAGCATTGTGGAACGCTTTAGTTGTCATGATATCTCTCGGTTTGATATCCTTTTCAAGCAGGATCCGGATGTATTTGCCGGCTTCCAGGCATTCGTCCTGTTTCTCCTTGCTGAGAGCCGGGTAAGAAGAACTGTAAGGCAAGCTCATTCCCATTGCTTCAATAGCTGATGCCATGGTATTGGCAGTATACATACCGCCACAGGCACCCGCTCCCGGACAAGCATGCTCAATAATTCCCTGGAAATCTTCTTCAGCCAGGTTGCCGGCAATCTTCTGGCCCAGGGCTTCAAATGCTGACACGATATTTAGTGATTGTCCTTTGTAATTTCCCGAGTGGATACTTCCGCCGTAAACCATAATAGCCGGACGGTTTAATCTACCCATTGCCATGACAGCACCGGGCATATTCTTATCGCAGCCAGGTAAGGCGATCAGCCCGTCGTAATAGTGGCCGCCGCATACTGTTTCAATGGAGTCAGCGATCAGATCACGGGACACCAAAGAGAAACGCATTCCCTCGGTACCATTTGTGATCCCATCACTTATTCCTATAGTATGAAACATCAAACCAACAAGATCATTGTTCCACACGCCTTTTTTGACAATCTGTGCCAGATCATTAAGGTGCATGTTGCAGGTATTGCCATCATAGCCCATACTTACAATACCCACCTGAGCTTTCGCCAGATCCGCTTTTGTCAATCCGATGCCGTGCAGCATAGCCTGGGAAGCCGGCTGCGTCGAGTCTTGTGTTACTGTCTTACTGTATTTGTTAAGTTCCATTATATTTTTTATCTCTGTGTATCGCTGATTATTGGTCTCTCATATCCGGCCTTTTAAAAAAAAAGCCTCTCTGGGTGAGAAGGCGTCCGATTGTTTTAAGTAAATCTTCTGAATCTTACGCCTTTATAGTTGGAATGAGAATGACAAGTGAGAGAATATAAATGACGAATAGTTCAAATGAATTAAGCCTGATTTGAGCCGGATTTTTTATTAAACTGTTCATCGCGCAAACGTTTATATTGTTCGTTTTTATTAATATCTCAATTTAAAACCTTGCTTTATTTATAACAAGCTTTAATTGATATTTTTTTATTCCGAATATAATTTCGACAACCACTTATTGCCAAAATTAAATACTTGAATATAAGTATAATTTTAACTTTAATTTTGGTACGTATACCAAAACCGTTTTGGGTTCTCAGTTCAAAAAACTATGCTTGCATAGCATATAAACGATATTCTGCCTGAAATAGCTTCATGGAGCAAAATAACTGTAAGTTCAGAGCATAAAAAAGCCCTCCGGATCATAAGATCGGGAGGGCTTTTTTTAAGGTTGAGTTCTTAGGAGTTTTGAGCTCCTTCGGCTAATACCATTATGTTATTATCAAGTACCTCTATTACTCCGCCTTTAATCAAGATGGTCTCGTCAGTACTACCTGTACGAATGATAACTTTTCCATCTTCCAGGGTCGAAACTATAGGAGCATGATCCTTAAGTACCTCGAAAGATCCCATAGTACCAGGTACGGTTACAGATCTCACTTCGCCTTCGAAGACTTTTTTATCGGGGGTTAGTATTTCTAGTTTCATATATAAGGTATGAGGTTTCAGGTATCAGGTATCAGGTATCAGGTATCAGCAGCTGATACCTGATACCTGATACCTATTTATGCGTTCGCTTCAGCTAATAACTTCTTGCCTTTTTCAACAGCGTCCTCGATTGTTCCAACAAGGTTGAAAGCTGCTTCAGGGTACTCGTCTACTTCGCCGTCCATGATCATGTTGAAGCCTTTGATCGTGTCTTTAATGTCAACCAATACTCCTTTTAATCCTGTGAATTGCTCAGCCACAAAGAACGGTTGTGAAAGGAAACGCTGAACACGGCGCGCACGTCCAACTACTAATTTATCCTCTTCAGACAATTCGTCCATACCTAAGATGGCGATTATATCCTGTAATTCTTTGTAACGCTGTAAGATTTCTTTAACACGCTGCGCAGTACTGTAGTGCTCATCGCCAAGAGTTGCAGCATTCAGGATCCTTGAAGTAGAATCCAGTGGATCCACTGCAGGGTATATTCCAAGCTCAGCAATCTTACGAGAAAGTACCGTTGTTGCATCCAGGTGGGCAAAGGTTGTAGCCGGTGCCGGGTCAGTCAAGTCATCCGCAGGAACGTAAACTGCCTGTACTGATGTGATTGATCCGCGTTTAGTAGATGTGATACGCTCCTGCATCAATCCCATTTCAGTTGCAAGCGTTGGCTGGTAACCTACTGCTGAAGGCATACGTCCAAGAAGAGCGGATACCTCAGAGCCTGCCTGAGTGAAACGGAAGATATTGTCTACGAAGAAAAGGATATCTTTTCCTTGTCCTTCGCCATCACCATCACGGAAATATTCAGCTACAGTTAACCCTGACAAGGCCACACGTGCACGTGCACCCGGAGGCTCGTTCATTTGTCCGAATACCAGTGTAGCTTTAGAATCTTTTAATGCTTCTTTATCCACTGATGCAAGGTCCCAGCCACCTTCTTCCATAGAGTGCTTGAACGCATCTCCATAGTTAATTACACCAGACTCGATGAACTCACGAAGAAGGTCATTTCCTTCACGTGTACGCTCACCCACGCCGGCAAATACTGATAGACCGGAATATGCTTTCGCGATATTGTTCACCAGCTCCATGATAAGAACCGTTTTACCAACACCTGCACCACCGAATAATCCGATCTTACCGCCTTTTGCATAAGGCTCTAGTAAGTCGATTACTTTGATACCAGTGAAAAGCACCTCGGTTTCGGTAGATAATTCATCAAACTTAGGAGGAGTATTGTGGATAGGATACCCATCTTGTTTGTCAATTGTATCGATACCATCGATAGCTTCACCAACCACGTTAAATAAACGTCCTTTTATTTTGTCGCCAACCGGCATTTTAATAGCAGCACCTGTGTCGATCACATCCATTCCACGAACAAGTCCATCAGTTGAATCCATTGCAATCGCCCTAACGCGATCCTCTCCAAGATGTTGCTGAACTTCAAGAACGATCTTCTGACCGTTGGCTTTTACGATCTCAAGAGCATCATAAATTTTAGGTAAGTGTGCATTGTCAGTGAAGCTAACGTCGACTACAGGTCCGATGATCTGTGCTATTTTTCCAGAGTTTGGCATATAATTTTTGTAAAACTTTATTTAATCAACAATTTACACCCGTTTTAAAGGGTGTTTTTTGGTCTGCAAAAATACTCTTTATCCCCGTAAATCAAATACTTAATTGAGAAATTTTATGCAATAATTTGAGGAGGGATTTTTAGGATGTCAGGAGCGGGGATTTGGACGTGTAGAAACCGGGTTTGGCGCTCTTTCGTCCGATCTTGCCCAAAATGTTTTCGATCAATGTTACCATGTTGGGGGGATCGGTGTTGGGTAATCAGTAATCAGTAACCGGTATTCGGTGATCAGTAATCAGTGATCAGTAATCAGTAGTGACTAATGGACAGACTGATTACTGGTCACAGAGCACAGCACTGATTACTGATAACAAATTCCGGGTCACAGAGCGCAGCACTGATTACTTCAAAGACAACACATACCTTGCAAGCGCACTAATCTTGATGATAAAGCCGGTTTCTAATTAAACCCGATTATTTGAAAAGTAAGCCTTGTGATCCGTTCAGCCTTCAGCCGGGTGCCTTGCCTCATGCTTCGGTTCATATCTCCGGCTCATTCAAAACCAAAGGCGCAGTTAATTGTAGTGATTAGTATCGAAAACTAAACAAAAACATCATGAAAACAATCAATCAATTAAAGCCGCTTTCTATTTTAGGAAAAACCCTGATGTCGCTTGTCGCTATCTTAAGCGCTTTTGCATTATCTGTCAAATCCTTTGCCCAGTCAGTTCCCGATAAAGTAGAGGTAGATGTCGATGCCGGCGGCGATGCTGTCTGGTATGGGCAGCCATGGGTGTGGGTTGTTGGGATTGCTGTCTTTATTGTTATTATCGTAGCTATCACCCGTAATAATAACAGCAAGGCATAATAGTGAGTTGTACGTTTTACGTTATAAGTTGTATGTTCACGTGTTGACGCATAAGAAACAGCTGGTAAAGAAGTCACACGTGAAGTGTAATTTCTAAGTTTATCGATAATGCAATGTTTAGAAACTTATAACGTAAAACGTATAACTAAAAAATCCTTTTCTTTGGGGATTAAAAGCATGCAGTATTTTTAATCTGCCTGTTTTTAGGATTAAATACTTCCCGATGAAAAAAATACTAGTGACCGGTAGCAATGGCTTACTCGGCCAAAAACTGACGGACATTATCCTCCCGGATCCGGAAATTGAACTTATCGCCACGTCCGTAGGCGCTAACAGGCATCCCGTACCGGCGGGGTACATCTACGAGGAGTTCGACATAAGGGACGCCAACCGCTTAAATGAACTGATCGAAAAATACCGGCCTGATACTATTATCAATACCGCTGCAATGACCAACGTCGATACCTGTGAGATTGAACAAGAACTCTGCCATGCGCTGAACGTTGAAGCTGTGAAAAACCTGGTGGCAGCATGTGATAAACACGACGTTCATCTGATTCACATCTCGACAGATTTTATTTTTGACGGCGAAGATGGTCCATATACGGAGGATGCGGAACCCAACCCGTTGAGCTATTATGGTACGACGAAGCTTGAAGCTGAAAGCCTCCTTAAGGCATCTTCGTGCAGATGGGCTATCCTCCGGACAATTATCGTGTACGGTATCGTAAGTGACATGAGCAGGAGCAATATCGTGTTATGGGCGAGGGGAGCACTTGAAAGAGGCGAGCCTATAAATGTGGTAAACGACCAGTGGCGTATGCCTACCCTTGCCGAGGATCTTGCGATGTGCTGTATGCTGGCCGCTAAAAAAGAAGCTGAGGGCGTTTACAACGCGTCGGGCAAAGATCTGATGAGTATAATTGAACTTGTGGAGCGCGTTGCAGATTTTTACCAGCTGGATAAATCGTTGATCAGGCCCATTTCCTCCGCCAGTTTAAATCAACGGGCAAGAAGGCCAAAGAGAACCGGTTTTATCTTAGACAAGACTATTAAAGATCTTGGTTATCAGCCGAGGTCGTTTGAAGAGGGGATGAGGATCCTGGACAAACAACTGAAGCAGAGGGCCTCATCGTAATGATCAGCAAAGCGTTTAATCTCTTTTTGCCTGGCCGATAAACAGAAATAGGCACTATTTTCAAAAAACTTATGTTAGTTTGAAAAGAAAGCATATTTTTGCAGTCCGTTAAAAAAGGCACCTGTAGCTTAATTGGATAGAGCACCTGACTACGGATCAGGAGGTTAGGGGTTCGACTCCCTTCAGGTGCACATTAAAAAGCCTTTTCGTCCATCACACGGAAAGGCTTTTAAAATTTTAAATAAACCTATTCTTATCACCCATTCCACACTGGTGATACCAGGAGGAATAAAATTTAGAACATTCGAATGCTGAACTTAGTCTTGTTTGGCCCTCCGGGCGCTGGTAAAGGAACTCAATCCGAAAAAATAATCAAAAAATACAACCTGGTTCATTTATCCACCGGAGATATCCTAAGAGGCGAGATAAGCCAGGGCACCGAATTGGGTCTTGAAGCTAAGAAATTAATGGACCAGGGTATATTGGTACCTGACGAAGTTGTCATCGGTATGATCAGCAATAAGCTTGATTCAAATAAGGAGGCTAATGGCTTCATCTTCGACGGTTTTCCACGTACAGTAGCTCAGGCCGAAGCGTTGGACGACCTGCTGAAAAGCAAGTCGGCGACAATCTCAGGAATGATCGCACTTGAAGTTAACGACGAAGAACTGGAAAAGCGCCTTTTAAACAGGGGTAAGGATTCAGGAAGGCCGGATGACGCTAATCCGGAAGTGATCCGTAAGCGCATCGTTGAATATAACTCTAAGACTGCCCCGGTAGCAAACTATTATAAGGACCAGAATAAGTTTACCAGTATTAATGGCATCGGCACGGTTGATGAAATTTTCGCATCAATTTGCACTGTTGTCGATAATCTTTCGTAAATTATACTAGAAATATCCTGGTGCTTAGCGCATCAAGACTCCGCACGTTTTACTGAACCTACAGCACCTCCTTAAGCGTAGGATAAACGTAGGATGAGACTGGTCATACTATCAGTATACCATAGCTCAAGTATAGTCCAGATACAGGTTGAGTGCAGATACAGGCACAACACTTGCAGGATGGAACCTGTTAATGCTTTCAAAGAGAGAGCAGCGGCTTACATAGAGGATATAAAACTATACGCAGACATGTCTCAAAGCTCAAACTTCGTCGATTACGTAAAGATCTGCTGCCGCTCAGGCCACGGCGGAGCAGGCTCATCTCACCTGCATAGAGATATTCTTACATCAAAGGGCGGTCCCGATGGTGGCGACGGGGGAAGAGGCGGTCATATCATCCTCAAAGGAAACAGTCAGCTCTGGACATTACTGCACCTTAAGTATCGCAAGCACATCATTGCCGAGAGCGGCTTGCCAGGCTCGAGCGGACAACGGTCTGGCCGTACCGGTGAAGATGAAATCCTGGAAGTGCCGCTTGGTACGATAGCACGGAATGCGGAAACCGGAGAAATCCTTTTTGAGATCACCAAAGACGGCGAAACGAAGATACTCACAGCCGGCGGCCGCGGTGGTCTTGGTAACTGGCACTTTAAGACATCAACCAAACAAACTCCCAGATACTCTCAGCCCGGCGAGCCGGGTAAAGAGGAATGGATGGTGCTGGAATTGAAGATCCTGGCAGATGTCGGCCTTGTTGGCTTCCCGAATGCCGGTAAATCAACACTGCTATCCGTTGTATCTGCGGCAAAGCCGGAAATTGCAGATTACGCATTTACTACACTTGCGCCCAATCTGGGCATCGTTTCTTATAGAAATAATAAATCCTTTGTAATGGCCGATATACCGGGCATCATCGAAGACGCGTCTAAAGGCAAAGGACTTGGTATCCGTTTCCTGAGACATATTGAGCGTAATTCCGTACTTCTGTTCCTTGTTCCGGCAGATACAAGCCGTAGTATTAAAGAGGAGTATGCAATACTGCTGAATGAACTGGAGCAATATAATCCCGAGCTTATTCATAAACCGCGCGTTTTGGCTATAAGTAAATCGGATATGCTGGATGATGAACTGGTCACAGAAATGAAAGCCGACCTGCCTGACATTCCTTCCTTGTTTGTTTCATCAGTAGCACAAAAGGGATTGCTTGAGTTAAAAGACCTCCTTTGGAAGGTTATTAACGATTCGGATTCTTCCTCCGCCTGATCCTATCGTAAGACACAATTCTTTAATGGGGGAGAAAGCCAATTCAAACATTTCTTCCGTTTCTCTCTTTTACCATCATGACATCAGAGCAGGAAACGTTAGAAGAGACGGGATTGGTTTACAGCAGTGATTCAAACCCGGGGATCACCAGGAAAAAATCTGGCAAGAACTTCATTTATTTAGACAGAAAGGGTAATAAAATCAGTGATGAAAAAATCCTTGACAGGATAAAAAAACTCGTTCTACCTCCGGCGTGGACCGACGTCTGGATCGCTGAAAAGAAGAATGCACACCTTCAGGCAACCGGTACGGACATCGCTGGCCGCAAACAATATAAATATCACAATGATTGGGCTAAGCATCGGAATGAGACGAAATATTTCCGCTTACTGGAGTTTGGGAGCAAGCTTCCTGAATTCCGGAAGAACATACAAAAGGACCTGCGGCGGCGGGAACTTGATGAACGGAAGGTGCTCGCCATATCCCTGAATATGATGCAAAAGACGCTTATCCGTGTCGGTAATGAATCCTATAAACAACTATATGGCTCTTATGGCCTTACTACCTTAAGAGATAAGCATGTAAAGATCAACGGCAATTCGTTGAAACTAAGTTTCAAAGGCAAGAAAGGGGTTCAACATGAGATTGATATCTCAGATAAAAGCCTGGCCAGGCTGGTCAAGAAATGCCGTGACATCCCCGGACAGGAATTGTTCCAGTACTATACTCCTGATGGCGAGAGAAGATCGATCGACTCAGGTAAGGTGAATAATTACATTAAGGAAATAAGCTGCTGTGATTTTACTGCCAAAGACTTCCGTACATGGGCCGGAACCATGCATACCCTGAAGCACCTCGCTGAATTTGACTATCCCGACAATCAAACCTTAAAGAAGAAGATTATCCTGACGGCTATCGATCAGGTTGCAGCGAAGCTAGGTAATACGCGCGCCATCTGTAAGAAATCATATATCTTCCCGGCATTGCTTGAAGAATATGAAAGTGGTACGCTGCAGCCTTATCTGAAAAAGCTGTCACGATCTGCCGACTTTACAGGTGAAAAGGGGCTGAATCATGACGAGAAAGTCTTGCTAAGCTTCCTGAAAGCCCAGCGAAACAAAAAGCTAAGGAAGCAATGAACATGAGGAATTAGAGATCCTACATTAGTCTTTTGGTTTATCCTTAACGGGGTGTACAGGCTGTTCGCTGTTTTCCCTCTGTTTTGCAGGGTTCACAAACTCTGCGTCATCTTTCCGGTAGGTCCGGTCTTCCGGTTTTACCACCGACTCGTTGTCGTCTTCAGGACTCTTCACTTTTTTCTGTTTAGAATCCTGTGGTTTTAAATGTTCTGGCTTTTCACTTTGATTGTTCATGATCAATAAACATCTAACCAGAAACAATGTTTCGGTTGAACTTAGACGGAGGTGGTTCCTCCAAGCTGTCTAATAAAATCAATGACCTTGCTGCTTTCTACAATTACATCAACTTCCATTTTTTCAAGCGCCTTCTGCGGCATATATGCAACTTCCGCCGTGGCGGGATCTTGCACCGCGGTGAGCCCTTTAGTGGCTTTCACCAGCTCCAGACCTTCTACGCCGTCTGCACTGGCGCCTGAAAGAAGAAGGCAGGCGAGCTTTTCACGATATACTTCAGCTGCAGTCTGAAATGTAATATCGATGCAGGGCCTTGAAAAGTTTACCTTTTCTGAATAATCGAGGGAAAGTGTGTGATCGTTTTCAATAAGCAGGTGATAATCGGCCGGAGCTATATAAATATTCCCCGGCAGTATGGCGTCCTTGTCATTTGCTTCAACAACGGGTCTGCTTGTTTTGGCGGAAAGCAGGTCGATCAGCGTCGTGTCAGCACTTTGCTTACGATGCAGTACTATTATAATAGCAAATGGCAATTCGTAGGTAAGTTGTGGGAGTGCATTAAGAATTACTTCCAGGGCACCGGCTGACCCTCCGATGATCAGCAGCTCCAAACCCGGCCTTACTGGATTTTGCGCCATATTTTTTCCGGGTTTAGCTGTTTGAAATTCCCTGCGATGGAGGAAAAGCGAAGGGTTTCTTTGCTTCCTAACCCCAGGAACCCAAGGTTTTCAAGGCTTTGGTTAAACAAGTTGAATACTTTCGCCTGGAGATCCTTATCGAAATAGATCAGTACGTTCCTGCATAAGATCAGTTGGAATTCATTGAATGAATGATCAGATACCAGGTTGTGCGTTGAAAAGATCATCTTGGATTTTAAGCTTTCATCAAACTTAGCGAGATTATAATTTGCAGAGTAATAGCCTGAGAAGTCGTTCTTACCGCCTGAAAGAATATAATTTTCGGAATATTGCTTCATCTGGCTCAAGGGAAACATTCCTTTACCGGCTTTTTCCAGGACATCAGGATTTATGTCGGTAGCATATATTAAAGACTTGTGAAAAAGATTAAGCTCTTTAAGCACAATAGCAATGGAATAAGCCTCTTCGCCGGTGGAACAACCCGCAAGCCATATACGGATGAAGGGGTAGGTGCCCAGGTGCGGAAATACCTGCTCACGCAGAGCTTTATAGAAAACCGGATCGCGGAACATCTCGGTGACGTTCACAGTGATCTGCTCCACAAAGCGTTTAAGGTAATTGCTGTCGCTTTTTAGCTGATACCTGAACTCTGCGAAGCTTGGAAATTTATCCAGGCTAAAGAGTCTGTTGATCCTCCTTTTTATCGACGCTCTTGAATAATTGGTAAAGTCGTAGCCATAAACTTCCAGCAAATCATTTAGCAGGATCTCAACCTCGCTGTCGTTAACTATACTCTCCTGCACTGAAGTTTAGGTTAGATGTTCATTTAATATATTGGTTAGCAGGTCGACGTCAATAGGTTTAGACGCATAATTATCCGCCCCTGCGCTAAGAGCCTTTTCGCGGTCGCCCACCATTGCCTGCGCAGTAACGGCGATGATAGGTATCCCTGCTGTCTCTATATTACTGCGGATCTTATCAATAGCCTCGTAACCGTCCATGTCAGGCATCATCATATCCATGAGTACGATGCCAATCTCTGGGTCATCACTTAGTAAACTGATCCCCTCGGCAGCTCCTGGGGCTGATACGCATTTAAAGCCTCTCGCCCGTAATACTGCTGATAAAGCGAAAATATTCCTGCTGTCGTCATCTATGATCAGAACCTTTTTCCTGGTATTCATCTTAAACGGATATATTAATACGACACATTTATCTAATTCTCATAAAGCCATACCCTTAGCAGCGAGATCAGCTGATCCACATCAACGGGTTTTGAGATATAATCAGAGGCTCCCGCTTTAATGCATTTCTCCCGGTCGCCCATCATCGCTTTTGCAGTAACAGCGAGTATAGGCAGATGTTTGTACTTCGGGTTCTTTCTGATACGGCTGGTAGACTCATATCCATCCATTTCGGGCATCATCATGTCCATCAATACGATATCGATGTGCGGATTTTCTTCGAGGATTTTCAGAGCCTCCTTGCCATCAATAGCAGATACAACCTGCATATTATGTTTCTCCAGCGCTTTGGTAAGCGAAAATATATTCCTCACATCGTCGTCGGCAATGAGCACAGTTTTTCCATTTAACACCTGGTCCATACCTCCTAATGCCTTGGTCCTGGCCGGATCTTTAATCTTGGTATTATCCTCTACCAGGTGCAGGAACAAACCTATTTCATCCAGGATCCTCTGGTAGGAATGCGCCGTCTTCACTACTATCGAATCGGCATATTGGCGAATCTTATTTTCTTCTCCCTTTGAAAGATTCTTACCCGTGAAAATAATGATAGGGAGGTTTTCAAGGCCGGGACTCGATTTAACCCGTTCTAATGTTTCATACGCGTTCTGATCCGGAATGCCCATATCCAGGATCACGCAGTCTACTTCTTTCTTATGCAGGAGGTTTATCCCGTCGCTCACCGTACCGCTTATTTCAGAATTTATATTAAAGTTGCTTAAGAAGTAGCCTAATGCTTTTGCATGTTTTGGATTTTCCTCGATGATCATCACCTTCTTGGGATGCTTGCTTAAGGCATCTTCCAGCTTTTTGAAGATATGGTTCATATCATTGAGGGCAATCGGCTTATTGATGAAGTCAACTGCGCCCTTCATCAGGCTTTCCCGCTTAACCTCCATAGACGACATAATGTGTACCGGTATATGCCGTGTTGCAGGGTTGGATTTTAACTCCTCCATTACTTCCCAGCCATCTTTTACAGGAAGCTGAATATCAAGAAGTATAGCTATTGGCTTATACAGAACAGCCATTTCCAGGCCCTGGTCGCCTCGCACCGCCACTATGCCTTTATAGTTCTGTTTCCTGGTATAGTCCAGGAGTGCTTTTGCAAATATCGTATCATCCTCAATAATAAGGATCACTTTATCGCCTTCAACGACGAAGCCTCTATCGTCATCGATTTCGGTTGGAATCACTGCTGCCCGGAATCTTTCCGGGCTTTCAACAGCGGGTTCGTCGGGAACGGCCAGGAACTCTGCAGGCTTGATCGCACTGAAGCTGGTTTTTGATGCGGGGATCTGTAAAATAAATTCACTTCCCTCACCTGGCTTGCTGGATAGTTTGATCTCGCCTCCCAGCAGTTTGGCAAGTTCCCGGCTTATAGACAAGCCAAGGCCAGTTCCGCCAAATTTCCGGCGTGTCGACCCGTCTGCCTGCTGGAATGCTTCAAAGACTTGCTGCTGTTTTTCTTTCGGTATCCCGATCCCGGTGTCCTTCACGCTGAACTGAACCAGGCTTGAAGTTTCCGGCTGGGATATAGTCAGCTTTATGGAACCCTTGCTGGTGAATTTAAGTGCATTAGAAAGCAAGTTCTTAAGGATCTGTTCGAGCCTCAGCTTGTCAGTTACCAGAAGTTCAGGCGCGGAAGGCTCAACGATCATTTTAAGATCAAGTCCTTTTTCTTTAGCAAGCGGTTCGAATAGCGGCCGGAGGTCATTATTTATCTCTTTTATTGTTACCGAACGGAATTCAAGATCCATTTTCCCGGATTCAATCTTCGACAGGTCTAAGATCTCATCGATCAGGCTCAGTAAACCTTGTCCGGCGCTTTGAATAACTTCAGCATATTCCACCTGTTCCTTATCAAGCGCTTCGTTTTCTGACATGAGTCTCGAAAGAAGCAGGATAGAGTTAAGCGGGGTGCGGAGTTCATGTGACATATTAGCCAGAAACTCCGATTTGTATTTTGTACTAAGCTCAAGCTGTTCGGCTTTCTGCTGAATATCAAGGTTCCGCTCAACAATGATCTGGTTCTTCTCCTCAAGCAGCCTGCTTCTTTCTTCGAGTTCCTGGTTACTTTGCAGCAACTCCTCCTGCTGTACTTTGAGCTCCTCCTCTGAGGCTTGTATCTTCTGAGTTTGGGTTTCAAGCTCCGCATTCAGATTTTCAAGTTCGCCGTGCTGCGTTTGTAATTCTTCAGCCTGGGCCTGAGTTTCTTCCAGGAGCTCCTGTTGCTGCTTACGGATCTGTGATGTATATATCGCGATTCCCACGCTGTTAACTATCGCAGTCATGTACTCCAGGGCATCGGCGGAGATCTCTGTAAGTGATCCTAATTCTATTACTCCTATCAGCCTGTATTCGTGATAAACAGGAATAGCTGCGATACCCTTTGGTTTGATATCGCCCGAAGCAAAGCTTATCATGAAGTTATCTGTTGATATCTCATTGAGAACTATAGGCGTTCCGCTTTGGGCACTTTGTCCCACGATTCCTTCACCGAGTTGTATGTATTGTCGTTTCGAAATATTATCCAGTGCAAAGCTTCCCGACAGCGTTAACCGCTCATCATTAAGCAGGTAAAATGCAGCAACCTGGCTGTTTGTAAATTCAGCAACGAATTGAATGATATCTACAGTGAGCTTATCGGTGCTTTTTTCTCCGACCATGATCTCATTCAATTTTGCGATGCCTGTCTGCAGCCATTCCTTATGGTGTAACTGGCTAAACGACAGGTCCAGGGATTCGGCCATTTTATTTAATGCCCAGGACAGGCTTCCCAGATCATCTTTTTCCTCATCGTTAATACGGATATTGTATTCTCCGGCAGATATTTTTCCAGCAATGTTCTGAATCGCAGCGATCCGTTTACGGATCTCAATATCCTTGGCTTCCAGTTCCTGTTGAAGTTTCGTCTTTTCGGCAAAATCAGTTGAAACCTTGAGGTAGAAGAAGATAGTTATGATCAGGGATAATGCAGCGGCAATCAGGATAAGGACTGGCGTATACGAAGCAAACCTGTTCATGCTCAACGTGCGTTCGTTCAAGAGGTCTACTTCATGGGCTTTGATCACATTTGCAACCATACGTAATTCGTCCATCGAAGCTTTGCCTTCCTTTAGAAAGCCTATTTCGATCTGCTTCCCGGCTTTTTTCAAATCAACCAGCCTCTGCATATAGCTAATCCGTTTCCTGATTATTGTATCCAGCCGGTCAGCATTTCTTTGTTGAAGTGGATTGTCTGCGGTCAGTTGTCTCAGGCGTATGATAGTTTCGTATGCCCTTTGCTGAACACCGTTATAAGGTTCGAGGAATTCTTCCAGGTCGCTAAGTAGATACCCGCGCTGGGCAGTCTCCGCATCCTTCATGATATACATCATTTCCTCTAATTCCTGGATTACCTGATTAGTGTGGTTTACAAGCCTGGAACTGTTGAGCAGGGCATTAATACTTATATATGATGCCGCTGAACTAATAATGAGCACAAGGAGCGATAAGCCAAAGCCTATCTGAATATTGCGTTTAAAAGTAGATCTCATAAAGCTGTGTAAATTTTCTCTGAATTACTAATCTTGCGAATGTGTCAGCGGGATCTTAAACCAGAACTCAGATCCTTTCCCAGGCGTACTGAATACTCCGCATGTACCCTCATGACGTTTAATGATTTCTGAACTGATGTAAAGCCCTATACCAAGGCCTTGAAAGCGTGTTGCCGATCCTTCAACCCGGTAGAATTTGTCAAACAGCTGAGATTGCACTTCTTTAGGAATTCCTATCCCGAAATCCCTGACCTTAAGGTAGATCTCATTATCAGACGTTATAGACGATTCTATATGAACCTCTTTACAGTCGGGCGAATACTTGATGGCATTGGTGAGGTAATTAATAATAACCTGTTCGATACGCATTTCGTCACCATACACCTCAGCCTCAACAGATTTTTCATGAATGATGTTGCACTCGTGTGTTTGCTGTACGGTATCAACCGCACTATTTAACATGGTATTAAAATCAAAAACTTTTTTGTTGAATTCAATTTTACCGTTTTCTATTTTGGAAATATCCAGCAGGTCACCAATCAGGTTTTGAAGTTTGCCCAGCTGGAGGTTGGTCCGTTGCAGATATTTATCAACTGAAACGTCTTCGTATTTTTTAAGCGAGCGCTGTAATAATTGTACATAGCCTATCACGCTGGTAAGGGGTGTTTTCAATTCATGGCTCGCAATACTGATAAACTCGTCCTTTTTATTCTCTGCCTCTTTGCGCGACTCGATCTCCTTTAGTAATTCAGCCTGGATCTTGGTTAGTTCCTGTGTTTGCTGATAAAGCCTGTAGAAGGTTTTGACCTTAAGCAACAAAATATCAGGGTCGAATGGTTTAGTTACATAATCCAGTCCTCCTGAGGCATAACCTTTAGTAATGAACTTTTTATCTGTGTTTACCGCAGAAAGGAATATTATAGGAATATGTTTCGTTTTACTGTATCCGGAAATGGTTTCAGCTACTTCAAAACCATCCATACCTGGCATCTGAACATCAAGTATGATCAGGAAGTAAGAGCGTTTAAGGATCTTTTTAAGAGCCTCTTCTCCCGATAGTGCGGTATCAACTGCAAAGCCATTAAGTTCAAGTATTTTCTTTAGAGAATATAAATTCTCGGCGGTGTCATCAACAATTAAAATCATCTCTGTTTTTCAGCATATTTTACAAAGGGCTTCGGACGTGGGATAAACTTAAAGAAATATTATGAATTGTATGCAGATGTTCTAAAGCCAACTAATAAATAGCAAGTTTGTTTTAGCTCAAAGCATTTTTACTTAATCTTTATCAGGCAATGTAATAACTTTGCGCTCTCGTTATGTAAATATGAAAGTCGCAATAAATGGTTTCGGGCGTATTGGCAGAATAACTCTGCGCGCAATACTTGAAAAAGATGATATTGAAGTTGTCGCCATAAATGATCTTACGGACACGCCCACCCTTGCCCATTTGTTTAAATACGATTCAGTCCACCGGCAATTTAAAGGGATCGTTACAGCAGAAAAAGACGGGCTCGTAATCAACGGTAAATTTGTCAGAGTATTCGCAGAAAAAGACCCCTTGAAACTCCCCTGGAAAGAGTTGGGGGTCGATCTTGTTATTGAATCTACCGGGAAGTTTACCGACACCGGGAAAGCGAGTGCTCATTTGACAGCAGGAGCTGGGCAAGTAATTATTTCTGCTCCTTCGGCCGACAAAGATCTGCCAACGGTTGTGCTTGGCGTGAACGATGTTTCAGTAGACTTAACTTCGAGTATTTTGTCAAACGCATCCTGTACAACAAATAATGTAGCTGCAATGGTAAAGGTGCTGGATGATAACTGGGGTGTTGTGAACGGGTATATTACTACGGTTCATTCTATGACTGGCGACCAAAATCTGCACGATGCACCACATAAGGACTTGAGAAGGGCCAGAGCAGCATCCGCTTCTATAATTCCTACAAGCACCGGAGCTGCAAAAGCTATCACCAATATATTCCCGCATCTGGAAGGGAAATTGGGAGGAGCTGGTATTCGCGTGCCTGTTCTTAACGGGTCTTTAACAGACTTTACATGCATTTTGAAGGAAACACCCACCGCCGAAGCTATAAATGAAGCTTTTAAAAGTGCCTCACAGGGCTTTCTTAAAAATATCCTTGAATATACCTCGGATCCGATAGTTTCGGTCGATATTTTAGACAACCCGCACTCTTGCATATTTGATTCTGAGCTCACTTCCGTAGTAGGGGATCTCGTAAAGGTTGTTGGCTGGTATGATAATGAGTCAGGATATTCCAGCCGTTTGGCAGACCTGATTGCTAAAATCGCTGATCTGAAAAGGTAACCAGGACTATATGATAAAATTTATAAGCGCCGGGCAGACATTAGACCTTCGTAGCTCAGAGCTGAGAGAAGGGCTCGATCGCGAACTTTGCCGGTTCGAAGGAGACGATACGGAGGGCTCCTTTCACGTTGGTTATTTTACTGATGAGCGCTTGGTTTGCGTCGCTACCTTCCATCGGCAACAACGGGAAGGTTTCCCCGGCCTTGGATTTCAACTGCGCGGAATGGTAACTCATCCCGATTTCCAGAGAAAAGGAATTGGAAACCAACTTTTGAACTTTTCTATTGTTTACCTAAGGGGGCAAAAAGCTGATTATCTCTGGTGTAACGCCAGAAAAATTGCATTTCGATTTTATCTGGGTTTGGGATTTGAATTTATATCTGATGAATTCGAGCTTCCCAAAATCGGACCTCACCGGGTAATGTATCTTAAGATTAATTAATAACGAGCACATCAAAACGTATTATGAAGACTATCGATTATTTAAATTTTTCCGGCAAGAAGGCACTGATACGTGTTGATTTTAACGTGCCATTGGATGAACATTTTAACATTACTGATGATAACCGGATAACGGGCGCGCTGCCTACTCTTGAAAAGATAATAAGGGATGGCGGTTCCGTTATCTTGATGTCGCACCTCGGACGACCTAAAGATGGGCCGGTAAATAAATACTCGTTAAGTCACCTGGTGAAATATTTGTCGCTTGTACTTAATAGAGATGTAAAGTTTGCCGGTGACTGTATCGGTGAAGATGCCGTTAAACTTGCTAAGGAGCTTGAACCAGGCGACGTATTGCTTCTCGAAAATCTCAGATTTTACAGGGAAGAAGAAAAAGGAGACGAGGCCTTTGCAAAAAAACTTGCAGCACTTGGGGATGTTTACGTCAATGATGCATTCGGAACAGCGCACCGCGCACACGCCTCAACAGCTATCATTGCAAAGTTCTTTCCAGAGGCAAAATATTTCGGCTATCTGATGGCAGGAGAGCTGGCTAATGCTGAAAAGATTCTCAACCATGCTCAGAAGCCGTTTACAGCCATCATGGGTGGGGCAAAAGTATCCGATAAAATTGAGCTGATTGATCAGTTGCTAAATAAAGTAAACAATTTGATCATCGGGGGAGGAATGGCATACACTTTTGCAAAAGCACAGGGAGGGAAAATAGGAAGTTCATTGGTCGAGGACGATAAACTCGATCTGGCAATAGAGCTTATTGCAAAGGCAAAAAAGAAAAAAGTGAACCTTCTGCTGCCTGTAGATTCCATTATTGCAGATGCGTTTTCTGAAGATGCAAAAACCGGGACGGCAAAGAACGATAATATTAAAGATGGCTGGATGGGGCTTGACATTGGGGCTGAGTCGATAAAGAACTTTGTTAAGATTATTAAGGAATCCAAAACAATTCTATGGAATGGGCCAATGGGCGTTTTTGAAATGGAGAAATTCCAGGAGGGTACGAAATCTGTTGCCGAAGCGGTAGTCGAAGCTACCAGAAAAGGGGCGTTTTCCTTAATTGGCGGGGGAGACTCAGCAGCTGCAGTCGCGAAGTTTGGCTTTAACGATGCTGTAAGCTATGTTTCAACTGGTGGCGGCGCATTACTTGAATATATGGAGGGGAAAGAGCTTCCGGGAGTTAAAGCGATAAATTCCTAGAACTATGCATCAGCTGAGTCAATCAGCTGATGCATAATTATCTGATATGAACTTTCTGGCTTCATCCTGGGTCAACGCTGCGAAATTTTTATAACGATGATGGACATCGATTATCTCTTCCAGGGCCGATGCAACAAGTTTCTTATTTGTCCAGGTTCCCAGGTGTTCTACAACGGTTTTAAGACAACCCTTTTTATAAGCGATTTGTCCTAATACATGTATGAGCGTATTGCTCACCCGGGTAGTTTGGTCGTTTTCTAACTCTTTCAGCAATGGAAGTACGTCTTCCGGATATTTTCTCCCGCGTAGTTCAATTCCGTGGCATATCTCACGACGGATTTCTTTATCAGGGTGATGCAGATATTCTTGTGCCCATGCCAATACCGGCTTCGGATTCACTTCACCCATCTTCTTGACGGAGCCAATAACTGCGTTTCTAACGGTATGATGGGGATCTAAAAGGCCTGTATCAAAAAAAATCCTGACTATTTCAAAATCCACTTTACCAATTTCCCCCGCCGCATTAACTGTCGTCTGCCGTATGCTGTGATCCTCATGAGAGATCAGTTCGTCAAACAATTGAATGATTTTATTTTGCAGGTGCTTTTCTGAAAAATAGATCCTGCCCGTCGATTGATAGGCTGATTTTCTAATATAGGTATCAGGGTCACCAAAATATTTCAGGAGGTCGTAGCGGTTGACACTCTGGATATCAGCTTTTAAAGCACTGTTTATCGTTTCAAGGACTGTTGTCCGTGCATCTTTATTCAGATCATAGAATGCCATGCCAGAATCTTTTTATTAAGATTGAAACTTATGCAAAATAAAGATAGCGGAGAATTTCAAAAAATAGGTTATATTCTTGCATATGGTGATAATTATCTCTTCCTTTGAATCTCAAAGTGCTTTTTTATGAAAGAAAAGGATGTTTATGCAGAATTGAGTTCGATCAGGGACCTGATGGAGCGATCTTCAAAGTTTATTTCATTGAGCGGCCTATCGGGTATATTGGCTGGTATATATGCATTGATAGGAGCAGCAGTTGGCTATTGGCTGATAAGTAAATTCTCAGCAGGGGAGGCCGGCATTTCATATTCCACCGAGCCGTTTCTATTCTGGCAGCTATTCATAATTGCATTGGCTGTGCTTTCCTTTTCTATTTTTACTGCTTGCTGGTTTACTATGAAGAATGCACGGGCGAAAAATGAAAACGTCTGGAACCCGGTGAGCAGAAGATTACTTTCTTCTATTGCGGTTCCCCTTATTACCGGCGGTTTATTTATCCTTATTATGCTGGCGAAAGGAAACTACTCTTTAATAGCATCTGCCTGTCTTATTTTTTATGGTTTGGCTCTGGTTTCAGGCAGCCACTATACATTCAGTGATGTCAGATGGCTGGGTATTTTCGAGATCCTTTTAGGTTTGATTGCCTTGGCTCTCCCGGTTTACGGCTTGGTAATCTGGGCGATAGGATTCGGTCTTCTCAATATCCTCTATGGTAGCATTATGCATTTTAAATACGATCAGTGAAAATTTCTCTGGAGCAATTCGACAAGGCATTTGAAAACAGGATAAGGCTTCAGGTTATGAGCGTTCTGTCGGTGAATGATTCCTATGATTTTAATGCACTGAAAGATCTGTTAAAAGTTACCGATGGGAATCTGGCATCGCATCTTAAGGCTCTTGAAAAAGAGGAGTATATCAATGTGTCCAAGTCTTTTATCGGTCGGAAGCCCAATACCCAATATTCTGCGACAAAACAAGGCCGGGATGCTTTTAGAAAGCATCTGCAAGCTCTTGAAAGTCTCATAAAACAGCAGAAATGATTCTGAAGTGGCTTTTAAGCCTTTGAGCCCCGGACTATCTCAAGCATTATTGTTTCCTGGGTGGATTTTTCAAACGATCCGATCAGACTAAATAGTGTTTTTATATGCTTGTCAATCGCAGTAGTACTTTTCATTAGACCCTATAACTAGGAGAATCCGTTGAGCTAGCCTGCCGTTTTTATGAGTTTTTATCGCTATGATTATTCCTTTTTCAAGGAGATTATAGAACGATAATAAGCTCCAAAACTGTGGAAAACTTTTTTTGTGGGAGATAGTGGTAAAAAGTGGTAAGTTATTTACTTTTACTCTTGAAATAATGAGTAGAGTAAAGTAATGTCCCATTTTTTAGGAGAATTTGATTGTAAACTTGATGCTAAGGGCAGGATGATGATACCATCCAGCCTGAAGAAGCAGCTTCCTGAAGCTGAGCGTGAAGGGCTTGTGGTCAATAGGGGCTTCGAGAAACATCTCGTTATTTATACAAAGAAGGAGTGGGATCAGATAACAGGAGAGCTGAGTAAATTAAACCTGTACGAGAAAAAGAGCAGAGATTTTGTTCGCTATTTCACGCGGGGTGCTACAGAACTTACTCTTGATTCAGCCAATCGTATATTATTTCCGAAGGCCTTGATGGAATATGCGGGCATTACAGCCGAAGTTGTTTTGTCGTGCCAGCTCAATAAAATCGAGGTGTGGTCTAAGGATGCCTACGAAGCGCAGATGGATAGTGAGCCTGAAAATTTTGCGAACCTCGCTGAAGAGGTTATGGGTAATGCAGGAAGGGGGCTGAATGACTGATTATCACCAACCGGTAATGTTGCAGGAATGCATTAAAGGATTAAACATAAAACCAGACGGGGTGTATGTCGACGTTACTTTCGGCGGCGGCGGTCATTCCCGGGAAATATTAAGGCACCTTGGTCCGAATGGAAGGCTGCTTGCCTTTGATCAGGATGCTGATGCCCAGAAGAATTTACCCAATGATGATCGATTAACCTTTATTGATCAGAACTTCCGCTATTTGAAAAACAATTGCCGTTTGCAGGGCGCCATTTCTGCAGATGGCATTCTGGCTGATCTTGGTGTTTCGTCGCACCAGTTTGATCAGCCAGAACGGGGGTTCTCTATTCGTTTCGATGCAGATCTGGACATGAGAATGGATCGGGCAGGCTCCTTTACAGCTAAGGATGTGGTAAATAATTATACTGAAGAGCAATTACATAGAATTTTCGGGATCTACGGTGAGATAAAGAACGCGAAATCATTAGCGCGAAACCTGGTTACCTTTCGTTTGAATAAAGCTATTCAGACAGTCGCCGATTTAAAAACGGCCATTGGATCGCTTATTCCAAAAGGAAAAGAGAATAAATATCTCGCACAGGTGTTTCAGGCACTTCGCATAGAGGTCAACCAGGAGCTGGAAGCTTTAAAGGAATTTCTTGAGCAATCTGTCGATCTTTTAAAAACCCAGGGCCGCTTAGTAGTGATGTCTTATCATTCTCTTGAAGATAGGCTGGTCAAGAATTTTATTGCGAAAGGGAAGTTTCATGGCGAGTTGGAGAAAGATTTTTTCGGTAATCCAATTAAGCCATTGGAAAGCCTGACCCGCAAAGCAATAGTCGCTTCAGACGCAGAAGTCAAAGAGAATAACCGGGCACGGAGTGCAAAGCTTAGAATTGCTGTAAAGGTTTAAGCTGTTAGGGCTTGAGATATATGAGTAACCAATTTAAAAACGACACAACTGAGGGTGAAGTTGAAAGGGAAGTGCAGCCTGAACTAAAAGAGAAGGCTGAGCTTCCCCGCAACTTCTTTACGGTAATGCTTACTGAAGGAGTTATCTCCAAGGAAGCTGCGACTGGTATGCTGCCGTTTATCATATTCATCGCCTTTTTGGGAATGATTTATATAGGTAACCGCCATTTTGCCGAGAATAATATTCGTGATATAGACAAACTGGGGAAGGAGGTTAAGGAACTGAGTTGGGATTACAAAACGCTAAAGGCCGACCTTATGATGAAGAGTACTCAGACGGAAGTTGCAAAAGAGGTCGATACCCTTGGGTTAAAAGAGCCGGTTGAGCCTCCCAAAAAAATAGTGATTACGGAAGGAGAGTTTGAATAAGGAACCATAAAATAAAAAGAGTACAGTCAGAAAGCGACCATTAACAAGTAACATTAATATACAACAATGAACATCAGGACTGACATACTTCTAAGAGTCTATATAGCCTTCGGGCTTATTGTGCTTTTAGCTATTGCAGTTCTGTTTAAGCTTTTTCATGTTCAATACGTTGAGGGGGCTAAATGGACCGCGATGGCCGATAGTCTGTCTACCCGCTTTGCCAATGTTGAGGCTGCCCGGGGGAATATTTATGCTTCTGATGGTAAAAGCCTTCTGGCGACCTCCGTTCCTGAATACGAGATTCGAATGGATGTGATGGCAGGTGGCATTGAAAGTGATGAGGTTTTTTATGAAAAGATAGACTCACTTGCTGCGAAATTATCTTCGTTTTTTGACGATAAATCTGCAAAGCAATATTCACGGATGCTGCGAAATGCAAGACAGGATAAGGCCCGTTACTTGCTGTTGAAGAGAAATGTTACCCACCAGGAACTTAAAGCTATCCGAAAATTTCCTGTATTTAATATGGGAAGATATAAGGGTGGCTTAATAGCCGTGCAGCAAAACAAGCGAATTATGCCTTTTCAAAGCCTGGCGGCTCGTACTATCGGTTATAAAAACGCAAATGTACAGCCCGTTGGTTTGGAAGGGGCTTACGGCTCATATATAGACGGGGAAAGTGGAAAGCGGCTTGTTCAGCGCATTGCGGGCGGGATTTGGATGCCCGTTAATCAGGATATCGAAATTGCACCGAAAGAAGGAGCAGATATTATCTCGACAATTGACGTCAACATGCAGGACGTAGCCCAGCGCGCATTGAAGAAGCAACTGATCGCGAGCAATGCCGACCATGGAACCGTGGTTTTAATGGAAGTTTCTACAGGTGAGATCAGGGCTATCGCCAATTTTAGCAAAGAAAGCGAAGGGATATACAAGGAAAAGTTTAATTACGCGATCGCCGGTAACCAGGATCCGGGGTCTACATTTAAAGTAGCCTCTTTCATGGCAATACTTGAGGACAAAAAGGCGGATACTAATACACTGGTGGGCACGGGTACTTATCCCATTCCTGGCAAGATCATCAGGGATTCACATGGAAGTATTGGAATCGTGACCGTGAAAAAGGCATTTGAGCAGTCATCTAATGCTGCAATCGCTAAGCTTGTGGTTGACGCTTATAAAACAGACCAGTCGCAGTTTACCGATCACTTATACCGGTGGCATTTGCATGAGAAACTTGGGCTGCAGATCCCTGGCGAGGCGCAGCCGGTAGTAAAAAACCCAAAGAACAGAAGCTGGAACAAAAACATGACTTTGCCCCAAATGGCATACGGTTATGAAATGCAACTTACTCCCCTAAAGATGCTTTCGTTCTATAATGCGATAGCAAATGATGGAAGATACATCGCACCAATATTTGTAAAGGAAATCAAACGTCTGGGAAACACTGTTGAGCAATTTAAAGCCAGGGTTATAAATGAACAGATCTGTTCCGATGAGACTTTGGGTAAAATTAAAGCCATGCTGGAAGGTGTAATAACAGACGGTACAGGCAAAACTATTATAAAAAACCCTCATTACAGGGTTGCTGGTAAATCGGGTACTGCACAAGTAGCGGATGCTAATAAAGGCTATCGGGCCAAACTGCAATATCAGGCTTCATTTGTTGGGTATTTCCCGGCTGATAACCCCAAATATTCTCTCATCGTTGTAATAAACAATCCGAAAAACGGATACTACGGTGCACAGGTAAGCGGCCCTGTTTTCCGGGAAGTTGCAGACAGGGTATATGCGGGCGACATTAACATGTATAATTCGCTGAATGATCAGAAATTGGCCGGCAATCTAAAAATGCCATCGGCGAAAACGGGTGAGAAGAAAGCAACCCAGCGGATTTATAAAGCTTTTGGAATAAAGACATTATTTGCCGCTAATTCAGAACAGTTATCGGTAGATACCAATAAAGGGGTCATCAACCCTGAGGTCAGAGTAATTGACGGTTTTGTTCCGGATGTAAGCGGGATGGGACTTAAAGACGCACTTTACGTGTTGGGTAATTCCGGCCTTCGCCCTCTTGTCAGGGGAAGTGGCAAAGTAGTAAAACAGTCTATTGCGGCAGGGTCCAAAGTAGGCAAAGGGTATCCAATTGTCTTAGAGTTGAATTGATGAAGAAGCTGAAAGACATATTATATGGTGTTTCACTGAAACAAGTTGCCGGATCAACCAGCCAGGAAGTAAGTCTGGTTTGCTTTGATTCAAGGAAAGTACAATCCGGAGCGCTCTTTGTTGCTGTTAAAGGTACTTTGTCGGATGGCCACGATTTTATTGAGAAAGCGATAAGCCTGGGTGCGAAGGCGGTTGTGTGCAGCGTTTTTCCTGCTACACTTGAGGCAGAAGTCAGCTATTTTCTGGTTGACGATTCTGCAAAGGCGCTGGGAATAATAGCAGCGAACTTTTTTGATCACCCTTCATCCAAACTGCGGCTTGTTGGGGTCACAGGGACAAACGGCAAAACCACAATCGGAACCTTACTCTTTCAGTTGTTCAGAGATCTGGGATATAAATGCGGATTACTTTCTACCGTGCAGAACCAGATCAATGATACGGTTATTCCTTCTACGCACACAACTCCCGATCCGGTGGCTCTTAACGGTTTGCTGAACGACATGGTTGACAGTGGTTGTGATTATTGTTTTATGGAAGTAAGCTCACATGCAGTAGCTCAGCATAGAATAACCGGGTTGACCTTCGCTGGTGGAATATTTACAAATCTGACTCATGACCACCTGGATTTTCATCAGACTTTTGACGCATATCTGAAAGCCAAAAAGGCATTTTTTGATATGCTGGAAAGCAATTCATTTGCGCTGACCAATATTGACGACAAAAATGGCATCGTTATGCTGCAAAACAGCAGGGCGCACAAGAAAACTTACGGGCTGAAGAACATCGCTGATTTCAAAGCAAAGATCATTGAGAACCATTTTAGCGGGTTGCTTTTAAATATAGATGGCCAGGAGGTTTGGTTTAAAATGGTTGGCAGTTTTAATGCGTATAATCTACTTGCAGTGTACTCCGCGGCTATGTTATTAGAACAGGACCGTACACGGGTGCTCACTTCGCTGAGCCGGCTAAGCGGCGCAGAAGGCAGGTTCGATTATATAATTTCTTCTTCCGGCATAATTGGCATAGTAGATTATGCCCATACTCCTGACGCCGTTCAGAATGTTCTGCAAACTATCCAGGATATACGGTCGGGAGCTGAACAGGTTATCACGGTAATCGGTTGTGGCGGCGACAGGGATAGGAGCAAGCGGCCGGTAATGGCACAGGTAGCCTGCGATTGGAGTAACAAAGTGGTGCTGACATCCGACAATCCTAGAACCGAAGATCCAGAGCAGATCATACGTGAAATGGAGGCTGGCGTTATGCCGCAGAACCGGAAGAAGACGCTTTCAATCACTGACAGAAAGGAAGCAATTCGTACAGCATGCCATCTGGCAAAACCTGGTGATATTATCCTCGTTGCTGGAAAAGGTCACGAGAAGTACCAGGAGACAGCTGGAGTTAAGCTGCCTTTTGACGATAAGGAGATATTAACTGAACTTTTAAATCTAATGGGCTGATGTTGTACTACCTGTTTACCTGGCTGGATCAGCAATATAATATTCCGGGAGCCGGATTGTTCCAGTATATCTCATTTCGCACCGGCATGGCGGTTATCTTGTCATTGTTCCTTACAACAGTGTACGGCAGCAGGCTGATCAGGATTCTTAGGGCCAAACAGGTTGGAGAATCGGTGCGGAATCTTGGGTTGGAAGGTCAGATGCAGAAGCAGGGTACGCCAACAATGGGCGGCTTGATCATACTTCTGGGTATTTTATTACCGACCGTCCTGTTTGCCAGGATTGATAACATCTACGTCATGCTCATGCTTATCACAACGGTTTGGATGGGAGCAATCGGCTTTGTAGATGATTATATAAAAGTTTTCAAGAAGGATAAGGAGGGTCTCGCCGGCAGATTTAAAATTATGGGACAGGTGGGCCTGGCTCTTATTATTGGCTGGACGATGTATTTTCACCCGGATATTGTCGTGCGTGAACAGGTTATAGTGAGGTCCGATGTTCGTGCTCCGCTGGAAGTTCACAAGAAAGGAAACGATTTTTACTACACCCAGAATGTGAAGTCCACGCAAACGAATTTCCCTTTTTACAAGGATAATGAGTTTGACTACGCAAAGGTGCTGACCTTTTTCGATGAAGACTTGAAAGGCTATTCGCTGATCGTATTTCTTCTCGTTGTTATAATCATTGTAACGGCAGTCTCCAACGGGGCGAATTTAACGGATGGCATAGATGGCCTGGCAACGGGCACGTCGGCAATCGTGGGCATTACGCTTGCAATACTTGCCTATGTTTCAGGAAATACAATTTTCGCCGATTACCTGAATATTATGTATATCCCCCATTCGGGTGAACTGGTGATTTTCGCCGGAGCCTTTGTCGGAGCCTGTGTAGGATTCTTATGGTATAATTCCTATCCGGCACAGGTATTTATGGGCGACACCGGAAGCCTGGCTATTGGGGGTATAATTGCCGCTTTTGCAATCATGATCCGAAAGGAGCTATTGATCCCGGTACTGTGCGGGGTTTTTCTGATCGAGAATATTTCGGTAGTCATTCAGGTAGCTTATTTTAAATATACAAAGCGCAGGTTTGGCGAGGGACGGCGCGTTTTTTTAATGTCACCCCTGCACCACCACTACCAAAAGAAAGGGTATCACGAAGCTAAGATCGTAACCAGGTTCTGGATAGTGGGAATCATGCTCGCTATACTGACTATTGTAACCCTTAAACTCCGCTGATGGAAGCAAAGAAATATATCGTTGTTCTGGGTGCTGGTGAAAGCGGCGTTGGTGCGGCTTTGCTTGCGCAGAAGCAGGGCTATGATGTTTTTGTATCAGACATGGGCCCTGTATCTGAGAACTATAGCAAGGAGCTAAAAGAGGCCGATATTAACTATGAGGAAAACGGGCATACAGAGGAGAGAATACTGTCGGCCGCTGAGGTAATTAAAAGCCCGGGTATTCCGGACAAAGCTCCTATAATAAAGAAGCTGCTCGAGCGCGGCGTGCCCGTTCTGTCAGAAATTGAGTTCGCCGGACGCTATACCAAATCAAAAATGATCTGTATAACCGGCTCAAACGGCAAGTCGACCACCACAATGCTTACTTATCATACGCTTAAAGCCGCGGGCCTGAGCGTCGGCCTTGGCGGTAATATCGGGAAGAGTTTTGCCAAGCAGGTGGCCTTTGAAAGCTACGATTACTATGTTCTTGAGATCAGCAGCTTTATGCTGGATAATATGTACAGCTTTAAGGCAGACATAGCCGTGTTACTAAATATAACTCCTGATCATCTTGACCGCTACGATTATAAAATGGAGAATTATGCCGAATCTAAATTTCGGATCATCCGGAATCAGGCAGATAATGATGTATTTATTTACTGTGCAGACGACAAAGAAATTCTGTCCGGACTACAAGGACGCGAAATAAAATCCCAAAAATATCCATTTTCCATTGAGAAGACGCTCTCTAAGGGCGCCTGGCTGGAAGACGAAAAGATAACAATAGACCTTAACCACGAAAATCAAGAACCTCTGACTATGTCCATTAACGAATTAGCTCTGCAAGGCAAGCACAATATTTATAACTCCATGGCTTCCGGAATAGTGGCCAAAGTGCTTGAACTGAGAAACGAATCCATTCGCGACAGCATGGGAAGCTTTAGCAATATAGAACACCGGCTCGAACACGTGGCAAAGATCTCCGGGATTGACTTCATTAACGATTCTAAGGCTACAAACGTCAATTCAACCTGGTACGCCCTTGAAAGTATGCCCGCGCAGGTGATTCTTATTCTTGGCGGCGTGGATAAGGGGAATGACTATAATATGCTGAAAGATCTGGTGAAAAGTAAGGTTAAAGGAATTGTTTGTCTGGGAAAGGATAATAAACGTATCCATGAAGCTTTCGAAGATGATGTTGACGTGATCGTTAATACCTTTTCTGCAAGTGAAGCTGTGCAAATAGCATATCATATGGCCAAAAAGGGCGATACAGTTCTATTGTCACCGGCCTGTGCGAGTTTCGACCTGTTTAAGAATTATGAAGACAGAGGTAATCAGTTTAAAAAAGCGGTTATGGAGTTATAAGTTTTACGTGGTACGTTCTACGTGCTAACGACAAACAACTAACAGCCAACGAATGGAAAGACTCATAAATAAAACAAAAGGCGACCGGTGGATCTGGCTTATCGTAATCCTGCTATCGATATGGTCGCTGCTGGCCGTATACAGCGCGACTGGCACGCTTGCTTACAAGAAGGGTGTAGGTACCGAGCAATTCCTTATCAAGCACCTTGTGATGATCGTTGGAGGTATAGCGCTGATGTATTTTTCCCATTTGCTGGATTATAGACATTATGCAGGAATCTCAAAGATTCTGATGATCGTGACCATTCCACTCTTGCTGTACACACTGATTTTTGGTGCGAATGTAAATGAAGCAAGCCGGTGGGTAACCATTCCGATTATCAACCAGACTTTCCAAACGTCGGATATGGCAAAACTTGCCCTGATCACCTTCCTGGCGCGGAGTCTCAGTAAGAAGCAGGAAAACATCAAGGATGTTAAAAAAGCTTTCATTCCCATCATGGGTTCGGTCTGCGGTGTTTTTGTACTCATTGCCTTAGCGAATCTTTCCACTGCTTTAATGCTCTTCGGCGTTAGCATACTCCTGCTTATTATGGGAAGGATCAGTATTAAGCAAATTGCCATTGTGAGTCTTGCCGGAATAATCTTATTGGGAGGTGTAATGATGCTCGGGCCGAGACGCAAGACATATATCTCACGTATTGAAACCTACCTTCATCCGGAAAAGGTGGATCCTGATAAATCATTTCAGGCCAATCAGGCTAAGATTGCGATAGCCACAGGGGGGGTATTTGGAAAAGGCCCTGGAAACAGCACGCAGAGGAATTTTCTTCCCCATCCATATTCAGATTTTGTTTTCGCTCTGATCATTGAGGAGTATGGGCTAATTGGAGGAGTTGGACTGGTGCTTTTGTATCTGGTGTTTCTGTACCGCTGCGTATTGATCGTAACCCATAGTCCCAAGGCATTTGGAGCTTTACTCGCTGCCGGCCTGAGTTTTAGTCTGACGATACAGGCGTTTGCCAATATGGCTGTAGCAGTAGGGCTGGGGCCTGTGACGGGCGTTCCGCTGCCCCTGGTCAGTATGGGAGGAACATCTATACTTTTTACCAGTGTAGCGTTTGGTATTATACTTAGTGTAAGCAGGGACATTGAAGAGAAGAAGCAAAAAGATAACGAAAAGGTAATTGTGGGAGAAATTCCGGCGATGTAATTATGGGAAAGAGAGTGATCATAAGCGGTGGCGGTACGGGCGGGCATATATTCCCGGCCGTAGCAATTGCTGATGCACTCAAAAGAATTGCTCCCGATACGGAAATACTGTTCGTTGGGGCAAATGGCAGGATGGAAATGGAGAAGGTTCCGGCAGCTGGATATAAGATCATCGGACTGGATATCCAGGGCTTTCAGCGGAGTTCAATTGTAAAGAATATTCTGTTACCCTTTAAAATATTAATGAGTTTGATCAGGTCGAGAAGTATTATTAAAGATTTTAAGCCGGATGTAGCTGTGGGCGTTGGCGGTTATGCGTCGGGGCCGTTGTTATATGCGGCTTCCTTGATGAAAGTCCCTTACCTGATCCAGGAGCAAAACTCTTATGCTGGCATTACCAATAAGGGCTTGGGCAAAAATGCCCAGAGAATATGTGTGGCTTTCAACGGTATGGAGAAATTTTTCCCCGCAGATAAAATATTGATAACCGGTAACCCCATCCGTAAGGAAGCGGTTGATATCGACGGCAAACGTGATGATGCATTGAAATTCTTCGGCCTTTCATCACATAAGAAGACCATCCTGGTCACTGGTGGTAGCCTGGGCGCATCAACGATCAATAAGAGTATCGTTGCCGGTCTGGATAAAATAGAACAGGAGGGTGTTCAGCTAATCTGGCAAACAGGTAGATATTATTATCAGTCGATCAATGCGCAGATGGCAGGGATCGACCGGCCCGGGATCCGGATCCTTGAATTTCTGCAGCGGATGGATTTTGCTTATGCAGCGGCCGACCTGATCATATCCCGTGCAGGTGCAGGCACAATAGCTGAATTATTCTCAATAAAGAAGCCGGCTATTCTGGTTCCTTCTCCAAATGTAGCGGAGGATCACCAAACAAAAAATGCTATGGCACTTGTCGGGAACGAAGCAGCAGTAGTTGTAAAGGACAGTGAAGCAGAACGTGAATTATTAGAGATAGCTATCAAGTTGCTGAACGATGATAAAAAATGTAAGAAGCTCTCGGAAAATATAGGCAAAATGGCTTTGCCTGATGCCGACGAAGTAATTGCAAGGGAAGTATTAACAATTGCCAACTAAAATATCATCTGAATATGGAGTTAGAAAATATTAAGCGGGTTTATTTGATAGGGATCGGGGGTATTGGCATGAGCGGCCTGGCGCGCTATTTTAAGAAGCGCGGGTGTGTTGTATGCGGTTACGATAAGACATGTACGCCATTAACAACCTCCCTGATGAACGAAGGGATTCCCGTTGTTTTTCAGGACGAGGTCGATAATATTCCGATGAGCTTCCAGGAAAAGGATGCTCATACCCTCATTATTTATACTCCCGCGATTCCTAAAGATTCGCCAATACTGAACCACTTTAAATCCGGAGGGTTTGCATTCAAGAAGCGCTCGGAAGTTCTGGGTATTATTAGCAAAAGCATGTTCACTATAGCTGTGGCAGGCACACACGGTAAAACAACTACTTCCAGTATGATAGCCCATGTGCTGAAAGACAGCGGGTATGATTGTTCTGCCTTCTTGGGTGGCATTGCGAGTAATTACAACAGCAATGTGCTGTTCGGCGATAATAATACTCTGGTAGTTGAAGCCGATGAGTTTGACCGGTCATTTCTGACCCTTCATCCTGATATAGCGATTGTTACTTCGATGGATGCCGACCATCTTGATATCTATGGCGATAAGAGCCATTTAGTAGAGTCGTTTAAGCAATTTACATCACAGTTAAAGCCGGGCGGTAAACTCCTTTATCGAAAAGGCCTTGATCTGCAAAACGGGCAAACCTATGCTGCAAACGCCATTGCCGATGTTCAGGCTGTAAATGTACGTGTTGAGAAAGGGAGCTTCTATTTTGATTTCAAAAACGGTGAGCTGATTATCGAAAATATTCAGATGGGACTGCCGGGCCTTCATAATGTAGAAAATGCGGTTGCGGCCGTGGAAGTAGCGCTTCAACTGGGTATACGCCCGGACAAGATCAGAGCAGCGCTTGGTAATTTTAAAGGAGTAAAGCGCCGCTTTGAATATATTGTAAAAAATGAGAGCCATGTTTATATAGATGATTATGCTCATCACCCCGAAGAGTTGCGGGCTTGTATACAGGCAGTTAAAACCCTTTATCCAGGCAAAAAACTGACAACCGTGTTTCAGCCGCATTTATTTACAAGGACGAGGGATTTTGCAGATGGGTTCGCTGAAGTGTTAGGCATGACGGATGAACTGATAATGCTCGATATCTACCCGGCCCGAGAGCTGCCGATTTCCGGCGTCAATTCTGAGATGATCTTAGATAAGGTTAGCCTGTCAGAAAAACACATCCTTACGAAAGCTAATGTGATCGAATATATACGGGAGGAGAAACCTGAGCTGTTGCTGACGGTAGGGGCTGGTGACATAGATACGTTAATTGAACCATTGAAGAAAGTTTTAGAAAATGCTTAAGCAGATCAACTGGAAGCTTATTTTTTACTGTTTCACATGGATAATGTGTCTCACTGGGCTGGTTGTGCTCATGAGCTTTATTGGTGTAAAGAAAAATAGTCAGAAGTGCACCGATCTTAAGGTGATGCTTCCGGGTGCTAACAATTTTATAGAGCGCGATGAAGTTGACCGTATCCTGCTTGAGAATAGCGGTCCGTTGGTGGGAAGGGGACTTGAAGATATTAATATTCATAAACTGGAAAAAGTACTGAATGAAAATCCCTTTATAGAGTACGCGAAAGTATTTGCCGATATGAACGGGGTTATCCACGTAGATATCCGGCAGCGTAAACCAGTCATAAGGATCATTAATATGGCAAATGTTAACTTTTACGTCGATGAAAACGGCTTTAAGATACCTATGTCAGATAACTACACTGCCAGGGTTCTTGTGGCAAATGGTTTGATAAATGAGGATTTTTCCGGCAAAGTCGACACGATGAGCTCGCAATTGGTGAAGGATCTGTTCAGAGCAGCGAAATTTATCCGGCAAGATACATTGTGGAATGATCAGGTCGAGCAGCTCTTTGTTGACCTGAAGGGTGATATTGAAATTGTTCCCCGCGTCGGCGACCACAAAATTATCCTGGGAACAGCAGATTCACTGGAAACAAAATTCCGGAACCTCCTGGTGTTTTATAAAAAAGCAATACCGAAGGTGGGATGGGATAGTTATAAGTCGATCAACTTAAAATATGCCAATCAGATCATCTGCGAAAAAAATATAATAGACAGTACGGCTGTCAGTGTAAAGCCGATTGATTTGACGGCTGATAGTACACTTGTGACAAATCAGGATTCAACAATAAATTAATGCACATAATATGGATAAGAGTAACTCAGCTTCAGTAAAAAATTCACCAATAGTTGTAGGCCTTGATATAGGGACAACTAAGATTTGTGTTACCGTGGGTCGCAGAAGCGAACATGGTAAGATCGAAATTTTAGGTATGGGAAAAGCCGAATCCGCGGGAGTGACCCGTGGTGTGGTATCTAATATTCAAAAGACGGTCCAGGGAATTATGCTTGCCGTTGAAGATGCAAGTGCCCAGTCTAATGTCGATGTGAAGATAGTTAACGTCGGTATTGCCGGACAGCATATTAAAAGTCTCCAGCATCGCGGTATTCTTACCAGAAAAGATCTTAATACTGAGATTCAGAGAAGGGACATCGATAAGCTCATCGAAGATATGTACAAACTGGTAATGCCTCCGGGCGAAGAAATTATCCATGTTCTTCCTCAGGAATTCACGGTAGATAATGAGCCTGGCATTAAAGACCCGATCGGAATGGCCGGCGTGCGCCTGGAAGCAAACTTCCATATTATTTCAGGCCATGTTAGTGCTGTGAAAAATATTATTAAATGCGTTGGAAATGCAGGCCTCGAAACCCAGGAACTTATTCTGGAACCGCTTGCTTCTTCTGAGTCGGTGCTGAGCGACGAAGAAAAAGAAGCTGGGGTGGTATTGGTGGACATAGGTGGAGGAACTACCGACCTGGCAATTTTCCATGAAGGCATTATTCGTCATACAGCTGTTATTCCTTTTGGCGGGAACAGCGTTACCGAGGACATTAGGGAAGGATGCTCAGTAATGAGGAACCAGGCAGAATTACTGAAGACCCGTTTTGGATCCGCGCTTGCTGAAGAGAACAAAGAAAATGAGATTATCTGTGTACCAGGACTTCGGGGAAGGGAACCCAAGGAGATCTCTGTCAAGAATCTTGCATTTGTCATCCAGGCGAGGATGGAGGAGATCATAGAGCACGTGTATTACGAGATTAAGTCTTCAGGGTATGAGAAAAAGCTTATTGCAGGGATTGTGATTACCGGTGGAGGCGCGCAGCTAAAGCACTTGCCACAACTGGTGGAATATGTTACCGGCTTAGATAGCCGTGTAGGCTATCCGAATGAGCATCTGGCAAAAAACGATGTATTGCCAAAGCTTACTTATGACGAATTAAAAAGCCCAATGTTTGCCACCGGTATCGGTCTTCTGATTAAAGGTATCCAGAAGGCTGAACAATTGGAAGAATCAAGCAGGCGTGTTGGCATTTCTGAAGAAAAAGTGCAGGTGACCGATAAGTCTAAAAAGAGCCTCGGCCTGTTTGAAAAAATCCTGCAATCAGGTGCCAAATTCATCAAGGACGATATTAAAGACGAAGATTATATACGTTAATTATCCACAAGCTGACGAGTTTCCCACATATCCAACAATTGTGGAAAACGTATGTTGATAATTAGCTAATATTACAACGGAAACTGTCAGAGAACATAGATTTTTACCTAACTGATAAGAGTATGCAGTTCGAAATGTTAAAAGAAAAATCATCGATCATTAAGGTGATTGGTGTTGGTGGCGGCGGCGGGAATGCTGTTAACCATATGTATCGTCAGGGGATCACCGGTGTTGATTTCATTATATGTAATACCGATGCACAAGCTCTTGAATTAAGCCCGATACCTAATAAAGTTCAGCTTGGTGCCAGCCTTACCGAAGGGATGGGAGCCGGATCGATCCCAGAGGTCGGTAAGAATTCAGCTATCGAAAATATTGATGATATTAAGCGGATGCTTGGTAGCAATACTAAAATGCTTTTTATCACAGCCGGGATGGGCGGTGGTACCGGAACTGGTGCAAGTCCTATTATCGCACAGGCTGCTAAAGAGATGGATATCCTCACGGTCGGCATTATTACTACTCCGTTTTCTTTTGAGGGGAAAAGAAGAAAGCTTCAGGCTGAGGACGGCCTGGAAGAATTTAAGAAATATGTCGACTCTTATCTGGTAATTTCCAATGATCGCCTGCGCGAGATATTTGGCAATCTTACGCTTGGGTCAGCATTTGCTCAGGCAGATAATATTTTGACTACAGCAGCAAAAGGTATCGCTGAGATCATCACCATTCCAGGCTATATAAACGTTGATTTTAAAGACGTACGTACCGTTATGAAAGAAAGCGGTGTTGCCATAATGGGAAGCTACGCCGCTGAAGGAGAAAACCGGGCTTTGAGGGCAGTTGAAGGTGCCCTGGCATCACCGTTGTTAAAGGATAATGAGATAGAGGGAGCACGCTATATTCTCCTGAATATTAGTTCCGGCGACAAGGAAGTTACCATGGATGAAGTAAGCATTATAACCGATTATATTCAGCAGGAAGCGGGGCTTGCTGCTGATCTGATCTGGGGTAACTGTTCAGATGAGGCTTTGGGAGAGAAAATCTCGGTAACAATTATTGCGACAGGCTTCCAAACCAAGGAAGAGCGTGAAGTAGAGAAGAGCCAGGTACGTAAGGTTTCCCTGCTTACGCCTGAGCAGGCTCCGCTTGTAAGGCCAGTGCATGAAAATACCTTCATTGCGCCAAGAGTGGAAGGGGAGATAAACGAGCCTGTTTTGAAAAAGGAGGAGAGCCAGGTAGATCTTTTTGCAGGTTTCTTTCAAAGTGCTCCCAAGGCTGAAATGGAGTCCGCGCCAGAGGCAGATTATGTGCGCCATACCCTGAACGATGAGATTCCTGCCGACAGCATCAAAATTGAATCTTCTTTTGAATTTGAAACTCAGAAAGATGAATTCGTATTTAAAGTAGAGACTGCAAAAGAAGAAGATTTGCCTGTGGTAGAAGCTTTTGAAGAAGAGCAGCAGCCCAACCCTGATGAGAATAAAACTGACGAATCTATCGAAGAACAGTTAAGAAAATCTAAAGAACGTATTCTTCGCCTGAAAGACCTGAGCATGAAATTGCGCACGAGCAATGGCCTTCAGGAGCTTGAAAACGAACCAGCTTACAAACGCAAGCAAATGTCTCTGCAGGATGTTCCGCATTCGTCAGAATCACAGGTTTCGCGGTTTACTTTAAGTACCGAAGATGGAATCACGGAGATCAGGCCGAATAATTCTTTTCTTCACGACAATGTGGATTAATAGTAAATCATAATGAATGAACGCCTCTATTCGCCTGTTGGATAGAGGCGTTCTTGTTTTATGGCGATACTATTGCAGGCTATTAATTAGCTTTTGATAATCAGGTCGCTAAATCTTAACTTTGCAGAAAAATACGCTAACATTAAATACTATAAGGTTTGGATTTATTTGATAAAATTTCGAAAAATATGGGCCCCCTGGGTCAGCACCAAAAAATGGCGCACGGTTATTTTTCTTTCCCAAAGTTAGAAGGCGAGATCGCACCGCATATGAAGTTCAGGGGGAAAGAGCACTTAGTGTGGAGTCTGAACAACTATCTTGGGTTGGCAAATCATCCTGAAGTACGTGAAGCTGATGCTGAGGGTGCAAGGGAGTTCGGCCTCGCTTATCCGATGGGTGCACGTATGATGTCAGGCAACTCAAACAATCACGAAGCTCTCGAAAAGGAACTTGCTGAGTTCGTTGGAAAGGAAGATTCTTTCCTTTTGAATTATGGTTACCAGGGTATTATGTCTGCAATCGACGCACTTGTGGATCGCCATGACGTGATCGTTTACGATGCAGAATCGCATGCATGTATCATTGACGGAGTTCGTTTACATCAGGGAAAGCGTTTTGTGTATTCTCACAATGACATGGAAAGCCTTGAGAAGCAACTTGAGCGCGCTTCACGGTGGGTTGAAAATACCGGCGGTGCTATCCTCGTAATTACAGAGGGTGTATTTGGGATGTCAGGTGCACAAGGAAAACTTAAGGAAGTTGTCGGGCTTAAAAAGAAGTTCAATTTCAGGATACTAATTGATGATGCGCATGGTTTTGGTACCATGGGTAATACCGGCGCGGGAACTCATGAAGCGCAGGGTTGTATTGACGGGATAGATATTTATTTCGGAACCTTTGCAAAATCAATGGCCGGAATAGGCGCCTTTATTGCATCAACTGAGGAAATTACAAACTTCCTGCGATACAATATGAGATCGCAAACATTTGCGAAGTCGCTTCCAATGCCGATGGTTGTTGGCCTGCGTAAAAGGTTGGAGTTGTTAAAGAGCAAGCCGGAGTTAAGAGAGAAATTATGGGAAGTTGCTACCACCCTTCAAAATGGCTTAAAAGAACGTGGGTTCAACATTGGCGTAACTGATACAATGGTAACGCCGGTATTCCTCGAAGGGGAGTTGTCTGAAGCAACGGCCATTACTATGGACTTGAGAGAGAACTACGGAATATTCTGTTCGATAGTTGTGTATCCCGTTATACCAAAAGGACTGATCATGCTAAGGTTAATACCGACAGCTTTGCATACGATTGAAGACGTTAATCGTACTCTCGATGCATACAGTGAACTTGCTGTGAAGCTGAAAAAAGGCCATTATAAAGAGAAGAACCTTGCGAAGGTATAAATACTCGTAATTTAATAAAAGTGCCCTTAAACACCATTAGGGGCGCTTTTTGTTTAAAGTTGTTTTATAAATCGCTGATTTAAAATAGGTTAGCATTTAAAAAGATATTTTTATTGTGGATAAACTCAATAAATGTGGAAAAAAACGCTAAAAACGCATGATTTTATTTTTTTCAAATATTCTTTTTTAAGAAAAAACATTATACATTAGCTAATAGTAATCGTACTAACCTCTAAACTAAAGAAATACAAACATGAAAAAATTCCAAGAAGCAAAAAGTTTATTCGAATCACTGGAAGCAGATGCTGACAAATTCTACAACAAAGCTAACAGCGCAGCAGGAACCCGCGTAAGAAAAGGCATGCAGGATCTTAAAAACCTGGCTCAGGCCATCCGCCTTGAGGTTCAGGAAACTAAAAACAAAGAAGCAGCAAAAGCTAAGAAAAAATAATTTTGCAGAAGAGATTTAAAGCCCGTCCTATAAGCTAGAGACGGGTTTTTTTATGAAACAAGATTTAGTTTTTTCAGCTCCTTCAGAATTAGATCCCGGGTATCTGTACTTACATTTACCATCGGCAGCCGTAATGTGTCGCTACATATATCAAGCAGCTTCATAGCAGATTTTACGCCGCAGGGGTTTCCCTCCGCGAAGAATAAGTTAATAATTTCAATAACGCTGAAGTGAAGTGGCTGAGCTTCTATAAACTTGCCATCAAGGCACATACGCACCATTGTCGAAAATAGACCGGGTATCGCGTTGCCCACGACAGAAATAACTCCCGCTGCACCCATAGATATCAGGGGTAACGCGATCGCATCATCACCTGATATTAGAAGAAAATCCTCTGGTTTGTCGCGGATGATCTTATTAAACTGGTCAAAATTTGCGGACGCATCCTTTGTGGCAATAATGTTTTTGAAATCATGGGCTAACCGCAGAGTCGTTTCTGCCGTCATATTCATACTTGTGCGCCCGGGTACATTGTAAAGCATTACCGGCAGATCAGATGCTTCAGCTACTGCTTTATAATGCTGATAGATTCCTTCCTGTGTTGGCTTGCTATAATATGGCGACACTGAGAGTACCGCGTCGTATTCCTTATTTCGAAAGTTTTTCAGGTCACGCACTACTTCTGCGGTATTATTACCTCCTATACCGGCGACAAGTGTTACCCTGCCAGCATTATGCTCAGCTGTAGTTTCCCAAACGGATTTCTTTTCATCATTTGAAAGGGTGGCGGCTTCTCCTGTAGTTCCTAAAGAAACAATGTATTCTACACCACCGGAAATAACGTAATCTATAACATTTTTAAGACCGGAATGATCAACTGAGCCATCTGCTTTAAATGGGGTAATGAGCGCTACTCCTGTTCCATGAAATTTGTTCATTCTGGTATTTTTTATACGAATTTATTTTGCGAATTTAAGAGGATAAGCCTCTAGTTTAAAACGATTATTGAAATATTACTGATTATTTCAGCATTTCCAGCAACTCAATGTCAGAAATAAGAGGAATTTTAAGTTTTGTTGCTTTTTCTAACTTAGAAGGACCCATATTGTCGCCCGCAACGAGATAATTTAATTTAGCAGAGATGCTGCTCAATATCTTGCCGCCATTGGCCTCAATAATGTCTTTCAACTCATCGCGGCTATAGTTTTCAAAAACCCCCGATATTATAAAGGATAGCCCATCCAGCTTCGTGCTTTGCAGCTCCACAGTCTGCTCCGCGCTTTCGAATTGCAGCCCATGCCGTTTTAACTCGTTAATCTGTTGTATATGCCGGGGTCCCTGGAAATATTCGACCAGGCTTTCTGCTATCCGCTCACCGATCTCCTCCGCCGATCTAAGCTCTTCCAGGCTCGCACTCATCAGGCTGTCAATATTCCGGAAATGTCCGGCAAGCTTTTTAGCGACGGTCTCGCCAACGTAGCGTATACCCAGCCCGAACAATACTTTTTCAAAAGGCATTTGTTTGGATCTTTCTATGCCTTCCAGCATATTGCTGATGGATTTTTCACCGAAACGGTCCAGCTGTTTTAACTGGTCTTCTTTCTCATGAAGGGTATAAAGATCGCTGATATGTTCAATTAAGCCCTTCTTGTAAAAGGTATCAATAGTTTCCTGTCCAAGCCCCTCAATGTTCATAGCCTTCCGGCTGATGAAGTGTTGCATCTTGCCGACAATCTGCGGCGGGCAGGCTTCATCATTTGGGCAATAGTGTACAGCTTCTCCCTCTTTCCGGACAAGATTGCTGCCGCACTCCGGACAAACTTCAGGATAACTGATTGCTGCAGCACCAGCCCTCCTTTTTATTGTATTTACAGCAATGATTTTAGGGATGATCTCTCCGCCCTTTTCAACAAGCACTGTGTCGCCTTCATGAAGACCTAAACGGCTTATTTCATTGGCGTTATGCAATGTTGCCCTCTTCACTGTTGTACCTGCAAGCAGTACCGGCTTGAGGTTTGCAACAGGTGTTACGGCCCCGGTACGGCCGACCTGGTAAGTCACCTTTTCCAGCACAGTTTCGACTTCCTGCGCTTTATATTTATAGGAGATAGCCCAGCGCGGCGATTTGGCGGTAAAGCCGAGTTCCTGTTGCTGGCTGAAGTTGTTGACTTTTATGACAATGCCATCAATATCGTAGCTTAAATCAAACCGTTTTTCCTCCCACAGATGTACAAAATCCAGGACTTCGCTAATATCCGTGCATAATTTTGTATGCTCGCAAATATGGAAGCCCCAGTTTTTTACAGCAAGAAGGCTTTCCCAATGAGTATTGTAGAGACGTTTGTCCGTGTAGAGGAAGTAAAGAAAGCAATCCAGCGGCCGTTTAGCAACTTCGCTCGAATCCTGCATCTTCAAAGTGCCGGATGCAAAATTCCGGGGATTAGCGTATGGCACTTCATTATTCTCTATTCGTTCTGAATTTAGCCGGTCGAACGCAGGCTTATGCATAAATACTTCCCCCCGGATCTCAAACATTTCCGGATATCCGTTTCCGCGAATGATCTTGGGGATGGTTTGTATTGTCCGGGCATTGGCCGTTACATCGTCACCCTGGGTGCCGTCGCCGCGGGTCACCGCTCTTGTCAGTTTCCCATTCTCGTAAGTAAGGCTCAGCGAAAGGCCGTCGAACTTTAACTCGCAAACATATTCAAACCTGTCACCGATCGCTTTTCGCACCCGTTCGTCAAATTCTCTGAGATCCTGCTCATTATAAGTGTTGCCGAGCGATAACATCGGCCATTTATGCCGTACTGTTTTAAATTCTTTTGTGATATCACCGCCGATCTTCTGCGTCGGAGAATCCGGATCCTGGTATTCGGGATACTGTTTTTCCAGTTCTGCCAGCTCAGCCAGTTTTTTATCAAATTCGAAATCCGAAATGGTAGGCTGTGCCAGAACATAATAATTGTAATTATGGCCGTTAAGCTCTTTAACGAGGGTATCTATACGTTCTTTGATCTGGAAAAGGGACATTTGCGAAGATAATTGTAAAAGTGGAAAGTTGAGAGTTGAAAATTGAAAGTGATAATTATTCTTACGACGAGGAACTTACTTCACAAGATAAATCAACTTTCCACTTTCCACTTTCAACTTTCAACTACTTTCCCGATTTCCTCAAAAATCTCTCCATAACACCCCCGGAGCTCGTCCTGGTACCCAAGCAAGATCGCGCTCGCTTGCAGTAACTGTGTGTCATTCATTGGGTCCGGCCAGATTCGCGTACAGATACGGTTAAGGGCGTACATGATATTATGTGCCTCGCGGTAACCGTTGAGATAACCTGATTCGAGAAACTTCTCGAAGAACTTGAAGAAGTGAGCCGTGTCGTCCATCGCGTTAAGTTTAAGAAACTTATTGATAGCCAGGTCGTCAGCACGCCGGAGGTTAGAGTAAAGATCGTTCGCATCGATGACATCATCAGTGATCAGAATGCTGTCAAGCATAAGTTCCAGCGCAATGTGTGCCAGGAATGAGGGGCGTACCGGCGAATTTTCGAGTACAGGTGCTATAGCCGTTCGTATGGCGTTGGTGTGCTTGATAAAAAAGCCGGAATTATGAAAGTGTTTGTCGACAACAAGATGTCGTTTCCACCCCTTTAGGATAGCTTTTTCCGCCTGCCCTGTAAAAAGGTGTTCCCTCTTTTCAGGGCGAAATTTCCAGTCTTTTCTCGCATTTCTTACAAGATCTGGCAATACCGTACCGAGCACGATGTTTGGATCGCTGGTATGCCTGTCAAAGTAAAAATGCGACAAAAAGTTCATGCGGGAATTTATAAGCTCTTTCAAACTAATATGGGAAATACGTATTAGCGCTCGTCTGCTATAAATTTACGAAAAATTTGCAATGCCCGTGTGTTGCCAATTCTGTTATATTTGCAGGCAAAAACGAGATAATCAAATGAATTTTGTAGAAGAATTACGCTGGCGGGGAATGCTGCATGATATAATGCCTGGTACTGAAGAAGAACTTAATAAGGGACTTACCTCGGGCTATATAGGATTCGATCCGACCGCTGATTCTCTGCATGTCGGTCACCTGACTCAGATCATGACGCTCATCCACTTTCAGCGTGCGGGGCATAAACCTGTCGCCCTGGTAGGAGGTGCCACGGGTATGGTTGGTGATCCATCAGGCAAGTCTGCCGAACGGAACCTGCTTTCGGAAGACGTGCTCAACCATAACGTTAGATGCCTGGAATCTCAGCTGAAGAAATTCCTCGATTTTGATTGCGGGGCAAAAAGTGCTGAAATGGTGAATAATTACGACTGGTTCAAGAACTTTACGTTCCTTGATTTTATACGGGATGTAGGCAAGCATCTTACTGTCAATTACATGATGGCGAAGGATTCTGTTAAGAAGCGTCTTGAAGGCGAGACAGGCATGTCCTTCACTGAGTTTAGCTACCAGTTAGTGCAGGGTTACGACTTCTATTATCTCTGGAAGGAAAAGAATTGCCTTGTTCAAATGGGCGGCTCAGATCAATGGGGAAATATTGTTACCGGTACAGAGATGATCCGCCGTAAAGCTGCCGGTACCGCTTATGCGATAACAACCCAACTTATTAAAAAAGCTGATGGTACCAAATTTGGCAAGACCGAAAGTGGTGCAGTATGGCTTGATCCGGCCAAAACATCTCCTTATAAATTCTACCAGTTCTGGCTAAATACTACGGATGCAGATGCTAAAAGCTGGATCCGGATCTTTACATTGAAATCCAGGGAAGAGATCGAAGCCTTAGAAGCCGAGCATGACCGGGCTCCGCACTTAAGGATTCTTCAAAAGGCACTTGCCGAAGAAATCACAGTGCGAAGCCATTCTGAAGAAGCTCTTCAAACTGCCCTGAAAACATCAGAGTTTCTTTTCGGCGGAGGTTCACTCGAATTCCTGAATGGATTAAATAATGAGCAGGTTCTGGAGGTTTTTGACGGCCTTCCTCAATTTGCTGTGTCAAAAGATGAATTGTCTGCCGGAATTAATGTAACCGATCTGCTTGCAGAAAAGACTTCTGTTTTCCCGTCAAAAGGCGAAGCAAGGAAAATGATAACAGGCGGGGGCGTGTCTGTTAATAAGCAGAAGGTCGATGATCCCGCACATTTACTCTCAACTTCTGATCTCATTAATGAACGATTTCTCGTGGCTCAAAAAGGCAAGAAGAATTACTTTCTGATTATTTCAGAATAAATTTTCATTCGTGGTATCCTTTCTTATTCCTGGATCAGTGAGACTCTATATTCGATAGACACCAATTTCGGCTCGCCCGCCAGTTCCGGCCGCAACCGGAGTCCAAGCGGTCCTAAACCATTCCTAAACCGGACCTCAAGCGGAGAATGAGCGGTGTTTAAGCACACCCTATTGTTACAGTCGTTGCTTTAATTCACCGGTTTTTGCAGTCTCTCGCTTTCTCATAAAACAAATGAAAAATAAATATTAGATTTATGACAACCTAAACACAATAACTATGTCGTCTTTCAGCCGTCGCAATTTTCTGCAAACAAGCGCCCTGGCCGGCGCCGGAACTTTATTAGCTCCCGCCTTACAGGCTAAAAATTTAGAAATGATTTTAGATAAAGGGGCAATCGGCAAATCTAAATGGGATCTCGATACACCCGCGTTAATTGTCGATCTCGACAAAATGGAGCGGAATATTAAGAAAGTACATACTCGTCTGCAAGGCACCGGCGTAGGTGTACGCCCGCATGTCAAGACTCATAAATCGCCTGCTATAGCTAAAATGCAAGTTGCCGCCGGAGCTTTGGGGGTTTGTGCTGCTAAGCTTGGCGAAGCAGAGGTGATGCTGGAGAATGGGATTAAAAATGTGTTGTTGACCACTGTAAATGTTTCGGCTCCGAAGATTATTAAAGCGATGGCGCTCCGGAAGAAGCACAGCGGCTTTATTCAGGCTGTAGATAACGCTCAAAACATACAGGACCTTCAGGACGCAGCAAAAGCGGCAGGTATTAAAGCCGAGGTTACGCTTGACATAGACGTGATCGGGAGAACCGGCGTGGCTCCTGGTGAACAGGCTCTGGCGCTTGCGCAAATGATTGATAAAATGCCGAATCTCAAATTCTGCGGTATACTTGCTTACGATGGTGGCGTCCAGCATGTAGTTGGATTCAAGGCACGACAGGAACGTGCACTGAAAACCTTCGAGCCGGTTGTAAAAACTTACGATATGATGAAGGCTGCGGGGTTGAACATGGAGATATTCAGCGGAGGAGGGACAGGTACTTACGACATCATGAGTGTAGTTCCCGGATTTACCGATGTTCAGGTGGGAAGCTACCTATTCATGGACCGCCAGTACGTGGAAATAGGAGGGGAGAAAAATGAAACGGTATTTGATGATTTCGACGTTTCGCTGACGGTTATAGCCACCGTCATTAACAACCGTGTTCCCGGCCGTCTGACAACAGATTCCGGCGCGAAAGCATTCACTCTTAATAAACCCACTCCGCTTGTAATCGGCGAACCTGGATTTAACTATAATGCCGGCTCCGACGAGTTTGGGGCTATAACGTTTGAGAAAGCAAATAAGACCTATAAAGTTGGTGATAAGCTGGAAATTATAGCTCCCCACTGTGATCCCATCGTTAACCTGTATGATATAATTTACGGGATCAGGAATGATAAGGTTGAGTCAATTATACCTGTGCTGGCCCGGGGGAAATCTCAATAAGTTGAGAGTTGGGAACTGAAAGCTGAAAACTGAAAACTGAAAGCTGAAAACGGAAAGCGAGACTGAATTCCGTTAAATCAAGGGCTTGTGTCGTAAAATAATTATTTACTCAAATCACCTATTCTCTCATTAAGTTGCAACGTATATAATGCAGCAATTTAATGAGAGACAGCCTTATCCAGATTAAAACGTATGCATTTGCAATAAGGATCGTAAAGCTTTATAAGTTTTTATGTGAAACTAGAAGGGAATTCGTGCTTTCCAAACAGCTATTGAGAAGCGGAACAGCTCCTGATGCTCTTAGCTATGAAGCAGAACATGCACAGTCAAAAGCGGACTTTCTAAATAAAATGAACATTGCTTTGAAAGAAGCCAATGAGACTAAGTTTTGGTTGCTTTTGCTGAAAGATTCACATTATCTCACTGAAGAAGAGTTTTCGTCCATTATCCCAGATTGCAGCGAAATAATTCAAATGCTTGTAAGTACTGTTAAAACCATTAAATCCTCTCTTAATCGCTAGGCTTATTTCAGCTTTCAGTTTACAACTTTCAGCTCCGAATGTTAGTCGGCTCAGCCTTCACCTTAAGAATAAAACTGAACGTTTGAAATTCCCCTCCTCAAAAACTAAAGTCGTTTTATAACAATATTCCGATACCAAACCTCATCTCCGTGATCCTGCAGTGCTATCTTTCCGGTTTTGTATGTTCCAAAGCCTGGCCATGCTTTAAACTTGCTGCCGGCTACCAGTTGATTCCAGTTATCATCCCACATCGTTGTTTTAACAATTGATTCGCCGTTTTGGATGAACTCAAGCTGGCCATTATTCAGGATGATCTCAGAGGTGTTCCATTCGCCAACAGGCCTGACATTTTCCTTGCGGCTCTTTATCAGGTCGTAGAGGTCTCCCGCGCGGTGTTTTATGATCTTACCATCGGCATGTCCATCATTGTCCAGAACCTGCATTTCAGGGCCTGTATTGTATGTTGCTTTATACTTAGCCGGGTCTTCGTTGACATTGAAGATAATACCGCTGTTTCCGTTTTTTGAGATCTTCCAGTCCAGTTTTAAGTGGTAATTCGTAAACTCTTCATTTGTAACCAGGTCGCCGCCCTGTCCGGGAGTCCGGTTCTTTGCATCAAGAAATATAGCCCCGTCTGCTACTTTCCAGTCAGTACCCGCGGCAGATTTGCCATAGGTGTGCCATCCGCTGGTTGTCTTCCCATCGAATAATTTTTGCCAGCCTTTACTTTCTGAACTGTTCATAGCATTTCTTCCGGAGCTGCATGCTGATAAAATCACTGCGGCAAGAATTACAAAACTCAAAGATCTCATATGTTATTTTTTTAAGGATAGGATATATTTAACCATTTCAGTGGCGTCAGCTTCTGAAATAGACGGGTGTGGAGCCATGGGAATGTCGCCCCAGTTACCGCTGCCGCCATTGATGATCTTGCCGGCTAGCATCTTGATATTCTCATCAGTTGCTGCATACTTTGCCGCTACATCCTGGTAAGCTGGTCCCAAAAGCTTTACATCAACTTTATGACAGGTGAGACAATCGCTTTTATTAATTAGCTCTTCACCTTTCCCTGCCGATGCAACAGGCGAATCCGTTCCGATCTTGTTCACATTAGTATCGACATCCGGCTGCTGCGCAACCGCGCTTTGATCCTGGCCGGGCGATGAGGAATCTGCTGACGAGCCGGTTTTTTCATTACTGTTGCAAGCTATTATCACGCTGCATATTCCGAGAATAAGAATTGCTTTTTTCATTAGTGTGTAATTTTTTATGTCCCGCACGCGCGGGATTGCATGAGCTTATCTTCATGGCTGAGCGGTAAGCCCATGCAACGTTCGTTATTTTAAGATCTGCTGTATCATGTTAACAGCGTTGTGAAGTTACAGTTTTTAATTTATATCCCCAGGATCGTACGGTTCAGCTCGTCATTGCTGGCTCCCCCTGCAAAATCATCGAACGCTTTCTCCGTAACCCGGATAATGTGATCTTTTATGAATGCAGATCCCTCGCGCGCGCCATCCTCCGGGTGTTTGATACAGCATTCCCATTCCATTACTGCCCAGCCAGAATAATCATACTGTGTCAGCTTACTGAAGATGCGTTTGAAATCAACCTGTCCATCGCCCGGCGAGCGGTAACGCCCGGCACGGTTCGCCCAGTTTTGATAGCCGCCAAAAGTTCCCTGCTTTCCAGTAGAATTAAATTCCGCATCCTTAACGTGAAATGCTTTGATCCGGTCGTGGTAATGATCTATATACTGGATATAATCCAGTTGCTGTAATACAAAGTGGGAGGGATCATACAACAGGCAGGCTCTCGGATGATTGTTTACCTTTTTCAGGAACATCTCATAGGTTATTCCGTCGAAAAGGTCTTCACCTGGATGGATCTCATAACAAACATCCACACCTTCCCTGTCAAAGTGATCCAGGATCGGCCTCCACCGTTTGGCGAGTTCCGTGAACGCCATATCCACGAGTCCATCAGCCCGTTGCGGCCATGGATGCCACATGTGCCAAAGCAGCGAGCCGCTGAATGTGGCGTGAGCGTTTAAACCGAGATTTCTGGAAGCTGTCGCGGCGTATTTCATTTGCTGCACTGCCCACTCCTGTCTTCCCTTAGGGTTATTTTGCAAATGCGCCGGAGCGAACACGTCGAATGGCTTATCAAAAGCCGGATTAACTGCCACGAGCTGCCCCTGCAGGTGTGTAGATAATTCGGTTATCTCCAGGCCGCATGAGTTGACAATTCCCTTGATCTCATCAGCATATGTCTTGCTCTCAGCTGCTTTTTGAAGATCAATAAAGCGGGGGTCGAGTGTGGGTATCTGAACCCCGATAAAGCCCAGGCTTTTTGCCCATTTGCAAATGGATTCGAGGCTGTTAAATGGTGCCTCATCACTTATAAACTGCGCCAGAAATACTCCCGGCCCTTTAATCGTAGTCATATCCTAAATGTTAAACAGTATAGTCGGTCCACTTTTCATTACTTGCATTGCTTTTTACCACGTTCTCAATAAACGCCATACCCCTGACACCCTCTTCTGCAGAAGGGAAGTCGAGCATTTCCGCAGAAGGCTCAACGCCGTCGATCCTGGCCGACAATGTTAATGCAAAATTCCGGTATAGGTTTCCGAAGGCTTCAAGGTAACCCTCAGGATGCCCTCCCGGAGTCCGGCAATTATGTGTTGCATAAGAAGAAAGCCTGTCGGCATACCCTGCGCCTGCCCGGAGTATCTCGGTAGGTCTGTCGAACCATTTTACCAACAGGGTGTTTGGCTCCTGCTGGGCCCATTCCAAGCCGCCATTTTCTCCGTAAACCCGGATCTTTAGCGCATTTTCTTCACCTGCAGCCACCTGTGAAGCCATAAGAACACCGCTGGCCTCGTTTTCAAATTTAAGAAGCACACTCCCGTCATCGTCAAGCTGTCTTCCCTCCACAACAATATTCAGGTCGGCGCAAACTTTTGTGATCTTCAACCCTGATACGTACTCTGCTAAATGAGCGGCATGAGTGCCTATATCGCCCATGCTTCCGCTTTTGCCTGATTTTTTAGGATCTGTGCGCCATGCAGCCCCTTTGTTTCCTTCTCTTTCTGACAGACGGCTTAACCATCCCTGTGGGTATTCAACATAGATCTTCCGGATCCTGCCCAGGGCTCCATTTTTTACCATCTGTTTAGCTTGTTTTACCATAGGGTACCCTGCATACGTGTGGGTGAGGAGCAGGATGAGTCCGGTTTCTTTAACTTTTTGCCGGAGCTGTTTGGCTTCTTCAAGAGTGAATGTAATCGGTTTTTCGATAACTACATGAAAGCCTTTATCCAGGGCTGCCATGGCCGGTGCGAAATGAGCGAAGTTCGGCGTAACTATGGTGACAAAATCTATTTTCTTGTCGGCGGGCAGCTTGCTCTCCTTTTCGATCATTTCCTCGAAACTCACGTATGTTCGATCCTCCGGTAAAAATAACATCTTACCGCTTTCGCGCGCTATATCAGGATCTATGCTCAGAGCGCCTGCCGACAGTTCTGCCAGGCCGTCCATGTTTGCCGCTATCCGGTGGATGGCGCCTATAAAGGCGTCCTTGCCACCGCCGACCATCCCCATCCGTAGTTTTCTGTTCATTTTGTAATAATATTTAGATAGAATTAAAAGTTAGTGATTGCAGAAATGGCCGTCGCCTGACCGGCGCTGAAGACTTTATGATGATATAAACATCATGGCGCTTTGCATCAGCAACTGGCTGCAATTTAATCAGGCTGTTAAATTGTTTTTGAGTGCCACCTGAGCTAACGTCACCGCGGCCAATCAATCGACCTGTTTCCTGACCCAGCCTGATCTCTACGGTGAAGCCTCCCTCGTCTTGTCCGTTGATAGAGCTTAGATTAATGCTGCTGATCCCGGTCAGGTCTATGCCGCTTAATTTCATCCAGCCGTTGGTTTGCGGATAGCCGATAAGGCCTGTCGCCGTTGAATCCTTTAAATTCAGCCGGGCGCGTTGGCTGATCTCTCTTGCATGTATACTATTGCTTCGCAGATGAACCACTCCCGACGCGGTCAATGGCCTTACACTTGCAGAGCCTGCGTCGGTATACGACGCGTGAATGTTCAGAGTTGTGTTCTCGCCGGAACCGGCCGCCGGCATGATCTTACCCTGTGCCGGAAGACTCGGCCTGGTGGAGGTTTTGCTGCCAAGCGATAAAATGTAGGCCGCTATTTTCTGAGCCTGATCCTCTGGCATACTTGCATGTGGCGGCATAGCCACTTCCCCCCAAACCCCGCTGCTGCCTTTCAGAATTTTTGCAGCTATATAGGTCAAAGCATTAGGGTCCTTCCCGTACTTTGATGATACCTGAGTGAAAGAAGGCCCCACCGAAGGTGCATTTACCTTGTGACAGGCAGAGCAATCTGATTTCAGCATCAGGCTTTCACCAACCTGTATCTCGGGTACTTCCTGGTGCCCCAGAGAAGCCCCGGCCATATCAATTCCCTTAGTGTAAGTAGTACTGACATAGATCTTAGCCCTGTTAACTGCTGAACCCTGGTCGCTTACATTGACGGTGTATTCAACCTGCTTATTAGGGAAATAGAACGTCTTGTTACCCTTTAACGCGATATTCAGTTTAGGCTGTGCATTTCCTGCAAATACGCTTTTTGCAGGACTTACCGTGCTTGCACCGGTCTTGTCAGTAACCTGCACACTAACCGGATATTCGCCGGTTTTGGTATACACATATTCAATAGAGGGCTGATTTGTCGTCTTTTTAACTCCGTTGCCCAAATCCCATAAATATGTCAGGTCGTCCCGGTCCGGGTCGGCCGCTGCTACTTTTGCCTGCAGCTTATAAGGCATGATCCCGCTTGTGCTGCTGATCATCAAATCGTCTATCTTTGGCGGCCGGTTACCGGCAACGTAATCTATTCTCACCAGGCCGGCATCTACGTTTTTAGAGAACCACCCCTTTCCATATTCCAGGATGTATAATCTGCCATCAGGACCAACCTCCATGTCTATCGGAGCGATAAACGATGTTGATCCCATAAAAGGCTCCATGCTGTCGTAATCGCCATTGGGCTTCATGGTGACTAACTTAACCCAGCCTCGTATCCAGTCGTACATAAATAGCTTGCCGTCGAAATAATCCGGATAGCGAGTCTCCTTAGGGAACAATTCACTATAGTACACAGGTCCGGCTTCCGCATTTCTTCCGCCTGTTCCAAGTTGAGGGAATTCTTTCGATGCTGCATAGGGATACCAGATAAATGCGGGAGATACTGGCGGCAGATCTTCGAGGCCCGTATTATTAGGCGAGTTGTTTACCGGCTTAAGTTTGTCGAAAGCCTCACCACTCGTGCCGGTCCTGTAATCATAACGGCGGTAAGGATAGTTGTTCCCCACAAAGAAAGGCCAGCCGAAAAAGCCTGCCTTTCTTGCCTGGTTTAATTCGTCATAACCGCGAGGTCCTCGTTCCGCTATATCATTCGCTGCATCCGGTCCTACTTCGCCCCAGTATAGGAAATTGGTTTTACTGTCTATCGATATCCTGTACGGGTTGCGGTTTCCCATAACATAGATCTCAGGGCGCGTTTTCGGTGTATTGGGTGGAAACAGGTTTCCTTCAGGGATCTGATAGGACCCGTCGGGCAGAACCCGGATCCGTAAGATCTTTCCTCGCAGGTCGTTGGTGTTTCCCGAACTTCTTCCCGCGTCATACTGTTCCAATCCGGGGCGGTTATCGAGAGGCGCGAAGCCCTTGTTGGTAAATTTTTGATTCGGAACATCGAACGGCGTTGAATTATCTCCCGTTGAAAGATAAAGCAGACCATCGGGGCCAAAAGCTATCGAACCTCCTGTATGGCAGCAGATCTCGCGCTGTGAATAAAGCTCCAGGACGATCTTTTCCGAGGATCGGTCGAGCTGGTCATTCACGAATCGGAATCGTGATAAACGGTTTACTGACGTGTCAGTCGGGCTGTAAAAAATATAGATGTAATTATTTTCTTTATATCGGGGGTCGGCAGCCAGACCTAATATGCCTTCTTCAGCATTCACACCCGGAACTGAGGTCTTTGAGTAAACATTTAGCGAACCGACCTGACTAATGCTTTTGGTTTGTTCTTTATATAAAAGGATCTCGCCGCGCCGCTGCACTAAAAGTATATCAAGATTGGGAAGGATAGCCATTTCCGTTGGCTCAAACAGCGTCCCCTGCGTTAAAACTGTTCGTACAAACCTGTTCTCCTCTGGTGCGTTCGGGGTGCTTGCTTTTGAGTAGTCAAGTACAGTGTTGTTTCCCATTGCATATTTTATGCCCCCCAGAAGGTGCTTTAAGAACAAGGGGTCGGAAAACGTTTCGTCAGTGTGCCCCATGCCTGTATAGAAAGCCCTGCCCCCGTCAAACGCATGATACCAGGAAATAGGATGGTTTGTGCCATTTTGCCCGCCCTCGTAACTGGATTCGTCCAGATATGCAAGGACTTTTACGTCTGGATTAAGGTTTTTATAGTTATACCATTCGTCAGTTCGCTTCCACTTTTTTGGTAAATGACTGCTGGCTGCATTTGTACGATCTACCACATTAATCACAGCTGCCTGGATTTTAGGGTGACTGGCAAAATACCCACCCACAAGTTTGCCGTACCAGGGCCAGTCGTATTCGGTATCCGCCGCAGCGTGGATGCCGGCATAGCCGCCTCCTGCCTGTATATAGCGTTCAAAGGCTATTTGCTGGGGCGTATTGAGAATGTTTCCTGTGGTGTTCAGAAATACAACGGTCTTGTATTTTTTTAAGGAATCCTCTGTGAAATATCTTCCATCCTCTGTGGTATCAACCGAAAAGCCCTGTTCTCTGCCGAGTTTCATAATTGCAGCCTTTCCTGCAGCGATCGACTCGTGCCGGTACTCCGGTGTCTTGCTGAAAACCAGGATCCGGGGTTTTGACGTTTGGGTCAGCATCCTAAAGGATAATAGTGAAAGCAAGATCCCGGTTGAGAATAATATAAGGGTTGAATTTTTCATCTTAGGCTGTCTTTAAAACTTACCGGGTTTGAGAATGGGAAGTATGATTTTTAAAAATAAAAATATACATTTATTTATTACAAGTAAACTAAATTGCAATATGGAATAATGCATTTATGCGGTCTTAATCGCAAATATTCAGGAAAGTTCGTGTATAAATTACACCAAGTCCTTATATTCAGCGTTTTACCGGTTTGGAGACTTTTCGATTTGTATCAATTCAAATCAGTTAACTAATCAAACCATTAATACATTAGCAAAGCTACAGTGCCACCAGGGTTAATGTCAACCTGTTAAATATATATGATATGGCTTCCAATACACATCGCCGTCGGGCTATTAAAAACATTCTTACCGGAACTGCAGCAATTACTTCTGCAGGTTTACTCTCATCCTTTGATTCCGGCAGTCATTCAAACGCCCGGGTGTTGAAAGGTAATATTAATCATTCGGTATGCCGGTGGTGCTTTAACTCGTTTTCAGTTGAAGAGTTATGCATTGCAGCTAAGGATATGGGTTTAAAGGCCATAGATATCGTTGGGCCGAAGGATTGGCCGATGCTTCAGAAATATGGACTGGACTCGAGTATGTGTAATGGTGCCGAGATAAATCTGATTAACGGGTTTAACGATAAGCAATACCATGCGACACTCATCAAGCAGTATTCAGATATGATTCCCTTGCTGGCGAAAGCCGGCTATAAAAACCTGATCTGTTTTAGCGGTAACAGGGCTGGAAAAGATGATGAAACTGGTCTTGCCAACTGTACCGAAGGCCTGAAGCAGTTGATGTCACTTGCTGAGAAGAACAATGTTCTCCTGGTTATGGAACTATTAAACAGTAAGATTGATCATAAAGACTACCAGTGCGACAAAACACCGTGGGGTGTGGAGCTCGTGAAGCGGGTTGGTTCGGAGAACTTCAAACTGCTTTACGATATTTATCATATGCAGATCGATGAAGGCGATGTGATCCGGACCATCCGTGACAATCACCAGTATTTTGCGCATTACCATACGGCCGGAGTACCTGGAAGGCACGAGATCGATGAAACACAGGAACTAAATTACCCTGCAATTATGAAGGCAATAGTAGGAACCGGGTTCAAAGGGTATGTTGCCCAGGAATTTATTCCTGTAAAAGCCGATAAGCTGGGATCCTTACGGCAGGCGGTGGAGTTGTGTGACGTGTAGAAGGCGAATAAAGAACAAATACAGAACGTAAAACTTACAACGTAAAACGTACAACTAAAAATGGCTGATAATACTTACGACGCAATAGTAATTGGTTCCGGGATCAGTGGCGGATGGGCGGCAAAGGAGCTTACAGAAAAAGGGCTTAAAACGATTATGCTTGAGCGAGGCAGGAACATAGAGCATATTAAGGACTATGTCAATGCAACTAAAAATCCATGGGATTTTCCTCACAGGGGAGGCAGAACGCAGGAGATGATCGAGAATTATCCTGTACTTAAGCGGGATTACCCTCTGAATGAAAAGAACCTGGATTTTTGGGTAAAGGATAAGGAAAGCCCTTATACCGAAGTGAAGCGTTTTGACTGGTACCGGGGGTATCATGTAGGTGGCCGTTCATTGATGTGGGGAAGGCAGAGTTACCGGCTCAGTGATCTTGATTTTGAAGCAAACGCGAAGGAAGGAATTGCAGTCGACTGGCCGATCCGTTACAAGGATCTGGAGAAATGGTATGGTTATGTGGAACGTTTCGCAGGCATTAGCGGTAACCGTGACGGCTTGCCACAACTGCCTGATGGCGAGTTCCAGCCTCCGATGGAAATGAACGTTGTGGAGAAAGACGTAGCTGCCAGAATTAAAGCTCACTATAAGGGCGAAAGGAATATGGTTATCGGCAGGACTGCAAATATTACCCAGCCCCTTCAGAGCCGTACAAATTGTCAGTACCGGAGCAAGTGCTGGCTCGGATGTCCCTTCGGCGCTTACTTTAGCACGCAGTCGTCGACCTTGCCGGCAGCAGTAGCAACGGGGAACCTGACGCTGCGCCCGTTTTCGATAGTTACCAAGATATTATATGATAAGGATACAAGGAAAGCAAAGGGAGTAGAGGTTTTAGATGCGGAAACGAATAAAACCTATGAATATTTTGCCAAGGTTATTTTCCTGAATGCCTCAGCATTAAACTCAACCTGGATACTGATGAATTCTGCTACCGACGTATGGGATGGAGGTTTGGGCAGCAGCAGTGGCGAACTTGGCCACAATTTAATGGATCACCACTTCCGGACTGGTGCATCGGGCAGGGCCGAGGGATTTGATGATAAATACTTTTATGGCCGGAGACCGAATGGAATATATATTCCACGCTTCAGGAACCTTGGAAGTGAGAAAAGGGATTACCTGCGCGGTTTCGGTTATCAGGGTTCGGCCAGCAGGGAAGGTTGGGGAAGGAACATAGCCGAAATGAGCATTGGCGGCGATTTTAAGGATGCTCTCTGCGAACCAGGGAACTGGAATATGGGCATCACCGGCTTTGGCGAAACCTTGCCTTACCATGAGAACAAAGTTACGCTCGATAAAACAAACAAGGATAAATGGGGTCTGAATGTGCTTGCTATTGATGCAGAAATAAAAGATAACGAGCTTAAGATGCGCAAAGACATGATGCAGGATGCAAAAGATATGCTGGAAGCTGCAGGTTTGAAAGATGTCAAAACATTTGATACTGGTTATACCCTTGGGATGGGAATTCACGAAATGGGTACCGCACGTATGGGCCATGATCCGAAAACGTCTGTATTAAACAAGTTTAACCAGGTATGGGATGCAACAAATGTGTTTGTTACCGACGGTGCAGCCATGACATCGGCAGCATGCCAGAACCCCTCATTAACCTATATGGCGATGACGGCAAGGGCAGTAGATCATGCAGTGTCAGAATTGAAAAAGGGCAATATTTAATCTTAGTTACATGGACAGAAGAGAAGCAATAACACAAGTAAGCTGGCTGCTGGGTGGCACCATCGTAGGAGGTAGTATCTTTCTTGAATCCGGATGCAAAACAAGTACTGAGAAAGCTAAAGACTTCTTTGATACGGAAACCATTGCATTGCTGAACGAAATGGGCGAAACTATTTTGCCAAAAACCAGCACACCCGGAGCTAAAGAAGCTAAGGTTGGCGAATTTATGGCGGTAATGGTTAAGGATTGTTATACAAAAAAGGATCAGGGGATATTCCGTGAGGGAATTACAAGGCTTGAGAAAAGATGTAAGGAAGATACCGGCAAAACATTTATGGAATGTACACCGGAAGAGCGGACTAAGTTCTTCGTAAAAATGGACGGTCTTCAGAAAGCTTATATGGATGCAAAAACAGCGGAGCAACCTTCCCATTATTTTAGAATGGTTAAGGAACTGACACTGCTGGGATTTTTTACCTCGGAAATAGGAGCAACCAAAGCACTCCGGTATATCGAAACTCCAGGAAGATACGATGGAAATGTTCCTTATACAAAGGGTGACCGGATGTGGGCAAACGCATAATAGATATTAATAAAGCTATAAAATGAACGAACAAGAAACTAAAACTTCAAGAAGAGACTTTGTAAAGGCTGCTTCGGTGGCAGCAGCCGGATTTATGATCGTGCCCCGTCACGTACTGGGAGGTAAAGGCTTTCTGGCGCCAAGCGATAAATTGCTTATCGCCGGCGTTGGTGTCGGCGGAAAGGGTGCGAGCGACCTGACAGGCTTCGCAAAGAATCCGAAGGCAGAAATTGCTTTTCTTTGTGATGTAGACGACCGCCGCGCGGCTAATTCAATAAAGAACTTCCCTAAAGCTAAATACTACAAAGACTGGCGGGAGATGTTGGATAAAGAACATCGGCACTTTGATGCAGTATCGGTCTCAACCCCGGATCACAACCATGCTTTGGTTACCCTGGAGGCTATGAAACGGAAAAAGCACGTATACGTTCAAAAGCCTTTAACTCACGATATTTATGAGGCAAGGATACTTACCGAAGCTGCAAAGAAATATAAAGTGGTTACCCAAATGGGAAATCAGGGCGCTTCATCTGACGGTACCCGTAAGCTGCAGGAATGGTATAACGCTGGCCTGATTGGCGATGTCCATACTGTTTATTGCTGGACCGACCGGCCGGTGTGGCCTCAGGGTGTGCCATGGTCTGACTTAAAAGCCGACGTGCCGAAAGGTTTGGACTGGGACCTCTGGTTAGGAACAGCGCCTTATAAGGATTATGTAAATAAACTCGTACCGTTTAACTGGAGAGGATGGTGGGATTATGGAACAGGCGCCCTTGGCGATATGGGCTGTCACCTGGTGGACGCCCCGTTCAGAACGCTTGGCCTGCAATATCCGCTGGATGTAGAGTGCAGTGTAGGCAGCGTTTATGTAGATGAATTTAAACGGGGATATTTCCCGGAAAGTTGCCCCCCATCGTCACATGTGACCATGACATTCAAGTCGGCGAAGCAAAGCGGAGGCTTGGTTAAGCTCCACTGGATGGATGGCGGAATCCAACCGGAACGTCCTGAGGAACTCGGGCCGGATGATAAATTCGGCGACGGCGGGAATGGTGTTTTGTTCATCGGGACTAAAGGAAAAATGCTTTGTGATACATACGGCAAGAACCCTCGCTTATTGCCGCTATCGCTGAATGAGGTAGTTAGTATCCCTCAAACACTTGCCCGCGTACCGGGAGAGGAAGCAGGCCATTATACTCAATGGGTCGATGCATCAATCGCTGGTTATGGAAAGATGGAACTCAGCTCAGACTTCTCTATCGCGGGGCCGTTAACCGAAGCATTGCTTATGGGTAACCTGGCGATCCGGGGTTTTGATATCCGCGTGCCGAATGGTAATAATTTCCAGTATCCGGGAAGGTTCAGGAAACTTCTTTGGGACGGGCCAAATATGAAGATCACTAATTTTGATCTGGCTAACCAGTTTGTGAAGAGGGAATACAGGGAAGGATGGAAGGATTTGAAGTTGTAAGTTGCACGTGGTACGTTTTACGTGCGTAACGGAGAAAGTTAACAGTTAAAGAGATAAGCCATGTTGTTTTTCATAATCGTAATCATCTGTTTTTTGATGCAGTTATTTCTCCCATGGTGGATAATAACCCCGCTAGCTTTTGGAGCCGCGTTTTGGAAAGCAAAAAATGCAAGCCACGCCTTTTCATCAGGCTTTTTTGGGGTTTTTATCTTATGGGTCGGAACAGCATTATTCTATAGCCTTCCCAACGGGAACCTTCTGGCAAACAGGATAGGGGCGATGCTGGGACTTCCTGAAACGGGTATTAACTGGATAATTGTCATTTTGATTTCTGGGCTCGTGGGTGCTCTTGCGGCTGGATTTTGCTCTCTGGCAGGATATTATTTCAGACAGGCAATGGTCATACCCGAAAAAGCCTGACAGGGAATCTACATCATCAAGTTGTATCTTTGGGCGTGCATAAAATTGATCCGAAAGCGATTTTTTCGATCCAGAGTCAACCGCAGTTCGAAAGCCTGGCTTTGGAAATATTCAGGTATCAGGCTGAAAATTGTCAGGTATACTCAGACTTTGTAAAAAATCTTGGTATCAGAGCTGATAAGGTCTCTGATCTAAACAGCATACCCTTTCTCCCTATAGAATTTTTTAAAAGCCATCAGGTTATGAGTGGTTCGGGAACTGCGGAAGAAGTGTTCACAAGTTCGGGTACCACCGGAATGGCGCAAAGTAAGCACGCGGTGCTCGATGTGGAAGTTTATGTACAAAGTTTTCGCAAGACTTTTGAGATCTTTTATGGCGATATTAGAAAGTATGCCATTCTCGCGTTATTGCCGTCTTACCTTGAAAGAGATGGTTCATCACTGATATACATGGCTGATGATCTGATCAGGGGGAGCGAGAATGATAACAGCGGCTATTTTCTTTATGACCATAAAACATTAAACGACACTCTGCTTCACCTGAAGAGTACAAAAACTCACACGATATTAATAGGCGTGACCTATGCTCTGCTGGATTTTGCGGAGGGCCATTCTGTCGACTTTCCTGAGTTGATAGTTATGGAAACCGGCGGAATGAAGGGTAAGCGGCGCGAAATGGTACGAACAGAACTGCACGAAATATTATGCAGTGGCTTTGGAGTTCCCGTAATACATTCAGAATATGGAATGACTGAGCTCTTATCACAAGCTTATTCAAAGGGAGCCGGGATTTTTCACTGCCCGCCCTGGATGAGGGTAAGCATCCGTGATACCAACGACCCGCTGGAACTTTTAAGCCATGGACAAACGGGGGGAATTAATGTGACCGATCTGGCTAATATTAATTCCTGTTCTTTTATAGCTGTTCAGGATCTCGGAAAAACTTTCGAAGGGGGGACTTTTGAAGTTTTGGGACGATTTGATAATAGTGATATTCGTGGATGTAATCTGCTGGTACAGTAGAGTTGTACGTTGTAAGTTATACGTTGTAAGTTGGACGGATAAAGTTTTACGTTCTGAACGGATACACAACCGAACCTACCGCTTAATAAGTCAATTCCTGTGTAACACTTTATGTTCGCTAGGTTTGCTGTATATGCAGAATTATAAAGAACTAAAGGTTTGGGAAAAGGCTCATCAGTTTGCTCTTAGAATTTATCATGTTACCAAAGTGTTCCCCAAAGAGGAGTTATACACTTTGACAAATCAGCTAAGGCGGTGCTCATCGGGAATTCCTGCTAATATTGCGGAAGGCTGTGGTAAGAATACTCAAAAGGAGTTTAGCAATTTTCTAAATATTGCATTAGGGTCTGCGAATGAAGCTGAATATTTTCTGCTTTTATCAAAAGACCTTGGATATTTACCAAAAGAAGAGCATCGCGTCTTAAATGATAATATAAATGAAATCAAGGCAATGTTAATCTCATTAATCCACAAAGTGCGTTCTGCTCTTTAACTTTCTCCGTCATACCTAAACACCCAGCAACTTACAACGTAAAACGTATAACGTACAACTAATCAGATAGTTTCCACGTACTTATAATACCCGCCCGTTTCTCGTCCTTCGATTTCAGGTAAACCAATTCATTAAGTTTTCCTTCCGACCAGGTATCTACCATGTTGTCATAATAGTAACTTCCCGGGTTGCCTGATGCTCCCCCGGGAAAGACGCCATAAGCTTTTACCTCTTTGCCCAGGGCGACGATCATACGCCATGATGGCCCGTTATTTTCACTCATCGCATTGACCGAAGATTTAGACCCGCCGTTATTCAGGAATTTGGACCCAAAGCCGGCGACTTTTGCCAGGTGGGGAACATTCGTGTGCTTCACATTTCCCCATTGCCACTCCTTTTTCAGAGGCCCGTATTTTCTTTCAAGACTGTCAATAGCGAATCTGAATGCGGCATTTACCGCGTCTGCCCGGGTTTCTTTTTTTGCCGTATGAACATTGTCAAACCACGGAGAATTTGGCTCATTGAGTAAAAGATGAACGTTTCTGTCGCGGGAAGGATAGCGCATTGGAGTTTTAGGATTACCCAGATCATCTTCCCAGATCTCTTTAGCCAGGCTTTTATGCCATAGTTCGAAAATACTTGCTCCAATCTCTTCCGCATTAAAAAACTTGTTCCACTTACTGACGATTTCATACCCTTCGCGCTGGCTGGCATTTAACTTTTCGGTGTTAACAAGTGAGACAAGTGTCGCCAGAATATTTTCAGCGAGTATGCTGTAATTGTCGTTTTGCAGATTTCTCATACTGTCTACATTTGCCTGTGTCATTACGGCCAGGCGTTTATTGATCCTATGCCCGCGTTCGTATGCTGCAAATTCCCAATTGATATAATAAGGATAACTCTGATCAGTCAGGAATTGGTTCGCAGAGCTCACGAAATTCCGCGCGGGGTTTTTAACCGTCGGATTTTGCTCCGCAGGGATCCTGCCGTGCCAGTCGTTCGCAGGGTCAGAGCCGTCCATAAGGAATTTCCCCTGGCCCTTCCACTTCATTGGAAAATATCCATTAGGAGTGATTGCGATGTCGTTTTCGACGCTGGCAAAAATAAAGTTTTGTGCAGGTGCCGAATAGTGGGTAAGAGCTTTACGATAGTCCGTATAGTTTTTCGCCTTGTTTAATTCATAAAAGGTTCTGACGTCATTTGAACCGTCATGCGCTACCCACCGCAATGCATGCCCGGTGGGGATGTTGTTGATTTTCGAGAATTTTTCAGGTCTTTGTTCACTGGTATAAACAATAGGTCCGTGGTGAGTATAATAGATGCTGTCGGTTATGGTCTCGCCGCCTTTAACTTCGATGGTTTCTACTCTAACCTTCACCTCATTCCATTTGTTATTATACCAATATTCTTTTTTTGTCGCGTCTTTAAATTCAATGTTATACCAGTCCAGCACGTCAGCACCAACATTTGTAACACCCCAGGCTACGTCCTTGTTAAATCCGATGATGACCCCTGGCGAGCCTGGGATGGATACCCCGCAGGTGTTGAGGTCCGGAGATACCAGTTGTATCTGGTACCATATTGACGGCAGGGTAATGTCAAGGTGAGGATCGTTAGCCAGCAGCGGGTATCCGCTCGCAGATTTTGCACCTGCTACCGCCCAATTATTACTGCCAATACCGTCTTCAAGTTCACGTGTTTTGATATTGTAAGTTTTTTTGTTGTTGCTTAGTACTTCGGGTTTTTTTGGGGGAACACCCGGGGTGAAATCCCAATTCGTTCCAGCGGGTATGATCGGATCCTCACGAAATGGATAGTCCGGAAAGAGGTCCCGGGTAATTTCCGGTCCATATTTATTCAGAATATTGCTCATGTAGAATTCATTAGATCCGCCGGCAAGCGTGGCCGACATGAGTTTTAGTAACAGCGCCGAATTCAACGGGGTCCAATCTTCAGGGATATAGTTCAATAGCTTATATTCTAACGGGTATTGGCCCGGCTTGAGCGAATGGATGTAAGCGTTTATCCCTGCTGCATAGGCTTCCATAATTTCCTTGATCACCGGATCCTTCATCATGGTCTTCACCATGTTTTCGGCACCATAGGTCATTCCCATCCGCCGCTGGTACCGGTCCAGTTCAATAGCTTTCGAACCCACTACTTCAGACAGCCGGCCTGAAGCAAATCGCGTCTGAAAATCCATCTGCCAAAGCCTGTCCTTGGCTGTCACGTATCCCTGGGCGAAATACAGATCGTAATTATTGCCGGCAAATATGTGGGGCACCATGCGTTCGTCAAATTTAATTTCAACCGGTCCGTGCAGCCCATCCACTTTCAAGTTACGCTCGGGATTTATTTTTCTGTTTTCAGCGTTTTTCCAGAATCCCCGGAAAGGATCAAGGAACTTACCTAAAGGAGGGATGTCGCCGAACTTGCTATTCAGGGAGACAACCAATATTAAAGCAAGTGCTGAAGAAAGAATGGCTTTGATAATTTTCATTTACGAAGCGGGATTGTCCCGGTTAAAAGTTACAAAATGATCTCAGAATGTTGTTGTAGTCTTAATATTTAATTTTATCAAAATGTTAATTTATGATAAATAAGCGACTAATAATACTATGCAAGCATAAAAAAATTAATTGAAAGTGCTTGCCAGAATCAAAATTCTACTTAAGTTTATAAATACAATTAAAATAACCAAAAACTAATCTGACAATTATGAGTAGAGTTTTCACCCGTCTGGCTTGCATATTGATTGTATTTGCAGCGGCTACGAGCATGGTATTTGCCCAGAATATCACCATTTCGGGGACTGTGACGGATAATTTAACAAGAGAAACACTTCCGGGTGTTTCGGTAACAGTTAAAGGGATGTCGGGCGGTACTTCTACAAATGAAAGCGGGCAGTTTACGCTTTCAACTCCAGCAGCGGTGCCTTTCACCATCGTGGTGAGCTACCTGGGCTACAGAACAGTTGAACAGGTTGTTACTTCGTCGTCAGCGGCTCTGTTAATTTCGATGGAAGCCCAGTCGATATTGGGGCAGGAAGTTGTTATAGCAGCGTCCCGCACGCCGGAAAAGATATTGGAATCACCGGTGTCGATTGAGCGTGTTGGCCTTTCAGCTATCAAGGAAACAGCATCCCCGTCTTTTTATGATGCATTAACTAATTTAAAGGGCGTGGAACTGAGCGCCCAGAGTTTAACATTCAAATCTGTTAACACCCGCGGATTCAATGCGAACGGTAACACCCGCTTCAATCAGTACGTTGATGGAATGGACAATCAGGCTCCCGCCTTGAATTTTGCAGTGGGTAATATTATCGGTATGAGTGAGCTTGATGTGGATAATGTTGAGCTTCTGCCAGGCGCTTCATCAGCACTTTACGGAGCTGGCGGTATCAACGGTACGATGCTCCTGACTTCTAAAAGCCCATATACTTCCCAGGGCGTTAGTTTTCAATTAAAAACCGGCTTAAACCACCTCAACGATCCGAATCAAAAAGCCAGGCCATTTCAGGAAGCAGGTGTGCGATTTGCTAAAGCATGGAATAAATTTGCTGTTAAAACTACGGTTTCATTGTTAACGGCAGATGACTGGCAGGCGACAAACTACACTAATTTCGATAGAAACTCACGTACCCAGAAAGCCGGCAGCAGAAGTACGGATCCTAATTATGATGGTATAAACGTATATGGTGACGAAGTAAGCGTAAATATGCGGAACGTGGCAAACAACGTTCTTACTGCTACATCAGCAGGTATTGCAGCAGCGTCTGGCGGACTTATTCCAAACATTAATGCGGTTATTACGGCCTCCTTGCCTGTTACTGCAACGCCAACTCAAATCGGCACATTCCTGGGTGGTTTCCCTGCTGCATTGCGGCCAGCTATTCAAAATGCTATTCCCTTTAATATAGGTTTACGGGCAGGCTTAATTCCTGATCAATCAGTTTCAAGAACAGGCTATATGGAGAAAGACCTGGTTGATTATGATGCGAGGTCTTTCAAAACATCAAATTCACTTCATTATAAGCTGAGTAACACGGTCGAGGCAATTGCACAGGTTAATTGGGGAGCTGGTACATCTGTCTATACCGGATCTGATCGATATTCATTAAGGAACTTCAGTATCGGGCAGTATAAATTAGAATTAAAAGGCCAGGATTTCATGCTGCGTGGCTACACTACCCAGGAGCGTTCAGGTGATTCATATATTTCTTCGATCCTGGGTGTTTATATTAACGAAACTTCAAAAAGCAATTCAACATGGTTCCCTCAGTATGTAGGTAACTACGTTGGAGCCCGTGCTGCGGGTGCTCCTGATATGCAGGCTCACGGTCTCGCCCGTTCTGCAGCGGATGTGGGTCGTTATGAAGTAGGTTCCCCCCAGTTTAATGCCGCAAAAGAAAAGATCATGAACTCAACGATCAGTTCAGGGGCGGGAGCGAAATTTGATGATAACTCGAACTTGTGGCATTATGAGGGAATGTATAATTTCACTAATCTTCTTAAGGATAAAATTGAGCTTCAGGTGGGGGCATCTTACCGTGTTTATGACCTTAACTCCGGCGGTACTATCTTTGACGATTTGAATCGCGAAATTGATATCAATGAATACGGCGGTTTCGTGCAGATGGGAAAGAAACTTGGCGATATATTTAAACTGACGCTTGCCGGACGCTATGATAAGAGCATGAACTTCGAGGGCCGTTTCACGCCAAGAGTTACCGGGGTTTTAACTGTTGCCCCTAACAACAACATCCGTGCATCGTTTCAAACAGGATACCGTAACCCAACAACACAGAATCAGTATATTGATCTGGCAGTTCTTGGAGGTGCCACACGTTTGATCGGCGGTTTACCCGAAAGTCTCTCAAAATATAGCCTGTATACAAACAAACCTTATACCGATGTCAGCTACCGTGCATTCCTCGCGTCGGCTTCTGCGGGTGCACCTAACCCTGCATTGTTACAAACCTATACCTTTGATCCAAAAGGTGTAAGGCCGGAGAGTGTAAAGGCTTACGAGCTCGGTTATAAAGGCCTGCTCGGCGCCAACGTTCTGATTGATGCATACGGTTATTATAACCAGTATAAAGATTTCATCACTGCGGTCGATGTCTATCAAAATGTCTCTAACGTCTTCACCAGGTTTGGTGTTCCGGTAAACGCAGCCGGAGAAGTTACAGCTTACGGTGCTGCTCTTGGTATGGATTATATGATTGGGAAGTTTAATCTTAACGGAAACGTTTCATATAATGAAATCGGTGATATTCCTGCAACTTATGTCAATGACTTCAATACGCCTACTATACGCTACAATCTTGGCCTGGCCAGTCGTGAAGTGGTTAAAAACGTAGGTTTTAATGCATCATACAGGTGGCAGGACTCATTCTACTGGACTTCCTCTTTCGCTTCAGGCGATGTACCGGCCTTTGGTACCGTCGATGCACAGGTAAATCTTAAGATCCCTAGCGTGAAGTCAGTAATTAAGATTGGAGCCTCGGATCTTCTGAATAAATATTATACTACATCGTACGGTAACCCGCTGATGGGTGGAATGTATTATGTAGGTTTCACATTTAATCAGTAGTGATGGTGGTCAAGTGATCAGTGGTTAGTGATCAGTAATCAGTGGTCAGTGATCAAGTAACTAGGTAATCAGTGATCAGTAATCAGTAAAGGTATGTCATCACTGATTACGGACCACTGACCACCAGTTATAAGTCCTGTTCCGTTCGTTTGGAGCGGGACTTATTGTTAATGATAAATGGGATATTTATTTCTTACTATCTGTCTAAACTGCTATTTTGTCCCGGTGGTTTAGTATTAGGTATCAGGGCCGGCGTACCTTGTGAATTGAAAACGGGGTAACTCCGATAAAAACAGAAACAGAGGTTGACCCCGAAGGTGTCCCGCCCGTATGAACACCGTTCGGACGGGGTCACATGTTTATAGAAAAGTTCGCACCAATTTTTTACCAGACGCTACTGATGATAAAAACGTAAAAATATGGATGTAAGTAAGGAACCAGTGAGTACGGAATTGGATATCGATAACTTAGAAAACGATATGCAGCATGTGAACAATCCGGTAGTGGGGCTCGAGCCCATTGTGAAAAAATATCTTTCTGCAGTAACAAATTATATTCAGGAAGGAAACAGCTTCTATTTTTCAGATACTCAGGCCAAGGTTGAAGTACGGGTTATAAGTGATGAAATTATCAGGGTTAGGCTGGCTCCTCAAAGTGTATTTCTCGATGAGTTTTCGTACGGCGTTGAGCCTGCCGATCATAAGGTAACTGTATTCAGGCTCGAAGATACGCCGGATTCGTACCGGGTTGAAACTAACCTGGTTGCATGTATCGTCCGTAAAAGTGACTTCACTGTCTCTTTCGAAGACATTCAGGGTAAAGTGATAAATGAAGACCTGAAGCCGATGCATTGGGAGGAAAATGCCGACTTCGGCGGATACTATGTATATGCGACCAAAAAATGCCAGCCAAATGAGGCGTTTTATGGGCTGGGTGACAAGTCCAGCGATCTTAACCTTCGCGGAAGCAGGTTTGTAAATTGGAATACCGATGCTTACTCGTTCGGCAAGGGGCAGCAGCCGTTATACCGTACCATCCCATTTTATATGGGGGTAACGGATGGTACCAGTTATGGTATTTTCTTTGACAATACGTTTAAAAGTCATTTTGATTTCGCGCAGGAAGATTCCGATAAGATAAGCTTCTGGGCGGACGGCGGCGAGATGCAATACTATTATATCCATGGCCCCCACATGATGGATGTTGTCAAGAGCTACCATAAACTAACCGGAACACATCAGATGCCCCCGAAATGGGCTTTAGGTTTCCATCAATGCCGGTGGAGTTATTTTCCCGAACGAAAGGTAAAGGATATCGCCCGTAATTTCCGGGAACGGAAGATTCCCTGCGATGCGATCTATCTTGACATTGATTACATGGATGGATATCGTTGTTTTACCTGGAACAGGAAATATTTTCCGGATCCGGCAAAGATGATCAAAGAACTGTCTGATGACGGCTTTAAAACCGTAGTCATCATAGACCCGGGAATCCGCGTGGATGAGAATTATAGCGTTTTCAAGGAAGGGAAGCAGAATAATTATTTCTGCAGGCGCTGCGACGATTACTTCATGGAAGGCCATGTCTGGCCGGGGCGTTGCCAGTTCCCTGATTTTACCAATCCCAAAGTGCGGACATGGTGGGGTGGGCTTTTCAAAGAGCTGGTTGATGCCGGCGTTGCCGGTGTATGGAACGATATGAATGAGCCTGCGGTGTTCGGGGCTGGAACATTTCCGGATGATGTGAGACATAATTACGATGGGTTCCACGGATCACACCGCAAAGCCCATAATGTTTATGGCATGCAGATGGTAAGGGCCACCTACGAAGGATTAAAGCGATTACAGAAAAATAAGCGGCCGTTTACTATAACACGTGCCGGATATTCGGGAGTCCAGCGTTATGCTTCTGTCTGGACTGGCGATAATGTGGCTTCCTGGGAACATCTGAAAATAGGGATCGTACAATTGCAGCGATTATCGATGTCCGGGCTATCTTTCTGCGGCACTGATATTGGCGGCTTCAGCGGCGAGCCGGATGCCGAATTGTTTACAAGGTGGATCCAGATGGGCGTATTTTCTCCCTTTATGCGCGCACATTCGGCTGGTGACACGGCTGAGCGTGAGCCCTGGAGTTTCGGATCAGAGTTCGAAGCAATAAACCGTAAGTTCATCGAACTGCGATATCGTTTAATGCCTTATATCTATTCGGTTTTCTGGGAGCACCATAAACATAATTTCCCTATTCTGCGGCCGCTGGTTATGCAGGAACAGGCGAACCTTCATACCCATAGTATCCAGGATCTCTTCACGTTTGGCGATAAGATACTTGTAGCACCGGTCAGTGATCCGGGAGCCGTCACCAAACAGGTGTACATGCCTGCAGGCAAATGGTACAATTACTGGACACACGATCTGCTTGAAGGCGGACAAGAACATACGGCGGAAGCCCCGATCGACTCTATGCCGATATTTGTGAAGGCGGGGTCAGTGATTCCCGAATCACCCTTAATGCAGTACGTGGGTGAGTTTGAAATTGATGAATTGATGTTTCAGATCTACTATTCAGACTATGAAGCCAACTCATTCTATTTCGAGGATCATGATGATACGTTTGCCTTTGAGCAGGATATCTATCTTGAAAAGAAGTATGTAGTTAAGGGCGACACTGCTTCTATGACCATTACGCAGTCTATTGAAGGTCTGTTCACACCAAGGTATGAGACTTACGATCTAAAGGTAATTGGTCTTCCGTTTACACCGGCAAAGGTTTATATCGATGGAAAGGAATATGTGGGCGACCTTAGCTTTGACGAACTCAAACGTGTAAGGATAAAATCCCATAAGAACTTTAAACGCATTGAAATTATTGCCTGATCTTTGTGATAAACCGGTATATTCATACGTGCTTAGTTCTACCTGTGATATAGCAATATGGCCAAAAAAGATCAACCTCATGTTCTGCCGGTACCTGTTCCTGCCGTAGAGCCCCGTGCATGGTACTCACGGTTTTCAGATTTTGATATCAGTCTCTTCAGGGCCGGTAAACATTACAAGCTATATGAGAAGTTCGGTTCTCATGTTGTAACTCACGACGGCCTTGACGGTACTTATTTTGCCGTGTGGGCTCCGAATGCCCGGCAGGTATCGGTTGAAGGAAATTTCAACGGGTGGAACCGGTCATCACATCCCATGTCTGTACGATGGGATGGTTCAGGCATATGGGAAACCTTTATCCCGGGCGTGGGCACCGGTGAGGTTTATAAATATGTCATTAACTCTAATACAGGCGAAAGCCTGGAGAAGGCAGATCCATTTGCTCTCAGATGGGAGGAGCCGCCCTCAACTGCCTCGATCGTTTGGGATACCTGGTATGAATGGAAGGACGAATCGTGGATGAAGTCGCGTTACGAGAGAAACGCACTGAATAAACCCATGTCAGTTTATGAGGTGCATTTCGGGTCATGGGCCAGAAGCATGGAGTCGCCCAATGAATTCTTAAGTTATCGCCAAATGGCAGCGAAGCTGATTCCTTATTTGAAGGAGATGGGTTTTACGCATGTTGAGTTCCTGCCTATGATGGAACACCCTTTTTATCCTTCCTGGGGTTATCAGATCACGGGTTATTTTGCTGCGACATCGCGGTTTGGAACACCTCAGGATTTCATGTACCTCATTGAGCAACTGCACCAAAATGATATCGGCCTGATACTCGACTGGGTTCCGTCGCACTTTCCGGGCGATGAGCACGGCCTTTACCGGTTTGACGGTACTCATTTATACGAACATGCCGATATGAAAAAAGGGTTCCATCCCGATTGGAAATCCTATATCTTCAACTATGGCCGTAACGAAGTGAGATCGTTTTTAATCAGTAATGCGATCTTCTGGCTTGACCGCTATCATGCTGATGGTCTGCGTGTAGATGCCGTAGCTTCAATGCTGTATCTCGATTATTCCCGGGAAGGAGGAGAGTGGATCCCCAATGAATACGGAGGTAACGAAAATCTGGAAGCGATAAGTTTCCTGAAAGAGTTCAATGAGGCGGTCTACGGCCATTTTCCCGATGTTCAGACTATTGCTGAAGAATCTACTGCCTTTCCCAGTGTCAGCAAGCCTACTTATGCCGGCGGGCTTGGTTTTGGTATGAAATGGATGATGGGTTGGATGAACGATACGCTGGATTACTTTTCCAGAGACCCGGTTCATCGTAAATACCATCATAACAGGATCACGTTCAGCACAGAATACGCCTTTACAGAGAATTTTATGCTGCCCTTTTCACACGACGAGGTTGTACACGGAAAAGGATCGCTTCTTAATCGCATGCCGGGGGATGACTGGCAAAAATTTGCCAATCTCCGCTTGCTGTACCTGTATATGTTCACGCATCCCGGAACAAAGTGCCTGTTTATGGGTAATGAGATCGGCCAGAGCGCTGAATGGGATTTTAACCGTTCACTCGACTGGCATTTACTTGAGCACACGCCGCACCAGGGTGTTAGCGAAATGGTAAAATCTGTGAATAAGCTATATACTTCCGAGCCAGCATTGTATGAGAAGAGTTTTGAAAGTACCGGTTTTGAATGGATAGAAGGGGGGGATTCCGAAAATTCGGTATTGGTTTACTCCCGTAAAGGCAACGAGCGAGCCAGGGACCTGCTTATAGTTCTCAACTTAACGCCAGTGCCGAGGACTACCTGGCGCATAGGTTTGCCAGCCGAGGGTAAATGGCAAATCATTCTCAATTCAGATGATCAGAAGTTTTATGGGAGTGGCTTTGTTAGGGAAGAAATGATCATTTCTGAAGAGATCTCCTGGCATGGAAAGAAGCAATCGGGATTGATGAATTTGCCGCCACTGGGAGGGATGGTTCTTAAACGGGCAGATTAAGTAGTACTTAGTGTAAGTACCAGGCTTTTTATCGTGTCCCTGTTGACTGCGGGTGACCTTCCCTGAATTTCCCATTTTACCGTAAAAAGCTATCGGCGGCTTTTTGAAATCAAGCGTGTTTTTATACCAGATCAGAAAATAGTCTAAAAAAGAGGTTTTGTTTGTGCCTTCTTCGTCACTTCTTCGTCTCGAAAGCCATTTTAACCAACGTCAGGCAAATAATAGACAAAGAAGGTACGAGGAAGGTACGAAGAAGGTGGCAGGAAAGTATTCTAAAGATCTCGAATCGCAAAATTCACAATGAACGATGACATGTTTTCAGACAAGTCCCTGTATTAAGCTAAAATAAAGCTCTCTAAGGAAATATTCTGCCTGATGCGGGGAATACTTACATAAGAAACAGGACGCGTAAAATAGCCTGTTTGTTTGACGCCGTTGTTGGTGGTGTTTTTAGTCTGCCGCAGCATCTCGAATTTTGATAAAATTTATCAGTTACGATCTTTAGATATTTCAGCCCTGATGATCCGCTTAGTTCGTGTCGTTTTTTTATTGGGCATAAGTCACCTTAGTGTAAGTGTATTCGGCACGATTGCAATTTTGACGAGTGTGATTGCTGTACTGATCACCACCATTTGCTAATTTACTCATCACTAGCGTCCGGGTTAACATTAAGTTCTTGATAAATATGCTCTTGTGCTTTAGATTGACCGTTTTTTGATAAGGTTTAAAAAGCAAACCCCTTATTAAATCGCCATTAGCGCTGACCCCGAAGGGGTCAAATGTTTATAGAACATCTTTCCGGCCCGACACCCCGACCCCGAAGGTGCCCGCCCGGATGAACACCGTTCGGACGGGGTCGCATGCGTCGTTGTATTACATACGACCCCTTCGGGGTCGATTTGCCCGGGAACACCGGTTACTATAAATATACGACCCCGTCGGGGTCGACAGCAAAACTTTTTAACCGGACACCAGTGATTTACTCATTGACAAATTGCTAGTTGATCTTCCCCGTAACTTTATCAATTATCTTCATCACTTCAACAGCATCTGCTGCCGGGCAGGGGTTCTGCCCTTCATCAAGAAAATGCTTTACAACGGCCTCAATCATAGGCTGCTGAACATGAGGCAAATGATCGAACTCAAGAACCTTGGTTTGACCATCTTTAACCAGTTCGCATAAATCGCTGAACACAGCAAACCGGATTGTACCCTGTGTTCCCGTTATTTCGCAGATATCCAACTCATCTTCAAGCCGGGCGTTATAGTCCCACATTCCTCTAAAACGGATATTATTCTTAAACAGAAGTTCAGCGTGTACATAGTCATCCGCATCATACAGATTCGCCCGGTTCAGCGAACTGCCTTTAACATCCAGCGGGAATCCAAAAAAATAGACCATCAGGTCGATCTGATGCGGTGCCAGGTCATGAAACAAACCGCCCCCTGATATTGCAGGGTTGGTACGCCAGGTGTTCTCCGTCCCGGGCTGATAAGCCTGGTGTAATTGAAGGTTTACCGAAATGACATCACCTATTGATTTTTCCTGCAGCAGTTGCCGGACTTTTTGAAATCGTGGCTGAGCACGCCGGTAGTGAGCAACGCTTAACTTGCAGGAATATCTGGCGGCTGCCTCTGCCATCCGCAGCGATTCGGATGAATCCAGGGCCATGGGTTTCTCCACATAAACTGGCTTGCCAGCTTTGAAGGCCTGCAGCGTATAGGCTTCATGAAAGGCGGGAGGCGTGGCTATATAGATGGCATTTACGGCAGAGTCATTGATCAGCTCACCAGCATCAGAATACCAGTTTTTAACACCATGACGTTTTGCATAATCCTCTGCTTTTCCTGGATCACGCCGCATCACGGCAGTTAATTCTGAATTTGGCACAAGGTTGAAGGCCGGGCCGCTCTTTACTTCTGTAACATCACCGCAGCCGATAATTCCCCAGGAGACTTTTTTCATCGAAGTTTCACATTTTATGAAGATAAAAATAGGAAATGGAAGCAAAAACCCCACCGCTGCGTCCAATGTTATTATTTAAAGGATCCAGGATTTTGGTTGACATTGTTTCACCGAGTGGTCTGTAGATAACGATCCCGAAGGGGTCAAATGTTTATAGAACATCTTTCCGGCCCGACACCCCGACCCCGAAGGTGCCCGCCCGGATGAACACCGTTCGGACGGGGTCGCATGTGTCGTTGTATTACATACGACCCCTTCGGGGTCGATTTGCCCGGGAACACCGGTTACTATAAATATACGACCCCGTCGGGGTCGGGTAAGATGAACAACGTTATCTATAAACATGCGACCCTGTCCGAACGGTGTTCATCCGGGCGACCACCTTCGGGGTCGGGAAAACGTACTAAATAATTTTCTATAAAGATCTGACTCCTTCGGAGTCAGCGAATCTGGTCCTGATAAGCTGCTCTGGGTTCTCAAAAAAAAGCCCTGCTCTATAAATTAAGCAGGGCTTCGGTTGTATTAAAAATTTTGCTTCCGCTCGCAATGAAAAATACGGCGCATCTCCGCCCAGCATCCTTGCTTCCGCTCGCAATGACATTGAACTCTCCGCCCAACATCCTATTAATCCTACAATCCTATCAATCCTATTTTTATTTAACTGATCCAACCAGCTGAACCAGGTCAATCAATTTATTTGAATAACCCCATTCATTATCATACCAGGAAACAACTTTTACAAAATTATCATTCAGCGCGATCCCGGCTTTTGCATCGAAAATAGATGTACGGGCATCTCCCAGGAAGTCTGTCGAAACAACGTCGTCTTCAGTATAACCCATGATGCCTTTCAGTTCACCTTCAGAAGCATCTTTCATAACCTTCTTGATCTGCTCGTAAGTTGCACCTTTATCCAGGCGAACTGTCAAATCTACTACAGATACATCGACTGTAGGTACACGGAAAGACATTCCTGTAAGTTTTCCTTTCAGTTCAGGAATAACAAGGGTTACCGCCTTAGCCGCGCCGGTTGATGATGGTATAATGTTTTGATACGCGCCTCTTCCGCCTCTCCAGTCTTTAGCAGACGGGCCGTCAACAGTTTTTTGAGTTGCTGTAACCGCGTGAACAGTAGTCATCAATCCTTCAACGATGCCGAAATTATCATGCAGGACTTTAGCCAGTGGGGCAAGGCAGTTGGTGGTACATGAGGCGTTTGAAACGATATTCTGACTTGCTGTCAGTTCTTTATGGTTTACGCCCATTACAAACGTAGGAGTATCATCTTTTGCCGGAGCAGAAAGCACTACTTTTTTTGCGCCTGCATCGATATGCTTTTGAGCATCGGCCTGGGTTAAAAACAAGCCGGTTGATTCGATGATAACCTCTGCGCCTACCTCATTCCATTTTAGATTGGAAGGATCTTTCTCTGCGGTTACGCGAATGGTTTTACCGTTTACAACAAGGTTACCGTCTTTAACTTCGATCGAGCCTTTGAACTGCCCGTGAGTTGAATCATACCTTAGCATATATGCCATATAATCTGGTTCAACAAGGTCGTTGATGCCTACTACGTCGACACCTTCACGTTCAATTGCAGCTCTGAAAGCTAAACGGCCAATCCGGCCAAATCCATTGATTCCTATTTTCATTTTGTTTTATTTTTATTTTTTAGCGGATATGAAGTCCGCCCGGCCAAACCATTCGGACGGGCTTGCATGAGCTTGTTTGGTTTTTGAAATGGTAAGCTCATGCCGTTTTCATGTTTATTAATTTTTGTTAGAGTAATATTTTAATAAGTTATATATCGGTTCCTTAATCACGGAGTTGATTTTTAAGCCGTTATTTGTAGCAGACTCACGCAGATAGTCTTCAAAGCCTGAAGCCACCGTTCCGACGATGTGTACGGGCGCGCCGGGATACTGTTTTTTGAGCGGAATGATATAGGTCTTAAAATAAGCATCAAAGCCGCAGAGCACCAGCTGCTTTACAAAGGTATCATTTCGGTGATCCATTAGGAAATCAGAAAAGTAGCTCAAAAATAAGGCCGGTTGTGGCTGTCTGTAAACTTTATCGAGGATTTGTGTCCTGTCCAGGTCATATTTTTTTAGAAACAGCTTTTCGAAATCAGATGGGATCTTTTCATTCAGGAAAGCCTTAAGCAAATTTATGCCAAGCCAGTTCGCAGAGCCTTCGTCACCGAGAATATACCCTAATCCAAAATTGTTGCTATGGACTTTTTTCCCGTCGAAATAAGCGGCATTTGACCCGCTGCCGAGAATGCCCAGGACGCAGCGTTCGTCGCCGCAGGCTGCCAGTGCAGCAGCTTTCAGGTCATGATCAACCACCACGCGGCTATATCTGAAGAATGATCCAAAAGACTCGGATATAATTTTTTGTCTCTCCGGTGAGGATGCGCCTGCACCGAAAAAATAAACCCAATTTATTTTTTCAGCATTATTGATTAGCTGAACGTTCTTGTTAAGTAGTTGATTTATTGAGTTCTTGTCACTAAAAAACGGGTTGATCCCCTGAGTTTTAAATTCTGAAACGATCTTTCCTCTTTCAGCCAACTTCCAATCTGCAAATCTCGACCCGCTATAAACTACCGCAATCATATAACTATATTGATAATACATTTATCATTTCCAGCAGATCATCCTCAAGCTTGAAATGGGAAATATTTAATGCTTCTTCAAGAGGAGTAAGCACTATTGCGTTGCCGCGAAGGCCTACCATCTGACGGGTCCTGCCATTTAATAACGCCTTAACAGCAGCGAAACCCAGTCTGCTGGCTAAAATACGGTCGAAACTGCTCGGACTGCCACCTCTTTGTAAATGCCCTAATATAGTGACTTTACTGTCGTAAAAATCAAATTTTTCTTTTACACGGGCGGCAACATGATAGGCGCCTCCGTTTTTATCGCCCTCTGCAACGATCACTATGCTTGACGTTTTCTTGTTCTTTGCCTGGCTCGAAAGCTTCTCTATCAGCTCATCTATAGCGGTTTCCCTTTCGGGAAGAAGTACGGCTTCCGCACCTCCGGCGATACCCGCATGAAGTGCGATGCAACCCGAATCACGCCCCATAACTTCGATAAAAAATAGGCGGTCGTGTGATGCGGCTGTATCCCTGATCTTGTCGATTGCTTCGATAACTGTATTTGTGGCAGTATCAAAACCAAGTGTGAAGTCAGATCCGTTAAGATCGTTGTCTATCGTGCCGGGTATGCACATTACCGGAATATCAAACGTCCTCGAGAGCCGGTCGGCGCCATTCGCTGTCCCATCACCGCCAATTGCTACAAGGGCGTCTATCCCGTGGGCTTTCAGATTTTCATAGGCTTTTTTTGTGCCCTCGGCAGTTTTAAACTCAAGGCATCGCGCTGTTTTTAAAATAGTGCCACCTATATGGATAATGTTACCAACGTCTCTGGCCGTCATGTCCCAAAAATTGCATTCAAGCATTCCCTGGTATCCCTGACGGATCCCCACCACTTCGATATTTTTAAATATTGCAGTTCTGACAACGGCCCGGATACATGCATTCATGCCCGGCGCGTCGCCTCCGGACGTAAAAACGCCTATTTTTTTTATTTCCGACAATATTAATCTTTATTGATCTCAACGAAGATAGGGTGTATTTTTTACACTAAGTAATTTTTGCCAGATTTTTTCACCCTTTACTTTTAATCCTTATATATTTAGTCTTTTAATTAATGCTACCCCGTGGAAACAATTCTGCCCAAATTCGATTCGGTATTTTCAATAGACTGCGTGATTTTTGGATTCGATGAGGGTGAGCTTAAAGTTTTGCTGATTGAACGTAATGCTGAGCCCTTTAAAGACTGGTGGGCACTCCCCGGATATCTTGTAGAACAGGATGAAAGCCTGGATACTGCAGCTGAACGGATCTTGTATGAACTAACCGGCCTTAAAGGGATATATATGGATCAGTTCTACACCTTTGGCGATGTTAACCGGCACCCGCAGGGGCGGGTGGTCACCGTTGGTTATTATGCGATGATCCGGCTTAGTGGGAATAAGGAATTAAAGCCCGTTCCGGTTACCGATTATGCCAGGAAGGCGGTTTGGAAACCGATCGCGGAGCTTCCTAATCTTGCATTCGACCACGATCAGATCTTTGGGCGGGCCTTTGGCAAGATCAGGACGCGGATAAGCTACCAGCCAATTGCATTTGAGTTACTTCCCGAGAAATTTACGTTGACACAGTTGCAGCATCTTTATGAAGTTATACTTAATAAGAAGCTGGATAAGCGTAATTTCCGAAAGAAGATGCTTAATTATGGGATCTTAAAAGAGCTTGATGAAAAGCAGCGGGGTGTTTCGTACCGTGCGGCCAAGCTTTATAAATTCGATAAAAGAAAATATGCGAGGTTGTTCCAGAAGGAGCTATCATTCGGGAAGTAATTTACTTAGGCAGTAATTCCCGGCCATGTAAATGGATACTAACTACGCCCTCTTCCTCGGTGCCAGCTCAACATGATATCGAACAAGGTCATCTATTGGTGAACGGATGATCTTTCCAACTTTCATTCCATATTCTATTGCAGTTTCTTCAAGCACATTCCTGAAATTGTATCCTACAGAGCCGATACAATTGAATGTATAATCTTTATAATTAGGATAATGGCTTACAAGATTTTCGAAGAAGTCGACAAAGGATGTTTTTACAATGGCCCTTGAGTATTCAGCGTGAACATTATTATCATAAACGAACTTTGCGAAGCTGGCGCAAAAGCGGTTAGCCAGAGGTTGGGTATACACGCGATCGGTTACTTCGTCAACAGTAAGCTTATAAGTCTCCCAAAAACGCTGCCTCACTACTTCGGGCATATAGCCACGAAGATAGTCGGTCAACAGTTTTTTGCCAATATAGCAGCCGCTGCCTTCATCACCCAGGATATATGCCGCGGAATCAATATTATGTACAATATCTTTTCCGTTGTATACTCCGGTATTCGTACCCGTTCCAAGAATGGCTGCGAAGCCTGTCTCTAAACCTAAGAGCGCCCTGGCCGCTGCCAAAAGATCATGACCTATATGTATGCTTGCGTTTTTAAAAACGGCTTTCATCGCATCGGCGACTATTTTTACCTTGTCTTCGGTTGAACAACCGGCGCCGTAATAGTTAACCTCAGTTACTTCGTCGAGCTCAAGGTCTGACGGAAGATCTTTTTTAAGTGAATCTGTAATGTACTTTGTACTTACAAAATATGGATTATAACCTTCTGTATTAAAGTATATTTTTTGACCAGCTTTATTCAATAAACACCAATTGGTCTTGGTAGACCCTCCATCTGCAATAATGATCATACGTTCGTTTCCTTATAAAAAGCTAAATGTATGAATTTATACTAAAGTTAAAAAAACCGCAAAATAAAATTCTGTGCGCGATTCAGGGGTCTATGTGGGTTTCCGTGCAGTGGAAGGCTGATTTCTGACAACCCGGTAAGTTTTAGAAAACTTTTTGGCGGTATTTGGTGTAATACTTGTTTATATTTCGAACGAACGATCCCATCCTGAGAGCAGATACTTTTTATGAAGAACCACCTCTATCAAACCGGTCTTATAGGAAATTGTGCATATCTCGCACATATACATAAAAATACAAATGTTGAATGGCTGTGCTGGCCGCGTTTCGATAGCTCGTTTATTTTCGGCGGGTTAATGGATAGAGAGAAGGGAGGAGAATTTTCGATCCTGCCTGAGGGCGATTACCAGTCGGAACAATACTACCTGGAAAATACGAATGTGCTTTGTACAGTGATCACTTCTACGGAAGGTGTTTATAGGATCACGGATTTTGCACCGCGTTTCAACCAGTTTGAACGGTATTTCAAGCCGTTAATGCTTGTCAGGAAGATCGAAGTGCTGGAGGGAACGCCGAGGGTCAAGGTTGTTTGCAAACCGGTATACGATTACGGATTAAAAACCCTTTCCCGGCAGCGGGGGAGCAGCCATATAGAGTACTTCGGAACTGAGGAAAAAGTACGGCTTACCACCAATATACCTATTAACTATATAATTGATGAGCAGTATAGCGTATTAAGCGAAACCAAATATCTTGTGCTGACCTATGGTAAACCGCTCGAAGCCCCTTTAGCGAATACCTCAGAGCAATTTTTACGGGAAACGGTGGCTTACTGGCGGCTTTGGATCAAGCATTCATCAATTGCGGCTTTCTTTCAAAAGAATGTTATCCGGTCTGCTTTGGTCTTGAAGATCCATCAATATGAAGATACTGGTGCCATCATCGCTGCAAGTACGACCAGTCTTTCTGAATTTCCGGGCAGCGGACGTAATTGGGATTACCGGTATTGTTGGCTACGGGATACATATTATGTAATTTCTTCATTAAGCCATATCGGGCATTTCGAAGAAATGGAACGCTATTTTAATTATGTATCGGATATCTCTTTTTCGGAGAAAGGCCGTTTTCAGCCCCTTTATGGAATTACAGGTGAGAAGCATCTTTATGAAAATATATTAGACCATCTGGAGGGATACATGGGAAATAAGCCTGTCAGGGTTGGCAACCAGGCTTATGAGCATATCCAAAACGATATTTATGGGCAGGTTTTGATTTCTCTGCTGCCACTGTATGTTGATCACCGTTTTGTTTTTTCGGAGCGTAAGGATTCTGCACGATGGATTGATTATCTGCTTACAAAAGTGGAGCTGACCATCGATGAGAAAGACGCGGGAATATGGGAATTCAGGAATATTGCCAATACGCACTGCTACAGCAATCTTTTCCAATGGGCAGGTTGCTCTGCTGCCGAAAAAATGGCGCGGGCAATTGGCGACGAGAAGCTGATGCAAAGAGCGATAGCCCTGAAAGAACGTGCTGCTGTTCATATTGAGAATTGCTACGACCCGGTACGGAAGGTGTATGCACATGCGGTTGATAGCCCGCACCTGGACGCCAGCACACTCCAACTCATTATGATGAATTACCTGGATCCGGCCTCAGATCGTGCTAAAGATCACCTGATAGCCCTTGAGAAGGAGCTGAAGACTCCTAATGGATTATTTTACAGGTATCTTCATTCAGACGACTTCGGAAAGCCTAAAACTACTTTTCTGATCTGTGCCTTCTGGTATGTGGAAGCATTAGCCTGCGTGGGAAGGATCGACGAGGCCGTTAAAGAGTTTGAGAACCTTTTGAAATACTCGAATCATTTATTGCTTTTCAGCGAAGATGTGGATGAGGAAACTGGCAGCCAGTGGGGTAACTTCCCACAGGCCTATAGTCATGTAGGCCTGATGAATGCTGCATACCGTATCGCCATCAAACTGGACAAGCCTATTTTTTTATAAGCGGCCTTTGTTTAAAAATACGTTCTGAAAACTCAATGACCGGCGCGTTAGCCAGGCGGCTCAGGAATTGCCTGACTTCAGTTGTATTACGCAAATAGTATCGTGCCGCGGACATCGTGCTGCCCACCTTAAATGTATAGGCAGTATCAGGTAAGGCCTTGAAAATATCTTCGTCAGTATGGTCGTCGCCTATGGCCATGATGAAATCGTAGTCTTGTTTGTATAGATGGTGAAGTGTTGCTTTCCCCTTATTCACTTCCATGTTTTTTACCTCTATGATTTTACTCCCGGGAAGTAATTGCAATCCGCGATCACGAGTAAGATATCCAAGATTGTTAACTAGTTCTGAGGCTCTTAACTCACCCAGGTCTTTCGGGACTTTGCGATAGTGCCAGACCAGTGAGAAGCTTTTTTCTTCGACAAATGCGCCCGGGGTACGGTCAGTGTAGGTGTTAAGGATGGGCATGATATCCTCTTTCCATTTATCGCTAAGCCCCCGCAGGCTTTTCCATTTCTTGCCGTATGCTTTCTGCCAAACTCCATGTTCTGCTATCATGTGGATGCCCGTATCACCAAACCATTCTTCCATTTTTTCATGATCGCGGCCGCTGATCAGCACTATCGTATTTGCTTTGTCGGCAACTAGCTCCATAAGTAATTTGTAGAGTGCCTCATCGGGCGACGCTTTATTGATATCAGCATTGAAGTTTACAAGGGTGCCATCATAGTCGAGGAATATGATCCGGCGGGAGGCCTCTGCGTAGATTCTCGTGATTGATTTACCGATGCTGGTATCGACATGCCTTGATTGCATAGACCGCTGGAGTTCTTTGACTTCCTGCAGCTTCTCCATATAGATCTTTACCCAATGAAAGATATTGAACCTTGACACGATGCTGCGCATCTGGCGCATCCGGAACTCCTGTTCTTCCTCGGGCATGTTCAGCGCCCTTACAATGGAACGGGTGATGTCGCCGATGTTATTGGGGTTTACTATTACAGCATCAATAAGTTCTTTTGAGGCACCGGCCATTTCACTTAGTACCAGCACACCCCTATTGGTGGTGCGGCTTGCAACATATTCTTTGGCAACAAGGTTCATTCCATCCCTCATGGGTGTTACAAGAGCTATATCAGCCATCGAGTACAGTGCAGAAATAGCTTCGATGGGGAACGAACGATAGAAATACAGGACGGGCGACCAATCCATCGTGCGATAGATTGAATTGATGTTCCCAACCTTCTTGTCGATGGCATCTCTCAGCTCCCTGTATTGGGGCACCATGTCCCGTGATGGCACCACGATCATATACAGTGCGATCTTGCCGATATATTCAGGGTGAAGTTCCATTAAAAGTTCAAATGCCTGCAGACGCTGTAAAATACCTTTGCTGTAATCAAGGCGGTCTACAGATAAGATGATCTTGTTTCCGTTGAAGGTGCTTTTGAGATGCTCCATCTGTTCACGAACCTCTTTCTCACGCGTGAGATCTGAGTACTTTTCAAAGTCAATCCCCATAGGAAATGCTTCGGCGACAACGGGGCGGTCGTCTACTGTCAGGATATTTGAAGAGGAGTTCAGAGGCAGGATCCGGGTGGCCGCGCTAAGAAAGTGCTGTACATCGTCATAAGTATGAAAACCCACCAGGTCAGCGCCTGTTATTCCTTCGAGCAACTCTGCCCTCCACGGGATCAGCCGGAACATTTCATAAGAAGGGAAGGGTATATGAAGAAAAAAGCCGATAGTAAGATCTGGCCTCTCCGCCCGTATCAGGCCGGGAAGCAACAGCAACTGGTAATCGTGGATCCAAATGGTGTCGCCCGGTTCAGCGGCGCTGAGGACCACGTCCCGGAATTTTTTATTAACGGATTGATAATAATCCCAGTTAGACTGCTGGTAGTTAGCATAAGTGGATGCGTAATAGTGAAACACCGGCCATAATATCTCATTGGAAAAGCCTTCGTAGTACTCAGTAATTTCTTTTTGAGTTAAGAAAACCGGCTGAAGCTTCATCGTTTTAAGGTTTTCGGTTACATCCGTCTGACGCGCTTCGTCCGAAACCTCAAGCCCCGGCCAGCCGATCCAGATATTCTCTCCGTTCTGGTAGATTGAGCCCAGGCCGGTCGCCAATCCCCCTTCGCTTGGAAAAAAAGTATATGAACCATTTTCTTCTGAAATTTTAACTGGTAGCCTGTTTGAAACGATAATTGTCTTTCCCATAATTGTATGAATAGTATCTGCTTGTATGAAATTTTGATGTGAACGAATGGAGGTTGGAATAAACCTGGAATGTTCGCTTCGCAACGGACATCGTATTATAACAAAAAATACCGGGAAAAGTTCGTTTCTGTCTTAAATAAGTGGTTGATGTTACATTTGCTCTTCGTGTTCTCTCTTTTCTTGCTATTTTTAACCATGGACCAAAAAAGACAAACCGTTGATCTCCGAAGTGATACGGTAACACGCCCGACTCCGGGTATGCTTGATGCGATGATGAGCGCAGAAGTTGGCGATGACGTTTTCGGTGATGATGAAACTGTGAAGGCTCTTGAGAAGAAAACAGCTGACATATTTGGCATGGAAGCCGGATTGTTTTGCCCCTCAGGTACCATGACAAACCAAATAGCGATCAAGTGCTTTACTAATCCTATGGATGAGGTTATCTGTGACGAAACCGCGCATGTTTACCGGTACGAAGGCGGCGGAATTGCGTTTAATTCATCGGCATCCGTGCGGCTGTTGTACGGCGACCGCGGGCGCCTGAGCCCAGATCTTATAGAGTCGCATATTAATCCGGATAATATCCATTATCCCAAAAGCAGCCTGGTGGTTCTTGAAAACACGGTGAACAGAGGTGGGGGAAGTTATTATACAACTGAAAAGATTGCACCGATTTATCATCTGTGCAGAATGAAAGGACTTTACTTACATCTTGATGGTGCGCGGATCTTTAACGCGCTTATTGAAACTAATGATGATCCGAAGGATTACGGGGATATGTTCGATGGTGTATCGGTTTGCCTCTCAAAGGGACTCGGGGCCCCGGTAGGATCGGTACTGCTTGCCAGTAAGGAAATTATTGCAAAGGCAACCAGGATACGCAAGGTATTGGGTGGGGGATGGCGGCAGGCAGGTTTCCTGGCGGCGGCCGGTATTTACGCACTTGATAATAACATTCAGCGCCTGAAAGAAGACCACGAACGTGCCAGGATCTTAGGCGATGCGGTGAAAAGCCTTCCGTATGTTAAAAATGTTATGCCGGTTGACACGAATATTGTCATATTTGAACTTGATTCACATCACAAGTCCGATGATTTTGTTGAGAAACTAAGCCATGCCGGCATTAAATGTAATACGTTTGGAAAACAGATGGTCCGCTTTGTAACACACCTTGACTTCGATGATTCAATGCTTGAATATACCGTTGAGGCTTTGAAAAAGATCCATTAATATGACTATCTGCCAATACTCACCTGTTAAAAGCCTTACATTTGTAAATGAAGAAAATCCTCGTTGCTAACCGCGGTGAAATTGCTCTACGTATTATGCGCTCGGCACGCGAGATGGGAATTAATACTGTTGCGGTTTATTCGGAGGCGGATCGCAATGCATTGCACGTGCGATATGCTGATGAAGCAGTTTGTATCGGACCTGCTGCATCTTCCCAATCCTACCTTCTGGGCGACAAGATCATTGACGCGTGCAAGCTTACCGGCGCCGAAGGAGTTCATCCGGGCTATGGTTTCCTTTCGGAGAACGCTGCTTTTGCACGGCAGGTTAAACAAGCCGGGTTAGTGCTGATCGGACCTTCCCCCGAAGCGATGGAGATCATGGGGAATAAGCTGTCTGCGAAAGCGGCGGCCCTGAAATTTAATATCCCTATGGTCCCGGGTACTGATGAAGCAATCAAAGATATTCCTTTAGCCCAGAAAAGGGCTGTTGAGATCGGCTTTCCCATACTTATAAAGGCAGCCGCTGGCGGGGGAGGAAAAGGAATGCGGATCGTTGAAAAGGCCGGTGATTTTATTGAGCAGATGAATCTTGCAGTCTCTGAAGCTACTTCAGCATTTGGAGATGGGTCGGTTTTTATAGAGCGTTACGTTTCATCGCCGCGCCACATCGAAATCCAGGTGATCGGTGACAGTCATGGAAATATAGTGCATCTCTTTGAACGTGATTGTTCTGTCCAAAGGCGCCATCAGAAAGTTGTTGAGGAAGCTCCATCGTCTGTACTAAGCCCCGAACTAAGGGAAAAGATGGGACGCAGCGCTGTGGATGCTGCGCGGGCTTGCAACTACACAGGTGCCGGAACCGTCGAATTTATCCTTGATGAAAATCTGGACTTCTTCTTTCTCGAAATGAACACCAGGCTGCAGGTTGAGCATCCTGTTACTGAAATGATCACGGGGATCGACCTGGTAAAAGAGCAGATCAGGATAGCAAGAGGAGAGAAACTAAGCTTCACACAGGAAGACATTGAAATCAACGGGCATGCGATTGAGGTGAGAGTGTATGCTGAAGATCCGGCTAATAACTTCCTTCCTGATATAGGCACACTCCAAACATATAAAACACCAAAGGGCCCCGGGGTACGGGTAGATGATGGTTTCGAACAAGGTATGGAAATTCCGATCTATTACGATCCTATGATCGCCAAGTTAATCACCCATGGAAAAGATCGCAGGGAGGCCATCGAGAGAATGATAAGGGCTATTGACGAATATACGATAACGGGGATTCAAACAACGCTGGGATTTGGCAAGTATGTTATGCAGCATCCGGCATTTGTATCAGGCGACTTCGATACTCATTTCGTAAGTAAATATTTTACGCCGGCGGCGCTGGTAAACGCGAATGAGGAAGAAGCCATGATCGCGGCTATTATCGCCGCAAACTTTTTGAAATCTCGGAGTAATCCTGCAGCTCCCTCAAATGATGTAGCCTCGAGCTCATCCTGGAAGAAAAATAGAACAGAATACTAATCTTATAAGATGTTTACCGGGATAATAGAAACCTTAGGCAAGCTTACGGACATAAAAGCTGAAAACGGCAATTTGCATTTTATTGTACGATCGGAAATTTCTAATGAATTGAAGGTTGACCAGTCAGTGTCCCACAATGGCGTATGCCTGACCGTTGTTGAGGTTATTGACGGCAGTCACAGGGTAACCGCAGTACAGGAAACGCTGCTTAAATCTAACCTCGGTAGTCTCAAGACTGGAGACCTGGTCAACATTGAACGCTGCATGCAAATGAATGGACGTCTTGACGGGCACATTGTACAGGGGCACGTAGATCAGATCGCTACTTGCACAGATGTAAAAGAACTTGCCGGCAGCTGGGAATATACATTCAGCTATGACCCTTCGGCAGGCAATGTCACAGTAGAAAAAGGCTCGATCTGCGTTAACGGAATAAGCCTTACGGTAGTAAACTCTAAAGCAAGCTCCTTTTCAGTTGCAATTATCCCATACACTTTTGAGCATACCAATATGCAGTATCTTAAAAAGGGCGATAGTGTTAACCTTGAATTTGATATCATCGGGAAATATGTCGCGAGGTTGATGAAGGGATGAGATTGAAGTCCTGTGTGTGACCAATCTGGCAACATAATTGCATTACTTATGTGAACCAAATTTGCAACACTATGGATAAGCTGAAAAAATTCGACTTAATGGAAAAGATCACGCATGAACTGGAAGATCTAAAAAATAGCCAGACTGCTATCGTGCAAAAGATCGGTAAAATAGAGATAGACAATTTCGATCTTGGTAATAAGACACTTGAGAAAGTTCTTCCTGAAATGCATCAGAACGTATCAGATAACCTGGATAAGATTGCCGAGATCCTCAGTAGTTTTGCAGAAGCGAAAGATGACTATGAAAAGAAAAATAATATTGAAGGGTTAAGAGAGCAGGAATCTATGCGTGAAGCCGGGCTTTAGAGTTATATGTTGTACGTTTTACGTTGTAAGTTGCAATACGCCTAAAGGTTATACGTTGTACGTTTTACGTTATAAGTTGGAAACGTACCGCACTAAGCGAAAAAAGCCGGGGAGTGGAACAATGTTCGGTCGCCGGCTCTTTTATTTTTGGACACAAAAGTCGTCTTTACCAGAAATTCACGTACAACTTATAACGTACAACTTATAACGTATAACTACTCCACCCGTCTGCCCTTCATCGCCGTACCGATGGCCACATTCATAAGCCGCTCTGCAAAAGGCCTGGTAAATTCATTCAGTTCGTCAATGCTTTTATGGATCAAGTCTTTATCGCCGGAAACTAAAGCAGCTTTTAAGGCATCTAAGAGTTTTTGAGTGTCCAGTGTTTCCTGTTCCGAAACCTGGTCTTTGTTCTTTTGAAGAAAACGTTCTACAGTGTAGACCATTTGTTCACCCTCGGTGCGTGATTCGATCAGCATTCTTCTACTGACGTCTTCTTTTGCATTTTGTATGCTATCGATGAGCATCTTTTCAACCTCCTCGTCAGTCAGGCCGTAGGTAGGTTTCACTTCAACTTTTTGTTTTACTCCTGAGCGCAGTTCAACAGCTTCTACAGTAAGAATGCCGTCGGCGTTCAGGCGGAAGTTTATGTCAACCTTTGGGAAACCTGCAGGCATTCCCGGGATACCTTTAAGGTCAAATTCAGCAAGTTTACGGTTCTCCTTCACAAGATCCCGCTCTCCCTGGTACACAGAGATCTTCATATTCGCCTGTCCGTCTATCGAGGTAGTGTATTGCCGGCCCGCTTTACTCGGTACTTTTGCGTTTCGTGGAATGATGACATCCATTAAGCCACCCATAGTTTCAATTCCAAGTGAAAGCGGAGTAACGTCCAGCAGTAAGATATCCTTCCGGTTACCAGCCAGAATATCCGACTGTATGGCGGCGCCCAGTGCAACCACCTCGTCAGGGTTGATCTTATCATGCACTTCCTGTGCGAAAAATTCTGACACCTTACGCTTCACGAGGGGAGTACGGGTCGAGCCTCCCACCATCACCACTTCCTGGATATCGCTGATATTCAGGTTTGCATCAGCAAGTGCATTCCTGCAGGATTGAATAGTTTGCTCAACTTTTGCAGAGATTAATTCTTCAAACTTCATCCTGGTTATTGCACAGGGAATTTCGCCGACGAAATCGTTAAAGAGATTTTGGGTAGTTAAGGCTTTTTTTGCTTCCTCAGCTTTCAGGCGCAGGGCCTGGCGAAGGGTATCATCGTTCATCCTGTTCTGAAGCTGATTTGCCTCAATCCAATAATTAACGATTGCCTGGTCGAAATCATCCCCGCCCAGGAAAGTATCACCATTTGTTGCAAGAACCTCAAATATGCCGTTCTGGATCTTCAGAACTGAGACGTCGAATGTTCCGCCGCCAAGGTCGTACACAGCTATGGTTTTTTCTTCTTCAGGATCCAGGCCGATACCGTAAGCCAGACTGGCGGCCGTCGGTTCGTTTACTATCCTTAACACATCGAGCCCGGCAAGTTTACCGGCGTCGCGGGTAGCTTGTCTCTGGCTGTCATTAAAATATGCAGGGACAGTAATCACAGCCCTGTTTACCGCGGTTTTCAAGGCGTGTTCGGCACGATCTTTCAATTCTTTCAGGACCATAGCTGACAGCTCGATAGGGGTATAGTACCTGCCTCCGGCATTGATCTTAACCATGCTTTCACTATCGTCGTCGATAATCTTGTATGAAAATAATTCGCTATGGGCTTTAATATCATCAAATGAACGCCCCAAAAGACGTTTCACAGAAAATATAGTATTCTGGGTATCAGTAATTAAATGCTCTTTCGCCTCATTGCCTACGATGACGCTGCCATCAGGCTGAAAGTGAACAACAGAAGGGACGAGCACTCCTTTTCCCGTATCATTAATTACCTGGGGATTCCCATCCGGATTAATAAAAGCAACCAGGCTGTTCGTGGTGCCAAGATCTATCCCAACAATAATTTCTTCTTTTTGAACCGAACCTGTAGCGAGATTGATTGATACTGTAGCCATATTAGGGGTAAAGGTACGTAGTTTACTGAAAATGGGAAGTAAGAGAGGGGATTTTAGAGGGTTTATTACGCGGGCATGAGAATTAGCAAATGCGGCCCCTCCGGGTCGACAGCACATCCAACAAGCATACTAATTACTAAACCTACTCATTTCCCCCATTTGCTAATTACCTGCTGAACATTAGCCTCTCCCCAACACCATTCTCAATTACTTTCCCATTTTCATAAGCTACCCGTCCTGAAACGATCGTTGTATGGATGGAAGAACTAAAGATCAGTCCATCAAAAGGGCTCCAGCCACATTTGGATAAGATGTTTTCTCTGGTTACCTCTGTAGGTCTGGACAAATCGACTAACACCAGATCTGCCCAAAATCCCTCGCGTATAAAACCTCTTTTTTCTATTTGGAAACAAATTGCAGGATGGTGTGCCATTTTTTCTGCGATCTTTTCAAGACTTATTTTACCCTGATCGTAAAACTGAAGCATGGCAATTAAAGCATGCTGCACTAGCGGACCGCCTGAAGGAGCTTTAATATAAGGCTGCGACTTTTCTTCCATCGTATGAGGCGCATGGTCAGTGGCTATAATATCAATTCGGCCATCCAGTACGGCATTGAAAATAGCCTCCCGGTCTTCGCCGGACTTTATGGCTGGGTTCCATTTGATCCAGTTACCTTTTTTATCATAGTCCTTATCAGAAAACCAGAGATGGTGTATGCATGCCTCTGCAGTTATTCGTTTTTCAGACAAGGGAATAGAGTTCTCAAATAAATGCGTTTCCAAAGCTGATGAGATATGCAGGATATGCAATCTTGTATTGTGTTTTTTGGCCAGTTCTATAGCAAACGAAGACGATTTATAACAGGCCTCGGCACTGCGGATCTGCGGATGCATCTCGGCCGTCAATTTATCACCATACAAAGCCTTGAAATTTGCGGTGTTTTCGCGTATCGTCGCTTCATCTTCACAATGCACAGCAACTAATATCGGGGCCTGGCTGAAGATCCCCTCGAGCGTCTTTTCATTATCTACCAGCATATTGCCAGTGGACGAGCCCATGAAAACTTTTATTCCGCACACGGTTTTTGGATCTGTTTTAAGGACCTCGTCTAGGTTATCATTGCCAGCACCCATGAAAAAGGAATAATTAGCTGCGGATGTTCTGGATGCAATTTCATATTTCCCGGCAAGTAATTCCTGTGTGAGCGTATTGGGAACCGTATTGGGCATTTCCATGAAGGATGTAATACCACCAGCTACTGCAGCCCTGCTTTCTGTAAAGATATCAGCCTTATGCGTTAAGCCTGGTTCACGGAAGTGCACCTGGTCGTCAATGCATCCGGGGAACAAGTGCAGACCCCGGCCGTCAATAACCTTATCAGCTTTTCTGTCAATCGTCCCGGCGATTTGTTCGATCAGCCCATTTTTAATATACACATCCGCAATGAAGGTCCGGTTTTCATTAACAAGGGTGGCAGAATGGATCAGGATAGAAGACATGATGAGTTTGGATTTTTACAAATTTGAGAAATTATTCGATAAGAAGCGGCAGGTTTACCGGCTTATGCCGAAGAGTATAAATTCAACTATCTTATCGATTGAACGTTTATCTGCAATAAGATCAGAGTTTGTACTTATCGAAAGCTCGAGGCCGCCAAATGCTGCGGCTGTCCAGCAGGAGAAAAATCCAATTTCATCTTTAGTCATGTCTCTGAATTCGCCGGCCTGAATGCCGCCCTTTACAATTTCCCTTATGATCTCAACCTGGGTTAATTCGAAATCTGCTTTAAGCTCGCAGATCTCTTTAAAGTTGTCAAAGATATCTTCGGAAACCACCTGCCCCAGATTGTGGGTCTTCTCCTTGAGATCCAGCCTGGTGAGCAGGAATGCTTTTAATTTGCCACTGGCACTAGTTTCGGCATTAATAGCAAAGCGAATGTCTTTCAATATCTTCTTTAGCTCGTAAAGTACAACGGCCCGAAACAGTTCTGTTTTGCCGGTGAAATAATAATATAAGGAACTCTTACCCTTGCCCACGGCCCTGGCAACATCATCCATCGTGGTCTTTTTCAGGCCGTTTTTTGTAAAAAGATCTCTGGCAGCTTCCAGGATCTCCCGGAGGGTTTTTTCGTCTTTTTGAATTGGAGCGCTCATTTCGACTAATTTTTCTATTTATTCTAAAATACAAATAAAAAATTGGAAAATGTAATTTCCTGTGGATTAAAGTTTTGCGTCTCATGAAAAAACAGCCAGGAGACGCTAATTCTTTAATTGCCTGCTAAAATGAGGTATTTGTCACAATTTGGTAATGTTTGTGTAACCTTAAAATAATATAGACAGTAGATCAAGGGGTTACGAAAGTCGATTTTAATTCGGCTTAAAATATTTTTGCAGACCATAATATTCGACTAATTTTGTGCTGTGGTCGAAAAAATAACGGCCCTTTAAATTTTAAACATACAATCATGAAAAAGTTAATTTTATCGTTAACAGCAGTAGTAGTACTTGCATTAAATGTAAATGCACAAACAGAAAAAGGAAAATGGATACTGGGTGGTACAGCTTCTTATGATTCACAAAAATCTGATGCAGACGGAGCAAAAGCAACTGAGACTTTGTCTTTAGTTCCTAACGTAGGTTATTTCGTTTCTGATAATTTCGCATTAGGAACTGGTGTTGGCTACAACTACGCCAAAGTAGGTACCGCGAGCCCTACAGGTTACAATGAAGCATTTGTAGTAAGTCCATTCGGTAGATACTACGTTGGATTAAGCGATCAGTTTAAATTCTTCGGTCAGGCAGCAGTGCCATTGGCATTCGGTACGGTTAAAGCTACTGATGCAAGTGGTGACACTGGCGCTAAAGTAGGTTCATCTACCGCTATCGGCGTAGCTGTTTCTCCAGGCTTTGCTTACTTCCCGACTAAAAAGATCGGTATTGAATTTGCATTCAGAGGTATTTCTTACAACAACTACCGTGTTGAGGATGCAAGTGGTAACGAATTACCGGGTGCAGGTTACGACAGGTTCTCAATTGGAACAAGTTTCTTTGCCCCGCAAATCGGAGTTCAGTTCCACTTCTAAGATCACCGACACTGATAATTAAAGAGAGGTGCACCGAAAGGTGTGCCTTTTTTTATGCGTCTGCAAAAAGCTGATAGCTGATAGCTGATAGCTCACAGCTCAAAGCTAAACCTTACCTTTGCCCTATGTCACAATCTTTTGAAGACTTTAAGCTTAACCGCCAGATCCTGAACGCGGTTTCGGATGCGGGTTATACCTTGCCCACACCCATTCAGGAAAAAGCGATCATGCCGATTCTATCAGGACAGGATATCATGGGCATTGCTCAAACGGGTACCGGAAAAACTGCCGCGTTCGTGCTGCCTATACTTATGAAGCTTAAATATGCCCAGGGAAACGATGCAAGGGCTTTGATCATAGTCCCGACCCGCGAACTTGCCATGCAGATCGAGGAGAATGTTCGCACATTCGCTAAATACACGGATCTTCGGACAGTAGTGCTATATGGTGGACTTGGTCCCAAGATTCAGATCGCTGAGTTGAAAAGGGGTGTCGATATTATTATTTCAACTCCTGGGAGGTTCCTGGATCTATATCTGGCCGGAAATATTAATACTCAATACCTGAAGTTCCTCGTTATGGACGAGGCCGATAAGATGATGGATATGGGATTTATAGGTTCTATTCACCGGATCCTGGAAGTTGTTCCCCGGAAGCGGCAGAACCTTTTATTCTCGGCCACAATGAGTGAATTGGTCCATAAAATTTCAGGCGACTTCCTGAAACATCCAACTGTTATAGAGGTGGCCGCTCAGGCTACACCTGCAGATACTGTTAGCCAGGTGCTGTATACCGTTCCAAACCTTAAAACTAAACTGAACCTGCTTCAGCATCTGCTTAAAGATACTGAGGATTTTAGCAGGCTTATCGTTTTTTGTAAGACGAAGACCGTGGCAGATAATATCTTCCGTTTCCTGGAGCGTCGTTACGGGGCTGAGCAGGTGAGGGTCATTCATGCAAATAAAGGGCAGAATACGAGGATAAATTCCATCAATGCCTTTAAAGAAGGAGATATCAGGATCCTCGTTGCTACAGACGTGGCATCACGGGGGCTGGACGTCAGCAATGTCAGTCATGTGATCAACTTCGATGTGCCTATAATCATTGAGGACTATGTTCACCGGATTGGCAGAACGGGCCGGGCACTTCAAACAGGCGACGCAATAACTTTTTGTAGTCCTTCCGAAGAATATTATGTGCAGAAAATAGAAAAGCTTATTCGCCAGCAAATCCCTCGTGCGGTAATCCCCGAAGGGGTATTTATAGACGAAACACCTTATGAGGAGCGGCAGGACATTGCGAGGGAAATCGATCTTCAGAAGCGACGGGATGATCCGGAATTTAAGGGAGCTTTTCACGAGAAAAAGGCAAAAAACACGAAGGGCACAAAAACTGCCGCAGCCGGCAATCCGAAAAAAATTAGAAATAATAAGCCAGGAGCAGCCAGAAAGAAGAAGGGCCCTAAATTCGATGCGGTACATAAAAAAGATAAAAAGAGAAAATAAATGAATTTGCGCTTAACACCGCTGAACATCGTTTCGTCTATTTTACTTGTCGCCATCGCTTATCTGTTGATTTTCCCCGACGATAATGGCTGGCGCCAGCTGGGGATCATTCCGCTCTTTGTTCTTTTTATATTGAGCTCAATATCAGACCTCATTTTCAGACGGCTCATAGGGAACCTTAAACGGATTTGGTTATTTGAACTCTTATTTCTCATCTTTGTCGTCATATTGATCTTATTGATCAGAACCCAGTTTGATTAAAACTTAAAATTTATAGTTAACTACGAGCAAGGCTCGCTTCTCGTTTCTCATATTCCGCATCGCATGAAAAAAGCCGAAATAAAACTGACCGTTGAACTTGACGATCAGAACGTACCTGAAAGTATTCTTTGGGAATCTACCGACTCTCAAAATAAAGAAGCACTGCCGGTTAAGTCCATGATGCTGGCATTATGGGATCACAACTATAAAAATTCCTTGCGTATCGACCTATGGACTAAAGATATGCCTGTTGATGAAATGAAGAGGTTTTTTTACGAAACACTTCAGACCATGGGTGATAGCTTCTTACGTGCAACCGGTGAAGAGGCGATTGTCGAAGATCTGCGGGATTATTGTGCCCACTTTGCCGAAAAGATGGAACTGACTGAAGGTAATAGCCCGCAATCAGCGTTGAAAGGCTAACTTGAATCATGACAGCAAAAAGCTATGCAAGCCTTTTGGGTGTAATACTCGTTCTTGTGGGGGGAATGTGCCCGATGCTGCGCGTCCCCATCATGGGAAACTGGAATTACTGGGATATAGACACGGTTCTGGCCAGTATCGTTTACACGCTGGCGGCTTTAGCCTTGCTTGCTGCCGTAACCGGTAAACAGGGTCTTCTCCGGTTCTCCGGGTGGTTTTTGCTTCTGACGTTAATATTTACATTGGCGGCAGTTTATTTTAAGGTCAACGATTATTTTAGCTTTATTCCTTTAAAGAAGTTAGCTGCGGCCGCCAGCCGGATGATTAAGTTCAAATGGCTGGGATGGGGCCTGATGTTCGCGGGTGCCTTCATAATAATCTTATTTTCAGGAAAGAATAAGGTCGCGATGACGACGGAAAAGACACCCGCCCCGGTCATATAACCAGATGTCGATTTATGAGCCTCTTTCACCAGATCAAATTCTTAATCCGCAAAGAACTTATGCTCGAATGGCGTTCACGGTATGCGCTGAATGGGATCTTGCTTTACGTAGTTTCAACGGTTTTTGTGTGCTATTTGTCGTTCCGTGAAATAAGCAATCCTCCTACCTGGAATGCGCTTTTTTGGATCATTATGCTTTTCGCCTCCGTAAATGCGATCACTAAAAGCTTTATCCAGGAGAGCCGGGGCAGGCAACTTTATTATTATACAATTACGGGTCCACAAGCTATAATCATCTCCAAGATCATTTATAACGTCCTCCTGATGCTGCTGCTTTCAGTTATTGCACTAGGTTTTTATTCGCTGGTTTTTAAGAACCCGGTGGGTGATCCGTTATTCTATATGCTTTCAGTCGTATTAGGGAGTATCAGCTTTGCTTCGGTCTTTACTATGATCTCTGGTATAGCATCTAAATCAGGCGCAGGCGGCTCATTAATGGCTATCCTAAGCTTTCCGCTGGTCATACCGTTATTGATCGTTTTGATCAAGTTGTCAAAAAATGCTCTCGACGGGCTGGATCGTTCGGTATCTTTAGATGAGATAGCTATTCTTCTCGCAATAAACGTTATCGTGATTACTACTTCGTTGTTGCTGTTCCCGTTTTTGTGGAGGGAGTGATTGGGTAGCTGAAAAATTTTATCGGCAAATAATCCATTTATCTTACATTTGCTGACCAATATTCTCATTATGAACAAAAGTTGGTGGAAAATTCTGGCCATTGTACTTGTACTTTTCTCAATAACCGGCGGACTGCTATTCCCCGTTCCGGCAAAACCCATACTTAACGAATCAATCAGGAACATCCATTTTCATGTACCGATGTGGTTTGCAATGATCGTCATGTTGCTGGTGTCTTTTATCTATAGTATAAAATACCTGAACAAGGGCGATGAGAACGATGACCTGATGGCGGTTGAAAGCGCGAACGTGGGGATAATTTTCGGTCTCCTGGGATTGGTTACCGGGATGGTATGGGCCAAATACACGTGGGGAGAGCCATGGAGCAATGACCCGAAGCAAAACAGCTCTGCTATAGCCCTGCTGATCTATATGGCTTACATGGTGCTTCGGAACTCGATGGAAGAAGAACAGAAAAGAGGTAAAATATCATCGGTATATAATGTTTTTGCTTTTCCGATAATGATAGTTTTACTGTTCGTATTGCCCCGCATGACAGATTCTTTGCATCCGGGTAACGGAGGTAATCCTGGTTTCAATACGAATGATATGGCCCCCGAACTGAGACCTGTGTTTTATCCGGCCTGCCTTGGATGGATACTTATCGCTTCATGGATAACAACGCTGAGGTATAGAATACGTAAGCAAGAAAATTTAATTAGTTGAAACCCGATAGTTATCGGGTGGAAAGTTGAGATGCTCTATCATTAAATTAGCCGCCCAGAGCTGATACCTCAGACCTGATACCTGACACCTCACACCTGATACCTAATACCATAATCATGAAAAAAATCCTCGTTACCTTCTGCTTTTTGATTTTAGCTTCCATCGCAACATTCGCCCAGGGATCTGGCGGAGTGGAGATGGCGACCGAGCTTCGCAGCTCCGGAAAGATCTATGTTGTGGTAGCTGTTCTGGCAACTATCTTCATCGGACTGGCATTCTATTTGTTCTTCATCGACAACAGGTTAAAAAAAATCGAGAAGCTGCAGAAGTAGAAAATCTCATTTTAAATTCCATCTGTTAAGTTTTTCGAATTGGTTTAAAAGATGTACTTGATACACTAAGTGATTTTCATTTTTGGTATCAATTTATTTCTTTCAACTTTGCATAAACCAATTATTAAATAAATTTATTTACAGTATGGCTAAGTCTATAGACGCAGCGCACTCCGACACATCGTTTTTCGGAGACGTATGCCAATTTTTCGATCACGCAGCGCAATTTACATCACATCCTGAGGGGCTGCTTGACCAGATCAGATCATGTAACAGTGTTTACCGCTTCCGTTTCCCGATACGCAGGGGAAATGGCTTTGAAGTAATTGATGCATGGCGTGTTGAGCACTCTCATCATAAATCGCCGACGAAAGGTGGGATTCGTTACAGCGAGATGGTGAACGAGGATGAAGTAATGGCGCTGGCCGCACTTATGACCTATAAGTGTGCTATTGTTAATGTGCCGTTCGGCGGTGCCAAGGGAGGGGTTAAGATCAATCCGAAAGAATACACGATAGCTGAACTGGAGAATATCACGCGCCGCTATACAGTTGAGCTTATCAAGAAAAACTTTATTGGTCCGGGGATCGACGTGCCGGCCCCTGACTATGGATCTGGTGAGCGTGAGATGAGTTGGATAGCTGATACTTACCAGACAATGAATCCTGGCCAATTAGATGCGCTGGGATGTGTAACGGGGAAGCCGCTTGCTCTTCATGGAATTGCCGGGCGTAAGGAAGCTACAGGCCGCGGTGTGGCCATCGCTATCCGTGAGTGTGTGGGCGTTGAGGAGGATATGAAGAAGCTTGGTCTGAGTGCAGGCTTATCAGGGAAGAGGGTTATTGTGCAGGGCCTGGGAAATGTCGGGTACTTTACGGTTAAATTCTTAATTGAGTTCGGGGCTACTATAGTAGGTATCTGCGAATTTGAGGGAGCGATCTATAGTTCCGAGGGTTTTGATCTCGACGAGGTATTCAATCACCGTAAAACGACAGGTTCTATCCTTGGCTTTTCAAAAGCACAGAAAGAGTTTAAAAACTCGGCCGAAGGCCTGGAGCAGGATTGTGACATCTTGGTTCCCGCGGCTTTAGAAAACCAGCTGACCGAACAGAATGTAGCTAATATTAAGGCTAAAATTATCGCTGAAGCAGCAAACGGGCCAACAACGCCAGCTGCGGCCGATGCGCTTATACAGAGAGGCTGTATACTGATCCCTGATATGTACTGTAATGCCGGCGGTGTAACGGTTTCATATTTCGAGTGGTTAAAGAATCTTTCTCACGTAGCTTTTGGCCGTATGGACAAGCGATACGAAGAGAACGCCAACCTGAACCTGGTGAATATGGTAGAGAAATCGACGGGTGTTACCCTGGATACTGCACAGCGCAGTATGATCATTAAAGGTGCCTCAGAACTGGAGCTTGTTAATTCAGGTCTGGAAGATACCATGATCCGGTCTTACCACGAGATCCGCGATATAAGGATGGAAAATTCGAGAATCGACAGCTTAAGGACTGCGGCTTTTGTTAGCTCTATCAATAAAGTGGCGGTGTCATACATGAATATGGGGATCTGGCCTTAGGGAGTTGTACGTTTTAAGTTATACGTTTTACGTCTGGGCGCCGGGTACAGCGTTTAGAAAACGTACAGCGTATAAATGAATATGGGAAACCGGCCTTAGGGAGTTGTACGTTTTAAGTTATACGTTTTACGTCTGGGCGCCGGGTACAGCGTTTAGAAAACGTACAGCGTATAAATGAATATGGGAAACCGGCCTTAGGGAGTTGTACGTTGTAAGTTATACGTTTTACGTCTGGGCGGCTAGCACAGCGTTTAGAAAACGTACAACGTATAACTTACAACGTGCAACTTATTTAGAACGATTCTAATATGGAAACAATATTGTTAGAATTGCTTCAAAAGTCTATCATTTAGTACTTTTGTGGTGGTAAATGCCGTTCAAAGGATTCTAACACAATTAATCATGAAGAAAAGCTCCATTGCAGGTTTGATCATTATAGCAATTGCTATTTGTGTGATCATAAGCACATATGCAGATTCGAGTACCTATGGGTCATTTAGTGATGCCCGCGAAACTGAGTCTGAGCTGCATGTTGTAGGCCAGCTTAACAAGGAAAAAGAACTTTTTTATAATCCCCAGCAGGACGCAAACTACTTCGCTTTTTATCTTAAGGATAATGAGGGTAAGGAGTGTAAAGTAGTTTTCGGTGGCTCCAAGCCACAAGATTTTGAGCGCTCAGAACAGATCGTGCTTACCGGGAAAATGGTTGGCAATGAGTTTCATGCTTCCAAGATCCTTATGAAATGCCCATCCAAATACACCAAAGACGAAGTAGAAGTTACTGAAGTATCTGCTACCACCGCAAAAATCTAAATCTTAAATGGACATACAATTCGTCGGAGAAAACCTTCTTCCTGGTAAGTTAGGTCAATTCTTCATTATTTTATCGTTCTGCTCGGCATTGCTGGCAACGGTCTGTTATTACTTTGCTACAGTTAGTTCACATGGGGATAGTTTTCAGAAGCAGACGGTAGCAGGCTGGCAAAAAATAGCCAGGGTAGCATTCAGCTTAAATATTCTTTCTGTTATTGGGATTGGGAGCTGCTTGTTCTATATTATCTATAACCATCTTTTTGAGTACCATTACGCCTGGGCACACTCGTCTAAAACTCTTCCTGTTTATTATATAATTTCTTCATTCTGGGAAGGACAGGAGGGGAGCTTCTGGCTTTGGACCTTCTGGCAGGGCTTACTGGGGATCATTATAGTCCTCCGGGGCAGAACCTGGGAAAACTCTGTAATGACCACTATTATGCTTTCCCAGGCTTTTATTGCCTCTATGTTAGTCGGGGTCGAGGTATTAGGAGAGCGGATCGGCAGCTCACCGTTTATCTTATTGAGAGATGCGGTTCCAGGGCCTATTTTCGCGCGTCCTGATTACCTGACGATGATCACAGACGGAAACGGGTTAAATCCACTCTTACAAAATTATTGGATGGTTATCCACCCACCAACGTTGTTCCTCGGATTCGCATCTATGGTCGTTCCTTTTGCTTATGCCATTGCGGGATTATGGGAAAAGCGGTATAGCGAGTGGGTTAAGCCTGCATTGCCATGGTCGCTTTTTGCGGTGATGATCCTTGGAACGGGAATCATCATGGGATCGTTCTGGGCTTATGAAGCACTTAACTTCGGTGGTTTCTGGGCATGGGACCCGGTTGAAAATGCGTCGATTATTCCATGGCTGACACTGATCGCGGGGGTACACGTATTAGTTGCCTATAAGAATTCAGGGCATTCTTATTTCACTGCCACATTCCTGGTGATGATTAGTTTCGTCCTTGTCCTATACGCTTCGTTTCTTACACGCAGCGGTATTCTAGGTGAAACTTCTGTTCATGCTTTCACCGATCTGGGGATGTTCTGGCACCTGGTTTCATATATACTGGTGTTTCTAATTTTGATGGTCGTTTTCCTGGTGATACGCTGGAAGGACATGCCTATCACTAAAAAGGATGAGGAAACATATTCACGGGAATTCTGGTTGTTTATTGGTGCACTGGTATTGTCAGTCGCTTGTATCCAGATTCTTGCCACCACATCAGTCCCTGTCTTCAATGCTGTTTTCGGTACCGAAATAGCGCCGCCTCCTAATGTAATCCAACATTACAACAAATGGCAGGTGCCGTTCGCTGTGGTGGTTGCTTTTATATCTGCTTTCTCCCAATATCTCAAATATAAAAGGACGGATGCGAAGAAATTCTATATCAGTATCGGGGTATCGCTCGTTTTAGCGGTGTTCATTACTGCAGCAGCTGTTTATATTACCAAAGTGTACACTAATTTTATGTACATCATTCTTACGTACGCAGCGGTATTCTCTATCCTGGCAAACGCCAAAATACTCGGTGACGCGTTTAAGGGCAAATGGAAACTCGCAGGATCAGCAGTAGCACATATCGGATTTGCATTTTTGCTTGTGGGCGCCCTGATCGCTGCAGCTACCAACAATGTTATCTCTGTTAACAATACCGGTATCGGTTTTGGCGATGAGTTTGCCAAAAGTAATAATCCCCGTGAGAATATTATTCTTTACCAGGATGAGCCCGTGAAGATGGACCGGTATACTGTAACTTACAAAGGAGATTCGACAGAAGGTGTAAATACCTATTACAAGATAAATTACCGGGTTATTGATACGGTAAGCGGTGAGATAAAGGAGAACTTTGACCTTTATCCGAATGCACAGCAGAACGTGAAAATGAGACAGATCATTGCTTCGCCGGATACCCGACACTACTTGTTCCACGACATTTATACGCACGTGAGCAGTGTGCCGCTTAAGGAAGAGGAGCACGAGGACCATGAAGGCCACTCTGATGACGAGAATTACGAGAAGCCTGTTAACCATGAGGTTAATGTTGGCGATACTGTTCGTTTTCGTGAAGGGTTTATCACTGTTAAGGCTATAAACCGCGATGCGAAAGTTCAGAATATACCTTTGTCTGATCAGGACATAGCTATAGGAATGCAGCTTGAAGTAAATTCAAAAGGTAAAACCTATGAGTCTGAACCCGTGTATCTGCTGAAAGACGGATCTAAATTCGACTTTGGTAAGAAGATTGATGAGGCTGGTTTGAAGCTTCGGTTTACTAACGTATTTCCCGATAAAGATAAACTGGAATTGATGGTTTATCAGAAGCCCAAAGTCGAGAGAAACTGGGTTGTGCTTAAAGCGATCGAGTTTCCTTATATTAATTTGTTCTGGGGAGGAACGATCATTATGGTTGTCGGATTTATACTTTCTATTTTCCGTAGAAACAAGGAGTTAAAACAGTCACGATGAATATCGTAATATTGGGGAGTGGCAATGTAGCCACCCACCTTGGGCGTGCCTTCAAAATGGCAGGCCAGAGCATTGTGCAGGTTTGGAGCCGTAATATCGATCATGCGAAAGAGCTTGCTGACACAATTGGCTCAGAAGCAGTTTCAGATATTGATGATCTGTATACATCTGCCGATCTTTATATAATTGCTGTTAGTGACGATGCCATCAGATCAGTGGCCCGCCAACTGAAGGTTGGAGATAAGCTTATCGTTCATACTTCAGGTTCGACCCCATTGGAAGCCTTGGATGGAGTTTCAGAACATACGGGTGTTTTCTATCCCCTGCAGACTTTCTCATCAAATAAGGCTGTCGACTTCCGTCAGATACCTATTGCTATTGAAGCTAATACTCCGGAGGATCTCGCTGTTATCAGATCAATAGCCGATCGCTTGTCTGAGAGGGTAAAGGAATTAAATTCATCACAGAGAAAGGCACTGCATGTGGCTGCTGTACTCGCATGTAACTTCACTAATCACTTATATGCACTTTCACAAGAGTTATTGGAGGCTAATAACTTAGATTTCGATCTTATCAGACCTCTCATAGCAGAGACAGCAGGTAAGATTAACCTGAATGAACCTAAAGCGGTTCAAACAGGGCCCGCCATAAGAAATGACAGGGGAATAATCAAATCCCATCTCGAAATGCTTAAGGATCAGCCTGACGTCTATGAGATCTATGAAAAGCTGAGTCAAAGCATAGTCAATTTACACAAGCGGTCACAGGGCTGAATTTAAATTGCTATTTTTGCTTTAATGAACATTTTTAAGATAAAAATCAATTTTGAAGACGCCTCCGGGGCTTCTGTGGAACTGCCTATTGCAGAGGGAGAATCGGTTCTGGATGTGTGCCTGGATAACGGGATAGAACTACAGCACAATTGCGGGGGAGTTTGCGGATGCAGCACCTGCCAGGTGTATGTGAACAAGGGTATGGACAATATCCAGGAAATTTCAGACAAAGAAGAGGATTTTATAGACAGAGCTGTTAATCCGAGGATTAATTCACGTTTGGGCTGCCAGTGTGTAGTCATCGACGGGGATATAGAAGTAACATTACCGGACCAGAACCAATTTTTAGGTCATTAATACTATCGCTGAATAATTTATGGCAAACGAAAAATTTGAACTTCCTATTCACTGGAACGACTACGAAGACATTGCAATGGGACTCTATGAGAAGTTTGGGGACGATTTCAGCGAATCAAAGATCTACAGGATCCGTTTCACGGAACTGCTCGACTGGGTGCTAAGTCTTCCCAACTTTGCCGGTACCCGCGAGGAGAGCAACGAAGGGCATTTGGAGCAGATACAGTCGGCCTGGGTCTATGAATGGAGGGATAACCAATAGCTATGAGCTGTCAGCTGTCAGCTTTTTTCTGATCGGTTAGTCCTGGCCGCTTTCAACTGTCCATTTTCAACCTTATCACCGTGTTCCTCGACAAAATCAAACATATAAAAGCTTTCATCCTTGATGTAGACGGTGTTCTTACTGACGGAACTGTACTTGTTACCGAGACGGGAGAGCAGTTACGACGGTTCAATATAAAGGATGGTTACGCATTGCAACTAGCGGTAAAACGGGGTTATTATGTTGTAGCTGTTTCCGGGGGCCGTTCTAAAGGTATCGAGCTACGTTTAAAAGGCTTAGGAATAAAAGAGGTTTACCTCGGCCTGGATTCAAAAATAGAGACCTGCAGGATTTTTTTGCAAAGTAAAGGTCTTGAACCGGGGCACGCCCTGTATATGGGAGATGATATTCCTGACCTGCCCGCGCTGCAGCTGGCAGGTCTGAAGGTCTGTCCTGCTGATGCTGCTGAAGAAATTAAATCTGTATGCGACTATATATCGCCAAAAAAGGGCGGAGAAGGCTGCGTCAGGGATATTATAGAAAAGGTCTTGAAAGTCCGCGGCGACTGGTACGATGAGAGCCCGTCGGCACACGACGGAACATCCGGATAATTTTGCGGTAAGGGTTAAACCATTTTGAAATAATACTATCAAACTGGAAAACCCAATCAAAATGAAGAGATTAATTATCGCATTAGGGCTTGTCTTGTGTGCAGCTACTTTTGCCAATGCACAGGGCGGCGGTGGCCGTCAAATGGGAACTCCGGCTGAAAGAGCAGAACGTTCCATCGCCCGTATGGAGTCGCTAAAACTTACCGCTGATCAAAAAGCAAAGCTGACCGAAGTATTTCTTGCGCAGGGAAAATCGATTGACAGTTTAAGGGCGGCAAACAGTGGGGGTGGTTTTGAAGGAATGCGTGAGAAAATTGCTCCTATCCAGGCCGCTACATCTAAGAGAGTAATGACGATCCTGAACGATGAACAAAAGAAGTCGTACGAAGCAATGGAAGCAGAACGGAGAGCAAGGATGAATAACTAATTTTTATTTCTCTTAAATTATTAAAGCGGCTCATGGCCGCTTTTCTTATTTTTGGAGAAACCAGATCCATATGCATAATCGTTTCCCGCCTATAATTCTTGCTTCCAAATCGCCACGCAGACAGGAACTCTTAAAGCTGTTGGGAATTGATTTCAGGATAGTGCTAAAGGAAGTTGACGAATCATACCCTGAAGGATTAAGCCCGGCGGAAATCGCTACCTATATATCTGAGAAAAAGGCGAAGGCATTTGACGAGCTCGTCAATGATGAAGTTGTTATTACGGCAGATACGATCGTCGTGATCGACGGAAGGATTCTTGGAAAGCCTGAAAATGATGATGATGCGTTTAAAATTCTTTCGACCCTGTCGGGAAGAATGCATGAAGTTATTACTGCTGTCAGCCTGGTGAAAAATGGACAGATCCGGAGTTTCTGTGAAGTATCAGAGGTATATTTCCGGGAAATAAGTGCTGAGCAGATCCAATATTATATTAAGAATGGTAATCCTTCAGATAAAGCCGGAGCATACGGTATCCAGGAGTGGATCGGCCTGATTGCTATTGAAAGAATAAACGGATCGTATACCAATGTTGTCGGTCTTCCTACACACCGACTGTACCAGGAATTGTGCACTTTTATTTAATGTTCTTTTAATAAATTGTTTACAACTACCGGTAACGGGCTATTTTACATTTAGTACGAATGTTGTGGTATCCGTGGTATGGTACTCATTCACAAAAGCGAGACCGGCTGGATTCCCAGATTGGGATTATATCTTTTTCCAGTCTTAACGCTGATCTTCATTGCATTTTATCTTATAGATAAAGGTCTGTACCGCCAGATAATCCGGGAAGACGGTGTCGTGGAATGGATGACCTTTGCGTTTTTGATCGCCGCCGGCATGCTATCCCTGTTTGTAGCCTCCCGGATCAAATTAAGGTATAATTATTTTCACTGGTTCTTTATTCTGTTCGTCGGTTTCAATTTTCTCGCCGGGCTTGAAGAAATAAGTTGGGGGCAGCGGGTTTTTAATATTGAAACGACAGGCGTATTTAGAGAGTATAGTGATCAGAATGAAATTAATCTTCACAATACCTTCCAGGGAATATTTCAAATAAAGACCAAACATATAGCTTTACTGGTGCTATTTGTCTATGGTAGCCTGCTTCCCGGCCTGATGCGTAACAGGCAGTCTATATCCGACACTTTGCCTTTAAGGCATTTTATATTTCCACCGATGTTCCTGAGGGGTGGGTTTACAATCGCAGCTATTTTGATGCTTGACTTTCAAACCGGGCACGAAGAGGAGATAGGAGAACTTTTCTTCAGTATCTGCTTCTTCATTATGATGTTATGGAACCTTACATTAGTTAAACGTGGTTGCTTCCGGCCAAATACTTATTTCAGCATTCCGAAAAGAATGCCTTCTTTCACCGAATAAGTAGATAGCTTAAGAACTTTGATCCCTGAAATTTCTAAAATATAGCTGATCAGTATTGCCGCTACGACGATCATATCCACCCGGACAGGTATGATCTGAGGCATATTGGTTCTTTCCGCATGGGAGCTGTTAATAATCATATCTATAATACTACCGAATTGACGATAATCGAAATCAAAGCCTGGTTTGGAAAAGCTTGCCTTGAAACCCGGTTCCTGAAAAACTGCGAAAGTTTCAAAGGCACCTGCTGCCCCCACGATAACTGTTGGTCTATGGATTTCGAGCTGCTGTTTAAGCTCATATAAGGTACTGTCAAGATAAGCAGTAAGGCGGCTAATGTCATGAATGGTTATGGGATCTGAGTGATGAAATTGATCCATTAGCCTGGCAGCTCCGATCGGGTAGCTTTGCTTGAAATGAATTTTATCGCTACTACAGATTATAAACTCAACGCTGCCCCCGCCAATGTCAATGATCAGGTTATTCTGCTCCAGACGAAAGGCGTTCCTTACCCCTTCATAAATAAGTAAAGCTTCCTGTTCGCCGTCAATTGTTTTAACTTCAATTCCCGTCCCGGACTTAACTCTTGCAAGGAAGTCAGCGCCATTAGATGCGCTTCTGATCGCTGATGTAGCAACGCCTGTTATCCGGGTAACCTGATGGTAATCTATTTGTTTTCTGAATTCACTCAGGGCACCGAGCCCCCTGCGGCATGCCTCATGCGAAATCGTACCGTCTGTGATCCCTCCTTCGCCCAATTTAACTGCTATAGTACCGGTATAGAGGATCTGTGGCGTACCGGCGGCAATATCAGCGATCAGCAGGTGAAAAGTATTCGTCCCGAGGTCCAATACGGCTACACGTGTATCCATTTATCTCATCCCTTATACATAAACCATTTCCCCAGCTCTTTAAAGCTCACCTTCTTGCCATACATTAAAATTCCAACTCGGTAGATCCGGGCAGCAACCCAAGTCGTTAAAATGAAACCACCGATAAGTAACGCGATCGATAAGCTCAATTGCCAGAACGGTACCCCAAAAGGCAGCCTGACCATCATAGCGATAGGAGAAGTAAAGGGAATAATACTCAGCCAGAATGATAAAGAACTGTCGGGGTTATTAACAATGAAGCTAAAGGACATGATATAGGTAAACAACAGAGGGAGCGTAATGGGAAGCATAAACTGCTGCGTTTCTGTATCGCTATCTACTGCAGAACCGACCGCAGCAAATAAAGCGCTGTATAACATATAACCGCCGATAAAAAATATAAGGAATAAGGGGAGGATGTAGCCCCATTCTACCGTTCCAAGCGCATTCAGTAAGTCTACCCCTTTATTGGATTCTGCTACGGCTGCCGCCTGCCCGGGCATGTTAGACTTTACCGCTTCAATCTTGTCTTTAAAGATCATGTTCGTAGCAACAGCTGCCAGTGAGGCAGAAAGAATAATCCAAAGTAAAAATTGGGTAAGACCAACAAGCCCTATTCCGACAATTTTGCCCAGCATCAGCTGAAACGGTTTAACTGACGAAATTACAACTTCAACGATCCGGCTTGTTTTCTCTTCTATAATGCCACGCATTACCTGAACACCGTAGATGAAAAGAGACATGTATATCAGAATAGCAGCGGCAAAAGCTACTCCCATGGCTGCTCCGGAGCTGCTGTCTTTTTCACCCTCAGCAGTTAACTCTTTTGAAACTACTGAAAAGCTCGGTTTAATATTGTCGAGTGTCTCTGCGTCTATCCCTGCGTCTTCGAGCATTTTATTTCGCATCTGCTCGTTAATCTGATCTTCAATAGTGCTTATAACCGAGATCCCGGCTTTTTTTTGAGAGAAGAGTTGTAGTTTCCCGCCGGCAGCTATATCTTTCGGAATATGGAGCACGAATGCGTCTTCATTATTTACCACTTTTTTCCTTGCCTGGTCAAGAGTTTTCACTGAGTTTTGGAATTTAACCGATTTCTTGTCTTTAAAACCTCGTGTAAATATGCCGCTATCATCAACAACTTCTACAGTCGGCACATTGTCGCCGCCCTTTATAGCCAATCCTATCATGAGTGCGTACATACCTATAATTAACATAGGCACGAGGAATGTCATCAACAGGAACGACTTCTTCTTAACCCTGGTAAAGTATTCCCGTTTTATAACAAGTAATGTTTTGTTCATGGTCTAGTTCTTTACGTTCTGAATAAAAATATCGTTCATGCTGGGAATTACTTCCATGAATTCGTTTACCTCCACCTGCGGGATTAAGAACTTCAGCACATCATTAGCTGCATATTTTTCGCCAACTTTAATTGTTAAATGCGTGTCGTTGTTATCAGAGGTACTGCTGAGGATGGTGAACATTGAATTCTCTGAGGAAGTCAGCTGGCCGGTGAAGCCTACCCTGTATGTATTGCTGCGATACCTGTTTTTTACCTCTTTCACTTTTCCCTCCAGAATCTTCTTTGATCTGTGAATAAGGGCGATGCTGTCGCAGAGTTGCTCTACAGATTCCATCCGGTGGGTCGAAAATATGATCGTCGCTCCCTTGCTATTGAGTTCCAGGATCTCGTTTGTGATCACCTGTGCATTTAGGGGATCAAAGCCGGAGAACGGTTCATCGAGGATGATTAATTCAGGATCATGCACAACAGTAGCAATAAACTGGACTTTCTGCTGCATTCCCTTGCTCAGGTCTTCAACTTTTTTTTTCCACCAGCTTACAATTTCCATTTTTTCGAACCAGTATTTGATCCGCTCGGTAGCATCGTGTCGGCTAAGCCCCTTTAATTGTGCCAGATAAAGCATTTGCTCTCCGATCTCCATCTTTTTATATAAGCCGCGTTCTTCCGGCAGGTATCCTATTTTTGAGATGTGAGAGGGATTTAATTTTTCCCCGTTCAGATAAATCTCTCCGCTATCAGGCGCAGTGATCTGGTTTATAATTCGTATAAGGGAGGTTTTACCGGCACCGTTTGGCCCGAGGAGCCCAAAAACACTTCCTTTTTCGACTTCGATAGACACATCGTCCAGCGCCCGGTGGTTTGCGTATTGTTTAACAATATTTCTTATACTTAGCATCTTGGGTTTTTATTTAACGATTTCAGCGGAGCTCAGCAGGTTTTTTTCGTACGCTTACTTTCGCCGATGATTAGTCGCGTAAATTATCAAAATATTACATAACGCGAGGTTTTAGGCCCTATTTTTTCTTCGCCGCCGGGCCAAACCAGCTTTTAACCGCCATGAAGATCCGTGGGTCGCGATTCTTTTCCCTGCCGATTAATAAACCATAAGGTTTTAGAGGCTTAATGTGATCACACAATATCTTTACGATACCAAGCATAGGGATGGCAAGGATCATTCCCGGTATGCTCCACACGAGCTCAAAGAAAACGAGGGCCAGGATGGTAAATAGCGGACTGATGTTTACCTCTGAGCCGACTACCAGCGGTTCAAGTATATAGGTCTGCATAAATTGTATTATCGCGTAGGTGCCCAGAACAGCAAGTATCATTGAGTTGTCGCCTCCCTGTGAGATAACCATTAGTATTGTTAGAGCCGTTCCGGTTATATTTCCGATAAATGGAATTATCTCCAGGATTCCGCAGAGTACAGCAAAAAACAGCGCGTTTTCGACTCCCGCGATACTGAATCCGATCCCGTAAAGGATCCACAGCATAACGATCATCATGCTCATGCCAGAAATGTACCTCTGAGCCATTTTACCAGCATCATTAATGATTTGATCCGCTTCTTTGGCTTCCGATGAGGGGACTATTGTAAGTACGAATTTTTTCAAATGAGCTCTTGAACAGATAAACAGAAATAAATAGACAAGCACCAAAATACAATCTACAAGGATACTCATCGCAGAGCTTAAAATTGTCCCGGCTGTGCCCATGGATGGCCCCGACCCCGCTACGGACTGTTTATCCATCCATTCTTTCTGTTTTTCAGCAGAAATACCAACATTTCTTGCGATAAATTGTCGCAGATCATTTCCAATTTGACTAAGCCGTTCGCCGATTTGAGAAAGATCGTTTGAAATATCGGAGGCTTGCCATGATAAAAGGGTAATTACTCCGGCTATGCCGGCTAACAATGTCAGTACACACAGCAGGCTTGCCAGAGTGCGCCCTATTCCCCTGAGTTCAAACCATCGTGAAAGGGGCACGAAAAGCATCGCCAGGAGCGATGCAATAGCAATTGGAATCAGGAATTCGCGTCCGAAATACATCCCGCTGATCACCAGGAAAGCAAAGAAAAGGATGGAAATGCTTTTGGAGAGGGAAGGGGTAGCAGTAAACATGCGGTTTTCAGGTCTGATGTTAATGTAATACGTTCGTGTATTTGCTTCAGAAAATAATCTACTAACAATCAATATACCATAAGTTTCAATTTATGGCAACAAAAAATGAGCAAACACGCTGTTTGCTCATTCATTTTAATCCGGGTTGAAAAAAGCCGTTAGCTCTTTAAAGCGTCAGTTTCATCCCTCCGAAGAAATTTCTTAGCGGCGCTGCGTTAAAATAGCGGTTTCCAAATGCGTTAAGGTCATTTCCAAGGCTGTATTTTTTGTCGAGGAGGTTATCTACTCCTACAAAAACGTCCAGAGATGGTTTTTTCGATGCAGTTTTTCTCCATCCTGCCTTAAAGTGAACCAGGTGGTAATCGCCGGCATATAAACTATTGGCATCATTTAATGGAATCTTAGATGTGTAATTATGTTGGCCGAACAGGTAAAAATGTTTGTCGATACGAAGATCAACACCAGTCACTACCACGCCTCTCGGTACACCGGTCAGCCGATTACCTGAGTAATTAGCCGTACCATTTAAATAATTTCTAAAATAATACTTGCTGAGGGTATAGCTGTTTTGCAACTGGAGCCCACTGATAAGTCCCTTTGTTCCAGGGCGAATCAGCCAGTACGAAGCCTGCGTTTCGAAGCCTGATTGTTTGGTGCCCCCCGCGTTCAGGTAAAATTCGGTATCGTCAGCATTTACACGACGAACGATAGCGCTTTCGAGCCGGTAATTGAACAAAGATGCGTCCAGCCAGAACCGGTCTGTCCGGTCTCTTAAGCGTATACCGCCCTCATAATTCCACCCTGTTTCGGATTCAAGGGTTGTATTGATCTTATTGTCTGACGCCCTGACTTCTGCAATTGTCGGCGTCGAGTAACCACGGCTTACGGATGTTCTCAATGCAAATCCATCTGTTATCTGGTAAGCTAAAGCAAAGCGGGGCATTAATTGAGGGTCAAATTTCCTGACAGCATTTGAAGTCGGGGTCTGTATATTTTTATCAAATTCGTACTTGTAATAATTGAAGCTGGCTGCAACTTCGGCAGTAAGGCGTTCGCCTATATTAGCCGAAAAACGAGTAAAATAAAAGAATTGACGGGAATTTATATCGTCCTGTGCCTGAAGGTCACCCCTGGTACCCCGGTTATTATCATAGTTTGCAATGTCAGCACTCGTCCCCTGTAATTCAAGACCGGCATTCCATTTCCAGCTAATGTTACTGTTTGAATTGCCCGACAGTTCGAAATAGGTTCGAAGGCCAAGCGTGCCTTCATCACGTACCTCATAATTTGTTATGAATGGATTCAGGAAATTGGTATGAGAGCCGTAAAGGGCCAGGACATGGCGAAAGTTTCTGAACAAATTGGTCTCATGAGCCACACCACCAAAGAATGTCTTATTGTCGATCCTGGCCTTTTGAGCGACAGGTCCGGCAACGGCAGGAGTAGAAGGACGCGCCAGTTTAGGATTTGCTGCATACTGGGCAGGAGTTAGGCCACCTGGTGTTTGATAGTCGAGATCTGAATATAGGGCGAGGAAACGTACCTGGCTGATCTTGGAGTAATTCCACCTGTAACCAACCTGGCCGTAGTGACGTTGCATGGAGCTATGCTCACGATAACCCTGGGAGGTTTGGTAGGAATGGTTGATGTTGAGGTAATTGTTGTTCCATTTTTTTTGAACGGCAATTTTCTCCTGAAATAATCCATACGAGCCGCTGGTAATATTTGCAGATGCCCAGCTGCTGTCGGAGCGCTTGTCAAAAGGATTTAGCAGCACCACCCCTCCGGAATTAGCGCCGAAGAGACTTCCATCCGGTCCTCTCAGGACTTCAATGTTATTGATACTACCCACATCAAGGGAGTTCAGGTAAGTGTTACCACCGGCATCCGTCAGCGGGAAATCATCAATATATACTTTAACATTCCTGACGCCAAATGGTGAACGGAGCAAACTTCCGCGGATAGAGAGACGATAGCTGCCAGGTGACCGTTCTTCCATGCGAATACCGGGTAGGCTGTTAAGGGCCGGAAGCATTGATATGCCTGGTTGGTCGTTAAGAGCTTTACTGCCAATGTAGCTTACAGATGCTGGTATTTTCAGGATCGGCTGATCAGAGAGGTACGCGCGTATCACAACTTCATTCATTTTTTGAACGGAGTCTATTTTGCTCTGAGCAAAAGCAGAATTAAAATAAAATAATAGCGTCAGTGCGCAGGTTAACAGGGAACGGCTATATTCCGGAAAAGTATTCATCTGAATCTGAGTTTTTTATATTTTCTAAGGCATTGCTAAATTATTAAAAGTTCTTGCCATTTACCCGATCAATAAGCGATGAAAAGTGGCTTTTGTGTAAAATTATTGAGTGAGACACTGTTTAAAAATAAGCGCCAAAAAAAGCCCATCCGAGGAGAATGGGCTTTTTGTTTTGTCGGCAGGAGGCTCGAATCTCAATTCTCGCGCTGCTTTCTTATTCAAAATATTCTTTCATCTTATCAAAGAAACTTTTTTCATTTTTTCCGGGCTGAGGCTTGAAGTTTGGAGAATCCTTCAGTCTGTCGAGCATCTCACGTTCGTCCTTGGACAATGCTTTTGGCGTCCATATATTAACATAAATAAGCTGATCCCCGCGATGATATGAATTGACCTCGGGGATACCTTTCGATTTCAGACGAAGAATTTTTCCGCCCTGTGTACCCGGTTCTATTTTAATTTTAGCCTTACCATCGATCGTAGGAATTTCTACACTTGAGCCTATAGCGGCATCAATGAAGCTAATATGAAGATCATAAATTATATTATTTCCTTCTCTTTTTAGGAATTCATGTGGTAATTCTTCGATCAGGATGATCAGGTCACCAGGAACACCGCCCCGCGGCGCGGCATTTCCTTTGCCGCTCATGGACAGCTGCATACCTTCGCTTACACCAGCCGGAATGTTTATGGTGATGGTTTCTTCACCTCTTGTCAGCCCTTCACCATGGCAAACTGTACATTTGGCAGTTATCTCAGATCCTTCGCCGTTACATGTAGGACATGTGCTGGTGGTTTGCATCTGGCCGAGGATGGTATTTGTAACGCGCCGCACGGAGCCGCTGCCGTTGCAGGTATGACAGGTGTGAAACGATGATTTGTCTTTGGCACCGCTGCCGTCGCAGGTATCGCAAACAACCTGTTTATTAACTTTTACTTTTTTCTCTACTCCCTTGGCGATCTCTTCAAGGTTGAGTTTTACCTTGATCCTTAAATTACTGCCCCTCGATACCCTGCGTCCGCCCCGTGATTGCTGCTGGCCGCCAAAAAAGCTGTCAAAAGGGCTACCGCCGCCGCCGCCAAAGATGTCTCCAAACTGGCTGAAGATATCTTCCATGTTCATATTGCCGCCGCCATAGCCGCCGCCGTTAGCGCTAGCAGCCCCGCCGGCATGGCCGAACTGGTCATAGCGTTTCTTTTTCTCAGCATTGCTTAAGACCTCGTAGGCCTCGGCAGCTTCCTTAAAGTTATCCTCAGATTTCTTATCACCCGGATTTTTATCCGGGTGATACTTGATAGCCATTTTGCGATATGCCTTCTTAATATCATCCGCGCTTGAACTGCGGGTGACACCCAGGACATCGTAGTAATCTCTCTTCCCCATTTTATTTTACAGAAATGCTCTTAAGCAAAAACCAGTTGATCCCCTTTTACTGGTCATTATATTTTTCTTATGATCCAATTACAACTTTAGCGAAACGGATCACTTTATCATTCAGATAATAGCCTTTTTCCAGTTCATCAACAACCTTTCCCTTCAGTTCATCCGAAGGTGCCGGAATATTAGTGATCCCCTCATGAATGTCAGCGTTAAACTCGGCGCCCCGCGCTTCCATTTCTTTTAACCCTTTTTGTGAAAGTATATTTTTTAATTTGTGATGCACAAGTTTCACACCTTCTCTAACTGCCTCAACGTCGGTTGCGGTCTCCATAGATTTAAGGGCTCTTTCGAAGTCGTCAAGAACAGGCAACAGGTCAACGATCACGTCTTTTCCTGCCATCTGGAGTAATTCAAGGCGTTCTTTACTTGTGCGGCGTTTGAAATTGTCAAATTCTGCGTATAAACGCAGGTGTTTATTCTGCCATTCTGCTACCTCGGCTTTTAAGCGTTCTTCTTCAGTTAAAGCTTCCTCTGCGGTTTCCGGATTATTCTCAATATTGTTTTCGGTATCTAGCTTGCTCTCGTCTTCAGGCAATACATTCTCTTCCTGCAATTCATTCAGTTCCTGATCTTCAGGTTTGCTATTCTCATCCATTTTATTCTTCTTCTTTTTATTAAACACATCTGAAAGACTCATAACTATGGCTATGACAATTCTTTTGCCAAAAGCTTAAATGCGTCAGAGTGGCAGGGAGACATCCTCATGTACCTCTCCGCCTTCACATTTAATTATTCTTGACGGGAAAGTGCGCATAATATGGTAATCGTGGGATGCCATTAATACCGACGTGCCTGATAAGCTGATCTGTTTCAACAGGGTTACGATTTCCTCGGAGGTGTCGGGATCAAGATTACCGGTCGGCTCATCGGCCAGGATTAATTCGGGGTCATTAAGAAGAGCGCGGGCGATAACCACACGTTGCTGTTCGCCTCCGGAAAGCTCATGAGGCATTTTTTTTATTTTAGAACGTAAGCCGACCTTTTCAAGAACATCAAGAATTCGCTCAGAGATAAGCTTTTTATCTTTCCATCCTGTTGCCTTCATAACAAACTCGAGGTTTTGTTCGATGCTGCGATCGGTGAGCAGCTGAAAATCCTGGAAGACGATGCCAAGCTTACGACGAAGGAAAGGCACGTCCTTCTCAGCAAGTTTTTTAAGGTCAAAGCCGGCAACATGTCCTTCGCCGTTTCCAATATGAAGATCACCATAAATTATTTTCAGCAAACTGCTTTTTCCCGAGCCCGTTTGTCCGATAAGAAAAACAAACTCCCCTTTGTCAACGTGGAGATTTACATTGCTTAATACCAGGTGTTTTTGTTGATACACATCCACCCCCTGCAGCTTAATAACGGAATTGCCAATCATAATCAGATCTCTAATTTTAATATTTGCCCAAAAGGCAGGTCTTTAATAATGTTCATTATGCGGTCTGCATGGTCTGCTAATCCGGCTTTGTCGAGTGCTTTTTCAGGCCTGTCTAATCGAAAGTAGGCTAGTAAAGTGAACTTTTCATCCCTCAGCTGGACATAATCGGGAATCTTTGCAACGCCTTTTACTTTAATAACATACATGAGCCGTAAAGTTAATAATTAGTATTCAGTATCAACAATCGGGATGCATTCACTGTTAAAACGCTTAGTTCTGATGGTCTTAGATATACCTTACTTAATACTCGTCAAAAAAGCGATGGTATCGACACCATCTGCATAGTCCCATAATTCAGGCGACTGGCTTGCGCCGAATTTGACAGTTCTTAGTGATGAGTCATCACCGGAAATAACGCATTGGATCTCGTCAGAACGCTCGGTAATATCTTTTTCCAGCACCCGTATATCATCATATTCCTGGTAATATAATACGGCCAGGGGAGAGGCCAGTCTTTCATCCTCCTTTACCAAAAGAAAACCATTGTCGAGGTGTTTATCCAGATTTACGAGATAAATGGATTTATTGTAGTCGTAATTGTTGTTGTATTTGTGATGATCAATTACTGGTTTGAAGCTTTCAATTCCCTCAAAAAAATGTTTAAAATCATATCCACGCGGGACATAGAGTTTGGATACATTGCGGCATCCCAGACCAAAATAATCGAATATGTCATGACCCAGACCGAGCAGCTCTTCAGCACTTTCGTCGCCTTTCAGAATAGCAACACTATTTCTGTTCTTCCGGATAATATGAGGTACCCGGTTAAAATAATATTCAAAATACCGGGACGTATTATTACTGCCGGTAGCTATAACCGCGTCAAAGCCGGTTAGCTTTTCAATAAATTCTACTTTATCGTTGAAGCCCGGCTCAATCTCAACTAGCTTGTTAATGATATATGGAATGAGCACTTTGTCCTGGGAGGAAAGCTTCACAAGCGCCTTATTGCCTGTAGCAATTACACAAAGTATGTCGTGAAATCCAACGAGAGGGATGTTGCCAGCGAGGATTAGTCCAACTGATTTGCCGCTGCCAGGATTCTCATCGTCATTACCTGGTATCCATTTTTCCAAATCAGCTGTATTCAGCATTGCAGCTATCGCCTTTAAAGCATTTTTAACGCTTTCCGGAGTAAACCAGGCATTGAATTGTTTTGCCGAGTTTATCAGCTCTGTTAATTGCCCATCAGGCGTGTGCAATACCTCGCCCAGCCTGGCAAAAGCTGCCAATCGTTGTCTGGTTGTCAAATTCTCACTCATCGGAAAAATTTACTTCAAATAATGTATATTTGTATCGTTTTTAAATAGTCGCCTTATTTTAGGTGCAAAATTAACTTAACTAATAGATTTTTAGACAGAGATGGCAATTAAAATCACCGATGAGTGTATTAACTGCGGGGCATGTGAACCAGAATGCCCGAACAATGCAATTTACGATGCGGGAGCTGCCTGGAGATTTTCAGATGGCACAGGCTTAAGCGGGGTAATTGATTTCGGTGATGGAACAACCCTGGATGCCGGTGAAACGCAATCAGCAATTTCAGACGAAGTTTATTATATCGTGCCTGATAAATGTACCGAATGTGTTGGATTCCATGATGAACCTCAATGTGCTGCGGTTTGTCCGGTAGACTGTTGTGTTGATGATGAGGATATTCGCGAAAGCCGCGAGGAGTTACTTGCTAAGAAAGCCTGGTTACACGCGGAGTAAGCCACATATTTATTATTAATAGAAAAGCGGTTACTTTTAGGAGCAGCCGCTTTTTTTATGTGATCAGGGTTGGAGGTCTGAAGTCTGATGGATTTCCGGCATTTAATATCCGTTGTGCTTCTCCGCCAAGATCAGAGCTCCGGCTTCAGACCCCCGGTTTCGGAATAATCAACACCGGGCATTTAGCTTTTCTCGCCACACTTTCAGAGACGCTTCCCGATATAAAGTGATCAAGCCCGGTCCTGCCATGCGTGCCAAGGATGATCAGATCAGCCTTGAAGTCGTCTGCTACAGCGAGAATTTCGTCCTGCGCGCGACCAACCTTAATGTAATTTGCAATTTCTACGTCGCTTCCATATTGTTCATGGATTCGCTTAAACAAGTTTTTACTTGCTTCTTCCTGAATTTCCATAATTTCGGGGATCATCAGCGGCGTTTCACTCAAAAGCGGGTCGGCGATATAAGGGGTGCTGACCGGAATATCATCTGCATGAACAAGTGCAATTTTAGACCCTAGCTTTTTGGCAAGCATTACTCCATACTGAATGGCCTGATCTGAATATGGACTGTCTTCAACTGCGATCAGAATTCTGTTTATATTCTCCGGACTCTTCATATAATTTATAACACGGTTTAAAGGTTTCTGTTTCTGCGACAAACTGATCGACAGCTGTTTGAGCAGGCTGATACATTAATCGGATCAATTTTATCCAATTTAACCTAAAATTGGTTTATTTGCAATTATGAATCAACAGTTTGGCGTTTGCAACCTATCTCTGGTGCCTGTGCGGACGGAACCGTCCGACCGCAGTGAAATGTGCTCACAATTATTATTTGGAGATCACTTCACCTTGTTGGAAGCAACAGAAAAGTGGGTTCGAATCTCAACTGCATACGACGATTATGAAGGATGGATCGATAAGAAGCAATTTGCGGAAATCGAGCATGCGGCTTTCGTAGCTTTGCACGACCTGAATTCTATATTAGGATTATCGATCAACCACCGTATCGTAAAGACATCGAGCAATGAAATCCTGAACCTGGTCGCGGGATCGAATATTCCTGGAAGGCTTGATAATTTTTTCTACCTGCGCGATACCAGGTATAAGCTCGAGGGCGAAACGGTTAAGCCGGGGAAAGAAAATTTCAGAAGCGGGATTCGTGAGGCTGCGATGTTCTATTTGAACGCCCCGTACCTCTGGGGTGGGAAATCGGTTTTCGGGATAGATTGTTCGGGCTTCACTCAGATGGTATTCCGGCAGTTTGGAATTAAGATTAAGCGGGATGCTTACCAGCAGGCTGAGCAGGGGGAACTGGTTGGCTTTTTACAAGAAGCGAAGGGCGGTGATCTTGCATTTTTCGATAATGAAGAGGGACGGATTACACATGTCGGGATTATGCTGGATAGTGAGCGTATTATCCACGCTTCCGGTCGTGTGAAAATAGATCCGATAGATAATCAGGGGATTTACTCCAACGAGCTTAAAAAGTATACGCACAAGTTGAGGATCGTCAAGCGCTTTTAGCGTTTTACGTGGTACGTGGTACGTGGTACGTTTGCACAGCGCACCACTCTTCTGCTTGAAATTTCTTAGTTACGACCAATCAAACGTAGAACGTACTACGTATAACTTAAAACTGAATATCCCAGACTTTCAACAACTTATCGTCACCTACCGAGATAAGTCTGTTTTCGGAATCCCAAACGATCTTATTAACAGATAGTCTGTGCATATCGTAGCCTTTTTCAGAGCTCAGGGTTTTTTTAAGGTCGTAATTTTCCGTATCCCATATTTTGATCGTCTTGTCACGGCTTGCGGTAGCAAAAAACGGCAGCGCGGGATGGTAAGCAATGCTGTAAATAGTAAATAAATGTGCGGGGACGTTTTTTAAAAGTGCATAGTCCGTTGTATCCCATATCTTCAACTGCGCGTCCCTGCCGCCAGACAATAACCTCTGGCCATCCGGTGAGTATTGCAATGCAGTTACCGGCATGACGTGCTCACCGAGCTCTGCAATCAGGCTATAGTCGCCGAGATTATAGATCCGGATGATGTTATCTTTGCACCCGAATGCAACTGTTGTTTCATCAGGACTTATAGTTATGGTACGAACCGTAGTCGAAGAAACCTGGAATCTATAAAGCATCTGCATGCTTTTCAAATCCCACACAGATACCGATCCGTCTTCAGAGGAGAGAAGCAGCTCGCCCTTGGAGGTCACTGATTTAATGTCGAACACCGGCAGCTTATGAAAGTTAAGAACGTGAGTGATCTTTTGTTCTATAAAATTAAACACGTTCACTTGCCCGCTCCGCTCTGCGGAAAGAAGAACAGGCTCGCTTTTCGGACAATGCAGAGCATACACCGAAGATCGTACAGGAAACATGACTTTGATAAAAGCCATTGTTTTCAGGCTCCATTCCACTATACCCCGGTCGTTCCCCGCGGTAAACAGAATTCCCTTCTTCTGCGAGTTTTCTGCCGTGAATATCGGATTTTGGTGGCCGGATAAAGTTGCCTGAAGCTTAATTTCGATCATAGTGCGGAATTATATTTTGACAAGGAGCAGGAAATTCAAATCTACCATGGCGGTCAGCTGCCCATTCCCAACTTTCCACTCTCCACTTTCAGTTTTCAGTTTTCAGCTTTCACTTTCCACTTTCCACTTTCTTCACCGGTGTCTGCCCGCCAAATTTTTCGCTATTGTTTCAAGGCTAATTCCTTTTTCTTTCATGAGAACCAACAGGTGGAAAACAAGATCCGACGATTCATTAATGAAATCGCCTTCAGTTTCGTTTAGCGCTGCGATGACAGTTTCCACTCCCTCTTCACCAACCTTTTGTGCGATCTTATTTAATCCCTTACCACGTAATTTATTGATATATGAATTCTCAACAGGGTTTTCATAACGATCGGCAATTATATTCTCAAGTTCGAAAATGAAGTTCTGATTATACTCGGTATTGAAGCAGCTCCGTGAACCAGTATGGCAAGTGGGTCCTGCGGCCTCTACTTTTATCAGCAAGGTATCGTGGTCGCAATCTTCGCTTATAGAAGTTACTGTCAGGAAATTTCCACTCTCTTCACCTTTTGTCCACAGGCGGTTTTTTGTGCGCGAAAAAAAAGTGACCCTGTTTTCTGATAAGGTTTTTTGGTAAGCCTCCTCGTTCATGTACCCCAGCATCAAAACCTCCAGGGTTTTGTTATCTTGTATAATTACCGGGACCAGGCCATTACCCTTGTTAAAATCAATTTTCATTTCCTTCTATATTCTTACTTCAATATTATTCTGTCTTAGAAGCGTTTTCAGGTCGGGGATAAGGATTTCGCCATAGTGAAACACTGAGGCCGCTAATGCCGCGTCGACGTTGGCATATTTAAAGACATCTACAAAATGCTGCTTATTTCCTGCGCCGCCGGATGCAATTAGCGGAATGCCCATTGTAGTATTTACTTTCTTAAGTAAGGCATTGTCGAACCCCGCTTTAGTGCCATCCTGGTCCATCGAAGTTAACAGTATTTCGCCTGCGCCGCGTTCTTCTGCTTCTTTGATCCAGGCTTCTGTTTCAATATCAGTTTTTATACGGCCGCCGTTCAGATGGACATAGTTTTTACCGTCGACATATTTTGTGTCGATGGCAACCACAACAAACTGCTTTCCAAACGCAAGCGCCAGTTCATCGATAAATCCCGGGTTTCTTACAACCGCCGAATTAACCGAAATTTTATCTGCTCCCGAATTTAATAAGATATCGGCGTCAGTAATTTCATTGATCCCCCCACCGATAGTAAAGGGAATGTTAACTTGCGTAGCAACCGACCTGACCAGCTCGACCAGCGTTTTACGCCGTTCATGAGTAGCGGTTATATCCAGGAATACGAGTTCATCAGCACCCTGTTGAGAATATTGATATGCCAGTTCTACGGGGTCACCAGCATCGCGCAAAGCGACGAAATTGACACCCTTGACGGTGCGGCCATCCTTTACGTCAAGACAAGGGATAATCCTTTTAGCCAGGCCGGTTTCTCTTAACTCACCAGGAAGAGTATGTATTATTTTATTCAAAACTCCTGATCACATTTAAAAGCTGATCAAGGCTCTTAGGTTCCAGTCCTTTATTTCTTCTATCGTGATGCGGCCTTCGTAGATAGCTTTTCCAACCACGCAGGACTCGACCTTAATCTTATGAAGTTTTTCAATATCGTCCATTGAGCTAATACCGCCTGATGCAATAAGCTTAATAAAGGGGGAATGATCAAGCAGCTTTTTATACAGTTCTACCCCTGCACCTCCCAGTTTGCCGTCTTTATCAATATCTGTGCAAAGAAACCTGAAAAAGCCGAGGTTCAGGCACTTGTCAACATAGTCCATCATCTTAATAGGCGAGCTCTCCATCCAGCCGGAATACTTAATCACCTCGTCCAAAACATCGATAGCCACCACTATCTGATCTTGTGATTTATATTTCCCGCAGATCTCGCTGCTCAGCTCAGGCAGGAATTCCGCGTTTGTAAGGGCTTGAGTTCCCACAATTATGCGGTGTATACCTGAGTCGATAAGCTCCTTTACCTTATCAATACTACGTACGCCGCCTCCATACTGAACTTTAATGTCAGTTTTGTTAATTATATCAAACAGAAATTTCTGATTGCTAAAATCACCTTTCGCTCCATTCAGGTCTATGATGTGAATGAACTCGGTGCCGTTTGATTGATACTTCTCGATCATTTCTTCGAGAGTAACATCATAAAAGGTAGCTTGCTCGTAATCTCCTTCGCGAAGGCGGACAACCTTTCCGTTTAAAATATCAATGGCTGGGATTATATACATGGGATTAAGTTAATTGTGAGAAATTTTTTAATAGTTGTTCGCCGGCAAGTCCGGATTTTTCAGGGTGAAACTGAACTCCATAAAAGTTATCTTTTTGAATAACTGCAGAAAATTTTATTCCGTATTCTGCTAACGCAATAGTAAAATTAGAATTAAATTCTATAAAATAAGAGTGAACGAAATAAAAATGAGCCTCCGGCAATATTCCGTCGAGCAGGGCACTTGGTGTCAGGGCGCTAACCCGGTTCCACCCGGTGTGCGGAACTTTAATCTGCAAGTCCTGATTAAAGAGTCTGGTTTTCAGCGGGACGATCCCGGTGAGGGTAGAATCCCCTTCTTCCGAAAATTCGGTTAGCAGCTGCATACCTACACATATTCCAAGCACCGGCTTGTCGAGCTTAAGTATCGATGGGATAAGCCCGGTTTCTTCAAGTTTTTTCATTGCAGACCCGGCATGGCCTACGCCCGGAATGATGTACCGGTCGTATTTGTCGAAATCGCCGGCGGTACGGATCATTCCATATTCAAACCCCAGTCTGTCCAGCGCAGCTGTTAATGAAAAAATATTTCCCGCTCCGTAATATACAATTCCGATCATATAACCCCCTTGGTAGTTGGCAGTTCGGTACCCGTCACCTTTATGGCCTGTTTTATGCTTTTCGCGAGAGCCTTAAAGCTCGCTTCTATCATGTGGTGTGTGTTATTACCATCAATTATCTTTAAGTTGAGGTTCATGCCCGCATGTTCTGAGAATGATTTCATCCAATGTTCGAACATCTCAGTAGGAAAATCGCCGACATATTCGCGGTCGAATTTGCCTTCATAAATGAAATAGGAACGATCCGAAAAATCTATTGCGCACTGAACCAAAGCTTCGTCCATGGGCAGCAGAAAGCCGTACCGCTCAATGCCGCGTTTATCTCCCAAAGCCTGCTTGAATGCTTTGCCGAGCGCAATGGCGCTGTCTTCAATGGTGTGATGTTCATCAATTTCAAGATCACCCTGAACGTTTAGCACAAGATCTATTCCTGAGTGTTTAGCCAGCTGATCAAGCATGTGATCATAGAATTTGAGGCCGGTATCGATTTGATGCTCTCCATTACCATCCAGGTTCAAACTGAGCCTGATCCTGGTTTCATTGGTATTTCGCTCGATATCGACTTTCCGGTCTGTTCTTTTGGTCAGAAATTTAGTGATCTCGATCCAGTCCCTGCTGTTCAGATCGGCTTCATGGCCCTGCTCTCCGTAAAAAATAGAGCGGCATCCGAGGTTCTTAGCCAGTTGCACGTCAGTTGCCCTGTCACCGATAGTGTAAGAATTACGAAGATCTATTAAATTCGATATAAGGTAGCTGGTCAGCATGCCGGTATTTGGTTTTCTGTTTGGGCTGTTTGCTTCTGCAAATGAGTCATCTATGAAGATCTCAGCAAAAGTAATGCCCTCATTACGCAGTATATCAAGCATTTTCTGATGAGGTTTCTGAAAATCCTCTTCAGGGAAACTGCTTGTACCCCGTCCGTCCTGATTTGTTACCATCACCAGCTCGTAGCCATGATCCTGCAATTTCTTAAGCGATGATATCGCATAAGGAAGGAACTCCAGCTTTTCGAGGCTATCCACCTGCATATCAACCGGTGGTTCAACGATCATAGTACCATCGCGGTCTATAAATAATACTTTTTTCATCTCTGGGATAGGAAATTTTTCAAGTTTACGATCAGGCTTTCATTTTCTGCAGGCGTGCCGATAGTTATGCGCAGCGAATCTTCGCAAAGCTCAACCTTTGACCGGTCGCGGACGATTATACCTTTTTCCACAAGGTAATTGTAGATCCCTTTTGCGTCTGTAGTTTTCACCAGGATAAAGTTCGCATCCGAAGGATAAACTTTTTTAATTATTTCCAGCTTTTCAAGTTCGGCTGCAAGCTTCTCGCGTTCGCTAACGGTTTGTTTGATCCAGGCATTGACCTGCTCTACATTTTGTAGCGCTTCAAGAGCAAGCTCCTGCGAGGCCTCATTTATGTTATAGGGAGGTTTAACCTTGTTGAATACTTCGATAATCTCTTCGCTGGCAAAGGCCATTCCGAGCCTTAACCCGGCTAAACCCCAAGCTTTTGACAGGGTATGCAACACAACCAGGTTGGCATATTCAGTCAGCTCCTGGATAAACGTTTTTTGTCTCGAATAATTGATATAAGCCTCATCAATAACCACCAGACCGCTGAAATTAGTGAGAACAGTCTCGATATCCGCCCTGTTTATTGAATTTCCCGTCGGATTATTCGGCGAGCAAATAAAAATGAGCTTCGTGTTATTGTCTATGGCTTCTGCGATGCCCTCCAGGTCAAGCTGATAATCCGCCGTCAGTTTAACTTTACGGATCTGAATATCGTTAATACCGGCAGATACCTCATACATTCCATAAGTGGGAGGGACGATTACGACATTGTCGACACCGGGACGGCAAAAAGCCCTGAAAAGAATGTCGATAGCCTCATCGCTTCCGTTTCCTAAAAAAATATTACGTGGTGGTACGCCTTTAATTTCACTAAGTCTGGTCTTAACTTTGAACTGCATAGGATCAGGATAACGGTTGTAACTGGTCGCCAGTGGCGATCCGAAACTATTCTCATTCGCATCCAGGAACACCGATGCCTCTCCCTTAAATTCATCGCGGGCAGATGAGTAAGGAACGAGGTTTTTAATATTTTCTCTGAGTATATTTTGAAGATTAAACATGTATTTCTATCGTTATTATTGAAACAGGATCTTTTACCTTAATTCTCCGCTATGATCCTGCTAATCTCTGCTGTCTTATATTATTTTAATCGCACGGTTATAGCATTCTTATGCGCATCTAAGCCCTCTAACGAAGCTAAAACCTCTACTGCCGGCCCCAGGTTTTCGATTCCGGCACGGCTGATATGCTGAAAAGTTATCTTTTTTACAAACGAGTCGACGGATACGCCGGAATATGCCCTGGCGTAAGAACTGGTAGGCAGGGTATGATTTGTGCCGGACGCATAATCGCCAGCGCTTTCCGGAGTTAAATGACCGAGAAATACAGAGCCCGCATTGATTATCTTATCGAGTAAAGACTCCCATTTGTCGGTCGCGAGAATAAGATGTTCCGGTGCATAAGCATTACTGAACGTCATACTTTCATCCAGGCTGGCAGTCAGTACGGCATATGAATTTGCTATTGCCTTAGCGGCAATAGTGTGACGCGGCAGTGCAGGCAGTTGTTTGTCAAGTTCTTTGATGGTTTGATCGATAATTAATTGTGAATCTGCGATCAGCACAGCCTGACTATCGGCACCATGTTCAGCCTGCGCCAAAAGATCTGCAGCAACATAAACCGGATTTGCAGTTTCGTCGGCAATTACCAATACCTCAGAGGGGCCGGCAGGCATATCAATAGCGGTCTGGCTCTCAGATTGTATAATGGTTTTTGCTTTGGTTACATATTGATTTCCGGGCCCGAATATCTTATCAACCTTTTCAACGCTCTCTGTTCCATAGGCCATAGCAGCGATGGCCTGCGCTCCGCCTATAAGGTAGATCCTTTCAATCCCTAAGAGTTGTGCGCAATAAGCCAGATACGCGTTTACCTTTCCATCTTTTTGAGGGGGGGAACACACAATTATTTGTTCACATCCGGCAATTTTTGCAGGAATGCCTAGCATAAGAAAGGTGCTTGGCAACACAGCTGTGCCCCCGGGGATGTACAAGCCTACTTTTTCAATGGCCCGCGTTTCCCGCCAGCAGGTAACTCCTGCAGTCGTTTCAATCTTGCCCTCTTTAACGAGCTGAGCTTCGTGAAATTTCCAGATATTGTTATAGGCAAGCTGAATCGCTTGTTTTTCGGAATTACCTACCTTAAAAGCAAGTGCGTCAATCTCTTTTTTGCCGATATAGAGCTCGTCCAGCGTTATACCGTCGAATTTTTCGGAAAATTCTTTTAGTGCGGCGTCGCCCCCGGTTTTAACCCTTTGGATAATATCGTCCACGGTTTTCCGGATATCGTTGTTTACGTCTGTATTCCGTGTGCAAAGTTTTTTGATATTTCCAGGATCAAGATCACACAGTTTATAAACTTTTAGCATGGCCTCTGATTAACCGGGTTTACAATATGATCTTTTCTATTGGCATCACTACAATACCCTGAGCCCCCGCATTTTTAAGCAGGCTGATCTTTTCCCAGAAATCGCGCTCCGGGATCACAGTATGAACAGCAACCCAGCCTTCTTCAGCCAAAGGCACTACTGTAGGGCTCTTTACACCTGGCAGGAGCTTTACAATCGTGTCCAGGTTTTTAGACTCAGCATTCAGCACTACGTATTTTGTTTCTTTTGCGCGAAGAACAGACTGGACCCTCTGGATCAGTTCGATGACCAGGGGATTGGACTCTTCTCCTTTTCTTCCAATTAGTACAGCTTCTGACGAAAGTACATCTGCAAAAGGTTTAAGACCATTGCTTTTTAACGTCCCTCCCGTAGATACTATGTCAAAAATTGCATCGCTCAGGCCGAGGCCCGGAGATATCTCGACAGAACCAGAAATTGTACGAATGTCTGCGCTGATATTATTCTTTTCGAGAAACCTTCGCAGGATCACCGGGTACGATGTTGCGATGGCTTTTCCGTTAAGATCAGCAATATTCCGGATATCGCTGTTATTCTGAACAGCAAGTTTTAAAGTGCATTTTCCGAATCCAAGCTTTTGTAAGTAGCTTACTTCGACTTCAGTTTCGCTGATAACGTTTTCGCCTACAATGCCAAGATCGGCAATGCCATCCTGCACATATTCAGGGATATCATCATCTCGCAGGAATAGAATTTCTAAAGGGAAGTTCGATACGGTGGAAATCAGAGAGCTTTTATAATTTTCGAAACTTAAGCCACAGTTTTTTAAAAGTTCAACCGATTTTTCGTTTAGTCTACCAGATTTCTGGATAGCAATTTTAAGAGTTTTCAAATTTTATGTTTTAATCAGACCAAAAAAATTATTAAGAAAGAGTTTCACGTAGAAACGTATATTATTTTATCATCGCCGCAAAGCGATGATGGAAATGTACGTCATGTGTGAAAACTTTTTTCATAATATTTGGCCCAAATCTGCTTGGGAGGCGAGCAAATATAGTGATAGGATGTTGATTTACAAAAATAAATAAGTTCGGGTTTCGCCGGATCCATATGAATAGTTATACGTTTTACGTAATACGTTCTACGTTAAAACCCGGTTCTGATCGAAAATCCAGGTGAAATGAATTTTCCCGGGAAATCAAAATGGGCTGATGCACGCTAAAAAAGCTAAATCGATTTCCGTGAACTTAAAACTTATAACGTACAACGTATAACTTTTTTCCTATTTTTGATACTTAATGAGATTCCTGTCCCCCGGATTTTTGTTTGCTCTTCTGGCATTAGCCATTCCCATCATTATACATCTTTTTAATTTCCGGAAGTTCAAGAAAGTATATTTCAGCAATGTTCGGTTTTTGAAGTCTGTTCAAATTCAGACCTCATCACGACAACATTTGAAAGACCGGCTGATACTGGCGTCCCGACTGCTTGCACTTTCGTTCCTGGTTTTTGCTTTTTCCAGACCATACATTCCTAATTCAAACGACAAAAATGCCTATCAGTCACAGGTAGTAAGTATTTTTATTGACAACTCTTACAGCATGGAAGCTGTGAACAAAGAAGGGACATTGTTGGATGAAGCCAAGCGGAGAGCGAAGGAAATAGCATCAGCATATAGTTTGAATGACAAATTTCAGCTGCTTACTAACGACTTTGAAGGCCGGTTTCAGCGTTTACTGAATTACGATGAATTTCAAAGAGCGGTGGATGAAGTTCAGATCAGCGCCGCCAACCGCGATTTAAGCCAGATCATTCGCCGGCAGGAGGATGTGTTTTTGGGCGAACCTAACGCCAGGAAGACAGTTTATGTTATCTCAGACTTCCAGGAAAATATACTTCCTCAATCATCGGTACAGGCTGATAGTGCTGTTTTAGTTAGGCTTGTTAGGTTAAAAGCGAATTCGCAGCCCAATATTTCAATAGACTCGGTGTGGTTTGTTTCGGCTATTCATAAGCCCGGTGATTCTGAACAGCTGGTTGTAAGACTTAGAAACAATTCGGATGAGGAAGCTGAAAGTATTCCTATTAAAGTTGCTCTAAACAGGCAGCAAAAAGCTATCGGTAGCCTGACCATTCAGCCCCGCACTACGTCAACCGATACACTATCATTCAGCGGACTTAAAGCGGGCTGGCAGGAAGGTGAGATCGTGATCACTGATTTTCCGGTTGTGTTTGATGACCGCTTCTATTTTAGTTTTAAGGTACAGCCTTCTATTCCTCTGCTCATCATAAACGGCGGCCTGGAAAATGAATATCTTAACTCGGTTTATAAATCGGATCTGTTCTTTAATGTGACCAACGTTAGCTCTGGTAGCATAAATTACTCCAGCCTTGGTAACTATCCGCTCGTAATATTAAACGAGCTTGCTGAGATCAGCGACGGGCTTATTCAGCAGTTGAAGGAATATGTCAGCAGGGGCGGCAGCCTGATGGTTTTTCCGGAGCTCCAAAGCAATCAGGAAGGGCTAAAGAGCTTATTGCAAGCCCTTCGAACGGATTTGCCTGCGGAAATTGTAAACGCAGAAACAAAGGTTACAGCTATAAACCTTCAGCATCCCGTATTTAAAGGCGTGTTTGAAAATATACCGCAGAAGCTTGATCTCCCGGTAGCTAAAAAATACCTCCGTTATACAATTCAGAACAATACAACGAGGCAAAGTGTGCTGGATTTTCCGGGAAGAATGACATTTTTTAGCGACTACCGGATGGGAAAAGGTAAAATTTATCTTTCGGCTGTGCCTTTGAACCCGGAAACGAGTAATTTTGCCAGACATTCTGTATTTGTACCGATCATGTACCAAACGGCACTCTTGTCCCTCCAGGATCAAAATTTATATCATAAGCTGAACATAGATCAGGTTGTCGAGCTTCCTAAACTTACGCTCAGCTCAAACCAGACATTGAAGCTGCGAAGAGATAAATTTGAAGCTATTCCTGATCTGCGCCAGAATGAAAATGCCTCCCAGATATATGTAGCCGATCAGATCAGGCAAACCGGTAACTACGAGTTGCTAAAGAATGACAGTTTACTTGCGATTCTTTCTTTCAACGACCCAGGCCCGGAATCAGACTTGAGCTATGCTGGCGACCGTACCATAGAGGCCAAATTCCCGGGTCATAAAATTGACCTGATAACGCCGGCAGCAGGCTCTATGCAGGGCGCTGTTAAGGCTATCAACCAAGGGACATCTCTTTGGAAATTATGTATCATACTTTCATTATTATTCCTGGCGGTTGAGATATTCCTTATCCGATTCTATAAAAAATCACAAACTAAAGCAATAAAACTTGAATAACTTATTAATTCAGTCAGCCACGATCCTTGATCCTCAAAGTAAATACAGCGGGAAGGTTTTCGATGTTCTTGTCGCAGATGGCAAAATATCAGAAATTGGTAAGGGCATTAAATCTCCTGATAAGAACCTCACGACCATAAATGCCAGGGGGCAGTATCTCTCAGCCGGTTTTTTCGATCTTAACGCAAGTTTCGGTGATCCGGGGCTTGAAACCAGGGAAGATGTAGGTAGCGGAAGCAGAGCCGCTGCTGCAGGAGGATATACCGGCCTGGCCCTGCTTCCCAATACACAGCCGCCAATTCATTCTAAAGCTGAAGTATCGTACCTGGTAAACCGGGCTAAGGGGAATATAGTGGATATTCATCCTTTGGGATGTGTTAGCCATAATTGCGAAGGGAAGGAGCTTTCTGAAATGTTCGATATGCGGGAATCAGGCGCTGTCGGCTTTACCGACGGGAAGAAGCCGATTAGCAATGCCGGATTGATGAGCCGGGCTCTTTTGTATTCAAAATCGTTTAACGGTCTGATCTTCTCCTATGCTGAAGACCCAGATATCGCCGGTAAAGCGAAGATGAACGAAGGCGTTATGAGCACGTACCTTGGGATGAAAGGAAACCCTTCGCTGGCTGAAGAGTTGATGATCTCGCGCGACCTTTATCTTGCGGAGTATAATGATGCACGGATACATTTCAGCACGGTCAGCACGGCTAGGAGCGTCGACCTGATCAGGAAGGCAAAGAGATCGGGAGTAAAAGTAACCTGTGATGTTGCGGCTCATGCCCTTGTGCTTACCGAAGACCAATTGGAAGGTTTTGATAGCAATTATAAGGTGAAACCTCCCTTACGTACAAAAGCAGATCAAAAGGCCCTTATCGCAGGTCTGAAAGATGGCACCATCGATGCAATTGTTTCTCAGCATACTCCTCATGAGATCGAGTTTAAGAACGTTGAGTTTGAGATCGCTTCTTATGGGATGATCGGTCTGCAGACCGTTCTGCCTCTGGCTTTGAAAGCCGGGCTGTCGCCAGAACTGATCATTGAGAAGATAGCTGTAAATCCGCGAAAAATACTCGGATTGCCGAATCCGCATTTTGAAAAGGGGATTTCTGCTAACTTTATTTTATTTGATCCGGCCGAAAAGTGGACATTCGATGAGCAAACCAATTATTCGAAATCAGAAAATTCACCTTTTATGAATGAAAATCTAACAGGAAAGGTTAAGTTAGTATATAATAATGCCCAATATCTCACGTATTAAATCGATCTTATGGATGCAGGTGTAAAAAAGGCAATGCTCGCAGCGTTGAGACAATATGCTGCGGTTAGCAGGGAGGATAGTAAACCGTTCTTCGATAAGCTTGTGGAGGTATTTGGCGGTGATGGCGACTACCTTGAAAAGGTGGAAGCCATGGACACACTGTTTGACGACAACCCTGCATATGAGTCGTTGAGAGAGATATTCTTCGACCTGTTACTGATTAACTTCTTCAACGAAGATGTGCGAAAATTGGAAGAAGATTATCTGGAGTCATCCGAATGGGAAGCAATAGAAGAGAAAACCCTTGACAGGGGAACTGAACTCTTGAACCTGATGCTATATCTGAAGGAATGTGAGGACGAGGATATCGAACCTGAATTGGGCGACTTCCTGAAGGAATTTCTTCTCGTTGATGAAGACGAATTTCAGGACGAGCACCGCATCTATGAGGATGTTATAACGAACCAGATCCTGGTCGACAGCGATCTGAAAGAAGTGGCCAGGGTAGTAAAAGAACTTCCGGAAGACTCGGAATTAAAAGAATTATTTTATCCCATGATGGGATTTTTCCGTGACCAGAGCCCCGACAACGAAGAATTTGAAGATTTTGTTAAATACAGCACTAATGCGGATTTCGATTCTGCAGTATATTCATTGTTAATTTCGTATAATCAACGCTAACTAAAACCTAACTTAATTAATTCAAAATGGAACTGTCGTTACAAAACTTAAACAAAGCCGCTGTTAATAACGGCGTTATTATCGGGATACTGTCGGCTATCCTGGGTATCGTGATCTTTTACACCGCGCCAGCCTTATTTGGTTCGATGGGATTTGGAATCGGTAATATGGTGTTTCTTCTGCTGGTTTATATTTATTTTACATTGGATCTCCGCAAGAAGATTGGGGGTTACTGGAATTTTCGCCAGGCCTTAAAAGGTATCTTTCTTATGGCCTTTGTTGCGGGCCTAATAGTTGCCGTATTCAATTTCATATTCTATAAGTTCATTGAACCGGGCGCTTTTGCAACAATCTCAGGCCACGTGGAAGAAGGCTTGAGATCTACCTTCGAAAACATGGGAATGGATGAAGATGCAGCCGATCAGACCGTTGCCAAGCAGATCGAACAGATGAGGTCGCAGTTCGATCCCACCATTAAGGATTTCTTTACCAATCTGGGTATTGCTATCGTAGTGGAGTTTGTATTGTCACTCATCTTCGCGGCTATATTCAAAAAAGAAGCACCCATTTTTGCACCGTCGGAAAACGACGAAGCTTAAAAACAATCAGACAGAGATTTTCGGTGGTGCTGAAGTTAGTCACATATCTTCAGTGCCGCCATATTTGGCCTCTTTCACGCAGGCGTCCGCCCGGGAAGGTTCAAGGTTGCATGCGGAGTGTGTGGGGTAATTGAATATTCCTAAAGTATTCGACCGTTAATTGTGTAGTCACGAAATCGACCACCAGGGGGTAGTTTTTAGCCCTGTTTATTTCGTTCTGATCAACTGTAAAGGAGTTGATTATTACCCTGGTGTTTTTAAAATCCGGTAAATACCTTTCAGTGAAATAGTCAAGAAATCCCCATCCGTCAATGTTGGGCATGTGAATATCTAAAACTACCAGTGCCGGGTAGTCTTCACCCCCTTCTTTTTTCAGCCGGGCATAAAAATCCAAGGCTTTCTTCCCATCGTTAACAGTTATAACCTTATTGGTTATCCCCGATAATAAAAGCAGGCGCTTTTGAAGGAACAAGTTGATATCGCTATCGTTAATACAAAGTACAGAAATCATAGGATAGAGTAGATAACAACAAATTTAATGTAAAATCTGTATTTATCTGCCTGAAAAAGTTATCAATTATATTTTTTCCGGCTCCCATTTCCGGAAGACCTTTTTAGAATCCGAAAGAAAACTATATATTTTGACTTTTATTAATGAAATTTGCACCTTAATTGTCGGGTGGGACGTTGGCCGCTTTCAACCCGATAGCTACCGGGTTTCCACTTTCAATTTTCTAGTTAATGAATATTTCAGTTGTCGTTCCCTTGTTCAACGAAGCAGAATCACTGCCCGAGCTTACCGGTTGGATAAGCCGTGTGATGGATGCAAACGACTTTTCCTACGAGATTATTCTTGTAGATGATGGAAGCAACGACGGATCCTGGGAAGTGATAGAATCTTTAAAACAGCAATTATCCAACATTGTAGGAATAAAGTTTCGTAGGAATTATGGTAAATCAGCAGCCCTGAATGTTGGCTTTGAAGCAAGCCAGGGAGATGTTGTAATTACTATGGATGCCGATTTACAGGATAGTCCGGATGAGATCCCGGAGCTGTACAGGAAGATTACTGAAGATAAATTTCACCTGGTGTCCGGATGGAAACAGAAACGACACGATCCGCTTAGTAAAACAATCCCAACCAAAGTCTTCAATTTCTTTACCCGCAAGATGTCAGGTATTCACAACCTCCATGACTTTAACTGCGGTTTAAAGGCCTACAAGAAGGATGTAGTGAAAAACATTGAAGTTTATGGAGAAATGCATCGTTATATACCTGTTATAGCCAAATGGGCAGGATTCACGAGGATCGGTGAACAGGTGGTTGAACATCGCGCCCGGAAATATGGCACCACAAAATTTGGCTTAAGCCGCTTTGTTAACGGCTTTCTTGATCTCCTGTCGATATTTTTTGTTGGCAAGTTCTCTAAACGCCCTATGCATTTTTTCGGCACAATGGGAGCCTTGAGTTTTGTTGCCGGTCTCGGGATAACAGTTTGGATCATAGGCAATAAACTGTATAATATTTCAATGCACATTCACAACAATCGTGATGTTACCGATCAGCCATTATTCTACATAGCATTGGTGGCGATCGTAGTTGGATTTCAGCTTTTCCTTACGGGATTTATAGCCGAGCTTGTTTCACGTAACTCCCCGGAACGGAATACCTATCATATTGAAAAAACCGTATAGCCCGCTTTACCTTTCATGTTCTTTTCGATAATAATTCCATTATACAACCGTCCGCAGGAGATAGATGAGTTGCTTGCTACCCTGACCAGGCAGACTTACACGCAGTTTGAAGTAATAGTGATCGAGGACGGCTCAGTAAAAGATGCAAAGGATATTGTTGATGGCTACGCTGAAAAGCTTGATATCTCTTATTATTTTAAGGAAAACGGCGGCCAGGGTTTTGCCCGGAACTATGGCTTCGAACGTGCCCGCGGAGATTACTTCGTCGTGTTCGATTCGGATTGCCTCATCCCCGAAGATTACCTGGAGACAGTGAAGGATTTCTTGCTGGAACACCGGCTTGACGTATACGGCGGACCCGATGGCGCGCACACCTCATTCACATCGGTGCAAAAGGCAATCAGTTATTCCATGACCTCCCCGTTTACGACAGGAGGGATCCGGGGGAATAAAAAACATATCGGAACATTTCATCCGCGAAGCTTTAATATGGGATTGTCGCGCGAGGTATGGGAATCAACAGGCGGATTTATCCTCACCCGACTTGGCGAAGATATCGAATTCAGTATCCGCGCAGCTTCAAAAGGATTCAAGATAGGGTTAATCCCGGGCGCTATGGTGTACCATAAAAGGCGAACCAGTTTTAGCCAGTTTTACAAACAACTGCATTTTTTTGGCCGGGCCAGAATCAATATTTATAAGCACTTTCCTGCAGAACTCAAGATGGTTCATTTCTTTCCGGCCTGCTTTACTATTTTCATTCTGGCAGGTATAGTTTTCAACCTGCTAAAACATCCTCTGGCAGCATTTTGTAATACTATACTGGTTTTGTATGTTTTGTTGATATTTTTCCATTCCCTAACGGTAAACAAATCGGTAAAAGTTGCATTTTTGAGCGTTATTGCTTCATTGGTTCAACTGGTGGCCTATGGCCTTGGGTTCATTCAGGATTTTTGGAAGCGCATAATTTTAAAACAATATTAAATATGGATAGAGGAATTAGCGTGAGGGATGTTTTGTCGGACTCCTGGGATCTTGCAAAAAACAATTTTTGGATACTGATTGGCTTTACAGTCACCCAGTTCGTGTCACTGCTTATCATAGGATCTTTGGTCACGCTCGTATTCGGTGAGGCAAGTACCTTCGGATTAGGGCTTCTGACGCTTTTTGATGCTTTCTTTACCGTTGCCTTCTATCAGGTATTCTTCAAACTCATAGATCAACCGGGTGATGCGGAATTTCCTGACTTCATTCCCAATATGGTCAAAGCGCTCAACTTTCTCATTGTTAAACTTATCGTAGGACTGGGCCTGGCATTTGCCAGCGCGCTTTTGATAAATCTTTATTACACTGCTTTCGCGCCCGATGTGCAGATCGATGAGAACAGCCCCTTCGCCTGGGAGCTGCTCCCGGTATACATCCTGGCAGCTGTCGGAATTACCTTCGTAACCGTCAGAACTAGTTTTGTCACTTGTTTTATAGTTGATCAGGAATCCGGGTCGTCGGAAGCGATCAGCCAGAGCTGGGCTCTTACCAAAGGTCATTTTTGGTTTGTATTTGTACTTTATTTATGCATGCTGGGAGTTAATATCCTGGGTGCAATGGTGATATTCATCGGGCTATTATTTACTGTGCCGTTTTCAAGTATTATTCTCATTATCGCCTACCGTCACATGGCGAACAGGTATATGGAAGAAGAAGAGATATTGCTTGACAATGTAGAGAAGAATGATGGGAATTAAGTCTCTGCTGGCGAAACCCCTGGCTGCATTTGCAGTGATGCGCATAAATAAATGGAAAAATAATGCGCTTGCTGCCCAGGACAGGGTTTTTGCGAAGCTGATAAAAGATGCAAGGCAGACAGCTTTCGGCCACGATCATCTTTTTTCAAGCATCAATTCATACGAAGATTTCAAGAAGAATGTCCCCGTTCGCGACTATGAGGGCCTCAGGCCTTATATTGAACGTGTAGTCAACGGTGAAACTGATGTACTTTGGCCGGGTAAGCCTAAGTACCTGGCTAAAACATCAGGTACAACCTCGGGTACCAAATATATTCCTATTTCCCATGCTTCCATGCCCGAACATATCTGGGCAGCGCAGAACGCCATGTTCTGTTATATTCACGAAACAGGGAAAGCAAAATTCCTGGACGGCCGGATAATTTTTCTGCAGGGGAGCCCTGTGCTGGAACATAAAAATGGAATTGCAGTCGGAAGGCTTTCGGGTATCGTCGCAAATCACGTTCCTGCTTATCTTCAGACCAACCGCCTGCCGTCGTTCAAAATAAATAGTATTGAGGATTGGGAAGAAAAGGTCGAGGCGATAGTCGATGAAACTATCAACGAGGACATGCGGCTTATTTCAGGTATCCCGCCCTGGGTGCAGATGTATTTCGACCGCCTCTCTGCTCGCGCTGATGGAAAGAAGATCAAGGATATTTTTAAGAACTTCTCGCTTTTTGTATACGGGGGTGTAAACTTTGAGCCCTACAGGGCCCGGCTTGAAGAAAGCATCGGCAGACGCATCGACTCTATCGAAACTTATCCGGCATCCGAAGGTTTTATCGCTTTCCAGGACTCGCAGCGCGACAGGGGCCTTCTCCTGGCCGTAGATTCAGGTATTTTTTTCGAATTTATTCCGGCAGACGAATACTTCAATGAAAACCCTGCACGCTTATCTCTAAGAGATGTCGAATTGGATAAGAATTATGCCTTAATAATGAGTACTAATGCAGGTCTTTGGGGATACAGCATTGGTGATACCATTAAATTTGTTTCGAAAGATCCCTACCGGATAATTGTAAGCGGCAGAATTAAACATTATATTTCAGCTTTTGGTGAGCATGTTATCGGAGAAGAAGTGGAATCTGCAATTTTGTCCGCGGCAAAGGAAGAGAATCTTGAGATCACCGAATTTACAGTAGCCCCGCAGGTTAATCCTGAAACTACAAACGAAGGGTATCAGTTACCTTATCATGAATGGTATGTAGAGTTTGTGAAACCACCGGAAGACCTGAAGGCATTCAGCCTGAAGGTAGACAGGTCATTACAGGAACGTAATTCATATTATTATGACCTGGTCGAGGGAAAGGTTTTGCAGCCACTGGTAATGCATGCGCTTCGACGGGATGCATTCAGGGATTACATGAAGGCCCAGGGGAAACTGGGGGGGCAGAATAAAGTGCCGAGATTATCGAACGACCGGCTTATAGCTGACGAACTGCACAAGTTTGTAAGCTCAAAGAAATAGTAGTGAAAGAAGATAATAATCTTAAAAATATAGCCATTCTTGGCTCAACCGGAAGCATTGGTACGCAGGCTCTGGAAGTGATACGTCGGAATCCGGATCGCTTCCGTGCATTTGTGCTGACAGCGCAGAACAATGCGGAACGGCTCATCGCCCAGGCTATAGAGTTTAAGCCGCAATACGTGGTTATAGGTACCCGTGAAAAGTTCGAAGAACTTCAGGTCGTTTTGCACCCGCATGGAATAACGGTGCTTTGTGGCATAGATGATATGTGTGAGATAGTTACTCACTCCGATATATCACTTGTTCTTACGGCTATGGTAGGATTCGCCGGTTTAAAGCCCACACTGGCAGCAATAAAAGCTGGTAAAGATATTGCCCTGGCGAATAAAGAAACCCTCGTGGTTGCCGGTGAACTGGTTACAAGCCTGGCAGAAAAGCATAAAGTTAAGATCCTTCCTGTAGACTCGGAACATTCTGCCATTTTCCAATGCCTTGAAGGAGAGAATATGGCAGCGATCGAGAAAATATACCTGACCGCTTCGGGAGGGCCTTTTCGTGGGAAAACTTCGGAGTTCCTCTCTACGATCACAAAAAAAGAAGCTTTAAAACATCCCAATTGGGTGATGGGCGAGAAGATCACGATAGATTCGGCTTCACTGATGAACAAGGGACTGGAAGTTATAGAGGCGAAATGGCTCTTTAAACTGGATGTTTCACAGATCGATGTGATAGTACATCCGCAGTCAATCATTCATTCCATCGTTCAGTTTCACGACGGGTCGATGAAGGCTCAGATGGGCTTGCCGGATATGAAACTGCCCATTCAATACGCCATGGCATACCCCGAAAGAATTCCGAATAATTTCCCGAGATTCGATTTCATAGACTTTCCGGGCCTGAGTTTTGAAAAGGCTGACAAAAAGACGTTCAGGAACCTTGATTTTGCATTTAATGCGTTACGCAGCGGCGGGAATATGCCATGCGTGATCAACGCTGCCAATGAAGTCGTTGTGGCTGAGTTTTTGAACGATCGTCTGGGATTTCTGGACATGAGTGACATCATAGAACAATGCATGTCAGAAGTTATGTTTATTGAACAGCCTACTCTTGACGATTATATCGAAACCGATAGGCAGGCACGTGTATATGCGCTGGAATTAGTAACAAACAGGAAGTATTAATATCTAAAAAATAAAAACAGAGAATAAGGCATGGATGGATTAGTAATGACAGGTCAGCTGTTACTTGGGTTATCGATTTTAATTATTTTACACGAAGCAGGGCACTTTTTTGCTGCCCGCGCTTTCGGCATAAGGGTAGAGAAGTTCTACCTGTTTTTCGATGCCTGGGGTTTTAAGCTGGTTAGTTTCAATTATAAAGGTTGTGAATACGGCATCGGATGGCTTCCACTGGGAGGCTATGTAAAGATCTCCGGTATGATCGATGAGTCGATGGATACCGAGCAGCTCGCTGGTCCGCCGCAGCCCTGGGAGTTCCGCGCTAAACCAGCCTGGCAGCGACTAATTGTCATGCTTGGCGGTGTTGCCGTGAATATTGTGCTGGGTATATTTATTTTCTGGATGCTCACCCTAAACAATGGAGAGACCTTTGTGCCAAATGCAAAGATTCCGGACGGAATTGCCCCGGGAATAATAGGGCGTGAAATAGGCCTTCAGAACGGCGACAGGATCACGGCGGTAAACGGCAAACCGGTTGTGCGCTTTGAGGAATTGACCAGTTCTAAAGTACTGCTGGGAAATACGGAACTTACCGTAGACCGTAACGGGGAAACCAAGCATATCCATGTTCCCGGCGATGTGCTGGAGAGGGTATCCGATCTAGGTATCGGGCAGTTTGTCGAGCCTCGCGTGAAAATATCAGGCATCTCGCTGATTGAACCTGGAGGCAATGCAGCTAAGGCAGGGGTGAATAAGGGCGATAGCATAATCGCAGTAAATAATAAGCCGGTTGCTTTTTACGATGAATTCAAATCGCAGGTAGTTGCTAACTCGGGTAAGAAGGTTGAGCTTACTGTGGTGCGAAACAATGAAACCATTAAGATACCAACCAACGTTTCACCTGAAGGAACTGTCGGTGTATATATCCCTATGTACTTCAATATTCCTGTTGAAACTGTGAAGTATGGATTCTTTGAGTCCCTTCCGGTTGGAGCCTCACGTGCCTGGGGGTCATTTATGGACAATGCTAAAGGCCTGGGCAAGGTAGCATCCGGACAGGTAAAGGCAAATAAGGCATTTACAGGCCCTATAGGCATTGCTACCATGTTCGGGTCGGAAGTTAACTGGATTAAATTCTGGAGTCTTGTAGGTCTTCTTTCAATGGCGCTGGCCTTGATGAATCTCCTTCCTATACCAGCTCTTGATGGCGGCCACGCAATCTTTCTGCTTATCGAAATGATAAAGGGCAAGCCGCTTGGAGACAAATTCATGGAACGGGCACAAATGGTGGGATTCGTAATATTGATCACGTTGATGGTGTTTGTGTTTGGGAATGATATTATTAAGCATGTGATTAATTAGGGGAAAGTTGAGATCGGATAGCTATCGGGTTGAAAGTTGAAAGTTGAAAGTTGAGAGCGGAGAACTGAAAACTGAAACTGAACACGCCGGTTTGTCCGATCTGATCCTATGAGTTCTACAATCCTATAAATCCTGTTTCAATCAGATGTTAGAAAAATCCTATTTTGAGTTTTACGATCTTCCGGTCACTTTTCAGCTTGATGAATCCCAGTTGAAGAAGAAATTCTATGCTTTCAGCAAAGAGTATCACCCGGATTTCTATGCGAACGAGTCGCAGGAGAAGCAGGATGAGGTGATGGAATTATCCACGCTTAACAATAAGGCATACAAAGTCCTGTCTGATCCGTTAAAGCGCATTGAATATGTGCTCGAGCTTCATGAGATGCTTACGGAAGGAGATAAATACACCTTGCCGCAGGAATTTTTAATGGATATGATGGATGTGAATGAAGCCTTGATGGATATGGAATTCGATCCAGACCCTGCCCGTTTGATGGAATTAACTTCCGAAGTAGACCAGTTGGAAGCCTCCCTCTTCGATGAGCTAAAAAAATTAACTGACGAGTTTGATGCAAAAAACAACTCCGACCCCAACGGCATCCTGCTAAAAATCAAGGACATCTGGTACCGTCAGAAGTACCTGCAGCGTATCCGAACCAGCATTGATAAATTGAGGAATAAGAATTAAGAATTTAGCGAGCTCAGCCAATAATAATCTTGCTTCGAGCTTCAATTATTTCAAAAAAATATATAAGTTTGCATCCCGTTAAACAGTCAACGACTGGTTAGTAACTTATAACGTAATACTTATAACTTACAACTCAAAAAGCCCAGCTGGCGGTCCCGATAGCTATCGGGATGGTAGACGCGTCGGTCTCAAACACTAAATTTTTAGACCTGAGCAGGTAATCCGGGATTATTCCTGAGCCACCGGGAGGCAATACGGTAAATTTGCGGGTCACTCAGAAATATCCGGGGTTATTAATAGTTAAAATTTTATGATGTTTGTAGCTCGTTGGGCTTATCTGTAATATGTGAGTATGACCAATTAAATGCCCAGCTGGCGGTCCCGATAGCTATCGGGATGGTGGACGCGTCGGTCTCAAACACTAAATTTTTAGACCTGAGCAGGTAATCCGTGGATTATTCCTGAGCCACCGGGAGGCAATACGGTAAATTTGCGGGTCACTCAGAAATATCCGGAGGTTATTAATAGTTAAAATTTTATGATGTTTGTAGCTCGTTGGGCTTATCTGTAATATATGAGTATGACCAATTAAATGCCCAGCTGGCGGTCCCGATAGCTATCGGGATGGTGGACGTGTCGGTCTCAAACACTAAATTTTTAGACCTGAGCAGGTAATCCGGGATTAC
>NZ_JARKNC010000008.1:577759-618194 GCF_029360805.1 Daejeonella sp. JGW-45 | reverse complement strand
AAAATTTTATGATGTTTGTAGCTCGTTGGGCTTATCTGTAATATATGAGTATGACCAATTAAATGCCCAGCTGGCGGTCCCGATAGCTATCGGGATGGTGGACGCGTCGGTCTCAAACACTAAATTTTTAGACCTGAACAGGTAATCCGTGGATTATTCCTGAGCCACCGGGAGGCAATACGGTAATTTTGCGGGTCACTCAGAAATATCCGGGGGTTATTAATAATTAAAATTTTATTATGTTTGTAGCTCGTTGGAGCTTATTTGTAATATGTAAGCGTGGCCAATGAAAAGCCCAGCTGGCGGAACTGGTAGACGCGTCGGTCTCAAACACCGATAGGAAACTGTGCCGGTTCGATTCCGGCGCTGGGTACCAAGCCGGAGTTAGTTCTAATTTTAGTTCTAACTCCGGCTTTTTTATTCCATAACTTATTGTTAATCTGATAGATAAGGAGGGCTGCGGGGTTCACTTTAGCGGTTCGACCTTCGTTATCAAAAATTGTCCATTTTTCAGGGTAGATCGAACCGATGATATACCTTTTTTGCTCAATACTGCCGTTTTTATATAGTTCTGCTAGCTTTTTGAGCCGGATTAGTGCTTCATCGACTATTGCGCTTAGATCAGTTTTTGCTTCATTATTTTCTTTTAAGTCTTTTAACGACGCTTCAAGTCTGACTATTTTTTCTTCACATTGTGTTTTCATTATTTTGAAATCTTGCGGGTCGATCTCATCGGATAAAAGCATAGCTCTGATTTTTGTGATGAGATTTTGCTGATCTGAAATTTCTGTAATCAGCTTTTTACGCTCAACTTCAAAGTTTTGCCCATTGCCCTTAGTAACATCCAAAATTACTTCCTTGTACAACTCTGCCATGCCAGGTTTGGGTACAAACTTGTGCAAGTCTCTTTCAAACTCTTCATTGACTTCGTGAGCTTTAAATCGTGCTTTGCATGGCGCTTTGCAGTGGTAATAGTAATAACGGCCGGGGCGACCTTTAGATGCGCTACCGGTAAGTACACGGCCACAATCAGGGCAAGTTAGAAATCCTCTTAACGGAAGGGTTAATGGCGTTTCAAGACGAAAGCGCTGCACTTTCTTTCTACCATTAAGTGCATCCTGAACTTCCCAGAACAGTTTTTCACTTATAATTGGAGTATGTTTCCCATCTGACAGAAACAGTTCATTATGTTCATCAGCTGGGACAATGATCTTTCCGCAATACACAGGGTTTCGGATGTTCGCCCAAAAAGTATTTCTTGTACTTTTCAGTCCTCTTTCTTTTGCTAGTCTCCAAACAGCCTCTGTGCCGAACGCCCCTTCGGCGATGGTTTGAAATGCCCATCGCATATGGCTAGCTTCAGGCTCATGAATTTCAATGTATTTGGTTTTATCCTGAACTCGATTGATATAACCAGCCGGTGCCTTTCCCATCCAACGTCCTTCCAGTCTACCTCTTCGCATCCCCACAACTACATTTAAACCCCTTCTTAAATTATCAGCTTCAGCTTGCGCAATGTATACTGCAAGCATGATCCTGCTTTCTGGAATTTTCAAGTCCAGATATTGATCGATGGCGTTTGGATCGATATTTAACGTTGCCAAAATATCGATCATATTATAAGCATTAGCGGTGTTTCGGCTAAATCGATCCCATTTTGTGAACAATATCATGTCGCAAAGTCTACCATTTGTCTTTCTGAGTTCAGATAACATTTGCGTCCATGCCGGTCTACGTTTAAAGGTTTTAGCCGAAAAATCTTCATAGATTACCCGTCCAACCCTAATGTTATTCCGTTCACAATATTCGTGTAGTCGCTGATCTTGATCTCTTTGTGAGAATCCCCGGTCTGCTTGTTCATCAGTACTAACCCGGATGTATAAGAAGGCTACCTTTCGCGTATCAGTCGGTATATTGGTTAGCTTAGACTTCTGTTTAGGCTTGTGCGTTCTTCTGTCTCTATAGTGAAGCAAATTTGTGTTTTCCATCGCAGCTTTATTTGGGTTTTGCTTTTGTAACTATCTGATTAATAGCTAATTTACTAAAATTGTACATAAAATCCAAAATTATTTTTGCTTCTTCAATTGTAACAATTGTTCCATGTTCCCGAAGGATTTCCACCGCCTTTTCTGGTGTCACCGATCGCTTAACTACAATCATAACTCACTTGCCTTTTATTGATAAAGGCAAATGTGTAAGACCGCGATAGAAGTAGAGGGCAACTACAACGGAAGGTCCCTGAAATAAATATGTAGTCTGATTGGGGCAGTTAGGTAGTGGCTTATTAGTAGAACCAACCAAAGTTGGGTTAAAACATTATCAATTCTCAATTTAATTCTGTTAAAGAATTTTACGGACCTTCCGTCATGCTTTCGTGTTCTTACTCCTGATGCTTCTCACTTTTGGCTATCAATTCAGATAGTTATGAAAAATCTTAAAAGCATCCATGAACTTCAGGGCCGGCCTTTCAATGGCAGGGTTCACCTGCGAATAAAGCGTATCAAAACGGAACCCAGGCAAAAGATCCGACAACTTCTCCGATCGTTCGTTCCACTTGATGGTACTGTAACCGACATGAGCGACAAGCAATAAAAATTCGAATAAAAACAGCTTATAAGTAGCAGCCAAAGTTATCTTCTGGAACAGGAGCGTTCAAGCCCGAGGGGGCTTAGCAAAGATGTATTTCCGTATACGGAAATCTCTTTGCCAGGCCTTGTGGCCTGGGCTTCACTCGGAACTCGTGAAGCTTGAACCTCCATAAAAGTTTTGAAATGCCAAGAAAGAAAGCCACTGACCAAGATAGCGTATTAAGCCACCCGATTATCATCCGGGTTTCGAAACCCGTTTTCGACCGCCTTGAAGAAATCCGTAAGGATGGGAATCTGAATAGTATTGGTGAAGTAGCACGACGTATTTTATCCAATCGAAAGGTCAAGCTGTTTTATAAAGATATTTCAATGAACAGCACAATGGAAGAACTAGCCTTAATCCGAAAAGAACTCAAATCTATCGGTATAAATATCAATCAGATTACGCGCAGTTTTAATCAGGATAAAGAAGGTATGCATCGGGCGTATTATGTTTTGAAAGTAGCAGACTTATATAAAGAGGTTGATGTGAAGGTTGACAGGCTTTTAACGATTGTATCAGAACTGGCGGCAAAATGGTTACAAAAATCGTAATAGGTAAGAGTATTCGAGGAATATTGCGCTATAATGAAAGCAAGGTAATAAGCAGCGAAGCTACCCTGTTATTGGCAAATGGTTTTGCAGGGGAGGTTAACCAGATGAATTTTGAGACGAAACTGCAGCGGTTCCAGCATCTGATAGAACTTAAACCTAGTGTGAAGACGAATGCTTTGCATATAACTTTAAATTTCGACGTCGCGGAGAAGCTTGACGAGCATAAAATGCAACAGATTGCTATGAGCTATATGGACCGAGTTGGCTTTGGAGACCAGCCGTATCTAGTTTATCGGCATTGTGACGTTGCCCACCAGCATCTGCATATCGTCACCACCTGTATCCGCAGAGATGGCACATCTATAAACCTGCATAACATTGGGAGGACTCTTTCTGAACCGGCCCGGAAGGCTGTGGAGGAAGACTTTGGTCTGATCAGGGCGGAAAGTAAATCATTTAAGCCCGAGCCAGGAATAAAAGCTGCTGATCCTGAAAAAGCGCTCTACGGTCGCTTGCCTACAAAGAGAGTAATAAGCAACGTAGTAACTGCTGTAATGAACTCCTACAGCTATACTTCACTTGCCGAATTTAATGCAGTGCTCAAGCAATTCAATGTTGTAGCCGATCGCGGTAAAGAAAATACTGAAATGTTCCGGAAGAAAGGACTAGTTTATTTTCTACTGGATCGTAATGGAAATAAGACGGGAGTACCTATAAAGGCAAGCGATTTCTATCATAAGCCAACGCTCCGTAATATCGAAAAGAAATTCGAGACGAATGAGGAAAAGCGACGGCCCCACAAGCGTAGCCTGGCTGCCAGATTAGACCGAATATTCCAAAAGTATAGCCAGCTAACTCAAAATACACTAATAAGCGAACTTAGAAGGAGTGGAATTAGCCTTATCCTCAGGCAGAATGAACAAGGACTTATCTATGGAGCTACTTTTATAGATCATGACAATAAAACCGTTTTCAACGGCAGTGATTTGGGCAAAGCGTATAGCGCTAAAAGTATAACTGAGCGATTAGGAACAACTGACCAGCCGAAAGTTTATCTCAAACCGACCGGACCTCAACGAACTTATTTTAGAGACAAAGAAGAGGCAAACACTTATGTCGAATCAGTTGCTCCAGTCAACTACTTGAAGGACCTGCTTAATAGCCAGCATCCTGATACTTCACCTATGCTACCTAAAAAAAAGAAGCGATTAAATATTAAACGATAATAACATGAATACCGGAGAAGACGTACAAGGATTAAGGAAGATCATAGATTTTACTCGCTTAATAAGTATTTTTATATTATCACTTCATTTTTACCTGTGTTGCTACAAAGCTTTTAGGAATTGGGGTTGGACAGCGGAAATCACTGACCGTATTATCGCCGACATATCCCAGACCGGGTTATTTAGCGACCTCCTCAAACCAAAACTCGTTGCTCTGCTATTTTTGTTCATATCCCTGGTCGGTAATAAAGGCCGAAAGGATGAAAAGATACAGAAGAATGCTATTGGAGCTTACCTATTTACAGGACTGCTATTATATTTTATAAGCGTATTCTGTTTCTATCTGAATTCACAGGCAGTCATGATCGCCATATTATATATCGGTCTCACTTCGCTTGGCTACCTGCTTATCCTTGCAGGTGGAGGCTTACTGTCCCGGCTTATCCGGATTAATTTAAATTCAGATATTTTTAATGCTGAAAATGAAACATTCCCCCAGGAAGAACGGCTTTTGGAAAACGAATATTCTGTTAACCTGCCCGCTATTTATAATTTAAAAGGTAAAAAGCGGAATAGCTGGATCAATTTGATTAATCCCTTTAGAGGAACTCTTATAGCCGGAACTCCGGGATCAGGTAAATCATATTTTGTTATCAGGCATATTATTGATCAGCATATTAAAAAAGGTTTTTCCATGTTCTTATATGACTTTAAATATGATGATCTAAGCAGGATTGCCTATAATAAGCTGCTCAAATACCGAAACAACTATAAGGTAAAGCCTCAGTTCTACGTAATCAATTTTGAAGATCTGAACCGGACACATCGCTGTAATCCACTGGATCCGTCCGGGATGGAGGATATAACCGATGCAACTGAGGCTAGCCGTACTATAATGCTTGGGCTAAATCGAGACTGGATCAGGAAACAGGGAGATTTCTTTGTTGAATCACCTATCAATTTCCTCACGGCTATTATATGGTATTTGCGCAAATATCAAGATGGCAGATATTGTACTCTTCCACATGTGATAGAGCTAATGCAGGCCGATTATGATCCGCTATTTGCCATACTGCAGCAACAGGAAGAGATAAAGGTATTGATCAATCCCTTCGTTTCTGCTTTTCAGAATAAAGCCAAAGAACAGCTTGAAGGGCAGATAGCCAGTGCTAAAATCGGACTTGCCCGACTTTCATCCCCACAACTTTATTACGTACTAAGCGGTAATGACTTTACTCTTGACATAAATAATCCCGAAAAGCCTAAAATCGTTTGTGTGGGAAACAACCCACAAAAACTACAAGTTTATGGTGCCGTGCTATCACTTTATATATCCCGGATGATAAAGCTTGTAAATCGTAAAGGTCAGCTAAAAAGCAGCCTGGTATTTGATGAATTCCCAACTATCTATTTTAATAATATGGACAGCCTTATAGCCACAGCAAGGAGTAACAAGGTAGCTACGGCTCTAGCTGTACAGGACTTTAGCCAGCTAAAAAAGGATTATGGGGCAGAACAAGCAGAGGTTATCACAGGTATTGTTGGTAATATCATTAGTGGTCAAGTTACAGGTGATACAGCAAGGAAGCTATCTGAAACTTTTGGAAAAATCATGCAGGATAGAGAAAGCCGAAGTATCAATAGCTCTGATACGTCCGTTTCAAAATCTACACAACTTGATTATGCTATACCAGCTGCGAAAATTGCTTCATTGTCTTCCGGTGAGTTCGTTGGGATTATTGTTGACAACCCTGATCAAAAAATTTCCTTAAAGATGTTCCACAATGAAATTTTAAATGATCATTTTGCTATTCATAAAGAAGAAAAAGCTTATAATGATATTCCCGTGATAGCAAAGGTTACACCGGAAGACATTCAGGAAAATTATATTAGGATTAAACAGGATATTGAAGAGCTGTTTAAAGACGAACTCAAAAAGCTTGATATAAATATTCCAAAAGATGAGAGCGATCAGGACAATTCTTCCAGTGACCAACGGTTAGTTTCGTTCTAATTGGAAAGTTTTGTATTTTATATTAAATATTAATCTATTGTATGGATATAGGGATAGAGTCAAAAATTAAATATTATGAGGATAAAATAATTGCAGGTGAATTCAATTTAGAAATGAGATTTACAAATTCAATTTCCCAAATGCCAATGCATAAACTTAGAACGGAATTTTCAAGTAATATTGAGGATTATGAGGTTTTATATTTAAATGTGAATAAAGTCGTACAACAACTTGAACATGATGGCGAAAAGCGATTCCCTCAAAATACCTTATTTCTAGATCACTTTACGGTAAGTTTAATAGAATTTATTGAAAGTGGTGAGAAGATAATACCACCCGAAATCGTTTATATTAAGAATGTGTATTGGAAGGTCTTGGATGGGCAGCACAGAATAAGTTTAATGAGATATTTAAAATTAGAGAATGCACCATTTTTAATAAGAAAAAGTGACTTAAATAATGCTGAAGAATTAAAGTGAAAATAAAAATTGCAATTATTATCTTCGAACTGCATGTTTAATCCGCTGTCAGATTTTTAACGCATTGGTGTTAATATTAAGTTTAATATAATTGGAAGTAAGACTACCACGCAAAACACCAAAAAAGCCAAAAATAAAATAAAGCCCAACAGTTTCTGAAACCAGTTAGTCCCCGTTTCTCGCTCAATAGAATTCTTAATGGATTTTTTATTTTCGTAGATATGCTGAACGTCTTTTATGGTTTGCAGTTCTAATTCTCTTTCCTTTTCTATCAATTCCCTAGATAACTTTCTCCAAAGAATTATTTGCTCTTTGAACAGTTGAGTGAATCTTAGAAATAGGTGCTTTTTATCAATTAAGGCAGAATAGATAACTGCTTCATCAACAATATAGTCACTTGATTCTTGTTCGAACGTTACGCAGATTTTATTATTGGTAATTAAACTCTGAATAGCACATGAAAGCTCGCTACATTGTTGACTTGTAGTAGGTTCAAACCATGCATTAACCTCAATCAATGAATCCAACTGGTTATCATCTTCCTCATCGCCGCAAATGTTTGCAATAATTTTGCTCTCCAGGTCTTTGATAATGTTCATAATCCTATTTTTTAAACATCAAATAAATGATCAAAATTGAAACAATTCAATATTGCTATGAAGAAAGCAATATTGTCTTATACTTTGTATATCCCACAATATCATTTTTGCAAGCCAATTCCCGAATTAATATTAATCATTTTGCACGAAATTCGGCCATCGCGGACACAGGTTCGCTCCGCCAAAGTAGTATTAAAAAAATGGGTATCCGCTATCGCGGAGCCTCCACATTTTTTTAATCTCCACTTTGCCTTTAGTCCGCTCTACAGCCGGAACAGCGCCATAATTAATTCTTAACTCTTAAATCAAAGAAATTATGGAAACTGTAAGAAATGTGAATGAAGTGTTCAAGGTTGCTGAAATAACTGTAAGCTATATCCCAAAGATTAGAGCGTCTCAAAGACCTATGGTATCAACCTCTAAAGATGTCTATGAATGTTTTGCAAGCCACTGGGATAATACTCGTATCGAGATGCTTGAGCAATTTAAAATCATGCTGTTGAACCGTGCTCAAAAGGTTTTGGGAATCTTTGAAGTATCAACCGGGGGTATTGTAGGTACAGTTGCTGATCCCAAAGTGATATTTAGCACAGCTTTGAAAGGGAATGCTACTTCAATTATTCTAGCCCATAACCATCCTTCGGGTAATCTACGACCAAGCGAGGCAGATAAACAGTTAACTGCTAAATTATGTAAAGCTGGAAGTTTCCTGGATATAGCTGTGTTAGACCACATAATCCTCACAGCAGAAGGTTATTTCTCATTTTCTGATGAAGGGCTTATATAGCCCTTTTTAATGCATCATATTCATTCCCTTGCTTTTACCCAATTGATTTAATGCACTTCTGAAGCTTTGAGCCAACGTCGCTGCAGGCCCGCTACCCAAATAGTGAAGGAATATCATCCTGGGGTTATCTCCTAGCATATGATTATGAAGTGCAACAACTTCAATGTTATTCGATCGAAGGGACTTAACCACCGCATTGACCTCATGTTCCTGCATAGCAATATCACCGGCTATGTAAGCTTTGTCCATTGATCCTGTAAACGAAGCCCAGGAATTTAAGCCAATAGATGCAGTCATTTCAGCTCCCATAGCGGTTATGGTTAGATCATCCCTTCCAATAGTATACTTTATGGTTGGCCCATTTACTGCTGCCTCATATTTCACTATACTGTTAAGTTGAGTCACGTTGAAAATATCACTTCCCATTCTGGCTGGGGGAGGTCCTGCCGGGGGTTGATTTTTAGGCGAAATTTTGGTCTGTGCTATTGCATTTGCATATTTTTTTGCGAGTTCTTCAGGAGAGCCCATTCCATGAACATGCATATAAAATATCCGCGGTTCTTCATAAAAGAAATGATTGTGTATTGCACTTACTTCCAAGCCATTTGCATGCGCGGCAGATATCAATGGATTCACTTCTTCCTGCAGAAGTACACAATCACTCATTAATACCGCTGATTTTCCGTTTAACGTTTTTTTGATAGAAACCCAGCCCCCAAAACCGAATGGTATAGGTACTGCTTCCCCTTTTAGAGTAATTTTCAAATCGTTTCTTGGCAGAGGTGTTGTATGCGTTGCTTCAGCCTCTTTGTATGTTCCTTTTTTCCCAAGGGCAGACTCAATGGAAGTTATTTCCTGCTGCGTCAAAGGAGGTGTTTTCTTTGCTATTTCAAGAAAGGAAGCGTCGGCTGTTTTTACATCAATGACGCTGGCACCTATAGCCAGAGCGCTTGCTTTTAGCCATGTTCTTCTTGATAATGCTGATATTGGGCTATTTTTCATAATGTCTATTTTCATAAAGATCGCGATTTCCCTTCTTAGGAAAAAGTCCAATTGTGTTTTTGGCACAGCAACGAAATAGTTGCTGTTATTAAAGCCAAAAGCTTTATTGTAGCTGTCTTTAATGGTTGATGTATTTTCATTTTATAATCTTCCTACAAGATTACGACCCCATGAAAACATAAAATAGAAGGTTCTTAACTTTTAGAATCCTTTTTACTTTTTTGAAGGTTTTTTCTGTAAGTGGCTGGATTTAAACCTGTTTGTTTTTTAAATATCCGCGTGAAATGGCTCTGATCCGAAAAGCCTGTTAGGTAAGCTATTTCGGTCAGGTTGTGATCACTGTCTTCCATTAGCTGACAGGCTTTTTTGATCCGCAACTTGCGCATATAATCGCCAAACGTAAGATTGTCAAAATGCTTCGAAAACTCGCGTGAGAGATAAGCCGGGTTGATTTCCAATTCTTCGGATGCTTGCTGCAAGCTTAGAGTCATGTTGGTATCCAACTGATCCTGGATCATTTCTTTGAGCGACTTCGCCCAGGCTGGGGTTCTGCTGCCTTTTTCTTGCTTTAAGTATTGGTGGTAAACCTGTAGTAACAGCTGCTCGACGGAATCTCCCTGAGTATGCTTCTTTTTAAACAGATGTTGGGCCCAGCTATAAAGGCCGTCATAAATAATTAGTCCGAGGTCCAGCAAATCCCGGTCACTCGTACTGTTGTAAGCTAATCCTGAAAAAATTGCTTCAAGCCCCGCAGCCTGTGGAGCGAAATCGTGACGATCAGTATCGGCTCCGCGTACTATGGCCGCGATGCGATGAAGAGCCGGATCTTTCAGCTGATGCTTTTTAAGAATGTAATCGAAGGTGCATTGATCCTCATAATGGCTATATTCTACTCCGGGTAAATCAAAAGGAATAGCACCGGTTTGTTGAGCAATCAATAATACCTGATCGTATGGCACGTAAATAATTTCCGCATTTGCATCTACAAAGCGTTTGATCAACCAGGGACAGGCGATGCGATCTATTTTTGGATGTTCTCTAGTGATCCATTTCATAACTTTTTCAGTTTGGTACGATCCCGTCTGTTTGACAGGACTAATACCATGGCTAATAATACTAATGAAACTATACCGCCAATCAAAAAGTCATATCCCTTGTAGTGGCTGCCTGCAAATCCCGCAATCGGGTAGGCGAAAGCCCACCATAAATGCGAAAAAGCGAAGTGAGACCCGTAGACTTTTCCCTGCTCATTTTTGCTGATAGTTTCACCGATCAGCGTTTCGGTCGGCATTTCAGCAAAACTCTGCCCCAGCCCAGCAAATACCCACAATATCAGCATAAGTTCGTATCCCACAAAATTCGTGAAACAGATGGCTGTAGCCAGCAGTGTTGCCCCAGCGATCAGGGATACCCGGCGTGTTTTGGTGCGATCAAGGCTTCCTGCTGTAAAGGCAGCCACACTAGCTCCTATGCCGAAGGCCCCCATGACCCACCCGTAATGGCTATCCGTTAGCCGGAGCCCTGACTTCACGTATCCCACAGAATTGACCAGAATATGTGCTCCGGCTATTGAGGTAACTAACTCAATAAATAAGCCGAATCGGATTAGGGGTTGGCCAAACAGTAGTTTAATACCTTTCGCCACATCCTGCCAGCCAGTAAGAGCCGGCTGTGCATGATTCCCGTTCCTGTTGATAGCCGCGGCTGGTAAAGCAACTATGAGTAATGCCGCGATGATAAACGTAAGGGCATCGATGTAAAAAATCTCTCTTGGGCCGAACCAAACGGCAAAAATTCCCGCCAGTCCGGGGCCCAATACTCCCAATAGTTGAAAACTCGCGGTAGATAGCCCGATTGCCTGCCGGTATTGACCGCTGGGACTGACCTGCGGTATTACCGATTGATAGGTGGGCGTAAAAAAGGCATTGAACACGTTGAGCAAAAACACCAATCCGTAAATTTGCCATTCAGCGGTAACGAAAGGAAAACAGGCAACGATCGCCATGCGCAGAAAATGCGTGATGTATAAAATCTTCTTTCGGCTCAATCGGTCTGCCAAAGTGCCTGCCAACGGGGAAAAGATTATAAATGCAGTAACACGTAAGGTAAGCGCAGTAGCCATGATAACCGATGATCGCTCCGGCCCGAACTGATAGGACAGCAAAGCAAGTCCCAGCCAAGTAAAGGCATCGCCGAGCATGCTGATAGCCTGGGAAAAGAAAAGCGTTGCAAATACCCGGCTCCTGAGCACGGTAAATGAACTGCCCAGCTCTTTTAGCCAGTTTCGGTTGAAAGATAAGGAGGGGGACATTAATAGATGGGTTAATTGGTCGTAAGTTTGAATTTGTACAACCTTGCAATAGCTTTATGATATTCTGCTTCAAGTTGTAAATATCTTGAATAAGAGTCAAAATAAAACCGTTCGTCTTGTGCATACTGTATAATTGTGATTTGCCCGTATTGAAGAGCTTTGTCCAGTAATACCGCATTGTTCAGAGACGAAAGCAATCTACGATATTCTGCCATTGCGTTTTTGCGAACCTCAAGCTGATCAAAATACTGTTTGTTTTCAAGCTGATGTTCTAATCGATGGTTTATAGCACTGAAGTTGGCGTAATTCAAGTTTGCTTCTGCCGCTTTTATCCGGTTCTTATTTTCCCAAAGTGGAATGCTAATTCCTCCATGAACTCCTTTATAACTCTGACCAAGGATTCCCTGATAATGATATCCGGTTTCGATCTTCGGAAGATTCAGCCGCTTTTGAACGGTTATCTGCTGCTGCCTGATGAGCTGTTCCTGTTCATAAACTTGCAAAATAGGATCATTCTTTTCTATTAGGCTATCCAACGTTTTAAAGTCAGGAACTTGAGCGACAATAGGATAGATTGTATCTGTAAGGGTCACATCCATACCACCGTTAAGCTCTTTTAACCGTGTAAGAGTCTGTCTGATCGTGTTGTCATTCAGCATCACGTCCTGTTGAATATTCAGCAGCTGTAACTTCGCCTTATTTACGTCGAGAATAATCGCATCTCCCTTATCAAGTTTCTTTTGATAGTCTGAAACCAAAGCTTGTGTACGGGCAAGCCTGCGTTTTAGCTCAACCGCCTGCTTGTTGAGGTAGATGAGTTCCAGCGCCTCCAATTTCGCGTTTAGCAAAATGTCCAGTGTAAAGACGCGATGCTGAAGATCGGATTGAATGGATTGTTGATCTGACAGTTTTCTTTTACTGCTGTAAACCGTCGGGAAATCCAGTTGTTGAGTAATTGTAAAATCACGCTGGTTTCCCGCACCTGCCGGTGTACCTGAAAGATAATCGTACTCTACTTTCGGATCATAGGGTGTAAGCCCGGTTTTAAATTCGGCCTTTCTTGCGAGTTGATATTCCCGGTTGGCCTGTATGGCCTTATTGTTTCTGCTTACCTGCGCCAGAAGACTGTCTATCCCCGTTTGGGAATAGACAGTTGTGCTTATCAGCAGGCAATACAAACTAATTATCAATTTCATCAAAATTATCCAGAGTTTTAACTAGCTGTTCCAACTTATTGGAATCGGGCCTGTCGAATGATGATGTTAATATTATATATTTGTTTACGTACTGATGAGGTCTTACACCGTACATACGAAAGAATTATTACATCTTCTTGCTGAGGGCGATGAGAGCGTGTTGAAATCCTTATTTAAAATTTATAGAGATAAGTTATTCGCCTATATCTTTAAAATAACCAAATCCAGGGAAGCATCCGAAGAAATTGTAATGGATGTATTTATGAAGCTCTGGCTGAGCCGTAATCTGGCTACGGAAATTGAAAATTTCGAGGGCTTTATCTTCAAAGTAGCCTGCAATAAGTCGCTTGACTTTCTTAGAACGGCAGCTAAAGACAGGAAGCTGGAAGAATTGGTGTGGTATGAGATACAGGCAGCAAGCGACAGTGAGAGTGATCAAAATCTTAATTTACGGGAGTTAAAGCACACCATTGATACACTGGTGCAGAAACTGCCAAAACAGCGTCAGGCTGTATTCCGCTTAAGCCGTGAGCAAGGTATGACTTATGATCAAATAGCCTGTCATTTACATTTGTCAAAAGGCACGGTTAAAAACCACATGCTTGACGCAATCCGCTTTATGCGTCAGAATTTAAATGCTCCTGCAGACTCGCTCCTGGTAATATTAATTCTTTGGGTAAAATAATTTAATAGCCGCTAGGCCTGACTTCATTTTTTCTCGTCTTTTATTTGGTTGCTAAAGTAAAAGGCAGCCTGAAAATGCCAGAGGAAAGACTAGATTATTTATTTCAAAAGTACTTAAGCAATTCTTGTTCACGCGAAGAACTGAAAGAACTCCTGAGGTTAGCAGACCGGTCGGACATGGAACCTCATATCCGGAGTTCATTAAGACATCTCTGGAACGAGATACCTGCCGATAAGTCGCATACTGAAGAAGAATGGGATCTTATTTACCATTCATTTATGAAATCTGTAGACAGTACTTCTGCACAAGCTTCGGGTGAAAGTGATCAGTCTTCTTATCATAAGCTTTTAACAAAGAAGAAAACAAGGTCACATTATATAGCCGGGGCCGCCGCTGCCGCCATCTTTATTTTGGTATCTATAGGGACTTACTTTTTTTATGATAAAAGCGATACTCAATTTAAAAGTGTTCAAAGTAAACCTGTTCAAGACATCGGTCCGGGAAGAAATAAGGCGATATTAACACTGTCGGATGGCTCCAAAATTATACTGAATGATGCCAAAAATGGAGAAGTAGCCAGACAGGCAGGTATCAGCGTGATAAAAGCCGATGACGGCCAATTAATTTATACAATTTCCGATGCAGGATCAGCTGCAGATAATGAGGAGGTGGGATACAATACTATTGAAACTCCGCGGGGCGGACAGTATCAGGTTAACTTACCTGACGGATCCAGGGTTTGGTTAAACGCGGAATCATCTCTCATTTATCCTACCCGGTTTAAAGGGAATGAACGAAAGGTAGAAGTTTATGGCGAGGCTTATTTCGAGGTGACATCGAATAAGTTGATGCCTTTTCGGGTAAAAAGCCGGAATCAATTGATAGAAGTATTAGGAACCCATTTCAATGTAAATGCGTATAAGGATGAGCCTGTAGTAAGAACAACTTTAATAGAGGGGCTTGTATCTATACAGTCAGATAGCTCTACCGGGTTAGAGAATAAAGTGTTAAAACCAGGACAGCAGTCGCTTGTAGGGAAAAATGAAATAAAAATTCAGGAAGCTGATATAGAGATAGTTACTGCGTGGAAACATGGAGATTTTGTATTTAAAGAGGAAAGTCTGGCAAGTATCATGCGGAAAGTTTCTAAATGGTATGACGTCGATGTGTCATATGAAAAAGGGATTAATGAAAATTTAATATTTAGTGGACTGGTTTCTCGTTCAAGAAATATATCTGCAATTCTGAGCAACATGGAATTGACGGGAAAAGTTCACTTCAAGATAGAAGGAAGGAGGATTATTGTTATGCCTTAAACGTTACTTTTTTTAAGGTATCCAAAAGGCCAGAAGTGGTGGAACACTCCCGGCCAGGTCTGGGTATCTGTTGAATAAATCGCGTGTACAACTTACCAAACCAACCCAAAACAACCAAATGTATGAAATTTTACATGATTAATTTGCCTGAGATCGCTCGGGTAAAAAGCAAAACATTGCTGATTATGAAACTCACTATTGTTTTGACACTTTCAGTCCTATTGCAGGTAAATGCAGCTGGATATGCTCAGAAAATTACTCTTTCTCAAGAATCAATAACTCTACAAAAGCTATTTAAGGAAATTAGAAAGCAAAGCAAATACGACTTTCTATATGATGCGAGTATTATTCAGAAGAGACAGCGTATTGATATAAATGTTAAAAATGCCACAATAGAGCAGGTTTTAGATGAATGTCTTAAGGGACAACCCTTAACGTATGCTATTGCAGATAAATTTATAGTAATTAAAGAGAAAATATTAAAACCAGATTTCTGGGTGCAGCCTAAAGCGATAGATGTGCAGGGGAAAGTAACTGATGAGAAAGGCGTGCCTCTTCCGGGGGCATCGGTGGAAATAAAGGGTAGCAATACTGCAACAAGTACCAATGTTAATGGAGAATTTACATTAAAGGGCATCGATGAAATGTCTGTACTGGTGGTTACTTATCTCGGGTTTGTAACCACGGAGTTTGCTGTTAACAATCAACGCAGCGTGAGTATAATTCTGAAAGAAGATTTGCAAAACCTTAGCGAGGTGGTGGTTGTGGGTTATGGCACGCAAAAGAAAAGTGATCTGACAGGGTCAGTAGCCAGAATCACGATGAGTGATAAGGCCACGCTGGCAAACGTAAACCTTTTCCAGGCATTAGTTGGAGCCGCAGCAGGGGTGAATTTGGAAGGAAGAGGTGGTGCCGCAAGCGAGCCAACTCTTTCGGTAAGAGGTAAAACTTCCTTATCTGCGTCAGATCAGCCTTTAATTGTGCTTGATGGGGTGATTTATAATGGGAGTATATCTAATATCAACATTAATGATGTGGAGACGATCGATATCCTGAAAGATGCTAGTTCTGCTGCTGTATATGGATCAAGATCTGCCAACGGAGTAATGCTTATTACCACCAAAAAAGGTAAAACAGACAAGCCGGTTATTTCATTTAACAGCTATGCTGGTTTTCAGGACATGACTAACAACTCCATGAGAGTTATGAACGGTGATGAGTTTGCCGTAAGGCTAGCTGACTGGGATTGGCAAAGTAAAGTATATGCGTGGTATAAAACTAATCCTACCAGTGCCGTAGGTCGTCCTCAAAGACCGGATGTAACAAACCGTGCGACGGTGGCATCATATCTTAAGACACTTGAAGAGCAGGAAAATTATTTGGCAGGAAGGGAGATAAACTGGGTGGACGAAGTTCTGCAAACCGCACCAATGCAAAACTATAACCTTAGCCTGCAAGGAAGATCTGAAAGAACTACCTACTACATTTCCGGATCTTATACTGATGTAGAAGGAATTCAGCTCAACGACAGATTAAAGCGGATTACACTTCACAATAATTTGGAAAGTCAGGTAAGCGACTGGCTTACTGTTGGAGTAAACGCTTCTTATTCTTCAAGAGACAATTCCGGTATATCCGCTAGTCTCGCCAATGCAAGGATAGCTAGTCCGCTCGTTAACAATTATATAGGAAAACCCAATTACGATATCTATCTCGGGGGAGAGCTATTTCAGCCCTATCCTTTGGTTAACCTTTTTATAGACAATTCTGATATCAGCAATGAGCTGTTTGCTGTGGGAACTGCCAGAGTAACCGTACCCTGGGTTAAGGGTTTGAGATATGAGTTTAATTATTCAAATATATATTCAACCCGTAACAATAACACATTCAACACAAGCAGTACTCCGGCGGGTGTTGCAAATAGAGGACTTGCGGTCAAAGTGCCAAGCGAGGCAAGAGACTGGACTCTTAATAATATAGTTACCTATCAGCGCGAATTTGGTGACCACCAGGTAAATTCAACCTTGCTTTTTAGCAGGGAGGGAAGAAAAGGAAGTCAATCAGAGCTTAATGCTTCTGGTTTTGACAATGAAATATTGGGTTATAACAATGTCGGCTTAGCTGAGGTGGCAACGGTAGGATCTACAGCATATGAAGAAAGTAGTCTCTCCTACATGGCAAGGGTTAATTATAGCTATTTGTCTCGATATATGTTTACAGCCACAGTTCGCCGAGATGGTTTCTCCGGATTCGGACCTGGAAATAAGTGGGCAACATTCCCATCGGCGTCTGTTGCATGGGTAGCTACCGAAGAGCCTTTCCTGAAAGATATGGGCTTCTATTTGAAATTAAGAACCTCTTACGGTAAAAACGGGAACCAGGGAATTGGAAGATATTCAAGTTTGTCAAGAATGGGCACAAGATACTATGTGTACGGACAATCAACCGCTATCGGTCTTTTTCCAAACACATTGGGTAATGAAGATTTAGCCTGGGAAACCACAGCATCTTATAACGGCGGGTTAGATTTCGGATTTCTTAAAAACAGAATCACGGGGTCATTAGACCTTTATACTGCGAATACTACAGACGTACTTGTTCAACGGCAGCTCCCCAGAACTGCAGGTTACGCCTCTATATGGACGAATATAGGCGGAATCAAAAACAAAGGAATTGAACTCGATCTTAAAACTATTAACCTAAACGGAGCCTTAAGATGGGAAAGCAATTTTACGTTCGCCCTAAACCGTGATAAGATCAGTAAATTATACGGAGGGGAAAACGATAATGATATTGGTAACTCATGGTTTGTGGGAGAGCCTATCAGCGCTATTTACGACTACGAAATGGCTGGAGGCGTATGGACCGAAGAGGAGTTTTTTAACAGACGGACGCTGACAGGCTGGTATCCCGGCCAATTTAGATATGTTGATCAAAATGGCGATGGCTCGATTGAACCCACTAATGACAGAACAGTTATCGGATACGAGTCGCCAAGCTACCGCTTTAGTATAAACAATTCCCTCACTTATAAGAATTTCTCACTATCGGTGTTTATTAATTCGATTCAAGGTGGAAAAAATCGCTATATGGCAAACAATGCCTTGATTATCAATCCATTATTCTATTTTCCGGAGAGACACAATAACTCTGCAATTAACGCATATTGGACGCCTGAGGCTCCAACGACTAACACTACCGGGATTTATAACGTTCCTCTTCGTCAAAGCGGGGTGTACCAAAGCAGAAGTTTTGTCAGATTGCAGGATGTTTCGATTGGCTATTCTTTCGGAAAAAGCTTGTTAGAGAAGGTAAATCTGAGATCAGCACAGGTTTATTTATCAAGTAAGAATCCTTACGTGTGGACTAATTGGGATGGCTGGGATCCGGAAATCGGGATCAGCGATACCCCTATGATGAGAAACTTGATTTTCGGTTTAAATATTAGTTTATAAAGCTCTGTTAACTAATTGTTATGTATTCTAAGACTAAAAACATGAACTATAGCATAAAAAAACTAAGCTTGAAATGCTTGGCAATTCTGATTGCGTTATTTACAGTTACCTCCTGTAGCGATAGTATTCTTGATGAGAAACCACTTGATTTTTTATCGCCTGATAATGCTTATCTTACCGAAGCAGGTGCGCAACAGGGTATTACAGCAATCCACGACCGCGTTCGCTCGGCGTATTATTCGTTTGGCGAGTTTGGTGTAATGAATTGGGCCACACACGGATCTGATCTTGGATATAATGGCGAGACCCCTGCGGCGGGAGGCGTATATCTCAACTCGTATGAAGATATGACTCCTGTGTGGAGAAACGTAGTTGATACATGGAATGTAGGGTTTCAAGTTATTCAATGGGCTAATGTGTTGATAGACAGAATGGAGAACGCTGATCCAGCCGCCTTCCAGGGTGGAGAAGCCGGTAAAAATAAATATATCGCTGAGGCCAGATTTTTCAGAGCTTTTTCATACCGTTACCTGGTTTCAACTTACGGCGATATTCCCCTTCTAACTGAACCAGTTAAAACAGCCAAAGCAGATTTTATTAGAAATCCCGTTGCAGATATTCATAATCTGATGGTTGAGGATTTCAAATTTGCAGCTGCAAACCTACCCAGACCCGGACAAGAAGATGCCCCGGGAAGAATTACGCAAGGGCCAGCCTGGCATTATCTGGCAGAAACATATCTGGAACAGGGAAAAGCTCAATTAGCGGTTGAAGCATCATCAAAAGTAATTAACGACTACAATTATAAGTTGATGGATCGCCGTTTCGGAACCAGGCTTGCCAAAGATGTGTTTGGAGCAGGCGATGCATTTTTTGATCTGTTTGGATATGGAAACCACAACTTAGCAGAGAATACAGAGTCAATGTGGGTGATTCAGGTTGAACCATTTATTACCGGCGGGGGACAGATAGCAAGTGCTTATATCTATGGGCCTCGTTATTTTGATATCGGACTTACACCCGATGGAAAGAAAGGTATTCGCGGTGAATTATTTAATGGTTTGTATACGGGATATTCTGATACTTTAGGCAGACCTACAGCAAATGGCCGGGGAACGAGCCTTGTTTATTATAATATCTGGAAGAATAATTGGAATAACGATACTCGAAATGCTGAGCATAACCTGAAAAGGAATTTCTACTATGACAATCCGGAATCTGCTTATCACAAGAAGAAGATCGATTTCAACTTGTATAATCCCAAACGACCCAATCCACTTGCAGATACAACTAAGATTATTTTTCCAATCCATACCAAATTTACAGACCCGCTCAACTACTTCTTGCAGCCTAACAGATCGGGCGGTGGTATTACACATAAAGATTGGTATGCATTGCGCTTTGCAGAAACCTTGCTTTTGCGGGCTGAAGCCTATTTGGGAGTCGGCAATACAGGACTAGCAGCAGAAGATCTAAATAAAGTTAGGCGGCGGGCAAACGCAACTCCTGTTTTAGCCGGCGATGTTAATATTGATTATATTTTAGATGAACGCGCAAGAGAACTTTATGGAGAAGAATGGAGACTCATCACATTAAGACGTACAAATAAGCTTATTGAAAGGGTGTTGAAATACAATGATAATCCACTTTGTCCGGGTGCGTTTATTAAGCCCCATAATTTCCGCTGGCCTATTCCGCAGCAACAGATCGATCTGAATGTGGGGGCAAAATTTCCACAGAATCCAGGATACTTATAGCAGGTAGATGCTAATTCTGGTAGTGCTGAGTGATTAAGTTCTCTCTTCTTTATAATACCCGGTTTATCGGTTTTTTAGACAACTGATAAACCGGGTTTTAGAATCCTAAAGTGCCGTGGCAGACAAGGGACTCGCAAGGGGAAGTGGTTTATTGAATCAATCTTCACCACCTCTACTTGTCCAACGCAGCTACCCGGACTCGTTAAGCGGCAAGATGATCTTCAATTACATTGATTATTTCAGAAATATCAAAAGGCTTGTCAATTATATCATCTGCGCATTCAATTTTAACTGTTTGAATCTGCGGATAAGTAGACAACACAATTACAGGGATATGTTTAATTGAAGGAACCCTTTTAAGCGCATTACATAAGGCCGTTCCTTCTGCTGTGGGTTTAATAATATCTAGAAGTATTATATCAGGTTTTTCCTTAATTACCCTGTCTACTATGCCTTCTTCCGTTATGGATACTCCGACCGCGTACCCTTGTTCTTCCAAGAGGTGACGAATTATATATAGAATGTCCTCATCTCTTTCAACTACAAGTATTTTCTTTTTCATCCAATTAAAAATTAAAGTAAAATACTAATTTTTTCAATAATATACAAGAGGCCTTTTATTCGTTCTCCGAAGCATTAACTGAATAAGAAGGCATGCATAGGAAGGTTGACCAGTTATTCTGGACGCCTGCCATCGTCCTTAAACGTACGAACGCTGTTCGTATCCGAACACCTAAGGCTTACTTATTTTATGTGTAAGTATTTGAAATAGAATTAATTGCGGCAATGGCATGCATTTTATACCAACACTGCATCTTCTATAAATTGGAATTTATAACCCGATAAACATGTTAAAAAGCTATGTTAAAATTGCCTGGCGTAACCTTTTGAAGAATGGAGTATCGTCATTTATTAATATCGGAGGTCTGGCAGCCGGCATGTCTGTGGCCATTCTCATTGGCTTGTGGATACATGACGAGCTTTCTTTTAATAAAAGCTTTGATAATCATGGCCGGATTGGCAAGGTGCTAACACGATGGGAAGAATCGCCAAGGGTTGGCACATCTCAACCTATGCCGCTTGGTGTGGAATTAAAAACTTCATATAAGGACGATTTTGAGCAGGTTCTGCTTTCTACCGGCGCGGAAAATCATGTATTGTCATCTGCTGACAAAAAAATGAAACAAACGGGGCTGTTTATAGAAGCTGAAGCGACAGACGTGTTCAGTATACAGGTAATTCATGGAAGCAAAGCCGGCCTGGATGATATCAATTCTATAATGATCAGCAGCTCGCTGTCAGACAAGTTTTTTGGAGATATTGACCCGGTAGGAAAGGTACTGATGATGGATAATCGTCTACCCCTGACGATCACGGGTGTATATAGTGATTTTGCAAAGAATACCGATCTCTATGGCGTGAGTTTCCTCTCGACGTGGGAGCTTTATATATCGTCTAACGACTGGGTGGAAAGAAAGCGTAACGATTGGAATAACACATGGGTAAATATTTATACTTTGTTGTCTCCTGTCTCTGATTTCAATACGGCTTCAGCAAAAATACGGCACGTTAAAACTCCGCACGTAAGCAAGGAAGAAGCTGCGGCAGAGCCGAATTTGTTTATTCATCCCATGGACCGTTGGCATTTATATTCCAGCTTTGCGAATGGCGGTGTGCCTGTAACAAGCGTCAAACTACAGGCGATCTGGTTCTATTCAACCATAGGTTTCTTTGTGCTGCTATTAGCCTGCATTAATTTTATGAACCTTAGTACTGCACGTTCGGAAAAGCGTGCTCGCGAAGTTGGTATCCGCAAAGCGGTAGGGTCAGTTCGCGGGCAATTGATCTTGCAGTTCTTTTGCGAGTCCATTTTGGTTGCTTTGTGCTCTTTTATAATTTCCATGGGGATAGTTTTCCTTGCATTGCCGGAGTTTAATGCAGTTGCAGGCAAGGATATTAAACTGCCATTGCTGAATGGATGGTTCTTGCTTGCGGGAATATCTTTCAGCCTGTTTACGGGTGTCCTTGCCGGAAGTTACCCCGCACTATATCTTTCATCTTTTAACCCGGTGAAAGTGTTAAAAGGAACGTTTAAGCCCGGCCGTCTTGCGGCATTACCACGGCAATTTCTTGTGGTGTTACAGTTTACAGTTTCCATTGCGATGATTATTGGCACTGTAGTAGTTTACCGTCAGGTTCAGTTCGCGAAGGATCGGGATGTCGGCTATGATCAAAAAGGTTTGATTGCAATACCCATGACAACAGAAGAGTTTCAGGGAAAGTATGATCTTTTCAGGAATAAGCTGAAGGCAACAGGAATGATAGAAGAGGTCGCTGAATCTGCCAGTTCCATCACGGGGATTGATTCCGGTAATGGCGGCTTCACCTGGAAAGACAAGGATTCCTCCGTTAAGGATCAGTTCGGGACGTTATCGGTAACGCATGAATACGGCAAAACCGTAGGCTGGAAGTTTGTAAACGGCCGCGACTTTAATGCAAAGCTGCCCGGTGATTCTGCCGGATTTGTAATTAATGAGGCCGCCGTGAAGTACATGGGGTTAAAAGACCCGGTCGGAGAAGTGATAACCTGGGAAAGATACAGCGGTAAGAACTTTAGGATATTGGGTGTAGTGAAAGACATGATCATGGAATCGCCGTATAACCCCGCAGTACCTACTATATTTTTCCTTTCTCCCGATGATTCAAAGAACTGGCTGTTTATCCGTATTAAGCAAGGTAGCAGCATAGGCAATGCATTAATGAAGATTGAAAATGTTTTCGGGGAACTCACTCCATCTGTCCCTTCCGACTATAAATTTGTGGATACCGAATATAGCCTCAAATTCAGTTCTGAGGAAAGGATCGGAAAGCTTGCGGGCGTTTTTGCAGGGCTTACTATCCTTATCTCTTGCCTGGGTCTATTTGGTTTGGCTTCATTTGTGGCCGAACAGAGATCCAAAGAGATCGGAGTGCGCAAGATTCTCGGTGCATCAGTAATTAACCTTTGGATGTTGCTTTCGAAGGACTATATAATACTTGTATTGATCTCGAGTATCATAGCCATTCCTATGAGCTTGTATTTTATGAGAGGATGGTTGGAGGGCTATCAATACCGAACTAACTTATCAGCGGGTATATTTGTGGCTGCATGTGCATGTTCCCTATTGATCACTTTGCTGACCGTTAGTTTCCAGGCAATAAAAACCGCCTTCAACAGGCCTGCAGAGAGCTTGAGGCGAGAATGAATCAATGTGGGTTGCCGGCCGCAAGGTTCCATCTTACTTGCGTGATTTTTTCTCTCGCAGATTAAATCGACAGATTCATTGGATAAACGATGGTCATCCGCAGGGTATAGTCCGGGTTGATTGTAAGTTATTACGAACCAATAAACCGGCAGATGTGTTGAGCTTAGTGCGTATATTGCCAAACATTAACAAACGCATATGGAGACGATTAGAGCAACAGCAGAAGGCGCAGTTTCTGTTCACGCAAAAGAAACCAGGGCTTTCGGTACGGAGGCAGCAGCAGATGCACTGAAACCGTTAAACATCAGGCGCAGAAATCCCGGGCCACATGACGTGGAAATTGAGATACAGTTCTGCGGCGTTTGCCATTCAGACCTTCACACGGCCAGAAACGAGTGGCACAGTACCGTGTATCCATGTGTTCCGGGCCATGAAATTGTGGGCAAGATTGTGGCTGTTGGGAATCATGTGACCAAATTCAAGGTTGGCGACGTGGCCGGTGTCGGCTGTATGGTAGATAGCTGCCGTGAGTGTGAATACTGTAAAGATGGCCTGGAGCAATATTGCGGGGAAGGCAATATTGGAACATATAACTCACCGGATAAATATTTGGGCACGCAAACCTACGGAGGTTATTCGGAAAGTATTGTTGTTGACGAGGCCTTCGTACTGAGGGTGCCGGAAAATCTTGATCTGGCGGCCACTGCGCCACTGTTATGCGCGGGAATAACTACTTATTCTCCGCTGAAGCACTGGAATGTCGGACCCGGGAAAAAAGTCGGAATAGTGGGTATTGGCGGATTAGGACATATGGCTGTGAAGCTTGCGAAGGCAATGGGCGCAGAGGTTATTGTGTTCACGACATCAGCGGGGAAGGCAGACGATGCCAAACGCCTGGGAGCAGATGATGTGGTGCTTTCTTCAGACGAACAGCAGATGACGAAATATAGGGGAAAGCTGCACTTCGTTCTCGACGCGGTTTCTGCGCAGCACGACATTAATCTTTACCTGAGCCTTTTGAAGGTCGATGGCTCTCTTGCTCTGGTTGGCGCTCCGGAGAATCCGCTTCCGGTTGCAGCATTCAGCCTTATTCCCTATCGCCGGAATTTCGCAGGTTCGATGATAGGAGGGATAGCCGAAACACAGGAAATGCTTGACTTTTGTGGTCAGCATAACATCGTATCGGATATCGAGATGATCAGCATTCAACAGATCAATGAAGCTTATGAGCGTTTGCTGAAAGGAGATGTGAAGTATCGCTTCGTAATTGACATGGCTACGATCAAGCAATAGAATGGAAACCACAACAGCTCCTCTTTACAATATGCAGAGCAAGGTTATTTTTAATGAATATTTAACGGGAATTTCCTGCAATTATACATCATTTAATGCGCTTATAAATTTTTCAGAATCTGAAACCCATCCAAAAACTCCGCCCTGCATTTTAGTGCTTTTTATAGCCGCCGCGTAATTACCTTTATCAGTTGCGCCCGTACAATCTTTCAGGAGCAAGCACCAGAAACCAAGGTCGTTTGCTTCGGTCATGATGCTATTTACGCATACATCGGTAGTTATTCCTACAATTACCAAATGCGTTATGCCTAAATTACGCAGCGTAGGGTAAAGGGTACTCAAGCCACCTGCTCCCTTTCCTGCCTTGTCAACGAGAATCTCGCCCTCAACGGGTTCTACCTCCTTAACAATACCCCAGCTCTTGGATCCCCTGACCAGGAGCCGGCCAATACCACCTTTGGGTTTTTCTCCTATGCCTACACCTTTACCTATAATTTTACTTCGCAGAAGTTTATTGTAAGGGCAGTCGCTTAAATCCGGCAGATGGCCTTCCCGGGTGTGAATAACCGTGATGTCAGTGTTTCGAACAGCATCCAGAACTTTCCGGGTGGCAAGTAAAGGCACAGCAGTGTTTTCCAGGGGATACTTCATCACGTCTACATAACCTTTCTCCCCGCAAAAATCGATCTGAAAGTCTATCAAAACAAATGCTGTCCTGCCTGAATCGAATTCAAGAAAGGACGTTTCTCCGAAATTCGGGTTGTCTTCACATTCAACTCTGAAAAGCTTTCCTTTGGGTTGCCCGTATTGCCAGATCGGAAATCTAAAGGTCCGGTTTTTCAAAAAATCATCATAGTCCTTTTGGGCTTGTGCGAGAATAGTTTCACGCCGCTTATCAAGCACCTCTTCATATCGTCGCTCATCGGCCATATTTGAAACAGTACCGGGCTGCCATTTTGCTGATGTGCCAGGTTTAATTTTCTGTTCTTTGCTTGTCTGCTTTTTCATAGAAATGATTTTATTTTTTATCAGGCTGTTTTTGCCGGAAAATGATCTGTTCGAACAGCATGACAAATATGATTACGGATATAATGGGGTTGCTGAAGATGGTTGTGATGATTCTCGGTACGTTCTCCCACGTTTCCGGCGGCAGAAGGAATAAACCCAGGCTCAGGAAAATTGAGAAACCCACCAGGCTTTGTTCTCTTCTTCCAAAGCTCGGTGCGGCGGCCATCATGTTGGCTCCGATACCTACGACGGTAGAGGCAATTCCCAGCAATACCGCCCCGGCTACCGGCTTAGGCATAGCCGCCATCAATCCTCCAACAGGCCCGATGAAAGCAAAAAATATAAAAATGACAGAGGCAACAATAATGAAACTTCGGGCTGCGACGCGCGTTAACATCACAATTCCAAGATTCTCGCCATAGGCTACAGTAGCCGGGACGCCAAGTATCCCGGCAAGGCATGTTTCGATCGTCCCGAAGAACAGAAACGACCTGTTCATTGTTTTGTCGTCTAATTTATGCTTGGTTACGCCCGAATAGCCCGTGAGATTACCAAACATATTAAGAGCCGCCATAAGATTTACAACTATCATGATTGCAATCAAATCAAAGGGCGGCATCTCTAAACCATAGGGCAGGATTTCAGGCAATACAAACGGGTCGGGTTCTTGCATGAGTTTCCATTCGAATTCGTTCATGGTCATAAAGACGGCATAGCCCAGAACAATTACGATTAAGGGCGGAAGTGTTCCCCATATCCCTTTTGTACGGATGGCGACAAATGTACCCGCTAATGCGAGTACCAGGCCCGTGAAAAATTGCCATCCGAATCCCAGGTCGACCAACAGGGCGAGACCCTGTTTAGATATTGAGAGACCCACAAGTATGACCATCGATCCGAGAATTAGCGGGCTCCAGACCTTGTTTATGAGTTTTACAGCTCCAAAAAGTATTAATATGATAACGACAATACCTGCAACGGACTGGGCAAAAAAGGCTTGCTGGGCATATTCTTTGCCGCCGGCAGTGATGGCTGTAACAATAGCGAGGGACGGGATAACGTTAGGTCCTGAAACCATGGCCATTCGATGTCCCAGCCAGGCCTGAAGTAAAGTTGAAAGTCCGATAGTGAGAACGATCGAAGACATATAGCCGGAAAGTTCGGCAGAAGAAAACCCCATTTCAATACCTACTATAGCATATCCCCAAACAACAGCATAGACCATAGTAACTACCCACTGCAGACTGTAAATAATCCAATCGCGGGCTGACCGGGGTTGGTCATCGGCGTTATAAACCAGTGCCGGATTCTCAGTGTTATTTTTTGCCACGACAAGCAATTTGTTAATATCACAACAAAAGGTTATTGTACTTGTTTGTAAGAAGCCCGATTTGGTAGAGAACAAAAAGACGATCACTTATATCAGAAAGTCATGGCCAAAAACACTGAGAGTAAATCTTTAGTTTACGAAATGGATGAAAAGCCGCCAATTGGTGCATCAGTGGTTTATGGTTTTCAGCACATCTTCGCCATGATCCTGGGAAGTATCACTACGGCTGTAATTATAGGGACGACTGTCGGACTGACTACTTCACAAATAGGCTTGCTGATCGGCTATATCAATGTTGCGGTAGGAATAGCGACTATTATCCAGGTGATGCTTGGGGTACGCTTGCCGGTTATTCAAGGTTCTACGTCAGGCCATATACCGGCTTACCTGGCCTTAGGCTCTTTAGGTGTTTCTCTCTATTCCGATCCCCTCATCACCATGCAATATCTGGGTGGAGCCTTGCTGGTTGGTGCGGTTTTTCAATCAGCTTTAGGTTTTTTGAATGTCCTTAAGTGGGTAAGCCGGCTTATCTCGCCAATGACCGTAGGAATTATAATTATGATGATCGGCCTGGGTTTGTGGCCTGTCATTACGGAGTTCATAGGAGACGCCTGGCATTACGCGATGATTGTCATTATAATGGTGATCTCTTTCAGTTTCGCCTTTGGGGTAATGACGAAAACTATGTCTCTATTTCTGGCTGTAATTATTGCCTATGCGGCCGCCATGGTCGGAACCTGGCTGGAATGGTTCCCGGAAAAGCACCTGATGTATGTTAACCTTCAGACGATAGCTGAAAGCAAATGGTTCACTGTCCCCGAGTTTTTCCCATGGGGCGCCCCGAAATTTAATATGGGGTTTATTTTTGCGATGTCTATTCCATATTTAACGGCATCACTTGAATCTTTCGGCGACTATATGGCGCTTTCAAAAGTAACGGGAACGGATCCGCCTAAAATAAAGCAAATAAGCCGTGGGATCGCTGCTGAAGGAGTAGGGAGTATTATTTCCAGTGTGCTGGGAGGAAGTGCTACTTCGACATTTTCTCAGAATATTGGCGTGATTAGATTGAGCGGCATTGCAAGTCGCTTTGTCTGTATAGTCGCCGGTATAATATTACTTTTTATCGGCATAGTCGGGAAATTCGGAGCTTTTATGGCGGAAATACCAGAGGTTATCCTGGGTGCTGTTTATCTTGTGGCATTTGGTGTTTTAGCTATGACGGGCCTGGAATTAATCTTGAGAGCTAAAATAAATATATCCCGGAATCAGGTACTGATCGGAACGTCATTAATGTTAGGTCTTTCTCTGCCCTCCTACATGAAAGAAAATCCGATCCAATTGGAAAACACGTCCCTGATGGTCTTTATAAACGTAGTATTAGCTACACCCATGATGGTATCCGGTCTTTGGGCCTTCCTTCTCGACAATATCTTACCGGGGACCCCGGAAGAAAGGGGAATGAGTGGCTGGCTTACCGGAACTTCCGGCAAGCGCAAATCCTGAGGGGCGTTGTGCCTCAATGAACAGAAGGCAGACTATCGCTCTCATTCTCAATAACCTCAGTCTTAATATTTTCAATATTTTTTTTCAAGACCGTAATTGATTTTTCGAACTTCTTAAGCTGCCGCCCCATTTGTTCTACAATATCCCCCACTTTTGTAGAATATATGCCCCACACTTGCCAAAGCTCACAAAGGTCGTCCGCCTTAATTACAACAATAGGGTAACCGGGATTATCAGTTTTACACACGAGCGTTTTCGTATCGGCAAAGTATGCTGCAACGCGTCTTACCAGGATCTCTTCGTGGGTGATCAACACATAAAACTCATTTAGACGGATATCTGAAATGCGGCTGGCACACCGGGCTGTAACCACATCGCCTTGCTGAAATATTCCGTTCATGCCTGAATCGGGAACCTCGAAAGCCCGGTAAACCCCGCTTAAATAGGTGACTTCCTGCTCGGCGCGACTAATATCTACCGTCCCCAAACTATCAATATATGCTTTTTTAGACCTGGAGGTAAGATAATGATAGAAGTCTGAATTCTTCACCAGATGAACAGTGCTTGCTGAAGAACCCAGGGTCGGTTTAGGTAACGCTTTATCGGGCAGAACGGCATGCTGACCATGTAAAAGCCATTCGTACGACTTGTTATAGAAGATTGATATCTTGTAGAGCATATCATATGTGGGGAACTGGTTCCCAAGCTCAATCTGTGAATAATTGCCCCGGGACATTCCCAGGAATTTTGACACAGTTTCCTGAGAATGGTTATTTTGGACTCTCAGGCTGCGAATTCTCGAACCAATAGACTCGCGTGAAAGGATTTCTTGCATATATTACTTAATAATTCTGGTATGATCCCGATTTGTAACATTTTTGGGTAATACTAGTCAAATTACAGACCAATATTTTCATCTGCCATAGATTGTTTTTTATTGGTGATGAAGCAATCATGATTTGATAATCAGACCCCTGCGGGTTTTAGCAAAAGCATTATGGTTTCATATTGCAGGATCGACTAACAATTTAGCGAAATACTAAACTCCGTTGCGGCGGTTTCGTAATACAGATTCATTATAAACGGATAAGCAAGCCCCTTTCCTGTATAATCGACTTTCGTGTAAATTGATATTTGAACCTGTTGACCTGTACATGTTTGTTGATGGAATTTCTTGCATTTACGAAATCAAATGATATATTTGTTGCTTATGAAAAGCACTCTGCACCAATCAATACCGGTGCACAACAGAATATAATGGAGAAGACCCAAATGTCAAAATTAAAAGAAAGGTTTACCCGTGCCCGAGCTTTTAAGGACTTCTCATCCGCTCCCTACGCGCTTCTGCTTATTGATCATCGAAAGAAGATAGAATATTACGATGTTGAGGATTTAGTACATCTTCAGGGAGTCGGCCATGCTAACGATTCAGACGAATTTGTTTTAAATCTTGTTTCAAAAAAATATAAGAATACGTTCAATAAGATGATTGACCATTGTCTTATGGGGTATCCTGTCAGCATACGCCGGACCATTAAGATAAACGATTCTGTTAGTCAGGCGGTGCATATAATGTGCACACCGGTGTCGGTTGGCAATCAGTTATCGGGTGTTTTGGTTAACTTAAATTGGGAAGGATTGCCGTGGTATGGAGAAGATCTGTCTTTTGTCACCTCGCATAAGCTTCGTGCACCACTTTGCAATATTCTCAGCCTTTCCGATCTGATCTCGCATCCCCGCCTGGAGAACTTCAATTATTCAAAGATCAAATCGCTTTTATCAGATATTAACCAGCAGGCCCGTCAATTGGACAGCATATTACTGAACCTGAATTCCTTGATCAATCAGGACGAAGTGGTGTCTGAATTTCCACCCAAGACAATTCAGAAAGCCATACGGAATATTGTTCTGGTCGACGATGATCCTATTGTTAATAAGCTTCATAAAATGCTGTTCTCTAAGTATTCTGACAAAAACGTTGTCGCCTTTGCTGATCCTTTTGAGGCGCTCGACTATGTGCGGAACAATACGCCCGATCTGCTGCTTCTTGATTTAAATATGCCCTTGATCAGTGGCTTCGAATTTCTTGAAAAGCTTACGCACCTGGCTATAAGTATGGATGTGGTCGTTGTTTCGTCGTCCATTGACGCCAGCGAAAAGCTACGGGCGCTCACTTACCATTGTGTCAGAGATTTTCTTAGTAAGCCGCTGACCTTTGAGAAAATTGAGAATTTGATCCGCCTATAGGTGTGTATGGGGATGCAAATTATAGTGCTGCCTTTGACCACCTGAGCCTTGTGTACTCTTCGTTCAGGTAGGGAAACTGTGGTTGAGGAACATAGGTGCTTAGTCCGGAAAAACGGTTAATGTCAAATCCTGAACTTCCTTTCATAAAGGCCTTCGTGGCGGCTTTATAGATAACGACATCATTCAAAATTTTATTCAGGGCTTCGTGAGAATCTGGTGAACTCACGCGCTGAAAATAATCTTCAAAATCGAGGAATAGCGTGTAATCGCCGTACCGGTCAAATTTCTGGATGTATTTTAAGTCGGCAGGTGGCAGGGTTTTGTCTTTGTGGACTTTTGTCCAGGCTGCCAGTGATTGTAATGCAGCGGTGCGGACTACAGCGATTGAGGCCGCCTGGTAATCCCCCTGCTGTAAGTTGCAATAATTGAAAAATATTTCGGCGAATCTTTTCAAACCTGGTTCTTCCTGGAATAAGGTTGGGATTAAATCGGGATAGATCGGCGTAAAGCCGGGTGAGAGTATTTCAGTGGCGGATGCCACAATAAAATCAGTTTTACTGCGGAGCTCGTATAATACCTCAATGCCCGCCATGAAACACGCTTCAAAGATCATAAAATCAAAAAAGCTTTCCGGTATAACTGCTGCGAAGTCCCTGAGCTCAAGGTCTTCTTTGCCGTCCTGGACCACGGCGTAGGGTTTAATAAGGGTTCGTTCGGGAAGCCAGCCGGAGGCGTGGGAAAACAGTATAAGCCCATAGCTGGATGCCGGCGCAAGCCTTTGTATATCTTGAAGTACAAGTTTGAAGACTTCCGGACTGGCGGAACTTTCCGGATCGTAGACTTTCAGTGTTGTCAGATTGCCTGATTTAATTTCCAATAGCCTGGGGCTTTGATTTAATGCATCCTGGAAGATGAGCAGCCTGCCTTCATTCGGAATGACAGATTTTCGCAGTGAGGCTATTTTTTCATCAGTTTCATCACTCAGGTTATTATCACCGCCCATGTACACAAGAACGGTACGTAGATTCTCATCAGGTAAAATGTTTTTTTTGCAAGCAGAAAGGCTGAGAATAAATAGGAAGCAAATGTGCATGAGGCCGAAGGCGAACTGGTCTTTCATTTTCCTGCTAATTATTGTTCTGTGTCTATTCTGATAGATAATCCGTTTTCGCGGGTTATACGGTTCCCGGAGATTTTATATCCTTCAGCTACAGTCCTGTCAGGAGGTGCCAGGCTAAAAACATCTAATGGGTTCAATTCTCCTGTACCCACTATATTGGAGATGGTTATGGAATACTTCCTGTTTCGCAACAATGGAATAGGGACCCCGCTGCTTAGAAAATCAATCCGGTAATATTCAGTCGCTCCACCATTTTCGCTTATTCCGATAGCAAGAGCTGTAGCATCGGACGCACCGGGACTGCTGGCTGCTTCGGCTTCGAGCAAGTAAATCTCGCCTTCAATGCTTGTTAAATTATCTCCTGTAAAATCATAATGTTGTACGCCAAGCGGATTAGTGCCCGGAGGGATGCTGGGCGATATAAGGTTTCCCAGGCCATCATAGCTCGAAGGGAAGGGGGCCATGCTTGCTTTATCGTTGGCGTTCTGTACATAAATATCTGTGATAGTGTGCGTAGGGGACAGGGTGGGATCCAGCTTAATATCTATCCGCGACAAACTTCTTAGCAACTCGACCTGCGGCAGCACCGTTTGGGCATGAATTCCCGCGATCTCACTGCTTTCGCCCCACATCGGTAAGGGGGTGAAAGTCGCGGAGGAACTGGCATCCCATTTCGTAGTGATCAAATAGCTGAGGTTCTGAATGACATCTTCCTTTGCGGTGTTGGGAACCAGGTTTTCCACTTGATCGCTGACCTGGTCACCGCCGTTTACCAGGAGCACAAAACGGTAGGTTTCGGGGCTTTTCTGTATTGAGGTGAAAAATTTCTTTTCGTTTACGGTGGACCCCGGATAAATCTGCATGCCTTCCTTATGGTATTGAAAGGTTTCCACGCCGGGAGAAACTACCTTGAAGGCGAGGAGGATGATAGATTTTATCGCATTTTCATCTGCAGGCGTAAGGGAATAGGTTTGTATCGATTGCTGCCTGGAATTAGGTGTTCCCAGTTTGAATTCCAGGTTGACCAATTCGATGCTTTTTGAGGGCAGATCTTCCTTTCTGCAGGAGCTGAACACGGCCAAAAACAGCACGGGCAATAAATAACGTTTACACTTCATCATTCGAATGGATTATCCACCAGCCATTGATATTAACGTCGATGCTAATCTCGGATCGGTAATTGATCAGGATAGTAATAGCGGCTTCATGGTCGAAGTTATAGCCGGGAAGTTTGCCGAGGAGCTCCGAAAGGGTTAACGAAAGCACCGTGTAACCGGTATTACGATCTACTATACTTATTTTTCTATCGCCATGTCCCGAGGGCCAGAGCAATGCAGTTGAAACCGAATAAGTGCCGGTAACTCCATCTTTATAAGTTCCCTTAACCCCCTTTTTACCTTCGTCTGTTTTTACCAGATTCATGGCAGCTTTGCTATTCTTATCGTTATTGTGAGGCAAGAGCAGGTTGTTGTAAGCATCATACCGGCCGGCGTTATCGGTAATGATAAGCTGATAGTTACTGACATCGAGTCCCATGATCTGCAGATTGAGCGGTTTTGTACTTGCCGACATCACGATCTCTTCCCTGAGAACGCTGGGTGGTACCGTTATAGCGATATCGTTCACCATGCCATAAAATAATGTCTGCGCAGGTACAGCATTTTCCGCCCCGTTCACTGTGTAAGCCCGGATATTAAAATCATTAATAGTGCTCACTCCAGCCTCCAGCGCCAGGTTACCATGCTGTTCCGCATTGTATCCTGCCCATGCCATGAATGAATACAAACCGTCAGGCAGACGCAATTCCAGTAATGTGCTTTGTTCCGGGTCTTGTACAACAAATTCCTTCACAAATAAACCCTCTTCATCAAAGGCGAATATGGATAAGGTTTTAACACCCCGGAAAAACGGCGATTTGCTTGCAGGAAGGTTTTTCGGCTCAAAGTTGAACTGCAGGTGATATACGCATTCTGACAGGTCCTCCTTTATACAAGCATGCAGCATTAGTAAAGGCAGCAGCATGATCAGCCTGGTTTTGAAAAACTGTTTCATCACGCGAGTTTAGGTCATAAACGCTGCTGAAAACAGCGCTTATGACCCTGGCTCTATATCGTCTAAGGGTGTACTGCCTATCTAGAATTCTACGTCTTCCGGTTGTGAAACCCAATCCGCTATCGTTACGGTGGTTTCAATGTCAGCGTTTACAGGAGGTGAAATTACCGTTGTCGGCAGCACTTCTGGATTTTCAGCTACCACCGAACCTCCCGGGAATGCAGGCGTTCCACTGGCGCCAGGAATATCGTCGGGGTGGGAGTTACCAATCGTATTAATTTTTGTGATATTAACCTTATAAAACACATTTCTCAGTACATCGTATGGATTCCCGGTTGTTGTCCCATTTCCTGATGCGTTTAGATAGATCCTGTAATAACAGAAACCGCCGGTATAGGTAATTTTTACTCCGCTATGTGCAGTGGCAAAAGCATCTGCATCCGCCTCGCCGGTGCTTGGGAAATAGTGGATCGCCATGCCCGGGGTTGGTGTGAGAACGGCACCTGGGTCATTGGAAAACACGGCATAAAAAGTTCCCGCCGGGAATGCACCGGTAACTGTGGGAGTTGTTCCAAATCCCACAGGCTCTCCGTCATCGGTTGGAGTAAATGTTGCTCTCAGGCTTACAAAGCTCACATCATTATGACGATGCAACTCTGAAGTGTTTTCCGGCAGATAGATCTTAGGCGTGGCAGCAGCTTCGAAGTCAAAGTCTGTGGCCCAATCGTTATCGGTGGGGTCGATCACTCCGTTGGCATAAGGCTGGAAGACGGCATCTACGGCATTCAGGTTAAAGTCTGCACTTTGGAAAGATGCCCAGTTGCCATCGATGAAATTTTTAAGCGGGGCCAGGTGCAAGCGGTTGTTGGTGCGGCCTGCAGTAAACCGCAGATCTGAAAGAGTACCCCCCGGGACTACCAGGCTTAAGGCTGCGTCCTGTTTCACTGCAACCTTGGCAAGCATCCGGCTAACATTTACCGTGATAGGATTTGGACCAGCCTCGGTAATGTCAATAATGTTCCGGTTTCCTGGAACAGCGTCATCAAAATCGAAGGTGTTGAACATCACGAGATTGGCGTCGTTATTAGCTGGTACCAGGGGAGTACCGACTAAATGCTCAAACAGCTGATCAGTATTATAAGGAGCAATGGTACCCGTATTAAAGGATATACCATCCGTTAAGAAGGCATAATTGTCAGCGATACGGTTTACGACCGCGGTTGTGAGGTTAATTCCTACATAAACCCGCTTCCGACCGGTTTTAACGTTCAGGAGTTCTATCGGCTTAAGCCCGCTGGTGATCTTATTAAGCGGGTCCACGTAAATATCCGCCGCTGCGGTAACCGAGCGATGTATAACTCCAAAAGGGGCCCCATCATCAAAAATGAATACATCTATACGGTTTACGATGCTTTCTTCATCGGTTGCGTTCGGGTCGTCCGGCGTGTAGGTGGTTATCCCCTTAGCCTGCTTTATTTTAAGTGTAAGTTTAGCGGTTCCCTGCTCTTCTGCTCCCGGGCCGCCGCTGCGAGGCTCTTTTTTACAGGCTGCGACGCTCATTGCAGCCAGTAGTAAAATTGCGTAAAATTTAGTTTTCATTGTGTGTAGAGTTAATTTGTTTATTAATAGTGAATGATTTTAAATGCTGTTCATTATCGCAGGGTGTAGACAAGGGAGAAGCCTGCCCGTGTTAGACCGACATAATTTTTTTCTTCAGTTCCCAGCTTGCTGCCACAGGTTTCACATCTGTAAACATCATAGTTCAGGTAGGCGTACCCGGCACCGAGTGTAGTTTCAAAACCCATGCTTTTGCCGATTTTGAAATAATAGCCGCCTGTTACTCCCATGCCGTATAGTTGTCCCTGGAATCTTTGTTCCCTCAGTGACGGGGCCAGTTTAAAGGGTAGGCTGATACCCCCTACATTATAGTATGCATAATGGGCATTGATCCCGAAAAAGCCCGAACCCAGCGACGTTTGTTTACGGATACGGTATTCCGGTTGGAAGGCTATGTGTTTCATTCTCTTATTCTCGCCAAAAGTGAAAGGATTATAGGAAACCGGCAGATTCATGGACAGGATCAGGTCATCGAGCGTTCGTTGGCGCCGTAAAGTAAATTCGCCCGCCAGGTTGATGCTTCCGGAAGTGGCTCCCAGAATGTTTGTCTTAATCGTGGTGATGGGAGCTTCAAAGCGCTGACTATGTGCTTCGTGGAATCCTGTAATACCGATCAGGAGCACGAGCATTTGTTTAAGTCTGTTCATTGTTGCCTTTGTTTTGCAGCTTTTTTACGATTGAGAAAAACAGCTCCTTGTCATACGGAATGAATTGTGCTTTTGAGGGCCTATTCTAAATGGATCGGTAAATATTCGAAAACATTGTCATTATTGCAAGAAATTCTATCAATAATATTTTACCAACCAGGGAATAGGTATTTTGACGGTTTTTGACCATTAAATTTGCGATCGCTGTTGAATAATGACTGGTTTTACTTATGTATTTTGGAAGTTTAAACACATTTATTAAGCATTTTATAAATTAAATCAGTGTCATTGATCTAATTTCTATCAATACCGCGAACGGGGGCCGGTATGTTACGAGGTTCTTCGTTTATTCCACTGGAGATTCCAGGTAGAGCAAGATCCTGTTTTACATGAGATAAGTATTGAGCCCGTACCGCCTTTTTCCGATAACGTTCTCGCTCTTTTTTTTAGCCAATGCCTAGCAAGCGAAGCGAATAGCTGCTATATTGCTGTACGATCGTTGCAGGACAGATATACTGCACCTTTACAATTACATTATTCAGGTAATAATCGGCAAACATGGGAAACAAGCGCAGAGACTTTTTAAAACTTTCAGGCATCGCCGGATTGGCAATTGCCGGAGAAGGTGTTCTGGGAAGCTTTACTGCACAGCCGTTCAAAGTGCCGGAGGAAATCACCCCCGCGGCTGCCGGTGATATCAACAGGCAGCAGGTTATAATAAATGAAAGGATCAGCGCTGATTTCGAATTAGCAAAGAATATTCTCAAACCCACCCGGAAGCAGCTGGAACATGGATTGGAATTACACCGCAACTCGGTAGTAATTGACGCTTATGGCTTTATGCCGAGGGCTTCCTATGACGGTGCGGCTGTTGATGCTGCCATCCGTTCTAAGGCCTCACCTTTGGAGCTGCAGGATATGCAGGAAGATATGACGATGACCCGTTTTGTTAAGGACACAAAGGAAAGGGCTGAATTCGAGACAGCATGGAGGGCATCAGGGGTGACCTGTATCATTCAAAATTCCGGCGAAGAAGGTAATGAGGTCAAACGTTTGCTAAAACGTCTGTCGCACTTCACCTATGCTACCGATATGATGCGCGGCTTTGTTGCGAAGGCTGTAACGCCGGACGATATTTTGCTGGCAAAAAAGGAGGGTCGCCATGCTCTTTATTTTACCGGCAACGGAGTTCCATTACCACAGGAATGGGTCACGCTCGAAGAAGAGTTACGATATATCAGCGTCTTTTATCAATTGGGGATCAGGATGATGCACCTTACCTATAACCGCCGGAACGTGATCGGTGATGGATGTGCGGAAACTTCGAACGGCGGGCTCAGTGACTTTGGGCGAGCAGTTGTTAAAGAAATGAACAGAGTAGGAGTAATAGTGGATATCGCCCATTCCGGCTGGCAAACCAGCCTGGAGGCCGCACAGGTTTCGCAGAAACCTATGGTTGCAAGTCATACAACGGCAGCGGCTGTTAATCACCATATCCGCGCAAAGCCCGATAATGTGATACGTGCAATTGCAGATACTGGCGGATACATAGGGATCTGCTGTATCCCGAGGTTTCTGGGCGGAACAGGGGATATCGCCCAGATGATGAAGCATATCGACTACGTGGTTAAGAAATTTGGAAGTGATCACGTGGCTATCGGAACAGATGTGGCTTACAGTTCCCGCTTCTTTGCCGATGAAAGCAAGAAATTATCCCTTAAGCCGCAACCCGCCAGAACCCGTTGGGAAGCTCTCTGGCCTGAGGAACCTTTTAAGGAAAGTCCGCAAATGGAACAAAGTATGGCATGGACCAACTGGCCGCTGTTTACTGTTGGTATGGTTCAAATGGGATACCCGGACGATGTGATCCAAAAGATACTGAGTGGAAACACTATGAGAGTGGCCCGCGCGGCTTTAAGCGTATAAAGCATATTTGATTTATCATAAAACAATTGATATAAACATGGAAAATAATCGCAGAGACTTTTTAAAGCTGGCCGGCATGGCTGGAATTGGCCTCGCCGGGGCTGGTATTATCCCCTCGTATGCCCTGGGGGCGGAAGGGACGCCTGAGCAGGTCGGGGAAACACCCCGTGTGCAGCATTTTAACATGTCGGGTTATTCTGCCCCGAAGCTAGATAAGGTGCGCATAGGGTTTATCGGCACAGGGAACCGCGGCTCTGCCGCAGTAGTAAGAATGAGCAAGGTGGGAGGTGTAGAAATTAAGGCAATAGGCGATCTGCGGGCTGAAAAAGCCAATGCCGTGAAAAAGCGATTGGAAGGTTCAGGCCAGGATCCGCAGCTTTACACCGCCAATAGCGAGGAATGGAAAAAGATCTGTGAGCGCGGCGATATCGACCTGATCTATATTGCTACCCCATGGGTGCTGCATACGCCTATGGCAGTTTATGCCATGAACCATGGGAAGCACGTCTGTGTCGAGGTGCCTGCCGCCACAACTGTAGAAGAATGCTGGCAGCTTGTAGAAACTTCAGAGCGGACGCGCAAGCATTGCATGATGCTTGAAAACTGTTGCTACGACTTCTTCGAACTGCTTACACTGAATATGGCCCGCCAGGGTTTCTTCGGCGAGATAATACATGCTGAGGGCGCTTATATACACGATCTTCTGGAAGGTGATTTTTCGAAAGACAAATACTACGACCAGTGGCGTCTGAAAATGGATGCCAGCCGGAAAGGCAATCTGTACCCTACCCATGGATTGGGTCCGGTTTGCCAGGTTATGGACATCAACCGCGGCGATAAAATGGATTTTCTCGTTTCTGTCTCCAGCAATGATTTTATGATGAACGAAAAGGCTAAAATGCTGGCTGCAACGGATGACCATTACAAGCAGTTCGTTGGTAAGCCTTTTAACGGCAATATGAACACCACCACCATCCGCACCAATAAGGGTAAGACAATTATGGTGCAGCATGACGTTACGTCGCCACGTCCATATTCAAGAATTCACCTGGTAAGCGGCACAAAAGGCACGGCGCAGAAGTACCCTCTTCCGGCCCGCATTTCGAACAGTCATACCGGCTGGTTTTCCGAAGAGGAGTTTAAAGCCCTTGAAGAAAAGTATGCACCGCCTATTATCAAAAAAGTGGGTGAACTGGCCAAGCAGGTCGGCGGTCATGGTGGAATGGATTTTCTAATGGATTGGCGCACCATCGATTGCCTGCGCAACGGTTTGCCGCTGGATCAGGATGTATATGATGCGGCACTTTGGAGTTCGGTTTTCCCATTGAGTGAGAAGTCAGTTAACAACCGGTCGAATTCTGTTGATGTGCCTGACTTTACAGCGGGGTCGTGGAAAACGAACAAGCCTGTAGATATAAGCATGTCTAAAGGCGGAACTACAGAGGTGAAGCTTAAATAATCAGGAGGCCACACAGACGCACATTATTTTAAATTAAAAACAGAACTAATATTAATGGAAGTAATAATAAAAAATGACCCGGTTGAGTTAGGTAAAGCTGCAGGAATAGCAGCGGCGGGATTAATAAGGGACGCTGTTGCACGTAACGGAAAGGCAAATATCATTCTTGCTACCGGTGCAAGTCAGTTTGAAACGTTAAAACAACTGGTGTCACAAACCGATATAGATTGGAGCAAAGTAGTGATGTTCCACCTGGATGAATATATCGGCCTGCCTGAATCATCAGTGGCAAGCTTCAGGAAATACCTGAAAGAAAGATTCCTGAATAAAGTGCCGGCTTTAAAGGCCGTTCATCTTATCAACGGTGAAACCGATCCGGCAGGCGAGTGTGCGCGTCTTAACGAGATCATCGAAAAAAGCCCGATTGATGTAGCCCTGGTTGGAATTGGAGAGAACGGGCACCTTGCATTTAATGATCCTCCTGCTGATTTTGATGTAGAAGATCCGTATATCATTGTTAACCTGGATGAAGCCTGCCGGAAACAACAGTTTAATGAGGGTTGGTTTAAGTCGGTCGAGGATGTACCCCGTAAAGCTATCAGCATGTCGATTAAGCAGATCCTTAAATCAAAAGCTATTATCTGTTCTGTTCCGGATGCACGGAAGGCGCAGGCAGTTAAAGATTGCCTTGAGAACCCGGTAAGTAATTTGTTCCCTTCAAGCATCCTGCAGGGGCATTCAAATTGTTCTTTTTACCTTGATAAGGAGTCTTCCGGTTTGCTTTCTTAATTCCGAAGGCACTTAGTGTTAAAGGATTTTGCTTGCCGACCCCCAGAGGTGCCCGCCCGGATGAACACCGTTCGGACGGGGTCGCATGTTTATAGTAATTGATATCTCCGACAAGTCGACCCCGAAGGTGGTCGCATGTGCGAATTTCAAATATATACGACCGCCTTCGGGGTCGGGAAAGGGTTGA
>NZ_JARKNC010000008.1:0-577615 GCF_029360805.1 Daejeonella sp. JGW-45 | reverse complement strand
TCTTAATTCCGGATACACTTAGTGTTAAAGGATTTTGCTTGCCGACCCCCAGAGGTGCCCGCCCGGATGAACACCGTTCGGACGGGGTCGCATGTTTATAGTAACCGATATCTCCGACAAATCGACCCCGAAAGGTGGTCGCATGTGCGAATTTCAATATATACGACCGCCTTCGGGTCGGGAAAGGGTTGGTATGAACTTTTCTATAAATATCTGACTCCCTTCGGGGTCAACGCCTGCTTCCCGGTTTGCTTTCTTAATTCCGGATACACTTAGTGTTAAAGGATTTTGCTTGCCGACCCCCAGAGGTGCCCGCCCGGATGAACACCGTTCGGACGGGGTCGCATGTTTATAGTAATTGATATCTCCGACAAGTCGACCCCGAAGGTGGTCGCATGTGCGAATTTCAAATATATACGACCGCCTTCGGGGTCAACGCCTGCTTTTATTGTTATTGAGCTTACTTTTTAAAAAGCGACTAAAAACACCCCACTGAAATCGTAAAAGCATTTCTATTAAGAATGTCAATTTTTACACTAGTAACTCCGCATTGTCGATTCCCTCGCGATCAGTTTCCCTGGCAGAATCACCTCATGAGGATGAAAGTATTTCTTACTTATATGTTTTAAAAGCAATTCGCAGCCAGTCCTTCCAATATCGAAGGCTGGTTCTGCAATTGTTGTTAACGAGGGGGAAATAAGCTCGCAGATAGGGTCATCTGTAAATCCTATTACACCCATTTCTCTTCCGATAGCAATATGTTTCTTTTTTAGTGCAAGCATAGCGCCTATTGCCTTCCTGTCATTGACCGCAAAAATTGCATCCGGCCTTTGTTCGCCTTTTAGCAGATGGATGGTATCAGTTTCACCACATTCCTGCGAAAACCCCGAATAAATAATCCATTCCTCCCTGGTGCTTATATTATGTTTTTTTAACGCATCCAGGTATCCGTTCAATCTTTTTTCTGTAAAGTCCAGTCCCTTCGGGCCTGCAATATGTGCGATTTTAGAATAACCTTGTTCAATTAAATGTTCTACTGCCTCAAATGCGCCGTTATAGTCATCCTGCATTATTTTTGATGTGTCAATATTACGGGCAACCCGGTCAATAAAAACGACAGGAGTGCCTTCATTTATTATCTCCTGGAAATGACCGCAGGAATCAGAGTTGGACGAAACGGATACCAGCAATCCATCAAGACTGGAAAGGGAAAGATTCCGAATAATGGACAGTTCCCGTTCCGGAGAATCGTTGGTGATATATAATATGATATTGTAATTGTTGTCATAAGCCACCTCCTGGATTCCAGTTATCACCGTTGAGAAATAATAGTTGGTAATGAAAGGCAATACAACACCGATGTTATGAGTGCTTCCCTGGGCCAGGCCTGTAGCATTGAAATTGGGTTTATAATTCAACTCTGCAGCCAGAGCAAGTATTCTTTCTTTGGTCTCTTTATTGACGTCATGGGTATCTCTCAATGCTCTTGATACGGTTGAGACCGATACATTCAAAATTTTGGCAATATCCTTTATTGTAACCGCATGAGCCATGAGTGCATAATACTTATGCCGAATATAATAAATTTACATGGCGGTAATATGGATAGTTACGTCTCGAAGTTAAATACCTATTTGCTCAGTAATTCAGCGATCATTTTTCAAGCATTCGATAATACCCCACGCCAGTTTCATCACCCGGACGGACTATGTCATATTTGCCGTCGCCATCTATATCCAGTACCTGATCTTTAATAGGTCTGGCCATTATTTCAGAACCTGTATACTGAAGAGCGATCTTACCTTTTGCCTTGCGGTAGATCCTTCCATTCCAGCCGGGGCTTTGAAGGCCGATGATTATTTCTTTCTCTTTATCGTTATCAAAGTCCACCACCTGCAAGCTAACATGACTGTTTATCCGCGGTTTAAAATCCGGGCCCAGCTCCAATAATTTCGGTGGCGATAATACAGGCATTCCCTCAGCATTATTTCCGCGGTTGATCATGTAGTAAATACCTCCGCCCGGGGCAGGATCGGATTTAATGCCAAGCTGATAGCTTATGCCACCAACCAGCAGGTCCTCCAAGCCGTCCTCATTCAGATCAAGGCTTGCAGCCACCGCACGGTTGTGGATCCTGATGGTATTGCCTGCCGAGTCTTTTAAAGGACCGGAGGAGTGGTAAATAAACTTGCCGGGCTTTGCCGTTGCAGGATCATCTTTCAAAAGATAAAAGAGCCCTTTGTCTGTGCCTGCTATAAGGTGATTACGACCAGACTTATCAAAGTCCCAGCGTGTAATTCTGTGATAACCCCATTCCGGCGACAATTGAGGGTCGGTTTCTCCTTCCACGCGGAACACGCCATTTTGATCCATTAACTGAAGCGAATCGGTATAACGCAGGCGTATACCATGGGGAGTTTTATCAAGAGGTATAAAATTCCAGGACTTCCCGGCAAAATGAACGATATATCTTTTTCCCTGTTTATCAGTAAGCATATCGTTGAAAGCATAGAATGACCCGGTAGCATCCGGCCCGCTCATCCAGCTGCGGAATGTTAAGCGCGGCAAACCTCTTTCCCAGCCAGAGTTTTCGATCACAGCAAGGTAATTGTCGGTAGCCAGCAGCAAATCGTTCCTGCCTTTATTTTCGAACAACGTGAGTATTGCATGAAAGTTAAGCCTGGATTTATCCAGCCCGGCAATATGTATTTCGCCCATATTTCTGAACACAGGCTTGCGTTCACTAAGTGAATTAACCCGTTTCAGAAAAAAGAATTGCTGACGGGAGGAGCCGGCTATAATTAGCAAACCAGGATTACACGACTCGTCAGGATAAACGATAGGCCGGGTATTTGCGCCTTTGAAAATAAGTTCCTCTGCTTTTCCTGTTCCCAATAAGAACGGTTGACCGGATTCATCTGTTATTTTCTCTGCGGGTTTAACATAATCGAGGCCAAGGTCTTTCTGATACTGACTTCCTGCCTTGTGAATGCTTTTTTCCTTACGGTATTTTATGCCTTTATACGATGGACGTCCACTGCCATCAGATAGATCAGGAAGCCACCAAAGATTACCTCCCCAATCGCCAATAATCAGGTCTCTGTGTTTAGACGCCGGGTAACTATAGACCTTCGGATAGGTGTAATTATAGTATTGCGCATCAATATACCCGCCCAGGTCGTCCTGTTCAGGGTAGTTTGGATTTTCGTAAGGGACATTGAAAGGGAGACCATTTACCGGGTCCCGCAGAACTTCTGCCTGCGATTCTTCATACCTCGTATTAGGAAATACCCCTGTCCCGGGCATAAAATAGAGAAAACCATCCCGGTTGGAGGCGATGAGATCTGTTACGCCGTCTTTATTCCAATCCAAGGGCTGAAACAACAGGATGCCGGCTTTTCCAACAAGCTGAGATGGCTTGAAAAGGTCTTTTGAAGAAAAGCTATTGGACTGAAATATATGCAGCCCATCCCAGATGCGGCTTATCATGAGATCCTGCGAAGTTTTGCCCGACGCCCTAACCAGGCTCATATCCATTACCATACCCAATGATACCGGACCGTTATCCCACTTTAATTCAATCGGAGGACCTTGCTTGAAATTGAGCATAGGGCCACTATCGGTTAAGATAATAGTATCCCTTGTATTGCCGGAGGCTGACACCCTGTTAACCAGGCCTCCACAGAAACTTACTGATACGCATAAGACGATAAGCGCTTTGATCCCCGGACCGCATGCTTTGGTAATAGTTTGATTCATTTGCCGGGGCATTGATCTGTATGTGACGAAAATCCGCTTAAAACTCAAACTTCCCAAAATGCACACTATCCGATTGCCGGCTTCTGTCTGCAGCAATAAACCCCGCATAAGCATGAAAGGTCTTACCAATAGGGTTACCAACACTCAAAAGCTGCTCACCGGAGCTTCGGTCTTTCCCATAAACTTTCCCGTAAGCTTGCCCGTTTTCTATATCGTAGACCAAAACTATTAACTGATCATACCCATGTGTTTCCCACAGCGAAGGTGTCCAGGCAAAACGAAAAATATCAGGTTCTTGAAACGTACATTCTAAATTTTCAGGTAATGGCAAGGTTCCTGAACTGATCCTGACGAGGGCGGGGTCAATAACTATTTGATCATCAATGACCTTAAGGGCATTCTTCATCAGGTACGATTTGGCTGCTACGAAACCTTGAAACCGTTCATTGTAACCTCTAAACCCTGCTCTGACAAAAATTGTAAGAGGGTGCAGCCACTTCTGCGCAACTGCGAATTTTTTTTGATTGAACGCTTCCTTTTCTGTTGGAGGCTTGGTTCTCAGCTTGTATAACCCTTTGATATAGCCAACACCGTTGACTGTATAGCCGACAAAACTTCCTGCTTTGCCTATGAAAGGCCCGTTAGGCCCGTTTATTAATCTTCCCATATGACTTGGGGGTTAATTGTATCCTTAATGTAGGAGATTTCCAGGATAAATCAAAATTAAAATAAAAGTAAACACTAATTAAACACGTAAAAAACAGGGATATATCCGGCATTCATCCGGGTTTAGTCCGCGTTTAGTCCGGGTTTAGTCTGTGTTTATATAAATAATTTCTGCCTGAATTTACCCTAGAGATAGGAACGTATAGCCGGAGTGGCTATAGGACATGATTCCTCGGAATTTCGTTTGAATTTTAATAACTTAGTAAGACTATGAACGAAATCAAAAAAGAAGATATCAAACAGGAAGTGTTTGACCTTTACGACGATTATGCACATAGCCGGATCGATCGCCGCTCATTTATGCAGGAGTTATCCGTTTATGCGGTGGGGGGACTTACCCTCACATCTTTGATGAGCTTCCTCATGCCCGATTATCAGGGTAATATCCAGGTCAAACCGGATGACAAGCGTCTGAAGTCCGGATATATTAATTATTCTTCGCCAAAAGGCGGCGGCACAATCAAAGGGCTATTATCAAGACCTGCTAAAGGAAAGAAGCCGCTTGGCGGTATCGTTGTTGTTCATGAGAACCGGGGCCTGAACCCTTACATCGAGGATGTTGGAAGACGAGCGGCGCTTGCAGGTTTTATTTCGCTCGCGCCTGATGCGTTAACGCCGCTGGGTGGTTATCCGGGTAACGATGATGAGGGCCGGACCATGCAGGCTAAAAGAAATGGTGCAGAAATGCTGGAGGACTTTATAGCTGCATTTGAATACTTGAAAAATCATAAAGATTGCAACGGCAAAGTCGGCGTGGTCGGATTTTGTTTTGGCGGCGCCATCAGCAATTCCATGGCGGTGAGGTTACCTGAACTGGCTGCATCGGTTCCGTATTACGGCGGACAGCCCGCTGTAGCCGACGTTCCGAAGATCCAGGCGCCCCTGCAATTGCATTATGCATCGCTCGATACCCGTGTTAACGCGGGATGGCCTGCTTATGAAGCGGCGTTAAAGGCCAATGGTAAAGAGTATGAGGCTTTCATATATGAGAATGCCAATCATGGTTTTCATAATGATACTACGCCGCGTTATGATAAAGCGGCTGCGGAACTTGCCTGGAAACGGACGATTGATTTTTTTGAGAAAAAATTGAAATAGGAGGTTCTTCGTAGTTCAGCGTGCCGGCACAAGGGAAGTGTCAGATCTTTAAGGCGAGCGTCAACAGGAATACGGATTCGCTGCGGGCAAAGACGCTGTGCGGTACTCCTGCCTGGAGTGTAACCATCTGGCCTTCATTAATATCTGATGACTTTTTTTCAGTTCGGAAGCTAATGCCGCCTTCGAGTACCTGCACACTTATAACCCCCGACGCGGTATGCGTTTTCATTTCCGCACCGTCATGCAATGCGATCATTACGATCCGCATATTTTCATTTTTGAATAAGGTGATGGCATTCCTGTCGCTGTTTTCCCAAGGTGCTTCATTTCTGATCTGTTGTTTTGTAGCTATCAGGTCAATCTCTATAAGTTCAGCATTTATAGGGCGGTCGCCTTCAGGGCGTTGTGGCGTGGCTTCATTAAATGTTATTTCGCTGTCTGTATCTGCTGAGTCTTCCCTTGTCCGCAGCGCGTTGACCATCTCGTCGGTCATTGGATCGCTGTAAACTCCATATCCATTGACTAATACGCCTTTCACATCATTCTTTAAAGACGAAATTGCATAAACGATAGCCTGGTCGCCCGGATCCGTGGAACCTTCAAAACGGTAATGTCTGTCTACGACAAATTCGTCGGGATGCAGTTCGAGCGAGTTGCCATGGCAGATCAGACAATTATCACCTACGTTAAAATCTGTTGTATAACCCCGTTCTTTCAATTGGTTTAAAACTTCGCTAAGTGTGGTAAGTGTATTCATACGTATCGTTTAAGGGTTTGGATAAGATTTTTGTTAGTATAACATCGGATAACTTGAATGGTTCATTAAAAAGGGTTACGGGGCGCTAATCGTCCGGGCAACCGCCGCATTCATATGCGGATTTCAATACATCCTTCCAAACGAAAGTAATGACTGCGAACCAATAAAAAAGTGATGCCTGTTACTAAGTTTATTGATCCAGCACAGGGTTGAAACTGCATACTGATATTTTAGTTAGGGATTGAGAAGTTGGAATATGATTCTGGGAATTACAGCTGCCTACTATCATAGATAGCCACCCTGAAGGTGCCCGCCCGGATGACTATTACGGGCCCTGCTTTCCAAAAAAGCTTATAGGGTTTTGTCCATTTCTTATTAATTCAAAATTCGGGACCGGGATGTCGTATGCTTCTCTGTTTTTGAATTTATATCTTCAATCAGTGGTGGCCGCCTTGCTGATACAGGAAGTTGTTAAGCAGTTGCCCTGACGGTGCTAACAGCCTCTACATCTTTGATGATATTTTCTTCTTCGATAAAAGCATCGCGTACCGTTTTTGCGGTTTTGTGATTACCATCAGGACTCCATCCCGGTGGCATGACGATATAAAGGAGCTTGCTTTTAAAATCCGGTGCAGATGCGATATCCCGGCCAAGGCAAACAAATTCGCCGAAATATACATCCCATAAGCTGTTTGGGTTCATTTCCCTGGTGATGCCATATTCTATGTTAATGTCCCGGCGCTCATTCTGATAGGTGTGGAAGATACGGTCCCAGATATTCAGCAGGTTGCAGAAATTAGTATCCATGTACAAGGGATTCTTTGCGTGGTGGACGCGGTGGTGCGAGGGTGTCAGCAGCAGGTTATTTAAAAAACCGAGCCTTCCATCCCTGATCACATTTTCGCCGATATGAATGAAGGAACCCCAGAAGCCATCAACAAACATGATGAAGAATAACAGGGCTGGGTTTACCCCAAGCAATATACATATCGATGTTCTTATAACATCTGCATAAGGTGCTTCGAGGAAGAAGTGCGCAAAGTTCACGGACAGGTTCATCTGTTGGGGTGCATGGTGGGTAGAATGGAGGCACCACAGGATCCGCACCTTGTGACCGAAATAATGGTAAGCAAAATGGGCAAGCTCCCAGACGATGTATCCGTAGATCAGCCAGTACCAGGTAAATGTCGTGGTAATGATGGCGTAGGGTTCTAATAGCCCGATGCAGAAAGCAACTGCCGCGATTGATATAAACCGGGAAATGAATCGGTTCAGGATAAACACCAGGAATGGGATTTTATATTCATCGATCTTAAACCGTTTATAGAAGGCGGCCCTGATGATTTCAAGTAACAACAGCAGCGGAATAATCGGACCCATCAGGTGCCGTATTCCTTCGAAGGTCGATAATACGCTATAGTCGCCGGATTTTACTATTTGGATGATACCGCCGATACCAAAGAAGCCTGTCAGCTCTTCATAAAGTGTCTGTAAAATGTTCATGGTATTCATATTTGTTTGTCAAATTCCATAGGGTATTACTTACAAGTATCGTTTTTTCCACGCCTGCATCATAAACACATTAATCGCCCATTGATCTGCTACCGGTTTATTAGTGAACGGGATGGTGGGCATATAAGAGGGCGGGCCAAATTCTGTCAGCATGGTTAGTGTTTTACCTTCGGCTTTTTTGAGAGCCACCAGGCTATCCCACCAGGCGAAATGTGCTTCCACAGCCGGCTGCCATTCAGGCGCACGTGGATCGCCTACCTGCGGGCCTTCGGCGTGACCTACCCGTGAGTGTACGTGATCGGTGCGCGAAATGGCTAAAGCAACGGTTTCGGCCTGGTCTTCCAGCAGGCTCTCACTCACATTGCACCAGTGAGAGATGTCGAGAGTTATTCTCAGATCCGGGTTTTGTTCCAGATAAAGGCGTGAGGCAGGAGCTGAATAGAGCATCCGCGACCGGTGGGTTTCATGATAAATAGGTACTCCTGTTTCCCGGGCATACTTAATTGTGAAGTCAATGAACTTCTTATTGTCCTCATAGCTGAAGAAATCTTTGCCGGAGTGAACATTGACATACAGGGGTCGTTGCGACTGATGTTCGACGGCTTCACGGAGAACCTTCTGGAACGTGCTGAAGTGTGCCGGCAAAGCTGGCTCGTCGCCCCGGCAAAGAAAGCCCACTTCTAACTCGTATTTGCTTAATGCTGCAAAAAGCTCCCGGGCTATATCGGGCGACCAAAGGAGCTCTATACCATCATATCCGTCGGCTTTTGCCTTTCTGCAGAACTCTGTCACTGAACCGCTGAAGCCCCAATAAGGTGCCATGATCTTTAAGCCGAATCCAGCGGATGGTTTCTGAACGGCAGCAACTGATGAGGCAAAGCCTTCAAGTGAACTTAAAAATAAAGCTGTCGTAACTGCAACGCTCCTTTCTATAAAATTCCTCCGGTTATACGGCATGACAGATAGTACTTTAAATAATTAAAGTACAAAATTTTACTTCGCTCAGCTGTTTATTTTTATAAATATTTCGGGGATCAGATTGTCGCGTACGCCCCTCCTTTTTGTCGTAACTCGTACCCCTGGTCTCTTCCAGGTTTACTACTTTTATGACAGATATGATCTATGAAGATTTAATAGGTCACTGTTTTAACATAAATCGTATATAATACCTTATGAACGGAGTTGAACATAGCCCACCTGCCCTTGATCCTAAAGTTTCGGTCTGGCAGCATATAAAAAATGCCCTTGCCGGCACCGAAGCAGATTATACTTCTATCCCGCTGAAGAAGGCGATCTTCCTGCTGGCTGTGCCGATGATCCTGGAGCTGATAATGGAGTCGACTTTTGCAGTCGTGGATATCTATTTTGTAAGCAAGCTTGGTGCCTCGGCGGTTGCCACGGTAGGATTGACGGAAACTTACCTTTTTCTTTTGTACTCTATCGCCATGGGACTAGCTATGGCAGTGACCGCGATCATTGCACGCCGTATCGGTGAAAAGAACAGGGAGAGCGCATCGACTTCTGCTATACAGTCGATCATTCTGGCTATTATGGCCTCGGTGCCTTTTTCGCTTGCCGGGATATTTTTTGCCAAGGATCTGCTGGCATTAATGGGAGGCGACCAGTGGGTTATTGACCACGGCTACCGGTACACCCAATGGATGCTGGGCGGGAATGCCGTTATTATGCTCCTGTTCGTGATCAATGCGGTATTTCGGGGAGCAGGGGATGCGGCGATCGCTATGCGGGTCCTGTGGATCTCGAACGGGATCAATATCATCTTATGCCCGGTGCTTATCTCAGGGTTTGGGCCGGTACCTGCGCTCGGAATAGAAGGGGCAGCGATAGCCACCAATATTGGCCGCGGCATCGGTGTGCTAACCCAGCTTTGGTTCCTTTTTAAAGGTAATAAACGCATCCGGGTAAAACTTTCCGAATTTTACTGGGATGCGAAAAGCATGCTGGGTATCCTGCGTACGTCACTTGGCGGCATTGGCCAGATGATCGTGGCCATGACTTCCTGGATTTTCATTATGCGAATCCTTGCCGAGGTAGGGAGCGAAGCTGTGGCGGGCGCCACAATCGCGCTAAGGGTTATGATGTTTACCATGATGCCAGCGTGGGGGCTTTCTAATGCAGCAACTACCCTGGTCGGGCAAAACCTCGGTGCCGGTAACCCCGGCCGGGCGGAATCGGCCGTCTGGACGACGGGTAAATATAATATGGTTTACCTGCTGATTGTGTCGGTGGTGTATTTTATTTTTAACGATTCATTGATGCGCATCTTTACGGATGACAGCAGGGTCATTGAGATTGGTGCTGAATGGCTGAGGATACTCTCATTTTCCTATTTCGTATACGGCTGGTGGATGGTTTCTACAGCGGCATTTAACGGATCCGGTGATACGAAGACGCCTACCTATATCAACCTCGTATTTTTCTGGCTGATACAGATCCCTTTATCCTGGTACCTGGCCATTTCTCTCGGCTGGCAGGAGTCTGGTGTGTTTTGGGCAGTGTTCTTCTCAGAAACCTCGGTCGGATTGTTCACCTTGTGGCTGTTTAGCAAGGGGAAGTGGAAGACGGTGAAGGTGTAGGGAGGTTTTAAGTTGTACGTGATACGTTATAAGTTATACGTCTGGGCGGATAAACTCTATTGTTTTAACTTCCGGCTCCTGCCAAGCTGGTACGGCGTTTAGTAAACTTACAACGTAAAACTTACAACGTATCACTCAAAAAGCCACTCCTGCGGATAACATCATGCCGCTTTTCCTGGGGGTGTCTGCGCTGATTATTTCAATCTGGGAGAAAGTCATTACGAGGTTCATATTCGAAGAAAGCTTAATCCCGCTATAGGCTAGGAAGGTGCCGGCTGCTAAATAGCCAGGATTACCGAAGATGCGGTTGCGGTCCCAAATGGAGGCGGATGCGACAAAACTTGCTTTCTGATATTGAACTTTGATGCGGTTTGTCCAATTGGCCCGGTTGGTTAACGCCAGGTTCTGCATTACTGCATCATTGCTGATCGAAAGGTTTTTAGCAAAGCGGTAGGAGATAGTCAGGTTGGTCAGAAAATCAGTACCCTCGCCTGCAATAGTCCCTATCTGGTTTAGCTGTGCCCCAGCCTGTGGACTGATCATGATACGCGGTCCTATGAAATAGCGTTTGTTGAGTACCACCAGTGCATAATTAAATGGTGCGTTGTGCTCTACGAGTTCGAATGATTTAAACAGCAGCGCTCCCCAATTCCCCCGCGTATTATCATAGGTCAAGCGCATATCAAACGAGGGCTTATGGTCGGAAACTACTCCGGTGAAATAATACATACTCCCGGTGTTGAAGAGGTTGGTGAGGGTGAACTTGCCTGTTTTCTTGCGTACACGGGAGGTGTCGGCTGGCAGGCTATTGGTTTGGGCAGCAGCAGAGGTGAAAGACAGAAAAATAACGAGAGCCAGCGTTAACTTTAAAATGATTCTATGCATTTATCCGGTGCCTGTTCCCAGACGAGGAATAAATATAAAAACAATAAATTTAGAACAAAATGCTTTCACACAGTTCGGAAAGGAATTCAGAATACGGGACTGTTCCTTAAGCTACGTGCTTGCGGTTCAGGTACTGTTCGATCTTAACCGGGTCGTAGCCTACGATTTCGATGGCTTCATTAACTCTCTCGCGCCTGATACGAAGTAATTCGTCATTTACAGAAGTTTCAATTTCCTCGCTGACCGCTGTTTTTTTTGGTGTGTTTCTTTTCTTTAGCATCGTAATAATGAATAAAATTAGTTTCTGTCACTGGTCATATTATACTAATGCGTAACAAAAAAGCTGCCATATTATCTAAATACGAAAAATGCAGTTCAACGGATTTTCCGCGAAGAAATACATTTCAAAAATTAATAATTTTTAACTTTAATAAAAGACGAAAACTGGTTAAGCTAAACTTAGGAGAAAATGAGCTTAACCGACTCTACCAAAACAAAAAATAAAATGAAAAAAGTATTTATAAGCCTGGGCATCATCCTGCTATTCCAGGCTTCTGCAAATGCGCAGTTTTTGAAAAAACTTCAGCAGAAGGCCGCCGACGCTGCTGAGAAAGTGATCGACAAAAAGATCGAGCAGAAAACCGATAAGCTGATCGGCGGAGACGGACAAAGCTCTTCTGATGGCAGCACGGCAAGTCCTTCGGGAACGAACACCGGTTCCGGGTCGCCGGCTGCGGGAAGCAGCAGCGGACGGATGCGAAACACCCAGGGCGCCGGATTGGTAACGACGCCCCCGGATGTAAAAGAAAACCTGAACAGTGCGGAAACTGCTTTTAAAGCTCAGAATTATGGTGATTCCCGTTATGCGATACAGCAGGCAATACTGGGAGTCGAAATGGAAATTGGCAACAAGCTTTTGAAGTCGCTCCCCGAAACTGTAGCAGGGCTGGCCAGGGAAGCAAATCAGGATCAGGTATCCAGCTCAGGATGGGGATGGGCCGGACTGAATATTCAGCGCACCTACCAATCGGATAGCAGGCAGTTCAAGTTCGCGATAGCTAATAACAGTATGTTATCTGCAATAAATCAATTTATTGTTAACGGCGCTTATGCACAGACCTCTACTAACGGTGAGCAGAAATGGAAGCAAATTATGATCAAAGGTCAAAAGGCGATTATAGAGTATGATGCATCAAGCGGATATAAGGTAAGTATACCGCTTGGCCAATCGTCGCTGCTTACCTATGAGGGGATCAATTTTGCCAATGAACAGGAGATGGTCGCTGCAGTGAGCCAGTTTAATATTGATGAAATTAAAAGAACTTTAGGCGAAAAATAAAAAAATGAGAAAGTTAACATTAACCCTTATGGGCCTGGCATTGAGCTATATTGCCAGCGGGCAGGACTTCAATGCAAACATTCAGACTGCCCGGCAGTCGTACAGCTCAGGTAACCTGGAAGGTTCACGTTTTGCTATGCAGCAGATGCTGCAGGAGCTCGATATTATCAGCGGCAAAGAAACCTTAAAAATATTGCCGGAAACATTGGGAGGTTTAAATGCGAAGATAGCCGAAGACGAGGTAAGTGGTGCAGCGGGTTTTGCAGGAGCTGTTATACACCGGGAATATGAAGCGGGTGATAAAAAGGCATCCCTGGAAATCATTAGTAATTCTCCTTTGATAAGTTCTATCAACGCCATATTAGCTTTGCCTTTCCTGGGAACCGGGTCAAATGGTGATCAGAAAGTAATAAAAGTTGACGGCTACAAAGCACTTATTCAAAGGGGTTCAGATACCGCAAATCCGGTTTATGAGATACAGGTGCCTCTCGGGTCGGCACTTATCACCGTAAAAACGGAGAACTATGCGGATGATATTATTAAATTGGCAAACAGTATCCCTGTTGCCCTGATCGCACAAAAGCTGAATTAAATTTTTAAAACTTCATCCCCGCTTCATCTTTGGCGTTGATATTGTATGTAATATATAAGCCACGAAGGCTTATGGTAATACATATTTTATGAAAAAGATCCTAATAGTGGTAGCCCTCTTTGCAGCAACGGGGACTATGAATGCGCAAGCGCAGTATCGGCAGACGCAATCTGTTTATGTTACCAACGACGGCCAGGTTTATCGTGATAACCGGGGAGACTACAGGTGGGAAATTCGCGAACGGCGCGTTTGGATACCTGAATACCGTACTTCCGGAATCTTCGGCATAGGAAGCCGCAGGGTACCGGGTCATTATGAAATGAGAGCTGAGCGGGTTAAAATTTACCTGGGTGGCAATAGATATAAGAAAGGCCATCCCCACGGCATGCCTCCCGGACAGCGTAAAAAAATGAACAGCTGGTATGACAACAGATATGATGATCGTTACGACAACAGATACGATGACCGTTACGACAATGGATACGATAGTCGCTACGACAGCAGATATGGAAAATCAAAAAAAGGTAAGGGGCGCGGGGACCGCGACTAAAAATCTGAAGTCATTGTAACGTCCTAAAATAGGTTGACTGTTTTTAGATGTACAAACATTGTTAAAAAGCTCAGACATCCACCAAAGATGTTTGAGCTTTTTTGTTGTATGATTTCAGTTTTAGTTCTTACAACTTACAACTTTTCAAAACATCTTTCCGGGCGCTCCTGTTAAATTAGGACAGAATTCATCAGTTTAAATGAAATCATTATGACTAATTTAAGTAATCGTAAAATAGCTATTCTTACAGAGAATGGTTTTGAAGAAACGGAGCTTACAAGTCCGAGGAAAGCTTTGCAAGAGGCGGGAGCAACGGTTGATGTGATATCCCCTCAAAAAGACAAAGTTATGGCTATGAAAGATCATCAGTGGTCGATCGAGATTGCTGTGGATAAGCATATTTCCGAAGCAAGTGCCGATGAATATGATGGCCTGATGCTTCCCGGCGGTGTATTTAACCCTGATCAGCTGCGAATGAATGAAGAGGCGCTTTCTTTTATCAAAGCTTTTTTTGATGCAGGTAAACCGGTAGCTGCCATTTGTCACGGTCCTCAATCTCTGATCAGCGCCGACGTGGTCAGGGGAAGGGAGATGACATCCTATCCGTCTATTCAGATAGACCTGGCAAATGCGGGCGCATTATGGGTGGACCGCGCGGTGGTGGTAGACCAGGGCCTGGTAACCAGCAGAAACCCGGGTGACCTTCCTGCCTTCAATAAGAAGATGTGTGAGGAATTTGCTGAAGGCGTGCATGAGGGGCAGCACTCTTAAAGTTGAAAGTTGAAAGTTGAGAGTTGAAAGTTGGGCTAGGGCGGGTTTCGGTGGCCGGTATTATTATTAGTGGGGGATTTGTGTTTCGGCTTTTTTGTCATTCCGTCTTTTAGTGAGCGCAGCGCCGGCGCTGGCTGAGATCACCAAAGCTATCGCCAGCCATTCATTGATCTTAAGGTGTTCTCCCAGGAATACCATTGCCGATAATGCGGCTATTGCCGGTTCCATACTCATCAGGATACTGAAGGTTTGAGCCGGCAATACTTTTAAGGCATTCATCTCAAGCAGGAATGGAATGGCACTTGATAATATGGCGATAGCACATAGGGCGAAGATCAAACCCGGGGTAAAGTTCTGCAAACCGGGCGAAGTAAAGCCAAAGGGCATAACGAGCAGGCTTGCAAATATCATCCCGACGGCCACGGCCTGATTGCCATCCATTATTTTGGAGACTTTGCCTCCAAGCAGGATGTAGGCCGCCCAGAACCCGCCAGCTAACAGAGCAAGTAAAGCACCGGTAATATCAATGCGATGCTCATTCCAGGGAGCTATCAGCGCAATGCCAGCTGCGGCAATTAAGATCCATACAAAATCAGATGCACGCCTTGAACTAAACACTGCGAGCAGGAGGGGACCGATGAACTCCAGCGTTACAGCCAGTCCTACAGGAATTCGTTCGATCGATAAATAGAAAATAAGATTCATCGCACCCAGAGAGAGTCCGAAGGGTATTACGGCTTTCCATTGTGCAGAGCTTAGCTTATCTAGTTGCGGCCTGAACATAAAAAGAAGAAACAGGGCTGATAACCCGATCCTGAACGTTGCAGTTGTTACAGCTCCCAATACAGGAAAGATGCTTTTAGCAATCGCGGCCCCGCCTTGAACGCTCACAATGGCTAATAACACGGCGGCTACTGGGGGAATGTTCGGAATTTTCAGGATTGTCATGAGGACTTATCGCCGTAAACTTAAGAAATTCTGCTGGCACTACAGATCCACATCTTGCAAGGGAGCATACAAGGAAATTAAACAGAGTGGATCTCAATCGGGTACTGACAGGCATTATTTTTTGCATCCGAATCTGGTTTCTGCATAGCGGGGTGCCAATAAAAATGTGCTTCTGCTCAACGCGACCAGTTAATTTATCAGTGTTTCTTGCTGGAAATTAGAATATTAAGGATTTTATGCGTATCTTGCCGACTTATTAAACACAATATAATGCAACAAGGAACAGTAAAATTTTTTAATGAAACTAAAGGTTTCGGATTTATTACACCTAACGATGGTGGAAGTGAAATCTTTGTACACACTTCAGGTCTGATTGACAACATTCGCGAGAATGATACCGTTCAATACGATGTAGAAGAAGGCCGGAAAGGGCTTAACGCGGTAAATGTAAAAGTAGCTTAGTATACTATATAATTATTTCGTGAAGCATTCTCCTTTTTGGAGGATGCTTTTTTATTGATGTATTTCTTTTCCACGGTAGAGTAAATACAATTATTAACTAAAAAAAGACTGTTAAATTAAACTATGGCCAGATCAACAGAGACATTCAACAAAAAAGAAAAAGAAAAAAAGAGATTAAAGAAGCAGAAAGAAAAGCGGGAAAAGGCAGAAGAGCGGAAAGATAATGCAGTAAAGGGGAAAACCCTTGACGAGATGATGGCTTACGTGGACGAGAATGGGAACATTACGTCAACTCCGCCGGATCCTGCAAAGAAAAAGACGATCAACACAGAGGACATACAGATAGCTATTCCCAAACAAGAGGCTATCCAGCCGGGCGACCTTATCCGGAAAGGAAAGGTAACTTTCTTTAACGAATCCAAAGGTTATGGATTTATCAGGGACTCAGAAACCCAGGAAAGCATATTTGTTCATATAAATGAATTGACGGAAGCAGTTGGCGAAAATGACAAAGTAACTTTCGAAATTGAGCCGGGCCAGAAGGGTATGACGGCCGTGAGGGTCAAAAAGATTTAAGGCTGAGATTTAATAATACATTATGCTTTCCAATTAAGGCAATATGATATTTGCAGAATAAGTGCCCGGGCTTTTTGGGGATCAAAATTATAATTAAAACATTACTTTAGAAAGCGGGAAGAAGCGAACCAGCCCGGTCATGTAATTAATGTAATCCTTATGTCTCTAAGATATATTCCAGCTTTAATTCTTTGTCTTTTAATATCCGTATCAGCGAAATCGCAGACCGGTCTGCCGCCCGGGCTGGACAAGTACATTGAAAAAGTCATTAATATTTTTGAGGTGCCCGGCTTAAGTGTATCCATAGTTAAAGATGGACAGGTATTACTGGCAAAGGGCTATGGTGTAAAAAAGATAGGAACGGATGATAGAGTAGACGGCAATACGCTTTTTTCAATTGCGTCCAATTCAAAAGCATTCACGGGGACAGCCCTTGCCCTGCTTGTAGAAGAGGGAAAGCTTAAATGGGATGACCGTGTTATCCAGCATTTGCCCTGGTTTAAGATGGCCGATAATTATATTACCACCAATCTTACGGTAAAAGATCTTTTGGTTCACCAGAGCGGTTTGCTGGCTTACTCAGGTGATCTGATGCTTTTCCCCCCATCGACCTTTACCCGCCGCGAAATTTTGGAGAAAGTTCAGAAACTTCCCCTGGTGTATGATTTCAGAAGCACCTATGCGTATGATAATATCCTGTATCTCGCATGCGGTGAAATAATAAAGACCGTAAGCGGGCTGGAATGGGAAGATTTTGTCAAGACGAGAATATTTGATAAAGTGGGAATGCCGGGCAGTGTTTCGCGTTACTCGGAGTTTGGCTCACAACCTAATATTTCATTTGCACACAACCGCTTAAACGGCAAAATCACACTTGTTGATGATTTCCTGGAGCAGAATACCGGCGACGCAAGCAATCCCGCGGGCGGGATCCTGTCTAATGCCAGCGATATTTCGAACTGGATGATCACCCAACTGGATTCGGGGCGTACACCAGGCGGTGGCCGGCTATTTAAGCCTGTAACAACAAGGCAGCTCTGGAATATTGTCCGGCCGATCCCCATCAGCAGGGTTGCGCCGGCATTAAAACCTTCGCAAATGGATTTCTGGGGCTATGCGCTTGGCTTCCGCGTGTATAACTACCAGAAATATAAGGTTGTTGGTCACGGCGGCAAACTTGCCGGTTTTGTTTCACAGGTAGCTATGGTTCCTGACCTGAACCTCGGAATAACGGTATTTACTAACCAGGAATCAACCGCCGCATATTGGGCTATCATCTATCATGTGCTTGATTTTTATGCTAAAAACGACAAGTTTGACTGGATCGGCGCATTTAAAGGCGAGCAGGACCGGGCCTTTGCAAGATTAAAGGAATCTCAGCAAAAAAATCTTGTTCCGGCAGATACAACCGGTAAATTTGATCTGTCGAATAGCAAGCTGGCAGGTGAGTATAGGGATGCCGTGTACGGAGATGTAACGTTGAAGCCTTCCGGCGATGGGATGAGCATGGAGTTTAAGGACCTTCCACATTTTAACGGAGAGCTTAAGTATTACCAGTATAACACCTTTATATCAACATTGAAGAACAAGAGCCTTAAAGGTGATGCCTACGTCACATTCTCACTTAATCCTGACGGTTCGGTAGATCAGATCAAAATGAAGATCATTGATCCCGACTCAGATCATACCTACCAGGATGTATTATTAAAACCTGTTAAATAATCAATAATTATACTAAATGATACCTAACGCGCTGGTGCTCACTGGAGGTTTGCTCCATACTTCTGACGCTAAAACTGCTCATGGACTGATCCGGGAGAGTAAGCGTTTTCAAATTGTCGGATTCGTAGATAGCGTAAATGCAGGCAGAGATGCGGGCGAGGTCCTTGATGGCCTGCGACGTAACCTGCCCGTGTTTGCTAGCCTGGAAGACGCCATGCAAACCAAACCTGACTACTGTATTGTCGGCGTTGCCACTACAGGAGGCATATTTCCGGAAAGCATGCTTACTGATATTAAAACAGCCATCAGAAATGGGCTGTCGGTGGTGAACGGGCTGCATGATTATTTGAATGACCGTCCGGAGATGCTTGAGTTGGCAAAAGAATATCATGTAGAACTGATTGATATCCGGCGCCCGAAAAACAGGGCTGATCTGCACTTCTGGACGGGCGAGATCAAAAAGCTTAAAACTCCGGTCATTGCCATGCTGGGCACAGACTGTTCCCTTGGAAAGCGTACCACGACACGATTCATTCTAAAGGCTTGCGCCGATCATAATATCCACGCGGAGATGATCTATACAGGTCAGACAGGCTGGCTTCAGGGCGGAAAATATGGGTTTGTGTTTGATTCCACCCTGAACGATTTTGTAGGGGGGGAGATGGAGCATGCGATCCTCACCTGTGTCCGTGAAACAGCTCCGGATGTGGTGCTTATTGAAGGACAGGCGGCTCTTAGAAATCCGAGCGGGCCCTGTGGTTCGGAAATGCTGATCTCAGGCAATGCAAAACATGTGGTATTGGTTCACGCGCCTAAACGTAAGTATTACGAGCATGATCCCGCCTGGGGAGCTATCCCCGGACTGACATCGGAGATCGAACTGATCCGTTTATACGGCTCGAAGGTTATAGCTATAGCTTTGAATACCGAAGATTGCAGTAAGGAAGAAGCAATAGCTTTTAAGGAAGAGTTTCACCGGAAATATAAATTGCCGGTAATGCTGCCGCTTGAGGAAGGCTGTGACGAATTGATTCCCCTGATCAAAGAATTGATATGAAGATCAGGTCCCTGAAAGCATACAAGAGATCGCTGGCACTCAAAAAGCCTTATACCATTGCCCGGGATACGTTTTACAATACGGAGAATATTTTTTTTGAAATCGAGCTTGCCAATGGCATGATTGGCCTGGGCGCTGCCTGTCCGGAGGGCGCAGTAGTAGGAGAGACGGCAGATGTGACCATCAAAAACCTGGAATCGGATGAAATCTCCGCATTAATAGGAAAGGATATCCGTGAATTCAAAGGTCTTATTTCTTCTGTTTCAGGATATTATGGTAGGTTTCCGGGCACAATGGCAGCGGTGGATATTGCGCTGCATGACGCTTTCGGGCAGTTTCTGGATATACCGGTGGTGGATTTCTACGGAAGGCAACATCAGAAAATGCTTACTTCTATTACGATTGGGATCAAGAATGTTGCAGAAACTATAGAAGAAGCAACGGAGTACTATAGCCAGGGATTTAAAGCGTTAAAAGTTAAAACAGGGCTTGATCCCCAGGAAGACGCCGAGCGTATTTTAAAACTGCGGGAGAGATTTAAGGACCATTTCAGTATCCGCGTTGATGCGAATACCGGCTACAATATCGATGAACTTGCGCAGTTCCTGGATCTTACAAAAGACTCGAATGTGGAGGTTGTCGAGCAGCCTTTCCTCCCCGGAAGGGATAAAGATCTCCTGGAATTTACTCCGGAATTAAGAAAGATATTTACTGCGGACGAATCGCTTACCAGCCCGGCAACCGCCCTTGCCCTAACGAAAGATATGCCCTACGGGATATTCAACATCAAGCTGATGAAATGCGGCGGTATCTGTCCGGCGTTGCAGATTGCTGATATTGCGAAGAATGCCACTATTGACCTGTTCTGGGGATGTAATGATGAGAGCCTGATCAGTATTACAGCCGCCTTGCATGCCGCACTATCTTGCAAGCATACGAAATTCCTGGACCTGGACGGTAGCTTCGATCTTGCCGAAGACCTTGCGGAGGGTGGATTTATTCTCGAAGACGGATACCTGATGACGAACAACAGAAGCGGATTTGGTTTAACGAAACTATAACAGATGGCGGCACCAGCATTAGACAGGACCATAACCAGGTGGCCGGCAATACTTCTTGTTGTCAGTGCGATCGTGGGCTCGGGGGTTTTTAAGAAGATCGCGCCCATGTCGGAAGCATTACACTCCTCCGGCTGGATACTTCTCTGCTGGCTTGTTGCCGGTATATTTAGTCTGATAGGAGCCTTATGTACGGCAGAACTTGCGGCTATGATGCCGGGCTCGGGGGGCGAATATGTCTATTTCAAGAAGATCTACGGTAAGTTCTTTGCTTTTCTGTACGGCTGGGGAAATCTGACCGTTATGAAGTCGGCGTCAATTGCAGCCCTCGCCTATATCTTTTCTGAATCGTTCCATAGCCTCTTTTCGATCCCGGTCTGGGATATTCCCGGCCTTGGTTTTTTAGGCGTGAATTCGGGTGCGAAGATCATTGCTTCGCTTCTTATTGTTTTCTTAAGCTTTATTAACCACCGTGGCGTTGTGTTTGGCGAGAGACTAAGCCGGTATCTCATTGCCGGTATTATCGTGGTTATACTTGGTTTTTGTGTCGCAGCACTGGGTTCGTCACAGGGCACTGCAAGCAATTTTACTGCGGTTTCCCATCCGCCGACGGGCTGGGCGCTTATCGCAGCGTTCTTTGCAGCATCTGTTAGCGCTTTTTGGGGCTACGAGGGCTGGAGCAACATCGGTTATCTCGGCGAAGAAGTAAAGCAGCCGCAAAAGAATATACCTATTGCGTTAACTGCAGGTACGTTTGGTGTGATCATTCTTTATCTGCTGGTAAATGCAGCCTACATATACATTATTCCTGTGGAACAACTGGCTGCTTTGAGTTCAATGACTAACAAGATTGCCGGTGTAGAAGTCGCCCGGGTGATCAGCGGAACCGGGGGAGCAATAATTTTGTCGGCTCTAATTGTGCTAGCGACATTCACCTGTACCAATAGCACGATCTTAATGTCCTCACGTATTATCTACGCCGTTGCCCGCGACAGATTATTTTTCAAAAACGCGGGCGAGGTGCATCCTCAATATCATTCACCGTCCCGGGCTTTATGGTGGCAATGTGGCTGGTCTATTGTACTGGTATGGTCAGGCAGTTTCGACCAGTTAACCGACTTGCTGATTTTTGCTTCATTCATTTTTTATGGCGCGACTGCTTTGGGAGTGATGGTGATGCGCTATAAATATCCTGATGATGAAAGACCCTATAAGGTAATAGCCTATCCGGTTTTACCTGTTATCTTTACCATGTTTTGTCTCACGCTGGTTATAGTAACCATCATTCAGAACCCTGTTCAGGCAGCTGTAGGTTTAACTCTTATTTTCTCTGGTGTGCCGGTTTATCTTTATTTTTCCGGGCGGAAAACGTAGAGGAATAAAGAACAAGGAATAAAGAACAAAGATCGTGGCTCTTTGCCTTTTAATTGAATAGAATAAAATGGAACAAAAAAAATTCTCTAAAGCAACAGATGCTGTTTGGGCAGGTGAAGATAGTCCTTTTTTCAAAGGTGCGGCAACAACGCCGATAGTTAACAGTGTAGCATTTGCATATACCGATCTCGAGGAATGGTATGATGTGTCTGTTGGTAAAGCTGAAGGATTTATTTACAGCCGTAACACCAATCCGACGGTGGCTGCGTTGGAAGAAAAGATCCGGGTCCTTGAAAATGCGGAAGCTGCGACATCCTTTGCTACCGGTATGGCAGCCATCAGTAATACCCTGTTCACATTCCTGAAGCCGGGAAAGCGGGTAGTGTCCGTTAAAGATACCTACGGTGGTACGAGCAAAATGTTCCTTGATTTCCTGCCGGCCTACCAGGTAGAAGTGAAGCTTTGTGAGACCGGCAACCATGAAGAACTGGAAAGGGAGATCGCTAAAGGATGTGACCTGGTTTACCTGGAGACACCAACCAATCCGACGCTTAAGATCATTGATATTAAACGGATTGCCGCCGCTGCCAGGAAGGCCGGCGCAATTGTGGTGGTCGATAATACATTCGCTACGCCGATAAACCAGAACCCGCTGGATATTGGCGCAGACCTGGTAATCCACAGTGCAACTAAATTTCTGAACGGGCATTCTGATGCCATGGGCGGTCTTGTTGCCGGAAAGAAAGAGTTGGTACGACAGGTTTTCCAATTCCGGGAGATAAATGGTGCAAGTTTGCAGGCAGACCCGGCTTACATGATCGCCCGGGGTATGAAAACCCTGGATCTGCGTATTTCAAGGCAGAACGATTCGGCTCTTACGATTGCCAGATATCTGAAGAGCCACCCTAAAATCAGCAATGTATTTTATCCCGGCCTGGAAAGCCATATTGGGCATGAAATTGCAAGGTCGCAGATGCGCGGGTTTGGCGGAATGCTAAGTTTCGTCATTGATGGCGGGTACGGTCTGGTAGAGAAGTTCCTGCCGTCGTTAAAGCTTGTTCATCTCGCCGCCAGCCTGGGTTCGGTAAGTTCACTGGCCGGCCCGCCCCGTACAACGAGCCACGTTGAATTAACTGCAGAGCAGCGCGCTTTACTGGGAATCCCTGAAGGTTTAGTCAGGTACTCGGTCGGGATTGAAAATGTAGATGACTTGTTGGGAGATCTGGAGCAGGGACTTGAGAAGTTGTAACTCAGGTTGTACGTTTTTGTCCGGGAGGAGAAGTTAAGTGCTGATATTTAATTTGAAATCCTAAATTCACATATATATATATAATCAGCAGTGCCCGGGGAAAGTTTGATATGGAATTCGATGAAGAGTTAGAAGGTTCCAGCGGAAGCTGGAACCTCATTCGGGAAAGATAGGGGTTTGCTTTTAACAACATCAATAAAAGTCCCATTGCAGCGATATAGTGAATGGATTGGACTAGACGATTAATTTTAACCGGACAGTAATATATATAACTATGAAGACTCAAATCTTTAGGTCATTCTTGGCAACTTCAGTGCTTCTTTTTATTTCTCTTTCGTCGTCTGCGCAATTCAGCAAAGCCGAGGAAGACATCAGAAAAATCATGAAAGACCAGGACATCGTGGGTATGTCGCTCGCGGTGGTTAAAGAGGGCAAGATCATTTACACGAACTCGTTCGGATATAAGGATATTGAAAGCAATACTTCTCTAAGTAATACAGACATCTTCAGGATCGCTTCGATATCAAAATCATTCTCAGCCACAGCAATTATGCAGTTGGTGGAGGCGGGGAAACTGTCGCTGGATGATGATTTCAGCAAGCTGGTTGGCTTTAAAGTGCGAAACCCGAATTTTCCCGATGCGGTAATTACCTTAAGAATGGTGATGTCGCATACATCGAGCATAAACGATAGCCAGGGTTATTTCAACCTGGACGTGATAAACCCTGACAAGAATCCCGATTGGGCAAAATGCTATAATAAATATGCCCCGGGGGCCGATTATCAATATTGTAACCTAAACTATAATATGGTGGGCACCGTAATTGAGCGGATATCCGGAGAGCGCTTTGATAATTATATTAAACGCCATATACTAAGCCCGCTCGGCCTTTATGGAGGCTATAATGTTGATTCACTGGATAAGAGCAGGTTCGTAACCCTTTACGAGCATGATGCAAAGAATAAGAAGTTTACTCCATCTCCCCAGGCATACGCGTCGCGCGGTGAGATCATTTCCAAGTATGTGATGGGCTATACCACCCCGGTATTTTCTCCCACAGGTGGGATGAAGATATCTGCTAACGATCTAGCAAAATATATGCGGATGCACATGCACCAGGGTAAATCGGATGGGGTGCGCATCATTTCAAAGAAGAGCTCGAGGGTAATGCAGACCAGGATCGCTAATGTGGAGAACTACGGACTGGCGCTCGGTATTAACCGGGAAGATATAATCCCCGGTGAGAAGATGACGGGCCATACCGGGTCATCCTACGGATTATATAGCATTATGTTCTTTAACCAAAAGAAGGATTTTGGCTTCGTGGTCATTGTAAACGGCAGCAGCACTGCAGGCCAGAACACTAAGGGACTGCGGACTATCATGTACAGAACTGTTAATAGTTTGTATGATAATCTGATTAAATAATGAGCTAGGCGTTATGAGGCTCAGGTGCAGCATTGATAACGTCTAACTCATAAGCAATCTGTTTCCCCTTCAGATCCTCGCGGATAAAGATTCAGTTTTCGACATAATTCTTCAGAGATTCACCCAGAATGGAGTTCCAGCCCCGGCTAAAGCTTGCTACCTCGAAGTTAGGGTCGCCGTTGGCGAATGTCTCTACTCCCTGGTGAGTAAGCCTTACCTTTGTGGTCGATTCGGTTTCTTTGAATAGCTCCCACGTTACTATAGAATGACCTGAATTATTTTCATAGGTCCACGTATGGCTCAGTTTGTTAGGTGCGTCAACCTCGATAACTTCACAGAGATGGACATATTGCACATGTTCATCACCGCCCACGAAGCTGAATTTAAAACCCTTTTCAGCTCTGAATTCTGAGAGGTCAAAATACCATTCCTTCATCTGGTCTTTGTTGGTAATGGCTTTCCACACCCGCTCTATCGGCGCGTGATATGTGCGTTCTACAATCAGTGGTTTTGTTTCCATTTTTTTTTACTTTATGTTAATATTCTCTTCCGGTTTATTTTCAAGAAAGTCGCCCAATGCATCCAATTTGCGGTTCCAGAATTCCCTGTAATTATCGAGCCACTTGTCTACTTCTTTTAATTTTTGCAGGTCGGCGCGGCAATACCTTTCCCTGCCTTCCCGGCGGATCGTAATTATTCCGCATTCGGTCAGGATCTTAATGTGCCGTGAGATTGCAGGTCTACTGACATCGAAATGGCCGGCTACTGCGTTCAAATTCAATGATCTGCGGCTTAGTAAATTAATGATATCCCTGCGGGTAGGATCGGCTATTGCCTGGAAAACATCTCTTCTTAGTTCCATTGGGTAACTATGTGGTTACCCAAATGTATATGTAATCATCCGGTTACGCAAATGTTTTTATCTTTTTTGGCTATGAGTCGTTTAAGAGCCTGGGTTAAGCAGCGGCGGCGATGAAATTTGATCCTGACTGTCCAATATTAAATCGTATTTTGGTTTACGATGAGGATGCCGGAGAAGACTTTACCGATCAAACATGAAACGATTACATATACTGTTGTATTTAATTACAATGCTTCTTGGGGATATTGCCAGAGCGCAGGAGAAAACGCCACGGTTTAAAGTATTGGCCATTGGCGAAAATGGCGGCCATCATATCCTGCATACGAAGGCAGCCAGGACCTGGCTTGATCAACTGGCTGCGGATAGTAACTTCACGGTCGATTATTATTCCAATTCGGCGCCGATAACGAAGAGCTTCCTGGAGGGATATCAATTATTTATCCAGATAGATTATCCTCCTTATGGCTGGAGCCGTGAATCCGAAGAGGCATTTATTGACTATATCGAAGAGGGCAGGGGTGGCTGGATCGGCTTCCATCATGCCAGCCTCTTAGGCACATTCGATGGATTTCCTATGTGGCAATGGTTTTCAGACTTTATGGGAGGGATCAGGTTCAAAAGCTATATTGCCGATTTTGCAGCTGCAACAGTAAATGTTGAACATCGGAGGCATCCGGTAATGAAAGATGTTCCGCCTTCTTTCCCGGTCTTAAGGGAAGAATGGTACACTTACACCAGAAATCCGAGGCTGAGCAAGGATATCAGGGTACTGGCGAGCGTAGATGAGAATACATATGTACCGGTACGTCACATTAAAATGGGTGACCATCCGGTGGTGTGGACTAATACAAAAATGAAAGCCCGGAATGTGTATATATTTATGGGACATGGTCCGGAGCTCTTTGTAAATCCTTCTTACACAAGGATGTATAGCAACGCGATTTTTTGGGCTGCGTCAAAGAAGTAATTGCACGGTATGGATTTAATAAGGGTGACTGACTCAAACGAAAACCGGCAAATGTGGTACAGCGCAGCGGTATTTTTCCGTTCATGCAAGATGTTAAATTGTGGCGAAAAATAATTAAAAAAGGATTTGCCAATACCTGTAAATAAATTAGATTTGTTAAACCTTAATCAAATTATTAAAAAAGAAAAAGCAATGGATAAGTTTACAAAAATGAAAGACCTGTTCGCTTCGATTGAAGTTGATGCGAATAAATTCTACAATTCAGGTAACAGTGCAGCCGGAACGAGAGTTCGTAAAGGTATGCAAGATCTTAAAAACCTGGCTCAGGACATCAGAACTGAAGTAACTGCTAAGAAAAATAGCGGCAAATAATTATAGATCTGTTATAGATTAAACCCACACTGATTTCAGTGTGGGTTTTTTATTGAAGTTTATTGAGTTTAATATAGAAATAGGGGGCATTTGAGACAAATTGTCTATTTTTAGTGAGAGGCAAATCTATAGCTATGATAAAACTAGGCATTCTTCTTACCAGGCAATACCGTTTATTGAGCGTTGCTGCCATACTCGACGTTTTTGAATCTGTAAATGGCTTTTACCGGGAAAGCGGGAGGCCGCTGCCTTTCAGTATTACTATGATATCTCCTGATGCCGATGCTCAGGCCACTACATTTTCAAATTATCCGGTACTTTCAGTACCGGCGGCTGGGCGGCTGGACTTAATTATGATCCCTGCATTTTCCACCGAAAATATCAGGATAGCGATCCAGGATAATGGGGCGCTCATTCCATGGCTAAAGGAACAATTTGCCGGAGGTACGCAAATAGCTACATTCTGTACCGGTGCATTTCTTTTGGGTGCCACGGGCATGCTAAATGGCCGGCGGGCAACGACGCATATAGATGCATGCGAAGCGTTTAGCCTGAACTTCCCCGACGTTTGTTTGATGAGAGATAAAATAGTAACCGGGGATCACGGTCTGTTTACCAGTGGCGGTGCGACTTCGAGTTTTCATTTATTGCTGCATCTGATCCAGGGTTTTTGCGGCAAAGAGATCGCGGTAAGGACAGCCAAACTATTTGCCGTTGATATGGACAGGGTAAATCAGTCTTATTTCGGAACATTTGTGCCCGCACAAAACCATAACGATGAGATTGTTGCGATGGCGCAGCGAAAAATAGAAGCCGCCTATCAGCATGGGTCGACTATCGAGGAAATGATCAAGGATGTGCCGGCCAGCCGTAGAAATATAGCCAGAAGGTTCAAGCTCGTTACCGGGCTCACGCCTATAGAATATCTGCAGAAAACGAGGATTGAAGCAGCAAAAAGGTTATTGGAGCAAACCAATCAGCAGATGCTCGAAATAATGCTGAGTTCCGGTTATAATGACCCCAAGGCGTTTCGGAAGATCTTCCGCAAGACCGTTGGCATGACCCCCACCGGATACCGGGCAAAGTTTCAGGCTGCCTGAATGCCGCTCATAAGGGGCCGAAAGGATCTGGCTTCCTGGTTTTGAGATAATCTTTTTCCAGTAACAGATCGATTGTTTTATTTACAAACTTAAGCAGTTCGTCGTGTTCGGCCAGGAAAACCTTGTTATCAGAGATGAAATGATACAGCTCCATGATAAGACGCTGAACCACCTCTGTATTCCCTGTGGCTGCGACATTCTCACAGATATATAAAATATGGGTCTTTGTGACGGCTTCTATCCCGATCCTGCCTAGTAATCTCAGGTATATACGGGTGAGGTCTATTTTATTGAATTTGGTCCGTTGCTGTAAACGCGTCTTGAAGAAGCCGAGATCTTCAGAATTCCCTTCTGATTCAAATATTTGAGCTATAGCAAGATCCAGGTTTCCGCTTGAGGTTTCGGCTCTGAACTTTGCCATTTGGTAGGCCTTCTCCTTATCAATCTTGTGCAAACCTAAAAGGCCGGCGGCCGACTCTTTTGAACTTTTTAATAAAGACGTAGAAAAGAACAGCTCATAGTGTTCGGTCGCGTCGAGGCTGGCTAGCCGTTCCATCGCAAGAGCCCTTAACTGAACTTTCTCATCATTCTTTGCAATATCTACCAGCGATGCCTGAATCTGTTCGCGGTTGCCTAGCGAGAAATCGTAATGCTGAAGAACATACACCTTTACCTGTGAGCAAAAGTCGTTTAGAGCATCCAGAAAAATGCTTTCGGGGAAAGGATATTTCCCTATTACTCCTATCAGATATTTGATGGCTTCCAGTCTGCCCTGGTAATTTTTTGAGCTGTAGAACTGTGTTACGTATTTATCAGTCTCAACCTGTCCGTCGTTTACAAGCATCTTTAAAAACCCTCTGGTGTATCTGCTACTATATCTTTCTGATCGGATGTTATGTTCGGCCTTGTTCATGTGGTAGTGGTATGTATTTGTCAACGTCATGCAAAATGGAGAGTTACAGTACTCTTTAAGACGATAACTCTCCGTTAACTGTTACGCTCTGTCAGCATTATTCTTTAGTAAGAACTTTGACCGACCCATTGTTATTGTAGAATTTATTGATGCGGGTGATCTTCCAGTTTTGATTCTTGTCGGCTTCAAGTGTCAGATAGTTCTCAATTGTGAATCCTTCGTATACGAAGTTGACCCGTGCCAGAATCATTGCATCGCTGCTGGCCAGAACATCTACAAGCGTAGAGCAATTTTGTTTAATGCCCTGGTTTTGCCGCATCAGCTTGACAATAGCCGACTGGCTTTGCGACATAACTTCATTGCCTTTTGAAAATTTCATTAATGCGTCGGCACTGAGTATCTTTTCGAGCATATTAGCGTCGGTATTTATGTGGCTTTCGGCATATGCCTTTAGGACGGCTTTAGCGTCGGCGGCAACCGGGTTACTGGCATAAGTAGTGGTCATAAGTACAACACCTAGTACTGTACATAAGAAGAAAGATTTCAGTTTCATATTAGTTTGTTTTTATTGTCAAATTTCTGGTGAAGAGTGGCTTTGTACATAGGCAGAAATCACCATTATAGATCTGTAATTTAAATGTTAGGGTTTTTTTTCAGACGTGACCAGTTTCATGCATGCGGATATTTAATTCCCTGTTCTGTATTTCCCGGGAGTCACCTTATTCAATCCCTTGAAGAGCCTGATAAACGAACTTGGGCATTCGAAGCCAATGATCTCTACGATCTCATTTATGGTGTATTTCGTGTTTTTTAGTAAATATTTCGATCTGTCGACCCGCACCCTGATTAAATATTGGTGCGGTGATTGTCCGTACGCCTGTTTGAAAGTCCTGAGTAAATGATTCACTGACAGGCAGGCGTGCTGCGCGATGTCTTCCAGTTCGATATCCTTATTGTAGTGGCTTATGATGAATTCCTTAGCCAGGGTAAGCCTTTTAAGAATCTCTACCTTAGTCGTACTGTTTAAAAAGTTTAAATTTTCTGATTTGTCGACGACTTCTTTATTATACACCTTGTAGTAATTGATCAGGCAGTGGTGCAGATATTCATTTATCAGCATGTCGTTAGGTATGCCCTCTTCAAGATGTTCCTTGAGATGCAGGATGTTATATTTCATATCGCCCGAGAAGGGGTAGATTGTTTCCATAAAGGAAAAGTCGGGATGCTCGCCGCTTTGAAAAGGTTCGTCCAGAAGATACCTGTGATTGTTTTTTTGAAGACGCTGGAAGTCGCTGAGAAAGGAAGGCGAAAAGGAAATGGACAGGGTGTTTACGGGTACAGAGGAATCAACTTTGCTCCAGTAAGTAGTCCCTTTGTTTATAGCAACAAAGGTGTCGGGATACAAGCTCAATTGCCTTTTACCAATATTGAATGTCCTGTTTCCGCTAAAGACAGTCTTAATTGAAAAATTGCTTACATGTTCAGGATAATAGGCCTGCTGTACAGTTTCTCCTGAGATCTGATTTTCGTTCTTAAGTACACGTAGAAATTTCATATACGTTTGGTTTGATCAGGTTTCGGTATAAATTCTTTCTTCAAGCAAAGTGCAGCAGTTGCCTGCGTGGTCCAGGAAATTTACCTGGAGACCCGATCCGTTATATTCGGGGCGGCTGGTAAATTCAACACCGAGAAGAATATATTTATGATAATCCCGCAGGCAGTCGTCGGTATAAAATATAATATTCTTTATTTTATCGTTGCTTTCGAGTTTTTGACAATTGATAATCAGCCGGTTTCCGTTAGTGTCGTCGAGAATCAAATTATCTTCTGACGGGATGCTATAAGTGAACGGCCCGGAGGGTTTAAATCCAATCTTACGAACAACAAATTGCAAGGCTGTATCAAGTTGAGCCGCCAGTTCGGTGGTATAACTTACGCGGAGGCTGAACACCCTTGGTTGTGTGGCTTGTGCCGGTTCATCATTGTTGTAAGCTCCGATCGACATATCAGCGTTTGTTATATCTTATTTGATTAAAAAATTAAACTATATCTTCACTTTTGTTGCTGTTGAAGGCGCGCTCATCTCTTATCATCAGCTTTCCGTTAACTTTGAGTATAGGACGACACGTTCCTTCAAATGTTGCTGGAAATTTGAAAAAAAGTGATTTTCGCACATTGCCAAACGAAAGCTCACGATACGCTTCAGGTACCAGCCCGGGAGCAATGTTAACGCATGGATATTGGAGCCGGTAATAAATGTGATGATTTGCTGAATAAAAGGGATGAACAGACCGTTTATATGATGAACATAGCGTGGGTGCTGTAGGTGAACCGGGACATTTTTGTAAATTTGTGTTCGTTTATGAAAAACTATAAAGGCTATTATCTCGTTCAAGCGCCCCCCGAAGATGTATATCTTGCGCTGACCAATCCTCTAACCATTTCATTATGGACGGGAGCAGAGGCGGTTATGAGCACCGAGCCAGGCTCAGAATTTTCGTTATGGGACGATAGTATCGTTGGCCGAAATATTGAGTTCGTGGAGAATAAGAAAATCGTGCAGCAATGGTATTTCGGAGATCAGCCTGAAGAGTCGATCGTGACCTTTATCTTGCATCCTGACAAGAATGGAACATCGGTTGAACTGCGGCATACCAATATTCCTGATTCTGATATCGATGATATGATCGAAGGGTGGAACCTTAATTACTTTGGTTCGCTGCAAGATTTCTACGAGGACTAAATACCCTTTATATGGACCCGCTGAGGTTTACCGACCAGATGGGGCGTTCAGTTTCCATCAACTACCCGCCACGACGTATCATTTCACTGGTGCCTTCGCAGACAGAGTTGCTTTTCGACCTGGGGCTTGATGAGCAGCTGGCTGGAATTACCAAATTTTGTATTCATCCGGCAGCGGTTTATAAAAGGGTGACCAAGGTAGGGGGGACTAAAAATCTAAAACTCGACAAGATCCGTGATATCCGGCCGGATCTCATTATCGGTAATAAAGAGGAGAATGACCAAAGCCAGGTAGAGGAGTTGATGAAGGAATTTCCGGTATGGATGAGCGATATCAAAGATCTCAGCGACGCGCTTGAAATGATAGAACAGCTTGGAGAGCTTACAGCCACCGGTGAACATGCCAGGGGTATCGTTTCTCAGATTGAGGAGCGGTTTCAATCTCTGCCCTCCTACGGAAGGGGTTTGAATGCCGCCTACTTTATATGGAAGGATCCGTATATGCTAGCAGGCCCGGATACCTTTATCGATGATATATTGCAAAGAGCCGGATTGAAAAATGTTTCCATTTCGAGCCGGTACCCCGAGATAAGCCCGGAAGAGCTTAGAGAACTGGATCCTGATATCATATTTCTTTCATCGGAGCCCTATCCGTTTAAAGATGTGCATGTTAAGGAAATGCAGCGTATTTGTCCGGCCGCAACAGTAATGTTGGTTGACGGTGAGATGTTTTCGTGGTATGGAAGCAGGTTGCTCCAGGTGCCAGAATATCTCAGAGGTATACATGAAAAAATAAATTCAAATTATTGAAATAATTAATGGATTACATTTTGCACTTAACTGAAAAAACCATATTTTTGCCGACCGAAATATATCTAAATTCATCGTTGATATTTGAATAAGATTGATCGAAAATAATCCTAAACATGCGGATGTGGCGTAATTGGTAGCCGCACCAGACTTAGGATCTGGCGCTTCACGGCGTGGGGGTTCGAGTCCCTTCATCCGCACTGATTAATTCCCCGGCTACAAAACCGGGGAATTTTTTTATAACAGAAAACGATTAAATCTCATAAAATGAACATTACACAGGACAAACTAGACAATCTAAATTCTGTACTCACAGTTAAGATTAATCCTGACGATTACAAAGAACGCGTAGAGAAGGCGATCAAAACACAGGCTAAGAAGGCTCAGCTTCCCGGGTTTCGTAAGGGAATGGTTCCTGCATCACACATTAAGAAAATGTATGGAAAGAATATTCTGGTTGATGAGATCAATAATATATTAAACGATACGCTTAATAATTATATCAGCGATAATAAACTAGAAGTTCTTGGCCAGCCACTGCCGAAGATCGACGACAGTAAAGACTTTAACTGGGACTTTACAGACGAATTCGAATTCATTTACGAGCTTGGACTGGCTCCGGAGTTTGAGTTGGATTTTTCTTCGAAAGATAAGCTGACGCAATACAAGGTTAAAGTTGATGAGGAAACGTTAGCATCGCGTATTACCAATCTGCGTAAATCTTATGGCAAAATGTCAAACCCTGACGTATCGGCAGAAGACGATGTTTTGTATGCGGATTTAAAGCAACTTTCAGCTGATGGTGCTGTTTTTGAAGAGGGTATAAGCAATACAGGATCTGTGCGCCTGGATCAGGTAAATGACGCTAAGATTAAAAAGACACTTATCGGACTTAAAAAAGACGATGTTGTTGATGTAGACATTCGGAAAGCCTTTGATAGCAATGCTACGATAATAGCTAAGCTGTTAAATATTTCAGAAGAAGATGCGCAGGACCTGAAGTCGAAATTCCAGCTAACTGTTAAGAATATTAACCGTTTGGAAGAAGGCGATCTGAACCAGGAGTTCTTTGATAAATTATTTGGTGCAGATGTTGTTAAAACCGAGGAAGAGTTCAGGGATAAGATAAGGGAGGAATTAGAGTCGATGATGGTTCAGAATTCTGATCAGAAGCTTCAGGCGGATATGCTGAAGTTTGGATTAGACAAAGTGCAAATGAACCTGCCTGATGAATTTCTGAAACGCTGGCTGAAAGCAACGAATGAGAAACTAAGTGATGAGGAACTTGCCCAGGGCTACGATGATTTTGCGCGTAACCTGAGATGGACACTTATTGAGAACAGGATCATCAAGGACAACAAGCTTGAAATCAAATATGAGCAGGTTTTTGAAACCGCGAAGAAGCGTCTTGATGCCCAATTCCGCATGTATAGTCCGCAGCCGCTTTCAGAGGAGCAGTTAGGGCAGTATACGACGCAGTTTTTGCAGGACAAAGAAAATGCTAACCGTATTTTCGAGGAGGTGAAAGCACAGCATGTTTTTGATTATTTGAAAGGCGTGCTTACTTTAGAAACCAAAGAAATAGAATACAATAAGTTTTTAGAATTGAAGTAGCCTATGATTTATTTATGGGTTATTGATTCTAATTTTTAGGAAATTTCATTATTAATTACAAAATAACTCATAACTTAAATTATAAATTCAATATGAACATAGATAGAAACGAATTCCGTAAATACGCAGTTAAACACCATCGCATTGGCAGTCAGCATGTAGATAGTTTCATCGGCAGGGTAAATAACAACACTTTGCCTGCTGCCATGACACCCTATATTATCGAAGAACGCCAGTTAAATGTGGCACAAATGGATGTGTTCTCACGTTTAATGATGGACCGTATAATTTTCCTGGGAGACGCTGTGCATGAAGGTATTGCTAATATTATTCAGGCTCAGTTATTGTTTCTTCAATCGACAGATGCAAAGAGAGATATCCAGATCTATATAAATTCTCCGGGAGGTTCGGTTTATGCAGGGCTTGGGATATATGATACAATGCAATATATTTCGCCGGATGTAGCTACAATTTGTACCGGGATGGCGGCTTCAATGGCAGCTGTATTGTTGTGCGCCGGTACCAAAGGAAAGCGGGCAGCCCTGCCTCACTCAAGAGTGATGATTCACCAGCCGTCCGGGGGTGCACAGGGGGTAGCTTCAGATATGGAGATTAATCTGAGGGAAATGCTTAAATTGAAAAAGGAATTATATGATATCCTGGCGAACCACTCGGGCCAGTCTTATGAATGGGTTGAAAAGGCTTCAGATCGTGATTACTGGATGAAAGCCCCAGAGGCGAAAGAATATGGTATGATTGATGAGGTGTTAGCAGGAACCGGAGACAAGAAATAATGAGTAAAGGAAATAAAGATATTAAGTGTTCATTCTGCGGCTCGGGAAAGCAGGACACGCTGATGTTGATCGCTGGCCTTGATGCCCATATTTGTGACAAATGTGTCGCACAGGCTAATCAGATTCTGGCAGAGGAGCTTAATGTCCGTAAGACCAAGTCCACTCAAACATTTGAAACGCTTTTAAAGCCGCTTGAGATTAAGTCTCACCTTGATCAGTATGTTATTGGTCAGGATCAGGCAAAAAAAGTATTATCGGTAGCCGTATATAATCATTATAAGCGTCTTAATCAGAAAATCGGCAAAGACGAAGTGGAGATCGAAAAATCCAACATTATCATGGTGGGGGAAACAGGGACAGGTAAGACCCTTTTAGCTAAGACTATCGCCCGTGTTTTAAACGTTCCTTTCTGTATCTGTGATGCCACTGTTCTGACAGAAGCCGGATATGTAGGGGAGGATGTGGAAAGTATCTTAACGCGTTTGCTTCAGGCTGCTGATTATGATGTAACTGCTGCAGAGCGTGGAATCGTTTACATCGATGAGGTTGACAAGATTGCGCGTAAAAGTGATAATCCTTCAATTACCCGTGATGTTTCGGGTGAGGGAGTGCAGCAGGCCTTATTGAAGATATTAGAAGGGACTATTGTTAACGTACCGCCACAGGGTGGAAGAAAGCACCCCGACCAGAAGATGATAGCTGTGAACACGAATAACATTCTGTTCATTTGTGGTGGTGCTTTCGATGGTATCGATAAGAAGATCGCTAACAGGTTGCGCACGCAAACAGTAGGTTATAAAGTGGATAAAGAGGATCTGAACATTGATCTGAAAAATCTATATAAGTACATCACGCCACAGGATCTTAAATCTTTTGGTCTTATTCCGGAGCTGATTGGCCGTTTGCCTGTTATCACACACTTGAACCCGCTGGACAGGGAAACCCTTTTAAGTATTCTTACAGAACCTAAAAATTCCCTTATCAAGCAGTATAAGAAGTTGTTTGAGTATGAGAATGTAAAGCTCGACTTCGATAAAGCTGTAATGGAATTTATTGTGGATAAAGCGATGGAATTTAAATTAGGCGCAAGGGGACTCCGGTCTATTTGTGAAGCTATAATGATCGATGCCATGTATGAGACTCCCTCGGGGAAGAATACGAAGGAGCTGTTCATAACCCTCGATTATGCAACGGATAAATTTGAAAAATCCGACCTTAAGAAATTAAAAGTAGCATAAAAGAGCCCCCGATTTAATCGGGGGTTTTTTGTACACAAAAAATTAAGTTATGAACGAAGAGAAAGCAGTAAAAAAGGATCCTGTTGATGGAGCAGTAAAACCTAAGAAGAATAAGGAAGTTGAGTCTCCGGTTAAGCCCGGGCTCAAAAATAAAGAGGATATAGTGACCAACTGGCTGCCCAGATATACTGGCAGGCCTCTTGCGGACTTCACAGATTTTATCATTTTGACCAATTTTTCGCGCTATGTAAATCTATTCTCAGAATGGCACGACGACGCTCCGATAGTCGGTCTGGATAAACCCATGCAAAGTGTTTCCGCAAACGGCATAACCCTGATAAATTTTGGAATGGGCAGTCCGATGGCAGCAACGATGATGGACCTTCTTACTGCGATCAAGCCTAAAGCTGTGCTGTTTCTTGGAAAATGCGGCGGGTTAAAGAAGAAGAACGATATAGGCCATCTCATCCTGCCAATTGCGGCGATACGGGGAGAAGGTACCTCGAACGATTATTTTCCGCCCGAGGTGCCCGCATTGCCTTCATTCGCTTTGCAAAAGGCGATATCAACGACCATCCGTGACCATTCACGTGATTACTGGACGGGAACTGTTTACACAACCAACCGGCGTGTCTGGGAACATGATAAAGTGTTTAAAAAATATTTAAAGGGGCTTCGTGCGATGGCTGTGGATATGGAAACCGCGACAATATTTACTACAGGTTTTGCTAATAAGATTCCGACAGGGGCATTGTTGCTCGTATCTGACCAGCCTATGATCCCCGAGGGTGTTAAAACCGCGGAGAGTGATTCAAAGGTTACTGAGCAATATGTAGAAACTCATTTAAGAATTGGAATTGACTCCCTGATGCAATTGATCAACAATGGTCTTACCGTAAAACATCTCCGATTCTGAGAATGCTCCAAACTTTAATTAGGGCTAAAGTGCAGAAAGCGGGTATCCGGTTTTGGCATTTAAAATGCTGCTTCTGTCTTATTTCCTTAAATTCGTTATTATGTGGTACAACAATATTCTTGAAACTATAGGAAATACTCCTTTGGTCAAATTAAATGCGATAACGAAAGATGTTAAAGCTACTGTATTGGCTAAAATTGAAACAACAAATCCAGGAAATTCTATTAAGGACAGGATGGCTGTTAAAATGATCGAAGATGCAGAAAGAGACGGAAGACTAAAGCCTGGCGGAACTATAATCGAGGGAACATCGGGTAATACCGGGATGGGCCTGGCCATTGCAGCAGTGATCAAAGGTTACAAATGTATCTTTACCACAACGGACAAGCAATCCAAGGAGAAAGTGGACGCGCTGCGTGCATTCGGAGCTGAAGTAATCGTGTGCCCTACGAACGTAGAGCCAGAGGATCCAAGATCATACTATTCTGTTTCAACGCGTCTTGAGCGTGAGGTGCCTAATTCATGGAAGCCCAACCAATATGATAACCTTTCAAATACAAGAGCTCATTACGAACAAACAGGGCCGGAGATCTGGGAACAAACGGGAGGTAAAATTACGCATTTGGTAGTTGGTGTGGGTACCGGGGGAACTATTTCTGGTGCAGGTAAATATTTGAAGGAAAAGAATCCCAATATCAAAGTTTGGGGTATCGATACCTATGGCTCTGTGTTTAAGAAATACAAGGAGACCGGCGAGTTTGATAAGAATGAGATATATCCGTATATAACTGAGGGCATAGGTGAAGATTTTTTACCTAAGAATGTGGACTTCGATGTAATTGACCGGTTTGAAAAGGTGACCGATAAGGATGCGGCTTTAATGACTCGTGAGATAGCCAGAAAGGAAGGGATTTTTGCAGGTAACTCTGCGGGTTCTGCTGTTGCCGGGCTGCTGCAGTTGAAGAATGAGTTAAGGGAGGAAGATCTGGTGGTGATTATTTTTCACGATCATGGCTCGAGGTATATGGCCAAGATGTACAATGAAGACTGGCTGCGGGAGAGAGGGTTTCTCACAGACGAGAAGCTAACAGCAAAATCTATTTTAAACAGGCGCGAGCGGCAGGATATTATTACAATCGATTGTGAAAAATCAGTTCTGGAAGCTATAAATACAATTAAGTCTCTGAATATATCTCAAATTCCGGTGACCCAGCAGGGAATGATCATTGGAAAATTAACGGAAAGCGACATTCTTAACTCAGTGTTGGAGAATCCGGGCCTGAAATCAGGGAGTGTGAAAGAAATCATGACAGCATCCTTTCCGTTTATAGATATCAATACATCAGTGGATAAGATATCTTCCATAATAAACAAGGATAATATGGCAGTCCTTGTTGAAGATGAAGAAGGAAAGATCGAGATTATTACTCAATATGATATTATCAATGCGATTTCAGCCTGAGTAAAGAAGTGATCAGTATTCAGTAAAAAAGAAGTAATCAGTATTCAGTAAAAAGTTGTAATCGGTGGCACTCATTACTGATTACTGATTACTGATTACCGTTTACCTTCACTGACTATCTGACGTCTAATGCCCGCTATCAGTAGCCGTAATACGTTTTATATTTGCCCCTAGTGTCCGCAATCGGATGTCTATATCCTGATAGCCTCGTTCTATTTGTTCGATATTGAATATAGTGGATGTACCCTGTGCAGAGAGCGCAGCAATAAGCAAGGATACTCCGGCCCGAATATCAGGTGATGTCATCGATATTCCGCGAAGCTTTACTTTTTTGTCCAGACCTATTACTGTAGCACGATGCGGATCACATAGAATGATCTGGGCGCCCATGTCAATCAGTTTATCAACAAAGAAGAGACGGCTTTCGAACATCTTTTGGTGGATCAATACATTGCCTTTCGCTTGTGTTGCAACTACCAGCATGATACTCAGCAGATCGGGTGTAAAACCCGGCCATGGCGCGTCGGCTATTGTCATTATCGATCCATCTATGAAAGTATCAACTTCATAATGCTTCTGGGAAGGGATGTAAATATCATCACCCCGAAGTTCGAATTGAATTCCGAGTTTCCTGAAAACTTCCGGGATCATGCCCAGTTCCTGGAATTTAACATCCTTGATCGTAATCTCCGATTCCGTCATTGCCGCTAAACCAATGAAAGATCCTATCTCGATCATATCAGGAAGCAGTCTATGTTCTGTTCCCCCCAGTCTTTTGACACCCTCGATCGTCAGCAGATTTGAGCCAACCCCGGTTATCTTTGCGCCCATGCGGTTAAGCATCTTACACAATTGCTGCAGATATGGTTCGCATGCGGCATTATATATGGTGGTTACCCCCTTAGCGAGCACCGCAGCCATAACCACGTTAGCGGTTCCGGTCACAGAGGCTTCATCCAGGAGAATATAAGCTCCTCTCAAATCACTTGCATCAACATTAAAGAAATTGGTCTTTTTATCGTAGATGAATCTGGCTCCAAGCTTTTCAAAACCAAGAAAGTGTGTGTCAAGCCGTCTTCTACCAATTTTGTCGCCGCCAGGCTTGGGAATCGCCGCTTTCCCAAAACGTGCCAGTAATGGACCGACAATCATAATTGATCCTCTCAGACTACCTCCCTTTGAGCGAAATGATTCAGAATGGAAAAAATCAAGATCGATATCTTTAGCTTCAAACGTATAGGTGTCTTTGTTTAGACGCTCAACTGTAACTCCTAAATCTCCAATCAGCTCGATTAGCTTATTCACATCTTTGATATCAGGAATGTTGCTGATCGTTATCTTCTCGGAGGTCAGAAGAACGGCCGAAATAATTTGCAATGCTTCGTTTTTCGCTCCTTGCGGGATGATTTCTCCTTTTAACGGTTTTCCACCAACAATTTCAAATGCGTTCATCTATGGGCTATGGGCATTGAGCTGTGAGCTCTGTTATTATTTAATATATAATCTTTTTTAATGACATGGTGGAAGCTCATCTTTCACAGCTCATTGCTCAATGCCATTAACCTCATTTCATTGTTAACCTCACTAATATCTTTTACCTCCGGAATTATTTGACCTCTGACGGTTTGAACTGCCTGGGTTATTCCGGTTATTACTGTTGCTGTTTTGACGGTTCTTGTTGTTCTGATTACTGTTTCGCTGCCGGCTTGCAGGATTCGTTTGACGAACCTCAATACGCTGCAGGTTGACGTTGTCTTCTAACTGCAAGGCGCCATTGGACATTTCGCGAAGGTCTTTAATAATGGTTTCATCAGCGACGCTATCTTTATTCCATGTCACATAAGCCATTTTCATAAAATTCGCTATTGACTGGATCATAAGCTGCTTTCTTTGCGGATCCTCAATTGCCTTGGCCCGGCTGATCATCAGTTCGACCGTTTTGCCGTAGTGTTTATATTTAATCCGCTGCTGGGGATAAGAAAGCGGAGCCGGCTTAAAACGGATGGCGTCCTCTGAAGGCTTTGGATAAGGCGAGTCAACGTCTATTTTAAAATCTGAGATAATGTGCAGATGATCCCAAAGTTTATGTTTGAAGTCAGCGACATCACGTAAGTGCGGGTTTAAAAAGCCCATCAGGTCGATAACGACTTGTGCATACCGATTGCGTTCATCCTTGGTTGGAAGGTCGACGATATATTTAACCATATTCTGCACATTTCGTCCGTATTCGGCAAGAATCAGCTTTTTCCTGGTGGTATTATAATCAAATGTCATGGCGATTCGTTATTTCCGCTAGCTCAAACATGTGGTTTTGGAGCAACAGAGCGGCATTTTGGTTTTATTTAACAATTTTCAATTTAGCAAATTTTAACAATAATTGCTTCTGTCCTAAATCTTTAAAAAAGATAGTGGCTTTAACATCAGGTTTACTGCCTTCCAGGTTTATAACTTTGCCAAAGCCAAAGCGTTCGTGTTCCACTTCCATGCCAACCTGCAGACCCGACGTATCGGACGGGGCAAAATTTGCGCTCGGTACGTGAGCCTTCGGTAATATCGAAGTTGTTTTAACAGCGGACGCAGGTTTAGGCTTGGTGAATGATTCTTTTTGCTGCCACGCCGACCTTTCCCCATCGAAGAAGGGGTTGCCCGTATTTATTTGTTTCGGTTTGAAATCGAGTTCAAGGTAACTTGCATCGATCTCATCTATAAACCGACTTGGTTCGCAGCTCGTTAAAGTTCCCCAGCGATATCTTGAGGTCGCATAAGATAGGGTGAGCTTTTTTCCCGCTCGTGTAATTGCAACATAAAATAAACGTCTTTCTTCTTCGAGGTCACTACGTGAGCTCAAAGACATTTGTGACGGGAAAAGATTTTCCTCGAGTCCTACAACAAAAACGTTGTCGAATTCGAGTCCTTTGGCGGAGTGTATCGTCATGAGAGATACTGTGTCGGCATTGGGATTCTTATCGTTATCATCATTGGTGAGCAAGGCAACGTCCTGCATGAAGACATCTAAGCCCTTTTCTTCAATATCCTCGCGTTCACTGAATTCTTTGATACCATTCAGGAGTTCCTGGATGTTTTCATACCGGCTCAATCCTTCTATCGATTTATCTGAATACAGGTCTTTTAATATAGTGGAATGTTGGGCAATATGCAGGGCAGTATCATAAGCCGAATGAGTTTTGGTCATGACCTGAAAGCTCTGAATCATTAATGCAAAATTGCTGACAGCTGTCGCACTTCTTGCATCAAGATAACGGTGTGCTTCAGAAATAACTTCCCATAAAGTAATATTATGCTGGTCAGCGGCTATAATAATCCTTTCAATAGTAGTATCGCCAATACCCCGGCGCGGATAGTTAATGACCCTTTTTATAGCTTCTTCATCATTAGGATTGAAGGTGATCCTGAAATAGGCGATCAGATCTTTTATCTCCTTCCGTTGATAAAAAGAAGTGCCGCCGTATATTTTATATGGAACGTTTAGTTTTCGCAGCGATTCCTCCATAGCTCTGGATTGAGCATTGGTCCGGTATAGGACAGCAAAATCACTATATCTTGAACCTTTCACAGCCTGTTCCTGTGCAATAGCTTCTGCAACTATTTTTCCTTCTTCATTATCACTGAAGGCTCTTGAAACTTTAATTTTATCTCCCTCTTCGTTCTCAGAGAAAACAGATTTTTTGAGCTGATTTTTGTTATTGGCTATAATGCTGTTGGCAACATTAACAATGTTTTTGGTTGAACGGTAGTTTTGTTCAAGCTTAAAGATTTTCAGGTCCGGGTAATCCCTTTCAAAATTAAGGATATTCTGGATATTCGCTCCCCGGAAGGCATAAATGCTCTGGGCATCGTCACCGACAACACAAATGTTCTCGTTATTTGCGGCTAGCTTTTTTACGATCAGGTACTGCGAAAAATTAGTATCCTGGTACTCGTCTACCATCAGGTACCTAAACTTGTTTTGATATTTGTAAAGTACATCAGGGTGTTCCCTTAATAATACATTTGTTTTATAAAGAAGGTCGTCGAAATCCATTGCACCTGCCTTATAACATCTTTGGGAGTATATCTGGTAAATCTCCCCCATTTTCCCTCGTCCGGATGACAAATCCTCAGCTTGAATGTGCTCATTTTGCAGGTATTCGGCAGGGGAGATCAGATTATTTTTTGAAGACGATATTCGATTGTAAACGAAATTTGCATTGTATAATTTGTCGTCCAGTTGAAGTTCTTTCAGGATAGCCCTTATGAGGCTTTTGCTATCGTCTGTATCGTAAATAGTAAAGTTATTCGGATAGCCGATTTTCTGTGCTTCGACTCTGAGAAGTTTGGCAAAAACCGAATGGAAGGTGCCCATCCAGATATTTTTAGCTTCAGCTCCAACCACCTTCATAATGCGTTCACGCATTTCTTTGGCAGCCTTATTCGTAAAAGTAAGTACCAGAATATTAAAAGGGTCAATCCCTTTACGAATGAGATGAGCAACGCGGTATGTAATAACCCGGGTTTTACCTGAGCCGGCTCCCGCTACAATCATCACTGGCCCTTCCGTCTGTTCTACCGCCGCCTTTTGTGAAGGGTTTAAGCCGTCTAAATAATCCAAATTTCGCTCCTGTTTTTCTGCGCTAAATTACTAAAGAGATTTGAGAATATGGCTGGGCCACCTCTCTGAATCGTAAATTGTTTAGAAAACAAGTGAGCTTAATCTTCGTTTATTAAACTTGACCGACCAGGGTTATTTAAGTTCTCATTGATATTAATGATCTTATCGTCGAGATCGTTGATGCATTTTTCCATTTGCTCAATAAATTCCTCATTATCAATCAGATCATCGTTTTCAAGCAGCATAAGTCCCTTTAAAGTAGCAACCGGGCTTCGGATTTGATGAGAAAGGTGAGATGAGTACTCTGAGAGCTTCTTGTTCTTCTTCTTTAGGTCAATGGTTCGCTCTTCAATGAGTTCTTCCAGGTTTTGGTTAGCACGGTCAAGGTCGTCTTTTTGTTTGGATACCTCCTTGTTCAACCGCGTGAGTTCCATGTTCGTCTGAGATGATTTTTTAACGTTCCTGACCAGAAGGAAAATCACGAAGAATGCCAGTAACGCTACAATGCTGGTAGCCCAGAATAGTATCTGAGTATACTTCTGACGGGCGATTATCAATTCACTTTCCCGTTGTTTTTCCAGTTGTACGTGCTGAGATTCTAATAAACTAATTTTGTCTGAAATGTTATTAGCATAAAGCACGCTATCCAGCTTATAAGCTCGCTGAAGATAACTTAACGCTTTGAAATAGTTTTTGCGCTTATTTTCGAGCTGGTAGGATATGAGGGTGTAATTGTACTCCAGCCTGGCATCTTTAAGCAAACGGGTGTGGATCAGACCTTCTCTGATATTTTCTTCCGCTTTTTTAAATTGATTTTGGGCAATATTAATTGAACTGAGGGTGAGGTTTATGGCCGCCAGAGAATTAGTTAATTTTTCTTCTTTAGCTTTAAATAAAGCTTCCTCAAGGTTTTGCTCAGCCTTTTCGAACTCCCTAAGGTTAAGGTATAAAACTCCCAGGTTTTGATGGCTTTGGATAAGGCCGATCTTATTGTTTAAGTCTTTGAACATTGACAAGCATACCCTGTAGTAAGAGAGAGCTTTAGGATAATTTCTTAGTTTTTGATAGGCCGTGCCTATATTCAAATACAGGCCTGCTATAAGGTCATTGATTTTTAATTTTTTAGCGATTTGTAAGCTTTTATTAAAATTATCAAGCGATTTTTGAGTATCTATATCACGGTAAAGGTTGCCTATGTTATTATATATTTTTGCTTCACCTTCCAGGTTGTTGCCTTTTTTAAAATAGGTTAGAGCATTTAAATAATTTTCTACAGCCGCGTCAATCGAATTTTGATAACTTTTCCCAACTCCAATTACCCTGTAAGACTCTGCAATCCCATTGGTATAGTCCAACTTTAAAGCTAATTTTAGAGCTTTATTTGCTTTTGATATTGTAATATCCGGATTAATTAACCTAGCTTTAAATGCCTGATTATTAAGTGCTATAATCTCTAAAGTATCGGAGATAGCGCCGGGATTTATGGAACTTTTTTCAATGTTTTGCGTATAAGCATTGAAGCTTATAAATAACAATATTAAGTTCAATATTCTCATCCCCGTATTTGGTTGTAAGATTAAAATAAATTTAGACAATTCGACCAAATCGCAGGGAATTTTATTTAACCAGATTAGAACACTCATTATAAACAATAAAACAAACCTCAAAAATCATGAAAAAAGTATTATTAACACTAGCTGTATTAGGAACAATTTCTTTAAGTGGATGCGAAAAAAATGAAACTATTGCTCCTGAGGAAAAGACGTCGCTTAAAGCAGATGACCTAAAAATGTGCGGTGGCTGCGGTCAGTGGGATATCGTCGAGCCAGATCCAGAAGCAAGTACTATGCGAGTAGAATCTCCGACAACAACAGACTCAACCAGTGCACCTGCCAAAACAGGGAAAAGTAAGAAATAATTCACAATATTTTCAAAGTTAACACAATATAGCCATGAAAAAATTACTATCAATAATCGCAGCAGCAGGCTTTCTCTCATTAGGATTCACTATAGCTACCAATACTCCTGAAAGTAAGATCACCAAGCCTTTGAATTCAGAAAAAATGGATTTTTCTCATAAACTTGATGAGAAAAGACTGGCGAGCTGGGATTAATTAGTCCTCAGCTTAATCTAATAGCCGTTCCACCTGGTAATTTATTTACCATTTATGGGACGGCTATTTATAGATTTCTATCTTTGTATAAAACCAATTATATGCAAGAGATTAGAAAATATGTAAGCGATAATAAGCAGCGCTTCCTGGACGAGCTTTTTGAGCTGCTCCGCTTTCCTTCTATAAGTGCAGATCCTAAATATAAAGGAGATGTTCTTAAAACAGCTGATTACGTTGCTGAAAAGTTGAAAGTCGCCGGGGCTGACAATGTTGAGATTTGTCCTACCGACGGATATCCAATTGTATACGGAGATAAGATTATAGATTCATCATTACCTACAGTCTTAGTGTATGGTCATTACGATGTTCAGCCCGCTGATCCCCTCGAATTGTGGGAAACGCCACCGTTTGAGCCAACGATTCGCGATCAAAAGATCTACGCCCGCGGTGCCTGCGATGACAAAGGTCAATTCTACATGCACGTTAAGGCATTCGAGCTTATGATGGAAACTAATACCTTGCCCTGCAATATCAAATTTATGATAGAGGGTGAAGAAGAAGTCGGTTCTGCCAACCTGGGTATTTTTGTGGGCAAAAATAAGGAACGGCTTAAATCTGATGTAGTGCTGATTTCCGACACGTCGATGATAAGCCTTGAGCACCCATCTCTCGAAACTGGCTTACGCGGATTATCTTATGTGGAGGTTGAAGTAACAGGTCCGAACCGCGACCTTCATTCTGGTGTTTACGGTGGTGCCGTGGCAAACCCAGCGACGATTCTTGCTAAGCTTATAGCATCATTGCATGATGAGAATAACCATATAACCATTCCTGGTTTTTACGACAAGGTTACAGAATTGAGTCAGAAGGAAAGGGAGGACCTTAATAAGGCACCGTACGATGAGGCTGAATATAAAAGAGATCTTGAAGTGGGAGAGCTTTGGGGAGAAAAGGGCTACAGCACCTTAGAAAGAACGGGTACACGGCCGACTTTGGAAGTGAACGGTATATGGGGAGGTTATATAGGGGAGGGGGCGAAGACTGTCCTGCCGTCTAAAGCCTTCGCTAAGATCTCAATGCGACTGGTGCCAAATCAGAATTCTGATGAAATTACCAGGCTTTTCCAGGATCATTTTGAGATGATAGCTCCGAAAAGTGTAAAAGTAAAAGTTAGTCCCCACCACGGAGGAGAACCTGTCGTTACGCCAACGGATAGTATCGCTTATCAAGCAGCACAAAAGGCAATTCTACAGTCGTTCGGTAAAGAACCGATTCCGACTCGGGGTGGAGGAAGTATACCAATTGTGGCCTTGTTTGAAAAGGAGTTAGGTATAAAGACGGTTTTAATGGGATTCGGACTTGATAGTGACAACTTGCACTCTCCAAATGAGAAGTTCGATATCGCTAATTTTTACAAAGGCATTGAAACGATCCCTTTGTTTCACAAATATTTCGCTGAGCTAAGCAAATAGTTTAATGCGACAGGAGGGTTGTGAGTGGTGAATGCCATTCTCAATTCTCCTTTCAAACAGTAAATTTTTCACACCTCTTGAGGAATTCCTCATCTGCGTCAGCTCCAATTCCAAGGGCCTCGGGGAGATCCAGGAAATAACCTTTATAAGTCAGGCCACCTGTCACCGGGTCAACCAAATGGCCTAAAAGACATGTGTCAAGATCGAAATACTTAATGTTATCGCACGCATAAGCAAAATGTAAATTGGCGCTTAAGGCTATTCTGCTTTCGAGCATACTTCCAATCATACACGGTATGCCGGCTTCTGACGCAACATGGTGGATCTTCAAGCCTTCATGTATTCCGCCTGATTTGGCAAATTTTATGTTAATGTAATCGCAGCTCTCTGAATTTATTAACTTTCTCGCATCATGATGATTGTAACAGCTTTCATCAGCCATGATCTTTATCGACGTCTGTTTTCTTAGCTCTGGTAGCTGGTCATCGTACCAGGTTCGCATAGGCTGTTCACAGAACTCGATGCCGAGCGCTTGCATCCCATTCAGACATGTTATTGCTGCATCATAATCCCATCCCTGGTTTGCATCAATTCTAAGGGTCATTTCAGAACCCACGGCTTCCCGTATTTTCCGCATGCGCACAAGATCATCATCAGGCTTTTTGCCTAACTTGATCTTTAAGATTGTTGCTCCCTGGGCTTTATAGCCTAGAGCCAGTTCACTCATTTCTTCGGCTGTACCAATCCCAATAGTCATGTCTGTCTCCACAATTCGCTTATCTCCACCCAGGAATTTATAAAGTGGCAGGCCTGCCGCTTTTGCAGCGAGATCATACAGCGCCATATCAAAGGCGCTTTTGATAGTCGGATTATAAGCCGCAACATTATGCAGATCCTGTATGCGTTGCTCTATTTTGCCGGCATCTTTACCCTTCCATATTTTTGCGAAATCTTTTGCCATGGCAAGACATGTCTCCTGTGTTTCTCCGACGATCATCGGGAACGCTGAGCATTCTCCAACACCGTGAAGGCCCGAGTCTGTATAGACACGTATGAAAACATTTTGGGCGTAATCCATGACCCCCGTAGCAATAACGAACGGCTCCATTGGAATGCTAAATCGGTAGATCTCGGTGTGGGTAATCTTCATGATAACATGCGGGTTTAAAGGCCGAAATTAAGTCTTAACTTTTATGCATAAAAATAAAAAATCTAAACTTTAGCATTTCCTATCAGTTAGTCTTTAGTATATCATATTATCATATTTCATTTGGGCGCAGGATAGGCTTTGCTAATTTGCGTCATAATTTTATTTCCATGGCCAACAGATTAAAAGACCAGACCTCACCGTACCTTCTTCAGCACGCAAATAATCCTGTTGATTGGTATCCCTGGGGTGAGGAAGCTCTGTCCCGCGCCAGGGCTGAGAATAAGCTTATTCTTGTTAGTATTGGGTATTCGGCATGCCATTGGTGCCATGTTATGGAGCATGAAAGTTTTGAGAACGAGCAGGTTGCGAGCGTTATGAATGAGCACTTTATTTGTATTAAGATCGATAGAGAGGTACGACCTGACATTGACCAGATCTATATGAATGCAGTTCAATTGATGACCGGCAGTGGGGGATGGCCATTGAATTGCTTCTGTCTACCTGATCAACGGCCTATTTACGGTGGAACCTATTTCAGGAAGCAGGACTGGATAAGCTTGCTTCACAACCTGGCAGATTTTTGGAAAAATAAACCTGGGGAGGCCGAAGAATATGCTGTAAGGTTAACAGAAGGCATTCGGCAGAGCGAGCAACTTATTCCGGTTAAGTCTTCAAAGGAATTTACCACCGGGGATATTCGTGAAATTTTTGAGCCATGGAAGCGCTCCTTCGACATGGTGGAGGGAGGCTACAACCGTGCGCCAAAATTCCCCTTGCCTAACAACTGGCAATTTATTTTACGTTATGCACACCTCATGAACGATAATTCGGCTCATGTGGCTGTCAATATTACGCTTGAGAAGATGGCTTTCGGCGGTATATACGACCATATAGGCGGTGGCTTTGCCAGGTACTCAGTGGACGGACAGTGGCATGTTCCCCATTTTGAGAAGATGCTTTATGACAATGCACAACTCGTGTCGCTGTATGCTGAAGCTTATCAATATACAGGCAAGTTGCTTTATAAGCAGGTTGTTTATGAAACACTAGGATTTATTGAGCGCGAAATGACTTCTCCGGAAGGTGGGTTTTACTCAGCCCTTGATGCGGATAGTGAGGGTGTTGAAGGGAAATTTTACACCTTTACTAAAGACGAAATACAAAGCATTTTAGGCGATGCTACTGAGATATTTAATATTTATTATAATATAACCGCTGAAGGCAACTGGGCAGAGGAGCGGACTAATATTTTCTTCAGGAAGCACGATGATGCAGACTTAGCGGCGAAGCTGGGTAAAACAGAGGAGGACCTGCTTCGGGATATTCATGATGCGAAGAGGAAGATCTTTGCGGCGCGCTCTGTTCGTATACCTCCAGGGCTGGACAATAAGATATTAGCCTCATGGAACGGAATGATGCTCAGAGCTTATACCGATGCTTACAGGGTATTTGCTGACGATCAATTTCTCCAATGTGCATTAAGGAGTGCTGAATTTATCAAACGCGAGCTTTACCGGGAGGGCAATCTGATAAGAGTTTATGGCTCACGCGACAGATCCGATGCTTTCCTCGATGATTATGCTTTTGTCATCGATGGTCTCACAGGCCTGTATGAGTCGACTTTTGACGAAAAATGGCTGGATTTCGCCCGGCGGTTGACGGATCATGCTATTTCTGATTTTTATGATGAGGAGAATGGGTTATTCTTTTATACATCATCAAAAAGTGAAGAACTGATAGCCAGAAAGCAAGAAATTACGGACAATGTGACCTCGTCATCTAACTCTGTTATGGCTCACAACCTTTTTAGATCAGGCCATTTTTTCAACAATGAGTATTATTTGCAGATATCTGACCAGATGGCAAGAACTGTTCAACCGTATATTATCAAATACCCCCCTGGCTATTCTAATTGGGCGTCTTTGTTACTTTTTAAGATATTTGGGATATTTGAAATTGCCATAACTGGTTCTGAGGCACAACAAAAAAGGCTCGAACTGGAAAAATATTACGTTCCGAATAAAATTCTTTTGGGAGGATCGACAGGAACACTACCTTTACTGCAGGATAAATGGCACGCTGAAACAAAAGTGTATGTATGCCAAAGCAGAACATGTTTGTTACCTGTTACTGAGGTAGCTGACGCAATTAAACAAATCAATAACCCAAGTACAACGCCGGGAAGCCAGGATTAACATCCATTTTTCAGCATATTACTTAATATTAAAAAAGCAATGAATATTCAACCAAACAGCGTTGTTGCGCTGACTTATGATCTGTACACAAAAGAGAACGGCGAGGAAGTATTCGTTGAGAAAGCAGATGAGCAAAATCCACTTGTATTTTTGTATGCTGTCGGAATGATGCTGCCTAAATTTGAAGAGAATCTGCAAGGGCTTTCACCTGGAGACACCTACGACTTTCATCTTGTCGCAGAAGACGCTTATGGTGCCAAAGATGAGAATGCTATTACAGAGCTTCCATTGGATATGTTCGGTGAAATGGAAAAGCCGGCGATCGGATCAATTCTGCCATTACAGGATAATGAAGGGAATCAGTTTCGCGCAAAAGTGACGGGCGTATCGGATGCTGCTATTACAGTGGATCTCAATCATCCAATGGCTGGACAGGATCTGCATTTTATCGGAAAGATCATTTCAGTGAGAGAAGCAACCACCGAGGAATTGGCCCATGGCCACGCACATGGCGCTGACGGTCACGCTGGCCACTAAGCGATCGTACCAATAATGGGAGGGGAAACCATAACAAATTGCAAAATCAACATCTCGCCGGTTTTTATGAAAAATACAATTCATCTACTTTGTTTTCTGTTATTTTCCATCACAGCTTTTGGGCAATCTCCTGCATCAGGAATTGCGATTATCCCCCAACCCGTTTCCATTATTAAGGATACCGGGCATTTCATACTTCCCAAAAGCGTTGTGATCCAGGCGGCAAACAGCCCTGAGCTGGCCCATACAGTCGCCTTTCTTCGAGAGAGGCTCTCTGAACCAACCGGTTACAGGGTTATTTCAGTAACTTCCTCTTCCAATCCGACAATAAAGCTTCAACTAAATACTCAGTCTGATGCGAGATTAGGTACGGAGGGGTATAGTTTATCTGTTACGGCATCGCACGTAGTTATCAAAGCAAATAAGGCTGCCGGGCTTTTCTATGGTGTGCAGAGTTTTATTCAGCTGTTTCCCGAGGAGATAGAAAGCAAGGTTCAGGTTAACAGGTCAAACTGGACAATTCCTGTTGCTGAAATAATAGATTATCCAAAGCTGGGCTGGAGGGGGCTAATGTTTGATGTAGCGCGTCATTTTTTTACAAAAGACGAGGTTAAGCAGTATATAGATGTGATGGCCCGATATAAATACAATTTGCTTCACCTGCATCTCACAGACGACGAAGGTTGGAGGATTGAGATTAAGGGCTTACCTAAACTGACTGAAGTAGGCGCATGGCGTGTAAACAGAACGGGCACTTTTGGTAATTTTATCCCAGCTACGCCGGATGAGCCGCGCGATTATGGAGGTTATTATACTCAGGAAGATATCAAAGAGCTTATTAAATATGCAAAGGATCGCTTCGTTGATATTATGCCAGAAATTGATGTTCCCGGTCACAGCCTTGCCGCCGTGGCCTCATATCCAGACCTGTCGTGTACTCCCGAGGCTATCAATTACAAACCGCGGTTCGGCGAGCAAATCATGGATTGGTCGGGCGGAGCACCCCCAAAGGCGCTGATTGACAATACACTGTGCCCCGCTAACGAAAAGGTTTATTCTTTCATGGATACAGTTATAACCCAGATTGCCCAGCTATTTCCATTTGAGTATATCCATCTGGGCGGTGATGAGGCTCCAATTAATTATTGGCAAAGCAACGATCAGGTGAAAGCCCTGATGGTGCGTGAGGGTATGAAAGATATTAAGGACGTGCAGGGATATTTTACTAAGCGTGTAGAGAAGATCGTCGAGTCAAAGGGTAAAAAGATGATGGCCTGGGATGAGGTCCTGGAAGGGGGTGTCAGCCAGTCAACAGCTGTGATGAGCTGGCGAGGAATGAAATATGGAATAGAGGCTGCTCATAATAAGCACCAGGTTGTCATGAGTCCCACCACTTATGCATACCTCGATTATATGCAATCCGATGTCATCTCCGAACCCCGGGTTTACGCGTCGTTACGCTTAAACAAGTCGTATGAGTTCGAGCCTGTTCCTGATGGGGTGGACCCACAATATATCAAGGGGGGGCAGGGCAACCTGTGGACGGAACAGATCTACAATATTCGCCAGGCTGAATACATGACTTGGCCAAGAGGGTTCGCGATCGCTGAGTCGGTTTGGTCACCAAAGGCAAAGAAGAACTGGCCCCATTTCTTCGCCAGGGTTGAAAGCCATTTTAAACGCTTCGACCTTGCCGAAACGAAGTATGCGCCTAGTGTATACGATCCGATATTTAAGGCGACTAAAACGGCTGATAACCGTCTAAAGATAGAGCTGAGTACAGAAGTGCCAGGCTTAAGCATCCATTACAGTTTCGACAATTCGTTCCCGGATAAGTTTTATCCAAAGTATACAACTCCGTTAACAGCACCAGTTGACGCTTCCCAGTTCAAGCTTATTACCTATAAAGATGGTAAACCGGTAGGCAGGATGCTGACAATGCCAATTTCTGAGTTAAAGGCGAGAGCCAGGTTCTAAAAATAGCTAAACTAAAAAAGCCATTGAGTAAATCAATGGCTTTTTTAGTTTAATCAATTAACCTTAGGCTAAAGAATACATCTCTTCACGCTGTCGCTTGACAACATCGCTGTTTATATATTCGTCATAAGTCATAAGCTTGTCAATGATACCGCCTGGAGTCAGCTCTACAATTCTGTTTGCTACCGTTTCCGTTAGCTCATGATCTCTTGAAGTAAACAAGATCACTCCTTTGAAATCTTTCATGCCATTGTTCAGAGCGGTAATAGACTCCAGATCCAAGTGATTCGTCGGTTCGTCGAACATCAACAGATTAGCCTGCTGAAGCATCATCCTCGAAAACATACACCGCATTTTCTCGCCACCTGAAAGTACTGAAGATTGTTTCAAGACTTCTTCGCCGGAGAAAAGCATACGGCCCAGGAATCCGCGAATAAATTGCTCGTCTTTTTCGCCTTCTGAATACTCGCGCAGCCAATCAACCAGATTTGTATCCTTGCCTTTGAAATATTCTGAATTGTCATTTGGTATGTCTGCAGTATTGATGGTGACACCCCACTTAAACTCTCCTTTATAATCCTTATCTCTTCCTGTCAGGATGTCGTAAAAGGCAGTTGTAGCCAAACTATTTTCCGAAAGGACTGCAATCTTATCTCCTTTATTTACCATCAGATTGATCCCGGAGAATAGTACTTCACCGTTAAGCTCTTTTTTAAGGTTTTCAATCTGCAGGATTTGATCCCCGGCTTCGCGTCCCTGATGATTAAAAATAATTCCCGGGTATTTACGATTAGACGGCTTGATCTCATCGATATTGATCTTGTCCAGGGCTTTCTTTCTACTTGTCGCCTGCTTGGATTTAGAAGCATTTGCACTGAACCGGCGAATGAATTCCTGAAGCTCTTTAACACGCTCTTCTGTCTTTTTATTCTGATCGGCGCGTTGTTTCAATGCTAACTGGCTTGATTCATACCAGAACGTATAATTACCGGTATAGATCGTCATCTTGTTGAAGTCTATATCCAGTACGTGGGTACAGACCGTATCTAAAAAGTGCCTGTCGTGGGATACAACGAGTATTATGCCTTCGTATGACGCAAGGAAATCTTCCAGCCATGAGATGGTTTGAATGTCAAGATCGTTGGTGGGCTCATCTAATAAAAGAATATCCGGCTTACCAAATAAGGCTTGTGCTAATAACACTCTTACCTTTTGGTTACCGTCCAGGTCTTTAACCAGGCTATAGTGAAATTCTTCTTTAATACCTAAGTTGCTTAACATAGTCGCAGCATTATTCTCTGCATTCCAGCCATCCATCTCGGCGAATATGTTTTCCAGCTCTCCTGCACGTTCTCCGTCCTGTTCAGTAAAATCCTCTTTAGCATACAATGCGTCTTTTTCTTTCATCACGTTGTAAAGCTCTTTATGTCCCATCATCACGGTTTCAATAACCGGAAATTCATCGAATGCATAATGGTTCTGGCTTAACACCGCCATCCGTTCGCCAGGGGTAAAGGATACCGATCCTGAGCTTGGATCTATCTCTTTGGAAAGTATCTTCAGAAATGTAGATTTACCTGCGCCATTAGCCCCGATTATTCCGTAGCAATTTCCCTGGGTAAATTTTAGGTTTACATCCTCGAAGAGAGTTCTTTTTCCGAAACGTAAAGACAGATTTGATACTGTAATCATAGTTTTAAATAAAGTGCAAAGGTAGGTAATTTTCAACGTATTTAAAAGGTTCGGAAGCTCTGGGTTTAAAGGAATTAATTTAAATTTGGGCGTGGATGCGGCTACTATCATGCAAATAATTTCTAACCCCATCAGTAAAAAGAAAGTTGATGGTATCGCCGCTGAAAGCCCTGGTTCAGCAAGAGATCTGATAGAGTTATCCTTGCATAGTAACCATGAGGTAGCCTTCAGAGCTGCTTGGATTCTTGAACAAATTGCATTTAACCTTGGCCCCGAGTTTCAAAAATTGGTCCCTGAATTTATTGAAGCATACCTTAATCTAAAGAATCAAAGCTGCCAAAGACACTATACTAAAATATTGATGTGTTTATCATTACCTGCAAATATCCGGTATCAATTGACCAACATGGATCTGGAACCGGTAGTTTGCGTAACATTCCAATGGTTAATCGATTCCGACACTCCTGTTGCTGTACGCGTAAATTGCATGGATATTCTATATAATCTTCGGGAGCAACATGACTGGATACCGGATGAGCTGGCGGCTCAGATAAAATTTCAGATGAGGAATGGTTCGGCGGCATTGCAAAGCCGCGGAACGAGGGTCCTTAACAGATTGTTAAAGCGCCGTTAAAAATTTCGCTGTGTCGATTTGTGAATATCTTTTCGGAAAATTAGTTTCGTAATTGTGCTTCTTTGTGCATGCCTGAAATCAAGGAAAAACTTCACCAGCTTTGTATGGATTATGTTGAGAAACGTATCGCGAGTGCTGAAGATGCAATGAAAGCTGCCCGGGAATCGGCGAACGATGATACTAAAAGCAGTGCCGGTGATAAGTATGAAACGGGTAGAGAAATGATGCAGCAGGAAATAGACCGCAACCGGAAGCAGCTGGAGGAATCGCAAAAGTTAAAACTGATTCTAAACCAGATCAATCCGTCGAAAGAAAATTCAGTGGTGAAAAATGGAAGTCTTGTCAGCACAAATTTGGGAAAGTTTTATATCAGCATAAGCTGCGGGCAGATCCAGGTAGATAATTGTAATTATTTTGCTGTTTCAGCGGCCTCACCAATTGGATTGAAACTTATGAAGCAGCAGCAAGGGCACGAGTTTGATTTCAACGGTAAGCAACTGAGGATAGAGAAAATAGAGTAAGTTATTCTGCAGGTTCTTCCGGACGCGGAATAGTTACATCCAGCCAATTCTTAATTTCTACAGTTAGTGCCACGCGACGATTCGAAAAAGCCTGGTCAGTATTCCATATTTTATAACTAAAGTCCTTCTTTTTGTTAAATTTCGTAAACTCCTGGTTGTTCATGTGTTCATCGATAATAAGTATGGGTTTCTTTGACCTTGAAATCTTGTCTGCGATATTATATTGACCTACATCGGTGAGAATATCAGTCAGAAACTCGTTCGGATCGCAGTTAAGCATTTTGAGAGTTAAAAGGTATTGTTTCAGGCTTAAAAGGTTTCCTCTAGCTTCATCACCCTGCAGTAAGGTATAGGGGTTAAAAACTGAAGTGCCGGCAATTCCTTTTACTCTGGGATCGTCCAAGCCAGCAAATAATGAAAAACTTGCCCCCATACTATGACCATAGAGCGCTATTCGATCTTCGTCGACTCTTAGCGTCGCTTTGTTTAACGAATCTGTAATATAATCAAGCACAGCTGCCACATCGTCAATGGAATTCTTAAAACCAAATGTCCCCTTGCTTCCCCACGAGCCACGGTAATTGTAAAATATCACATTGTAGCCGGCTCGTCTTATACTTTGCGCAAGGTCGAGGTTCCGTTCATTTCCGGGAAGGCCGTGTGAAAGTATGACAGTAGGGTGAGGGCCTTTCCCATCAGCGGTATAGGCAAGGCCATAGATATCAGAACCTGATGATGGGATGATAAGTTCTACCTGTCCTGCCGGGTAAAGCGGGTCGGGCTTAAAGTCATTATCTAAATAGTTGTTATTGGGTTTTTTGTTTTGTGAGCCTGACTTGCATGAGGTGATACACGAAAGAATAAGAAAAAGAACCAAAATATAACCGCAAATAAGCTTCATACAAGTTTAAAGAGTTTTAAAAAGTTCAGGCAATAAAAAAGGGCTTAAGTAATCAACTTAAGCCCTTCTAATATAATAAAATTTTCTATTGTACTTTAAAATCTACCTGCGTATCTGCCCATGTAAGCGAGACGTTACCCGCCTTATTGATGTCGAAAGCCATTACTTCTGCAAATTTAGGCGCTTTACCTGGCTTCACCTTAACCCGTAAAACGTCATCCTCCGCTTTGTGTGCTGTTCCCCATTGATTCCATGTTTTATTGAAAATGATCGTCCACTCCTTTTCACCAGGAATAGAATAAACACTGTACTTCCCTGCCGGGAGAGTTTTTCCTTCAATTTTGACATCCCTGGAGGTTTCAAATACTGTCGCCTCATTTGCCCCGGTACGCCATACTTTTCCTTCAGGTGCCAATTGGCTCAAAGGTCTGCCTTTAAGAGATGGTTGACTGTAATCAATCGAAATAGCTGCACCAGATGCCAGAGTTTGTGAAACTTTAGCAGGAGGACTTGGCCTTTTGCTTTTATCCTGTTGAGCGGATACATTAAAACTGGTAATAAGCCCTGCTATCAGGGTTAAAATTAATATTCTTTTCATAACTGGTTTTTTATTTACTAATATAACTGAATTAGAGTTACCTAATATTAACAAATGAAATTGTTACCCTTAGAAACTTTTTACAATGCTGTTATGGAGCGTCTTCGTGTTCCAATAACCGCTTGCAATAATTCTACGAATTGTAAACAACGGATCATTCTCGTCCCGCTTTTCGGCAAGAATAAACGCCGAGCTAAATCCGCGCTTTTTTAATTCAGGGATGGCTTCCTTGTTCCAAAGTCCAAACGGATAAGCAAAATATTTTATATCCTTACCCGTAACTTCCTGTAAAGTCTTGGTCGGCTTCTCAATTTGCGTTACCCAGTCGTCACCCTGGTACTTCTTAACGTTCTGATGGTCGTAGGTATGAGACCCTATAATGTGTCCCGCGTCTGACATCTGTTTTACCTGGTCTTTACTCAGATAGTTGGGCCGGCCCAGAGAAACAGTCATGATGAAAAACACTCCTTTAAATCCATATTTTTTCAACTCAGGAATTGCAACCGTCCATTGATCGAGCTTTGTGTCATCGAACGTAAGCATGATAGGCTTTTCAGGTAATTTAGCCCCGTATGCGAGATAATTATAAAGCTGGTCCGGAAGGATAGTATTGTAGCCACTATCTGCCAGCATTTTCATTTGCGACTTAAACTCCGCTACCGGAACAATATAATCTTTGCCAACTTTCCCATCTGAGGCTGTCCAGTTTCTAATCTGGTGGTAACAAAGTATCGGTACCTGGGGCCTCGCGAGTATCTCGGCGGCACTGGCAATTTTACCCCCTTTTTGTTGCACAACTTTTTCATCGGCTGCAATATCCTGCGAAGAAGTATCGCCAGAAGTTTGAACATTGAGGCTGTCGGTAGACACTATCGACTTAGAATTGGATTGGCAGGCAGCAAAATAAAGCGTGCCTGTAAGAAGAAACAAAGGGAATATTTTCTTAATCATGTTTGAAAACGTAAGTATTGAGAGTTTGTTTTCCTTCCAGCGAAAATAAGGAAAATTCCTGCTTCACACTGGTCGCCGTAAAATAAAAGCCCACTTTTTAGTGATGATAAGCGTAGCAGGGCACGCGCGGAAAGCACTACCTTTGCATCATGATAGACAAAGTACTGGGGAATTTAAAAATCACAGCTCTTAACGAAATGCAGCGTGCTGCTATCAAGGCATCATTAAAGAGTGACGTAGTACTTCTTTCTCCAACAGGATCTGGCAAAACACTGGCTTTTTTGCTTCCGGTTCTTTCCCTGCTCGATCCGGATAAGCCAGGTGTGCAGGCTATGATCCTGGTACCATCGAGGGAATTAGCCTTACAAATAGAGCAGGTTTTCAGAGCTATGGGTACCGGGTATAAAGTGAATTGTTGTTATGGAGGTCATCCTGTCAAAGTAGAAAAGAATAATTTTATTCAACCGCCTGCGGTATTGATCGGCACCCCCGGGCGTATTGCCTATCATATTCAACATGAAAACTTTGTTCCAGGGTCCGTTCACGTACTTATATTAGATGAGTTTGATAAGGCCCTGGAATTTGGATTCGAGGAAGATATGGACTTCATAATCAGCAGATTTAAAAATCTCAAACGTAGAATTCTTACTTCAGCAACCCGAATGGAGGAACTGCCCTCGTTTGTCGGAATAGAGAATCCCCTTGAAGTTAATTTCCTGAAGGATAGTAATGTGATACCAGATCTTAAGATCAAATACATTATTTCTGAAGCCGCAGATAAACTGGAAAGCCTGTTCGCGCTGATTTGCACTATCGGTGACAGATCAACCCTGGTTTTCTGCAATCATCGTGAGGCGGTGGACCGTATTAGTGACGTATTGCATGATATGGGCTTGGATCATGGTGTTTTTCATGGGGGAATGGAGCAGGACGAGCGTGAAAAATCTTTATTGAAGTTTAGAAACGGCAGTTACAGGATTCTTATAACCACCGACCTTGCCTCACGCGGACTGGATATTCCCGAGATAGAAAATGTGGTGCATTATCAGTTACCTCATAACGAAGAAGCTTTCCTTCACCGAAACGGACGGACAGCCCGAATGAATGCGGCAGGGACTGCCTATGTAATTCTTACTGAGGATGAGAAACCTGCATTCTTAATGGGTAAGGCGGAGCCTGGGAATCTGTCGCTCAATTTAAAGACTCCTGCTAATACACCCTGGATTACACTATATATCGGAGCAGGGAAAAAAGACAAAATAAACAAAATTGACATTGTCGGACTTTTAATGAAAAAGGGGAAGCTTCAGAAAGATGAGCTCGGGCTGATTGAAGTGCAGGATTTTTCTTCTTATGCAGCAGTACGCAGAGCTAAGGTTGAAAAGGTATTAGAGCTCATCCGTAACGAGAAGATCAAAAACCGACGAGTTAAAATTGAAATTTCAAGATAAATATGAGCAATAATGATATCATGAAGAAGCTTCGGGTAGCGCTGAAGCTTAACGACCAGGAAATAATAGAAATACTGAAGCTGGTGGATTTTGCGATCACTAAATCCGAACTTGCAGCAATATTCCGTAATAAAGAGCACGAAAATTTCAAACCCTGTGGTGATCAGATCCTGCGAAATTTTCTTAACGGCTTAATAATTTACAAAAGAGGTCCCAAACCTCAATAGTTGTCTGAACGTGTTTTGAACAATCCTGATTTTGGTGTGTTGTATTAGTATAAATTTAACGTCATGGCAACACAAGACAGAAAAAGCGGATTTACAGAAAAGAATTCTGATAATTCAAGAAATAATAACGGAACCCTGGGCGGGGCGGGCGGAATTGAGAGAGAACCAAAAGGCAGCTTTCATGAAATGGTTGAGCGCGCGAAGGTTCCTGAAGCTAATGTGCGCGGTATTCGCGAAAACGAAGAAAATCACATGCTCGGGAAGCAGAAGTATGAAGGCGGGAGCTACGCTCCAAATGAGGTTGATCCCAACAAGCGTAAAGACGAGCAGGATCTGGATGAATAGATACCTGAACCCGGTACGATTCCATCAGGCTGATCAAAAAGGTTATTTTCCAAACATGGGGAATAACCTTTTTGTTTTGCCTGAGCGCTTCTTCATCCTGTGCTTTCAAGTCTATTGAGCTTAGAAACAGGCAGATAAAGAATAGGCTTTTATTTTCTGGAGCTTGAACAACTCATTGAGGAGATACAATTGAAAAAGGTTTATTACCTTCCTTTTTCAATCAATGGAGATTGATGTTTAACTATTACCTGTATCGTGATTCTATTTAATCCCAAACACATTAAAGGAACGGGTCTGCAAATTGGTATTTACTCAGCAATAACAGTTTTCCTAACCTACACAATGGTTTTCGGTTTCAGAAAGTCGTTCACTGTAGCAACTTTCGACGGTATCCTAATCGGCGGTTACAGTTATAAGACAATCCTTGTGTTGAGCCAGATGCTGGGTTATATGCTCGCAAAGTTTTACGGCATTAAATATATATCAGAATTAAAGCGAAGCGGCAGGGGTAAGATCATAATCCTGCTTACTGCCATTTCCTGGTTAAGCTGGTTGTTTTTCGCGATGGTCCCGCCACCATATAATATTGCATTTCTATTTATAAACGGCTTTCCTTTAGGCATGCTCTGGGGTGTTGTCTTTTCGTATGTAGAAGGGCGCCGCAGCACCGACTTCATCGGGGCAACCCTTGCGGTAAGTTTTATTTTTGCTTCCGGTTTTGTTAAAACTGTTGGCGCCTGGCTCCTCGTTACTTTTGGGATTTCGGAGTTTTGGGTTCCTTTTTACACCGGACTGGTTTTCGCCGGGCCTCTGCTTGTGTTTGTTTATATGATGGAAAAGATCCCTCAACCCGACCAGCAGGACATTGCAGCCAGAACTCATCGCGAACCAATGGCCGCTGAAGACAGACGGGCCTTTCTTAAATTGTTTCTGCCGGGCCTGATTGCATGTATTCTTATCTATTGTTTTGCCACGATCTTCAGGGATATCCGCGACAATTTTGGCGCTGAAATGTGGAAGGAGATGGGCTTCTTTGATAAACCCGAGTTGTTTGCCCAAACCGAGATCCCAATCACAATTGTTGTTCTTATCCTGGTGGGAAGTATGGTGCTCATTAAAGACAGTTTCAAAGCTTTTATGTTATCACATCTTTTTATATCGATCGGTTTTATAATGGCGGGTCTCTCTTCTTATATATTTATCGTCGGGCTTCTTTCCCCCTTCTGGTGGATGACTCTTGTGGGATTGGGGCTGTACATGGTATATATTCCGTTTAATTCTGTCTTTTTCGATCGCCTTATTGCTACTTTTAAGCATGCCGGGAATGTCGGTTTTCTGATTTATCTTGCAGATTCTTTCGGTTATACAGGCAGCGTAGGGGTGCTCATGACTAAGGAAATATTTAAAGTGAAGCTTAACTGGGTAACGTTCTTTTCCAACAGCGTAATGATTTTGTCCGCAGCAGGACTGGCATTAACCATATTCTCCACAATTTATTTCATGAATAAATACCGTGCAATTATATTGAAGCCCAAATCAGCTTAGCTTATTTTAGAATAACATTAACGAAGTTTCTTAGATTCACCGAAATTTATTGAATGAATAGTGTAACAAAGAAAGTATTAGCTGAATACGGCTATAGTGCCGACGAGATTACCTCGAAGAAGTTCGGGACAGGGCATATAAATTCTACTTATCTCATCTCCATCGCTGGAGAAACAGACCGACTTATCCTTCAAAGTATTAATCAAAATGTTTTCAGGGAGCCTCTGATAATTGCTGAGAACGTTCGTTTGGTCGCTAAATATCTCAAAGACCATTACCCGTCATATCTTTTTGTTAGCTGTATCCCTACGATTAGGGGGGAGGAGATGGCATTCGTGGACGAGACTTACTGGCGCCTGACAAAGTATATTCCTAATTCTATCGCATATGAAACACTGAACGATCCGCGTCAAGCCTTCGAAGCTGCAGTGCAATTCGGAAGGCTCAGTAAGCTGCTCGACGGGTTTGAAACCTCACTGCTAAAGCCCAGCATACCGGGTTTTCATGACCTGAATCTCAGATACGATCAGTTTAAGGAAGCACTGCAGAACGCACATGCTGAACTTAGATCAAAAGCATCCGTGCAAATTGAACAGGCATTAAGGCATAGTTTTATTGTCGACTATTTCAATTCATATAAAGACTCTCCCGAATTTCCTGACCGGGTAATGCACCATGATACAAAGATCAGTAATATGCTGTTTGACAAAGATACCAACGAGGGTATTTGCGTCATCGATCTGGATACGCTGATGGCTGGAAAATTCATTTCAGACCTGGGCGATATGATGCGTACATATCTATGTCCGTTTTCTGAAAATGAACCCGACACTGATAAGATATTCATCAGGCAGGAGTATTTCGAGGCAATCATTAAGGGGTATTTGAAGGAGATGGGATCAATACTGACCCCAATTGAAAAAGATCTTATTCTCTTCTCAGGGAAGTATCTGATCTATATGCAGGCACTTAGATTTCTGGCCGACTATCTGAACGGAAGTGTTTATTATCCGGTGGCTTATCCGGAACAGAACCTGGATCGGACAATAAATCAGTTTAAATTACTTTCAGAGTTCTTCAATAAGGAGAAGGTACTTCAAAGTATCGTTGATGAATGCTTAAGTAATTGAGGCGGGTAGTCAGTGACAGAGACCGGCAGATCTATGTTTTAGTGACATGGAACTAAATCGGTATCAGATAATAAATATCATTTTTATATATTTAATTATTGCAATTAAATCACTAATTTGCAGAAACACTTAAACTATTTTAGTAACTAAACAATTAATTTAATGGAAACTGGTACAGTAAAATTTTTCAACGAGTCTAAAGGATTCGGATTTATCACCCAAGAGGATGGCAAAGAAATCTTCGTTCACGTAAGTGGACTTAAACAGGATATAAGACAAAATGATAAAGTAGAATTCGAAGTAGAAGAAGGCAAAAAAGGCCTGAGCGCTGTTAACGTGAGATTGGCTTAATTTCACATACTTTAAAAACACATCCTAATAAAAAAGCAGCTTTGACCAGTCAAAGCTGCTTTTTTATTTAGCCAATTTTTCCGGCAGTGCAAGGTTATTCGCCTTCTGCCGTAGTCTTATCAGTGTTAAGGAAGACGAACTGATTATCGAACATATCCAGTTTGATCTTGCTTTCCTTGTCCACTTTGCCAGATAGAATGTCTTTTGAAAGTTCATTCAGAATTCGTTTCTGGATAACCCGTTTCAGTGGCCGCGCCCCGAATTGCGGATCATAGCCCAACTGCGCAAGCCAGTCAAGGGCCTCTTCGGATGCTTCTATCTCTATACCCATTTCGGCTAACGTGTCCTGCACGCCTCTGAACTGGAGCGATACAATATCCCTTAACTCTTCGCGGTTTAGCGGTGTAAACATGATGAGTTCATCGATCCTGTTTAAAAACTCAGGGCGGATTGTCTGCTTAAGCAATTCAAATAGCTCGCTCTTGGTCTTAGCAATAATTCCCTCACGGTTTAACTCATCCAGTTCTTTGAAGTTTTCCTGGATCAGATGCGAGCCAATATTAGAGGTCATAATGATGATTGTGTTCTTGAAATCTACCACACGGCCTTTATTGTCAGTCAGCCTTCCATCGTCGAGAACCTGAAGAAGGATATTGAATACATCAGGATGGGCTTTTTCAATCTCATCGAGAAGAATAACCGAATACGGCTTTCTGCGTACGGCTTCTGTTAATTGTCCGCCCTCATCGTAGCCAACGTATCCGGGAGGCGCACCAATTAACCTGGAAACTGCATGCCGTTCCTGGTACTCGCTCATATCAATTCTGATCATGGCGTGCTCATCATTAAAGAGATAGTCGGCAAGCGCTTTGGCAAGTTCGGTTTTGCCTACGCCCGTGGTACCCAGGAAGATAAATGAGCCGATGGGCTTGCGTTTATCCTGCAGGCCCGCTCTTGACCGTCTGATTGCGTCAGAGATGGCTTCAATAGCTTCATCCTGACCAGCAACGCGTTTGTGCAGTTCCTTCTCCATTTGAAGAAGCTTCTCGCGTTCACTCTGGATCATCTTGGTGATCGGGATCCCCGTCCATCTTGACACAACCCCGGCAATATCGTCTGAAGTTACTTCCTCTTTAAGCATCCGGTTGTCTGACTGCGTCTCTTCCAATTGCTTTTTAAGCTCTGCGGTTTTATCCTGCGCTTCCTTGATCTTACCGTAACGCAACTCAGCTACTTTGCCATAATCGCCAGCCCGCTCAGCCTGATCAGCCTCAAGCTTATAATTTTCGATCATTTCGCTTTGAGTGTTGATCGAGTCCACGAGATCTTTTTCAGATTGCCACCTGGCCTTAAATGAATCCCGCTCACCTGATAAGTTGGCGATCTCTTCTGAAAGTTCATTCACTTTTTTCTCGTCGTTCTCGCGCTTTATAGCCTCACGTTCGATCTCAAGCTGCATGATCTTACGGTTAAGCTCATCAACAGCCTCTGGTACAGAATCCATCTCTAAACGAAGTTTAGATGCAGCTTCGTCCATCAGGTCTATGGCCTTATCAGGAAGGAAACGGTCTGAAATATACCTTTGCGACAGTTCTACCGCTGCAATGATCGCCTCGTCTTTAATTCTGACCTTGTGATGCGTTTCATAACGCTCCTTTAACCCGCGGAGAATCGAAATGGCGTCCTGCGTGCTTGGTTCATCTACCAAAACTTTCTGGAAACGGCGTTCCAGGGCCTTGTCTTTTTCAAAGTATTTCTGGTACTCGTTAAGCGTGGTGGCTCCGATAGCCCGCAGCTCTCCTCTTGCCAACGCAGGCTTAAGAATGTTTGCCGCGTCCATCGCACCCTCACCACCGCCGGCCCCTACAAGTGTGTGAATCTCGTCAATGAAGAGAACGATCTCCCCGTCGCTTTGAGTAACTTCTTTAATTACGGCCTTTAGACGCTCTTCAAACTCGCCCTTGTACTTGGCTCCGGCGATCAGGGCACCCATATCCAGTGAGTAAACAGTTTTTGATTTTAGGTTTTCCGGCACGTCTCCCTGGATAATCCTGAAGGCAATTCCCTCAGCTATGGCAGTTTTACCTACTCCAGGCTCACCGATAAGGATCGGATTATTCTTTGTCCTTCGCGAAAGGATCTGGATCACCCGCCTGATCTCCTCGTCGCGGCCAATAACCGGATCCAGTTTGCCGGATTCAGCGTACTCGTTCAGGTTCCGGGCGTATTTATTCAGCGCATTGTAAGTTGCCTCTGCGTTCTGATCCGTTACCCGGGTGTTTCCACGCAACTCCAGCACGGCTTTCTTAAGGTCTTTTTCGTTTACTCCCGCGTCTTTTAAGATTGAGCTTACCTTGTCGCCTGTAGTTAATAACCCCATCAGGATATGCTCAACGGATACAAACTCATCTTTAAATTCTTTGAGATAAGATTGTGCTTTTTGCAGTGCGCTGTTGCCGCCCGATGAGAGATAAATATCACTGCCGCTAACCTTGGGGAAGCTCTGTATTTGAGCATCCAGTATTTCAGTAACGCGGTTTATATTAACATTAAGCTTCTTAAGGAGGTAACTGACAACATTCTCGTCGACAGTTAACAACCCTTTTAGTATATGTGCAGTTTCAATAGCTTGCTGCTGATTGCCTGCAGTTATTTCGGAAGCCTTTTGTATGGCCTCCTGTGCTTTGATTGTGAAATTGTTAAGATTCATACGATCTTTATCATCAAAACAAAGACCACTTGCTTTTAGTTCTGAATGGCCTGAAATTTTGTCGCTTCACATTGGCCTCAACAGACTAAATGTCTGATATTAAGTGATATAGTATGAAAATTTGTCTTTGTGAAGCAGACATTGACCCCGAAGGTGCCCGGCCGGATGAAGGCTGTTCGGACGGGGTCGAGAAGCAATATCCTTTAACCGCCACAAAATGATTCTCTAATCAGCAAATTGCTCAACCTTCCAAAACCTTCTTCAACGCACTCGTTTCATGATCGGCTAGTTTTTGTAATGGTGCTGAAGCAAGCATTTTCATCATCATATTCAACTCAGCTGATATCGCGTATAAGACTTCAGTTTTGCCGTCAGTTTCATTTATTGACCATTTAAGCTCCAGTGCAAAGGGTGCTTCCTCTGAAGGAACGGCAACAATTTCTTTATCCTTGCTTCGTGAAGAAACCTTGAGCGCCAGTTTTGCCATATTTTGAATGGTAAACCGGGCTTCATCTTCTGTGGAAGACCAATTATAGATATTTTCAGGCATGAGTTGCTGATGGTTATTCAGGTCGGCAAGAAACTTGTAAACCTCATGTGCAGGTTTGTTAATAGTAGCCTTACTTTCTATAACAGTCATCTCTTAAGTATTAATTGTATTTCCCCAAGTCTGCGGGTCTTCCCGCCATTTCCTCAGCAATTTAAGATCATCTTCCATAACAAAGTTATGCTCCTGTGCATAATTGATCAATGCATTATAATTAGAAAGCGTATAAAACGGACACTTTGCCTCCTTGAAGTTCTCTTCTGCGGCATCGAATCCATAGCTGAAGATCCCAACCAGGCCTGCTACCTCGCATCCGGCGTCGCGCAGTACATTAACTGCCTGGAGGCTGCTTTTACCAGTAGAAATCAGGTCTTCTACCACCACAACTCGCTGGCCTGGCGAAAACTCACCTTCTATCAGGCTGCCCGTTCCGTGCTCTTTAGCCTTGGAGCGGACGTAAATGAACGGAAGTCCTAAATCTTGGGCAACCAATACACCCTGAGGTATCCCAGCCGTAGCCACGCCAGCTATAACCGATACAGATCCGAACGCTTCCTGTATAAGGGTCGATAGTTTCTGGCGGATGTAAGTCCGGATTGCCGGATGCGACAGCGTAATGCGGTTGTCACAATAAATTGGAGATTTCCATCCGGATGCCCAGGTAAATGGATTATTTGGTTGTAATTTAATTGCTTTAATTTGCAGAAGAAACTCAGCTACTTTTTGTTCAATCTCACCCTTGTTACTCATGCCGCAAATTTATAAAATATATATTAATGAATCGGTTTTAATACTTACGGAATCCATTCCTTCTGATCTCGAAGACTATCAGGAAATTGATACTAAAGGGTTTAAGTTTGCCAAGTTTTATCAAAAGGTGAAGACTCAGGAAACTCCAAAAGCCTTTTTGATCAGGTCCGGTAAGTTTAAGGATATCTTTAAAAAGATCAGGAAATCTATGGAACTCATCGAAGCCGCCGGAGGTTTAGTAAGTAATGAAGAGAATAAATATCTGTTTATTTATCGCAAAGACAAATGGGACCTTCCAAAGGGCAAGCTCGACAAAGGGGAAGGCTTCCGCACAGCAGCCATTAGAGAAGTTGAGGAAGAGTGCGGGATAGTAATAAGCAGTACCGGTGACAGGATCTGTAAAACCTACCACGTTTATGAGGAGAACAATGCGACGGTTATGAAGAAGACTGTTTGGTACTGGATGCGGGCCGACAATCAAACTCACCTTACACCTCAGCTGGAGGAGGGTATAACCGATGCGAAATGGCTTGCTCCCGGAGATTTTATGTTGGTAAAGGAAAACACCTATCCCTTAATCAAAGACGTAATCCGGGTCATTGAGTGGTAATAATTACTATAGTTTAACCGCCAAAAGCCGTCAGGCGAGTCGATATTACCTTCAGTCAGGGCAGCAGTTCAAAAGCTTCCTTAGGAACGAACTGTTTAACGTCACCATTGTATCTCAGTATATCGCGCACGATAGTGGAACTGATAGATGAATATCCTGGTTTGCTTACAATAAAGATACTTTCTATTTCAGGTTCTAAAGCATGATTCATCTGTGCGATAGCTTTCTCGTATTCAAAATCCGATACAGTACGAATTCCCCTGATCATGTATGCAGCCCCGATCTTCTTGCAGAACTCTACGGTCAGGCCTTCATAGGTTGCTACTTCCACCCTGGCTTCGTCCGAAAACACAGCTAAAAGCATCTTCTTACGAGTTTCTATATCCAGAAATGCCGCTTTGGTGCTATTAAGGCCGATCCCTATAACTACCTTATCAAATAAAGGAACTGCACGGCGCAGAATGTCTACGTGGGCTTTAGTCACTGGATCAAATGAACCTGGAAATAAGGCGATCTTCATAATGTAAAGTTAAGGGATAAATGGACGATTAAAGGAGTAATGGCGATTATTTATTGCTAAAAAAGCTGAAAGAAGATGATCCGTAAATCCTTTGTTCTACAAAATGCGGATCATTATCAATTTTTTTCATGCTCGGATGCTCGATGATCAGAAAACCTTCCGGTTTAAGAAGCGCTTTGGTGAATATAGCTGGAGCAAGCAGGTTCATCTGGGGCAGGTCGTAAGGAGGGTCGGCAAATATGAGGTCATATTTCTCTGTTTCCATTTCCAGGAACTTAAAAACATCTGCTTTATTGACTTGAATCGCATGCAAATCATACTGTTTTGCCACGCTTTTAAGGTAATTATAACATCCAAAATTCCGGTCGACCGAAGTTATTGAGGAAACACCACGCGAAGCAAACTCAATAGAAATGTTGCCGGTTCCGCTGAACAGGTCCAGGACATGAATGCTGTCAAAATCAAACTGGTTATATAGAATATTAAAAAGGGCTTCCTTAGCGATATCAGTAGTGGGTCTGACTGGTAATTTTGCTGGTGGATTTAGCCGTATTCCTTTTAGCTTACCCCCAATTACTCGCATAGGTCCAAAGCGATTAACGAGAAGTAAGTATGCAACGGCACATCTTCAAACCTTTCAGAATGTTTCATAAGTAAATTCGCATCGGCAAATCCCATGGAAGGGAAATATTTTTGTGTCCGTTTATAAACCTCGTCCGTATCGGAAACCTTACCTGAGACTATCACCTTGGTTTCCCCGGTTTCCAGAGACAGTGATTCAATGATATGCAGCAGATAATAATTGAATTCATCGGGGTTGGCAAATTCAAAAATATTGTAGAACTCAAGTTTTGACGTTTTTAGATATGCGACCTGGAATTGACCAGCGCTGAAATCAATGAATAGTGCAGAATCCCGATCGGTGCCTAGTGTTTTCTTAGTTCCCTCCACAAACGGACTCGCCTGGTTAAATATTTTCGGATTGTGGAATATCCTGCTTATTGACTGGTGGAGTTTCGAATCGATGGCACTTACATTCTTTATGTCTGCTGTACGGATATTCGTAACCAATACTTCTGTGTTTTCTTCACTTCGTATGAACTTCGCATAGACTTCTTCGTCGTCCTGTTCATACAGGTCGGCCGGAATAAAAGTGTAGTTAAAAGTATCATAAGAAACTTTCACCTTATTAAAACTGTATTTGAATTGTTTACTACTCTCAGGCAGGCTTTCAATTACCTTTATCAGTTCAGACGGTGACTCAGGTTTACCGGTATCATACTCTGCCAGAACCTGCAGATCTGTCCCGAAAGCATCAGTAATAGCATAACGAATTGTATCCATTCCGATATGCACAAGCAGATTGCACTTGACCGCAAGCTGCGACTGAACCTCGCTGGTTGAAAGATAAAGCAGTTTATTCATCTTATACAAAAGTAAAGTTTCTGCGCCATATTTGTTGTTTCCTGCGGAATACTTTATAATTATTTGGATGTTTGCTCTTCGTGGAACTGAGGTTGGGAAGAATTTGCAAATTGTAGCATGAATATAAAGGATATTCTCGAACAGAATTTTGGTATGGTGCCTACTCAGCAACAGCGGGACGTTTTCGCTTTGCTTGAGAAATTTCTTCCAATGGGTTCTGGCGAAGAATGCTTTCTGCTCAAAGGTTATGCGGGGACGGGAAAAACTACTATGATAAGTGCTTTAGTTAAAGTGCTTCCCCGCGTTAAGTTAAAATCAGTCTTACTGGCTCCGACCGGCAGGGCTGCAAAAGTTATAAGTGCTTATTCTGGCAGAAAGGCTTTTACAGTTCACAAAAGAATATACCGCAAAAAGGTGGCAGCAAGCCCTGATATAAACTTTGTGCTGGCAGACAATCTTGCAGAAAACACGGTCTTTATCGTTGATGAAGCATCGATGATCTCCGACCAGGTTCATGATTACAGCAAGCACAGCCTTCTTCAGGATCTGATCAGTTACGTTTACAATACAAAGAATTGTAAACTAATGCTGGTAGGAGATACTGCTCAGCTCCCGCCGGTAGGATCTGAGCAGAGCCCGGCCCTTGACCATAAGGTGCTTGAAAGTAATTTTGGATTAAATGTATTTACCTATGAGCTCACAGACGTGGTCAGGCAGGAAAAGGAATCGGGCATATTGTATAATGCTACTGCTTTGCGGGAGCTCGTGAGAAAGGGCAGGAGCACTTTCCCTAAATTCCATCTAAAAGGCTTCAGGGATATTTTTAAAATGACCGGCGAGAAGCTGGTCGAGGGACTGAGTTATGCCTACGATAAATATGGGATGGAAAACTCTATTGTGATCTGCAGGTCGAATAAGAGCGCAAACGCATATAATCAGAATATCCGGAACAGGATACTGTTCCGTGATGAGGAAATAACCGGCGGCGACTTTATTATGGTAGTGCGCAACAATTATTTCTGGCTTCAAAACGAGGATAATAGCAATGGCTTTATTGCTAACGGTGATATAGCAAAGATCAGAAAGGTAAGGCGGGTAGACGAACAATATGGTTTCCGCTTCGCGGATGTTGTTATCGAGCTGCTTGATTATCCTGATGAAGAGCCATTAACATGCAAAGTGCTGCTGGATACTTTATATGCCGAAACCCCCAGTTTATCCCCTGCCGATAGTAAACGCTTATTTGAGGCAGTTCAGGAAGATTATATGCATTTTGAAAATAAGCAGATCCGTATGGAGGAGATGAAGAAAGATCCCTACTATAACGCCCTCCAGATCAAATTTGCTTTTGCGATTACCTGCCACAAAGCCCAGGGGGGGCAATGGCCTGCGGTATTTGTCGATCAGGGCTACCTCACAGACGAAATGCTGAATACGGAGTTTTTAAGATGGCTGTACACAGGCATTACCCGTTCTACGAACGAGCTTTTTCTCGTAAATTTTAGCGATAAGTTTTTCGGCGTTTCAAAAGAACAGGCAGGGTAATTGCTAAAGTTCCGAAAAGAATTATGAAACGTCTAATGATAGTATTTGCGGCAATGGTTAGCATTGCAGCCTGCACCTCAACCCCGGATAAAACAAGTTCAAAAGTAAGCGATACAGCAGTAGCGGCAAATACGGCTGTCGAACCTGCCGATCTGCCTGTGAACCAGACCATGTGCTTCCAAAAGCTTGCTGGTACTGCTAATCAGGATACCACATCCCTGAAACTTATCATTGATGGTGATAAAGTTACCGGAGATTTCGGCCATTATCCGAAAGAAAAGGATAAACGTGTAGGCACGATAAGCGCAATAAAAGACGGTGAACTTATTAAAGGCCAGTGGATATACATGCAGGAGGGAATGAACGATACCCTGCAGGTTGAGTTTAAGCTGGATGGCGATAAGCTCGTTCAGAAAAATTATACTGTTGATCCTAAAACCGGACGGGAGGTGTTTTCTGAAGCATCAGTATTTAATATAGAGTTCGACAAGATAGATTGCAGAAATTAATAGTATGCATCAGCGGGTATGGATCAGTAGTAAGAAACCATTTCCCTCTTACAGCTTCCATCCTCATAAAAATCAAAGAGGGCATATGCCGGACCAAATTCGTAGTATGGGCCCTTCCAGAGATTACCGCTCACGGCTCCATTACAGAAATATCGGACGTTGTTGTAATCAACTTCGTCCTCTAAATGAATATGGCCGCTCAGGCAGTTTTTAATGTTGGGGTATTTATTAAATAGTTCTTTGATCCTGAAGAAATCGGTATGCATGAGCATATACTGGATCCTCAGATCGCCGTTCGGGTCGTTCTTCCCAAAATACAATCCTGCACAGATGGACAATATTGGGATATGGGAAATGATGCTTATAAAATGATCAGATGGGATCTCAGCCAGTTTTTTCTCCAGCCATTGGAACTGGTCTTCATCAAGTTTTGCAATATAGCCGCCTTCAGGACGCTGCTGGGTACTGTCGAGAACGATAAAATCCCATTTTCCCTTATTGAAATGATAGTAGGGAGCAGATAAACCAAGTTCCTTTAAAGCCCAGGCTTTACCATACAAAGGGTCTGCGGTGACCTGTGGTGTGTTATACCAGCCAAAAATATCATGGTTCCCGATACAGTTGTAAACAGGAAGCACGTTCTCTTTCTTTAAGATCGATTGATAAAGATCCCATTGTACTTTCGTGTATTCCTTCGTAGCCTTCAGCGAATCATAGATAGCATCGCCACCCATTATAATAAACTCCGCTTCAGGTCTTAATTTTTGGATATGCTGAAGTGAGCGGGTCATGCCCTCCTCGGCAATTTTCTCCGGCTTAATATGTATATCAGAAATAAAGGCGAAACGGAAAGACTTCCCTGGGGCAGGAGATTTGGCTGATGCCAGGTGCGGAAGAACGGAAAGGCCTGCCGCTGCAACTGAAGTTTTAAGGAAATCTTTTCTTTTCATAGCAATAAGCGGCAATTTATGACTTTCTTAGTTTAACCGCAAAGGGCGCAAAGTTTTTCGAAAAGGTCACAGAGACCAGGTGACTAATCAACGCGTTCTAACTCCGCGACCTTTGCGCAGACCTCTGCGGCCTTTGCGGTTAAAAAGAGATTGGGCCGTAAGCCCAATTCTATGAAAGAAACGGATAATCCGTATATCCCTTTTCTCCCGGAGTATAAAATGTTCCAAAATCAGGCTGGTTTAACTCTGCACCAATTTTCATACGTTCAATCAGGTCAGGGTTAGTAAGAAATGGCACCCCGAAAGCAATAAGATCTGCTATTCCTTTGTCCAGTTCGCTCTCTGCTTTCTCCTTATTGAAACCACCGCAAAAAATAATGATATTTTGAAACCTTGAACGGATTATGCCTTTGACATGAGTTATTTCCGGTGAGTTATTTCCTGATGAATGATCGAGTACGTGAATATAGAGTATCTCCATCTCATTCAGCTTTTCAGCAAGATAAGTATAAGTCTCATCGACTTCATCATAAGCCGGCATGTCGTTAAAAGCTCCATGTGGTGAGAACCGGACACCTACTTTGTCCTTGCCGATAGCTTGTCTAACCTGCCCGGCTATTTCAAGGAGGAAACGGCTTCTGTTTTCAATGCTGCCGCCATATTCATCGGTCCGGATATTAGTTTTGGGATTTATGAATTGCTCGATCAGGTAACCATTTGCGCCATGCAACTCTACACCATCGAAACCAGCTTCGACAGCATTCCTGGCGGCATCAACGAATTCTTTAATCGTAGTTTTCACCTCTGCCGTTGTAAAGGCCCGTGGTTCGGGATGATCCTGCATGCCCCCCTTGACGGTGTACATTTGCCCTGCTGCTGCTATAGCCGAAGGTGCAAATACTTCTGCGCCTTCAGGAAGATTTAACTGATGCCCGATGCGGCCGGTATGCATTAACTGAACGAAGATTTTTCCACCTTCATGGTGTACTGCATCCGTGATCTTTTTCCAACCCTCAACCTGCTTTTGGTTAAAAATGCCGGGAATGTTTGAATATCCCAGACCGTTTGGTGAGGGGGACGTTCCCTCTGTAATTATTAAGCCTGCGGTTGCCCGCTGGCGATAATACTCGGTCATAAGATCTACAGGTATATTATCAGATGTGGCGCGGCTGCGGGTCATGGGAGCCATTACGGTCCTGTTTTTAAGGTCTAGCGAACCTGAATTGTATGGTAAAAGAAGTTTATTACTCATGCGTTATTAAGATTAAATGTTTAAACAAATAACAATAAAGAGAAGCAGTTGTTGGTCATGCTAAAGCCATATCAGGAATTTATGACTTTCAGTCGACGGTTAAGTTCACGCGGTGGGATTTTGTTTTTTATCCCGATATTGGCTTATACAATAGAGTCTTAAAATGAGAATAGCTACTTATAACGTTAATGGAGTAAATGGGCGTTTACCTGTTCTGCTCCGCTGGCTTGAAGAAACTAAACCTGATGTTGTCTGCCTGCAGGAGCTTAAAGCCCCCGAAGAAAAATTTCCTCTGCAAGCTATCAATGATGCGGGATACAATGCGATCTGGCATGGGCAAAAGAGCTGGAATGGAGTGGCTATACTGGCCAGGGGAATGGAAATTAAGGAGCTGCGACGGGTTTTGCCGGGCGATCCTGAGGATGTTCATAGCCGCTATATTGAAGCTCAGGTCAACGGTATAGTTGTGGGTTGTTTGTACCTGCCTAATGGTAACCCTGCTCCGGGTCCTAAATTTGATTATAAATTGAAATGGTTTGATCGCTTAACGCTGCATGGCGCTGAACTGATCGCTTCCGGATTGCCTGTTGTTCTAACCGGTGATTACAATGTAATGCCAACCGAACTGGATGTTTATAAACCGGAGCGATGGGTAGATGACGCACTTTTCAGGCCCGAAACACGTGCTGCTTTTCATAAGCTGGTTAGCCAGGGCTGGACGGATGCCATACGTAAGCTCTATCCTGATCAAACAATCTATACCTTTTGGGACTACTTCAGGAACGCGTACGGACGGGATGCCGGATTAAGGATAGATCACTTTCTGTTAAGCCCTGCTGTTGAAGGGCGATTAAAAGCTGCGGGTGTGGACAGGCACGTTAGAGGATGGGAGAAGAGCAGTGACCATGGTCCGGTGTGGATCGAACTGGCAGACCATATTTAGAAAACAATTAGGACTGGACCGATAACTGAAGTTTCTAAGGATATTTATATTTTTGGAGATATTACCGAATAACCTAATCCCAAATTTGTGAGTCAGCCAAAAGTTTTAATTACCGGGGCAAGTAAAGGTTTAGGGCTGGCAATGGCCAGGCGCCTCAATCAGGATTATTGCCTGATCCTGCATGCTTCGCGTGATGAAAACATCAGGGAGTTAAGGGAAGGAAACTTTGTCCTCGCCGCTGATCTTGGCGACCCTGACGAATTAAAAGAGTTTTGTAAAAAACTTAAATCAGAGCATGGCGATGATCTCTTTGCAGTGATTAATAATGCTGGCATGTCACTTGACAAGCCGCTGGCATTTCAGCCCGAGAAAGACATCGATTCTATGCTCATGGTGAATCTGAAGGCTCCAATAATGATATCGAAGACTGTTATCAAGCTGTTCGGATTAAAAAACAAGGGAATTATAATTAACGTAAGTTCCTGTGTGGCAGAAACAGGAAACGCTTTTCAGTCGGTCTATGCGGCTGCCAAGGCCGGTCTGATCGCTTTTTCAAAATCACTCGCTAAAGAAGCGGGGCAATTGTACCAGGGACATCAGATCAGGGTGCTAAGTATTTCGCCAGGTTTTATTAAGACGCCCATGACAGATGCCGTTCCGGAGTCTGAAAAGGAAAAATATTTAAAGATGATTCCCGCTCAACGCTTCGGTAGGGCCGACGAAATTGCCGAAACCATCGCTTTTTTACTTTCAGACAAAGCATCCTACATAAACGGCAGTAATATTGAGGTGAATGGCGGACTCTTTTAACATGAATGATCTGGTAGGAGTTGAGCCGGGGGATATGCTTTTGCATGGGCCGACCAAGCGGCTTGTGGATGCTTTTCACTGGCATGAGCCTCATACAGGGATAATAGCAAGCTATACACCTAAGCCGCGGGATGTGCATGATCACTTTGGAGTTTTTCGGGGAGTCGATCAAATCGAGGCGTTTGCCCAGGCAACTATTGTATCATGCGGCACTTTCCTCGAGTGTAAAAAATTAAACTGCACACCTTTGGAGCTAAAGGAAAGATTCGTGCCCGCATTTATCAGCGTAGGTGCGGTCAATTTTCATAACTATGTGGCGGAAGGAGAGACATTTATAAGCATCGGGAACATTAAGTTCTATAAATTCAGGCAAATGATAAGTGACGGGAGGATATATAAAGTGCCGAAAGGTTTAGATTTGACAAAATACTTTAGCGATTTTAAGGCATCCCGGCTGGAAAACTACCAGATTGGGGATGGATTCAGCCTGGTCGCGGAGCTATTTGATATTACCGGCAGAGCGTTAAAAAAAGACACATTTACAACAAGTACATAATGGAAAGACAGGAAATAATCGACGGCCTTGTAGAAATTTTGCGAACGGTGCGTACCATAGACCCGGAAAAGCTGACAAACGTTACCGAGGAAACAGATTTTATAGCCGACTTAAATACACCCTCAACTGAACTGATCAACATTGCTGCGAAAGCCGAGCAGAAGTTTGAAGTTGAATTTGAGGACGATGATATCGACGATATGGGCTCGAAGGTAAAAGATATCGTAGATCTGGTAATCAGGGCTAAGGAAAGAGCTTAGATGGAGCTGCAGGGAAGAAAAGTTGCTGTTGTAGGAATGGGAGGGGTTTTTCCGACCTGTTCAGACTTGAACGACTTTTCAGATAAGCTGTTTTCTAATAAGAGTCTTATCAGGACCTGGGACGAGGCAGTTGCCTGTGATAAGCAAGTGCGGTCGAAAGTCGCGGGTTATATTACGGATGCCGAGGTGAACCTGGATACCGTTTATTCCACTATCGTGGAGAACTACCCTGAGGTATACGTTGATCTGCTAAAGAGAATACCTCCGGCTAATCTGGCTACGGCAGATATGGGAAGTATATGGGCGATGCTCGGAACCATGGATGCGATCAGCATGGCTGGGTGGTCAACTGAGGACACTCAGTCAGAAGCTACAGGCGTTGTTATAGGCTCGGGAGGTTGCGGACATGCACTATTACGGCCGGCATGGCATCATTTCTTCCAAAAAGGGGGAAAGTCACGTTCCCCAGGTGCACATACTGTAGACAGGGCAATGGTTTACCGTGAGGCGGCAAATGTTTCCTGTCTTATAAGAAACAGGGGCGTTTGTGAAGGGATAGTTTCAGCCTGTGCAACCGGGCTTGGTAATATCGGCCATGCTTACCGCCTGATTAAGTTTGGGATGCAGGATCGCGTGATAGCTGGCGGAGTGGAAACTACTTCTCTCGAATCTCTTATTGGATTTGATTCCATGCAGGTACTGAGCCGTGGATTTGCGCCCGAGGAAAGCTCCAGGCCGTTTGATATGAACAGGAATGGCTTCGTATGCTCGTTTGGCGCAGGGATCGTCTGCCTGGAGGAATATGAATTGGCTAAAGGCCGCGGAGCAAACATACTTGGTGTAATTGATAGTTATTACAACAATTCCGACGGTGATGGAGATATGTTTTATCCTTCGTTTGGCGGCCAGCGCAGACTTTGGAAAGGCTTGCTGGCGAATACCGGAATCAAGCCGGACGTTGTGAAGGTTCACGGTACATCCACCCCTGCAGGAGATCCGATTGAACTGTTAAGTGTGGTTGACGTCTTAGGCGACTCGGGGTATCATATTTCGGCACCAAAATCTCAGTTTGGGCATATGCTCGGTGCTGCTGGTGCTGTTGAGTTTATTACTGCGCTGCTTATGCTTAGGGAGCAGGCTGTATTGCCATGCCTTAATTCGGTTGATCTGAACCCGGAGCTCGAGAATATCCAGAAGGCTGAAACATGGGACGGACCGTCTGTGGCTTTGAAAAGCTACAGGCATTTGCTTCCCCAGGAAAGTTTCAAGAAGAAAATAAATACTATTGCATGTTTAAACTATGGATTCGGCGGAACAAACAGCGCAGTCCTGGTTTCAAAGGATGATGCATGATAGATAATAAAAATAAGATAGCGACGGTGTTCGGAGTAAGGAATGATAGTTCTATTGCCTTCCACGTTGCATTGAAATTACATCGATCCGGATGTAAAGTAGCGCTGAATTACGTTCCTGAAACAAGGGACGAAGTGCTATTCCTTATGGAATCACACGGTATGGACACTGCTTACGCCTCCGATGTCGACGTTCGCGACGAGCAGGCTATTGCACAGTTTTTAAATAAGGTCTATAGCGGTTTAGGTCCAATTGATTACATACTGCACGGAGTAGCATTTGGAAGTCAGAACGTAATGTGCTACAGTTTGCCGGGTAGCGATGAACCAGCTCCATCCTATATTGATATTCCTTTCGAAGACTTGATGGATTCATTTAACATCAGTGCATATTCCTTACTAAGGATATGCCGGGTTGCCGGCCCCTTGCTTGCGAAGAATGCCTCAGTCCTAACCCTGACTTACAATGCATCACAACGGGTTTTCCCTGGCTATGGGGGTATGTCGGTAAACAAGGCTGCTCTCGAAAATATCATGTTGTACCTTGCAAGCTATTTTCGCAAAAGTGGCGTCAGGGTGAATGCCGTTTCAGCCGGCCTGGTCATGACGACATCTTCAGGCGGTATAAATGGTGTGAGAAAACTTCGAAAAATAGGGAAAGTAACTGCTCCGCTGGGAAACGTAACGGCTGAAAATGTAGCTGACACAGCGCTATATTATTTTTCCGACCTGTCTCTGAAGGTTACAGGAAACATTCACTTCGTGGATGGAGGGTTTAATATTATGGGAATTGGGATTGATGAAGAATAGCATTGACGAAGCGGTATTTGAGCTGCAATTGCGGAAGTTTAGCGTTGGAAACGATATTGTCTTCCTTCCGGATTTCAATGCTTCTTTCAGTACACTTTTTCAGAAAAAAGTTTACACTTCAAACGAAATAGAATATTGCGAAAGTTTCAACCAGCCGCTTTTAAGATTCGCCTCAACCTGGGCTGCCAAGGAAGCGGTATATAAAGCTGTCAAGCAGCTTAATCATCAGCCTCTTGGATTCAAGAATATAGAGATAATACGATCCGGAATTGCCGGAATCCCAAAAGTAAATCTGCCGGAAGATTATACAGATATGGAAATTAGCCTTAGCATTAGTCATGATGGTGATTATGCCTGCGCTATTGCCCTCGCAAAACTGAAGCATGACTGATCATTACTTTTCAAATGACCTTGTTGTTATGCACTACTATAAATTCGGCAGTGGGGCTAAAAAGATGTTTTGCTTCCATGGTTATGGCATGCATGGCAGACAGTTTAAGATCCTTGAGGAAAGTATGGGCGATCAGTACACCTTTTATGGTTTTGATCTGTTCTTCCACAAAGAAACCAAGTTGAAAGATCAAAGTGTCGCAGCCGTTAAGCAAGGGATCTCAAAGTCTCAGTTGGCAGCTCTCTTTATGGATTTCTGCGAATCAGTTAGAGTGGAACGGTTTTCAATTCTCGCTTATTCTATGGGCTCACATTACGCTACCAGTCTTGTTGAGGAGATACCTGAGCGTATTGAAGAGCTTTTTATTGCTGCTCCCTCGAGCATGAAGCCCGGCAGGATCCTTACTTTCTTCAGTGCAAACCGCCTGGGCAATAAAGTGCTCGAGCGGATGGCACTCAGCGATAAAGGTATGACCGGATTTTTATCGGCCTTAAAGAAGGCAAGGATCATTGATCAGAAAGCATACGATATTCTTTGGCGGGAGATATCAAGTCCGGAGCTGCGTTTTAGCTTTTATGCGTGTGCCAGCTACATGCGTTTTATGAAGCTGGATGCTGATAAATTCGTTAGCATGCTTAACCGGCATCAGATCAGAAGCGCGTTCATATTTGGTGCGCGCGATAAAAGCTATCCCCCAGCAATCGGCCGGATCCTTATCCCAAAAATAAAGTTGGCAAGGCAGGTAATCATTGACGAAAATCATGATATGATCAACCGTAATTTTGCAAAAGTTTTATCCGGTTTATTATGATCATCAAAGCAAAGCAACTCCCCTGGCTGATAAAGGTTGCCGGTACTTTCCTGAATTGGTTTTTAAGGAAGAGATTTAACAAAATGATTGTCAATGGAGTGGATATTAAGTCGAACCACTCTTACCTTTTGATGTGTAATCATTTTAGTTTTTGGGATGGATTCTGGGCAGCATACCTTTGCTGGAATGTGATCCACAAGAAGCGAGGGTTAGAAGGGTTTTACATTATGGTCCTAAAGAAGCAGATGCAGATGAACCCCTGGCTGAAGTATTTTGGCTGTTTCTCTATTGCTCCGGGCACAGCTACGGTAAATGAAAGCCTCGCTTACGCGGCCCAATTGCTGAATAAGCCAGGAAACCTGTTATTGATGTACCCGCAGGGAAACCTGGAATCTAATCATGTGCGTGAGATTGTGATGAAAGACGGAATTAATCATATCGTCCCTCAAATCGAAGGTAAATGCCAGTTGCTCTGGAGCAGTAACCTGATCGAATATTTTGAAAGCCTAAGACCCTCAGTTTATTTCCATATGCTCGACTGCGGTACTAATCACGATTTCGATTTTGGTAGGTTGGGACGGGAGATCAATGTTCATCATAGAGCTGCCGTTCAAAAGCAATTTCGGTTCACCACCGAAGAATAGTCAAGAATCAAGAACCAAGACGCTAAGCGTAGAGCCAGGAGATAAGAACTGGGAATAAAGATATAAGGACGTGGATAATCTTGATTCTTGGCTCCTGGTTCTTGGCTCAATAAAGCAAGTATTAAACTAATATTCGAGTCGTCTTAACCCATCCTTTGCCTTAGTCTCAATACTATTTTCATACTCATGGTTTTTCATAGCGATCGCCTGCTTATAGAATGAAGATGCTTTAGCTTTATCGTTTCTCTTTTCATAGATATTCCCGATGCTAAGGGCTGCGTTCGCTGCATAATAATAAGAACTGAGTTTTCCAGCATTTATAGCTTTCTGGTAGTGCGCTATTGCATCGGCATCCCTTCCCGACTCATCGTATATCCTGCCCAGCCGATAATAAAATTCGATCTGGTCTCTTTTTAACTTAAAATCACTTGCATCTTTGCCCGCGAGTTCAGCCAGCGCTTTAGGATAATATCCACCGTCAAAATAAAGCCTCGCTTTTAGCAGATCCATATCCGGAGGAGTATCGTTTGCCTCTTTAAGCGCCTGTTTATCTTTTTCGTCATACAGGCTTCCCTGGGTTTTCACCATCTTCAGGAACGTGTTGTACTTAGCATTATCGCCCCTCAAATAAAAGTAATAGGCCAGTTTGAGGTATGCATCCTTGATGTAATTGATTCCTTTATATTCTTTCAGGTAATTCACCAGGTAAACGTTAGCGTCGTTGTCCATACGGTTAAGCTTGGCATTTCCCAAGTGATAGTTTAGCACCGGGAAATTAATATAATCGCTTCCCTTTGGCCTTTTTAACAGGTATTGTATCGCGCTGTCATTACGTGCATTTCTTGCGGAGACGTAGCCCTGCAGGTAAGTTTTCAAAAGACTCGTATCGTCCATGGTTGAGGTCAGGCCCATTATTTTACCGTAATTAGCCTTGTTGTGAACCAGGTCGGTTTCTATGTAACACAGAAAGAACACTACTTCATCCTTGTAAAAGCTGTAAGGAGACTTGGGTAAACTGGATGCAAGAGATTCTAAGGTCCTGATTCCCGAACCTGCGTTTCCCTTGATCCCCAGTGCCGCAACTACACCTTTCAGGTTTGAAGGAATCGAACCGAAGATCACGTCGATTAAGCCAGCACTTTTCCTGTTTGGCAGGAATGAAGGGTACTTTGCCGCATTATCCGAAAGTAAATTATCTGCTCTCCGGATATCCATGGCCGAGGACATGTAATCCTGGAACCGGCTTTTTAGCATTCCCCACTGCAGATTCACTTCCGCCTGAGCGAAAAGATAATAAGGGGAATTTTTATCCTGCTTCTCAAGCGCACTGAGCCGGGTTGATTTAACGTTTTTCAGACGTTCGTAATCTGCTTTATTCTCTGATGCGAGGAGGGTAAAGTAATCAATATAGTTATCCAGAAGGATAGTAATTCCGTTATTTGGGTTTTGTTTTTTCTCGTTCTGTATAAGTGTTTTTGCATCGTTAAGCCGAAGGTCAAAAATAGCCTGGTAGGCCCTGATGCAGTTGTTGTTGAAGTCGAAGTTCGCTTTAGAATGTTGGGTCAGCCCGAGGAATAGCAGTGAAGTCAGCAGTAATCTTTTTATCATTTGGTCTGGTATGCGGATAACAAAAACATCCTGAGCTTTTCAGGACTGATTCCCAGGGAGCAATAAAAATACCAAAATATTATTGACGGGGGGCTTTTATTATCGGGGGCTTACTTTTAAATTGCTCTTAGTTCTTCTTATATCGCAGTGCCACACAGCCGGAACTCAGCGTTTCCGATGAAGTTAATTTTAAACCCAGGCTTTCGGGTAAGCGCATTTCAGCAAACAGGCGTCGTCCTTCGCCCACGATCGTGGGATGAACTATCATGTGGAATTCATCCACCAAGCCGAGTTCTATCAATCGTGCAGGTAATTCCACGCCTCCTGTGGAGATCGCTTTTCCGGGTTGTTGCTTGAGCTTCAGGATCTCTTCTTTCAGGTTTTCGTTGATAATTCTTGTTTGTTCATCATCGAGGTCCGTCAGGGTCCGGGATACAACTATTCGCGGAATACCGGTGAAAACTTTTGCAAATGCATTGCCTGCTTCGTTCAATGTCTGCGTTTTAGCCACTTCCGGCTAGAACGGTACCATTAATTCGTAAGTTTTACGTCCGTAAACAAGCAGATCAACCTCTTGCAGCAGTTGCCGGAAATAGTCCTGGATATCGTCGCCACCACTAAATTTAGTATGGTCACAGCAACCGTCCAAACTGATATTAATGCCGTAGATAAGCTTTCTCATAACTGTGTTTTTTTCGTTAAAATTAGGAAGTTTTGATGAAATAGGATTTCTTGCTGAAGGCTTAGCTTTTGAGCCGGGCAATTGCCTTTGGTGGATTGCGTCCTCCCTAGGGAGCTAAAAGAAAGCCCGCCATCGCTGAAGCCAGGGCGGATGCTGTGGACCCGGAGAGCTTAGCTGCGCTGATCATCTCCTAACCCGTGCAGTGGATCAAAAAGCAGCCTCGCTGCGCTCGGGCATCTTTCGCTATGCAAAAAAACCAAGCCCTTTGGGAATTGGGTGAAGTATTTGTGATTAGCTTGCGCTGATCATCTCTAACCCGTGCAGTGGATCAAAAAGCAGCCTCGCTGCGCTCGGGCATCTTTCGCTATGCAAAAAACAAGCCCTTTGGGAATTGGGTGAAGTGTATTTGAGATTAGCTGCGCTGATCATCTCCTAACCCGTGCAGTGGATCAAAAAGCAGCCTCGCTGCGCTCGGGCATCCCTCACTACGCAAAAAAAGCCAAACCCTGCGGGGCTTGGCTTTTTTGCTTCGTTCAGGCTGCTGCCTGCTTTTTTGATCATCAAGTGGACCCGGAGAGATTCGAACTCTCGTCCAAACATGGGACAAATTATGCTTTCTACGTGCTTAGCAATTATTTTATTGTCGGGAAGGGGAAGGCCAATCGCTCGCCTGTACCTTCTTCCTTAGATGTCTTATCTTGCCGGGCTATCACACCATTAAGCCCTGGCCAGCTTTGTTGTTCGATGCCCCTGGTGCTAAGCTACAAAGCGGAACTTAGCGGGACAAAAGCTATGCTAATTCTAAATTAGGCAGCTAAGGCGTAGTTATTTTCGCCAATTGTGTTTTGAGAGTTCAGATTTAAGCGCTAGTCTCACAACGCGCTGCATGCTTACATACCTATCTCCATCCTGTCAATTCCGGTCGGGCCCGTCTATTTGGGGGGTAAAGTATCATACAAAGATACGAAAAATCGGCGATATCCCTGTTGGAATCAGTTTGACCGCCCGGGATAAACCTGTAAAGCTTTCTCCAGGCATGTCATTGCCGACTCCAGATCTTCAATATTCAAAACGTATGCCAATCGTACTTCATTCGTTCCGGTACCGGCAGAACTATAAAATCCTGTCGCAGGAGCCATCATTACTGTCTGATTGTCATACTCGAACTCTTCCAGCATCCATTGGCAGAATTTATCAGCATTGTCGATCGGGAACTTCGCCACCACATAGAAGGCACCACCCGGGTTAGGACAGAATACTCCCGCGATATTATTCAATCGTTTTACCAGGGTATCCCGGCGCAGGGTATACTCCTTGTTCACCTTTTCGAAATAGCTGTCAGGCGTATCAACCGCGGCTGCTGCAGCAATTTGTTCCACCATTCCCGGGCTTAACCTGGCCTGTGCGAATTTTAAACCTGCAGCGATAACTTCTTTGTTTTTGGTGATTAAGCATCCCAGACGCGCGCCACAGGCGCTGTATCTTTTTGAAACTGTATCCAATACGACTACATGTTCTTCAAGTCCTTCGAGGTGCATTGGCGAGATGAATTCTCTGCCATCATAACAAAATTCGCGATAAGCCTCATCAGAGAACAGGAAGAGGTTGTATTTCAAACACAATACTTTCAGCGCTTCAAGCTCTTCCCTCGAGTATAAGTACCCGGTCGGGTTATTTGGATTACAAATAATGATCGCTTTGGTCTTAGGGGTGATCAGCTTTTCAAATTCACTGATTGCAGGTAGTGCAAAGCCATTCTCAATAAAAGAGAGTATAGGTTTTACTACTACATTACTCATGCATGCAAATCCATTGTAGTTTGCATAGAACGGTTCGGGTATAATGATCTCGTCCCCTTCATTCACACATGCCTGCATGGCTATCGTAATGGCTTCAGACCCGCCAACGGTTACCAATATTTGTGACGGATCAATATTATAGTTTAGTTTATTGTAGTATTCAGTAAGCTTAGTCCGGTAAACCAGGGTGCCTTCCGACGGCGTATACGCCCATACCTTAAAGTCGATATCCTTGATTGCATTCAGCATACCCTCAGGGGTTTCGATATCCGGCTGGCCGATATTTAAGTGAAATACTTTCTTGCCATCGCGTTTTGCTTTATCGGCAAACGGCGTAAGCTTACGGATAGGGGAGGCTGGCATCTGCCTGCCTTTATTTGATATTTGCGGCATGGCGCAAAAATAAAAAAACCTCTCCGCTTAGGGAGAGGTTTGCACATAAATATTTTGATCCTTACCGGGTGCTGGAAGCCACAACTTCCCCTTTAATATAAAGCACCTTAACAGGTGTCCGGGCGTTCGATTTAATTGTGACGGCCTTTGTGAAGCCGGGTTGTACAGCGGCTGCGTTAAAGGTTACCGTGATGGTACCTTTTCCCCCTTTCGGGACTGGTGCCGTTGTATATTTAGGTACAGTACAGCCGCAGGTTGACTCCACATTTGAAATTATAAGCGGCTCTTCGCCCACATTTGTGAAGACAAAATCTATGCTCACTGGTTTCCCCTGGGCTATCTTCCCAAAGTCGTGCGTTTCTTTCTCAAACTTAAAATCTGCTTTTGTATCGTCCTGCATGGCAGTAAAACCAATAAAGGCAATGATTACTGCACATAATTTCATAAAATGTTTCATATCATGATTTGGTTTAAAACAAATATAAACTAATTTACATATTTCAAAAATCATTCCAACAAGCGGAATATCACTTGTTTAGGTTTGGCAATAATTTAAAATTTGGCATAACTCGTAGATTTCAAACTAATATTTTGCGCACCGATTATCTTTTCCTGCACTCTTTTGTTATTTTTGAGCCACAAGCTAGGCTATGAAAGGAACCCAGGTGATAGAGAACAATTTCCCGGATCAGGAAGAATTAAGCTTTGACGATTTCAGAAGCATTATTATAAACGATTACAAAATTGCTTATGAAAGTCGCCAGGCAAGTCTTTTAGGACGCAAGGAAGTTCTTACCGGGAAGGCCAAATTTGGCATCTTCGGTGACGGGAAGGAAATAGCCCAGCTAGCTATGGCAAAGGTGTTTAAAGCGGGCGACTGGCGTTCAGGCTATTACCGGGATCAGACCTTCATGTTCGCTGCGGGGATGCTCACCATGCCTCAATTCTTTGCCCAGCTATATGCTAATACTGATCCTGATGCCGATCCTGCATCGGGCGGCAGGCAAATGAATTGTCACTTTGCAACACGTACACTAGACGAAGAAGGTGATTGGGTTGACCTTACTGCAAGTAAAAATTCATCAGCCGACATATCGCCTACAGGCGGACAGATGGGACGTTTGGTGGGTCTGGCCCTGGCATCCAAGATGTACCGGAATAACAAGGCATTAAAAGATCTTCATAAGTTTTCCCTTGACGGCAATGAAGTTGCTTTTGGCACTATCGGCAATGCATCCACATCTGAAGGGATATTTTTCGAAGCCATAAACGCCGCTGGCGTATTGCAGATACCAATGGCCATTTCCATTTGGGATGATGCCTATGGAATTTCGGTACCGGCTGAGTATCAGACCACAAAGCAGGATATATCAGAAATATTAAAAGGATTTCAACGGGATGAAGCGGGTGAAGGCTACGAGATTTTCAAAGTCAGGGGGTGGGATTATCCGGGCCTCTGCGAGACGTATGAGAAAGCGATTCGAATTTGCCGTGAACAGCATATTCCGGTGATGATTCATGTAACCGAAATGACGCAGCCGCAAGGCCACTCTACCTCGGGTTCTCATGAACGTTATAAAGATAAGGCCCGGATCGACTGGGAAAATGAATACGATTGCATGCTTCAGATGCGAAAGTGGATGATTGAATCTGCTGTTGCTTCTGATGAAGAGTTAACAGAGCTTGAAAATACGGCAAAATCCTATATCAGGGATTGTCAGAAAGCCGCATGGGCAGATTTTAATGCTGTTATGAAAACCGAGCTTAAGGTAGCTGCGAAGTTAATTGCGGAGACCGGAAACGAGAGCCTTATAGCCGATGCAGAAGCATTATTGAGCAGTTCAGATCTATCCCGTAAGGACGTGATCGGGCTGGTGCGGAATGCGGCACGCACCTTAAGGAGCGAAAGATCAGAAGCTAAGGAGAAGCTTTTAGCCTGGTATAAAGAGCAGCATGAGAGTAATTTTGAGAGGTATAATTCCAAGCTTTTTACAGGTACCGCCGAGTCGCCGTCAAATATCGCTGCTGTTGCGCCTGAATATAACGAGGGTGCCAGGTCTGTAGACGGACGTGAGATATTAAATGCCTGCTTCGAAGCTAATTTTAGCCGTGATGCACGGGTGGTAGCGTTTGGCGAGGACGTTGGAGCCATTGGTGATGTAAACCAGGGCTTCGCAGGTTTGCAGGCTAAGTTTGGTAAAATGCGCATTTCAGACACCGGTATCCGTGAAATGACCATTGTGGGTCAGGGGATAGGCCTGGCGATGCGTGGCTTGCGCCCCATTGCTGAGATCCAATACCTGGACTACCTGCTTTATGCATTAAATATATTGAGTGATGACCTGGCTACGCTTAGCTACCGGACAAAAGGCCGGCAAAAGGCACCGCTTATCGTCCGTACAAGAGGGCACCGCCTGGAGGGTATCTGGCATTCAGGATCTCCGATGGGTGTTATAATTAATGCCCTCCGGGGAATACATATATGTGTGCCGCGGAATATGACCCAGGCGGCAGGTATGTATAATACATTATTAAGAGGCGATGAGCCGGCTTTAGTAATAGAATGCCTTAATGGTTACCGCCTTAAAGAAAGGTTGCCGTCGAATGTCGGTGAATTTACTGTTCAACTGGGCAAAGCTGAAATTCTCAGGCAGGGATCTGATATTACTGTGGTGTCTTATGGTTCGACATTAAGGGTGGTTCAGGAAGCAGCGGAGGAACTGGATAAGATGGGTATTTCGGTTGAAATAGTAGACCCTCAGACTTTCTTACCCTTTGACCTCGATAAGCTTTGCGTTGAATCATTACGCCGAACCAATAAATTGCTTATTGTAGGGGAGGATGTTCCGGGAGGCTCTTCAGCTTTTATTTTACAGCAGATCCTGGAGGTGCAGAATGGCTATCAATATTTAGATGGCAAACCACGTACGCTGACGGCTAAAGCTCATCGTGCGCCTTATGGTTCTGATGGAGATTATTTTACCAAACCATCTATAGACGATGTGATTGAAATCATTTATGAGATGATGAATGATAGTAACCCGGAGAAGTTTCCGGGGTTGTATTAAGACTCTTTCCCGACTTGGCCGGGGATCTCCGGATGACACGCGGCCCAAGCCGCCGTGTCTACTTCGAAATTACGCCTGCAATCTAACTTTTCAAACTAAATCTAGCTTTTCAAACTAAATTAAAGCTACGCTGGATTTTAAACTCTGCTACATCCAAATGTATAGAGGACGCGAGCTGCGCCGCGTCTGGAGGAGATCCCCGATTAAATCGGGGAAGGGCCTCGAACCACCTTATTCCTTAAATAATGATCTGCCAGTACGAGCGCTGCCATCGATTCTACGATAGCAACAGCGCGGGGCACTACGCATGGATCGTGCCTGCCTTTTCCCTGTACGCTTGCTGCGTTACCGGCTGAGTCGAGGCTCTCCTGGTTCTGCATAATGGTAGCTACAGGCTTAAAGGCCACCCTGAAGGTGATGTCCATGCCATTAGAAATACCGCCCTGGATTCCGCCTGAGAAATTAGTGAGGGTTTTAAACCTGTTATTCTCATCTGTACCCGGCGGCACAAAAAGATCATTATGTTCCGACCCGCGCATTTCCGAACCGTCAAAACCAGAGCCGTAATCAAAACCATGGACCGCATTGATACTTAGCATCGCTTTTCCAAGGTCAGCATGAAGCTTATCAAACACCGGATCACCCAATCCTACGGGGCAATTCCGGATCACACAGGAAATTTTCCCGCCTACAGTATCGCCGTCTTTTCTTATGGAATCGATCAGGTCGATCATTTGATTTGCTGTTGCCGGATCAGCACAACGTACGATATTACTTTCCCGGATCTCCAAAAGCTCACTGAGTGAATTCAGGTCAACATTAGGCGATTCGATAGTTCCGACAGACGACACATGTGCAAAGATCTCTATACCCGCCTGTTTAAGCAGCAATTTTGCAATTGCACCCGAAGCAACCCTCGCCGCGGTTTCGCGGGCCGATGACCTGCCCCCGCCGCGATGATCCCTGTGCCCGTATTTTGCATCATAGGTATAGTCTGCATGTGAAGGGCGGTACGCATCTTTAATATGAGAGTAGTCTTTCGAACGCTGGTCTTCATTCGGAATGACCATAGCAATAGGCGTTCCGGTGCTTTTGCCTTCAAAGATCCCTGAAAGGACTTTAACCGTATCGCTTTCTTTCCGCTGGGTTGTTATTTTCGATTGTCCGGGTTTGCGTTTATCCAATTCCGACTGGATAAAATCCATGTCGATCTCGAGATTTGAAGGGCAGCCGTCAATTATTACACCGATAGCCTCACCATGTGATTCTCCAAAGGTTGTGATGCGGAATAATTGCCCGAATGAATTGCCTGCCATGATTGTCAATTAAAATAAGAATTCTACATTCCCCTACCTGAAGTCGGGGTATTTAATTATTTACGGTATTTACTTCATAACCAATACTTTCCAGATCGCTCCAGAAATGAGGGTATGACTTGTCCACTACGCGGTGGTCTTCAATCTCAAGCTCAGTTAAAACCATGGCCAGTGGCGCAAATGCCATCGCCATGCGGTGGTCATCATAGGTGTTGACTTTAATGCTTTTGCTTAGGTCCCTTTCTGAACAATCCAGTTTATAAGTCTGATTCTTCTCAATAAGTTTGACCCCGATTTTGGCAAGTTCTACCTGGAGGGCATTTACCCGGTCGGTTTCCTTGATCTTCAGTGTTTCAAGGCCGGTAAAGGTTGCTTCGTGCCCTAAAGCAGCACAAACCACAATTACAGTCTGCGCCAGATCCGGGCATTCTTTGAAATCAAAGATCTTGCGTTCCACCTTTTTTGGTTCTTTTTTCAGGCACACACCACCATCCTTAAATTGTGAGGTGATCCCGAAATTAGCCATGATCTCCGTGATCTTGCTGTCGCCCTGCAGGCTATAAGCGTTCAATCCGGGAAGAAAAAGCTCAGCTTCTTCAGAAAGTGCAGCTATCGCATACCAATAAGATGCGGCGCTCCAGTCTGGTTCTACACTGATCACTGAATCAGCGTAGGGTTGATTAGGAATGCTGATAACATTATCCTTCCATGTATATTTTATCCCGGCCTGGGATAACATAGCCAGGGTCATTTCCACATATGGCTTCGAAGTCAGCTCCCCTTCGATCACCAATTCAAGCCCCTGTTCGAGCAAGGGGCCAACGAGCAGGAGCGAAGAAATATACTGGCTGCTGATATTCCCTTTTATGGAAACACTTCCAGACTTTTGTTTCAGCGGCCCTTTGATCCTGATCGGCGGGTAACCATCCTTTTCAGTATACGCTATCTCAGCGCCAAGTTCACGCAACGCATCTACCAGGATCCCGATAGGGCGTTCTTTCATCCTGGCAGAACCGGTAAGTATAATTTCGCCATCCTGCAAAGTATAATAGGCAGTCAGGAAGCGCATAGCCGTACCTGCCGGGCCAATGTCGATGAGCTTTGGGCTTTGAGCTTGGAGCCCTGAGCTTTGAGCTTGGAGCCCTGAGCTTTGAGCTTTGAGCTTTGAGCTTTGAGCTTTTCCCTGTAAGATGCCGAGTAAAGTAACCGTATCGGCAGCTTCTGAAACATTCTTCACGTGAACGGCCGACTTACTTATTGCCTGCATGATCAGCGCCCGATTGCTTTCACTTTTCGAGCCCGTCAGGTATATCGTACCTGACGGCTTCTTTTCTGCAGCTGAAATCTTTACGCTTGCTGAACTCATTTTTCTTCAACAACCGGTTTGTCGTTCATGATCTCAGTTTGCTTGCGAATAGATTCGCTATGGATCAGCTCAAGGAATTTTCCTGTAAAGTTAAGATCAAGCTTTAATGCACTTGCAAAAGCGCTCCTCTTGTGCATGATCTGGTCCCAGCGGTTAACCTGAAGAATGGTTACGCCATTATCTCTCTTGTATTCGCCGATCTTTTGAACGACCTGCATCCGTTCAGCAATTTTTTGGATGATCTGGTCGTCTATTCTATCAATGCTTTCTCTTAGAGAAGCCAGTTTATCGGTAAATTCTTTATCCCTGATCTCTGGTTTACGCAATGTAAGGTGGTCCATTAATTCAGCCAGGGCAGCAGGAGTTAGCTGTTGTTTCGCATCTGTCCACGCCACTGAAGGGTCAAGGTGTGATTCGATCATCAATCCCTGCATGTCCATATCAAGTGCTTTTTGAGAAATGTATGGGATCAGTTCGCGGTTACCGCAAATGTGGCTGGGATCATTAATGATTGGAAGCTCCGGGCAAAGGGTTTTAAGCTGGATAGCAAGTTCCCACATCGGCTCGTTACGGAAGGCAGTTTTCTCAAACGATGAGAAGCCGCGATGAATAGCCGCCAGCTTAGTGATGCCTGCGTTGTTAATACGCTCTAAAGCACCGATCCATAATTGCAGGTCAGGGTTTACCGGGTTCTTCACCATCACCGGGATGTCAACGCCTTTCAGGGCATCAGCAATTTCCTGAACAGTAAAAGGATTTACCGTAGAACGTGCTCCAACCCAAAGGATATCCACGCCAGCAGCCAGCGCTTCTTCAACATGTTTTGCCGTGGCAACTTCAACGGCTGTAGGTAATCCGGTTTCTGCCTTAGCGCGTTTTAACCATTCTAATCCAATACTTCCAATACCTTCAAACTCTCCCGGACGGGTGCGCGGTTTCCATATACCAGCTCTAAGAACTGATGCTTTTCCTGTTTTCGCAATTAAGTGTGCTGTTGCCAGTAATTGATCTTCTGTTTCTGCACTACAAGGCCCCGCGATTAATAATGGCTCACTTGTTTGATTAAGCCATGTACTAATTGGCTGTAGTTTTAAATTAAGTTTCATTTTATTTTTGTATAAGTTGTAAGTAGTAAGTTATAAGCAGTAAATTTTAAGTTCCTTTTAAACTTTATCATTCTTGACGTACTCGCCCATAATCGTAAAGTTCACTGTATGCTTCAAAACCTTGCGGATGGCAGCATCATAATCGGGCTGGCTTTTCCACTCCACATCGACATAGAAATTATATTCATTTCGTTTTCCCAGCACCGGCATCGACTGGATCTTGCTCAGGTTGATCTGATGATCCGAAAGTATATTTAGGACTTCTGCCAGCGAGCCAACCGAGTTACCAACCTGAAAGCTCAGGGATGCTTTGTTAAATGAAGCATTTTCTACTGCCTTATCCGTCAGGATCAGGAAACGCGTATAATTCTTTTTATTAGACTCGATCCTCCTTTCCATAACTTCCAGGTCGTACAGTTTTGCAGCGAGGCTGTTTGCAATGGCCACGGTATCTGTCAGGTTTTCTTCACGGATCTTTTTAGCACAGGCCGCGGTATCTGAGCTTTCAATTACCTTCAGCTGAGGATACTCGTCCAGGAAGTCGCTGCACTGGCGAATCGCGATCGGGTGCGAGGTTACGTACTTAATATCCTCGAATTTCACCCCTGGCAATGCCAGTAAATGTAATTGTATGGGCAGGTAAACTTCGCCGACAATAGGGAAGTTGTATTCGCGAAGCAGGGTATAATTAGGAAGTAAACTTCCAGCTATTGAGTTTTCAATAGCCATAACGACATAATCGGCCTGCTTTTGTTTAAGAACATCACAGGTTCTCTTGAATGAGTCGCATTCTACTGTTTCGATATCTGTACCGAAAAACTTGAATGCTGCCTCTTCGTGGAAAGACGCCCTTGTACCCTGAATTGCTACGCGTTTCTTCTGCATTTTATTTCATAAAAAAAGTCCCTGCTTGCGGCAGGGACTTTGTGCTAATTTCTTTATAGATTATTGCATATTCTCCCCGCTCTTACTGTGGATAGTAAAAATAAGCGAAGTAATATGTGTTGTTAATGTTCATTTTTTGTTCTGTGTGCCAAATGTACAAAGTTATTTCTCTTTGTCAAGATAAAAATGAAAATATTATTTGCTACTGCGGCCGCCCCGGGGGAGTTATACGTTCTACGTGATACGTTGTACGTTTCTAAACGCTGTGTTATCCGCCCGGGGGAAAGTGATAAGTTTTACGTGATACGTTGTACGTTTCTAAACGCTCTGTTATCCGCCCGGGGAAAGTGATAAGTTTTACGTGATACGTTGTACGTTTCTAAACGCTCTGTTATCCGCCCGGGGGAAAGTGATAAGTTTTACGTTATACGTTGTACGTTTCTAAACGCTCTGTTATCCGCCCAGACGTAAAACGTACAACGTATCACTTAGAACTATAATAGTCCAGGCTCTCGAATATCTCCTCTTCCGTACAAAAAACATCAAACCCACACGTTCCGATTTCACTCAATAAAGAAAAACTGATATTCCCCCCGCTATTCTTCTTATCATTCTTCATGATGTCGAGCAGGGCGGGGTAGGTTTCTTTTTTAAGATTGTACACAGGGTACACTGCCCTTATCGCGGCTACAGTTTCATCCAGGTCTGCCTGGCTCAGCCCATTTTTCTTAAATGAAAGATAAGCTTCGCATATAAAACCAATAGCTATAGCTTCTCCGTGTAAAAGCGGAGAATGACCATGGCTTAATGAATAGCTTTCAACCGCGTGCCCGATGGTATGGCCGAAATTGAGGATCTTGCGCAATCCTTTTTCGAAGGGATCTTCTTTAACAACTTCGTTCTTTATTTCAACAGACCTGTAGATAATGTCGTCATTCAGGCCTTCAGGTCCCGCGGTTCTTACTTTTTCGAAGAGCGAACGGTCATAGATTAAGCCATGTTTAATTACCTCTGCGAATCCCGACCGGATCTCTCGCTCGTCAAGGGTACTAAGGAAACCGGTGTGTATAAAAACTGCTTTAGGCTGGGTGAATGTGCCTATGATATTTTTTACACTGTCCATGTCAATGCCCGTCTTTCCGCCTACCGAGGCGTCAACCTGCGAAAGCAAGGTAGTAGGAACCTGCACAAAATCAATTCCCCGTTTAAATGTAGACGCAGCAAATCCTCCCATGTCGGTTATTACCCCTCCACCCAGATTTATCATCAGACTGCTCCGCTCGGCACCAAAATCAAGAAGCATCCTCCAGATGCCTATACAGAAGTCTATATTTTTATTTTCTTCACCGGGAGTTACCTCGATCAGGTCGTAATCAATGTCCTTTAAAACATCCTGGACTGCGGGCAGGCAGTGAATCTCTGTATTGCTGTCGGCCAGTATAAAAACTTTAGAGTAATTGTTCTCAGAAATGAAATTGTTTAACTCTCCGAGACTGTCCTGAAAATAGATAGGGTAACTTATACTGCTGATAGGCTTCATTGTACATTTATTTTTGTGCCATTGAATTCAATGATATCCCCGCGACGTACTTTTAACCGTTTACGATAATCCACCTCACCGTTACATTTCACCAATCCATCTAAAACAACCATCTGGGCTTCGCCGCCGCTTGCGACAAGGTTTGTTGCCTTGAGCAGTTGGATAAGCTGGATAAATTCTCCCTCTAATTTGAAATCAAGCATGGGGGCAAAGTTAGGAAATAGGAGTAAAGAATAAGGAACAAAGAACAAAGACTGCATAAATACCAATCGAACGAGGCTGGATGGAAAAGAAGAACTATCGTACGGCCAGTTTTGACGTCTTGTAGACGTCTTTGCTCTTTAATCTTTGTTCCCGCCTCAAATCCCATCTCTTGCTTCTCGTCTTTCGCATCTCGTTTCTCGTTTCTCGCTTCCATTGCTATCTTTGTCCAATGCACAATCCTGATGCTAACCAATTAAGACCATCCAACGGGTCGCCCGACTTCGATAATACAGAAATTGCCTTCAGAGGGAAATCAAATTCCGATCTGCGGCGTGCCTATTGGCTGTTTAAGATCATCAGCGTGAGGCTGCTTACCACGATCGGTCCGCCGCTGACGAGGTTTGCGATGTTCATCCATTTACCAATAAAGCCCCTGATTAAAGCTACCATATTCAAGCATTTTTGCGGCGGTGAAACCATTGAAGAATGTGAAGCGACCATTAGTCAGCTGCATAAGGGAAGGGTAGGTTCGATCCTGGATTATTCTGTGGAAGGGGAAGACGATGAAAAGGCTTTTGAGGCTACCTGCGAAGAGATCGTAAATACTATAAACCGTGCCGACGGCGATGCCCGTATTCCGCTTACCGTATTTAAAGTTACAGGCCTGGGCAGGTTCGACCTTATAGCGAAACGGGATGCCAGGGGAGCACTTAATGAAGCTGAGAAAGCTGAGTTCGGGAGAGTTTCAAACCGGATAAACAGGATATGTTCCCTGGCCCATGAAAAAAGTGTAAGAGTGATGATCGATGCGGAAGAAACCTGGATCCAGGATAGTATCGATGAGCTGGCACTGGAAATGATGCGGCGGTATAACCAGAATCAACCAATCGTTTACAATACCTACCAGCTATACCGCAGTAACGTACTGGAATGTCTCAAGGAAGACACCAAGCTGGCTTTTACCGAAGGGTTTATTTTAGGAGCAAAATTAGTTCGCGGGGCATACATGGAAAAGGAGAGGAAGAGAGCAATTGAAATGGCTTATCCATCTCCCATAAACGCTACGAAAGAAGAAACGGACCAGGATTATAATGACGCCCTGAGATTCTGCGTAAGCCATCTCAATACCCTTGCTTTCGTAGCGGGCACTCATAATGAAGAGAGCTGCCGCTTACTTGCTGAGCTTCTGGATAAAAAGAAGATCAAGCATGATCACGATCACGTTTATTTCTCTCAGCTGTTAGGCATGAGCGATAATTTGAGCTTTAACCTCGCCGCCTCCGGGTACAACGTCGCAAAATACGTGCCTTACGGCCCTGTGAAAGCAGTTATGCCCTATTTGTTCCGCCGGGCGGAAGAGAATACTTCAGTCGCCGGGCAAATGGGGCGCGAGTTGAAGCTTATTGTGAAGGAACAGAGGCGAAGATCCCCGCGAAAGCGGGGGACCTCTATACCACGCCCGTAAAATTGCAGCGCAATTCAAAATTTAAATTCGAATCCTCATACCCGATACCTACTCCGGTACCGGAGTATCGAGCTTTCTTAACAGGTCATCCGCATTCTCGTCTGCATAAGTGCCGTAAGCATTGATGAGTGTCCCCTTTACATCGTGATGCAGTGCCCTGATGGCATACAAGATTGAGTTATCGTCAGGGTCGCTGGCACCTTCAAAGCGGTATACTTTTACTATCTCGAATTCTTTCGGGCTTAAGGTGATATCACCACTTTTAAGTTCGTTATTGTGGATGTTGAAATCATGGGTATAACCCTCGGCTTTCAACTTATTTAAGGTTCCCACAAGTGTCGGTTGTTCTATTGGATTTGCCATAATACCTGGATAACAGGACTCGTTGGAGAAATGTTTTAGATCCCAAAAGAACAATTCTCTATCCTCAGTCCGCCCGCTCCGGCGGGGTATATTGACCCTTGTTGCCCGTGTAATAGTCGACGGAGCTTGGTTCTTGCCTCCCGCGTCCATGCTTCCTGCTTCTTATCCTTTGCATTACTCCCTGCTTAAAAGCCCTGACGAATACATATACTCCTCCAATGTCTCGTCAGCAGTTAATAAATGCGTGTTCAGTCCCAGGCTTGCGGCCGTCCGGATATGCTGCGGACTGTCGTCAATAAACAAGGTTTCTGCCGGTTTAAGATCATGGGCATCCAGAACGAACTGAAATATGTCAGCATTTGGTTTACGCATTTTCATGAGATGCGAGTAATAGTCCTTCTCAAAGAAAACCTCATTTGAAGGCAGGTGAAATTCGTTCTTGAGGTATTCCATAATCCATTTATAATGGATCTCGTTGTTGTTGCTGAGTAAAAAAGTACGGTATTTCTTCTTTGCTGAAAGTAAAAGATCGTGATTCCCGGGAGTTATACCGATTAACAGCGTATTCCAGGCCCGGTCGATCTGCTCATCAGTCAGGTCAGGTTTTTCGGTGATCCGGCGAATGCCGTCTCTGAATTCCGCAGAGGAAATAAGCCCTTGTTCGAATTTGTCAAAAAGTGGGTCGTGACCCGTATGCGCGAAAAAACGTTCGACGTTTTTTATTCCAAGTTCAGTAAAGCTGTGCTGAGTGCGTTTAAAGTCGATCATGAAGATCACATTGCCGTAGTCGAAGATGATGTTTTTAATTTCCTTTAGGTTCATTCTATATCTTAGTATAACTGTGCTTATATCACTGCAGAGGCGCTAAGTTATGGATTTGAACCAGCATGTGCCAGCTCTGTCAATCCCATAAGGATTGTTATTTATATCAATTCAGAGCAGCGATTGCTTTTGAGATCTCAGGCCGGTCTGATGCCTTTTGAGTGGAGATATTTATTAATCTCTGCTCGATTTTACCTTGCTTAAATAAGATCCAGGCTTCGGCAGAAATTAGCTGAATCTTCACCTGGCTCGCCTCGTAAGCTTGCCCCCGGTTTGTCAGGGTATCATGAGTGACACATAGGTAGCACACCATGGTAATTGCTTCTTCATGAGAAGGTTTGATCCTATAAGTTACCAATAATTTAACAATAAAAAAGCCGCCCCTGACTAGGGGGCGGCCTTCACTATCAACCTAAACAATCATTATTTCATTTTGCGACCAACGGCAGTAGGTTTGCCGGACCCGGCTGGTCTGGCAGCTTTACCAGGATTGCCTGTGTAACCACCGCGCTGGATCCTGTCACCGCCTCTTCCATTTGTGCGGGCCACTCCGCTCACTGCCTCACCTTTCTCCCTTCCCTGAAGATCAGTACCTCTCGTGGTACCGCTTACATTGCCGCCATGGTTATCCTTCCCGGTTGATCCGTTCAGCAAGCCGTCGTCATTACGGTCCATGTCGCGCTCAGCTTTACGGGCTTCTTTGCGCGCCATTTTATCAGCTTTGCGGGCTTCCTTTTCCTCCGGAGAAAAAACCCCGTCCTGATTTACGTCATATACACTGTGATCAGCATCGTCTTTATCAGACTTATCTTTCCTGGTTTTATCTTTCGCCTCACGGTCGGAATTCTGTTCCATAGGCTCGTGCTGCTTGTTTTTATTCTTGCCATTGTTCGTTTGTGCAAAAGCAGTTACTGTAAATAATGCGATTGCAGCTGAAAGAATTAACTTTTTCATAGTTTATTTTTTAGTTTAATATAAAGGTAGGAAGGCAAGATGAAGAGAAGGTGAAGATTTTCAACGGCTGTTTCCCTGTTGTGAATTCTGACACAAGAACGACATTTCGATTGTCACTAGGCTATATGGCCCCTCCCTGGAACGAATTCAAACTTTTGCAAATTCTATTTTAGAATTACGGGGGATTTGTGTAAAATTGCAGCCTTAATCAACAACCCGGCTTTGCTTCAGCCACGCCGGGCAAAGGCGCCCATAGCTCAGTTGGTTAGAGTAGAAGACTCATAATCTTTTGGTCCCTGGTTCGAGCCCAGGTGGGCGCACCTAGTACGAATTCAAAGTCGTACGAAACCCTGTAAACTACTTGATTTACAGGGTTTTTTATTTAATTCCCTTTCAAACAACTACAAAGAAATTCAAGGTTCTCGGTACCTATTCGGATACCTGTTTTCGGTTTTTACCTTTGAGGTACCAAAAAGTGGTTTAATGATCTAATATACAGATAATTACGCCAAATACTTTCAGGGAAAACGCTGTCAATCAGGATGGAACAAAAGAATTTGAAAACCTGAAAAATTGAATTTTATGAAAACATCACAGTCGTTTGGAGTGCACTTTACAGTCAGAGCAGATAAAGTGAAAGATGGGAAAGCCCCGATTTATGCGAGGATTACCGTGAATGGTCAGCGGATCTCCATGGCCTTGAAGAAAACAGTTGAACTTTCCAGTTGGGATGCAGCACGGGGTCATGCAAAGGGAGTTCGTGGAGAAATTAAATCCTTAAACAGTTATCTGGAAGAGGTTCGCCTCGCATTAGGCAACTGTTATCAAAATCTCGTCCTTAAGGGAAAGATGGTGTCTGCGGATATGGTGAAGGATGGGTTTCTTGGAACGTCCGAGGAGGCGCATAGCCTGAGCGAATTGGTTGAATATCACAATCACAGTGCGACGAGTACGCTGAAATGGAGCACCTTAAAACACTATTACGTTACGCAGCGGTATTTAGTGAAATTCCTTCAGGCTCAGCACAAATCCACCGATATCTATCTCCATGAACTCAACTACAAGTTCATCCAGGACTTTGAGACATACCTGCGTAACCACAAGCCAAAGGATCATCAAAAGCCGCTGAATAATAACGGTGTGATGAAGCATATCATCCGGCTAAAGAAGATGGTTCATATGGCTATCAGACTGGAATGGATGACTAAAGATCCTTTTACTAATTACCGGTTGAAAATCCTGAAGGTTAACCGTGAGCATCTTTCTGAACGAGAGCTTGCCGTGATAACAGAGAAAGAATTTTTGATCGAACGTATTGATATGGTCCGGGATCTATTTGTGTTCTGCTGCTATACTGGCTTGACCTATGTCGATGTCATCAATTTAACACCGGATAATATCGTAGAGGCGTCGGACGGTGAACTTTGGATTCGTACCTGCCGGCAAAAGACCGATATCCCGGTCAATACCCCTATACTCCCAGAGGCGATACGGATATTAAAAAAGTATAAAGGACATGTGCGTTCATTGGCGAACAATAGTATTTTCCCTGTGATCTCTAACCAGAAAGTGAATAGCTACCTGAAAGAAATCGCCGACCTGTGTGGGATAAAAAAGAACGTCACCTTTCATCTGGCCAGGCACACGTTCGCTACGACCGTCACGCTTTCTAACGGCGTTCCTATTGAAACCGTCAGTAAAATGCTTGGGCACACTAAAATAGCGACCACACAGATTTATGCAAAGGTATTGGAAAAGAAGATCAGTGAAGACATGGCTGCCCTAAAGCGAAGGTTGGCCTGAACTATACTAATTGAGTAAGGACTTTTAAAGCGAATAGTTATGCAGTTCGACAACAAAATTATAGAGGATATCAAGTCTATCATAGCTTCCTCACGCCAGAGGGCGGTACAAGCGGTAGATCAGGAACGTGTTGTGATGTACTGGAACCTTGGACAGCGGATCTTCGAAGAAGAGCAGGGAGGTAAAGACCGCGCAACTTACGGTGATCAGCTGATCAAATTCCTGTCCTCAGCACTTCAACCTGAGTTCGGATCGGGGTTTTCAACGAGGAACCTCAACTTGTTCCGGCAATTTTACCGCACATTCCCAATTGTGCACGCACTGCGTTCACAATTGACCTGGACCCATTACAGGAAATTAATCAGCCTTGAATCCGAAGACCAAAGGAGCTTTTACATAGCTGAAACGGAAAAAAACAACTGGTCGGCGCGACAATTAGAGCGACAGGTAGACAGCCATTTATATGAACGACTGCTGTTGAGCAATGACAAAGAAAGTGTGCTTGCTGTAGCCCGGAAAGAAAAGAACCCGTCTGATGCTAAGGAAATTATAAAGGATCCGATGGTGCTGGAATTCCTGGGTTTGAAACGGGAATCTTCCTACTATGAACGTGATCTGGAGAGCGCCCTGATTACCCATCTACAGGATTTTCTTCTGGAGCTTGGCAACGGGTTCGCCTTCATCGCCAGGCAAAAACGTATCCACCTGGATGGCGACGATTTCTTTGTCGACCTGGTACTTTACAACCGTCTCCTCCAATGTTTTGTCATCGTGGAGATCAAAACCGGGAAATTGACGCATCAGGATATCGGCCAGTTGCAGATGTACGTGAACTACTACGATCGGATGGAAAAGATGCCGCACGAAAATCCGACGATAGGCATATTGTTATGTGCGGATAAGAATAACTCGGTCGTAAAGTTTTCCCTACCGGAAGATAACCGGCACATCATTGCCAGCAAATACGAGTTATACCTCCCGTCCGAAGAGCAACTTTTGAAAGAGCTTGAAAGGGAAATAGATAAAAAATAAGATGAGAACATTTGAACTCGGCGGCGCGTGGCCTGCCGAGTTTTTGCGCTATACTCTCCCTCTAGTTGAGGTTCAGCCCCAGCTTGTCAGCATCGCTGTCTAACGTAATAAAACGATGCACTAAAAAAGCCTCAATTAAAGAAAGTGCGTAGTCCCGATCGATTGGCAACATATCGGGTTTTAGAACTTCATCAATGTACTGTTCAGGGTTCCATAATTTGCGCACTAATCCAGGATGTCTGGGTTCCATCATTTGCAGTAAATCCTCGAATTTTTCGTTTGCTACTTTAATTGCGGCGTTACGATCTGTTCCAACCAATGGTAAGGCAGAAATTTGCACAGTAATTTTCTTTTTTTTTGTCTTGATTATTTGATTTTCCTTTGAAAGATGTTCGTTTTCTTTCCCTAGTCGGTAATCTATGCTATCACTTTGATGGCCATCCACGTTGGCAAAGACCGCTTTGAAAATATCCAGTTTAAAGTCGTCATCAAATTGAAAACCTTTATCACGTTCTTCACCCGAAATATAAATATCCCATTCCATAACACTGATCTTATGCATGTTGTCAAATAGAAGTTTCGACAATTCTAATGCTGAAGGAGAAGCTTTCAGCATATCTGTCCATTTTCTAAATCCCGCCAATTGCGCAATGTAGTGCTGAGCGTTCATAAGGGTAAAATTTTCTTCATCGATATCGTAATCGAGAGCTAATGCATCTACATCGAAAAACTTTGGCGTATACTCATAAAGGTCGTGGCCATAAGCGTGATCGAAATAAGACTTTTGGGTTTTAAAATCTTTGTGAAGATTTTTTGCTTGGAGTTTGAAGTACTCAATTGTTTTCATAATACATTCCTGTTATACCAACTAATTATCCAGAGTTTTGCGTTCGTAATCTTGTTTGGATAATAAGCAGGTAGGTTTGCATTATTAAACTATTGGCTGATGAAATCTTTGCACGAACGGGCAAGCTTGCCAATAAGCATATACAATTATAAGCATAAAATTCTATTTCAAAGTTCTCATGCAGGTCTGCAAAGCCGTTCGAGATAAGTGCCCTAAAGAGCACCTCGTTTAACTCATATCTTGCTAAGACTTGTTAATCATAATAGCATAGCTCTTCCTCAGATCATCTATCTGGGGGCTGCGTCGGTAGCCGCACCGGGCTGTACACGAGTAGTCCTGGTGGCAGCGCCACCTGTGGGCTACTCTCTTCCCATCCCTGCCCCGGTCTATCATTCCGGCCTGCCCAATTCATCATCCTAATGATAAAAATTTTTCAGCCCTCGGTAACGAGGCATGAAATACAGTAACGCCCGCTTCTCAACTTTGTCTTCCAAACTCTATTACTATGGGAGCAACAGACAACAAAAGAACCGATGAAAGAAAGCCACGATTCTTTCGCGAACAATTGGTAACGGTTGAGGACCTTCTTGATTTCCGTGACGCTTTATTGAATGACTTGCGAAAGCTTATCGCTGCTAGTTCTGGAGGCAAAGCGAAGAAATGGTTGAAGGCAGCTGAAGTGCAGGATCTTCTCCGGATATCGGCAGGCAAGCTTCAATACTTACGGGACACGGGTGTGATCCCGTTTACCAAACTGGGCGGAGTTACTTATTACGATTCTGAAGAGATCGACGAGATCATGAAGCGTCCAGGTAACAACCAAATGAAGTTGGTGTGAGACGCAAGGCGAAACGGCGGCCATTGGAAACTATGATTTCGGAGAGGCAATCGTCTCCGGGATTCGGGACTGACATGCCGCCTCTAGTTACGCACATCATGATTTACTTTTCACAGAAAGGCCTAACGGATTCGGAAGCCGAAGTATTTTTTAGCGAATACCACTCACGTCGTTGGAAGACCGCTCGCGGAACGCCGGTACGGAACTGGAAAGTGCTGGCCTCCGATTGGATTTTCGACAGACGGCAGGAGAAAAAATTGCGGCAGCGCCAATCATTATTTTTTTAAAAATTATCAGTCGGGGGAATTCGTGCCAAATACTTATGTAAATACAGTAATCTACAATTCCATAAATCTAAAAATCTATAATTATGGCAAGTATCATCACAATCGCTCACCAAAAAGGTGGCGTCGGAAAAAGCACCCTGGCAGTAAACCTCGCTCTGTGCTTTCAGGATCAGCTCAATGTGGCTTTGGTGGACACGGACCTTCAGGGAAGCCTTTATCATAGTCGTGAAGAGTTTCCCGGTTTACACATTATTGGTGCCGATCACCTGCGGGACATTGCTGACCTGCCTCATGATCTGGTTCTCGTAGACACACCGCCGTACCTGTCGAATAAACTGCCTGATTTGTTCATGCATTCCAGCTTCATCTTAGTGCCCACCAAAGCTGGCTTTTTTGATGTCATGGCCATCCGTTCTACCCTGGCGCTTGTTCAGGACGCGCAGGCGCGAAACCGAAATCTAAAAGCAGGGGTAGTGCTCAATATGATCAAGCCACGATCTGGCATAACCGCCGACGTAGCCACTTTGATTGAAACATTGGGGACACCGCTTTTAAGTACCCGAATTCACGACCGCGTGAGCATCGCCCGATCTTCAATCACCTCTGGCATCTTGCGAAGCACCGACCAAAAAGCCAAAGACGAGATCACTTCCCTGGCGGAGGAGATCGTCGGACGCATTACTACATAAATATAGACATCTAGACATGCAGCTTTACAGAAATACAGTTTTCTAGATAGCTGTAATTACATAAATAAAGACATGCAGGATTACAAAAGTAAGTTGGGCAGTCTGGCAGACAAGCTGAAAAACGATCAGCCGAAAACACCTATTCAGGAGGTTCATCCGGTGAAAGCAACCACACCTATTAAGAGCGTCGAAGTGCAACTCAATACCTGGATACCCAAGTCCTTATTGAAGAGGATTAAGGCATATGGACTAGAGCAGGATCTTTCACTGAAGGAGATCAACATCCAGGCGCTTGAGCTATTCCTGGAGTATGAAAATAAAGGAAAGTGAATACTTAGCAGCAACTCCCCGAGACTACGGAAATGAGTTATAGGTCAGATCAGACCGCCTCTTCGAAGCAGTCAGCAAGATGTACGATTGTCGGACAATCGAATCTTGCCCTACCTTCCAAAGTCAGTCGGGGCCACTGAAAATCCTCCGAAGTCGGATTTTTTAAACTACAGTTATGAACGAGCGATCAATTAACAAGACCAGGAAAATAACGGTACGATTCGGCCCTGAAGAGTTCGATCAGGTCGAAAGCCGATACAAGAAAACCACCTTCCGGAAGCTGAGTGAATATGTCAGGGCTACACTTTTGAACAAGCCGCAAATGGTCACTTATAGGGACCGATCAATGGACGAACTACTTGAAGAACTCATTCTTCTTCGGCGAGAACTCAACGCCGTCGGCAACAACTTTAATCAAGCAGTTCATAAGCTGAATGCTGCGCAAGACCTGCCGGAGGCTAAATTCTGGCTGTCGATGATCAGTACGTTGAGAGACAATCTTGAGCCGCAGGTCGGAGCCATTAAAGAACGGATCACCCAATTCTCGGAACAATGGTCGCAAAAATTATCAGTGGCAAAAGCCTCATCGGTGCATTGAACTACAATGAAAAGAAGGTGACGCAGGGAAAGGCCCGGCTTATCTCCGAGAATGGGTATGCAAAAGACATTGATAAAATGAACTTTTACGACAAGCTGCTTCGGTTAACGGACCTGGCCGAACGGAATGCGCGAGTAGTAACCAATACAGTTCATATCTCCCTGAACTTTGATCCGGGGGAACGAATAGATACTAATCGGCTTACCGCAATTTCACAAGATTATATGCAGCGGATCGGTTTTGGCCATCAACCTTTCTTAGTATATCAGCATAACGATGCTGGGCATCCTCATATCCATATCGTGACCACTAATATTACGACGAGAGGTGAGCGGATCAGCCTCCACAATTTGGGCCGAACGAAATCCGAAGAAGCGCGCCAGGCAATTGAAAAGGAGTACGGGTTAGTACAGGCCGAAAGTAAAACCCGGAACCTCCGGCCTGAACGCGCACAGTTGCAAAAGGCAGAATATGGGAAGATCGATACCAAGCGGGCAATCACCAACATCGTAAATGAGGTAATCCACACCTATCGTTTTACCAGTATCCCGGAGCTAAACGCCGTGCTGAATCAATACAACGTGACAGCAGATCAGGGATCGAAGGACTCAAGGATGTTTCAGAAAAATGGCTTGGTGTATTGGATCACCGACGATCGCGGACGAAAGCTTGGTGTGCCGATCAAGGCCAGCAGTATCTATGGTAAGCCAACCTTGAAGAAGTTAGACGAACGTTTCCAACTCAATCAGGCGATGAGGAAACCGATGCGGGAACAAATGAAAGTCCGCATCGACAAGGTGATTGCTTCTAAACCCACCAAAAAGCAATTCAGCATAGACTTGGGACGTGAGGGAGTTTACGTAGTATTTCGGGCGAATGATGAAGGCCGGCTTTACGGGATCACTTTTGTAGACCACCGAAGCAAATGCGTATTCAACGGTAGTGATTTGGGAAAAGAATATAGTGCGTCTGCTCTATCAGGCAAGTTCCGGCAGCCATATCCGTCGGAGACCGCCGAAAGGTTCGAAAGGCTGCAGCCTGTTAGATCACAATCCAACCACGAACCTGATGAAACCAAAGAAGATTCAATAATAACAGATCTGCTAAAAACCGAACATGCCGGAGGAGATGGGCTTGCCGCATATAAGCGGAGGAAGAAACGCAAACGATTTAATCTATAAAGCCATGCACACAGGAGAAAACGAACAGGCCTTGCGTAAGATCACCGATTTCACGAGGCTATTAAGCATCGCCATATTAGCCATCCATTTTTACTTTTTCTGTCATACCGCATTCGCGGCCTGGGGATTAACCGCGGAGATTGTAGACAAGGTGATAGCAACGGTCGTCAGGCTGAGCATATTTAAAACATCGGTCGCTTCAAAAGCCGCTGCATTGCTTTTACTGGTGGTATCCTTATTTGGTGTGAAGGGAAAGAAAAACGAGAAAATCAGCCCTCGCAGTGTAACAGCTTATTGTATCTGTGGGCTCGCCCTTTACGGATTAAGCGAACTAATGCCGCCATCCTCCAGACGGAGCGATGTCGCCGCACTAGCGTATATGATAAGTGTGGCAATTGGGTACATTCTTATCCTCACTGGCGGTACACAAGTGACCCGTTTGTTAAAGCTGAATCTTGCTGGCGATATTTTTAACAAGGAAAACGAGACATTTCCACAGGAAGAGCGGTTACTGGAAAATGAGTATTCGATCAACCTGCCCGCCAAGTACAACCTAAAAGAAAGAGTCCGCGACAGCTGGATCAACATTATTAACCCCTTTCGCGGAAACCTAATACTCGGTACGCCGGGGTCAGGAAAATCTTATTTTGCCATCCGGCACGTGATCACCCAGCACATCCAGAAAGGTTTCAGTATGCTGATCTACGACTTCAAATACGACGACCTTACGAAAATTGCCTACAACACACTGCTCAAATATTCCGGCAAGTACCCAGTGAAACCGAGATTTTATATGGTCAACTTCGAGGATCTTTCTCGTACTCACCGATGCAATCCGTTAGATCCTGCGAGCATGACGGACATTACCGACGCCACGGAAGCCAGCCGGACAATCATGCTCGGGCTAAACCGTGAATGGATCAAAAAGCAAGGAGATTTCTTTGTAGAGTCACCAATCAATTTCGTAACGGCTATCATCTGGTATTTGCGTCGATACCGGGACGGCCGATATTGCACCCTGCCGCATGTGATAGAACTAATGCAGGCAGAGTATAAATATCTATTTGCCGTACTTAGGAAAGAGCCGGAGATAGAGGTACTGATTAATCCCTTTATTTCTGCCTGGAGAAATGAAGCCTATGATCAGCTAGAAGGCCAGGTGGCGAGTGCCAAGATTTCCATGGCTCGCCTTGCTTCGCCGCAGCTTTATTATGTCTTGTCCGGTAACGATTTTACGCTGGACCTGAATAACCCGAACGAGCCAAAAATTATCTGTATGGGTAACAACCCTATGAAACAGCAGGTGTACGGGGCGGTGCTCAGCCTGTATATTTCCCGAACAATCAAGCTTGTGAATCAGAAAGGAAAACTAAAAAGCAACCTGATCTTCGATGAATTCCCAACCATTTATTTTAATAACATTGACAGCCTGATTGCAACCGCTCGCTCAAATAAGGTTGCCACTACTTTGGCAGTCCAGGATTATAGCCAGCTAAAAAAGGATTACGGACGCGAACAGGCCGAGGTTATCATGAATATCGTGGGAAACATCATTGCAGGGCAAGTGAGTGGTGATACGGCTAAACAACTTTCAGAACGTTTCGGTAAAATTATGCAACAGCGGCAAAGTGTGTCTATTAACAGTTCAGATACCTCCGTTAGTCATTCTACGCAGCTCGATTACGCCGTTCCGGGCTCGAAAATATCCGCCCTTTCTTCAGGGGAATTTGTTGGCTTGGTATCAGATGATCCTGATACAGCCATCGACTTAAAAGTTTTTCACTGTAGGATACAGAACGATCATCAGGCTATGAAGAGTGAAGAAGCCGCCTATCAGCCAATTCCTAAAATCCGCGAAATCGACCCAGAGATAATCCAACTGAGTTACCAGGAGATAAAGCAGGACATACGCGAGTTACTTCAGGCAGAATTAGAAGGCGGTCTTGAACATGCTTGTTCTGAGTTATCGCAAAAGCCGACAGAGGCTGCCAAATCTTCGAAACGTGTGCAGAGATAAGGGGTTACTGGTGCGGGACATAACCCGACGATCGTCGCTAAGGGCGACAGCCTTTTCAAACGAGAAGAAGGAAATGGGGAAATTCGATCAATCCTTTTAATTCAAGCTTCGGTGTCAGATCAATTTATATCTCACCATTTTGTCATCTTCCCAAACACAAATCACCTTACCGTTATTTAATAAATATACTCTGGGAGAAATTCCGGTTCCGATCTCAGCTGTCGTATTTTTTTTTAAATCCATGATTTTGATACTGTTCTTATCTTGCCACGCTACTATTGTTGTCGCTTTGCTTTGAGCCATACTAACATCCCGCCCTGGCCCCAGTTTTTGTTCAGGCTGGTCTTCAGACCAATAATATACATCACTATTGCGTCTCCATGCTGTTGAGGTTATTCCGTTGTCGCTAATTGTTAAACCGCCTCCATCCATCGGGCATGCGTTAAGACGCCATGTACCGGTTCCGGATTTTTTTGGGATTGCAAATGTCTTACCCTTGTTGGTTGAAACTGTATAATAAATATCCCTTGAACCCATCAGCCAGTTGCGGAAGCCAATTACCAGTTTGTTGTTATTATACGAAATATTGGGCTTGCAACACTCGCATACATGTTCATCTGGTGATTTATATACCATTAAATTTTCTGTCCATTTGGATGATTTGCCGCTCAGAGAGGAAAAAAAGATATTATTCTTTTTTTCAGATCTTATATCAAGCCAAGTGGCATAAAAACTATCATCTTTATCGGCAGTAAGAGCCATAAGCCCTTCGGCAGCTGACCCGCTTTTGTCATTCACATTAGCCAACTTGGTCCAGGTTTTATTTAAATGATTAAGTTTATAAGAATGAATATTGCCCTGTTTATCAATTGCAACTATCAAACTGTAGTTTTTTGAAGAAGCGATTTGCGGGCCTCTAGTGTGGCCTAAATGCATGCCCGTTAGTTGACCAACTAGCACCGGCTTTGAGAAGGATGCACCGTTATTTGCAGAGGTAATGCAATAAATTTTTTCTCCCTCGCCATAGGCAAGCCTTACAGTGCCTTTGGTATCAATTGCAACATTGGGTTGCTGACCCTTAATATCCGCAGCACTTATTTTAAACGGAATAATTAAAAGAAGGGAAAGTACTAATCTTATCATAGCTTGTTTATTAGATCCGTTTTAAAGATAACTTCTTATAGATTGTTAATGTTATAATTTCTGAATTTTAAGCAGAAGTAAGCCCTCAAAAGGAGGGCTTTACTTACACTCAATCAACTAAATCTAAACTTCTGCGCTTCACAAGCCTGACCTTCCTTTCTCCAAATCGGCGAAATTACTTTTCAACTCTTAGTTTTCTAGCCATTTCAGGTGTAATATTTTCTGCATACACACCATATGCATCTACCAGCATGCCTTTCAGGCTGTTATCGATTGCTGAAATCGCATATACAATGCTGTTATCAGCAGGGTCACTAGCACCTTCAAAACGATAATACTCATCTATAGTAAAATCTTCGGGATAAAGCTGTAAAGCTAAAGAAGGACATTCGATGCAAAAAGGTTTGAGATTCAAATTCTCAGTATAGCCCCGGCTTGTCAGGCTATTTATTGCCTGCGAAAGCGTATCGTAGTTTAACATAAATAATAATTTGACTGTAAAATTGATTTTTATTTGAATGATTTTTTAAACTGCGTACGTAGTAACTGTGCGTTTAATGCCACCACAACAGTGCTTAAGCTCATCAGTACAGCACCCATTGCAGGACTTAGCATAAAATTGGGATAAAGAACACCTGCTGCCAACGGAATCGCAATGACGTTATAACCAACTGCCCAGGCAAGGTTCTGCATCATCTTCCTATATGTCTTTCTGCCGAAGTCGATCATCTGCACAACATCTTTTGGATCGCTGTTTACCAGAATTATATCCGCTGTTTCAGCTGCTACATCTGTTCCGCTGCCTACAGCAATGCCTACGTCTGCTGCTGCCAGGGCCGGTGCATCGTTTACGCCATCACCAGTCATAGCCACTACTTCGCCTTTGGCCTGAAACTCGGCTACTTTCTCCTGCTTTTGGTGCGGCAGTACATTGGCTAAATAACCATCCATCCCTAACTTATTGGAAACAGCAGCGGCAATCTTTTCATTGTCACCCGTAAGCAGAAATGATTTGATATGCATGTTCTTTAACTGCTCAATGGCTTCGGCTGAAGTTTCCCTGATTGTATCTGCCAGCGTAACGATACCCACCGGTTCGCCATCAATCATCAGGAAATTGACTGTCTCCGTGTTCTGATCAATTTCTGTAGGTATAGCCGGAAGCTCCATATTCTGTTGTGCAAAATAATTAGGGCCCGCCGCAACAACGACCTTACCATTGACTGAACCGGACACCCCGATACCCGGCATGTAGGTGAAAGCGGACGACTGCCATAACTCCATGTTCTTTTCCTTCAATTTTTTCAACATGCCCCTGGCAATGTAGTGCTCAGAATGCTGCTGGATAGCGGCAGCGTACTGCAATATTTCATCGCTGCTGTATTTATCTGAAATGCTGAACACCTTCTGAACTTCATGTGAACCTTTGGTTAGTGTCCCGGTCTTATCAAAAATGATCGTAGTAAGCTTTCTTGCATCCTCAAACGCTGTTCTGTTTCTGATGAGCAAACCATTCGTTGCTGCTGCCGTGGTAGAAATTGCCGCTACCAGGGGAATTGCAACGCCTAAAGCGTGCGGACAGGATATAACCATTACCGTCACCATTCTTTCCAGTGCAAAAGCCAAATCATTGTTGATATACCAAATTATGAACGTGGCAACGCCTGCAACAATAGCAACAATTGTAAGCCATTTAGCAGCTTTATCAGCAAGGTTTTGTGTTTTGGATTTGGCATTCTGTGCATTTTCCACCATGGTTATTACTTTGTTCAGATAGCTTTCTTTTCCTGCGCCTGTAACGTTTACCCTTAAAGCGCCACCACCATTAACTGCACCGGCGATTACTTTAGCACCGTTCTCTTTCTTCACGGGCACACTTTCGCCGGTAAGCATGCTTTCATCTACAAATGAACTGCCGTCTATTACTAAACCGTCTGCCGGTATTTTTTCACCGGGCTTGATGATAACTGTATCTCCTTTCTGCAAGTCCTGTATGTCTATGTCTGATACTTCCCCGTTTCGTTCTACATGCACATTGGAAGGAAGCAAGGCCACAAGGGATTGCAAGGCGTTTGAAGCTGCCATTGACGACTTCATTTCTATCCAGTGCCCCAGCAGCATAATGTCAATCAGCGTTGCCAATTCCCAAAAGAAATCCATCCCCTGCAAACCAAATACTATGGCAACACTGTAAACAAAAGCAACGGTGATAGCCAGCGCCACCAGGGTCATCATGCCAATGGCATTGTTTCTGATCTCGGCTACCATCCCTTTCAAAAAAGGCATCCCGCCATAGAAATAGATTATCGTGCCCAGGGAAAGCAAAACATATTTATCGCCCTGAAAGCGGATGCTGAAATTAAACCAATCCTGTACCATGTGCGAAAGCAGGAGCACAGGGATGGTTAATATTAAACAGATCCAAAAGCGTTTTAAAAAATCATGGGTATGATGGCCTGCATGCTTATCATGACCCGAATGATCATCATGCTCTTTAGAATCAGGTCTGGCGTGATCGTCGGGTGCAGCATGGTGATGCTGATGTTCCGCATGCTCATGATGTTTGTGGTCGTGATTGCCGGTTTCTCCAAAAGGAATTAAATCCATCCCGCATAACGGGCATTTTCCAGGCTCATCTGTGAGTATCTGGGGATGCATTGGACATGTATATTTCTTCATAACAAGGGTTAAAGATTCTTATATTATTTATCCTTAATTAAGTATAAGATAGAACTTTTACACTGAAATATTTTCAATGTTGTAAAGTTGCGGGATTTCAGCGTCCCATCCGTAGGTTTCCTTTATACCTTTTTGTAGAGCTTCTGCACTTTCTTTTTCGCCGTGTACAATAAAGATTCGCTCTGGTTTATTTTTTATTTTGCCCATCCAATCGATAAGTTCGGCGTGGTCTGCATGGCCCGAGAGTCCTTTTATTTCAACTACTTCCATATCAAATGGCACCCATTTTCCGTAGACTTTAAGTTCTTTACTGCCCTCCAATAATTTTCTTCCACGGGTGCCCTCGGCTTGATAGCCTATAAACAATAAGACATTTTTGGAGTTCTGTGCCTGTGTTTCAAGATAGTTGAGCATCCTACCACCTGTGAGCATTCCACTACCAGCAATTACTATTTTAGGTTTATTATCTGTTCGCAATTCCATCGTTTCACTATAACTGTTTACAACCGTGAAATTCGAACACATTTCATCACATTCTTTGGCTGTTAGTCGATGCCAGTCCCTTGTTCGGTGGAACAGTTCCAATACATTGGCTCCCATTGGGCTGTCCATTATCATTTGTACTTTGGGTATTTTTCCTTCCTTAAGCAATTTCCAGAAAATAAGCATCATTAGTTGCGCACGTTCAACCGCAAAACTTGGGATAAATAGACTGCCACCTCTATTGATGGTGTCGTTAACTAGTTTTTCAATTTGGGGAATGGCTTCCTGTTCATCAGGATGAAACCTTCCTCCGTAGGTCGATTCTATGAAAAGAACATCGGCCATATTTGGTTTCAGGGGTGGGTACAGTAGTAAGTCATTTGTTCTTCCAATATCTCCCGAAAAAACAAAGCGTTTTCCGTGTACTTCTAATTCTATGAAGGTAGCGCCCAAAATATGTCCGTTATACTTAAATCGGGCTCTAATACCATCAAACAATGGAATCCATTGTGATTGCGGAACACCCTTAAAATGTGGAATAGTTTTTTCTACATCCATTAAATCGTAAAGTGGTTCTGCCGGACTGTGTTTGGAATATTCTTCCTTATTGGCACGCCCGGCTTCCTGTTCTTGTATTTTTGCACTGTCGTTCAGTATGATTTTTGCTATATCCAATGTTGGATGTGTTCCATAGATTGGGCCATTAAACCCTTGTTTCACCAATCGGGGCAGATAACCAATATGGTCTAAATGGCCGTGGGTAAGCAATACTACATCAATTTCTGACACTTTCACAGGCGGATACTCCCAGTTTTTAATGCGTAATTCCTTCAATCCCTGAAAAAGACCGCAGTCTATAAGAATTTTACGATCTCCTGTGTCTACTAAATATTTTGAGCCGGTTACGGTCCCTGCCGCGCCCAAAAAATGGATGTCTATATTATTATTTTTCATGTGTCATGCATTTTTAGTATCCACCTAATAAGGTGTCGGTATTTAAAATTAATGTTTGTTTATTATTATGAATTCACATTTTTAATGTGTGGAACATAATTCTTCTGAATCTTCAAGAATAGATCTATGTCTTGCTTCAGGCACTCCAATTTTATCTAATAAACCAGGGCTTCCATGAAGTTCTTTGCAGAGTACAATGCCTTCATCGAGTAATTTTGTTTTTTCAACCTTTGTGAGTGTTGTTAAAGCGGTTAACGGATGTAGCCCGGATTTGTCTATTCTATCTTTTAAACCATTTCCTCTGGGGTAATCCCAACTTGTCAATAATAATCCAACACATTTTCCATATTGAATGGCATCAGTTGTAAACCGGGTATTGGTGTACAGGCCTCCTTTATGAATTTTAGCCTCGTGATCTTTTAATTGCAGCCATTGTTTTTCTATATCCAAAAATCTTGAATGGATATATAAGGGAATCTTTACATTACAAAATCGTCCCTGATCACTATGGTATTTGCATTCTATCATGAAATGAGTATTATCTTTTTTTGCTATCACGTCTACTTCATGCTGTACACAATTGCCTTTTACAATTACACCAACCTCTGCCTCAAATCCTTCGTGAGCCAATAATTTACCAACCAATTTTTCAAAGGGAAAACCGGATGGGCCCAATTCCATCAGGGCTTTTTTGAGCGTGTACTTTGAGGCACTAACCCTTGATTGTGCCTTGAGTATTTTAAACGCCATCTGATAAATTTTTTGAGTGGAAATACCATCATATAATTGGTTTTCAACTTGCGTTACTATTTGCTGGATCAGTTCTTCACTTGCATGGGAACGTCTTAAGGAACTACGAAGCTTATTCACGTCAAAAGATACGACGTCGCCAGAATACTTTACTATGTTAATTGGGGGTTTCATTTTTATATGTATTGTCATTACTGGTAATGCTGAATGAATTGGTTTTGACCTCGGCAATGCTTTTTAAAAATAGCTTAAGAAGCTGCATACTTTACGCTATTGTAATTTTGCCGTCCAAATAAACGCTTTGAACCGCATTGACTAATTTAATCCCTTCAGCGAATGGTTTTTGAAATGCCTTTCTCCCCATAATCAACCCAATCCCCCCTGCTCGTTTATTGATAACGGCTGTGGTAACTGCTTCAACTAAATCAGACTCACCTTTAGATCCGCCTCCTGAATTGATCAATCCTATTTTGCCCATATAGCAATTGGCCACCTGTAATCTGCATAAGTCAACAGGATGGTCGGTGGTAAGCGCTTTATACATGGCATCGTCATACTTTCCAAATCCTATTTCTCTAAATCCGAAATTGTTGGTCGGCAGTTTTTGTTTGATGATATCCGCCTGGATGGTCACGCCCAAATGGTTGGCCTGTCCTGTTAAATCTGCTGCCGCGTGATAATCTTCCGTTTCAGTCTCAAAAGCATTATTGCGGGTATAGCACCATAAGATAGTTATCATTCCTAAATTATGTGCTTCTTCGAAGGCTTCTGCTATTTCATTAAGCTGTCTGTTGCTTTCTTTTGAACCAAAATAAATGGTTGCACCCACGGCAACAGCTCCCATATCCCAGGCCGATTTTACCTTTCCAAATAGTGTTTGGTCATAGGTATTTGGGTAGCTAAGTAGTTCATTGTGATTGATTTTTACAATAAACGGAATTTTGTGGGCATATTTACGGGCGTTCAACCCCAATACTCCAAACGTAGATGCCACACCGTTACAACCTGCCTCAAGGGCAAGTTTAATTATATTCTCGGGGTCGAAATAGTCCCGGTTTTTATAGAATGAAAAAGCGGCACTATGCTCAATACCTTGATCGACAGGCAGAATGCTTAAGTAACCCGTCCCCCCAAGATTCCCGTTATTGTACAGCTGGGCAAGGCTCCGCAGGACTTGTGGATTTCTATTGCTATTTCCAAATACATGGTCAAGACCATCCATACCGGGGGTTTGCAATTCATTCTTGGGTATTTTTTCACAAACGTGATCTAAATAGAAAGATGCATTTGTCCCTAATAGTTCCGGAATATTCTGCCAGTACTTTCTCTCAAGGTTTGATGTTTTTTCATTTGCCATTATAAGTTTATTTTATTTATAGGTGACAGTAAAATAATCTCCAGTTGTTTGCCTAAACACCTGCTTCTGTAATGAACCTGAAAGTGTTAAATATTCCGTTACATTATAATTAATTGTTCTTACCCGCAGGCCCATCAAATAAGCCTTAATGGAAATCTTTTCTGTAATCTTCAGGTTATTGTTTTCTTTTGTCAGCACTCGATTCGTAATATCTACATTGTTTTTTGAACCAAGAAAATTAAGAATCCCTGATTCCACATACATCGTCAGGCTCATACTTCGTATCATATCGTTAGCCGTTAAAGCATATAACTTTTTAAAATCTCCGGATTTTACAGATACCCTAACCTTCCTCTTTTTGGGATTGATTGCAAAGACCGATAAAAGCACGTCGGCTTCTCCCGCGCGGCACTCGTAACTGGTCGTATAGGTTTCTTCTAACTTCTGTGCTTCGTCATAAAGTTCCGATTTGATATTTATAAAGAAACTCTCCCCCCTTTTGGTCATTTTGCCGGCGGTGAATATTTGCTTCCCGGTAAGTTTTCCTTTATTGTCAAAGCTCTCTCTTGTTATCTTTTTGCCTTCTATTTGCGCAATCAACATTGCTTTGTCCTGAGCTTTCATTGAAGCGAATGGAATTAAAAGCAGCGCGAAAAATAATATGCGGTAAAATGAGTTTTTCATGTCGCGTTTTCTTTAAAAGTGCGCTGGTTAATAGAAACTTTGTTTTATGCCCAGGCTTTCATTCGTCTTTAGTATTGACTTTTCAGCCTCTGTTTCTATTCCTGTCAATGCACGGATAGCGTCGATGGTTTCAGGGATTACGATAGCCTGATTGTCCACTATGTAAGCATAAAACAATTCGTCACCCTGTACTTTCAGCATATCTTTCCAAACTGCTACTTCGTACATATCGCCATACGGTCGGCCCATTTCCAGCATCAGTTCTTTCAAGGTATTGTTGGCAGGCAGCCCGTCGCTGTAATTGATCAACGCTATCCTTGTGGAATTACCGAAAGCCCGTAATACTTCTTCTTTTGACGCCTGACGGGTTAGCTGCACATTCCAGTAGTGCAGGTGGCTTAGCGTTTCGGGCACCTTAATAGCAACCGTTATTACATCAAGAGAAGGGTCAATAGTTTGTGCATCCGGCCCCTGGTGACTGGGTATGTCTTTTTCAGGAACCAGCGTATTCATTATACCACTTAAATGACTTTCCCAGGGGTCGGTCGCCCTTCGAAGCAATGTACCTCTTGCTTTTACTAGTAATCCGGCGTTTTTTAATGCTGTAAGCGTACGCACAATAGAAGTGGTATTGCACGAAACTACACGGGTGCTTTCACGTCCGATGGCAGTTTCATAATTGTTTTCAGCACCAAAAGAGTGACCCGTGGTTTCATGTTTTTCTCCTCCGTGAACAATGAATTTTTTGCCCATTAGCCTGTATTTCGGAATGTTTTGCGCCGCAATCTTTTTTGGCGTACAGTCTATTACAATATCTGCCGCATGCAACATTTCATCCAGGTTCCCTATCACTGGAATACTGGCTTCTTTCATTCTGGCACTGAATGACAGGTCAAAACCATAAACAGGATAACCTTTTCTTACAGCCATTTTGATGCGCCAGTCAGTAACAACATCACAAACACCCATTAGCTCCATGTCATCCTGCAGCTTTACCGCATCGGCAACCCGTTTGCCTATTACGCCATACCCATTGATGGCTACTTTAATTCTTTCCATATTAATAAGTGGTTTTAATTGTCCATAATAAAGATGTTTAGATCGGACTGATTTTGAACGTTACCCCATCAAGAAGGCTAGTTCTCTATTAGTGCATTAGTTTCTTTATTCCAATAGCCAAAAGATCGCTCAAATCAATTTCATTGGAAGGATGTGGAATGGTATTACAGGTTACTATCTTTTTCACTCCGCTATCCAGTAATTCCTGATAGGCATTGCCCGCAAAAACCGCGTGTATACCTATGCATATCGGGGGTTTCATTCCAGCATTTTTTAAATGCTCCACTGTTTTAATCATTGTACGGGCGGTTGAGATGATGTCATCTACCAAAATAGGGGTATGATCCTTGTATTTATCAACCTCGGGGACAGAAACCTCCACTTCGCGGTCGCCGTGACGTACCTTTTGCAGGACCGTAAATGGGACTCCCGCATTCCTGGCAACCTCTGAAACCCATTGCTCGCTTTCAGAATCGGGACCGATAAGAACCGGGTTTTCGATGTTTTGCTTTAACCATTCTGAAATAGCATCTGCTGCACGGACAACCTTGTTTGGAATGTCATAAACTTCTTCCAGAGAGCTTATCCGATGCAAGTGAGGATCAACTGTAATAATGCTATCGGCAAAACCTGAAATCAATTTTCCGAAAAAACCAGAGGTTATCCCTTCACCTTCATTGAAAACTTTGTCTTGTCGCATATAGGCCAGATATGGGACTACCAAACAGGTACATTTCGCACCCAGTGATTTTGCTGTATGGCTTAAAAAGTAAAGCGGCAACAATTTTTCGTCTGGTTCATGCAAAGTACAGATCAGTACCACACATTTGTCTTTTACGTCAGACAAGATACGAGTATAGGTTTCTCCGTCTGGAAATTTACGAAAGGTTACTTCGCCAACTTCGGCATTCAGTTTTTTTGCTAAAAGCACTGTGAGATTTTCGTTTCCCGGAAGGCTTAATAATATCGTGTTCATAATACGGTTTTTAGATTACGGTTATAATATTGTCGTGATAGTTCTTATATTCCAGAGCATAGTTTAGCTCGCCTTTGGATTCCGCATAGATAGTGAATAGCAACTGGCCCTTTTCAATATTTTCTCCCAGACGGGCATTTAAAAGGATCCCTGCAGATTTAGCAGTAGGCGCGCCCGAAAGCTTGGCGAGTTTTGCAATTTTTCTGTTGTCGATTATTTTTAAAATACCTGACTTTTTGGCCCTGACTTCGAATTTATAAGGTGCTAAAACAGGTTGTGAAAAGTGACCCTGCGCTTCGCAAATAGCAATAAATTTTTTATAGGCTTTACCAGATTCCAACAGCTCCCTCGCTGTTTGATATCCAGTTCCAGAGTCGACTTTTCCAGACAGCTCCAACAGTTCTCCAGCTAAAAGCAATGATCTTTCTGTCAAGTCTTTAGGTGCATCCGCTTCATTTTTCAGCACCTTTAAGATATCGAGGGCTTCAAGAGCAGGACCAATTCCTCTTCCCACAGGTTGCGTACCATCTGTGATTACTACTTTGACATTCAATCCAATTGCATTCCCTATGGTTTCCATGTGATTCTGTAATTCCTGCGCCATTTTTGTACTTCTCACTTTTGCAGTTTCACCTACCGGAATATCTATCACAACGTGCGTGGATCCCGCCGCTGCTTTTTTTGAGAGTACCGAAGCAATCAATTGCCCTTCGCTATCAATATCCAGCGCTTTCTCGATTTTTATTAATAAATCATCTGCAGGGCTTAACTGAGCGGTTCCTCCCCAAACTATACATCCTCCTTCTTGCGCTACTACTTTTTTTATTTCTTCGGGAGAAAGTGTCACATTGGTAAAAACTTCCATGGTATCTGCAGTGCCGGCAGGCGAGGTAATAGCCCGGGAAGAGGTTTTGGGCATAGTAAGGCCAAAAGCAGCAACAATGGCAACTACCAGGGGCGTTGTTCTATTGCCCGGCAAGCCCCCAATGCAATGCTTATCGACTACAATCTCCTGGTTCCAGTGCAATTGCGTACCTGAAGTAATCATGGCTTTGGTAAGACTTGTGATTTCATCAAGATCCATCCTGTTTCCCGCACAGGCGGTGATAAATGCTGTCAGGTCGATATTGGAATAATTGCCCTGAACGATATCCGTTATGATTTCATTGTACGCCCTATAGCCCAGCTTCTGATTGTAGATTTTTGCCCGTACGTGGCCCAAAGATTCAATAGGTTCCAAGTGTGAAACATACAGGGTTTCATTTGGGGAAACATTCAGTTCCTTTGCCGCGGCATCAGACAACCCAATTTCATCATGCAATAAAAGATTTGATGTTATCACATTAAGGCTTGCTACGATTGAGCCGGCCAGAGTCGATATTCTAATTCGGGTAAGTGCTTCAAAGCCTTCTGAAATACAAATGTGGCAGTTCTCATGCATATATACCACCCTTTCATTTTGTGTGTTGATTCCGAGATATCTATATTTTACAACGTTAGATTGGTTTTCCATTTTTCCTTTCCATATTTTAAGTATCTGCCATTAATTATTAAATCATACTGATTTTGAACTGATATTATAAATAGCAGCAATGCAGGCTCCTACCAGCCAGCCGATAATAAAAACTTCAATGACCCCCATACATGCTTCCCAAAAAGAAACGTTCATCCGGATAATAGACGTCGTGTCTATCCCATGAAGAATGCTATTAAAAAATTTCACGGTTCCACTTTGACCTACGGTGGTCATTACCAAAATACAACCCACATACAGCAGGGCAGCGGTAGATCCTGTTGCAAAGCCAAACTTTCTTACATTAATGGTGTTCATGATTTTCTGGTTTAGTAGTTTCTGAATTCTGTTGCTTTTGGTTGTGATTGCCGTGAGAATGCATAGGCATCAATAAGTGGCAGGCAAACATAAAGATGATAAAAATGAACAGCGAAGTGTCGGAACCAAGGCCCAGCGCCGGCGCAAAAAAAATGAGCAGTAAAGGAATACCGCATCCGATAATCATCCAAAGAAAGTGTTTCATAATTTCGAGAATTTGTTATTGTTAATTTAAGCATTTAATGTTTCTGTTAATTTTGACATATATTCACGGGTTAAATAATAACTTTTAACCGTTTCAGAAGTTGATTAATCAAAAGTGAGAGGAATGCGAATACAATGATGATGCTCCAGTCTTTCCAGCCATGAATGGTTATTTTCAAAACATCGCGGATCGCTGGGATCCAGTATGCTGAAAGGGCCAGAATCGTACAGGCAAACACAGCGTACCACACGTAACGGTTTGTAAACACCTCTGATTTAAAGAAGGACACACCTCTTTCGAAATACATATTAAACACATGTAGTACCTGTGAAAAAATAAGGGTATAAAACAGGATGTTATTGCATAAATCCGTATTCCAGGCTTCATCAGCGTGCAATAATCCATGGCTTGCAAACACTGCGCTTATTGTAGCAATAGCAATTACAGACGAATAAACAAAAAGAGCCTTCCATCGTTCCCTGTCAATAATGGGTTCAGAAGAGGAAAACGGCTTACGCTCCATGATGTGCGGAGCGGCTTTGGTAACACCCAGGGCAAGCGCCGGCAATACATCCGTTATAAGATTTATATAAAGTATTTGTATCGGAAAAAGCTGAAAGTGCAAGTTTAGGATAGCTGCCGTTGCAATAACAAAAAGTTCACTCATATTGCATGAAAGCAGGAAAATGATGAACTTCCGGATATTGTCGAATATGGTCCGCCCTTGTTTTATTGCAAGTACAATGGATGAAAAGGCATCATCTTTTAACACCATATCGGCCACTTCCTGAGCTACCTGTGTGCCTCTTTGTCCCATGGCAATTCCTATATCTGCTTTCTTCAGGGCGGGTGCATCGTTTACACCATCTCCAGTCATGCCAACCACCATTTTCTTTTCCTGATACAAGGACACCAGGTCTAATTTCTGTGCCGGACTAACTCTTGCAAAGACCGATGTGTTCAGCCACTTCGTTTTATCTTCTGCTGTAAGCTCCGCATAGGGTTTCATAGCGTTGCCATGCATCACTTCATCTTCCTGATTAGCCAGACCTAACTGCAGCGCAATATTCTTTGCGGTGGCAGGATGATCACCGGTTATCATTACAACTTTAATTCCCGCAGATTTACATTCCGCAATGGCCTGTGAAACTTCGGGTCTGGGAGGGTCAATGAAACCAATTAAACCTGCCAGGGTTAGTTGATGCAGGAAATAGCTTTCCTTTTCGCTGGTATTACGGTAGGCAAAAGCAAGCATTCGCAAACCTGATTGTGCCCTTTGTTCGGCATAATTTAGCCAGTTGTTTCTTTTCGACTCATCAAGAGCTACCACTTCACTACCCTCTAATACCGATGTGCAGGAATGCAGCAATTCTTCTACTGCTCCCTTCGCCGCGATATAATATCCTTGTTTACTACCATGAAATGTGGCCATTACTTTGGTGTCAGAAGAAAATGGAACTTCATCCAGCTTGGGATATTCTTTAATATAGTCCAGCTGTTTGGTGTGTCCGCAATAGACCATTTTTAGTAATCCTACTTCCATAGGGTCACCCGACTCTTTTTCAGTACCACCTTCAGAATAATAAGTAGCCGTGTTGCATAAAGCGGCAATACAACATAGCTGATCATAAGCTGCTCTATCTTCAATTTCATTACCATCCATCCATTTAATGGAAGCGCCGGCAATATCCAGATTGATTCTTGATGCGCCTTCGTTGATTTGAATAAAGGCAGCCTCGATCTTATTTTGAGTCAGCGTTCCTGTCTTGTCTGTACAAATTACATTGGTGCCTCCCAGCGTTTCCACTGATGATAATTTTTTAACAAGTACATTGTGCCTTGCCATACGCAACATGCCAAACGCCAGGGCTAATGTTGACACAATAGGCAAGCCCTCCGGAATAGCTGCAACAGCCAGTGCAATGGACGTTTCCATCATTTGCACTAAATTTTGACCGTTTATAATCCCAGCGATAAAGATGATAACCAGCAGGATCACCGTCATCCAGATCAGTTTTTTACTAAACGACCGGATCTTTTTCTCCAGCGGTGTTGCTGCCTGGCCGGCCTTTTGAACCATGCTGGCAATCGTGCCCAATTCTGTATGCATGCCTGTTTGGACCACAAGTGCATAGGCATTGCCATTGGTAACAAACGTGCCTTTGTAAAGCATGTTATAACGTTCGGCAAGTGGAGTTTTTTCCGGCAGCACAGACACATTCTTTTCAATGGGCAGAGACTCGCCGGTTAAAGCAGATTCATCGGTTTGTAACTGAGTTGATTTTATGACCCTGGCATCCGCAGTCACCATATCTCCACCTTCTATAAATATGATATCACCGGACACCAATTCTTCCGAAGGTATTTCAGATAACCTGCCATCTCTTAGTACCCTCGCAGGAACTATTGTAAGTTTTTTCAGCGCCTCCATAGAACGTTCAGCCTGGAATTCCATAAAAAACCCGATGACTGCGTTGATCACAATAACAGCCATAATGGCGATACCATCCAGCCACTCCTGAAAGAAGAACGAAAGCCCTGCCGCAATTGCCAGCAACAACATAAAAGGACTGATAAACTGATTAACCATGATCATTAACGGGTTAATCTTTTTTCCGGATTCAATCCTGTTATATCCATAAAGGTCAAGACGGCGGACAGCTTCTGCTGCTGACAGTCCATGTTCAGGATCAGCGTGAAGCTGCTTCAACGCTGCTTCATAGTTTGAAGTCCAAGGTGTTTCTGTCGTTATAATTTCAGGGATTGACATAATATTATGCTAGCTGATTGATTAGAGACTATTAATCCCTACATATCCATTCCTTCCATGCCCGGCATTCCAGTTCCTTTTTTTAGTATTAACTCACTGTTGAGCAAGTAAGCGCCATTGGTTACTATTAATTCGCCTTCTTTTAAACCGCTAAGCACTTCTACTTCTTTTTTATTCTGAATGCCCAACTGGATCATCCGGTTTTCGTACGTTCCTTTTGCGGTCTTTACCCAGGCAGAAATCATTTCGCCAACCACTATCGAGCTCTTTGGAATCACCATAGTCTTTTTCTCATTCCTTTTGATGCTGATATATGCCATCATTCCAGGCCTCAATTTATTAGTAGGATTTTCGACCTGAAATCTCACGAGGCTTATTTTACTGTCTGCTTCTAAGCTTGGGTTATCAAATACCGGCACAACCGTAAATATTTCTCCTGGCAACGCGTCAAATTCTGCCTGTATGGCTGCCCCGCCATCTAACCACTTCAATTCATTAACATACATTTGGGCCTCTATCCAAAGTCGCGACATATCAGCAATACTGAACATGGCTGTACCTTCCTCCACATATTGCCCTTCGCTTACAGGCAAGTCCGTTAAGGTGCCGGAAACCGGGCTGTAAAAGGTAACCAGGGCTGAGGCAACACCAGATTTCTCTATTTGCTCAATTTGAAAGTTGGTTAGTCCCAGCAGAAACAATTTTTTCCTGGCTGCCTCAATAAGCTGGTCAAATGATACCTTTAAATCACTCGGGTTCGCTTTCATTTGAATGGCAGTCAGCAATTCATTTTCGTATGCTATGAGTTCCTCACTATAAATGGCATAAATTGGCTCTCCTTCCCTTACGTATTGCTGCGGATTTCTTACAAATAATTTATCAAGCCTGCCACGAATCCGCGAAGTAATTACAGTGAGTTTTCGTTGATCAAAATTAGCAGTTCCCAATACCGTAGAAAATTCCGCCATTGATTTTGTCCTGACGGTATCAATCCTAATATTTGCATGCCTTTCATCCTGGTCGGTAAGAGATAAGATCTCTTTACCAGAGGAGTCAGGAGCGGCATGTGCCTCTGTATGTTCCTCCTGCTCAGCCACCTTTTTGTCATTCGTACATGCAGCCGTTAAAAATATTCCCCACAAAACCATCACCCCAATCGCTATGATTATTATATTGTTCCGTTTCATAATTTAATATTGTATTATGGTTTCACTATCTGCCAGGTAGCCAGCATCTTTAGCAACAAATTCGCTACTGTTCAATCCTTTTAATACTTCAATGTATTCGTTACTTCGGTTGCCGGTTCTTATTGCTCTTGCCTGAAAAACGTTGCTCCCATCTTTAGTTTTTGTTTTTAAGACCCAAACGATTGCGGTGCTTCCCACATGATAAACACTGCTTGCAGGAACAATCAGAGAGCCCGAATTAACTAAAGCACTGGCCCTGATGAGAGAGTTTTGTTTGAGCTTTCGATTTGGGTTGGAAAAATATAGGCGGGCTTGTGTAAACTTCTGAGCACCCCTGTAAACCGGCTCTACCATCCGGACAACTGACCGAAAGGTTTGGTCTGGAAAAAGTTCACTTTTTACTACAACATCTAATCCGGGTTTTGCAATCTTTTCGTTTTCATGTGAAAAGGCGACGACGCCCAATACGGTTTGGAAATCATTGATCCAAAAAACCGTTTGATCTTTACTGACATACATTCCTTCCCTGATAGAATTATCGTCTAACGAAGTACTGGCGGTACCTGTGGATTCGGCCGCTCCGCTATTCATTCCGCCACCCATGCCTCCCTGCGGACCAGAAGAAGTCATACCGCTACTGGACGCCGAAGGATTAAATAGCACATAGCCCTCAAAAGGACTGTAAATGGATATGGTAAATGGGGCAGCAGGGTTTTTATCAATTTGGGCAATCTGGGCATCGGAAAGGCCGAGAAGTAATAACTTTTGCTTTGCTTTTTTCATCAATTCCAGATCATTGCTTTTCTGGCGTATATAAATGTATTCAGAAACATATGTGTTTAAGTCAGGGCTATATATTTCCATGATCTTTTCTCCTTTACGTACGTACTGGTAATTGTATTTTGCGTAAAGGCGTTCTATTCGTCCGCCGAAGCGCACAGAAATTTTCCGGTTTCTCCTTGGGTCGAACGTGATGTAACCTTGTCCGGTAATTGTAAATTGCTGGATACTGTCTTTCACTGGTACGGCCGATTGTTTTGAAATAACGCTTTGATTGGCGGGCAGCGCACTCAGGTAAAGTTCATCCAGTGTATCCCGGGCTGGCTGCATTTCCATCTGTTGATGATCTTCGGCTTTTTCATTTGAATGGTCCATATTAGAATGGTCTTTCATCTGTGAATCTTTATTCATTCCGGCCACGGTATCGGTTTCAGTTGTATGGCTTCCTTCATGTTCCTGCTGATTCCCGTTTGAACTACAGGAAGCCAAAAGCAGCAACATGATGAAACCAGATGCAGCAAGTGAATACTGCCTGATCGTATATAGAATATTTTTTTTCATGGCTTATTTTTTTTCCCGTTGGTATTCGTATTCTGATTGAATGGCAAACACCTGCGCGAGTTTATCAATGCGTTCCATTTCTTTCATCATCAGCATGGTCCAGGCATCCAGTAACACAAAAAAATTACCGGTATTCTGACGATAGGCGAGGAGGTTACTTTCAAGATTTTTTCGGTAAGCGGGTAAAATGCTGATATCGAAATTTCTCAGCTGCTGATTCTCAAAGTTGAGCATAGTGATTTTTTCGCGGATCATTTGCCTCGTCATTAAACGCATGGTTGACCGTTCGTTTTGCATGGCTTCAATATCGAAATTCATGGAACGAACTTCGGACTTATACATTCGCGACGACCAGGGAACAATGGGGATCGTAACCATGCCCATTAGGGAAAATTGGTTAGGCATACCAAACATCTGCCCGTGAGAGAACTGGATGCCAAAGTCAGGCTTCAAACCTGTGGCAGCCAACCGAAGGCTGCTTTGCATGGAACGTATCCGGCTTTCAGTTGCAAGAATATCGCTGCGGTTTAGAGACGTCGTATCACCAGTATTCACAAAATCGGCCTGATAATCTGTTGGCTGTAAAAGTGAATCAATTGCAAACGGGGTATTTACATCCCTGTTCAATAGCGTATTAATCCCGATAGTACTTTCGGCAACCTGTGAAAGTAACATGGTTTCCATATTTTTCAACTCACTAAGAGAAGCTTCTGCTTTAAAGATGGAAGGCAGGTCAGACTGGTTATAAACGTATTTATCCCTTGCTGTTTTGATAAGCATCTTTAATAGCCCTTCATAATCATTCACCAGCTTTAATTTCCTTTCAGCAGTGAAACGGCGATAGTAGTAAAGCCGGGCAGAATAATGAAGAACATTTTTTTCCCATTCGGCTTCATTGCTGGATATGTCCTGCTGCGAAAGAATAAAGTCTCTTTTTGCATTGAGTTTCGCAGCGTTTGGAATCATTTGTTGAGCTGAAAACATGAAGCCGGCCTGGTTCATAGGGGATTTTTCCCTGATCATACTTAACTGATAGGGAAACTTGTCAATTGCCACGGAAAGAGTGGGCGGCATCCAACTTTTGGCACCTTCGGCAAGAGCTCTTATACTATTGATCCGGTTTTGATAAACTCGTAATAGCGGATAGGATTTATCAACTTCTTTGAATATCTCCGGCAGAGAAAGACGAACGGTATCCTGTGCTTTGATAGAACTTACTGTAAGCACCAGGCTAAGTAATATGGATAATATAGGTTTCATATAAGCTGTTTATTCACTTATTTGCATAATTTCGAGTTTCCCACTCTTTTTTAATTCCCACTCTTTTACCAGATTGAAAATGACCGGCAGAACAATCAATACAAAAAGAGTTGCCGTAATTAACCCAAATACAAAGGGAATGGTTATGGGTTTCATTACGTCACTTCCTGTGCCTGTTGATACCAGCACGGGTATCAAACCCAGGATATTCGCCAGAACTGTCATGAGGAGTGGCCGCACTCTCTGGGTAGCTCCAAACAAAATAGCTTCCTTAAGCGCCCGAAGACTGATGGCTTGTGGATTGTTCCCTTTTTCCTGCACCAATTTTTTAACGGTATCATTGAGATAAGAGATCATGAGTACACCGGTACTTACGGCCACACCAAAGAGGGCAATAAACCCTACAGCAACTGCCACAGAGAAATTGACATTGTAAAAGTATAAAGAGTAGACACCCCCGATCAGAGCCACTGGAATACTCACAAAGACCATGAGTACAGCCTTATAGGAATGAAAAGTAATAAATAAGATAAAAGCAATAATCAGAAAAACGATGGGTATGATGATGCTTAAGCGTTGGTTGGCTCGCACCTGATTTTCATACTGTCCACTCCATTCGATATAATAACCCTGCGGCAGCCTTTTAAAAGCCTCATCAATCCGTTCTTTCGCATCTTTTACTACACTTCCCATATCCCGTCCGCGGACGTTAAACAGCACGGTTCCTCTCAGCATAGCGTTTTCAGAACTGATCATAGGCGGGCCTTCCGTAATTTTTACATCGGCAACGGCAGAAATGGGAACTACTCCATAATTCGTGGTTTGAATTGGAATTCGTTCAATTTCATGAATATCATTTCTGTATTCCTGCGCTAACCGAAGGTTAACATTAAAGCGTTCCCTTCCCTCAACGGTTGTGGTCAGGATCATCCCACCCAGGGCGCTCTCAATGACCATATTTACATCGTCTACGTTGAGGCCATAGCGGGCTATGTCACGCCTGCGTATTTTTATATCGAGATATTTGCCTCCCGTAAGCTGCTCTACATACAAATCTGCCAAACCTTCTATTCCCTTAATAGTGCTTTCGACCCGGCGGCTAAGATTGTATATGCTATCGAGGTTTTTGCCGTATATTTTTATCCCAACATCTGTCCGGATACCAGTAGATAGCATGTTTATCCGATTTATTATAGGCATGGTCCATCCAACACTGACACCGGGTATCTGAACTCTTTCATTCATTTCTGAAATCAGCTTTGCTTTGGTCATTCCCTTCCGCCACTGATCCTTTGGTTTTAAGATCACTATGGTCTCAATCATGCTTATCGGTGAGTTATCAGTAGCTGTATTGGCCCTGCCTGCTTTTCCCAGTACATTCTCTACTTCCGGGAAACTTTTAATAATTTTATCCTGTAACTGAATAATTCTTTTGGCCTCAGAATTGGAAACATCGGGAAGTGTTACAGGCATAAACAGTAAAGAACCTTCATCGAGAGGGGGCATAAATTCTGACCCCAGGTTAGTTACTAATGGAATACTTCCAATCAGCAATGCCAGGCATGCAGCTAGAATTGTTTTGCGCCAGCTAAGACAAAAACGGGCAACGGGTTTATAAAGGGTGATAAATAAGTTAGAGACCGGGTTACGGCTCTCCGGTATAAGCTTTCCTTTCATAAACGTCCGCGTTAACATGGGAGCAACAGTAATTGCAAGGATAGCGGCACCAATAAGTGAAAATGTCTTGGTCAGAACAAGGGGGCTAAACATTTTAAACTCCTGCCCGGTAAGGAATAAAATTGGTGCGAATGAAATAATCATAATGAGGACTGAAAAGAACACAGAGCGCCCTATCATTTTTGAAGATTCCCTTATAATTTCCACACGTTCTTCATCGGAAATTTCATTTGTATTGCCGATCCGCTCCTTTACTTTTTCTATTTTAACTGCTGACATACTAATCTTCGGTTTGAGTTTTTAAAACACGGTTTGTTAGCGAACGGTAGGCATTCTCGGCCATTACTATCCCAGGGTCTACTACATCTCCGATAGCAAGGGCAATTCCACCCAATGACATGATGTTAGAGGTCACCCCAAAAAATTGCATCAAGATAAATCCTATAAGTACAGATAAAATGATGCAGACAATGGCAATCAAACCACTACGGATGCTGAATAAGAAAACAATTACTACAATGGAAACAATCACGATCATTTGCCACAACGACTCGGACAAGGTATCTATAGATGCCAAAATCAAATCACTTCGATCATAAGCAGTTTTGAATTTTACACCGACAGGTAGACCTTTTTCTACCTCCTGCATCTTTACTTTCGTCCGCTCTATTACATCCTTTGCATTCTCACCAAAACGCATGACTACAATGCCGCCTACTACCTCACCTTCACCATTTTCATCCACTATCCCTAATCTTAAATCAGCTGACATTTGAACATCGGCAACGTCACTGAGCAGAACAGGAATTGACTTATATGTACCGATGGAAATATCTCTTATATCTTCAAGGCCGGTTATATAACCTTGTCCCCGGATCAGGTAGCCGGTGGAATTCATTTCGTAAAGACTTCCGCCCACATCCCGGTTATTTGCAGTTACAGCCCGGGTAATATCCATTAAAGGTACCCCATAATAGATTAGCTTATGAGGATCAATGGTTACCTGGTAAAGCTTTTGAAACCCACCAAAAGAGGCTACTTCACTTACCCCATCCACATTCTGCAGTGCAAACTTTACATACCAGTCCTGTAATGCCCGCAACTCTCCAAGATTATAACCATCTCCATCTAATGTATACCAAAATACATGGCCTAAGCCAGTTCCATCCGGTCCCAGCGTAGGGGTAACACCTTGCGGCAAAAATCGCTGAGCATAATTTAGTCGCTCAAGAACACGGGTACGGGCCCAGTACTCATCAACTCCATCATCAAACACGACAAAGATGAAACTCATACCAAACATGGAAGCGGCCCGGATAGATTTGATTTTCGGAATCCCCTGTAAATTGGAAACCAGTGGATATGTAATCTGATCTTCCATGATCTTCGGGTTACGGCCCATATACTCTGTGTAAACGATCACCTGATTTTCAGAAAGATCAGGGATCGCATCAACCGGCATGTTCTTGATGGAATATATTCCGCCAATGGCAATCATGACTATCCCTAACCATACAAAAAATCGGTTATTAATTGACCAGGTGATAATTTTTTCGATCATTTCATCTGCATTTAATGTTTGATGTAAGCATATACCTGAATGGCTATTCGCGAAAGCATTTTATGTTTATTGATATTATAAAAGGTTGGTGCGATCTAAAAAGGATCATAACCACAGAAATGCTATTTTAATTTTTGTTTTAGGCAGAGACTGTGGTGTGAAAAATCCATATATACTGAATAGTACATTGGAAAATATTTTGCAGTTTCTTGGGGGAGTGGGGCGAATGCTTGTAGGCAAAAATTAGTAATCCGTTGGCGGGATTAAGTATCTTGTATTTGTTATTATCTACAAACCTAAATTGCTCCCCTTTTATCCTTTAGTCGCAAGGATTATATCCTGTAAACGCAATTACGAATGAAAAGAGGTAAATTTTGAACTCGGGGAGGTGCTTTTACAAGCGGGTGTTCTTCCATTAATGAAGGAACATGTGCAGCACTTAATTCGAAATAATTGTGGATTAGAGCATCAGATGCAAACTGTGCTAATTGATAAGACGTATTGGGAGTTTTCTGATCTTTATCAATTTTAAGAAACTGTTGTTGGTCTTTGCAGCAGCCATTACTTTCGCTTTCTTTCATGCCGCAATTTGAGCAAACGACATCTTTGCTTTGTGATATGCTCCAATCAGTCAATTTTCCCATGCAATAGTGCATGTTTATCACTACACCAGAAGATGTGGTGATGTATAAAAGAGCCAATATGAAAACTGCAAAGTTCTTCACAAGAGTAAAATTATTAGTAAATGTATAAATACTAGTAGCTGCTTTATATGATTAGGATCACATAAAGCAGTGAATCTTATCACTAATTCTGTATTAATAAATACAGGAAAGTTATAATGCATCATCACCTTTCTAATACATAAGAAACTTTTATATTTAATCAGGCAAAGAATTATATTGGTTTACATGACAGTGGAGCCTTGTTTAGAGCGACTAGTTTTTCGAGCCCTTTCTACTCTTTTTGCTTTATATTGTGTGGGAGTAAATCCAGTAACTTTTTTGAATTGTCCGGACAAATGAGGTAAGTTGGCATAACCTAGTTTTTTTGATATTTCGGTAAGAGTTAGTTCGTTTTGGAATAGCAATTCCTCTGCACGCTTTGTTTTTTGGATAATAATAAAATGCTCCAACGTAACGCCCTCGACAATAGGAAATAGTTTAGTTATTTGGTACGGCGAGTATTTCTGACTCAGTTGCCCTGAAATTATATTATACCAGTCAATTTTTTAAGGGAGGATATCGGCTGAATGAATATATCGTATTACAATAGTTTTTATCTTCTCGACAATAATGCTTTTGAATGTATTTATCAGGCCTAATCCATATTTTTGAAGTTTTTTAGAAATTTCATCTAAGACTTTATCAGTTAAATCTTCCTTAACTTTTACAATACCGAAGTCAATGGCTATTGGCGTACAGCCAGCTTTCTCTACCTCCATTTTAACAATATGAATGCAGCATAGGCAAACCATATTCTTTATATACAGTTCTGTCATTATTAGTTGGGTTGAGGGAACAGTTAAATAATCGAATCTATCGCTTGTCTAGGGGCTCTGGCTTTTTTGAAAAGAGAAGGAGTTGAGCCTGTAACTTTTTTAAACTGAGCTGAAAGATGAGCGATGCTGCTATAGCCTAACTTATTAGCGATCTTCCCTAAGTTAAATTTATGGTAAAATAAAAGCTCCATTTTTACGTGTTAGGTTACATGTATGCAAGTCGATTGCGCGTTAATTTACATTTGACTCATATCGTGGCCAGCCATAGGATCAGAACCCTTCTTTAAGATAAATTCGCTTGATAAAAGATAAGCACCACTTACCACTACTTCTTTAACATTCTCTAATCCTGAGGTGATGATAATTTGGTTCTCGTCTTCCTGTCCGGTTATAACCATCTTTGGAGCGAACGTATTTTTGCCCGTTTTAATCCAAACGTGGGCGCCTTTACCATCCCGAATTACTGCATTGAGAGGCAACGCAACTGCATTATTGATTTTTGCCGTATTTAATAATACAGTGGCCTGCATTCCAGATTGCAATTTGCCCTGACTTTGTATAGGTGCCCTAACTTTTAATATTTGGCTTGAAGGATCAATTTGAGGTGAAATGAAATTTATTTTTACTGTCTGTTCTAACTCAGGAAATCCATTAACAGATACTTTGATAGGAGTGCCCGCTTTTATTGAACTAGCTTCACCCGGATAAACATCTGCTTCTACCCATAGCTGGCTAAAATTTTCTAATCTTATAATTGGGGAACCCTCAGAAACGTACTGACCTTCTGAAACACTCACTTCGTTAACGACACCTGAAGCAGTGGCATTGACGGTTACAACCGGTGAAGTTTTATTGCCTCGAGCCAGGCTCTCGATCTGAGCATTTGAGTATCCAAATAATCGGAGTTTATTTTTAGCTGCTTCCCGAAGAGTAACATAAATCTTCTCGTTAGGAAATGCAGCGGCTTGTTTTACCTGGAGTAAGTAGTCTTGCTGAAGCGTTTGAAGTTCTTCACTATAAATCTGAAAAAGGGGCTGTCCTTTAGAAACCTGACGGCCCGTTTCTTTGACAAATAACCGTTCAATACGCCCGGCGTACCTGCTTGAGATTACTTCTGAAAGTTCAGGATTTGTAACCAACCTTGCATTTAATACTTTAGAAGTCCCAAAATTACTTGTTGCAATTTGCATTGTTGTAATATTGGCTAGCTGAATTTGGCTGTCCATTAATATAAGCTCATTTTTATCGCTACCATTACTAACAGGAACCAAATCCATTCCGCAAATGGGGCAAGAGCCTGGAGCATCTTTTATCACCTGAGGGTGCATCGGGCAGGTATATTTTTGAGATAAAGCGGCCTTTTTCTCATTTTTACAAGCTGCAATAAACAGAGAAGGAGCTAGCGTAAGCACTGCTAAACTCTTTATAAATCTTTTCCTTTCCATATTTATTGTCTGGTTATACTTTGTACATTAATAAAGCTTTCACTATCTATCAGGAACCATGCGTTTACAGCTACATCCTGTGTCATATCTATGCTGTTCCCTATATCTATCCATTCTCCTGAAACACTTTTTACAGCTACGTAAACAGGGACAAATGCATTATTTTTCTTAATGAATGAAACATAGCGGGTACCCAATTGAAGTACAGCGGTACGCGGCAGCCAGTTGCCAATTTTCCGGGTACTTTCACTTTTTACAGTGATCAGTTCCCCAACTTTCCATGATTTATCTGAATTGTTAACAGTAGCTCGGACAAGGGAATAGTTTGTTCCTTCACTATAGTATGGTTGGATTAAGCTTACCGGGACTCTATTTCTTTTAGTCTTCACATCAACTGATTGCACCTCAATCATTGTACCTCTTTTAAACTTATCTATATCAGAAGGATTTACATAAAATTCAGCCCAGATCACATTGGAATTAACTAAGCTAAACAGCTTTTGTCCTACAGATACGTATTGTCCTTCTCTCAATTGTAAAGGAGAATTAGTGGCTACATCAGGAACTGAAGGTGTTGCGTTGGAAGCAGAGGCCCCAGAAGAACCCGCCATTCCCCCCATAGAAGAGCTACCACCCGAGGATTCAGATGTAATCATTGTACTGCCTGCTGAACTTAGCCCCCCAGCGGAGGCTGAAGTATTTTGAAGTTCTGATACATAACCTGAATACGGGCTGTAGATACTTACTGTATAATCTACTTTTCCAGTGCTGAGAACTTGTTTGATCTGTTGTTCCGTAGCTCCTAAGAGCCGAAGTTTTCTTTTTGCCTGTTCTAAAAGAGCAGGCTCATTGTTATTTTTTAAAAAGAGTAACTCCTGTTGGGCATTCGCTAAATCCGGACTATAAATATCCATAAGCTTTTGACCTTTGGATACTGGCTGATAGTTATACTTTACGTACAATTTCTCAATCCTTCCACTTACTCTCGACGAAACCGAATTTTGATTATTCGTATTGTAATTGATGACTCCTTTTACATTTATATCCTGAAAACGCGAGCCCGTTTGGGGCTTTATAGTTTTTATTCCTGAAAGCACAACCTCATTCGTTGGTTTAACCAGGGCTGCCAGTGTATCATTAACACCCCCATCTTTCCCCGATGAATTCATTGGTACTAAATCCATTCCGCAAATAGGACATGATCCCGGCGCATCTTTAACTATTTGAGGATGCATGGGACAAGTATATTTAGTCGCCTCTGTTGTTTCTGCCTGCTTATTCTTTCCTTTACAGGCTGATAGTAAAAGAATAGCAAATAAAACGACTATTGGAAAACTACCTTTCAATATTCTTTTCATATTCAACAATCATTTGATAAAATTTCTGTAATTGTTCCAAATAGTTCATCTGAGACATATTTACGGCTTCCCAACCATCAATTACCGTATTCACATCACCTTTATTCTCCTGATAAGAAAGCATAGATACTTTTAAATTCTTATTTAGAGCAGGCAATATTTTAGTTTCGTAATTTCTTAACTGGGTTTGCATGTTTAACACTTCAGTTTCCATGGATTTAGTCATTCCAAGCATCTCCGATAGCATACCTTCCTTTTGCTGACGCATGGCCTCACGCTCAAAATTCATGGACTTAATCTCAGACTTATACATTTTAGATGACCACGGAGCAATTGGAATAGATATCATTCCCATAAGCGTATATTGATTTGGCATCATTTCCGCGCGTGGGGACATATGTTCCAATCGTATACGGAAATCAGGCTTGGCCTCCTGCCGCATTTGATTAATGTTAAGTTCCATAGCACGAATCGATCTATCCATTTGCTGAATATCACTTCTGTTCGTTGCTAAATAAGAAGTATCCAGAACAGCAAGTGGAGTAAAAACGACCTTTTTAGTTGTATCTACAGTAAAATCTGAATTAACAGGCCTGTACATTAATGCATTCAAAGCGATCTTTTTAGACTTAATCTCACTTTCAGTCATTAAAATCATATTTTCTGACTCATAAAGCCGCCCTTCAGCTTTAAAAACCTGACTTAATGAGCCTTGGTTGTATGGATAGCGAATTTCTGCAAGCTTTTTCATGGTCCCCATAATAGTCTGGTTTTCCTTCTGGAAAGCAATCTTTTTATCAGCTACCAATAGTTCATAATAAAGTTGTTTCGCCCTCGCTCTTAATTGATTGGCTTGTGCCGCCTGTGCAGCTCTCGTAATAGACGACTGGGCGGCAAGGTATTTTGCCTTTGCTTTTGTCTTAGCGGGATTAGGAATATCCTGTTCCGCTGACAACATCCAGGCTCCTCTATCAGCTTCATCCATAACCATTGAACCGGGATACGGCGTCATAAAAGTTCCTACACCAACCATTGGAGCCATCCATGATCCGGCTCCTTCAACCTTTGCGTCCTGGCTTTTTACCTGACTGTCAAAAGCCTTTAGGGTTGGATTATTTGCGTTAATTTCCTGTAATACTTTATCCAGGGTTAATACTTCCTGACCGTATGCAATGGTAGAAACAGCTAACAATACAAGCAGGATAAAATTTCTAATGATGTACATCGTGCACCTCCAATTTTCCAAACTTTTTTAATTCATATTCTTTTGTCATCAGAAAGATGAGCGGGGTAACCAGCAGGATATGCGTAGATGAAGTTAAAACCCCTCCGATCATTGGTAAGACAATGGGTTGCATCATGTCGCTACCCACACCTGTCGACCATAACACAGGTATTAAACCAAAAAGAGCCACGCAGACAGTCATGATCTTTGGGCGCAGGCGTTTTGCTGCCCCGTTGATTACATATTCCCTTAAATCTTCTTTTGTAATAGTTTCGCTTGAATTTCCTTTCAAAGCAACCAGTTGTTTCATTGCATCATTCAGATAAATAACCATAACAACCCCGGTTTCCACCGCAATACCAAATAATGCGATAAACCCAACCGCAACTGCCACCGACATATTAACTCCCCAGAAGTAAATAAGATAGGCACCGCCGATTAGCGCAAAAGGAATGGTTACTAAACTTAGAAATGCTTCTCTCGCAGATTTAAATGCCAGATATAGGGATATGAAAATAATGATCAATACAATGGGCAGGATGTAAATTAAAGTCTGTTGCCCGCGAATTAAGTTTTCATATTGTCCGCTCCATTCTACAAAGTATCCATTCGGCAGCTTTAGATCTTTGTTCAACTTATCTATTGCCTCCTGAACAGTGCTTCCCAGATCCCGCTCTCTTACATTGAACATTACCGCCCCTCTTAAAAGTGCATTTTCGGAAGTGATCATTGGAGGGCCGTCCGCAAAGCGTATATCAGTAACTGCGGAAAGCGGAATGGTGCCGGCATCCGGGGAATTTATAGGGATACGCTTAATTCTGTCAATGCTATTCCGGTAATCCTGACCAAGCCTTAAATGGATATTAAACCGTTGTCTTCCTTCAATGGTAGTACCGAATGGAGCACCACCAATAGCAGTTTCAACCGTTGCGTTAATATCATCTACTGTCAAGCCATACCGCTCAAGTTGGTCTCGTTTTATATCTATTTCAAGATACTTTCCTCCGGTAACGGGTTCAACATATAAGTCTTTAACTCCTTCAATATTTTGCAATAATGTTTGAACTTTTTGTGAGACAGCAGCAATTTGATTTAAATCCTGGCCGTAAACTTTAACCCCAACATCGGTACGAATACCTGTCGAAAGCATATTAATCCGGTTAATGATTGGCTGTGTCCATCCGTTGACTACTCCGGGGATCTGAAGTTTTGCATCCAATTCCGCTATGATATCCTTTTTAGTTATTCCAGGTCGCCACTCGCTCTTCGGTTTTAAGGATACAATGGTTTCAATCATGCTGATAGGCGAATTATCAGTTGCTGTATTCGCTCTCCCAGCTTTTCCTAAAACCTTATCAACTTCCGGTACTGATTTAATTAATTTGTCCTGAACCTGTAAAATACGTTTGGCCTCTGCATTTGAAACATCCGGTAAAGTAACTGGCATGAACAAAATAGATTGTTCATCAAGTGGAGGCATAAACTCCCTGCCCAGGCTCATTACTAAAGGAATGCTGATTAATAAAGCAAGGATATTTATTCCCAATGTTGTTTTCCGATACTTCATACAAGCCCGGATAATTGGTTCATACTTCTTTTCCAACCATCGGTTAATCGGGTTTTCATGTTCAGATCTGAATCTTCCTTTCATGAAGAAGGAAATAATAACGGGAGCCAGGGTTACCACCAGAAAAGCATCTACAATTAATATAAACGTCTTGGTATAAGCTAGCGGGTGAAAAAGCTTTCCTTCTTGTCCGGTTAAAAGAAATACTGGCAGAAAAGAAGTTATTATAATTACAGTAGAGTAAAAAACACCACGTGATACCTGCTTACAGGCTTTCTCAATAATGCTTAATCGCTCTTCATTATTAAGCTTTACATAATCATCCTGTCGGTTCTTTCTTTTGAAAAAGGTGTTGAATTTATTGCGCATCTGTTTGTCCTCCTTTTCTTAATTCATTAAGTTCAGCTTGCCTAACGGCAAGATGTTTATAGGCGTTTTCAGCCATAATAATTCCATTGTCGACAATTACTCCAATGGCAAGTGCAATACCGGTGAGGGACATAATATTTGATGAAATATCAAAAGCATTCAGTATAATAAAGCTGGCAGCTATTGTAATTGGGATTTGAATAATAATACTAACTGCGCTTCTCCAGTGAAATAAAAACGCAATGACTATGAGAGAAACCACAATCATTTCCTCTATAAGCGTATTCTTGATAGATGATATGGACTCTTCAATCAATTCACCTCTGTCATACACAATATTGAATTTCATTCCTTCGGGTAGACCTTTGCTTACCTCGGTCATTTTTGCTTTTACTTTTTGTATAGCTTCATCTGCGTTCTCGCCGTATCGAAGTACCACAATTCCGCCTACTACTTCACCCTCTCCGTTGTAGTCAAATATTCCAAGGCGGCTTTCACCCGCCATTTGCACAGTTGCAACATCTTTTATTTTAACAGGAATTGAATTTTGAGTACGAACAGCCAGGTTTTCCATTTCCTCAATGGACTTCAGATATCCGGTAGTTTTAATAATGTATCCTACATCATTCATCTCAAATTTGCGCCCGCCTGCTTCATTGTTATTGGTATTAACAGCACGGGTTATATCAGATACAGAGAGCTTGTAGTAAGTGAGCTTATTTGGATCAATATTAATTTGATATTGCTTTTGAAAACCACCGAAAGATGCAATTTCACTAACTCCAGGTACATTTTGAAGTGCGAATTTAATATACCAATCCTGAACAGCCCGTTGTTCGCCAAGATCCATTCCCGGAGCGTCCAGCGTATACCATAATACATGCCCGACACCTGTTCCATCGGGACCCATAGTTGGCGTAACACCTTCCGGTAGGGCATTCCCAATGGAGTTTAACCGTTCAAGTACTCGTGAACGAGCCCAGTAAACATCTATATTATCCTCAAAAATTATATAGATAAAGCTCATTCCGAACATGGAATTGGCTCTTACATACTTCACTTTTGGCAAACCCTGAAGGTTTGTCACCAACGGATAGGTAATTTGATCTTCGATAATCTGAGGACTTCTCCCCATCCATTCAGTGAATACGATTACCTGGTTTTCTGACAAATCTGGTATTGCATCAATTTTGCTGGTTTTAACAGAATAGATACCCCAGCCAAATATTCCTGCGGCTAAAAGCAAAACCAGAAATCTGTTTCGCAATGAAAATTCGATAAGTTTCTCTACCATAATTTTTAGTGCTGATGGCCAGAGTGGTCTTCTTTTTGTTCTTTTGCAACAAGATCCATTTTGCATTTAGGACATTTACCAGGCTTATCACTAACTACTTCAGGGTGCATAGGACAGGTGTATGTCGTACCTGCTGTATGAACTGATGTTGAGTCAGCAGATTTATTTTTATCTGATGTGCTGTTTGAATTGCAAGCTGAAATAAATAACGCAATTGCTGCTATAGCTGTTAGAATTAAACTTTTCATTGTGGTTGTCTTTGTTAATTGTTAATTATTAATATGCCGTTCGGTTTTGCTCCTACAGTTATATCCTTTATTGTGGTATGGTTTGAAGCGTTGATAACAGAAACATTTTTCGCTAACTGATTGGTGACATAAGCTGTTTCACCGTCTTTAGTGAAAGCAATGGCATGAGCTCCGAGACCGGTTGAAAATACATTTCCATGTACCCAGGTATTAGTTCCGCTGTTAAGTGTCCAGTAGTGGACCCTACCATTATCAGGATCAGTTACCCACAACTCGTTTTTGAACGCATTATGAGCCACACTTCCCGGCATAAATCCAAGAGCTATTGTTTGGACAACGGTATTTGAGATTACATCGATGACACTCACTGACTGTCCATCTTCATTATCCACGTACATTTTGTTATCCTGGCCTACCCATGCTGCAACAGGATTATCTCCAACAGGTATTGTCGCTATCCTCTCTTTAGTAATGGGATTGATAACCATTACGTTATCGTTGCCACCATTTGCCACATAAGCTTTTGTTCCGTTTGCTGAGAAAGTAACTTCGGCTGGTTCCATTCCAACACTTATCACTTTTTTAAGCATGTATGACTGGGCATCATAAACCAGCACTTTTCCTTCCATTTCCATCTGTGAAGTCCAGATTTCCTTCCCATCGGGTGAAAAGACAGCGTTATGGTTCATAGCTGGCAACTCTAAATTTTTGATCATAGAACCCTTTTGGCCATCAAGTACCATGACCATTCCGTTCATATTCGGCATGCCGCCAGCATGTCCTGCGCTCAAATCTGTTCCTGGAATTGCTATGGAAAGATTATTCGATGTCGGAGATTTATAAATATGATGAGGCCACATTACCATTTTACCATCGTTTCCCATTAAAGGAATAGTCTCAGTTACGAGGTTCTTTGTGATATCAATCACTGAAACAGATGCATCTTCACCGTTTACTACATAAGCTGCAGAATAATTGATATTAAGATTCATTCCCATATCTTCGTCCATATCATGATTCATTTTCTTACAGCTCAATAGAGTTAGGGAGCCTACAATCAGAACTGCGAATGTTATTGCTTTCATTATTCAGATCAGTTTAAGGGTTTGATTTATTTACTTGCAATTTTACCCGCTCATACTGACAGCAGTCAGGAAGGCTATTATAGGCTTTAGTATCTGCTGTAAATTTCTCAGTGTCGTAACCAACCCCGGCTATCTGCTTTTGAATAGCATCTACTGAAACTTTTGAAGAGTCAAATACGACGTAAGCGATTTTTTTACTGGGATCCCAGGTTATTGAGGTTGCACCGGCACTTTTTGCGGCGTTTTCAATCGTCCTCTTGCACATATTGCAATTCCCGGATACTTTAAAGGATGTGCTTTTATCCTGGGCGAGTACAGCAGTACTAAAAAGGATTGAAAAAGCCACACCAAAAAACGTAGTGGTTTTCATGATTTTTTTAATAAGAGTTAAGAAAAAAGTAAAGAATTTGGCATGGATGCCTACGTCAAACTATCGAATTAGCTTGAACATCATGGAAATGGTATTATATGCGGAAGGTGCAGTTTCGGATAAAAACAGGGGTATTATCCGTAGTGGGAGGTGCATTTGATAGAGGTTGCTCTTCTGTTATAGAAGAGGCATACACCTCAGGGATTACTGAATATTTGTTCCAAGCCAGATCTGAACTGAAAGCTTTAAAGTGATAAGAATTATCGGAAAGCTTTTGGGCATTGTCAACTTTAACCAGCTTACTGTCATGCTTGCAGCAATTTTTGGCACTGTCAGCCTTCATGCCGCATTTACTGCATTTTTTAAATTCTTTAGAAATTAATCCCGACTCAATTAACTGCCCCATGCAATAATGAAAATGCATAGTCGCTCCGGATGAGATACCCAGATAGAAAACAGCTAATATGGTGATAATGAACTTTTTCATTTGAACCTGTACAAAGATTGAGAAAAAAACTGATATGTTTTTACATAATTCCTTGAAAATTTTATATCCAATCTTGGAATTGCAATATTCAACGGATTGCATTAAACATAACAATCAATATAATCAAGCGCCATATGAATTATCAAACCTACGGCTACCAAACGCGCTTTTGGAAAAAATAACAATATAAAATAGATAGCAATAGCTATATAAGAGTGTAATGGATGAAAGCCAACACTACACCTATTAGGATCATAAATAGGCACAGCTAATAAATGGTCAAGGTCGACTATCATAGTTGCAATCATTATCAGCCATGCCTTCGCAAATTGCTTTTTATAAAAAACAACCGCGATTAACGCTGGAACGACCAAGTGAAGTATGATATGAAGCATAAGTATTTCTTACCTGGATCCCAATAGACTACCCCTTGTATCTTCAACCCATTTTAAAATTTGGCTTTTCTCCTCTTCACTGAGCTTAGCTTCCCGATGTAACAGTAGATAGGAAGATAAAGGCATCGTATCGTCTGTTATACTGCTACCTATGGCCCGCAATTTATTTGACTGCCTCCTTTTAGAATAGGTGCCATAGTCATTAAAATTAAGCTCCTTCTTGCCTTCCTCTACATGATGGTCCAACCAATAACGAAAAGGTTGAACGTTCGCATACCACGGATAGTTTGTATTATTACTATGGCAATCATAGCAGGATTTTACAAGAACAGCATGAATATTCTTAGGAACGTTATAAATTCTGGAAATGTCGTTTATAGCCATCTGGCCGCTTTGATTGCGGACAGATGGTATAAACTGAAGGCCGATAAATACTATTATTAGTACTGGAAGTATTCTCTTATAGCCCCTCATTTCAATTGTTTAGTTCTTCTTTAATTGTCCCGCAACTTGACATTTCTGTGCCCATATACGGGTTTTTTATCTCTTTAGATGCAGTTAACCAATTGGCACCTTTGTTATTATTATACATTGGACAATTAGCCTGATAAAGCGTTTGTCCTGCTCCAAAAGTTTTTACAAGATCATATACATCATTACTAAGCATATCAAAGTGTTCCCTTTGATGTTTTAAGTTACCTACGTTCGCAGAAATATGCTCTGCATGCTCTTTGGCATCTACTTCTATTTCATTGTATACTTTGGTCTGCTCAGCTGTAAATGATGATTTATCCAATCTGTTCATTGTTGCAACGATATTCTTTCCGGCTTCAGCTGCATTTTTATCATTGTCTTGCGCAAGGGCTTGAGATAGCTGTAAATATCCGTCAACAATACCCTTAATTGGGGAAGTGGATGTGCCAGCATCAGCAGTTATTGCCGATTCATCGCTTTTAGTGGTATCGTTTTCGGCTGTTGAAGTAGAATTATTATTACAAGCGGTCAAAATTATAGTAAATAGGGCTATGCTAAAAATTAGTTTTTTCATCTTTTTTGAGTTAAGTTTTTAATAATTACAGCAAACTTTAAAAAAAGGCTGTATTTAAATTGTAGGTCGATACCTTATTATTAGAACCGTTGCCGCTAATAAGGCATTAGAGACTGGCAAGTCAAGCAAGCTGAATAGTTGACTGTAAAAGAGTGACTAATTCTGAAAGTCTCTAATATTCAGGCAAAACGTATTCAACCTCACTTTATATGAGAAGATTGATCAGATTTGAAAACTTTGAATTGCAATTCGGATATCATTTGTAGGAGGTCGCTGTCGATTATCTAAATATTTATCAAACCCCTTTTTTATAGGTAAAACAGCAAGTGGAGTGTAATAAAATCCGGTAATATCTAAAACAGGAGGTTTTGCGATTATTTTTCCGGATTGTGGTGCGATTTTATCTAAAGAATAAAATTTGCGAACTTCATCCTGGCAACAAGAACCGTCCTCAGCTGAACCAGATTGAGAGTGATTAAGTTCAGGCTTTTTATGAGCGGTTTCACGGTTGCCAGAATGTTTATGAGAACCATGGTTATGTGCTATATCAGCAGAGGAAGCAGAATCATGGGCGTGTGATGAATGATCGTGGACATGCTCTTCCGACTTGCTCCCCTGAGATTTATATTCAATCTGTAAAGCACAGGCAAAACCCACTAAAGTGTTTAGCAGAAAAATTACCAGTAGAAATAATGCTTTAGATTTCATATTTATCTGAACAAATATAGTCACTTTAACTTTTAACGTCCAACTTAAGCTTAATACTGGCCTGAAATGATATCTCTCTGTGGCTCCTGATTGAGTTTGTATGTTAGCTATCCACCATTTAAAATCGTTCCTTGAGGTGGGAATCATTGGTTTAGAGTTTTTTATCCAAAATCACCACCTGTTGCCTGATGTATGCATTAAATAGTACGAACGAGTATAATTATTTCATTCGTGCTATTATCCTTTTCATCTGAGCTATCTCTTTTTCTTGCGCTGTAATGATCTCCTGCGCCAGCTGTTTAACTTCAGGATCTTTTAGATTGGCGTTTTTGCTGGTCATAATAGCTATGGAGTGATGTGGTATCATTCCTTTCATATATTGGACGTCACCAATGGGCGTTTGCGTTCTAACACCTGTTAGAGCCAGAAAAAATATGGTGATACTTGAAAAGACTATAATTAAGTTTGACTTTTTATTTTGATACATCATCCTCATTAAAGCTAACATCAACAATGACATTAGAGCTACCATCATTAACGTCATATAGAGACGGGTTGTATTTAAATAAATATGATTAATACTATCAACATTCAAGTACATAACTGCATACATTATAAAAAACGAGGCCAATATCATAATAAAAAACGTCCGATAATTGTTGTTGTTGTTGTTGTTCATTTTTTTAAATTAAAAGTTTCAAAAAGTAGCTATCCGTTGGTATGTAACAGATAGCTACTGTTAATAATTAAATCAAACAGCGGTAGCCATTTGCTCACATGCTTCAGCACATCTGCGGCAAGCTTCAGCACACTCACGGCAGTGTTCCATACCCATTGAAGCATGTTTTTCACATTCGTCAGCACATGCGTTACAAACATCAGCGCAAACACGGCATAAATGGTGACTATATTCACTTCCCAAACTCATCAGCTCTGCTGCTGACCTGCAAATTGAGGCGCATTCCAGATCCAGTTGGATACAGCGAGCCATCATTTTAACATCGTCTTCTTTAAGACATTCGGTAGCACAATGGCTACAAGCTACTGCACATGCTACACAAGCATCAATACAGTCTTTAAATTGTTGATGTGACATAATTAATTGTTTTATAGGTGAATTGATATGATTATTTACCGTCTGACAACAGCCATTCTTGTAACTCTTTTATTTCTGCCTGCTGTGCATCAATAATTTTTTGTGCCATAGCTTTCATACTTGCATCATGGCCGTATATTAATTCCAAACGGGAATTTTCGATAGCAGCATGATGATGCCCAATCATTAGCATCGCAAAATCGTGGTCAATATCACCATTGATAATTTGCAGGTCAGCCTGTTTTTCGTTTTTTCCCATTTCCTTCATCATTTGTTCATTAAATTCCATGGACATCATATGCGGATTATGAACAGCTAGAAAAGCATCCAACTGTACGATTTCAGCTTGTTGAGCGGCTATGATTTTTTGTGCCATTTCTTTCATTTTAGCATCGTCTCCGTCTTTCAATTCGGCATTAGACATGTCAATGGCTCCCTGATGATGCATTTTCATCATCATAGCAAAATCATCATCCGGGTCTTTGCTCATTGGCATAACCATCATTTTTGCCATCATGGCGTGCATAATCCCCATCATCAAATTCTGGTCATGCTTCTGAATTTTGATCAGGTCATCGTTGTCTTTGCTGCAGGCCTGGGTAAACAGGAGTAATCCTGCCATTGCAAGTGTTTTAATTGTAGTTTTCATAGATTCGACTTTTAAGTTGTTAATTAATGTATTCGAGTTTTAGCGTTAATAAACTAAGGTCAGTCCTGCACCCCATTTATAATCACTGTCATAATTCGTGCTCAGGGACAGATAGCGGCTGAACATATATCGAAACCCTATTGCGTATTCTTTATCGGTATTTACTCTTAAGTCTGCAAAAAAATTATTGCTAAGCGGAAGATCTTCCCGTTCCAATTGGAGTCTGAGTTTTCCTGTGTGGTCAACACGCCATTCAGACCTGACCAACATCGGAAGCAGGTAATAAAAGCCAGCATCAAAAACACTTCGATCATCTTTTGAATTAGGATTTGAAAAGCCTCCCAGATTTTTATTCCTCCTAAAGTCATATCCTATAAAAGGAGCGAAGTATTGTTGTTCTCCTATATATCTCAAAAAATGGTTTTCAATTTCGAAATCACCTTTGTAGGTCGCTCGGGCTTCTATCTCCAAAGCACTTCTATTGCCTGAAAGCGTATAGTTAGCAAATGCGGCTTGTGAATGTGCGGAAAGGTCAAGCCAGGAATATAGTTTGGTGTCTTCTCTTTTCAGTTCTTTATTCCCATTCCGGGCAAATTCATTTTTCTCACTCCCCTCGTAACTGACTATTCTGGCCATACCACTCATCATATGATACAAGTTGTGGCAATGGAAAAACCAATCTTTCTCTTCATTTGCATAAAATTCTATGGTTACTGTCTCCATAGGTTTTATATCAAACGTATGCTTCATGGGTGAATAAGCTCCATTAGCATTTACAAACCTGAAAAAGTGACCATGTAGGTGCATTGGATGGCGCATCATGGTAGTATTGGTTAATACAAAGCGTACGTTTTCTCCTTTCCGTATAAGGATGTTATCTGACTGTGAAAGAGTTTTATTGTCGAAAGACCAGATATAACGAAGCATATTCCCAGTAAGGGTGAGCTTTACTTCCCTGAATTGCTTAGTAGAATCTAGGACTGATGGATTGATGCTGCTCAGCATATTATAGTTTAGAACCACATCAGTTCCATTCATTGGCGGCATGAACATGCCAGGCATATTACCTTCCGAATCCATCTTCATATCGCCATGATTCATTGCTTGTGGCTTAGGGTCGTTATTATTTTGATTTTCCATGTTCATCCCCTCATGATTCATGGGTGATGTCTTTTTTGTAGAATCGGCTTTACCGCCCATATTCATGCTTGGCATACCATGCATATTACCCATATCCATGCCTCCCCCGCTCATATCCATGTTGCTCATCATTTGATTCATTTCCCGCATCATAGCGAAATAATTCAGCCTGGGTAAATCGGGTGCTTTTACTTCAATGCCATTACCAATAAAAACCGAACCGTGGCCAGTTATATCCCAGGATGTAGCACGAAATTCATATGCACCACTCTCCGGAATTTTTATAATAACATCATAAGTTTCAGCTGTACCCAACTCGATTTTATCTACCATTAAGGGCTTTACATTTATACCATCAGCAGAAGCTACCTGCATGGGACCTCCGGCAAATTGAGTGGTGAAGTAAGTAGATGAAGATCCATTGATTATTCGAAGTTTTATGATTTCTCCTGGCTTTACATCTTTAATGTAAGTCTTCTCTTTTCCATTTATCAGGAATTTATCGTAGTAGACATCGGCAACATCCATAGGCGTCATCCGCTGCCATTCCTGCTTTACTTTATCTTTAAAGTAGCCAGCCGCAATTGCTTCACCGTAACTCTGCAAGGCGCCTTTGCGAATGGTATACCATTCGGCACCCCGCTTAAGGTATCTAAGTACCTGATGCGGGTTTTCATCCGTCCAGTCAGATAATAACAGCACATAATCCTTCATAGGAGGTTCATCAGGGCGTTTAATAACAATTGACCCATACAGTCCTGATTGCTCCTGAAGCATCGTATGTGAGTGATACCAATAAGTTCCGCTTTGGATAAGGGGGAAAGTAAAAGTGTAAGTGGTTCCGGGTTTAATAGGAGCGGTAGTTAAATAAGGAACTCCATCTTCACGATTAGGCAAAAGGATTCCATGCCAATGGACAGAAGTCTCATGTTTCATTTTATTATGAACCCTAATCACAGCTGTATCACCCTGAGTAAAGTTTAGCGTTGGTGCGGGTATAGAACCATTTACAGCAATAGCCATCCGGTGCTTGCCAGTAAAATTTACCATGGTATCCGCAACAGTTAAATCATATACAACCCTCTTACCTTTATACGGTGAAGCAGGATTTGCTACTTTACCCTGGGCAAAAAGAGTATTTATCCCGAAGGGTAAAAGCAACAATATGTAAATAGGAATCTTTTTCATTTATAGCTTATTAATATTTCCAGTATCTATTGCTTCGGCTTAGTTTGCTCCCTGGCAGGATTATTATCATAAGGTTTCGTTGGATCAATCAGGTAGTCATATTTCATCTGCCCCATACCTTTCATACCGCTACCCATATCCATTTTAGAATGATCCATACTTTCCATCCCTTTATTAGTGGTGCTGTTAGGCATATTTATTTTAGAATGGTCCATTCCAGACATATCTGTCTTATTGGATGGCATGTCCATTTTAGAATGATCCATTCCTTCCATCCCTTTATTAGGGGTTTTATTGTTTGGCATATTCATTTTGGAATGATCCATCCCTTCCATTCCTTCGTTAGTGATTCTATTATTTGGCATGTTCATTTTAGAGTGATCCATGCCTTTCATACTATTATTGCCAGCAGGCATATCCATTTTAGAATGATCCATGCCGGGCATGGTATTTCCAGAATCCATCTTCATATTGCCATGATGATCCATATTTTTCATCCCTTTTGTAGTATCACCAGAATTCATATCCATACCTTCATGACTATCTTCCATACCTTCAGAATGGGAATGCAATTTCATTAGATTCTTGCCTTGCGGCCCAACTCCTTCTACATAAACTAATTGAGCACCCTGATGTCCTGTTACGGAAACCAAAATCGCGGAGGCTAAAGCAGCTACAAATACTAAAGCTCCAAATGATCGCTGATTTAATTTATAGAACAGTCCTATTCCTTGTAGTAGAAAGGTTAATCCAGACATCCACACGGTATAAAAAGCAAATTGCTCATGCCGCTCAAAGATTCTAGTAGCATTGGGGTTTAGCTCTCCTATATGAGCATGGAATACGTAGCTTGCGAAAACGGAACCTAAAAAAGCTCCTCCCATGACTGCAAGTGTTACCCATTTTATTTGGTAATAGTCTTTAAACAGCAGTATACCCTGTAGTACAACACTTAAAAGTATTAACACAATAGGGAAATGAACTACCAGGGGATGTAAGTTGGGAAAGTCACTAAACATGGTCGAAGCTTTAAATAGTGGAATTAAATCACTCAGTGTTGGCTCATTGCTGTTTCCAATTCGGCAATTTCTTTTGTTTGATCATCAATCATTTTTTGCGCCATGGATTTGAATTCGGCCATTTTTGAATGCTTGACGATAATGTTATCCATATCAATTCCATCCTTGTGATGCTTAATCATCATACTGGCGAACTCATGGTCTAGAGAACCTGGCGTACCATGATCCATCTCCATCATTTTCATCATATTGGCGTCCATGTCCTTCCCTAATCCACTGTTCTTGTCAGATGGTTCGTAGTCCTTTTTCGATTTATCAGCACTTTTTAGCATGTCGTCAAGCATCTGAATCTCTTTGGACTGTTTATCTACTATATTTTGAGCTATTTGCTTGAGCTTGGGTTCAGTGCCTGATTCTAATTCAATTTTAGCCATGTCTATAGCTCCCTGGTGATGAGATTTAAGCATAGATATAAGATCGTAGTCTGCATTTCCTGTCATTTCCATTTGATGCATGTCTTTCATCATTTTATCCATAGCTCCCATAATTCCTGAACTGGTAGCTGTTCTGTCCATATTCATGTGGCTGCTATCTGACATGTCCATAGACGAATTGTCTGATTTTGAAGCATTATTCTGACATGCTGAAAAGCTTAATGCAAGCGCAAGTGTTCCTATACAGAAGGTGCTAATTTTCATAGTTGTATTGATTAATAGTTATTAAATGGGTTTAAATATTCGGAAAAGCTTAATGAAAAAGCTGTCCCTTACGGTAATTCTGAAAAGGAAAAGGGGAGGCTAACCATAAATAGAAAATGCAAGGCAAAACCATAGAAATTAATGGTATAACCTTAAGGTTAGCTCTAAAGGAATCAGATCAGGAGAGAATGTAGTTTTATAAAAATGGGTGCTGAAGTACCAGGTGGTGGAGGTGCATGATTTTTAGGCCATTCATTTGCAGTTGGTTGGAAAGAATAGATAGTAGAAAAAGTCCCAAATCTATAATTAATGGCTATGGCAGGTAATTCAAGAATCTGGAAATTAGTATCAGGCTTAATGTTTTCTTTTACAGAATAGTTTCCATGTTTCTTACAGCATGAGCAATCTTCATCGCCATCACAATGTTTTTCACTTTTAGCTTCGCTGTGCTTCTCTTTACCATTATGGCTATGGTCATTAGAAGAATCATTTGATGTCACAAACTCCATTAAATCGTTGGAACCGCAGCTTATAATGCACGCATACCCACCTGTTATTAATAACAGGTAAAATGCTGCCATAAATATTGCTGCGCTTTTTTTCATACCTAACTATGCATATAAAGGAATACAGATAGCAACTGTTTTTGTTCTTGTTTTTTTTAATTCAGAAAATAAGTTGAAATTCCGAACTGGGTTCCTGCTAACTTAGACGCTGGATTCCCCAACAGATCTGTTTGCCAATTATAGCGGTAATTTAACCTGATAACAGTTTGAGGGGTCGGCCTGAAGCTCACCACCGGAACTATTGAATAAATATGATCTTAAATGTTGCCCCCCGTGGAGCTAAAATTTCCTTTGTTCCAGTCGACGTATTCCATTCTGATAGCCGCGTTCAAAACGGCACGTTCAAAGCCGAACAAGGGTTTCTTTATTAAAGGCTGCACGATATCAATAAAGCCGCCCTGCTGCTTACTTCCAAACTGCTCGGTGTACGTGGCCGGAACATCGACATTTATAAACGTGTTTAACTTGGGTATAACGGTATTGAAATCTATTGCGAACACATTCAAGCGCCTTTTTTCATCAAGAACGAGTCCGTCATCCTGAAATTTATTATAAATGCCCCCCATATAGGATAAGCCTAATTCACCAATCTTGGTGTTTCGTAGGGCTACTTTTCCGGTTAATAAAGGCGCTTAGGGGATACTGTAATAAATTCAGATCTGGCGAAGGCATTATCCATCCATTCAGAAACCGTGACGGATATGCTTAAAAAGATGACCCAAAAAAAACTGATTACCTACGAAAAATCAAAAGGCTTTAAACTTACCGGTAAGGGTAAGAAGATAGCTATCAGCATTATCCGAAGCCATCGGATATGGAAGGTTTTTCTTGTCAATAATCTTGGCTTTGGATGGGATGAGGTACATGATATGGCTGAACAAATGGAACATATACAAAGCGAAGATCTGGTAAATCGTCTTGACAAGTATTTAGGCCATCCAAATGCCGATCCGCATGGAGATCCGATACCCAACGTAAACGGTGAGTTCGCGAAATCTAAAGCAAGGCCTTTATCGAACTTACCTGTAGGTAAACAGGCAAAGTTTTTTGGGGTAATAGATCATTCATCATCTTTTCTTTCTTACTTGAACAAGATTGAATTTGCCCTCGGTGATCCTATCAGAGTCAAATCAATCGAAGAGTACGACAATAGTTATACGTTGCAATTAAAGAATGAAAAGGAGATCGTGGTGAGCAGCAAATTTGTGAACAGTATATTAGTTATAGAGGAGTGATTCATTTTTTAGAATGAGTTAGGGCTTGTTAATCAGTTCGCCAATGGATCAGAGTGTGATCGAATTTTGCGATAATCGCTAACAAAACTAACCCGCATAATAATATTAAGAATACTATTCTAATCGTTTTCATCCAAAGCGCGCTTTTTAGCTTTTTACAAATCTGTTTTTTACTGACTTGCCTTTAAATTTTGCCAATTTTGCCATACCGCACTATAGTTGCATTTTTTGAATTCGGACAGCATTTACTATAGCAAGCAGGGCCACTCCTACATCCGCGATCACTGCCTCCCATAGCGTCGCGACACCACCTGCGCCTAGCCCTAATACAATAACCTTAACTACCATAGCCAGAATAATATTCTGCCATACTACGTTTCTGGTTATTTTTCCGATGAGGATTGCTGAAACAATTTTTGAAGGGTGGTCATTTTGTATCACCACATCAGCAGTTTCAATTGTAGCGTCACTCCCCAAGCCACCCATAGCAATACCTGCATCAGCTAAAGCAACTACGGGAGCATCATTTACCCCATCTCCTACAAATGCCAGGCGAAAGCCTCCATCTTTTAAGGTCTGAACCCTTTCTACTTTTCCTTCCGGAAGCAAATCCCCAAAAGCCTCGTCAATACCCAGCTTTTTTGCAACCTGGTCGACCACGCTTTGTTTATCCCCGGATAACATAACCGTTTTAATGTTGAGATTATGCATGTCCTTTATTGCCTGGGCTGCATCTTCTTTAATTTCGTCTGCTATGGTAATATACCCAGCGTAAGCTTTGTCTATTGCAATGACAACAATTGTGTCCACAACCTTCTCCACTTCGGCCGGGAAGCTGATTGAAAATTTCCTTAAAAGCTTAAGGTTACCGGCAAGAATATCTTTCCCATCAATCATTCCTTTTAAACCATGGCCAGCTATCTCTTCTACCTTTTCGGCTTTTGTGCTGCCTGTTTCCCCGGCATAGTCCACCACTGCCTTAGCTACCGGATGGGTTGAATTTTTCTCAAGAATAGCCGCGAACCTTACCAGTTCCTTTTCCGCTATATCTTTAGAAACAACTTCCTGAACTTTAAAAACACCTTTGGTTAAGGTGCCCGTCTTATCCATCACCACGGCGTTAATTTTAGTCATTACGTCGAGAAAATTTCCTCCTTTAAATAAAATACCGTTCCTGGAAGCGAGTCCGATTCCTCCAAAATATCCCAGAGGGATTGATACCACCAGTGCACATGGACAGCTGATCACAAGAAAGACAAGTGACCTATAGAACCAGGTGTTAAAATCATAATCGTCCACAAAAAAATAAGGCAGAAAGCACACCAGCACGGCCAGGAAAAACACTATGGGAGTGTAAACTTTTGCAAATTTTGAGATAAATAATTGGGTCTGCGACTTTCGGGCCGTAGCATCCTGAACCATTTCAAGGATCTTACTTAGTTTGCTGTCTCTGAACAATGCCGTAACTTTAACTTCCGCGACGGTATTAAGATTGATCATTCCCGCAAGTATCGGCTCTTTAGCATATTTTGTATCGGGCTTGCTCTCGCCCGTGAGGGCTGCAGTATTAAAAGATGCATTTTCTGAAATCAACTGTCCATCCAGGGCTACTTTTTCGCCTGGCTTTATTTGAATCGTTTCGTTCAACGCTACGGTTGCTGGATCAACACGCTGTTCAACGCCGTCCCTTATAACAGTTACCTCATCCGGCCGAACATCCAGCAATGCTTTTATACTCCGCTTCGCACGGTTAACAGCCGAGTCCTGGAACCATTCGCCAATGGCATAAAATACCATAACTGCAACACCCTCGCTATACTCACCAATCAGAAAGGCACCTATTGTTGCCACGCTCATCAGAAAGAACTCGTTGAAAATATCAAAGCGTTTCAGCTTTCTGAAAGCAAGGTCCAGGACCTTCCAGCCGGCAAGTAAATAAGCCAGACCGTAGACGATTAAATTGATCGCGTTGTTGAATACAATATCAAACCCATATTCCAGGGTTAACATGAAAATAAGTATTACCAGAGAAAGTAATAGATCCCAGTGAGATCTCCAACCAGTTTTCTCAACGCCGTGCTCGTGACCATCCCCGTCTGAGTGTTCGACTAATTCATCCTTAGAATCGTCTATCTTTTTCTCGTCATCAGTGCTACAGCATTCCGTGTGTCTTTTAGTTGTTTTCATGAATAATATATAAGTGTTTAAAATATGGGGTTGGAATGATTTTCACATAGTTCATTATTAACAAGGGCAAATTAGCTGCCACTAGTGGTGCCCCGTATTTGTCATTTTGGCCAAGATAAAAAAGGCTCCCTTAGTTACTATTTTAGCATTCTTAGGTAATTCTTTAACAGGAATGATCTCAGTATATCCAATATCAGACACGCCTTTTTGAACCGGTACTCTTTCGAAATACAATTCTGGCTCACCAGCGTCAGGCTTGTCACTTTTCTTTTCCTCACCATCTGCATGCTCTTCAGGCTTTTGATCGGTTACTATAAAAATAAAGTCCTGTCCTCCAGAGCTTACAATAGCAGATGACGGTACCGCACTCACCACCGCTGCACCCACGCTGATCACAGCAGTAATATTCATCCCTTCTATCAAACCTGTTTTATCCCCTTTTACAACCGCATGTACCGGAATTGTTTTCGTCTCATTAGCAAAAGCTGTACCTATAGAGTAGATATCAGCATCGTACTCTTTACCTGGATTATTAGTTAGTGTAAAATGTATTGTCTGGTTTGCACTGAGTCTTGGCAGATCCTTTTCATAAACAAACAGATCAAGGTGTAATCTTGAGTTGTTTACGATTTGAGCAATTGGAGTAGAAGCGTCCACATTCGATCCGATTTGGGCAGAAACTTCACTGATGGTTCCGCTTATTGGTGCTCGTACTGCAATAGTAGTGACGATATTACCCCTGTTAACCTGCGTTGCTGAAATCCCTAGTGCGGCGAGTTGTTTTTGAAGTGAGTTTTTAGTTGACCGTAGTGTGGCCAGCTCCGCTTCAACCCGCTGAACATTCTTCAATGGCGCGGCATTGCCGCTCACCAGTTCCTTCTGACGGGCATACTCCAATTCAGAAAGCTTTATTTGTGCATTAGTGGCCTGGAGCTGTTGCTGTATTAGAGCGGCATCGGGATTAATGATGGTTGCTATAGTCTGGCCCTGATTTACATAGGTGCCGGGTTGAACTAGGAGTGTCTTAATTACTCCATTACTTACAGAAGTTACCAAAGCCTTATTTTGATTAGGAACTGTCAGCGTTCCATTGGCTTTAATAGAAGTTTTTAGATTCTTCATTTCTACACTGCCGATGATTATATCAGCAGTTTCTATTTGTGGCTGGGTAATGGACACTATGGAGCTTTCGCTCTCCTCATGCTCTTCTCCTTCTTCCGTAACTACTGCGGGGCTGCCGCAGGAAGCTGCGAATAAGGCAAGACTTAAAAATATCACGTATGGTTTCATCGTTTCGTTTAATTTCGTTTTATAAAATAGTTCAGTTGTATGGCTGATTGGTTATAGTCATTCAGCACGTCCAGGTAGTTTCTTTGGATATCGATCGCCTGGGTCAGGAATTGTGAAAGTTCAGAAAAACTGATTTCTCCGGATCGATAAGACAGGTTGGCGGCCTTAATGATAGCTTCAGCTTGAGTCAGACCGGTCTGTTGATAATAGTTTATCAGCTCATTGTTTTTCTCCAATTGTTGCATTGCTTGCAGGTATGCTGAGTTAATTGATAAAATACTATAGTCTGTTACTGATTGCTGATAATCTTTTTCTAATTCAGCCGCCTTAATGGTATTCTTATAAATGCTTCTGCCAAAAACTGGAATACCCATGCTAACCGAAAAGCCGGAGAACCCTGGGCTAACCCCATAAAGACGCTGTGAAAAGAATCGCCCTTCAAAAGATGGCATTCCTTTCTGCTTGCTTAGCTGTATTTCAGCATCTGCAAGAGCCACGTTATTTTGCTGCCATTTGATTTCAGGATGCTCGGTAAAATCGGTGGTATTACTAATGATGTTGATCTTCGGTAATACAGTCGATTCAGGAAGATATGCCTTATCAGTGTTTAGAAGCCTTTTTAATTGTTCCTGTCCGGTTTGGATATCTCTGTCAAGTATTTTCAACTGGAGTTTCGTTTCCTTTGATTTGGCCTGTGCTGAAATGCTGTCAAGACCTGCACTTTCTCCAGTCCGCACTCTGAGAACAGCGGCATCAGCAAAAGAAGAATAAAGACTGTCTAATCTCCTCCAGAGTTGCTGCTTATTCTGTAAGTACCACAAGTTGTAATAGATCTTTTCAAGATCTCTTTTAATCTCGGCTGCTTTTATCTGCCCGGCTAGTTCTACCGAAGTCACCTGCTGTTTTAGAAGGTCTTTCCTGGCAGAATATAATCCAGGCCAATCAATGCTCTGACTCAGCCCAATCTTTAAAACTCCCTTTGAGTCAAGCGGCGATAGGTCCTCATTTTCAACAAACAGTCCTGTCCGGGGAATATCAAATCCTGTTTTAGCCATAGTGCGGCTTTGTTCAAGTTGAATTCCCGAGCCCTTAAGCTGGAGGTTATTTTGTATTGCCATACTATAGGCTGCATCAAGGGAGATAGGAGTAGAAGGGTTCTGACTTTGAGCTTCAGCGATCTGACTTCCTAACATAAGCGCCATCACTACGAATGCTTTTGGCAATACTTTTTTACGATTGGAACGCGGCTTGTTAAATATCATATATAAAAGAGGTAATAAAATCAATGTTAGAATTGTAGCAGTAATCAATCCACCGATCACCACGGTTGCAAGTGGCTTTTGGACTTCGGCTCCGGCACTTGAGGATAAGGCCATGGGTAAGAAACCCAGGGAGGCTACAGTAGCTGTCATTAATACAGGTCTTAACCGTTCTTTAGTTCCAAGAAATATCCGGTCTCTAATATTAGTTATCCCTTCTTTAGCAAGTTGATTAAAAGTACCTATCAACACAATACCATTAAGTACTGCTACTCCAAAGAGCGCAATAAATCCAACTCCGGCAGAAATACTAAAAGGCATTCCCCGAATTAGTAACGCAAAAACTCCTCCAATAGCGGACATTGGGATAGCTGTAAATACTAGGGCAGCCTGCTTAAAAGATTTGAATGTAAAATAGAGCAGGATGAAAATTAACAGAAGAGCGCCGGGTACAGCAATCATTAAGCGTTTGGAAGCTTTCTGCAGATTTTCGAATGTACCTCCATAAGTGAAGTAATATCCGGGAGGTAGTTTCACTTTGGCATCCAATGTGGACTGGACATCCTCCACTACACTTTCGACGTCGCGGTCATTCACATTAAAGCTTACAGCCATAGTTCTTCGACCATCTTCACGGCTAATTTGTGCAGGCCCGGTTTCATAAGCAACTGTTGCTACTTGCGATAACGGAACCTGATTTCCATCGGGAGTAGGAATAAATAGGTCGCTAACGTTTTCAATAGAGTTACGGTATGTGCTGTCCAGCCTTACTACCAGGTCAAATCGCCTTTCATTCTCGTAAATTGCTCCGGCCACACCACCCGCAAAGGCAGTACTGATGATTTGATTGACATCTTCGATATTCATACCATAACCAGCCATTCGGGCACGGTCATAGCGGATAGTAATTTGAGGCAAACCACTTGCCCGTTCAACCTGGGGTTGCGTAATCCCTTCAATTGGTCTTATTGCATTGGCTACCTCGGTAGCCAGGGAATTTAACGTATCTAAATTCTCTCCGAAAATTTTCACTGCGACATCCTGGCGAATACCTGTCATCAGTTCATTAAAACGCATCTGTATTGGCTGACTTGGTTCTGCAATGACACCAGGAATATCTGCAAGCGTTTCACCCATCATTTCAGCCAGCTCATAGAAATCATCTGTGGTGGTCCATTCCTTTTTATCGTTCAAAATCACCATCAGATCGGTCGCTTCGGGAGGCATTGGATCGGTCGCCACATCAGCGCTCCCTGTTTTACCCACGACCATTTTAACTTCCGGATATTTAAGGAGCATTTTTTCAGCTTTCAAAACCGTTTCGGTGGTTTGAGAAAGCGAAGTTCCCTGAGGAAGAACAAATTCTATCGCATAATCACCCTCTTCCAACTGCGGAATAAACTCGCCGCCCATTCGGCTGAATATCACAATAGTAATTAACATCAAGGCTAAAGCCGCCCCAATAACTACATACTTGAGTCGAATAGCCGCTTTCAAAACAGGCTCGTATTTAGAATGGAAAAAATCCATCATCCGCTCAGATATATTCCTTTTATGGGTCGCGTTTTTTGATAGAAATAATGCCGACATCATTGGAATATAAGTCAGGGACAAGATCAATGCCCCAAGAATCGCAAATCCTACAGTCTGAGCCATAGGCCTGAACATTTTTCCTTCGACTCCTGTAAGCGTGAGGATAGGTATATAGACAATGAGGATAATTATCTCTCCAAAAGCTGCACTATTTCGGATTTTTGATGCGGATTGATAAACCTCTTCGTCCATTTCCTGCTGAGTAAACCTGCCGCTACTTTTCTTAAGGGCCAGATGGAGCATCGTTGCTTCCACTATAATAACTGCTCCATCGACGATTAATCCAAAGTCGATAGCCCCTAATGACATCAGGTTGGCTGAAATGCCAAAAAGATTCATCATGGCAAGCGCAAAAAGTAGGGAAAGAGGTATGGCAGAGGCAACAACAAACCCTGCTCTCCAGTTACCAAGGAAAAGTACCAGAACAAAAATCACAATCAACGCTCCCTCAATTAGATTTCTTTCTACAGTTGAGATTGCCCTGTCTATTAAGTTCGTCCTGTCAAGGAACGGCTCCACAATTATATCAGCAGGAAGTGATTTCTGAATCGTGATCATCCGATCCTTTACTCTTCCGGCAACTTCGGCGCTGTTAGCTCCCTTTGTCATCAATACGATACCACCTACGACTTCCTTTTCTCCATTATAAGTAAGAGCGCCGTATCGCGGTGGCGATCCCAACTGTACAGAAGCCACATTTTTAATCAGCACCGGGATGCCGTTTACAGATCGTTTAACTACCGTATTTTCGATGTCTGCCATAGAAGTCATCAGTCCGACACCTCTAATAAAATAGGCATTCGGTTTTTTATCGATATAGGCTCCTCCTGTGTTTTGATTATTTTTTTCAAGAGCGTTGAAAATGTCAGGAACGGAAATATTGAACGCCTTTAATCGGGCAGGATCAATGGCAACCTCATATTGTTTGGTTATACCCCCAAAGCCTGTTATTTCAGCGACTCCAGGAATACCATATAATTGACGCGAGACGATCCAATCCTGAAGGGTCCGAAGATCCATAGCTGTATACTTATCTTCACTGCCTTTTTTAGGATGAATCATATATTGGTAGATTTCACCTAAGCCAGTAGTTACTGGTGCCATTTCCGGTTTTCCTAAATTAGCGGGTATGCTCTCCTGAACTTCATTTAGTTTCTCGGCTATGAGCTGACGTGCGAAATAGATATTTGTGGGCTCGTCAAACACCAGCGTAATTACGCTTATCCCGAAGCGTGAGAATGAACGCATCTCAGTGAGATTTGGTAGATTACCCATTGACTTTTCAACTGGGTAGGTAATAAATTGTTCCACTTCCTGAGCAGCTAAAGTGGGTGCCTTTGTAAGGATTTGTACCTGATTATTGGTAATATCAGGTAAGGCGTCGACCGGCAATTGTGTAGCACTCCAAATTCCCCAAACAATTAGGGCAAGGGTAAACACGCCAATGACAAGTTTATTACGGATACTAAACCGTATAATTCTGTCTAACATGAAAAATGATTTTAAGTAAAACGAGGATGCTTATGCTTCAGGAGATAACCTGAATAGTGTTTTACTTAAACTTTGGGAGGTTGCCAGAAGGAAATACCTGAATTTTTCATCATGTTTTGATTAAACACAGGCATATCCATGGGAATTTTTGCAATAGTATGTAATTTATATACACAACTAAATACATCAGCAGAGGTCACACAGCAAGAACACGTACAGAAAGGACTGCATATGTCGCCGACAGCCTGGTGCTGATTTGTATCAGAACTTATAAGTTCTGTTTTAATATCACTCAATGAAGCTGCTTCTACGTCCAGGCATGGAGCAATGCTCGCAGCAACGACTATAAGGGCTAATATAAAGGTGATATACTTCATGCGGCACAAAGGTACAAAGTTTTTATTATCCACGAGCGCATCTGATATTTGACTCCTATTAATGAAACAAATTGCTGTAAAATAACGTTTTATGAAGAATCTAACCTATGCTATGATGAAAGCAACCTATAGTGATAAAGCTCTAGTGGTGGATATTCTCGCCCAATCTTTTGATGATAACCAGAGCGTCAATTATATCGTACAACAGGATCAAAATAGATCTAAAAGAATCAAGGCTTTAATGGATTATTCGTTTGAAGTGTGCTATGCTTTTGGTGAAGTTTTTTTGTCAGACGATAAAAAGGCCTGTGCACTGGTGTTATTCCCGGATCAAAAAAGGACAAGCTTTAAATCGATTTTATTGGATGTGAAATTGATACTCTCATCTGTTGGAATAAGTAACATCCAGAAAGCCTTATCAAGGGAAGAAAAAATAAAAAACCTTCAGCCAAAAGAGTTAATGTATTACCTGTGGTTCATTGGTGTAGATCCGAAATATCAAAATACAGGAGCTGGCACCAAGCTACTTAATGAAATAATCGAAGATAGCAGTCGTAAAAAAAGACAAATTTTCCTTGAAACCTCAACTCTCAAAAATTTACCCTGGTATAAGAAATTTGGGTTTGATATATACAATGAACTTGATCTAGGGTATAAGTTGTTCTTTCTTAAACGAGAAGTAGCCACAAAATAAATTAAACCTATCTTGTATAAACATGCTGGTATTCGGTACAGAAATGCACATTGTGACATTTGTTTTCGCTTTGCTCGAAATCATAATGTTCTTTTACCAGCTGATTTATTATCTGTCCAGACCTCAGGATGAGAGCAGAAAATGGTACTTGATTCTACTTTTTCTTCTTATCATTTATAATATAACCGGTGGACTTTTCCCTGATCCAAAACTTAATATTCCGATTATTACTCAGAACATCATTGCCTATGGAAGTGGATTTTTTGCCGCTGCGTACTTTCCATATTACTTTTACAAAGGATTTAACCTTAAAAGACTGCGCTTCCACGCCTTATACGGCGTGCCACTCTTCTTAATCGCCCCCTATATTATATTCTTCGTCATTGCCTATTCTATCAATGGTAATTTGGACTGGGCCATCAAGTATGGCATTATAATTCCATTTTTCTATTCGTTTATACTATTATGGGCCATATTAAGGGCGATAAAGTTGAAGTATACTGAAGATCGCGGCAAAATAAACTTTCTTGAAATGACCGCCGTTTATTGTGCACTACTTCCCTGGGCAACACTAACCATATTCGCTTATTTTCGCGTAGGACAGCTCGCGGAGGTCATTATGACTAATGGTGGATTTGTGATCATTACGGTAATATTCATTACCCGGTCCATAAAGAAGGCGAGGGAAGAGTATGAACAGTTCCTCGAACTGAGTTCGTCAGTGACGCAACCTTATGTGTTCGATAAAAACGTCCAGCTATACCAGCTAACAAACCGCGAGGTAGAAATTATCCAATTTATCCGTCAAGGATTGAAGTACAAAGAAATTGCCAACAAATTATTTATATCCGAAAGGACGGTTTCCACGCACGTTCAGAATGCCTTCGAGAAGACCAAGTCGTCCAATAAGGTTGAGCTCTTACATAAGCTCGATCAACTAAATTCATAAGATTCGTACCCCTTTTTCATCTGTTTTAAGGCAAAATACGTCTTTTTACGTACCTCATTTCGAGCGATTTAGTTGATTTTGCGTATTTACATGCGCCTATATTCTCCCGAACTTTGCCTCTGTAATAAGTTACCGCCTATGGGAGATTATCTACTTGTTCCTGCCTGAAGTGATGTAGTTGTGGCCAGTTAACAGGCAAGGCAGGATTTCTTAACTTCTGTATATGTTAATCGAATTTACCGATAAGCTTTATGCGGGTCTGGAACAGGACATAGAGATCATAGGCTTAAAACATGAAAACAGCACGAAGAAGTTTGCGGAGATCCTAGCGGTAGTTCAGGAAACTCTGAGAAATCTTAGGCAACACGTCATTGAATCCGGCTTTACCGACATCGAAGAAGAGGCTTTCTTCTTCAAAACCATCAAACCGAAATTTTACAGCAAGTACATCTATTTCATCAGCGTATATAATTTTATGCTTCAGCGGCCTATCGGCAGTGATGACGCGCAGCGGGAGTATATTGCTGCCGAACTGTCGGGGCTCAAACGCTTTTTCGACCATAACAATGCATTCTACCAGTATTATCGTTCAGATGCCACCCACCTGGACGAACTATACTTCACACGCGGCCCCTTTCGTATCTGCGGTGAACTGGATGATTGCGAACGGGACGGCACCTATAATACTAGCCACGACTACAAGCTTTCAAAAGTTATTGCCAATGAGCGGTACCAGGATTATCTAAGTCACGAGTTGGCGAAGCTAAATGGCAGTGTTGTGAGCAGTGAAAGTCCGGTCGATATTCCCTTCCGGTGGACATCCAGTAAAACGGATGCCGTAGAACTCATTTACTCATTAATTGCCACCGGTGTGCTTAACAACGGCAATGCCGACGTGAAGAACTTTGTAATTTGGTTTGAGAAGGCTTTTCAGGTTGATCTCGGTAACTACTACCATAAGTATACTGATATGTGCAACCGGAAGAACAATCGGACCATATTCATGGATAAGATGACCGCGGCGCTGATCCGTCGTATGGAGGATCGCGAGGAAGCAAAACCGACAAGTAGTGGTCCGAGACGATTTAACCAATATTAAAAGAAAAACTTTTCAGCCCTCGGTAACGAGGCATGAATAAAAGATTAATGTTCGGCTCAATTTTGTCCCAGCAACTGCAGCAATGGAGCGGCAGTTTAAGAATCAAAGCTATGTTATCCTTTATTTCCTGGCCGCAATATTTTGCGGCCGTCGTGATTATCGGTCTTGCTTATTATGGCATTGTGCTGGTTAAATACTACCGGGGAGAATTGCTAGCGTTTGTCCACCCAAAGCCCGCCTTCCCCGCAACAACAGTCCCCAAGTTCGGTGGTGAAGTGATTGGTAGTATAAAACCTGAACCGGGCGAGTCGTCCCTTAACGCAGAAGATCTTCAGTTCCCCGATGGAGAGCCAACTGCACAGGACGAACTGATAAACGAAATGCGGGGGCTGATCAATGCCTTTAAGGGACTCGACCAAAAAGATGAATTTCTTTCACTCCTAAGCCTGATTTTTTCAAGGTACGCAGGAACTGAAATTGATCGGTTCTCTTTGATCGAGCAGGTTTTGGAAAACGCACATGCCCTTTCCTTTACCGTTGATCAGGCCGAGATCGAAGCGGCCTGGCAAAAAGCTGCTTAGTATTCACCTTAAGATAAAGAGTTATGAAAAACCAAAGATTTGATAAAATGAAGCAGCGAGTATTCGAACTAAGTATTCGTGGTATACAGTCAATCGCCTTTATACTAATTACCGTGCCTTTAATGGCCCAGGATGGAAATGCCGGGATAAATGAAGCTACTAACAAAGTCAAAAGTTATTTCGAAACCGGCACCAATCTGATGTATGCTATCGGTGCGGTAGTAGGACTGATTGGAGCAATTAAGGTGTATCAAAAATGGAATGGCGGCGAGCCCGACACTCCTAAGGTTGCGAGCGCCTGGTTCGGCAGCTGTATCTTTTTAGTGGTCGTAGCTACTGTTCTTCAATCCTTTTTCGGAATTTAACATGGCGTCGGTATACTATATCAATAAGGGTATCAATAAGCCCCTTGAATTCAAGGGATTGAAGGCGCAATACATTGCATACCTCGCAATTGGTCTGGTTTTCCTGCTGATTGCCTTCGCGGTACTTTACCTAATTGGCGTGTCCCTGTACCTGTGCCTGTTCCTTATAGGTGGATCAGGGTTCATCCTCTTCACTCAGGTTTATCGGCTAAGCCATAAATATGGTGAGCACGGATTAATGAAAAAAGCCGCTAAATCAGCCATACCACAATACTTGCGGGTAAGCTCACGCAGAATATTCACTGATTTAAAACGCAAATGACATGGCTGCAAAGATCAATCTTGAAAAGTTGTTGCCCATTCATGCCATAGAGCATGATTGTATGCTTTCTGTGCAGGGCGACATTACGATTGGGTACGAAGTTACACTGCCCGAAATCTTTACGCTGTCAGATTCCGAGTACGAAGCCTTTCACCAGACGATGTTGAAAGCTATCCGTTTATTGCCGCCTCATTCTATTCTGCATAAGCAGGACTGGTTTGTGGCGGACCAGCACGCAGCTGCATTTGAAAAAAATGCAGCGACCTTTCTGTCGAGGTCGAGCGAAAGATTTTTTAACGAACGGGCTTTCCTGAACCATCGGTGCTATATTTTTCTTACGAGAAAGCAGGAGGCACGAAAGCCGGCAAGTTCAGCGTTCACCGGGCTTTTCCGAAAGAGCGTAGTGCCACCTGATTCCCTTAATGTAGGTTTCTTAAACAGTTTTCTGGACAAGTGCGGACAATTCGAACGCGTATTGAATGACAGCGGCCTGGCCAAACTGGAACGGTTAACTGACGATGAGTTGTCCGGAACTACAAAACAGCCTGGCATTCTGGAAAAATATTGCTTCCTGCTGGGCCCTAACGAGAAAGCTGCGATTCGCGACATCCATTTGGCGGACGAAATCAGGATCGGAAGCGAGCATTGCCAGTTGTTTACGCTTGGGAACACCGAAGAACTTCCGGCGTTATGTGGATCCCGCGTCAACTATGATAAATACTCAACCGACCGGACTAAGTTCAGTACCGGATTTTCTTCACCACTTGGGTTGCTGCTGGATTGCAATCACATTTTCAACCAGTATATCTTTATTGGTGATGCTAGCCGGACGATGAAGCGGCTTGAAGCAAAACGCCTGCGGCTTCAATCACTTTCCGCATACTCTCGCGAAAATGCGATTGCACGTGACGCAACACAGGAATTCCTGAATGAAGCGATCAGCCAGGCACGGTTACCGGTGAAAGCGCACTTTAACGTACTTGCCTGGACGGATGATGCGGATAATCGTAAAGAAGTTCGTAACCGCGTTTCATCTGCAATGGCGCAGCTTGACGCAAGTCCGAAGCAAGAAACTGATGGTGCTGCTCAAATCTGGTGGGCAGGTCTCCCTGGCAACGCAGCCGATTTCCCGATGAACGATACGTTCGACACGTTTCTAGAACAGGCTTGCTGTTTCTTGAATGTCGAAACGAACTACCGTTCCAGTATATCTCCCATAGGAATACGCCTCGGCGACCGGCTCACAGGCCATCCTGTTCACGTAGATATATCAGACGAGCCAATCCGGCAAGGAATTACGACCAATCGAAACAAGTTTATACTCGGTCCATCTGGAAGCGGAAAATCGTTTTTCACTAACCACATGGAGCGGAGCTACTTTGAGCAGGGGGCTCATATTGTGATCGTAGATGTCGGGCATTCATACAAAGGTCTTTGCGATATCTCTAAGGGCTATTACTTTACTTACGATGAACAAAGCCCGATCTGCTTCAATCCTTTTCATATCGCCCAAGGCGACATCCTCGACACCGAGAAAAAGGAAAGCCTTAAAACGTTGATCCTTGCCCTTTGGAAAAAGGAGGATGAGTCATTTGGCCGTTCCGAATATGTAGCGCTCTCCAACGCCATTCAGGGCTACTATGAGCTGCTTAACGCCGACTGCGAAATATTTCCATGCTTTAATTCTTTTTACGAATACCTGGGCGGCCCATTTCTGGAAGTTGTCCGGAAAGACAAAGTGAAGGAAAAGGACTTTGATCTCGATAACCTGCTTTATGTACTGGGCCCTTACTATCAAGGCGGCGAGTTCGACTATCTGCTGAATGCAGATAAGAATCTTGATCTGCTGAACCAGCGTTTCATTGTATTTGAACTGGATAACATAAAAGATCATCCCATCCTTTTCCCGGTCGTCACGCTGATCATCATGGAGACATTCATCTCCAAAATGAGAAAGCTGCCAAAAGACGTTCGAAAAACCATCCTGATCGAAGAAGCCTGGAAAGCGATAGCACGCGACGGTATGGCGGAATACATCAAGTACCTTTTCAAGACCGTTCGGAAGCATTTCGGGGAAGCCATCGTGGTTACACAGGACATCGAAGACATTATCAGCTCGCCGATCATCAAGCAAGCGATCATTAACAATTCCGATTGTAAGATCCTGCTCGACCAATCGAAATACCAGATCAAGTTCGACATGGTGCAGGAACTGCTTGGATTGAGCGATAAAGAAAAGGCCCTCATTTTATCTATGAATAAAGCCAATGATCCCAGGCGAAAGTATAAGGAAGTATTTATCAGCTTGGGAGGTCAGGTCTCAAAAGTGTACAGGACGGAAGTAAGTACCGAGGAATACCTCGCCTATACTACGGAATCGTCGGAGAAAGCCAAGGTGCATGAATATGCCCGCAAGCATGGCGGTATAGAGCGTGGCATAGCGGCGCTCGCTAGTGAACTTAACCAAAAATCAGCATAGTTATGAAACAGAAAATGATTGCCCTAATGGTCGTTTCCCTATTCTGCGCCTGCAGGGGCAACGACAACAAGCCTGAGTTCAGCGGGACTTATGTGAAACACGCCGAAGGCGAATACAGTATTGCCGACGATACGCTTGAAATACGTGAGATTAACGAAAACTCGTACAGCATTACGCGAACAACGGGTTATCAGAAAATACGTGAAGGAAAGTTGCTGCCCAAGGAACAGCGCCACGAAGAGCTTACCGCAACTTATAATCCCCAAAGTCAGCAACTACGGGAAAGCAAGCGCGGAAGAATCATCACCATGAAAGACGGTGATAGCGTACTTCGGATGGAATCATCAGAATACAGAAGACTCCCTTAATCGCCTACTTATGAAAAGCATAAAAATAATAGTCGTTCTGGCCGCTTTAACAGTCTTTTCTCCGCTACAGCGGGCGAACGCACAAGTCGGAATACTTGAAGTGATCCGCGCGGGGGTAAAAAAAGCGATCAAAGCCGTCGACTTGAAGATACAGCGGATGCAGAATGAAACGATCTGGCTTCAGAACGCCCAAAAGGTTCTCGAAAATGAGTTATCCAAGCTGAAACTCACTGAAATCGCCGGCTGGACCGAAAAACAGCGAGAACTATACCGGGAGTACTACGAGGAGCTTTGGAAAGTAAAAGCGGCTATTTCTTATTACCAGCGGATCAGGGACATCACAAAAAAGCAAGGGGCACTCGTAGAGGAATACCGGCATGCTTACAACCTTTTTCGTAAAGACCAGCACTTCAAACCAGGTGAATTGGACTACATGGAGAAGGTTTACTCCGGCATCTTAACTGCTAGCGTAAAGAACCTCGACCAAATATTGCTTATTGTCAACTCCTTTAATACACAGATGAGTGACGCAAAGCGCCTGGAGCTGATCAATGCTGCTGCCGACCGGATTGACGAGAACTACAGCGACCTGAGGCAATTCAATAATCAAAATATCATGCTTAGCCTTACAAGGGCTAAATCTGAGCGGGACATTCAACAAACGAGGAGGTTTTATGGAATCGAAAATTAAAAAGCGTTGCCTGAGAACTTTACCATACTTTATGTTTCTGCTTGTCCTGGTAGCTTCCAATATCGCTGTAGCACAAACGGCTGGCGAAATTTTCAATCAGAAGAAAACGCAAAGGCGATACCTTGTTGAGCAACTAGCCGCGCTGAAAGTATATTCCGGGTACCTGAAAAGGGGGTATACCGTAGCTCGCGATGGGATCGGTACCATCCGTAGCATCACTGATGGTGAGTTTACCCTGCATCGAGATTTTCTTGGCTCCCGGAAAGCAATAAGTCCGGCCGTGAAACGAAACGCAAAGCTCTCCGAGATACTGGTAATGCAGATCGAGGTTTTAGCAACGTTCTCGAATCTGCGCAAAACGAAAGGACTCCAGCCGAACGATCTTGAATATGTTTCAGAAGTAAAGCGGCGGGTGGTAAATGACCTCGAAGGGTATCTTGACGATCTCATCTCCCTGACGACCCCATCGGCATACCAAATGGAAGACGAAGAACGGATTGCCCGGCTCAATAGTCTTCACACCAATGTTTTAAGCACTTACCAGTTCAGTGGATCTTTCGCCGCCGATGTTAGGATGCTTGGAGCCAACCGGATAAAAGAACAAAAGTCTATCTACCAGTTAAATCAAGCTTATGAAAACGACAAATAAACGAGCATGGCTAACCAGTTTTCTGATGATCGCTTACTTATCTCCAAGCTTAGGTCAATCGAATGAAATCGAGCAGCTTTTGCTGAATGCCGAAAAACTAACGCAGCTAAAAAATATCCTGACGGACATGAAAAAGGGGTACCAGGTTGTAAGTAAAGGCTATAATGCTGTAAAGGATATTTCAGAAGGCAACTTCAATCTGCATGAAGTCTTTCTCGACGGTATGATGAAAGCCAGCCCCGCGGTTAAGAAATACAGAAGGGTCGCTGATATCATCGTTCTTCAAAAACAGCTGCTTACCGAATACAAGAGCGCTTATAATCGATTCCGTGAGTCGGGGAGTTTTGGCCCGACAGAACTGGATTACCTCGGGAAAGTGTACAGCCGCCTGACGAAAGAAAGTCTACAGAACTTAGACGAGCTCACTACCGTGGTCAGCTCTTCTGACCTCCGGATGAGCGACGATGAACGGCTGCAGTCCATCGACCGGATCTTCGACAGTATGCAGGACAAGCTCAGCTTTCTGCGTGACTTCAACAAACGTAATATCATCCTCGCAATCCAGCGTGATAAAGAGCGGCGAAGCATAGAACGGGTAGAATCTCTTTACTAAATCCCAAAGCCATGAAAATAAAAAAAAATGACCTCCGTCCGCGGGGGAAAGGGGGCCTTATTATCCCATTACTTTTATTTCCAACCCTTTTACAGGCGCAAAACCTGGGCGGAAGCATCCACGGATTGCAGGCGGAACTGGATCGGGTATACCAGGAAATGATCCCGTTATGTTCCCGCTTGATCGGTGTTGGACGTGGGATAGCAGGATTCGCTGCCCTGTGGTATATCGCCTCAAGGGTTTGGCGCCAGATCGCCGCCGCTGAACCAATCGACTTTTATCCGCTGCTTCGCCCGTTCGCCCTAGGTTTGGCTGTACTGATGTTTCCTGCGGTACTTTCCTTAATAAACGGGGTGCTTCAGCCAACAGTCACCGCAACAGGTGGAATGGTTAAGGACTCTAACAAAGCAATCGCTACACTTTTAAAAAAGAAAGAAGAGGCCATTAAGAAGTCAGATGCCTGGCAGATGTATGTAGGAACCGACGGCAGCGGCGACCGCGATAAATGGTACAAATATACGCATCCTGATGATCCCACCGGCGACGATGAGGGAATGTTCGAGAGCGTTGGCAACGACATGAAGTTCGCAATGGCCAAGGCGTCGTACAATTTCCGAAACTCGATAAAAGAGTGGATGAGCGAAGTATTAGAGATTCTTTTCCAGGCAGCATCGCTTTGCATTAACACCATCCGGACATTCTACCTGATCGTACTGGCCATATTGGGCCCGCTTGTATTTGGTTTTGCTGTTTTTGATGGCTTTCAGCATACGCTAACGGTTTGGTTAGGCCGCTACATTAACATTTTTTTATGGCTGCCGGTCTCCAACATCTTTGGAAGCATTATAGGCAAGGTGCAGGAGAATATGCTCAAGCTGGACATTTCTCAGGTCCAATCGTCAGGAGATACCTTTTTTAGTTCCACGGATACGGCATATCTCATTTTCCTGGTGATCGGCATTGTCGGCTATTTCACCGTTCCGAGCGTGGCAAACTACATCGTTCACGCTGGAGGCGGCAATGCGTTGCTGCAAAAGGTGAACACCCTGGTGTCCAGCAGTACACAAACAATCACAGGAACTGCAACCGGAATGGCGCAAGACGTTTTTGGAGGCCGATCCACTACTAGCCAGGGAATGGCCGAACGTTCCGTATCAGACGGATACTTCGCAAACGGCAGCACGAACGACTATCATAAAAATCGCCTCAGCGGCAACTAATCTAAATTCTACTAATATGTTCAGCCAATTAAGAAATATCGACAAAGCATTTAAGCATATCCGCCTGTTCAGCTTTTTGCTCATTCTGGCCTGCGTGCTAATCTCAGGCTTCGCACTAATTAAAAGTTACCAGGCAGTACAAGTGGCGCAGGACCGTGTATACATTTTAGCAGGCGGAAAAGCGCTGGAGGCTTTCGCTTCCGGCAGGAAAGACAACATTCCGGTTGAAGCACGTGATCACGTTCGCACATTCCACCAGTTTTTCTTCACGCTCGATCCGGACGATAAAGTCATTCAGACAAATATCTCGAAGGCACTCTACCTCGGCGATCAATCAATTAAGGCTCAATACGACAACCTTAAAGAAGGAGGATACTATACGAACCTGATCTCTGCGAACATCAGCCAGGAAATAGTGGTAGACAGCGTCGCATTGAATATGGATGAATACCCATATCAGTTCCGTTGCTACGCGATGCAAAAACTCATCCGCGCTACTTCCACGACCAGCAGGAACCTGATAACTGAAGGAACACTGCGAAACGTAAGTCGCTCAGACAACAACCCCCACGGTTTTTTGATCGAACGGTGGGAAATTATCACTAACCGGGATACCACCCTCCAAAACGCAAGACCATGATTTTCCGAAGCATGAAGACATCAGTAAAGCTTACGAGCGGGCAGGAGAAACTAGCCATGCGGATATCCTATTCCCTCGTGCATTGGCAGCGGCGTCTTGCAATGAAAATGAATACAACGATCAATAGCCTGCCTGCACAGCAGCTTAAATTCTGGCTGTTTCTGGTCTGTCTTCTTGGTGGCGGCACTTGCATATACCTGATCGTGACATCGCTTTTTTTCACTTAACAAATATGACTATGAAAACGATTCATTCACAAGCCTATTTAAGGCATCGAAAATTCCTATTGGTTCTTCCTCTTTTGATCACTCCGTTTTTAACCATGGCGTTTTGGGCGCTGGGCGGTGGTCAGACAAGAAATGCCGAGCACGGTGCGAGTCTAGAAACTCGTGGGATCAACACTGCACTACCAGAAGCCAAATTCACCGGGAACGAAAAAGATGATAAGCTTAGCGCCTACGAGGCGTCGCTTAAGGAACTAAACAATTCGAGCTGGGGGGATTCAGTCGGAGAATATTCGTCACAGCCAGGCTTCGATGCTTTGACAAGCAATCCCGCCGATCAACAGGAAGCAGAGATCAGGCAGCGCCTTGCTTTGCTGCAACAAGAGATCAACCGACCACAAGCGCCAACATCTTCACCCTCGCGCAATGTGTCGAGAAGTTCTTCCATTTCGGGTGATGTTAACCGGCTTGAAAGCCTCATGCAATCTATCCAGACCGGCGGGGATGACCCAGAGATGAAGCAGCTCAACGCAGTACTCGAAAAAATCATGGATATTCAGAACCCCGGTCTTGCTAAAGAGCGGTTAAAATTAACTTCCGCAAAGAGTAAAGGGCAGGTATTCGCGGTCCAGCAAGCCACACAGGGTGCCAGTAATCAGAACACGCTGGAGAGCGTTGCCGGAAACGCCGTCAATGCCGTCATTCATCAAGACCAAGATATTGTATCAGGCTCCGTCATAAAATTGCGGCTTTCTGACAGCATTTACGTTGCAGGAAGACTGATCCCTAAAAATGAATTCCTGTTCGGCATCGCAGCCGTTGAGGGCGAAAGACTGAAAATCAATATAGCTACCCTGCGCTATCGGAATGCGATTTTGCCGGTGGCATTATCAGCCTATGACTTAGACGGGCTCGAAGGGCTATACATACCCGGTGCTATAACACGCGATGCCATCAAAAGCGGAACGGAAGAGGCCATTCAAAGCTTGCAGGTTTTATCCATGGATCCGTCGGTTTCTGCACAAGTGGCCGGTGCCGGTATTCAGGCTGCAAAGGGGCTGTTCAGTAAGAAAGCCAAACAAGTACGTGTGAAGGTAAAGGCGGGATACAAACTCCTGCTTCGCGACAATAACCAACGGAACAACTAATCTATCCATTATGAAAACGTATCATTTAATTACGCTGCTCATTCTGCTATTGGCAGGGCGTGCATTTGCGCAGGGCGCAAGCTACGGCCACCCGGCTAACGAGCCTAATGACCCGAAAGTTGTACAATCGGCGAAGGTACCCAGCACAATCGCCGACCTGAAATTTTCCCGCCTCGCCAGAGACAAGGAAGGAAACACTAAGGCCGAATTGAACAACGTACTCATTAACGAAGGGAGCTTTTACTTTAAGCTCCGGCTAAGTAATCGGTCGTCCATTCCTTACGACATCGACTTCATTCGCTTTTACATCCGCGATCTTAAAGCAGCAAAGCGAACGGTCACCCAGGAAGAAGAAGTTTATCCCGATGCGGTTTTCGGACAAGAATCCGCCTCTATAGCACCGGCGGGTCGCCTAATGAAAATCTTCCGATTGAACAAGTTCACCCTGCCGGATGATAAAGCCCTTTTCATCGAATTGTATGAGAAAGACGGCGCTCGCCACATGAGCTTAGAGGTATCGCGCTCCGATATCGAAGATGCACGAACTGTAAGATAGCGATCATGAAATTGCAGAAAGATATACAGACTGAAATAGGCAAACTATTAAAAAGCAAGGCCGATCAGGGTAAGCAATGGGTAGCCTATGAAGAGTGTATGCCGATAACGAGCGCTGATCAGCTACACACTTTCAGCGACCGGTTTGATGCGGCCCAGTTTGCCCACGACAACACGTCAGACTATGACCGGATGACGTACCAATACATCCCGGATATTATTAATCAATTAAACAATAAAGCTATGAATACACAAAATGTTGAGTTTTTACAATCGCAGCTAAAGAACTTTGGCTTCGGCGAGACGCTAAACAAGGATTTAGCGTCAGGTATCCAGAAAGGCCTGAAAGAATTTCAGCTTCAAACCGAGATCCCGCATTTCAATAACCGCATGGACTATACCCTGCACCTGCGTAAATCCGATACTACGGATATGTACTTTATTAACCGGTATGATGCTTCGTTGAAGCATAGCGACGCGTCGCTAGACAAATCCCAAACCTTCTACGTGAACAACGGCTCGTCTATTACGGCGAAGGAGGCGTTTAACCTGCTGGAAGGCCGTGCCGTTCATAAAGAGCTGAAGACGCAGGAGCAGGTTAAATACAAAGCGTGGATAAAGCTGGATTTTGACACCAAAACTGATTCGGGTAATCATAAGATCAAGCAGTTCGGTGAAAAGTACGGCTATGACCTGGAGAAGGCGCTGGATGGTTTTACGATCAAAGAACTTGCGGATCCGAATCAGAAGGTCGACCTGATGCGCTCGCTGGAGCGAGGCAATGTACAATCTGTGACTGTGGTTCGTGATGGCGGCAAGGAAGCGCGATATTTCATAGAGGCGTCACCGCAGTATAAGAATGTGAATGTGTACGATCACAAGATGAATCCGGTTAAGCGGGACACGATTAAGGAGGTTAAGAAGTCGGAGAGTGTTTCGCAAGGTCAGGAGCCGAAGGCGTCGGTGGACAGAAAACAGAACGCCGACCAGAAAGAAGATCCGCTGGTGCAGAATAAGCGGAGCAAAAAGAAAGGTGTTAAAGTTTAGGATTGGGGAGCCCGCGAAAAGCGGGCTTTTTTGCGCTTCGAAGCATAACATACCCGGGCTTTGAAAAATATCTTGTGCGTAAGAGAATCATATACTTTAATAGTAAATTAGAGAAATCAATTAAAACTTATGCCTGTACCAGATAAAATAGTAACAAAGTTTTTTATTTCTGCACAACAGGAAATTTCTATCGAGGTGACTAAAGATCATGATGATATTGTACAATCGACTATTCTGGTTAATGGGTTACCTTACGAGTTTGTTGATGAAGCTCCAGCGACTAACGAAGAAAAAATTGCATTTGCAGATAAGCTAAAACGTGCAGCTTACTCATCCTTCTTAAAATCTCATTTCGAAAATTTGATTGTGTTGACCGGTGCTGGATCATCCGTAGGTTGGGGAGGTAAAACTATGAAAGAGTTGTGGGAGAAGGTAGAAGCAAAGTTAACTAGCCCGGTACTCGAGAAGTTTTGTAAAGCTGTAAAATTCATTCCGGAAGATACAGTATTTGCGAATCTTACTGATGCGGACAAAGATTTAGAAAGGCTGCTTTCTAGAGCAAGTACTGCCAAAAGCTTTGTTGAGACAGACTTTGATATAACAGATACCATTAAAATATGTGAGAAGGAGATTTGCACTAATTGCAAAATAGATTTGCAGGATGACTCTCCGCACGAATCTTTCTTAAATAAGATTACCAATCGAAAGCTCAAAGACCCCCGAGTAAAAGTGTTCACACTCAACTATGACACTTTATTTGAACAGGCCGCAGTTAAAGGCAACTTTACTGTCATTGATGGGTTTTCATTTTCGTCGCCAAGAACCTTAAGCGGAAGAAATTTCGATTATGATATAGTGTACCGGGAAAAAAGCAGGATTAAGGAAGAAGAGAGCTTTGTACCAAAGGTTTTTCATTTATACAAACCACACGGTTCTATTAATTGGGAGCTAACAAACGAGGAAAGGATCGTTATAAATGATTTAACCGAAACCCCTTTGATGATCTATCCTAAGGATAGTAAATATGAAAACTCATATGATCAACCGTTTTTTGAAATGATGTCAAGGTTTCAGCATAACCTGCGGAAGGACAATGTATTATTGATCTGTGTGGGATTTAGCTTAAATGATAAACATATTGTAACGGCCATTAAGGAAGCCGTCAGCCAAAATCCAAGTTTCAGAGTGCTAATTGTAAACCGGTCGATACGAGATTCAGAAGAAATGCAGTGGTTTATCGACAAGGCAAATAAGCAATTTAATGTTACTATAGTTGCTGAGGAATTTAAAGATTTCGCTCAGAACTATCCTACTTCCAAAGTATATACTGAAGCGTTTAATCCGGCACCTGCTAAAAATGGACTTTAGAAAGCCTTTTGACCATAATTATTTTATTGGCTATATCAGCCAGGTCTTTCCTGACTTCGTCAGGGTTCATTTCCCCTCTTCTGTGCTACTTAATAAATTTATTTTTTCCGGAGAGGAATTTAATGCGGGGTTAGTAGGTAATTATGTTACGATTGAAGGGGAAAATCATGGCTTTCTCGGAAAAATATTGGAGTTATCCCTTCCTGAAAAGGAACGGTTGGTGTTAAATGAAAACGATTTTCAGCGAAAAGACTTTCATCCAGCGGGTAAAATCGAAATCCTGCTTTCGTTCGACTACTTTAATGTTGAAAAGGTAAATAAGGGCTTAAGCTGTTACCCGAATATTGGTTCAAAGGTATTCGTTTGTACATCCGAATTTATCCAAACCTATTTTAAGAGATTTGGATTAAAAGAGGATAGCGCTGCAAATGCTCCCTTATTTGATTTCGGCAAATTAACATCTGATAATACAACCTCGATAGAGGTGGCGCAACAAGCGCTATTTGGACGTCATTGTGCAATCGTTGGAACAACCGGAGGTGGTAAAAGCTGGACCCTCAGTAAGTGTTTAGAGGAAACTATTAGGCACAACGGAAAAGCCATTTTAATAGATGCTACGGGTGAATATGCTTCATTCGATGGCAAAGAGAAAATTGCAGAAAGCTCAATAATCGGGGAGAATAACTTTTTCCATTATTCCAATCTTAGCATCGAAGATATTTTCGTATTACTTAGACCAAGTGGCCAAGTTCAGGCGCCAAAACTGCTTGATGCAATAAAATCATTAAAAATACTTGATGTTTTAAGAAAGAACGTTGATGATGATAATATTAAGCAATTAGAATCAGGTTCTTTTAGTATTAAAATTAGCGATGGGAACTATGAAGAAATTAAAGTTCACAATGGTATAATAAAGAAATCAGGAGAAAAAAAGCGACCATACAATCGTATTTATAGAAGATTTATCAGCGTTATCGAAGGTGATTTGGCTGATTTTGATATCAGGCAGTTATCCGATCAAATTACAGCAGAATGTGTTTGGGATAATGAAAATTTGGCATGGGGAGGTAAGCAAGATACCCATTTAAATAACTGCATAAGCTTAATATTACGGGCTAATAGTCTGCTTCATAACCAAAGTTTTGATAAAATTTTTGGGATGAACAAAGATAAATCAGACAATAATGAACTTATAAAAAATATAAACAAGTTTATAGACAGCGACGATTGTCTTTTTAGGATAGGATTCGAATCAGTTGGATTCGACTTCCAAATCAGAGAGATTTTAGCCAATGCTATAGGTAAATATTTGCTAATGACTTCGCGATCTGGTAAATTCAAGACTAAGCCTTTAGTTTTATTTATTGATGAAGCACACCAGTATTTAAATAAATATGTCAAGGATGAGTATTTTGAATTGACCCGTTTGAGTGCTTTCGATCAAATAGCCAAAGAATGCAGAAAGTATGGATTGTTTTTATGCTTGGCAACCCAAATGCCTAGAGATATTCCCGCTGGCACACTGAGTCAAATGGGGACGTTTATCGTCCACCGGCTAATAAATCCTTATGACAAGGAAGCGATTGAGAATGCGTGTTCGTCTGCAAGCAGAAACTCATTATCATTTTTACCAATATTGGGTGAAGGAGAAGCAATTTTAATGGGAGTTGACTTTCCTATGCCTGTGATTTTGAAGGTGAATCGGCCTAGCATCGAGCCAAATTCTAAAACTCCGCAATTTTAGGCTCTACCTGATGGAAATAAATGATTTAATTAAAAAGGGATATTTTCCGGAAGAGATTTTGCCTCCTTTCACAAGTGATGACTTATTAATTGTTGTTGATGAGGTCATCTTAAACTTAGATGCTTTTGATCCGGTAGAAAAGCGTAAAAAGAAACTAATTACAAAGCTTCTTCCATTTTCAACTCCTAAAATTAAAGGATATCGTCGAAACTTAGCTATTCCACACCCACTTCATTACATAAGGCTTTCAAATACAATTGTAAATGACTGGATATCTATTGTTGATCATTGTAATAAATCTAAAATTTCAGTTTCAAAACTTAGAGTAAAAAAAGATACTTTACGAGCTCTGGTTAAACCTAGTTTTGATCTATATATCAAAGAGAGAATAATTCGTTCTACAGGATATAGATTCCTTTTAAGAATCGATATCTCTCGCTGCTATAATTCAATCTATACTCACAGTATCCCCTGGGCACTACACACAAAAGTTATATCCAAAGCCAAAAGAGACCGATTGGCCTTATTAGGAAATGCACTGGACGAGGATAGCAGGAAAATACAAGACGGACAAACAGTTGGAATTCCTATTGGACCGGATTCCAGTCGGATAGTATCAGAAATCATCCTTTCTGCGATAGATGTTGAGTTGGATAGTGTATTAAAGTATTTAACAGGTATTCGGATAATCGATGACTATTTCTTGTATTTTAAAAACCTGGGCGATCTTGAGATCGCTCGTGCTGTCATACAACGAACGCTGAAGGAATTTGAGCTTGAATTAAATCAGAGCAAGGAGAGGATTGTAGAGTTGCCCGAAGTAATAGAAAGTGAATGGTTTAATAACTTAAGGGAATTTCGATTTCGGAATGATTGGCGCGCTCAAAGAAAAGACATAATATCTTTTTTTGATAAGACATTTTCTTACGCTAAGAACTTCCCAGACGACTTAGTATTAACGTACGCTATGTCGAAATTGAGGGCTACAATTTTTCACATCAAAAATTGGAGCATCCTGCAATCACTTTTACTGAATTCCCTTATTATCGAGCCTAAAATCCTTCCATATATAGCGCAAACATTGATTAGTTACGATAGCAAGGGCTATCCCTTAAATGAAACTATTATAAATAGCGCTTTAGAAGAGTTTATTTTGTTCCATTTATCTTTAAATAATGATTTTGAAGTATCATGGGGGCTTTGGATTCTTAAGTCTTTATCAATTACAATTTCAGAAAATGTTGCAACCCAGCTCTCTAAAACAAATAATTCAGTCGTAGTCTTAGTTGTTCTTGATCTTCAGCAATCTGGGTTAATACCTGCCGGTTTAGATACCAGTGAATGGGAATCTCTTCTCTCTGCAGAGAGTTTATATAGTGAGAATTGGTTATTGGCTTATGAAGCTAAACAAAAAGGATGGCTTACTACACCCGTCGACTATATATCTAAAGATCCGTTTTTTAAGATGCTTAAAGATAATGATGTACAATTCTATAAGCCGGAAAGGCAACTAGATTTGACAAAGGTAAGAGTTACGTCTGCCTCATTGTCTATTGGAGAGTTTATTAGCGATGATGAGGCTGAAGCTGAGGAAGAAGAACCGGAAAGTGTTTTTGAAGCCATTTCTCCTGTCAAAGCAAGATCCCCATTTTCTGATGAAGGGGAAGACTTGCCATTTATCTAAGCGTATTCATAAAAAGCGAAAGTGGGTAAGGTACAACGATCGCCACAGAACTTAATTCTATTCTATTTTGCCTTAATGTGCAAGGATTAAGCTGCTCGGTCCCAGCCTATCTTAATTCTTTCAAAAAACGGGTGAACAAATAATCGTGTTTAACTGGTAAAAGTTGTCCTTTATCACCCCCATTTCTTTTTGTATAACGAGGGTTTGAAAAATGCTTTAGCATCAGTACCCAGCCCTGTCCTTTTTGGCTTTTGCTGAGGCAAAGTTATACCTCTTCGGTCGGCAAGGCCGAGCCCTCTGGGTTTGAACAAAAAAATCTCCACGCCTTCGGGTAGTATTTTTTCGCCGCAAAGCCTTGCCTTCCCAGGCCCCCGCTCAAATTTTTTGCCTCTATCAAAAGCCAAAAGTGGTTTCTGCCAAATGGCTTTTTAACAAATTTTTAATCACTAAAAAACCAGTAACATGGAAACAAAAATCAAAAACCGCCCAAATGTGCCAGGCGCACAGGCAAAAGGAAACAGTGCAAATGCAGCAGAAGTAAAAAGTAACGGGGCTCTACCCACAGCCAAAGCGGAGGAAAAGAAGGTTGAAGGAACTGAAAATGTTGGGAAGCCGGAGCAAACAAAAGTTGAGGTAAAACCGGAAAATACCCAACAGAGAGCCACCGAACAACCACAAGCAGAAGCAAAGCAGGAAGCAAAAGCAATTGTGCCGGCGCTTAATTTGGAAGCAACATTAAAGGTTGTTCATGATTTGCACCGCCGTAGTATTCAACGGGATAATTTATTGAACCGAATCGGACAACTCGAAGCCTTTGAAATTTCGCTTATTGAAGGTGGCGACGAGTTGGAAAGCAATCATTTTCAGGGTTGCAAGCTGACTATTACCGACGATAAAGGCAAGCAGTTCACCACCAATACTGCCGGACTTATCCGCATGGTATCACAATTCATTTATGATGCTTGCATTGAAAAATTGCAAGACATCGAAGCCAACATTGTATTTCCACATGCGTAGCTCTTTGCCCCTGCCAAGTGCAGGGGCAATATTTAATCCTTAAAGATGATCGAATTATTTATTGAGATAACCGACCTGGTGTTTTGGGAGGGTTATACCGAACAACTATCGAGAGAATACCCTGAGCGGTTTAGCATCGATTTTAACGAGTTTTTAAACACCTATCAATTTTGGAATTATGGCACATCTAATAAATTTCAACGAAAAGACCGGAAAGCATAGTTTCTTTTCTGTCAAAGAAAAAGCATGGCACGGATTAGGACAAATTGTATCAGAATATCCTAGTAGCGCCGAAGCCATTAAATACGCTGGACTTGATTACACCGTCGAGAAACGGCCATTATTTACTTACGATACGGAAAACCACCACGCCGACCCCGAAACTGATATTATCATTCCGGAAATCGACGTGCCGGATTATTATGCTACCGTGCGCACCGACACCGAACAGGTGCTAGGTGTGGTAGGAAACGATTATGAAGTTATTCAGAATACCAGTGCATTTTCATTTTTTGATACAATCGTTGGGGGACAAGAGGGAATATTATATGAAACGGCCGGGGCATTGGGGAAAGGGGAAAAGATTTTTATTACTGCGAAGTTGCCGGGATACATTCGGGTAGGTTCTGACGATTTAATTGAGAAATATTTATTTCTTACAACTTCTCATGATGGGTTTGGAAGTATAACGGCAGCGTTTACACCAATCCGTATTGTTTGTAACAATACATTAAATGCTGCTTTGGGTAACATGACGAACGTTATTAAAATCCGCCATACCGCTAGCGCACAGGATAAGTTGAAAGAGGCTCATAAAATCATGGGTATTTCCAACAGCCTTACGACCGAACTCGACGGGATTTTTAACCGTTGGTCAAAGGTTCGTATTACAGATCAAGCGGTTTTGAAATTGGTTCAGCAAGCAATGGCGCCATCTAAGGAGGTATTGCAAAATGTTTTGAATGGTAATGAAGATCAATATTCGAGCTACTTTAAAAACCTTTGCCAGGACATTTGCGAATATGCGTTCACTAATAACACGCAACAGACTGAGACCACAAGAGGAACATTGTTTGGAGCGTATAATGCTGTGACTGGATATTTTCAAAATGTAAAGAACTATCAAGACGAGGAGACTAAAGTTAAATCCATTCTTTTTGGTAACGGACTTACTAAGTCACAAAATGCATTTAGGCTATGTTCAGAATTTGAGCGCATCGGCACCGGTAGCCTTTTCTCAGCTAATGCGGGAACTAGGTCGATAAACTTCAACTGTTAAAAATAGGAATCGCTATTTTCCCGCGGATGTAAGTCCGCGGGTTTTAGATCGCGGGAAGCGCCCGACCCTTACGGGCACGGGCGCTGATCATTTTTATAGCCGGCAAGATTTTAACTAGCGATCATTCTCTCAATCATCAATTTAGGCACAAAGTTAGGCCGACGGGCATCTGGGCGCCCAAAAACTTCCGGCATAAACGCGCTGGGCTCATCCTCCGGGCCATTTATTCCTTTGCTTTTTGGGCTCGATCGCCCGCAGCCTGGCAGGCACCATAATTCATTCTTTCACTTTAATCAAGAACATTATGGAAACGCTAGAAAAAACTCCAATGAGCCAGGTTACAGAAATTCAGATCACTTACAAACCTGTCATTAAACCATCACAACGCCCGAAAATCGACTGTTCAAAAGACGTTTATGAACTGCTTAGTAATAATTGGGATCTAAATAAGATTGAATTTGTTGAACAATTTAAAATTATCTTATTGAACCGGGCGAACCGTGTATTGGGGATCTTGGACATTTCAACCGGCGGCTTGTCGGGTACGGTTGCAGATCCTAAAGTGATTTTTGGAGCCGCATTAAAAGCAGCAGCTAGTTCCATCATACTGGCACATAATCATCCATCAGGGAACCTCAAGCCCAGTCACGCAGATATTGCGTTGACACAAAAGATTGCCGCCGCTGGTACATTTTTAGATATTACTGTATTAGAACATATCATCCTGACAAGTGAAGGTTACTTGTCATTTGCTGATGAAGGGCTGATGTAATTACTCGCCCTTTGAGTTCTTCAGAAGCTCAACCTTTTCGCGCTCGCTTTGCAGTAAGCGTTCAAGTAATGCTATTTTCTCATCATAGAGCTGAACGATCTTCTCAATCGGATTAAAGTTTGGCTGAAAATTGATGGCGTTCAACGTTGAAGTATCGTTACTTGTAAAGGTATTCGAAATGATGTTGAGAACGGCTTCCTCATTGAAATTCTTGATGCCTTCAACGGAGACTCCTAATGCTTTAGCTACTTTCTCTAAAGTCTCATCTTTTACCGTTTCGCTTCTTTCAATCTCTGAAATAGTCTGCTGGCTTACACCGATTTCCAGCGCAAGTGCTTCTTGTTTCATTCCCCGAAGTTCGCGAACGCGGCTAATCTTCCTGCCGATATGATTGCTGAGAGGTTTAGTAGCTGTTTCCATACTCAAAGATAAAAAAATTAATGCCCGTAGAAAACAGGGGGGCACCAGTTAGTTACCAACAAAACCGGTTCGGTACGGCACTAATGCATCCGTCATTTGCTAAAAAACAAGAATGTATGGAAAACAATCAACTGCCGGATGAGGCAATAGAACTGGTTTACAACGAGAAGCTAAAAACTGCTCGGGAGATCATTGCTCAAATATTCAATGCTACTAATTTGAAATATATGCGCATGAAACTGTGGCTGTGGTTCAAGTCCGCGACTGATTCAGCACCGTGGTCCTTTCTAGGCAACCCTTCGATCGTTCTTTCGATCAAGGAACATTTAATGGACGTTATGACTGCCGCAAGGGCGTTGCTTGATGCCGCCGAAGCCATCCAGGCCGATCTGGAGCTGGATGATTTCGCGCCGTTTAGCGAGGAACAAGCGCTGGCAGATCGCGTCTACATGCGGAACCTCGGAGAAATAGAGGAAACGTATAAGGGGAAGGTCCGCAGATTAACACTTGAAGAAACCGAAGAGCCATTGCTTGCCATAAAACGCTTTTTCAATGCCCACAGCTTTGAGGAATGGTCAGAAATATTGACGCAATTGATGGAATACGCTTTAAGTAAAACAAGCATTTGTGAAGCGACAGGGGAAGGCATTGGACTTGGCCACTATGACTTTTTAGAATCCTTGATTGAGGCGATATACCTAATTTACGAGCGAGATGATAAGATTCCGAGTACTTTCAAGAAACTCAATAAGGCATCGGAGTCATCTCCAATCGTTGACCTGATCGTAGCATCCCTTGAACCGGAAATGATTTTTCAGGTTACCCACCCTAAAGTTTTGCAAGAAACGGCTGCTACCTATCGGGATTTGTTAATTGTACTGCCGGACAACAATGGGACGCCTTTTCAAGAGCTTGAGCCTGTGGTGGAGCTGATTACGGCGAAGGACGGTGGGTTAAGTTGTTCGTTACACAAAGCATCTGCCATCCAACAAGCGCTGAACGATGGGCACATCTACTATTCGCTGGTATGTTTAAAGGAAAACTTAATCTTCCAAAATACTTCTGCAAAAATACCGGATCTGCCAACGGAAAAGTTTGCGGCAGTGGTTGACAAAGCCCGGCGGGAGTTTGAGGCGGGGATGGCAAAAGCACATAGCTTTTACACAGGCGCCGAAAAGTATGCAGAAAGCAATGATTCCGCTATGGCAATGTTTATGCTCCAGCAGGCCACGGAGCTGACGTTTCGAGCGGTGGCGCTTTCACTGTATGGTATAGAGCGTCGTACACATTCGATTAAGTCGTTAAAAAAGCTTAACAGGCGGCTGGCTCCACAGCTAAACGACATCTTTCCTGCTGATACGGAGGAGGAAGAGCGGTTGTTAAAGGTATTGGAGGATGCGTACTTAGATGCCCGATACAATACCAATTACCTGATTCCCCAGAATGATTTACCCGAAATTCTAAGTCGAGTATCAAAGCTGCTGGACATGGCAAAGCAGATTTTTAAACAAAGGACAGCATTTTAAGAATTTTCATAAAACGTCAGGAGATTACCGTATAAATCAACAGTAGCAAAATCTCGTTGACCCCAGTGCTGTGTTTCAACAATAGTCTGTTTGTTATGCAATACATCTGCCTGTTTGTAATGTTGGTATAATTCATCAATGCCTTCCACCTCAATACGACAACTTGCAGTACCAGCTAAAAAGCTTTCTGCTCCGCTCCAAATAGGTTTGAACAATCGCAGCAACCCGGTAAACTTCCAGCTTTTGTCACAAGATGCCCATAAGTGAATCTCTACTTCATCCCTAATGAGGATGGCAAAATACTGCTCTTTGTGGCGGGCCTTAAAAGCCATTTTCGATTCGTAAAAAGCAATTGCGTCTTCAATGCTTACAACGGGTAAGGCCGGAATGGTTTTTTTGAGTCTCATTGGCGTTCAACTTGTAATTAGCAACAGGACGTGTTTTGCTGTATTGGGGGGCATTTCACTGTGCCATAACTACAAAATACGCAGCAATCACCTTTTTGAGGTTTCAATACCGCTTCACAATTAGTGCACTTATAAAAATATTGGCAGGAATCGGTAGCCATCGTTTCAGTTTTTTTAAACCCGCAATCCGGGCAGGTAATTGTAGAGGTGAGCTCAACTGCACTAGTTGGATCGTCCGCATTTCCCCGATGATTATTACCCTTATTCTTCTTGTAATTTACCCAGGTTGCAGCTAACATGCCTACCATACCTATGTAGATCATGTACTGGTAATAGTCGCTAAGGTCAAAATGATAGCCATAAAAGATCAGGGCTGCGCTGGGTATCGCAATAAGCAGTGGATACAGGTACTTGTGCTGGAAATAGGAGACGATAAGACCTGCAATTGACACTATGATCATTGCCTGAAAGATCCACATAGTCCAACCTCCAAATAGTTCGGCACTTCCAAAACCGAACAGCGATGCACCAAATGCAAAGATAGGAAAGCAGCATGGTGATAGGATCGCCGTTAAAAATAGGCCGGTTGTGCCCAATTTATCTATGCTATGTGTCAATTTCATTCACGCAAATTTCGATCTTTTTTTCTACTTATTTGTCGATACTACAAAATAATCGTAATATTGCGATGGAATTATGGGAACTACCAAAACCGAAATCTTCACAGAAGAGCAAAATAAGCTTGCTACGATGCTGAAAGCGTTGGCACATCCGGCAAGGATTGCAATCTTGCAGCGAATCATGATTGCCAATACCTGCATTTGCGGCGACTTGGTAGGTGAACTTGGGCTGGCACAAGCAACTATCTCTCAGCATTTAAAGGAACTGAAAAGTGCCGGGTTGATTCAAGGAACGATTGAAGGCGTGAGCGTTTGTTATTGTATCGAACCTAAAGCCTGGAAAATGCTGATCGAGAATTTCGGAGACTTTGTTACTGGATATAAAGGGCCGACAGGCTGTTGTTAAAAAAAATTGAATTAAACTATCGCAATATTACAATCATAAAGCTATGGACACTACACAAACAATGAACTGGAAAGCCTTCAAAGAACAGTTGGTGGCAAACCCTGATTTAGATCTCCAATTTCAGTACGCTGAAAATAAATGGGTAGATGCATCGTACCACATTACCGAAATTAAACAAGCACCCATTACTTCGGTAGATTGCGGCGGCGTTAAAAATAGCTGGACGGAGATCATCGTGCAACTGTGGGAACCGGGTGAAAAACAACAAGAGCGGGCAATGAAAGTACGTAAAGCGCTTTCAATTGTAGAAATCGTGGAAACGGCGTTGCCGCTTAATCCAACCGCCACAGTAAAGATTGAGTTCGGTAATTCCCAGTTCGACACACGCCAGATGTTTCCCGGAACGATTAGCATAAATGGCGAGAATCTGATTGTGGACCTTCAACCTGATTTTACACAATGCAAAGCAATTAATCGTGGTGGAAGCTGTGGTACCACAAATAGTGGCGAGGAATGTTGCGCTCCAACTGAAAAACCAAAGGTTGAAATGAAGAATCTGGCGGTGGCCACTGATTGTTGCACACCCGGCGGAGGCTGCTGCTAATCTGTTATGAAGATAGAACAAGCATCAGATAGAGAAAGTATAGTTGCTCTGCTCGCTTCCCAAAAGCTACCTGTTGAGGATTTGCCGGAAATGTTGAATAGCTTTCTGATCGCAAGAACGAATGATCAGCTTGCCGGTGTGGTAGGGCTTGAAACCTATGGAGATTTCGCGCTGCTACGTTCACTCGTCGTTCACCCCGAATTTCGTGGTCAGGGAATTGCAGATCAGTTAATCCGAAATATCGAGAGTCACGCCAGTTCAAAGGGGTTAAAAGAAATTTACCTTCTTACTGAAACAGCGCCTGAATATTTCGATCGTAGAGCTTATCTAAGAATCACCAGGAACGAAGTGCCAGAAGAAGTACAGCAGTCGTCTGAATTTAGCCACGTTTGTCCGCAATCGGCTACCGTGATGAAGAAAACCTTAAACCCATTATGAAGAACATTTTAGTACTCTGTACTGGCAATAGTTGCCGGAGCCAGATCGCACATGGTTATTTACAGCACTTTGCCGGGGATCAAGTCAAAATTTACAGCGCAGGCATAGAAACACATGGTGTGAACCCTAAAGCGATCCAGATAATGGCTGAAGATCATATTGATATTTCGGCCCATACGTCCAACCACGTAGATGAATACCTTGATATCCCTTTCGACTATGTGATCACCGTTTGCGATAACGCAAACGAAGCTTGTCCGTTCTTTCCCGGAAACGTAAAACGCTTCCATCAGAACTTCCCTGATCCGGCAAAAGCGAATGGAACAGACGAGGAAGTGATGAACGAGTTCAGGCGGGTGCGCGACCTGATCAAAGTGTATTCAGCAGACTTCGTAAAAACTTACCTAAAAGATTAACCAGAATGTCGGCTACCAACTGCGCTCCGGTCGTGGAGCGAAAGAAACTCGGTTTTCTCGACCGCTATTTAACCCTGTGGATCTTTTTGGCAATGGCACTCGGTGTTGCTATAGGGTATCTTATTCCATCATCTTCTGGCTTTATAAACTCTTTTTCAAGTGGAACAACGAACATTCCGTTGGCAATCGGTCTGATCCTGATGATGTATCCACCGCTGGCAAAAGTAAAATATGAAAACATGGGCGAGGTTTTCAGTGATACCAAAGTCTTGACGGCCTCGCTCATCCTGAATTGGATAATTGGTCCGATTATCATGTTTATTCTTGCAGTTACGTTTTTGCGTGATTACCCGGATTATATGGTAGGCTTGATCCTCATCGGTCTTGCCCGATGTATCGCAATGGTAGTGGTTTGGAACGAATTGGCCGAAGGCAACCGCGAGTATGCCGCCGGTTTGATTGCTTTAAACAGCATTTTTCAGGTTTTGCTTTACAGCGTCTATGCATGGCTGTTTATCACGGTTATTCCACCGTTATTGGGAATGAACGGCTTGGAAGTAAATATCAGCATTGGGCAAATTGCCGAAAGCGTGGGAATTTACCTTGGAATACCGTTTGCATTAGGGATTATCAGTCGCTATAGCTTGATCCGTTTAAAAGGTATTGAATGGTTCCAAACAAAGTTCGTTCCGCTGATCTCGCCAATCACACTTATTGCTTTGTTGTTTACCATCGTAATCATGTTTAGTCTGAAAGGCGAATTGATCGTGCAGATCCCGATGGATGTGGTACGAATCGCTATTCCGCTGGTGATCTATTTCGCGTTTATGTTCCTGATCAGCTTCTTTATCGGGAAAGGGTTTGGAGCAGACTATTCGCGCAGTGCTTCCATCGCATTCACTGCCACTGGTAATAACTTCGAGTTGGCTATTGCTGTAGCAATCGGTGTGTTCGGGATCAATTCAGGTCAGGCGTTTGCGGGTGTGATCGGTCCTCTAGTAGAAGTCCCTGCGTTAATTGCCCTGGTCAACGTAGCATTTTGGCTTCGAAAAAAGTATTATTCCAAACCTGTTTCACAATGAAGATTGCGCTATTTTCCGACATACATGCCAATTTACCGGCTTTCGAGGCATTCCTCGCAGACCTTGATGCAAGAAAGGCAGACGCGGTATATTGCCTTGGTGATCTGATCGGCTACCATATTTGGCCGAACGAAATAATTGATGAGGTACGAAAACGCGGCATTTCCACACTTGCAGGAAATCATGATTTGAAGCTGGCTGATCTGGACGCATGCGATGAAAAGAATTACGCCTACACTTTAGTTACACGGTCTAACCGGGATTATTTGCTATCGCTACCCGCTATTATCGAGCTGCAATTTAAATCAATTGGTAAAGTGCTATTAGCACATGGAAGTCCTCAGAAGGTAGATGAATATGTGCTGGAAGATACGGCAGAAGAATATGTTATGGAATTGATGGGCGAAGCAACTATTCTCTGTGTCGGACACTCCCATAAGCCGTACTATCGGGTAATTGACAATGGTAAACGGCATGTCATAAATATTGGTTCGGTAGGCAAGCCTAAAGATGGAGACCCTCGCGGATGTTATGTTGTATTAACGATCCCAACACCGCAGGAAGCCGAGATAGGGGTAGAATTTATACGATTTGAATATGACGTAGGCAAGGCGGCAATGGCGATTGAGGACAGCCTATTGCCACGTGATTTGGCGGATCGACTTAGGAAAGGATATTGATTTTGCGCCCAGACTAAATTCGTTAGACCGAAGATCTGCAATTTTGACTTCGCTAAGACTTGGCTCTCAAACGTGCAAATTCCTTTATAACTGGATTCATAAATCGTGGTAATTCAGGTTCACTTGGTTCTGCAAACATTACGGAAGCGATATATTTGAAATCATCGATTAGTTTTGTGTCAAATCCATGAGATTTCATTCCTAATTGGTTATCGATCATATAGAATGCTAATATCTCATTTTTTGCATGTTTGACCCTTTCACGGCTGTCTAGATTCTTTATGTCCTGTATGTTATAAGTATACATTTCAGTTACGAAGAGGACGCTTATTATATTATCGGACTCAATGCGTTTCGCAATCTCATTAAACTTCCTGTAAACTGTGGTTTTGATCGAGAACCCAAAGCTGTTTAATTCAAAAGTATCATTGCTATATACAATTAGGCAAGTCGGTAATAATGTTTTTTGCCATTGAAAAAACATCAAATGCATAATTTCAAATTTGTTGAATACGTCTCCGTCAGGGTAATATTTATTTAGGTTTTCAATCGGAACTCTAGACTGACGTGGACCAGCCCACATAGCCATCCGTGAAGCTTTTTCAAAGCGTTTTTTCTTAGTATAAAACATGTAGTCATCCACAAAAAGCATGTCTTTAGGCACATGGTAAAAAGTCATCTTTTCAATTTTGCTTTCGAGTGCATCAGACAATTTACATTCCTCATTAATGGCCTTTTTCATGTCTAACAGAAAGAGTTTCATTTGATCTATACCGGAAATGAAATTATCATAGAGATCTTGACCGTGACCATGCTCATAAAAGAAAAACTCCGCCGAAAACATCACCTCCAATTGGTTAAGACCCAAAAGGGTTGCCTTCAGGGAATCAACAATCGTCGAAAATTCTACATCATTATCAATTGTAAAGACTAATTCGGGCAGAATTACAGCACCCTGGCCAGCATAAATACTGATTACAATCCTTTTTTCAAGATCAAATGGTTGCTGTTTAAGTACTTCGTTACGCTTTTCGATGAACCATTTACCCACATTATTGACGAGGTGTTGATCTCGCAATTTCTCATATGTAGAGGTGAAATCGCTATGTGCTAATGATTTTTGCAGGACAAAGGTGATATTTCTGTATTCTGAAAAAAAATTATCCAAGTAACCGATATTGTCGAAAAAGTTAGTCCCTTTTTCGAATTTCTCTAAACAGCTTAGGGCGCTATGAAATTTATGCAATGCCGGATATAATAGGCCTCTGGAGTTAATCATAGTATTTTCGACAAGAAAGTCTTTTCCGTAATTTATAGGATTTGATGTTCGCCAATGGTATCACAAATAAAGATCGTATTTTTTTGTTGTGCGACGTTTTACCCGTAACTTTGTATTGTCATTTAGGCCAGATACCTAACCAGATACCTTCTATCTGGTGCTCTTTGTAAGTTATTGGTATTTAGTAGAATATAGAAATAGGTTCGAGCCCAGGTGGGCGCACGAAACACTAGTTCATACTAGTTCAAAACCCTGTAAACAGTCTGATTTACAGGGTTTTTTGCTTTCTTTTAGTCTATATCAATTCATATCAATCTACCATTCTGGTTACCAATCCGACTACCTGTTTTTAGTTTTACCTTTGAGGTAACACAAAACGCTGTAAGTAATTGAATGTCTTTTATTTACGGCCTAAAAAGTTAACTAAAATGGCCTTGTTTTCAAGCTGTTTGTGTTACCTCTGTGTTACCTGTAATTGATCCAAAAAACGGGATGTATTGTATGAATTTAAGCTAAAAAAGCAATTTTATGAGAACATCACAGTCATTCGGAATCCATTTCACTATCAGAGCTGATAAAGTAAGAGATGGAAAAGCACCAGTTTATGCATGCGTTACGGTTAACAGGAAGCGCTGTTATATCGCATTGAAACAGTTGGTAGAAGTTAAAAGCTGGGATAACGTCAAAGGGACGTTAAAGGGCAATCGGGAAGAATTTAAAAGTATTAATTACTACTTGCATGAAGTTCGGATGGCCATCGGCACCTGCTACCAGCAACTAAGTTTAAGGGGCAGAGTTGTTAATGCTGATGCCATCAAGGATGCTTTTTTGGGAACGGCAGAAGAAGTTCATACCCTAAGCAGTCTCTTTGAGTACCATAACGAAACCGCTGCCAGTACACTGAAGTGGAGCACGCTTAAACATTATTACGTAACCCAGCGGTACCTGGTTAAGTTCATTCAAATGCAATTCAAATCTGCCGATTTATATCTCGACGAACTGGATTATAAATTCATTTACGATTTTGAAACATTCCTTCGGAATCACAAGCCGTTAGATCACCAGAAGCCGATGAATAATAATGGGGTAATGAAACATATTATCCGCATGAAAAAAATGGTTCACCTGGCTATCCAACTGGAATGGATTTCCAAAGACCCATTTGTCAATTACAAACTTAAAATCCTTAAAGTAAACCGGGAGCATCTGTCGGAAAAGGAACTGGCTACTATGGAAAGCAAGGTTTTTGAGATTGACCGGATTGATATGATCCGGGATCTCTTTGTATTCTGTTGTTATACCGGCCTTACTTATGTGGATGTTATCAATTTGAAGCATGATAATATTGTAGAAGCTTCTGATGGAGAAATGTGGGTGCGTACCTGCCGGCAGAAAACGGATATTCCGGTTAACACGCCGCTTCTTCCCAAAGCAGTAGAAATCTTAAAGAAGTATAAAGGGAACCCAAGAGCGGCAGTAACCAACACGGTTTTTCCGGTGATCTCCAATCAGAAGGTTAATGCGTACCTGAAAGAAATCGCTTCTATATGCGGGATAACAAAGAATATCACCTTCCATTTGGCGAGACATACGTTTGCGACTACGGTTACGCTTTCTAATGGGGTACCTATTGAGACGGTGAGTAAGATGCTGGGGCACACCAAGATTGCAACGACTCAGATTTATGCTAAGGTGCTGGAGAAGAAGATTAGTGAGGATATGGCGGCCTTGAGGAAGAGGTTGGCGTGACTGACTGCAGAATAATGACACAGTAGGTGACACCGTAAAATGACTGCTTAGTCTGGAAATCTTCTGTTTCGTATCTACAGAGTAGTTGTTTGTCCCAAGCTATTCGTAAATTTGAGATGTGGAAAGGTTAACCATCGATATTCCGGAAGAAAAAAGCTCACAGGTAAAACAGATCCTAAAAGAGCTTGGAGTAATTATAGAACCAGGAAAGAAAAAGAATATCTCAGAGGTTAGAAGGAAGCTTGCTAATATTTCTGTCTGGTCTGATGAAGATCTGAAGGTTTTTGAAAAGTAAGCAATATTTAAACATGAATGCTCAGAAGAATCAAACCATACTAAATGGTAAATTTCCAGTTCTGTAGCGTGTCAATGTCAGGGATTTCCACCCCTCCAAAAGGAAAATTATCAGTTATATAGCCGAATTTTAGATCTGGATTATAAATTGCCTCTGGGTTTATTTCCAGCTCTCTTTTTAACAGGGCTGCCGCTAATTTTGCTAGTTGCAAAACAAAAGCCTCTGTCTCGTACTGTTCATTTAAATAATCTCCGAGTTCTGTCATCAAAGATCCGCTTAAAACTATCTTGGCAATTTGCTCCGGTACCTCAGGAGCATCGGTGGTAAATAAGAAGGTCAATATTCTTACATCTGCAGAAGTTCTGGGTTCTAAGCGCCATCTGCTGATCGTTATTTCCATAAGCATTGATGATTATATGGGTGGAATTTTAATTGGTTATTTTTTATTAGCATTCGCAAAATATATTTTACCTCTTTCAGTGACAGAGAAATTCGGCCATTCATAATGACCATTCCCACCAATCGTAAGATGACGATCAATAATCATATCCCAGATGATCTCACAAATCCTCGTTTGATCTGTCTGGCATACTGTGCCTGTATATGTAGTATTAGGCGCCGCATTAAAACCATTTCCCTCCTTAACTATAATTGACGAAAGGTGATTTATGAAACTGGTAAAATAATAGCTGCCTGGGTTTGCTGCAAACACAGAAACCATAAGTTTTCTGAGCTCGTCCGTTGATAAGGTTGTAGGGGGTAAGTCCCCGAATATTTGATAGGACATATTCATATCTTAAATTGGGTTGATTTCCATCCATTCACTTACGCATATTGCATAAGCAATGAATGAAAGGTTATTTCTATCCCAATGCAAATTTGCACAGTAATCCGGGAGAGCGGCAATAAAAGTATTAAATCTATCATAGATGTATGTGCCACTAGGGATGCTTTTACGTCTTGAGTTATTGAAAAGAAAATCGCGGACTTTGTTTATTAAGACCTCGATCGAATTCTCATGGCTGGAGATATCAGTCCCAGCCAGGTCAGAAATAAAGACTTGGTAACGATATTTCTCCTGATCTAATACTAACAACTTTTTGTCTTTGTTATGGTGCCCTTTCGTTGAATAGCGTTGAGCCCCCATAAAAAGTCCAAGTTCTAAAGGCATGTTAAATCTGGCGAGTCCTGAACCGGCGTCAAGGTCCGCTTTCGAAAGGTCATGTATGCCATATTTGCAATTGTCAATAATGCGGATTAGTTTCTGAAATCTAACATCTCCACCATCATCTTCCTCTCTTGCACATCGTGCTATAAAACCGCAGTCGTGAATGGCAAAAACGATCGCTTCAAACATCGGATGGTAAGGAGGATCAAAGGGACAATTAATGAAAACATTGTTTAGGTAATTAGCAGGTTGTGCCATTATTTCTTCCCTGTTTTCTTAATTGCCGTCTGTACTTTTTTCACCATGCTCTGAGTCGCCTTTGGGCTATGTTTTACTTTCCTTAGAGCTGCTGTTTTTTGGTCTGCAGTCAACGGTTTAGCACTTTTGGGAGTGGAGGTTCGTTTTGCTAAAGAGCTTTTTGCATTCGCAGGCTTAGGAGTTGCCTTTCTTGCTGCAGGTTTTTTTATTGCTCTTATCGCTTCCTTCTGAAGGGTTTCTAACTTTTTATCACTGCGGGCATCACGCCCATCTATATTTTTTATAGATCCAGGAGCTAACTTTAGTTTTTTTTCTAAGCTTCCAACAGTTATATCCTTTCTGATCTTTCTAGCCATAGCGTCAATTTATTCTAAGATAGATGATTTTCTTTAAAAAGAAGCTTAGAGTGTAGTACCTATCTTTATTGCCGATAGGTTCTAAGTTGTTTATAATTTGCTAGGTTCCGATTGAATTAGTGTTCCATTATTGGATCGAATACTCTTTTCGTCTTCGCGTTTCCATACCTGGAAACAAGGCGTTTCAATTTCTTTGTATCCATGGTGTTCAGTTTAAGAGCTACATTCTTTAAGACTTCCGTTGGATCTTCAGCAAGTAACTCAAGATTATTTACCAAGTCTACCAGTAGAAATTCTATAGTTATTTTACCCGGAAAGTGCGGTTTTATCCGAAATGAATACATTCTGTTTCCCAACTTAAAATCACCATGTCGTTTATGGTTGTACACTATTCTCTCATTATAAAGCTGTGTAGTGCCCACTCCAAGGCTATTATAGTTACTTAAGGAAGTAAGCAGGAACCTGCTATCTTTAAGGAAGCTCCGTATTAATACATCGTCTTCTGGCGGAGTTTGCCCAAAGGCGCTTAATTTGGGATAATGGTACAATCCCTGAGATAGCTTCTCCAGTGTGCCATCTTCTACCAGAGCTTCCAGATGCCGGTCCACTGATTTAGACCACTTAAGTAAACTATCCCGTCGATAGACCTGACCTCTTTTAAGTTGCTTCTTTAATTCTTCGAGCTTTTTCATTGCGTAAACAATACAAAACTAACCTTTAGTTCGAAAGCATGAAAGTTTTCTTATTTAAAATTCATGCAAAATGCAGATATATTCCTTGATTATAAGGTGCTAATACCAGTATCTCATGTTTAATTGTAATTACACGGACACATATAATTGTAATTGCACGAACTCTCCGGAAAGACTTGAGAAGTTTAATTCTTAACGAGACTCATACACCACCCCATTACTTTGTTAAGCCACAACCCTCTAAGTGAATGAACCTGTCAAGAGAACATGGAATAAATCGGACGAAGGAGAATTTATGCCGTGAAAGCTCTTTACTGGTGAAATGAAAGTGAGATCTTTGCTTCTCAAAGAATGGGGAGATAGCTGCTGTTGTATTTATTCAATATCGAATCCCTGGGCAGAGGGAAACTCAAGTCCCATAATTTCATACAAGCTCCTGACTTTCTTTCTCCAACTGCTTCTAGCCAATAACCAACTCTTATTATTTGGCATAATATCGATTCGATCATTAGTGTGCGATGGCCTGCCAGTTTTTGGTGTCGAGCGCATGTCAAATTTTAGAAGTAATTCTGGCGAATTAACTGGACTTTCTTCGCCGTCCAGATCAAAGATGGTCATGTCAATCTTTTCTTTAAAGCTTTCTTGCTTTTTCTTAAGAGAAGTGATAAGGTCTTTAAGCTGAATATTCTCAGTTAAGTAATCAAGATCATAGATATCCTTATTGCTTGCTCTGTTTGAAGCACTCATCAATTTGAATAATCCGATATCTTTTTCACTTAAGAGACGAATACCATCTATAATCTCAGGCTCTTCAAGTGTTTTAAAGTTTTGAAGGACTTCGACCTTTATTGCCGTTTCCTCTTTCTGGACAAAAAATCTCAGAACATAAATTGATCATCTTCATCACAAGGATAGTCACAACCAAATAGCTTTTCACCGTACAGGTCTTTAACTTCTTTTACTATATGTTTATAACCTTCTTTCCCGATAATTTCGGGACAAAATAGATCTATATCAATTGATTGACGATGGTTGTAGCGTAAAGCAAGATTTGTTCCTCCACCCAGACTAAAACGCCGAAGAGAAGATAGTTCTTGAAGTTCTTGAATAGTGTTAATTAAAGCTTCTGAAATAGAGCTCATTTGAAACGTGCAAATACCGGAACATGGTATCGCTGAGAAACAAGAAAGCATACCTTGTTACTAATCCGTTCTTTAGTCGACTTTAATTCTTTAACAATTTGGCTTTTGGTATAAACCTGTTCAAGAGTTGTTATGTCATGCAAAAAAGTAGCTGGAGTTGTGGCAAGGAGCGCCCGCGGGATAATAATATCCTTGTCTTTCTTAAGATCAAGAGTATCAATATCCATATCCCATACAAGGTGCTTCGGGAGTATCTGGGAAATATTTTGCAATTTTTTCACACTCAATTTATTACAAATATTACAAATGTAATAATTTAAATAGGAGCAAACTATGTACCAATTGTAAGAATACTCTTTTTGATACTAAATGAACAAAGATAGACCATCTATTTTGAATGGTCAGCAAGATGTAAGTTTGTCTGACAAAGTGCTCTTGTCCCTCAGGAAGAAGCCACGTTTTTCGGCTTCAGCAAGATGTACATTTGCTACACAAATGAATCTTGCCTTTCGTGAAGAAGCCCTGATTCTCCGGCTTCAGCAAGATGTACGTTTGTGGCACAAACGAATCTTGCCCTAGGGAAGAAGCCTCGAATTTCGGCTTCAGCAAGATGTACGTTTGTATCACAAACTAATCTTGCATATGGCAAAAATCCTCCGAAGTCGGATTTTTCAATGACCATCTTAAACGGAATTAAGAGCAAGAAATGAGATGAGAATTCAAAGCGCAGTCTCGTCTCTAAACCAACATTTTTTTTCATTCATTTTGGCTTTGTTTCGCAAAGGTAAACCGCTGCGGCAGGCAAGGCCGAGCCCTCCGGGTTTGGGGCAAGAAAATCTCTACACCTCCGCTTTGCTTTGGATAGTATTTTCCAGCCGCAAAGTCTTGCTTCGCCAGGCCCGCGCTCGTTTTTTTTGCCTCTACCAAAGCCAAATGAGAAGTATGCCATTGGTGACAGAGCTCGCTGGGGGTGGAAACATTCACTCTGGTACTGAATTCCATGATAGGGCTAAGAGGCGCGGTACTTTATTGACGCCCTCACCGCAGTATAGAACATCAATGATCATAAGATGAATCCGGTGAAGGGGGACACGATTAAGGAGGCTAAGAAGTCGGAAAGCGTTTCGCAAGCTCAGGAAGCCTAAGGCCTCGCTGGACAGAAAACATAAGGCCGAGCAGAAAGGAGATTCGCTGGTGCAGAATAAGCGGAGCCGGAAAAGGTATTAAAGTTTAGGATTAGGAGCCCGCGGAAACGAGCTTTTTGTTGCGTAAGGTGGTGTAACTTAAGAACCCACTGGACAAACTTTTTAACTATTTTCGAAAATGAATAAATGTTAAGAAAATTAAAGCTCTAATAATCAAATATTTACATAAGAACAATTTTAATAATCAAAAAAAAATTCGAGCTTGCTAAATATAGAAGAAATAAAATTATTAAGGGCAGTGGGACAAAAAGAACATTTATCGAAAATAAAACTTCCTAACAAGTACGAATTGTATATCCTCAATCTGCTTAAAAGGTCACGCTTTTTAGTTGGTAAAGAATTAGTCACGTTGTTAAAAAGTGAATTTGCAGTAAAGGATGATTATGCGCGCAAGATCCTTCAAAGAGCAGTAGCTGAAAACTTTATCACATCATCTTCTCCGGTAACTTTTGGGTACGGGCAATTTGCCTACTTACAACCTGGTACAGTCTTAACCTATCAAATGGTTAAACAGATATGTAAGGAGAACCGGCCTCCGCTCTATAGATTGATGATGGCGATGGATATTAATAATGGTATAATCTCCTATTACGAAGGGCTTAAAGTTACATCTGCGCCTGAAGAACCTACATCTTCGAAAGTTAATACTTTAAATCAGTTGGTAGATGTCCTTTCGAAAATGGAATTTGTTTATGAGAAGAATGATGAAAATGGTGTAAAGTACATTATCGTGAAGACCTCCAATGTTGAGCTAGGAGATATTGAGGAGGCGGCATTAATGGCGGGCCATTTTAATAAAATGATCATTGATTGTATGTTTATTCCTGATATCTTACGCTGGTTGAGAAAGAGTAATCTGATCGATAATATTCAATTTTTGTATAGAAATAAAAAAACACCGTCTATTGGAGCAGAACAAAATAGCTTAGTATGGGACGCACTGGCGTATACCAAAACTACTGGCATCAATCCAACACTAGGGGCTGAAGCGACAACAATAGACAAGCAGACATTCGTTCCTCTCGATATCGTTATACACAGGCCTTATGAACAGGTGGATTTAGACGGCTTTTACAACCGTGTGCAAATCGTTATTAATTCAGTCAAAACGACTGTCAGAAAGGTGTTGCCGATTGTAATTTATAGGGATGCGTCGGAATTGATCATTAATTCATTGAGTAAGCTAGGTTTCCTGGCATTTAATATTTCATCTATTTTCGGCACCAGAATCCATGAGGTAATAACGAAATTCAGTGAAATCCAAATCGGAATGGATCCGGATGAAGATGATATTCAAAAAACAGTAACATCTATTTTATCAACTTTGAAGTCAGCGGGTCAGGATGATAATTTAAAAGACCTCAAAGGAACACTTTTTGAATTTCTACTGTATCCGGTCTTGAAAACTTTTTATCCTAATGCTGAAATTATTCACGGCAAAACTTTGTCGGAGAAGCGTTCGGGAGAAGAAAAGGAATATTATGAATATGATTATATTATCAAGTCCTCCAACCCCAAGGAAATAGTAATTGTGGAATTAAAAGGCTATTCGTCGCACGCACACATTGCACTTGGTGATACTAACACAAAGAATACGTTAAGATGGTTCTTCCGAAAAACTCTTCCTTTTGCTCAAAAGTACTTTAAGAAAGAAATACAGGAAGGGGCTCATTTTGCGGCAAGCTTCATAACCCCGGCAGGATACTATGATGATGGTTCCGAATTTTTACAGAAAATATCGAATTCAGCTCTGAAACCTAAAAAATTTGAAATTTCTTACGATGGACAGCGATTGTTGAAAATGCTGGAAGACAACGACTTTGATAAAATTAAGGCCACTGTAGAGAAGTTCTATTCGAAACCTGAATAATAAGGGGATCGTTATATTGTTAATACCGACACTTGAAAATTCGCCTGCTATGCAAATTCGATGTCGTTTCCCAAATATTCTTTAACCTTTTCCTCTCCGATTGTATTTGGCACAGCGATACAAGCCATCGCCTCAGGACGCGATAATGCTACGTAAATCATACGTTGCTTTTCAGAAGGCAAACCGGTCGGCTTTTTAAATTCCGAAAGGGAAATGTTTGCTGCCGTACTATTTTCACTCAATACTAATAAAACGGAATGAAATGTCATGCCCTTAACTTTGTGAATAGTAGTCACTGGATAATCTACATTTATTTCGGGATAAAGAAGTGCTTTTAAGTTTAACGCGTAGAATGCCTTCCCTTTCTGTTTTAGCTGGAGGTCGATAGTGACATTGAGTTCGCTATAAATAAAATCCACGACTTTTTTTGTCCAGGCCTCTAATGTGTCATCAATTGAAGGCATTCGCCTTAAGAACTCAAATAGTTGAATATTGACATCTAAATCTTCCTTCATTTTCTCTCGAAGATTCCATTGCTCCTTGCGATCTGCAGCAGGTACTTGTATCTCAACTAGAAACTTTCTCAGTGTATCAACAGCACTTTTTACATTTCCCCCATTATAGAACTGTTGAGCATCCACTAAGCTCCTGGCTGCCCCATGTTTCCAAGGTTGTTCAGAAGAGAATTTCGCACCGAACATTTCAAGATGCGTGCTCCCCCGAACCAGAATATAGTTTTCTTTCGTTATGTCTATTAAAGCTTCATAACGACTTATTAGATCGGAAAGGTTCGCTGGATCATATCTCAATACTTTTAAACGATGATCTGTAGTATGCTTACAAGATGAAATAATCGAAACTTCGGCTGGAGATCGGAAGAGGCTATAAGCATTTATGATTTGCTGTGACGTACGCCTACAATCCTTTAATCGTAACGGTTTCCAGTTAGCTGTGTCGGCAAAACGGGCCAAGAAAAGGTCTGGACGTGCTTCTCTGAACTCATACAGGCTCTGGTATGGATCGCCGACATACTCTATGTTTGTTAGCCCTGCGGCGATGAGTATATCAAATATCTTGTATTGTATTTCCGAGGTATCTTGAGCTTCATCAATAATGAAATACGGGAATCGCTGCACCAGATCGTCGGCAATAGAAGGAAATTTATTTAATAACCGGAAAGCTATGTAAGTAGAATCATCGTTATTTAAATAGCCATTGTTTAGTTGCCAATTCTTAAATGTTGCCGCATATTTGTCGAATATAGCAAGATCAACCGTCTGTGCCTTCGGACGGTTTCCGTTCCAGCTGATCTCACCAGTTGATTCAAATTTCAGTTTTGATGGCTGCAATATCCTAACAAGGGGTTGTTTGGACTTGGCCGGAAAATAACCAAGATTCATTTCATCAAGAAAGGAAACAACATCAAGAATTATCGGCCGCTTTGAAGGTTTCCCCATCAAATAGTAAAACGGTAATGTTATATATCGGTTAATAAAACTATCCAACGTGGATACACTGTGTGGAAAGCTTAAATAGCTATTGGTCAAACCTCGGAACTTGCTTGCAATTTCTTCCGTAGCTGTATTTGTAAAGGATAAGCAGGCAATCCCAGCATAAGGACCATAAGTTTGTTCACATTCTTTTACTAGGGCTCCCAATTTGTAAGCGATTGCAGTAGTTTTGCCACTGCCTGGGCATGCGTTTAAAATGATTTTTCCGCGACCATCTAAGTAAGGTTTATTATCAGGGGTTATGTCGAACTGCATTATTGAATTACATGGTTAATAGCTTTCTTGATGTATTCCGGTACATTAAATTGGAGAGTTTTCCCACTTGCTTGCGCCTGTAAAAATTCCTCATCTAAAGCAATTGAGAAGTTTTGTGCGAATTCAGCTTTCGATGGCAAAGATTTCCACAACAAAATGGCTATCTTTTCTCGCTCGTCATTGCTCAGCGTGGGGTTGGGCAAACTTTTTACATACAAGTCGATTACTGCTGATTTCTTTGAATCAACCGTTGCGATATACTGCACTAAAAAATTGTTAAAATATTCGACTTTGGTCCCCGGAATATTTGCTAATGCAATTTCAAATTCAAGCGTTTTGAACGCTGCAAACAGCCTCACATCAGTAACATGATTACTAAGCGTTGACCGAAGATTACCTAGCCGATTACCAATGGTTGCGTTATAAAGGTCTGCATGAAAGCCGGTTAGGTTTTTAAAAGATTGGGTGGTTAAATTTTTAAAACTGTTCTTGGACTTTGATAAGCGGTCATCGTCAGTAATAATAGCTCCTTTATAACTGAGTTTCCGATTAGGATCGGTAGAATTAAAAAGGTGTATGAATGAATAAAAAGAAATACCGTCAACACTGACGATCTCACAGCGATGATCCTCTATACGCTTGTCTAAGACTTCTGCAAAGGCTCGAATTAGAAGTTTTTCTGAGATGCCTTCAACAAAAAGTATTCCGCGGGCATAGAAAAGTTGGCTTTTTGTAACGTCCAAATATCGTTGCAGTTGCATTTTTCGCCTTAAGAAGTCTTTTTCGGTGAGGACTGTTTTCTTGACGATTTGCTCAATTATATTTTCCGCGGCACGTTCCTTAAAGCAATCGCCAACATTCACGGCAGAGCCTTTTAGTACTATCAGATTGTCAAGGTCTGACTTAGACGTCAGTGTTGGTGAGTGCGTTGTAATAAATAGCTGACAATTTGTTGGGGAACTGGCTACCTTTAAAAAATTGTAAAGATTCAGTTGTAATTGTGGGTGCAAATGAGCTTCCGGTTCTTCGATTAATAGAACAAAATGTTGATTCGAATTATCCACAAGTCGCTCTTTGATATCACCGAGAATAATAGCGATATAAATGAGGTTATTAAAGCCTAAGCTGTTTTGATAAAGCTGAAATCCTTCATTCTCAAGGAGTTTCTTATCGTGCGGGAGGTATGGTTTTATTACGTTGACTATGCTTTCGATTCTTGAGGACTCCTCTATACGTAGACCGATCTGATTATCTTTAGATATTTTAAAAATATCATCCAAATGCAAATTTACGCCTTGCCTCGTGGTCAAAACCTCTGGGCGCTTTAGCAATTCGGTATTTGCATCTTTTATAATCTTTCTGAAATCATCCTCTGTGTTGCTTCGTTCAACTAATCTCTTGATCACAGAACCCAGGACGTTGCTTTTTATATTTAGAAGATCAGTCGTACTGTCGCGTAAGGCCCCTAAATAGTAATGTTGAAAGATGTCAAAAGTACCAGGATCCGCCTTCTGTTCAAGGGTTGCACCTGTATAATATGAAAACTTCGGATAGCCTTTTTCACGGCGTTCGTACTGGATAGTGATTTGAGCATAATCTTTTACTGGGTCTGTCGGATGGAGTATTAAATATTCATATAAAGCTCCTTTCTCTGTAGTGGTTAATCCATAAAATAAGTATTTAATCTCAATGATATTGCTTTGCTTGCCATTTGCGCTGTTGATATAGAAGTCATCATTAGCTAGATAAATGTCTTTTTTAGGATTCCCCAAATTATAAAGTAGCCTAATGGCGTCTATTGCCGCTGTTTTGCAACAGCCATTTTCTCCAATGATGATATTAATATTTGGATCGAATGGGATAGTTAACGATTCAATACCTTTGTAATTTTTAATATAAATAGTGGCTAAATACATTGAGATTTAATAGGTTAGGTAAATGCAATTTATGAAATCCTTTTACTAATATTTAAAAGTCTTTGTGCTTGTTTGTATATCAGTCGGTTGCTAGCGCGCATTGGTCACAGTGATTATGACGGCTTAATCATTCGTCTTTCTTCTTTGCCGTAGCGTGCTTTAGGTAGTCATGTGACACTAATATTAATGTGAAGAAGTACTAAAAAGATTAGCCGGCTATATAATTATCTTTACTAAAAAGTTTTAGCGCCTTGATTATTACGCCTTTTATTCCCTTCATCGAAAAGATCTGGCCAGCGGTTTCCGTTTTAGGTGCAGGTATAATTAAGAAAAAGCTGTTCTTCCATGAGATATGCCGAGATGTCGGCGTTGAGATACATGAAGATGATTTTGATTTTACATACCTGCAAAGCCTGTCGATCTATTTGCTGGATGTGGAGCATCAATGGGGCGAGATTTTCCAACTGGAAGATGTGCGGAAGGCCTTTCACACCGGTTATCCAGCTAACGATATGACGGAGGTCCGGCGATTGCTGGACCAACACCTGCATACGACGATCAAAACGGGGCCGTTAAAGGATCTGAATGTGGTTCCCAGCCCTTTAGTAGACAACTTTATTGATGTCTACAAAACGCAAGTCCGCGACAATTTGTCTCCATCTCACATGGAAAGCTTGCGGGCAACCGCACAAATAAGTGACACTGTTGATAAAAGTCATAATCTGCTGCTGGAGTTGGCAGAGCGTGTCAACAACTTAGCAGCTGTTCCGCTGGAAAACTATATGTTAAGAGGCGATGTGGAACAGTTGATAGACACCGAGCATCAGGCACAGCTAAACCAGATAAAGAAAGCGTTCGACACGCACCAAATTGAAACTGCCCAACAGAATCTGTTAGGATTTAAAGAAAGAATATGGGAAGGCACCACGGACAATATTCGTTTCAAAGTACTTAATAACATCGGTTACAGCTTTATGCTGCTCAATGATTTTGATGCAGCTATACCATATTATGAGCAAGCAGCCGCTATCAATCCTGATCATGCCGCTAATCTCTCCAGTTTGGCAGGATTGTATATGGTTAAGAAACGGTATAGGGAAGCTGCTCCGCTGGCCGAGAAGTTGTCTGACTCACACCCTGCGCTTAAATTGGCATTGGAGCTCTATGCGTTACCCGAAAACGAATTTCCGAGCGACCTGGATGATCTAGTGCCGCAGGAGTTGCGCGACGTTCCAGAACTATTGGTTGCGTTAATTAACATTTCAAATAAACGAATGCCACAGGTTGCTCTTAAATACGCGAAACGTTTATACGAGCTTAAAACAGATAGTGATAATTTTATTGATATCTATTGTAACATCGTTTGTTTTGTCATTGTCGGTGACCATGTGGACTTTCAAACGCTGGAACTACTAAGTGAAGAAGACAAAAATCACTTGCGCCTGGCGAAGCGACTTTTAGTGCAACAATGGGAGAAATTCAAAAATACCGGGCAACTTCAGTTGCAGATTCCGTTGTTGGAACGACTTAATTTGTTGCAAACGGTTCTAGACGAGCAGGCTGACGCATTGGAGACTGCCAAACAGCTGCTTGAAATAGATCCTAGTAACTATTTCGCGACCAAGCAAGCTGGCGTCAATTTCATGTTCTCACAACGGTACGCGGAAGCAGCTGATCAGTTTGCAAAGATCGGTTCAGATCATCCCCAACTGTACGAATTCCACACCTCTTGGCTGCTTGCTTTGGGTAAGACTAATCGTATGGATGACGCTAAACGTATTGCACATCTGCAACTGGATAAACCTGATATTTTACGGGAGGATCAGCAGAGGATTTTGAATACGTTAGCTTTTCTATATGCCGAAAACCAACAATATGAGGAAGCTCTCAATTATATTGAGAAAGCCGCACTTTTGAATCCATATAGTCTCGGAGTAATTGCGGACAAGGCGAAGATTCTACGGGCGACTAACCGAAACCAAGAGGCTAAAAACGTTGAAACGCAGATGCGTTCGTTGATTGCAGAGCATCTGAGTGAACAAACTATTAAGGATCGCTATTTTGCAGCGACATATTTTCTTCAGTTTGGCAAGCCGAAAGAGGCGGCATTGCTATTTGAAACGATGACGCAGCCCGGCCGCAATCATTTTTTAACCTATCAGTTAATCGATGCTTGGATGCGCTCTGGTCAAAAAGCAAAAGCACTGCCCGTCTGCATAGATTTGCGCGAACGTTTTGGCCCGAGCCCGGAATATACCACTAAGGAGGTGGCGATCTATTTCCACTATCATGACTACAAACAAGCGGAGAAGATACTGACAGAATTTGTGAAACATTTCCCTGATGATCTGTCCGCCCAGCTTAATCTCGCAGGCCTTTTTCACCGTAATAAAAATTTAAATGCTTTTAGGGAATTTTGTAACACAGATTTGAGCCGTTTTGACTTTCGACCGGATCAAATGTGGGGCTATGTTGAGTTGCTGCGTAGTGGAGGTTATCATGACCGTTGCCTCAAACTGCTTTACGATTACCGAAGAGCAAACCCATCATTTGAATCGAACCAGCTGTTTATGAACTATTGCCTTGCAGATCCAAATGAACGTGAACATACAGCTATACCAGAAAAAGTTTCAGAAAATGTCGCCGTCACGCTCGTTTGTGGCAAACTAACAGTCTGCTACGTGGTCCTTGATCTGCCGGGAAATCAGCTGAAAAAACATGAAGGAGAAATAAACCTCCAGGATCCAATTTATAAACTCCTTGACGGCCAAACAATTGGAAAGCGCATTGCTTTACACAAGAACCAGGATGAGCGTTGGCAAATCACCCAAATACTTCCATTGTACACGCACGTCTTTCAACAGGCGTTACATCAGAACACCACGATCTACGCCGCGCAATCCGGTATCATATCTGGAGAAGTGAACGAGCTTTCCGATATTGAAAATTTTATAGACCGACAACTCGCCCAACGGAAACCATTCGATGAGGCAATGGAGAAGCAGGAAAAAAATTACGAAGCTCATTTACTGCCGCTGTCTACTTATGCCATTTTTAATAAAACAAGTCCGATAAACATCTATGAGTATTTTAGTCGGTCCTGTGGAATTCGTTGTGCTTTAGGTAATGTAGTGCAATACGATCAGGCCGTTCAAGTTGCCGGGTCGTCGTCTTTGTTAGTGCCAGATATTACAGCGTTGCTCACGATGTTCAAGATCGGATTAAACCGACCTGAGAATACACCTAAGTTTATTATTCCGCACACAACTGCTGATCTGATCTACAACTATGTAGGTGAGAAAGGTCTTACCTCGCACACCGAGCACATGAGCTTCGGAGTACATAAAGGGCAAAAAATACGGATCCATATTACTGCTGAGGAAAAACAAAGAGAGTTAGAGCACCTCAAGACTCTTGAATCTTGGATCGGTCAAAATTGCGAAATCAAACCGTGCAAAACGCTGCTTGAATACGACAGTAAAAAGTGGCAAAAATTCAAGGACGCGATCGGCGTTGATATCTTTGAATCTGCAATACTGAGCCTGGAAACGGGTGCCCTTATGCTTTCGGATGATACTGCCACGAGAGGCTTGATAGAGGAAGAATTACAGGTTAAAAGTGTCTGGACTCAGCCGTTTGTGCGCTCACTTGTCGTTAGAAATATGATTTCGAGCGAAGACGGTTACCGGTATTATGTTGAGCTAATTAAGTTGGGTCACCGGCATACTACCGTTGATAAGGACATGGTCTTGCATGTACTGCAAAAAAGCAACTATACTATTGATCAGGCTGTATCCGCGACCGTTGATATTTTAAGTGGCTATCATAGTGATGAAAACTCCCTTCAAATTGCATTCACGATCATAGCTGAACTTACAAAGCTGGCACCAACACCTAAACGGTTTGAAGAATTATGTTATTATTTATTGATGAGGTTCATGAGTGGCAGAACAGTCTTTGGATTAAGTTCTCGTTTTTCTCGGCTATCAGATTACTACATTTCAGATCCCAACATTTCGCTGGTTAAACATGCAATTTGGGAACTCTGTATCGACCATGGAATCCCCCTTTCGAACCGAAGGAAAATTTAGCATGAGTTCACAACCTATGATTATTAATTTGTTGACAGCTGTTATAACGCGATTGCTGAGCTACTTATCTACTCTTTCTTAGAATCACATACCCCAGTGATTCAAGTGATAATTATCCAGCCCTTTCTTTTTGGCTTCTGCTGAGGCAAAGTTATACCTCTTCGGTTGGCAAGGCCATGCCCTCCGGGTTTGAACAAAAAAATCTCCACGCCTTCGGGTAGTATTTTTTCGCTGCAAAGCCTTGCCGTCCCAGGCCCTGCACAAATTTTTTGCCTCTATCAAAAGCTAAAATGAAATGCATGCCAAGGTGCGATATATTTAACCCCTGAAAATGGAATTATGCCATTCTATGTATTGTTGGTTGGGTCTGTCAATTTCTTTTCCAGGCAGGTACAATAATTCTTTGCCATGATATTGGTAGTACTCCCGCCCGTTTTCAAATTCTTCTTTGATTGCTTTGCTAATTTCAACCTTATAATCTTTTGTAATGGTGATATATCCCGTATCAAACAATTTATGCATGTCAGATCGAAGAAGAATGCCATTGGAAATATTATGTGGTCCTTGTTCGTTGTATGGCTTAATATGCGCTGCATCCAAAACTGGCAAGGTTTTCTCACCGCTTATGGAACATCGTCGGCTATATGCATCTGTTACCAAGACCCTGAAAGCACTTTGTCCAATTCGAACTTTCTGTAAAACCGACTTTCCGTAACCAGGCCAATCCGAATCATTTACAACAAAAGGATTTTCTGTGAATTCTGGATTTGAAAGGAGATACTTTTGTAGCGTGTTGTTGATCTGGGTCCAAAGTTCACTTCCTATACCTGCGGTGTCAAAACCTTTTCCCTGAACGATGCCGGTTTTGCTCATAAATTGATCTACAGGAATCCAATCTTGGGTTTTAAAAAATATTGGATTTGTCAGAACGATGCAGCCGATAGTTGGGTTTGAGTTTTCTTTGTCTGTACGATAGGATAGGATTGATCTCTTGAACTCATTAAAGGACCCACACCCATTTTTCTCTCCAAAAACATCCCATGCCATATTAAGCGGGAGAAAAGTATGACTTGAAAAGAATCCGAGCCCGCCAATAACATGGTAAGGCTTTTTTAATTTAAACAGAAACGGTTCTCCTGGCTGAAGATATTTAAAAGCCAAATTTCCTCCGGGTTGCCAAAAATTGACATCTTCAGGTGATATCCTGCTTAAATAATTAAACCAACTATTGTCAGTCGCTCCTGCGTAAAACTTCATCAAACCTTATTTTCCTAAAAGTAAGATAAAATTGGCAGTGAAATTATTTGAGAGTTTGAATTATCTCATCTGCCCTAGACCTTTCAACCCGGCTGGTCAAGCTTGCACTCAATATAAATTTCCCGGGTCGTATTCCAGATGCAGTTAAGTATAAATATCGAAACAAATCCGAAAATCCTTACCTTTACACCGTCGTTTTGGCCCAGTTACCAAACCAACTACCAGTACACTCCGGTTCTTTGTATATAATTGATATTTAGCTAATTACAGCGCAAGGTTCGAGCCCAGGTGGGCGAGCGGTCTTAATGATATCATTAGGACCGTTTTTAGTTAAAGCGAACTTTTGAGCCTGCCTTTAAAACGAATAGAGGTACTTTTTATTCGGCTTCATTCGGGTTTTCGTTTATCTCAGGTTTATGACATCCCAGTCTGAAAAGCGTAATTGTAATGGACTGAAAATAAAGATTCCCTAAATTTACATATGATCCTACCCCAAGAACGGGATTCCAGGTTTATTACGATCCGGCGAGGCGGTACGTTGACGGATGGCGACCACCATTTGTTAGCGCTGTGGGCAGCAGATTGTGCGGAACATGTATTGCCGCTTTTTGAGTCGGTGAGACCTGATGATACGCGGCCACGCGAAGCTATTAAAGCGATCAGGACCTGGGTTCGCGGCGAAATGAAAATGTGGGATTGCAGATCAGCGGGTGGACGGGCTATGTCGGCGGCAAGAGATTTAAAGGGTGCCAGCCGGAATGCAGCCTATGCGGCAGGGCAGGCGGCGGTAGTTGCCCACGTCGCTGCACACGAATTGGGTGCTGCGGCTTATGCTATCAAAGCGGTTTGGGCGTCTGTTGAAAAAGAGCAGGCAGATGAAGCAGGACAAAGGGAGTGTCAGTGGCAACGGGATCAACTTCCTGATGAGATCCGTGATCTTGTCCTGGATGATCAAAGATTAAGAAATAGCATTTGCTGGAATGTGTTTAATATTTAAACAAGGGATTATTATTAGTCTATTCAAATGATCCATAAAATGATTCGATAAACGCCCAGGTGGGCGCACAGAAATAGAAAGCTTCTCTTTGGAGAGGCTTTTTTAGTTTAAAGTAACTTCTGAGTACTGCCAGGACTGTTTTAATTAGTTTTGGCATGGCTACTGGTCAATTATTAATTCAATCAAATCAGCATTTTAAGCAAAATTGACTCCCACTGAGACCTTTGGATGGAGGAAAGTATTTGGTTTTGCCGGAATTACACTTCCTTTTCATCCGGTGCCGCGGCAAGCAGATCCGATACATTTAATTGGTATACCTCTTTGTATAATCTGTTGAAATAAGTGGCTGTACTAAAACCGGCAATGTTTGAAATTTCGGCTATGGTTGTATACTTCCCGGACGAAATAGCTTCGGATGCTATTTTTAGCCGGACATTCTGGATTAGTTGATTAGGAGTGAGACCTCGTATCCGTTTAACCTTCCTGAAAAGCTGACGTTCGCTCATCCCCAATTCCGTACTCAGCAAGCCGACACTTAAATTCAGATGGCCGATATACTTTTTAACAGCGTCTTCAAATTCATTGAGCCATTCCTCTTCTGCTTTTAAACGCTCGTTAACAACACCACGATTAGAAACGAGCAGGTGAGACACCGCTTCTTCTTTTTTATGCCGGGGATTGATCTTCTTGGCGATTCCGAAGATCAAGTGATCGCGCTTTATTGGTATGGATGTCCATGATAACCAAACTACCTCCCCGCTTTTGCTAAGGTATCGGTTTTCAAAGTTAAGGAGCGGTTGATCTTCCTTTACGCTTTGCCTGCTTTTAGCTGTAATGTCCTGATCGTCGGGGTGAACAAACGAGTTTATTGGTCGCGATGTCAGCTCTTCATCAGTATATCCAAGCGTTTTTGAAACTGCGGGATTTACTTTCTTAAAATAACCATCGTATCCGGCAATGCAGACCAAATCCGGAGTCAGTTCAATAAAATACTCGAGGTCGAACAAACTTGTAAAAGTGGGCTGATTCATCGCAGGATATTTTATGCTCAAAAGGTTTCGGTCTTTCAAATATGATAATTATCGTGAGTTAAACGATATATAAGGTCAAAATTTACCGTAAGAATTAAATCGTATCGACCATTTTGGCAGGCTGGTTCAGGAGATTGGCGGGTTTGTTCTTTTCTTATGGCAGATTTTTGTAGATGTAGGGGAGGCAGAATTAAATATTCGGCATTAACCTGTTAAGAATTTCTACCTGTCTATGAAAAAACATTATACTCATTTTCTTAAAAGCAATTCGAAGAGAATTTATCTCATCTTTCTCCTTTCGCTGTGCACTAGTGTTGCCAACGCTCAAAGCGTGACCTGGGCATTTTTGAAAGGCTTTAAGGATACAACAGGAACCCCCGTTTATGGCACAATAGGTGTAGCAGACCCAGCCAATTTGCCCGGCGCACGACACAGTTCTGCTACCTGGCAAATCGGCAGCAAGCTCTATCTGTTTGGGGGAGGTGGCACATCCTCCAACACCTCATACCTCAACGACTTGTGGGAATACGATACGGATACCGGGAACTGGCGATGGATCAAAGGGAACAGTTCAACTAATCAACCAGCTGCTTACGGCACCATGGGCGAACCGGCAGAAGCCAATACCCCGGGGTCAAGAGGTAATTCGGTGACCTGGGTAAGCGGAGGCAAGCTCTATTTGTTTGGGGGGCAAATCTATAGCTCAGGCAATAACCACCGTCTGAACGATCTTTGGGTATTCGACCCTGCAACCGGATACTGGTGCTGGATCAAGGGCAGCAGTTCATTGAACCCAAATGCATTCTATGGAACAATTGGTGTAGCAGCGGCAGGCAATACGCCAGGCGCAAGACATAGTTCGGTAAGCTGGGAAAGCGGAGGCAAACTCTATCTGTTTGGGGGGCTAAACAATAATGCCTCAACAGGCGAAGCCTATTACCTGAACGATCTTTGGGTATTCGATCCCGCAACCGGATACTGGTGCTGGATCAAGGGCAGCAGCCTAGCAAATCAAGCAGGAACCTATGGTACACTGGGTGCAGCAGAGGCAGGCAATACGCCAGGCGGAAGATATAGTTCAGTTTCCTGGGAAAGCGCAGGAAAGCTCTATCTTTTTGGGGGCTATAATGGCAGGAATCTCAATGACCTTTGGGAGTATGAAATAGGAACTGGCCACTGGCGATGGATCAAAGGAAGTAACTCGACAAACCAGTTTGGCTCCTATGGCACGCGTGGTACGGCAGCGGCAGATAATAATCCAGGCGCAAGATACAAGTCCGGGGGCTGGGAAAGCGGGGGCAAATTCTTTCTATTTGGAGGAAATGGTTACGGCACATCAAGTTCCGGGAGACTTAATGACCTTTGGGAATATAATCCAGATACCGGGTACTGGCGCTGGATCAAGGGGAGTAATTTGCCTAACAAACTCGGCACACTAGGATCGATAGAGGCCGCAAATCAGCCTGGGGCAAGAGATGCTATAGCAAGCTGGGAAGCCGGGGGCAAGCTCTATCTATTCGGCGGCGTAGGTTTTGGCCTCACCGGAAGGTCTGGTCTTCGGGGAGACTTGTGGTCAGCCACTTTCGTTTCTACCAGTGCGGCACTTGCTAACCTTACGCTTTCTGATGGCACTTTGTCGCCAGATTTTCATTCCGATACCACGAGCTATTCAGCTTCGGTGAGCAACAGCACGGCCAGCATCACGGTAACACCAACGGTTTCAGATGCAACAGCAGGGGTAACTGTGAACGGTGTTGGAGTAACAAGCGGAAGCGCAAGTCCGGCAATCAGTTTATCCGGAGGTTCTAATACGATTACTACTGTGGTAACTGCACAGGATGGTGAAACGACCAAAACCTATACCCTTACAGTAAATCGAGCGCTTTCAACTAACGCTAACCTGGCGACTTTGTTAACCAGTTCGGGCACCATCGACCCGGAATTCGATGCGGCTAAGTTGAGCTATGCAGCGAGTGTACCGTTTGCCACCTCTTCGATAACTGTCACACCTACCCTGTCGGAGGCGAACGCGACCATCCAGGTCCAGGTAAATGGTGGAGGCTACGCCAGTGTTACCAACGCCAGTGCATCATCGGCATTAGTCTTGAACGTAGGCAGTAATACCATCGATGTAAAGGTTACCGCTCAGGATGGGACAACGATACAAACGTATACGATTACAGTAACCAGAGAGAAAGCCGATCAGGTAATTACTTTCAATGCCCTTGGCACTAAAAAATATGGTGATGCTGCCTTTGAACTCGAAGCTACCGGCGGCGCATCGGGCAATCCGGTAATCTACGCAAGCTCTAATACATCGGTTGCCACCGTATCAGGTAACATGGTTACCATCCTTAGCGCGGGGACAAGCAATATCACGGCTTCTCAGGCGGCGAGTGCGACCTACAACGCTGCTTCGGATGTGGTGCAAACGCTAACAGTGAATAAAGCAAGCCAAATAGTCACCTTCAATTCCTTAACTGCAAAGTCCTACGGCGATGCCGCGTTCGATCTGACCGCTACAGGCGGCGCATCGGGCAATGCGCTTACCTACGTCAGCTCGAACACGGCTGTCGCTACAATATCAGGCAGAACCGTGACGCTGGTTGGAGCCGGATCAACTAATATTACTGCATCACAGGCAGGAAATGCAAATTACAATGCAGCAAGCGATGTGGTACAGTCGCTAACAATTAACAAAGCAGGACAAAGCATCAACTTCCCGGCACTGGCAGCTAAAACTTTTGGGGATGCCGCATTTGATCTGACCGCTACAGGCGGAGCATCAGGCAATGCGCTTACCTACGTCAGCTCGAACACGGCTGTCGCTACAATATCAGGCAGAACCGTGACGCTGGTTGGAGCCGGATCAACTAATATTACTGCATCACAAGCGGGTAACGCTAATTATACTGATGCGGCAGACGTGCAGCAGGTATTGATTGTTAGCAAAGGAGTATCAGTTATTGCTAACCTCTCGGCTTTGGCATTAGCACCGGAACCTTAAGTCCGGTTTTCGCAGCAACGGAGACTTCATATCATGTATCTGTACCAAACGGGGTTAGCGCTATTACAATAACTCCTGCAGCTGAACAGGCAAATGCCACAATCCGGGTAAACGGAAGCATAGTAAATAGCGGAATTGCCTCAGGAATCTTAGCTCTCAATGTGGGAAGTAATATAATCAGTACAGTCGTTACGGCCCAGGATGGGACAACAAGCAAAACCTACACCATCGCTATAACACGTGCGGCCGCTATTTTATCCTCTGTAAGTACTTTATCTTCTCTTTCACTAAGTGCAGGAATATTAAGCCCGGCATTTTCACCCTCAGTAAGTTCTTATACTGCTTATGTCAATAACGGAATAAGCGCCGTTACGTTAAGCCCGGTAGCAGATCAGGCTGGAGCAACCATTAAAATAAATGGCAATACTGTAACTGCTAAAAATCCTTTGGGAAATATAGCACTAAGCGCAGGGGAAAATACCATTACTACTATTGTAACCGCCGAGGATGGCAAAAACACAAATACCTATGTCTTAAAAGTCACCCGCTTGCAACCAGAGCAGATTTTACCCGATGCAGGCGGTAATAGCACCGTAAATAACACGTCTAATCAGGTAATAATAACTTCTCCTGCACAAGCTGTTACGTTAACGGTAGCAGCCGGAACAACAGCAACTCCATCTATTTCTTATGGTAATCTTATTTCCGGGGGCACAGGAACTATCCCTCAAACCAGTATTAATTCCCCACTGGCAAACGTGCAGATCCCGGCCGGAACTGTTGTAACTGGCTCAAGCTCCACATGGAATGGTGTAATCTATGCACCGGCGGTTTCAAGTTATGATCTTCCTGTAGTAACGGGGGAGATAACTACGGTTGGACTGATCATAGAAGTTGGAAGTGAAACGAATTCACTTTCGTTTAATAAAGGAGTCAGGCTGTTGTTGCCGGGACAAGCCGGTATGCGTGTTGCCAGGGTTCACGGATCCGTGTATACAGAAATCACCGCTGTAGGCTCATCAGATACGCAGGCGGCAGGTGACGCACTTCCGGCAGACGGAGCCTTTAAGATCAATGCCGGTGCCGACCTGGTGATCTGGACTAAAGCGTTTTCAAGGTTTATCACCTTTACCCAAATAACAGACCTGAACGTGGCTGTAGTAGCATCTGATAAAAATGCACTGACAGAGGATCTGATCAAAGGTGCAAACACAGACCTTAATCATATCACCACTAAGCTGACTAATCCACTCCCGGCAAAGCTTCCCGGAGGATCTGAAGTGACCTGGACAAGCAGCAATGCTGCTGTAATTTCGGCAGACGGACAAATGCTAAACAGGCCCTTAATGGGGCTGCCATGTCCGATGATAACGCTTACTGCAACGATTAAGAAAGGATTAATAACTGATACAAAGATATTTAATTTGAGGATATTGCCTCTGGCTAACCAGGCACCAACACTTACAGCTATCCTTGATCAGCCGGCAATATGTTCTACCCCGGTCGTGCAAAGTATAGCATTAAGTGGCATCAGCGCAGGGCCGGAATCAGGGCAAAGCACTACACTAAGTGTGAACTCAAACAATAATCTGCTTAATCAACTTAGTGTGACATCCAGAGGTTCAACAGGTACAGTCACTTATGTACCTGTACCGGGAGCAAGCGGTACAGCAACAATCACCGTTACAGCAAAAGATAACGGTGGTACAGATGCTGGCGGTACAGACACAATATCAAGGTCATTCACTGTCACCATTAATCCACTGCCGTTGATCCATATCAGTAACAGTGCGGGTAATTCGCTGAGCAAAGGAAATACAGCAGTGCTTACAGCTTCGGGAGGAACAGAATACAGCTGGAAAACGGAATCAGGCATTATCAGCGGGCAAAACTCAGCAGTACTGACTGTCAGACCGGCAGTAACAACGAGTTACACGGTAACCGCAGTTAACGCTATGGGCTGTACAAGCTCACAAAGCATCACTGTCAACGTGATCGACGATTATCAGGCACTTGATGCAATGAATATCATGACACCGAACGGGGATGGGAAAAACGACTTCCTGATCATTAAAAATCTGGACTATTACCCTGATCATTTACTCAAGATATTTGATCGTTCGGGCCGGATAATCTATCAAAAAGTAAGTTACCAGAACGATTGGGATGGCAGCTTTGAAGGTTCACCCCTGGCAGAAGGCACTTATTACTATGTGGTAGATTTCGGTGCAGGTAAGAACAGACTGAAAGGTTTTGTGAGCATTATAAAATAAAGTAAAAGGATGATTTTAAGAATGAGATTTATATTCCAGACGTTCCTGCTTTGTATTTTACAAGGCATCGCCATACACGTCCATGCACAGCTTAATCCAATTGGCGCACTTTACTTCCAAAATCAATACCTGGGCAATCCGGCGATGGCAGGAAGAAAAGGCATTGATGTTAACATGGGTTATCGCAAACAATGGAGCAATATGCCCGGTGGACCATCCACCCAAATAATTACAGGGGAATACGCATTTGCCCGCAATGCAGGTATCGGATTGAATGTGTCCAATGAAACGTCGGGATTATTCAAAAGCCTGAGGAGCGTAGCCAGCTATGCGTATCATATGCCTCTCAACGAAAATAATACTAAACTTTCATTCGGTCTTTCATTAGGCTTCCTGAATGAACGCCTAAGCCGGGAAGATATCAATGGTGATCCAAATGATATTATTGTTGTTAACTATAACCAGAAGGAAACCTATATAGATGGTGATTTCGGCCTGGCATATACCAGTAACAAGCTGAGTGTTCAGGCTGCCCTGCCGAATATTAAGGGTATTTTTCAACGTGACCTGGTAAACCAGAGCATAAATCATCCCACGTTTTTCTCAGCAGTAAGTTATAAAATTGATAGCGAAAACCCCGGTGGGATAAGCCTGGAGCCCAAAGTGGTATATCGTGGCATTAAAGGACTTAATAATATCCTGGACATCGGGGCTAATGTTAGTTATGCAAATAGCAAGGTTAATCTTTTCGGAATGTATCATAGCATAGGAAGCGCTACTTTCGGATTGGGCATGAATTACCAATCATTTGGTATAATTGGCATCTACTCAACCAATACCACATCACTGGCTGCTTATAGCAGCGGGACCTTTGAGATTGGTTTGAAAGCCTCAGTATTTAAATAATAAGAGCAATAAAATCTGGTCCGTGGAAGCTAAGATGTACGTTTGTCGCACAAACGGATCTTGCCCCGGGGAAGAAAGCTTCGAACCTAGCTTGCACAATCCCGCAACTTTTACCCCAATTGACTTCATTTTGGCTCCTACGCCTTAACCCTCTTTAAGCACTGTCTTAACACTTCCTAAGCACTGAGATAACACATAGATAAAAACAAATAAATCCCCGCGTCTTTATGCGGATTTGGGTAGTTCGGGTACGTGATATTTGCTGGTTTGTGCGGTGATGAAGCAGGAGGTAAGAGGTAAGAGTATGAAGAGCTTCCAGCCCATTTAACTTAAAGATTATCAGTCAATCGTGTCTATAGAATAATTACTTAACACCCATTGATATTATCGTTTCGTAAACATATTTTTGCCGCTGAATGACACGAGACTTTATTAAGTATTTCTTAATTCTGTATGTTTTTTTGTTTTGCGCAACCGGGCTCATGCCGGCACTGCTGCAAAAGTCCGGCTCGTATCATCAATCTGCAAAAAGTTTTACTGAATCAGTTCAAAGTGAACTTCGCAGCCCTGAGCAAGTGCGTGCGGTTTTAACCAGGCTGCCGCTGGCCGGAACTGAAAGGCGAACGACTCGGCTCCTTGCCAACGAAAATGAGGTGCAGGAGGATTACTTTTCATCCAAAAAGGGTATTATCAAGTATACTTCCACAGCCGCAGCATTTGCGTTTGTTTTTCAGCCTTCTTCAAATATTCTTAGGGGAGTATTCGTCTCATTTACGGATGTCCCGGATAGTTTATCAAACAAAGTTTATCTCCTGATTCAAGTCTTCCGGATTTGATGTTCCCTTCTCCATTTTAATTGTCCGTTTCGCACATACATGGCTGCCATGATGTGCCAGTGTATTAACCTACACTTTTAATTATTTCCTCAATACAAATCTATATGAATAGAATTTTCATGGTTCTAATGCTGGGCGCCTTTTTGTGTCAAAGCTGTGAAACAAAAAAAGCAGAACAAGAAAAGGAGACTGAATTTCTGGTCAGTACTCCCTTAATCAAAGACACCTTAATTACCAGGGAATATGTCAGTCAAATTAGTGCAATAAGCCACATCGAAATAAGGGCCCTGGAAAGAGGTTACTTGGAGAAGATCTTTGTAGACGAAGGGCAATCGATAAACAAAGGCCAGCTAATGTTTCAAATAAAGCCGGCTATATACCAGGCTGAACTTCAAAAAGCACAGGCTGAAGCAGAATTCGCACAAATCGAATATCAGAACACAAAAAATCTTGCAGATAATAAGATAGTCGCTGCTAATGAGCTGGCGATGGCCAAGGCAAAACTGGATAAAGCAAAGGCCGAAGTTTCATTGGCCCGGGTCCGTTTAGGTTTTACCCAGATCCGCGCGCCTTTTAATGGAATTATGGATCACTTTCAGGTGAGATTAGGAAGCTTGTTAGATGAGGGTGACCTGCTTACCACATTATCAGACAATAGCGAAATGTGGGTTTATTTTAACGTTCCTGAAGCTGAATACCTCGATTATAGAAGCAATCAGGCAGGCCATAATATGTCGAGAGTGCGGCTGCAGATGGCAAATCATAAATTGTTCCCGCAAATTGGAGTTGTTAAAACTATTGAAGCGGATTTTAATAATGAAACAGGAAATATTGCCTTCCGTGCTACATTTCCGAATCCTGACAGGCTTTTAAGGCACGGTGAGACAGGGAATATATTGATGGACATTCCCATTTCCAATGCCCTGCTCATTCCGCAAAAGGCCACCTTCGAAGTGCTGGATAAAAAGTATGTCTATGTGGTAGATAAAAGCGGCAGACTGAAGTCCAGGGAAATCGTTATTGCTGCCGAACTACCGCATATCTATGTTGTTAAGGAAGGTTTAAGTCAAGACGATAAAATTCTTCTCGAAGGTTTGCGGCTGGTTAAAGAGAATGAAAAAATACACTATAAGTACCTGAAACCAGCATCAGTCATGTCTCAGTTAGATTTATATGCTGAGTAATCACATCTTAAAAATCAGAAGACATGTTTAGTAGATTTATACACAGACCGGTATTTGCTATCGTCCTATCGGTCATAATGATTTTTGTTGGAGGGCTGGCAATAAAGAAGCTTCCTATTTCCCAGTTCCCGGAAATCGCACCCACAACTGTTAACATATTTATTGCATACCCTGGCTCAAGCGCAGATGTATTAGTGAATTCCACGCTAATAACCCTGGAGACTGCCATAAATGGGGTTGAAGGTATGCGCTATATAGCGACAGATGCAACCAGCGCAGGTGAGGCTACCCTGAGAATAATCTTTGAACCTGGTACAGACCCGAATGATGCGGTAATCCGGGTAAAGACAAGGGTAGACCAGGTAATGCCACTACTCCCTGAGCTGGTCCAGCGTGAAGGCGTCATCATCACGCCAATTCAGCCAAGTATGCTGATGTACGTTAACCTCTATTCGAAAAATAAGAGCATTGACGAAAAGTTCCTTTTTAACTATGCTACGGTCAAAATGATCCCGGAGATTCAGCGGGTCAAAGGAGTAGCCCGGGCACAAATATTGGGCAGCCGCAGGTATGCCATGCGTATCTGGTTAAATCCCGACCGTATGCGGGCCTATAAAATTTCTGTGGAGGAAGTGATGGAGTCTTTAGCAGAGCAGAGTATTATTGGACGTCCCGGAAGGATAGGCCAGAGCTCCGGGATCGCTGCTCAATCGCTGGAATATGTGCTGACCTATAAAGGCAGATATAATAAACCCGAAGAGTACGAAAGCATCATTGTGCGTGCCAATGCAGAAGGAGAAAGTATACACCTGAAAGACATCGCCACTGTTGAACTCGGAAGTGAGTTTTTTGACATTTATTCAAACCTGGACGGGCAACCATCGGCAGCAATAGTGCTGAAGCAAAATTACGGAAGTAATGCCAGCGATGTAATTGCTGAGGTAAAGTCGAAGCTGGATGAGATGAAATCCTCTTTTCCTCCCGGGGTTGACTATAAAATCAGCTATGATGTGTCCCAGTTTCTTGATGCATCTATTGAGCAAGTGCTCCACACCTTAAGGGATGCATTTATCCTGGTGGCTATTGTGGTATTTATTTTTCTGGGCGATTGGCGTTCTACATTAATCCCGATTCTGGCGGTGCCGGTTTCTTTGATAGGTTCTTTTTTCGTGATCCAGTACTTTGGGCTCTCGATCAACCTGATCACGTTGTTCGCATTAGTCTTAGCTATCGGAATTGTGGTGGACAATGCTATTGTAGTGGTTGAGGCCGTGCATGCCAAGATGGAAGAGAATAACCTTTCTCCCTATAAAGCTACAGTAGAGGTGCTCCGGGAGATTGGCGGCGCTATTATCGCCATTACCCTGGTGATGACGGCAGTGTTTATTCCTTTGCTGTTCATGTCAGGCCCGGTGGGAATATTTTATCGCCAGTTTTCCATTACTATGGCCAGCTCAATTGTAATTTCCGCGGTAGTAGCGCTTACGCTTACCCCGGTTTTATGTGCCATGCTGCTGAAGAACAATCACGGGAAACCAAAGAAGAAAAATCTCTTATCACGATCGCTGAATGCTTTTAACAGCTGGTTCGAACGGCTCACAGGAAGATATGTTGGCTTACTAAGGTCAATGGTCAGCCGCAGGTGGCTTACATGGACCATACTCCTGGCTTTTGGTGCAGGAATATTCTTTGAGAACAGGATCTTGCCATCGGGATTTATTCCAAATGAGGACCAGGGAACTATCTATGCGATCATTCAAACGCCGCCCGGGTCGACGCTCGAAAGAACGAACCAGGTATCTCAACGACTACAGAAGATCTGTGAAGAGATTGACGGGGTAGAATCTGTGTCTTCCCTGGCGGGATATGAGATCATGACCGAAGGCCGCGGATCTAATGCCGGTACTTGTTTAATTAACCTCAAGAGCTGGTCAGACCGGGAACATACTGTCAAAGAGATCATGGAGGAACTTGAAGAAAAATCTAAAGGGCTCGGTGCAGTTGTTGAGTTCTTTGAGCCACCAGCCATACCCGGATTCGGATCTTCAGGCGGTTTTTCCATGCGATTACTGGATAAGAATTCAGACACCGACTATCATGAGTTCGATAAAATAAATAATGAATTCATGGATAACCTTCGCAAACGCAAAGAGCTGACAGGCCTGTTCACCTTTTTTGCTGCCAATTATCCTCAATACGAACTTGTAATTGATAACAATCTGGCTATGCAGAAAGGGGTCTCGATCGGAAAGGCAATGGAAAACCTGAATATCTTAATTGGCAGTACGTACGAGCAGGGCTTTATTAAGTTTAATCAGTTCTTTAAAGTCTATGTACAATCCGACCCGAAATACAGGAGACTTCCGTCTGATATCCTGAAGCTGTATGTGAAAAACGACGATGGAGATATGGTTCCTTACTCTGCATTTATGTCGCTTAAAAAGACGCAGGGTCCAAATGAGGTAACCCGGTTCAATTTGTATAATTCTGCAGCTATCCAGGGCTTACCGGCTAAAGGATATACCACAGCGGATGCCATACACTCCATACAGGAAGTTGCTAAAACGACTTTACCTAAGGGATATGATATCGCATGGGAAGGTCTATCCTACGATGAATCAATAAGAGGAAATGAAGCGCTCTACGTCTTTATCATCGTTTTGCTGTTTGTCTATTTTGTGCTGGCAGCCCAATACGAAAGCTTCATTATTCCTATGGCAGTAATTCTTTCTCTCCCTGTGGGTGTGTTCGGTTCCTTCTTGCTGCTGAAGCTTATGGGCCTTGAGAATAATATCTACGCACAGGTGGGATTGATCATGCTGATTGGTCTGCTTGGGAAAAATGCGGTACTGATCGTCGAATTTGCCGTTCAGAAAAGGCAGCAGGGAGCTACTTTGCTCGACGCGGCAATTGAAGGCGCTAAGGTTCGCTTCCGGCCCATCTTGATGACTTCATTTGCATTTATTGCCGGTTTATTACCGCTAATAGTCGCAAGCGGTGCCGGTGCTATCGGAAATCGCACGATCGGTGCTTCCGCACTTGGGGGTATGTTATTCGGGACCATCTTCGGAGTGATCATCGTTCCCGGTTTATACTACATCTTCGGCAGTTTAGCAGATGGCCGCCATTTAATCAGAGATGAGCATGAAAAGCCTTTAACCGAAGGATTCGTTTATGCCGATGATAGTTTCCCAGATCTAGAAGAAAGTGAAAACCATGTATAAAGAAAGAATATTTAAACGGCTGGGGATTGCTTTTATCATCCTGGCCTTTATGGGCTGTAGTGTGCCGGCATTAATCCAGAAAGATGCGAACACTTCAGTGCCGCAGAGTTACAACACATCAAAGGATACGGTTAATTCTGTAAATACCAGGTGGAAGGAATTCTTTAACGATCCATACTTAACCACTCTTGTCGATTCAGCCCTGCAAAATAACCAGGAGCTGAATATCACGATGCAGGAGATTGAAATTGCCAGAAACGAAATACGGGCCCGTAAGGGGGAGTATCTTCCTTCAGTGGGTATAAGCGCGGGCGCCGGGGTCGAGAAGGTGCCACGATATACTAACATTGGCGCTATGGAAGCTACGACAGAAATGGAGCCGGGAAAGGAAATGCCTGAGCCCTTACCGGATTTGATGGGTGGTTTAGTTGCTTCCTGGGAAGTGGATGTGTGGCATAAACTGCGTAACGCGAAACAGTCGGCAGTTAACCGCTACCTGGCCAGTGTAGAAGGCAGAAACTTTTTAGTGACGAACCTGATCGCTGAAATTGCCAGCTCTTACTATGAGCTGCTGGTTTTGGACAATCAATTAGCCATTATTCAGCAGAATATGAAGCTGCAGAGCAGCGCCCTGGAGATTGTAAAAATTCAAAAGGAGTCGGCCCGGGTAAACGAGCTTGCTGTACGCAGATTTCAGGCACAAGCGCTGCACACACAGGGTTTACAGTATGATATCCAGCAGAAGATAACTGAAACAGAGAACCGGATCAATTTCCTGGTGGGACGCTTTCCGCAAGCAGTGCAAAGAGAAAAGCAGTCGCTGGAAAATTTACTGCCCCGCGGAATACAAGCTGGATTACCTATACACTTACTGGCTAACCGTCCCGACATCCGGCAGGCAGAATTACAGCTTAAGGCAGCTAAGCTAGATGTTCAGGTAGCAAGAGCGTCGTTCTATCCATCTTTAGGAATTACCAGCGGGTTGGGTTTGCGGGCATTTAGCCCGGGCTACCTGTTTAAACCAGAATCCTTATTCTATTCCCTCGCCGGAGACATCACAGCGCCATTGATAAATAAGAACGCTATTAAAGCCATGTATTTTGGCGCTTCTGCGCAACAGGTGCAGGCTGTTTACAATTATGAGAAGACAATTCTTAACGCAAACATTGAGGTTATGAATGAAATGGCCAGGATTAGCAACCTTGAACAAAGTTATAACCTGAAAATGAAAGAAGTTGAGGCGCTGACTCAATCTATCGATATTTCAAATAGCTTGTTCCGATCTGCACGAGCAGATTATATGGAAGTGCTGATGACCCAGCGGGATGCGCTTGAGTCTAAATTCGATCTGACTGAAACTAAGATGCAGCAGATGAAAGCTATGGTGAATATTTACCGGGCTTTAGGAGGAGGCTGGAACTGAGTTTTTTTAGTTTGGTTTAAGTGTGAGGAAGGTCATGTAGAAATACATGGCCTTTTTTGTTAGGGAAGGTTCGAGGTCGGAGGTCGGAGTGGGCGGATAAACTTTGTCGGGTAAAATTGAATTTCACGCAGAATTTATGCCCATTTTCTTAAAAACCTCGTAGTAAAGAGAATTTTTCATTACGAATTTCATAATTCGTTATTCACCGTCGGTGCGAATTTCATAATTGCCGAAGTGCCGGCATTATCGATTTCATAATTGCGCATTCACCGGCATTGAAAATATGGTAAAAGTGCAATTAAGCTATAAATGACGCGGATTTTTAGTAAATTATAGGGAGGAAGAAAAGGGGAAGTGGAGAGCTGAAAGTTGAAAACTGAAAGCTGAAGGAAGTCGGAGGTCTGAGAGGGGAGAGTTAAGAATGAGTGGAGCATAAGATGAGCGTAGGATGGAGGGTGCTTAGTAAGGCTCACTAGCAGCGGGTGAGATGTTTTGGCGGCTGTGAATTATCGTTCCGAAAACAGGAACGGTTTTGTTATTGCTTTTTAGGGGGGAGTGGGAAATTTGAAGTCGGAGGTCAGAGGTCGGAGGACAAAGTCGGAGGGGGAGCTTTAACTATGAGATGAGCCTAAGATGAACGTAGGATAAGCGTAGGATCGAACCTGCTTAGTGCGGTTACTGGAAGCCCAGGAGAATTGTACCGGTATGAGGATTTAATATAAACCATTTAAAGTTTTGCCTATGGGAAAGGAAATGTAGTAACAACAAGAAAAAAGCCGGGATAGGAGTTCTGAATTATTTAGAACAGGAGGATGACCCCTCAGCCCCGCAAAAAGCGGGATACGTCATATTGTACGATGCGTGCATACGACAGGAGTTGGTCGACACATGCGGCTGCGTGTCATCACGAGATCCCCGATCCAGTCCTATCGTGTGGCACATCTTTTTATTTTTAATGCATTTTAATGACCCGGAACGGGTCAAATGTTTATAGAGCATCATTTTAGTTCGAAATCCCGACCCCGAAGGTGGTCGCATGTAATAAAGCGACACATACGACCACCTTCGGGGTCGAAAAATTCATGAATGTTTTGCTATAAATATGCGACCACCTTCGGGGTCGGTTGTACCGTGTTTATATAAGATAAAGATGTGTCCACACGATAGGATTCGGTCGGGGAAGAGCGCTGGGCGCCCAGCCTCGTATCTCGCGTCTCGTAACCCAAAGGCAAAGAAAGACCTGCCACATGGTCAATAGCTTACTGTTGCTTGAAACACAAACACTGGTGCATTACAGTTATTGGGTTCTAATCCCGAATGGTGCCGTTAGTATGGTGAAGTCAGCCCGGGACGGATTGTACACCGAAAGCGAAAGAGGCGGTAAGTATGAAGACTCTGCTAAAAGTTTATTATTAAGTTGAAACCCGATAGCTATCGGGTTGAGAGTTGAAAGTTGAGAGTGGGCAAAGTGATGTCATTGCGAGCGCAGCGCAGCAAACGACTCTGCTAAAAGTTTTTTTGAGAAGCGAGACGAGTATCAAGACTTTAAAATCAGCTGGTACGGCTTTCTTCATTATTGAATTGTCTTTCCTTCATTTAACATTGCAATAAATTTCTCAATCCGCGCCTGCCGCGTCCCGGGTTTTTTAGCCGATTGGATCCGATAATTAAATGCATACATATTAGTTTTGTTTAAGGTCGCCCAAAACGCCTTCGCTCCAGGATTGGCCTCCAGCATTGCTGCAAAATCTTCCGCAATAGCCATCGTTCGCACCCCGTCGTACGCCGCATCCCAGCGTCCATCTGCCTTGGCCGCCTCCATAGCCGCCAGCCCCGCCGGCTGCATCTTGCCCGCTTGTATCAGCTCAGCTACTTTCGTTACGTTAATCTTGGACCAGACGCTCTTAGCCCGCCGGGGGGTGAACCGCTGCAAGAAATACTGGCCGTCATACGCCTGCTTCTGCCCATCTATCCATCCATAGCACAGCGCCACCTCCAGCCCCTGCGCGTAGCTAATTGTCGTCACACCCGAAGCTTTCTTCGCGATCTTCAGCCACAATCCAGCATCCGTTATATGCGCCTCGATCCACTCCGCAAAGGCCTCCATCGTCTCAAACGACAGAACCGGCAATTTATCTTTTAATTCGACTTCCATGAGCATTCCTTACATAACAAAAACTTCCGGTCACCGGATCCCAGGACAAAATATGAAAAAAAGCTGTAGATAGCCTTTAGAATGATTGCTCAACCTTAGCGGCGCACCCTCAAATTAAGTTTTATAGGCTTTAAACGATAGAAATTCATGCCCGTTGATCAGAAGCAAATAGCATCCCGTCATTGCAATCCCATTTTTAAAGATAATTCCCTGTTGATGAATAATATTTCGTTGTTAAACTTAACTTTGCCTCGTTTTTAAAACAATGGGAAATACCGTCAATTTAACCCCTAAACATCTTCTTGTAGTTCTTTCTATAGTCCTGATCTGGGGTGTCAATTTTATCGCGGTTTTTATCGGGCTAAAGACCTTGTCTCCATTTCTACTATCTGCTATCCGGTTCGGACTTTCAGCATTACCCTGGATTTTCTTCCTGCCCAGGCCTAAGGCTCCGCTAAAGCTTATTATAGGTTACGGTTTGTTTAACTTCGCTATGCAGTTCGGACTTATGTTCACGGGAATTCATCTTGGCGTATCGCCGGGTCTTGCCTCCCTCGTATTACAGGTTCAGGTGTTCTTTTCAATGGGGTTGTCCTTTCTTTTCTTCCAGGACCGGCCAACGGCCTTTAAAATCGCAGGGTCGCTGATCTCGTTTCTGGGAATAGGCATTGTTGCAGTTAATGTGGATCAGGGAAGTACTTTTATAGGGTTGATCATGTTACTGCTTGCAGCTTTTTCATGGTCGGCAGGAAACATGTTTACGAAGAAAGTTAATTCTGAATCGCCGCTGGCGCTTGTAGTCTGGGGAAACCTGTTCGCTTTTCCCGTAATGGCTGCCGTCTCGCTGTTCTATGACGGGCCTGCTGTTATTCTAAGCTCCCTGCAAAGTTCGTCCTGGGTAACCCTGGGCGCTGTCTTTTATATTGTTTATATCTCCACGCATGTCGGATACGGAGCCTGGAGTTTTCTGATGAAGTCTTATTCCACATCGGCCGTTGTTCCCTTTACACTGATGATTCCGGTAGTCGGATTCTTAAGTTCAGCATTGTACCTGGGTGAAACTCTTCCCTGGTGGAAACTGCTAGCCTCCGTGTTTATTATTGGGGGCTTAGTGTTTGGCTTACTTGAGAAGCAGGTATATGGATTAGTGAAGAAGTTACGTTCGGGAGGTTAAATAGTAGGTTTCTTATTGAGTTTTATTTCTGTGCGACTAAGTCGCATTCCTCGTGCACCCTCGTTGTAAGCCTACCGTGTACCCACAATTTTCAATTTGCTGTTCAAGCCCTTCAGGCTTGCTAGTCGGTTATGCTTCTCGCTTATCCACGGATTTTATCCGTGGTTATTGTTTTTCAAGCCCTCCGGGCTTGCTGGGTGTCTTGTAAGCCTGAAGGGCTTAAATAGCGATACCCCCCGATGGAATCGGGGGTTATAATAGTAGACGACATGCCAACCCCTCAGGGGTTGAACAGTGATATATGATTAAGGTCACACCTTAGCAATAGTTGTGGGTACACAGTAGGTTGCAAACGAGGACGATAGGGTGTCTTTTTTCTTTGTTCCTTATTCTTTGCTCCTTGCTCTACTGATCAAAGCCCCTAATATACGGCCGTGCCGGTGGCCGCTGCCCTTTATTAAACTGTGCTCCGCGGGTCGGGCGGTAAGTCATGTTTAAGAATGGAGTTTCAATGCGCCGGCCTACAGGAGAGTACTTGCTGCCTTCCCAGTTTGATTCCATATAATGATTTGTAATTCCGGTTGTCAGAAGCAGCCGCTCGGCATTGAACGGCTCCTTTTTGGTTAGCATCATTTCTACGATCCAGTGCGGCTGGGCGTTAGAGGCATGGTACTGATCGAATGGTCCGGGAAAATCAAGTAAAGAGACGATCGTCGGCTCCTTACGCCCTTCTATCTCACCGGCATACGTCCAGCCTACTCCCTGTCCGCCAATTATAGCTGCGCTCGTTCCATCATTATACTCGATGATACAAATGTTTGTACGGCCGCTCTCCTGAAAGTGCCCCTGTTTCAATTTGAAATTTGCTGCTACAGAATTAAGTAGTTTAGCTGCCCAGGAATTGCTTTCCACCCACTTCCACGCTTCAGGTCCGCGAATGGATTGGATCGACTTCACGCCCGTCTCACCGCCCTTGCGGCGCTCTACAAACGCTTGAAGCAATTCGATACAATGGAAGATGGCTCCCTCATCCGGGGTCGCCCCAACCACGATAGAATGCTTTATCGGCGTGTTGTTCTCCAGTTCTATCTCGGGTTTACGGTAGTAGACCGGAAGCAGAGATCCGCCAGTAAGAGGGAAGCCCAATTCCCGGGATTTATCAAACATCCATTTCGCGTCATCCCAGTTGTAAGAAAAGTGCTTGTCGTTAAAAACGGGTACCGAACGTTTACTTTGCTCGAAAACGCGGATAACATGGTTGTACAACCACCAGCGCGGCAGGAGCCAATGCCCCTTCAGATCGGTGGGATAATCACCGTGTTCTCCTACGATCACCACGCCATCTACCGCCAGTTCCTTTGTGCCAAGGGTCAGGGCCTCACTGGCAGTTCTATAAACCTGGATGCCTTTCGCTTTAGCGACCTTCTGACCGAGTAAGCTGGTGTCATGCTGATGCAGGTAGAGCGAAACAACTTCCACGCGGGAGGGAACGTAAGCACCCTGCCACCAATAGCCGTCTATCAGTTTGTTCACCAGCCAATCGGCATGAGATCGGGTAGCTCCCCAGAAAGTGGCCAGAACCGCAATGCGGGGTTTTCTCTGCTGGCTTTGTCCGGCAGCCTCCGTGGAGATACCTGTTAAAGCCGCCAAGCCGGCTATTCCGGTTATTCCGAGCATCTGCCTGCGGCTAAAGACCGGATTCGATTTTATAAGTTCATTCATGGAGAATGGATCTGGCTCCCGCATTACTCTTTCAGATTGTTTCTTCTGCATATATGTCTTGCTCAGGTTGATAGGTTATTTTGTTTTTTGGCCAACTGTTACTGGTCAAAACCCCGGATATAAGGCCGGCTTGGCGGGCGCTCGCCCTTGCTAAACTGGGCTCCGCGGGTCGATTTGTATTTCATATTTAATACAGGTGTTTCCAGGCGGCGGCCGATGGCAGTGTAACGTCCGTTTTCCCAGTTTGAGTCCATGTAAAAGTTCGTAATGCCCGTCGACAAAAGAAGTCGCTCGGCATTAAATGGTTCCTTTTTCGTAACCATCATTTCAGTGATCCAGTGGGGTTGTGCATTCGAAGCGTGATACTGATCGAATGGCCCGGCCCAGCCCAGCATTGATATGATCGTTGGTTCTTGCTTCCCCTCGATCTCACCTGCATAGGTCCAGCCCACACCGCGGCCACCGATTACAGCTGCTTTTGTTCCGTCGTTATACTCGATCAGGCACATATTTGTCTGCGCGGCCTGTTGAAAATGTCCGGGCTTCAATTCAAAGCTCTTCGCGACAGATTCAAGAAGCTTGCCGGCCCAGGGATTACTTTCCACCCACTTCCAGGTGTCAGCCCCACGGATGGATTGAACCGATCTAACACCCGTCTCACCTCCTTTACGGCGCTCAACAAAGCCCTGCAGCACATCAATGGCATGGAAAATGCCTCCTTCATCCCCCGTGCCTCCCACTACAATAGAATGTTTTATCGGTGTATCGATATCCAACTCTATTTCCGGTTTGCGGTAGTACACCGGAATAGATGATCCACCGGTCAATGGGAAGTTCAGCTCGCGGGATTTATCAAACATCCACTTAGCCTCGTTCCAATCATAGGAGAGGTGCTTGTCGTTAAACACAGGCACTGCACGCTTACTCTGTTCGAAAACCCGGATCACCTGGTTATAGATAAGCCAGCGCGGCAGGAGCCAGTGCCCCTTCAGATCCACCGGATAATCCCCGTGTTCTGCTACGATCACCACGCCGTCTACAGCTAGTTCTTTCCCGCCGAGCGTAACGGCTTCGGCTACCGTCTTAAAGACCGGGATGCCTTTCGCTTTAGCTACTTTTTGGCCGAGCAGGCTTGTGTCATGCTGGTGCAAATAAATAGAAGCAACTTCTACCCGCGACGGAGTATAGGCTCCGTCCCACCAGTAACCATCTATCAGCTTGTTTACGATCCAATCGGCATGAGATCTTGTTGCACCCCAGAAGCTTGCCAGGACCGCGATCCGGGGCTTTTGCTGCGGAGCCTGCCTGAAAGCACCCGGAGCAAAGCTCGTGAATGCTGCCAAGCCCGCCAGACCGCCTACTCCCAGCATTTGGCGCCTGGTAAAGAGAGGGTTCAGTTCAAAAATTTCTTTAATTGGGAACGAGTCTGTCGCCGGAGATGAACCGTCGGCTGGTTTCTTTGCCATATGATTTTCAGTATTAATTTTCACTGTCTATGCCGCCGCGAATAATTGTATTTTTCAGAATTTCCCGCAGACCGCTTGTCTAAATATAGAGATCAGTACTTCCTTTAACAACAAAAACGAGAAGCTATCAAAAATAATACGAAGCCTCTGATCTACAGGGATTACTGGTCAAATCCACGTATATACGGCCTGTTCGGCGGTCGTTCACCCCTAATAAAACGGGGGCCCCGTGTAGAACGATACCGGATATTTAAGAACGGTGTCTCTATGCGGCGACCGACTTCAGAATAGCGGCCGTTGTCCCAATTTGATTCGTTGAATTGGTTTGTAATTCCGGTGGAGAGAAGTAGCCGTTCTGCATTATAGGGTTCTTTTTTGGTGACCATTAGCTCGTTGATCCAGTGCACCAGGTCGTTGGCCGCATGATACTGCGAGAAGGGTCCGGGCATGCCGAGGATGGATACTATTGTCGGATCTTCTTTTCCTTCGATTTCGCCGGCGTAGGTCCACCCAACTTCCAGGCCTGAAATTATCGCACCCTGGGTTCCATCATTATACTCGATAACCAAAAGACCAGGTCTTTTATTCTCCTGGAAATAGCCAGGTCTGAAGTCGAAACTTTTTCGGACGGACTCAAGCAGCCTTTCTGCCCAGGGATGACGTTGCACCCACTTCCAGGTTTCCGGCCCACGGATGGACTGTATTGATTTAACACCGGTCTCACCACCCTTGCGGCGTTCGGCAAAACATTGAAGGAAGTCAATGCAATGAAAAATAGCTCCTTCATCGTGGGCCACCCCTACAACGATCGAATTCTTTATTGGCGTGTCAATCTCCAGTTCTATCTCTGGCTTGCGGAAGTAGCTGGGAATGGAAGATCCTCCGCTCAACGGAAAGTTCAGCTCGCGGGATTTGTCGAACATCCACTTCGCTTCATCCCAGTTATAGGAAAGATGTTTGTCGTTAAAGACAGGTACTGAGCGCTTACTTTGCTCGAAAACGCGAATAACCTGATTGTAGATCCACCAACGCGGCAGGAGCCAGTGACCTTTGAGATCGACCGGATAATTTCCGTGCTCACCAACGATGACAACACCATCTACAGCGAGGTCTTTTCCACCAAGAGTTACGGCTTCGCCTACCGTCTTAAATATCGGGATGTTTTTGGCCTTACATACTTTCTGGCCTAATTCGCTTTGTTCCAGTTGATGTATGAAAACAGAAACAACTTCTACCCGTGAAGGGGTGTGTGCGCTATCCCACCAATATCCGTCCATGAGTTTACAGATGATCCAATCCGCGTGCGAACGGGTAAAGGCCCAATAGCTGACCAGGCAGGCTATCCTCGGCCGCGCAGGCGCGGCCAAAATGTCTGTTGCTTTACCTGTCAGGGTCATCGCACCCGCCACACCGGCTATCTTCAGCATTTTACGCCGGCTGAAAACAGGGTCTGTCTTTATGGTCTCATTGATAGGAAATAAGTCCGGTACGTTAGATGCAGCTTTGGTATTTTTTGACATAGTGTTTTACAAATTGCAGTTCGGAAAGACTTAAATCTACAAATTGACTATAATAATTTCTCAGACTTTATTTTTTTAGTGCATGAGCGAATGCAAGCGCTTCTAGATCTGTAAAGCCCTGAACATTATCTCCTTTTGAAAAGGACGCTGATCTATCCCGAAAACTTATCAACAGTACGGCGGAGTAATTTCTCTCACATCTTGGTGGGACTACGGTATTGGAGATTCTACAAATGAGGGATGAAAGTAATGTTGGGCATGCCATGGAAATGATCCGCTGGAAAATAGTTGATGAAGATATTCTGTTGAAGAGGGAAATGCCTGAGGCGAATTTGTATATTAGAGTCTAACACTAGCATATGGACAGAAGAAAATTCGTTTCCTTTACCACTGCTGCCGGTGCAGCCGCCAGCATTTTGCCGTTAGACTTGCTAGCCGGCGATGACTCGCCCGGTACTCAGAGAGAGAAGCGATATCAGAAGGGGATAAGCCCATGGCCCATTTGCCTGGACACTGCCACCGTAAGGCCGGCATCCTTAAAAGACAAAGTAAAAATAGCGGCGATAGCCGGATACGACGCCATAGAACCATGGGATGGTGAACTGCAGAAATTTGAAGCTGATGGCGGGAACCTGAAAGATCTGGGTAAGGAGATTAAAGATCTCGGCTTATTCGTTCCCAGCGTTATTGGTTTGTGGAATTCCATACCTCCAACAAAGGAGCAGTTTGAAAGCTCGTTGAAAGATACCCGCAACCGGATGCGGATGGCCGCGGATATTGGCGCTGAGCATATTCAAACCATTGCAAACAATGCGGGAGAAAACTATAATCATAAATGGATGGCCGCCCGTTACCGGGATATTCTTGAGATCGGCATCAACGAATACAAGATCCAGCCGGCTTTGGTATTCGTGAAATATCAGCCGATCAAAACTATGGGACAGGCTATGGGCATTATCATGGATTCAAATCACCCATCTGCCATGATGATCCCGGATACTTACCACATGTATATTTCAGAAGGTGGCTTTGAAGCATTGAAACTGGTTAACGGCAAATCTATTGCTATCTTCCAATTTTCGGATGCCCCGGCCTCTCCTCCGGTCTCTGAATTAGGGGACAGTCATCGTGTTTATCCTGGTGATGGTATCCTGCCCCTGCCGCAGATCCTTCGCGACTTGAAAGCGAGCGGGTTTAGAAAATGTATTTCGCTTGAATTATACAATCCGGAATACTGGAAGCAGGATTTGCAGAAGGTTGCGGAGACTGGCTTAGCGAAAACGTTGGAAGTTATTAAGAAAGCAGGAGTTTAGTTTTTTTCGACCGCTCATAGCCGCGGGACGGCCTGGTACTTTTCCTTCAGCTGAAAAGTATCAAAAAGCCGCCGCTGCGCCTGCTGCTTCTAAAGTTAGTGCTGAGGCTTGGGCTGTCGTTACCGCACCAGCCGATGCGGAAAGAAACGTGAATGGACGCGTAAGCGATTTTTTGATAAGAATGGTAAATTGCTAGATGAAGTAGTCCGTTAGCAACTGACGTGACAACTTCTATTGTTTTGAAGGCCTACGGAATAAGTAAGGATTAAACCCTCTTCCTTTGTATCCTCACCGCGTTCAATATCGCAAGCAATGCAACACCAACATCAGCAATCACCGCCTCCCAAAGTGTAGCTACCCCTCCAGCCCCTAGCCCCAATACAACAAGCTTAACCCCCATCGCAAGAATTATATTCTGCCAGACGATGTTCCTTGTTATACGGCCTATCAGAATTGCAGAGACAATCTTAGACGGCTGGTCATTCTGGATGACGATATCAGCAGTTTCAATAGTGGCATCGCTTCCCAGGCCACCCATTGCTATACCGGCATCTGCCAGGGCGACAACCGGGGCATCGTTCACACCATCACCCACAAAAGCCAAACGAAAGCTTGAGTTTTTAAGTTCTTCAACCTTTGTTACCTTATCTTCCGGTAAGAGATCACCGTATGCGGAATCGATCTTAAGCTGCTTTGCAACCTTATCAACAACGCTTTGTTTATCACCTGATAGCATAATGGCTTTGATATTAAGCCTGTGAAGGTCATTTATAGTTTTCGCGGCATCTTCTTTGATCTCATCGGCGATGGTGACATATCCTGAATAGACATTATCAATAGCGACCACCACAATGGTATCAACTGCGGTATCCAGCTCTTTTGGATAGGCTATGGAGAATTTCTTCAGCAGCCTGGTATTCCCGGCAAGGAGCTCTTTACCTTCAATTGTGCCCTTTAGCCCATGGCCGGCAATCTCCTCAGCTTTTACCGATACCATTCCGGCTGTATCTCCTGCATACTCAACAATAGCTTTCGCTACCGGGTGTGTTGAGTTCCTCTCCAGGGCTGCCATCAGGCGGACCAGTTCATTTTCATCAATATTGTTAGCAACCACTTCCTGGACTTTGAACACGCCTTTTGTAAGAGTGCCTGTCTTATCCATTACCACAAGATTTATTTTAGTCATGACATCAAGGAAGTTGCCGCCCTTAAATAAGATCCCGTTTCCGGAAGCAAGCCCGATGCCGCCGAAGTAGCCTAATGGGATTGAGACCACCAAAGCACAGGGGCAGCTAATTACCAGGAATACCAGGGATCTGTAAAACCAGGTGTTGAAGTCGTAGCTGTCGGCTAAGAAGTAGGGGACGAAGCAGACCATCAGTGCAAGAAAGAATACTATTGGGGTGTATACCTTAGCAAACTTTGAAATGAAGAGCTGCGTTTGCGATTTGCGGGCAGTAGCATCCTGAACCATTTCAAGGATCTTGCTCAGTTTACTGTCCTGGAATGAGGTGCTGACTTTAACCTGGGCTACTGTATTGAGGTTTATCATCCCAGCGAGTACAGTCTCACCGGCATATTTCGTATCAGGCTTACTTTCACCTGTTAATGCCGCCGTATTGAACGAGGCCGCATCTGAAACCAGATTTCCATCCAAGGCGACCTTTTCTCCCGGTTTTATAATAATCATCTCACCGGGTTTTACAGTAGCCGGTTTCACCCGCAATTCCAAGCCGTCTCTCAGAACCGTCACTTCATCGGGGCGAATATCAAGCAAAGCTTTGATACTGCGTTTGGCCCGTTTAACGGCGGCGTCCTGGAACCATTCGCCGATGGAATAAAATACCATAACCGCCACTCCTTCACTATACTCGCCGATAAGAAACGCGCCGATGGTGGCAACGCTCATCAGGAAGAATTCATTAAAAATATCTAAGCGCTTTAATTTTCTGAATGCGAGATCGAGGACCGTCCATCCGGCCAGCAGGTAGGCAACCCCATAGATTATAAGATTTACAGCCTGGCTGAATTCTGTCTTAAAACCGTATTCAAGGATAAGCATGACAACCAATATTGTAAGGGCCAGCAAAAGATCCCAATGGGATTTCCATCCGGTTGTCTCTGCCCCGTGGTCGTGGCCGTCATCATGGTTATGAGTAGTTGGTTCTGCTTGTATAGTATGTGTGCTGCAGCAATCAGTGTGCCTGTGGTTCGCTTTCATAATGTACAAAGAAAGCGTTCACTGCTATGCAATGGAATTGCATTTGTCACATAGACCCTTTATGAGGAGGCTGATCTCGCCAGCTTGAAAATTAGCCGGTAATTGAACTTTCGGTATTTGAGTTTTTGGAAGGCAGTAGGTTTCGCTGCAGGTATTGCAATAAAAATGTAAATGCAGGTCGTGATGCCCTTCAGCATCGCAATCATCAGCACACAGCGCGTACTTGGGCGCGCCGGACCCATCATCGATGGAATGTACCAGTCCTTTTTCCTCGAATGTTTTTAGGGTGCGGTAAAGTGTCACCCGGTCGGTCGGCACCAGGCCCCGCTCTACATCAGTCAGGCTGATGGCCGAGCGCTGATCCAGCAGGAAATCAAGCACCAGCATGCGGTTTGCAGTGGGATTGATTTGCTTGGAGATTAGCTTGTGTTCGACTTCGGTTTTCATTGCGTTGCCTCTGGTTCTGTAAAATTACTCTTTTATAGATTTTGTCTAGCAGATATATGTGATATTCTCGCAGTATATGCAATCGTCACTATCTTAATAGCTCTAAATTCAATAATGTATGACCCCGACGGGGTTAAATGTTTATAGAACATTATTTAAACCGAGATCCCGACCCCGAAGGTGGTCGTATGTATACCGATTATCATATGCGACCACCTTCGGGGTCGATTGATTGAGGCTGGGTGCTTTTTCTATACACGTGTGACCCCTCCGGGGTCGGTTGATCAAAATTACCTGGAATAAATGCTTGTGGGTACACGGAAACCATATAGTATGGTATTTATTTATATGTAACGAAAAGCGATTTCCGTTCCATTGGAATCAGGTTTTTTGTTCGATGCCCCTTGCCGGTAATTCAATAATGTATGACCCCGAAGGGGTCATATGTTTATAGAACATTATCTAAACCCAGATCCTGACCCCGAAGGTGGTCGTATGTATACCGATTATCCTATGCGACCACCTTCGGGGTCGGTTTGATTGAGGCTGGGTGCTTTTTCTATAAACGTGTGACCCCTCCGGGGTCGGTTGATCAAAATTACCTGGAATAAATACTTGTGGGTATACTGGATAGCAGGAAGCGTGCCGTTTGCGGTTACGGGAATAAAACCAGTTCATTAGCCAAGTCGATTTCCTGTTTCTGAATAGTATGCGTCCTGCCATTATAAACCTTTAGCGTTACCTTGGCGTTGAGTTTTTCTAATACAGCAACACTTTCTTCCACCCGTGTTAAAGGGACATGGGGATCAGGGTTGCCTGTTGTGATAAGCACAGGTGTTCCGGTAAAGTCTCCCTGATAATTATTGGGATTCAGCTGCTCTCCAATTAGTCCTCCTGTAAAAGCAATTATACCGCCATAACCTGCTGCATGGCGTGTTGCATATTCCAGCGCCAAACATGCTCCCTGCGAAAAGCCCAGGAAATAAATCTGATTGAGCGATATTCCTGCTGCTGTTATTTCCCTTACCAATTCGCCGATTAACTGAAGCGCGGAATCTAGCGCCGGCTGGTTTTGTTCCACTGGTGCTAAAAAGCTGTAAGGATACCAGCTGTGGTTGGTGGCTTGTGGCGCTAATATCGCAGCATCTCCAAGGCTAAGGTGATGTGTCAGGCTGATTATGCTTTCTGCATTGGCACCTCTGCCATGAAGCATAATAATGGCTTTTTTGGCTTCATTTAGCGGAAGCCCGCTTTCTGTAAGTTGTCTGCTATGCGTGTACATCGTCTGTTAATCTAAACTGGCTAAACGTCTGCTGATATCCTCCCTGTGACTTTCGTATTGGGCCGGGAGCTTCAAATCTGAACCCAGTTCCTCTACAGACTCATCAATTGCAAAGCCCGGATTGTCTGTTGCTATTTCGAATAATACCCCGCCCGGCTCACGGAAATATAAAGAGTAAAAATAATTGCGATCGATCTTCTCGGTGATGCTTAAACCAGCTGCAACAACCTTGTCCCTGAAAGCCATTAACACTTTATCGTCTTTCACGCGGAAGGCTACGTGGTGTACCGAACCTGCAGCAACATGGCCTACACTTTCGCCCGGCGCCTCAACCAGGTCCACGATATTGGCAGTTTCAACTGCGTCAGTTAGAAAACGGTGCCTGTTCACATGGCTTTCCAATAATTTGTAACCGAATATGTCGGTCAGCACCCTTGCTGTTGCATCCATTTTATTCGTGGTTATGGTCACATTGTGGAAACCTTTTAAAGCATGGTCTGCGGAAATTTGTTCCGTTTCCCATGGCAGGCGCTGGTCGTCATTTTTCGATGTGATCAATTCAAATTTCAATCCATCAGGGTCTAAAAAGGTAAGATACTGTTCGCCGAACTTTTCTGAGACCTTGTTATAAACAACATTATGCTCTTCAAAGCGCTTCAACCAAAAATCCAGGCTGTTTTGAGGAACAGAATAGCCTATTTCAGTAACCTGACGTGTGCCACGACGGCCCGCTTGCATTCCTTCCCATGGAAAGAAGGTAAGGATCGAACCTGGTGTACCAACCTTATCACCATAGTAAAAATGGTAAGTATAAGGGTCGTCAAAGTTGACCGTCTTCTTAACCAGTCGTAAACCCAGAACACCGGTATAAAAATTATAATTGCGTTTTGCTCCACCTGCTATCGCTGTGATATGATGAAGTCCTAATATTCTATCTTCCATCTTATTTAATTAGCTGTAATTGCTGATACAAATTTACAGCGACCGGGAATCGTAACTCTTGATGTAGGATAAGAACTTAATCCTTCTTTAAAAGTTTTGATTTGATGCGGCTCAACGATTCAGGGGTGATGCCCAGGTAGGAAGCTATCTGCTGCTGCGGTACCCTTTGCGGGATAGTAGGATATTTCTCCAGGAACTCGAGGTATAAAGCTTCCGCGGAATGTGCAACGGTAGCGTAAAAGCGCCCTTCGAGAACTGAATATGCCCGCTGCATCATAATCCGGAATACTCGCTCCAATTTAGGAATCTCAGCGAAAAGCCGCTGTTTGCTTTCGAAATCGATCATCAGCACTTCGGTATCTTCCAGCGTTTCAATAAAGAGGTTGGAAGGTTTTTGTTCAGAAAAGCTGCCAATATCACTGATCCACCAGTCTTCCACAGCGAATTGCAGGATCACCTCTTCACCATCCGGGTCGATATAGTATTTTTTAACACAGCCCTTAACGATATAGGCTTCAAACTTGCATATTTCGCCCTGCTGTAAAAGCAAGGTTTTCTTTTTGAGGATTTTAGATTTAAGACGGGAATGAAAGACGCCCAGTTCTGATGAACTCATCGGGGCACAGCGGGTGATGTGGTTGTCTAATTCCTCAAACATGGCTAAATATAGGGATTAGCACTAATTTATTATTAGCCTCTATTGCTGAAAGATTTCTTATTCATTAGATTTCAGGTAACAAAACTTTCTTTCGAAAGTCCAATTTAAAGTAAATACAGAATATAAATCTGAATACAGATGATCTTAATTGCAATTTTATTTCCCTCGTTATCCTTTTTCCTCAGAGGCAAGATCTTTTCTGCTTTATTGTGCCTTATTCTGCAACTTACTTTAATCGGTTGGCTCCCGGCAGCTCTATGGGCAGTCGTTTCAAGAAGTAACGCCGTTCGCGACGAGAAGTTAAGGGAAATGGAGAAGAGGATTCTTGCAAATCAAAAGACCCGATGACGGAGGTTATTGGTTAATTGCAAATCAATAAAAACTATGAGTGCGCAACATAATTATCAATTGACGGTGAAATGGACAGGGAATACCGGAACGGGAACTTCAGGTTACCGGGCGTTTGAAAGAAGTCACACCATTCAGGCTGGCAATAAGCCAGAGATTGCAGGTTCTTCTGATCCTTCATTTCGGGGCGACAAAAGCCGGTATAATCCGGAAGAGCTTTTGCTGGCATCGCTTTCGTCATGTCATATGCTGTGGTACCTGCACCTTTGTGCTGAAGCGGGTGTAATAGTGACCGGCTATGAAGACCATGCTACCGGAAAAATGACAGAAATGGAAAGCGGCAGCGGACAGTTTACGGAGGTGACGCTAAATCCTAAAGTAACGGTATCTGATATAGCAATGGCCGGAAAAGCAAATGAACTTCATAAAAAGGCAAATGAGATGTGTTTTATAGCGAGATCGGTGAATTTCCCGGTGCGGCATATTTGTAAAGTTGATATTGGGGAATAGGATATAGAAAATAGGGAATGGGTGATAGGGAATAGGCTGGGGCTGCTATTCCCATTTCCTATTCCCTATTCCCCATCAACTAACCACAATCTGATCCGTATAAATAGAAGCCGGTGAGCCTGACCGGATATGCCACGACGGCATTTTTAACAAACTTTCCCCGTGAACTTTTATATACCTGGCTTTCGTGCCGGCTGGCATACTTGCTCTAAAGGCCTGGAAGGATGTTTTACTTACATCGGGGTTTTCTATAGGGTTAGGGTTATGAGGGTTATCAACTTGGATCGGCTCTGTATATTTCCGGCCATCGACAGACGTAGAATAACTAACATATTTAGGCAGCGCGAATAAATGCCAGTCGGGTTGCGCTTGCGGGTTAAGGAAATCCATATTCACGGTGTTAACGGGCATCACCTCTCCAAGATCGAGGATAAAATCCATATGTTCACCTGTGTAAAACACCCAGTTCTTATCGGCTTGCTGCCAGGATTCGTAGGAGGCAAAAATGCCATCGGTCAGTGCATCAACACCTTTCGATTTGCTTGCGGGGTTTGTTATAGGAGTGATCTTTTTACCGAAAGACTTGACCTTACCGGTTTGCTCCATGTTGGTAAAGATGCGATTGTAGGATGCAAGGAAATGGTCAGGGCTGCCGCTGCGCTCCCTTACCAGCTTCACGTTTTTTTTCTTGCATACTTCGACAAACTGGTTAACCAGGGTTTTCATTTCCGGCTTTACTGTTACTATGCCTTCAGCACCCTTTCGGTACATGCTCCTTGCTGTATCGATCTCGGTGCGGCCGATCTGAACGGAAGCATACATTAGGGGCAGACGGGCTACTTGTATCCGTTCTAATAATTGAGAGTCGGACTTAACAGCATTTTCGGCTTTGTCGAAAAGCTCGTTATAGGAGGCCATCATCGAAGCCGACAAATAAGCTTCCTTGGCATCTATTGGATCGCCGAAAATGCTGAGTTTGAATTTGCTTTGCACTAATGATTCCTGCATGGTATCGATGTACTGTCGTACGTATGGGCCCGCAGCACCGTAATAGCCATTTACAAATTCGTCGATGATAGCTTTTTCGTCTGCTTCCGGGTCCCACATGAGTTTACTGATCAGGTAGGAACGCAAGACGGCCATTTCAGCTGCCGGCTCGTTGTTTGCCTGCATAAATAATGCGTGGACGTTATTGTCGGTGTAGAACTTAATGTTTGGCTTTATGGTAAACAGGTTAGGGAAAGGAGAAATGAAATTCGTGAACTGGATGTTGTAGTCCCAGATCAGAATGTCATTTGACAATGCTCCCCAATCTTTAAGGTCGTTGGAAAAAGCCGGGTCTGTTACATATACCGGCGCCTCCCGGCTGCTTTCGATATTACAAAGCATGATATTCACATTCGGCTCTGCTATTATGTTTTTCGGCGCCTTGCGGGAATACCAGTAAGCAAGGGTGGAGATCTTTTTATCAGGGAATTCCTTTGCTACTTTGTTTACAAAATAGAGGATAGAACCGCTTGGGACATTCCCATATTTCTCATTCAGGGCTTTACAGTTATCGCAAGAACAGTACTGGTCATTATCATCCTGGCTCACCGACCAGTATGTAGCATCGGGCTTTTCAGCTATTCTTTTCCTGAGATTGGTAACGAGCACGTCGGCTACTTCCTGGTTTGACAGACATAACTGTGTTCCCGGCGACCTAATGCCTTTGATCAGGGAATAATATTCAGGATGGGTTTTCCCATATTCTTTTGCAGGAATCAGGGTGTGAAAGGTATGAACAAATAAACCCCAGTCAGATCTGGAAGAAAGTTTGTTCCACCCGGTGTAATCTTCGTCGCCTATAGAGCCGTAGGAAGTTGTCCGGTAGGTGATCTGTGGCGTAAATATCCTCTCTGACTTTGGAAATGCAATCGAATTGATTTTGGGGATTTGAGTGTAGTCGGGGGTATATTTTTTGAAACCAAGACCTTCCAGCAGATCATAAATGCCATACAGGACGCCTTTTTTGGTGCCACCTGCTATAATTAAGTTGCTCCCAACGGGTTTATAAAGATATCCGCCTTCCTTCAGTTTACTGAAATCAACTTTCTGGGCTTTTGCGTAAGCAGTTTGTCCTATATAAACAGCATTGTTCGCTTTTTTATTATCTTCTGAAACAACAGAAATTGCCGTACCCGGCAGCTGTGAGAGATACTGCTTGAGTTGTTCTGCAGCCAGTTTTTCAACCGGATCAGCCTGCACGGGGATGATGATCTGAAGATCTATGACAGCGCCAGTCTCCGGCAGACTTTCACCTTTAACCATTGAACTTAAAAAGCCGGGGAGAAAGGTAAGACAGGCAGCCATAAGGCTGGATGTTTTTAAGAAATTAAGGCGAGAGAGGTCTTTGTTTTTCCAGGAGTTGTTTGCCATTCAGAAAAGTATTAAGATAATATCGACTGAATATAAAGATAAAAATGATCGTTTAATTATGCTTCATGAAATAAGAGATTTGGGAGAACATCGAGCGGATCAAGCGGTTTGAATTGTTGCCTAAAGTTTTCACAGAGCTTCCAAATTGTTTAATTTACATCCATGAACTTGTTCAATAATAAAATCCTTAGGTTCTTATTGGGAACGGGAGCCATATTTTTTGTGTTTTTGTTCACCGGTGCCAATCCTCCTGAAAAAAGTGCCCCACCCAATGTGGTGCTTATCTTCCTCGATGATATGGGTTACGGCGATCTGACTGTTACCGGCGCGCTCAATTATCAAACACCCAATATCGACCGTATGGCAGCTGAGGGCACAAGATTTACCAATTTTTTATCGGCCCAGGCTGTTTGTACTGCATCCCGGGCGGCACTTCTTACCGGCTGTTACCCTAACAGGCTTGGGTTGAGCGGGGCATTGGGTCCGGGATCACCGATTGGACTAAACCCTGATGAGGAAACAATTGCCGACCTGCTAAAAGAGAAAGGTTACTCAACGGCTATTTTTGGGAAATGGCACCTGGGCGATCACCCTGCTTTTCTGCCGTTGAATCAAGGTTTTGACGAATATTTCGGAGTACCGTATTCTCACGATATGTGGCCTCTTCATCCAAACCAGGCAAAGGCTAACTATCCGCCATTAAGCCTTATAGAAGGCAATAAGGCTGTAAAAAATGTCAACGACCTGGGCGATGCAGCCGGGTTAACAAGCGCTATTACGGATCGGGCAACAAGCTTTATCCGTAAAAACAAGAACAAGCCATTCTTTCTCTATGTGCCGCACCCATTGCCACACGTACCTCTTGCTGCGTCTGCCAGGTTTAAAGGGAAAAGCAGCCGGGGTATTTTTGGTGATGTCATGATGGAGATCGACTGGTCTGTTGGCGAGATTTTAGGTGAACTAAAAAGACAGGGTCTGGAAAAAAATACTCTGGTGATCTTTACCAGCGATAACGGGCCCTGGCTTAATTATGGCGATCATGCAGGCTCGTCCGGTGGTTTCCGCGAAGGTAAGGGCAATTCATTTGAAGGAGGGCAGCGTGTTCCATGTATAGTTCGCTGGCCGGAAGTGGTGCCTGCCGGAAGGGTAAGTAATAAACTATTATCAACTATTGATATATTACCAACTGTTGCCAGCATCTGCGGTGCACGACAGCCAGCGAAGAAAATAGATGGTATAGAGTGGACTGCTTTGCTGAAAGGGGATGACTCGCAAACACCACGCAACCAATTTTTATATTATTACCGTCGGAATAATCTGGAGGCGGTACGTGAGGGAAATTGGAAACTAGTATTCGCTCATCCGGGGCGAACATACGAAGGCTTTTTGCCTGGCACCAACGGGCAGCCCGGAGAGGTCAACGAGAACAAGGATTTTCCGGATGCGTTATATAATCTGGAGCGGGATCCGGGTGAGCGTTACGATGTCCGGAAGCAATTTCCGGAGATCGTTGCTTCATTGGAAAAAATTGCAGAAGCAGCCCGTACTGACCTGGGTGACGACCTGCAGAAACGTACGGGTGCAAATGTACGTCCGGCGGGCAGGATAGAGCAGCGTTAAAGCATGTGCTTGCTGATTCAAATTACTTTTTCAGGAAGTATTCCAGGAACGAATAAGCCTGTTCATTTGACTCCGTATTTGGAGAATGCTCGGGCCGGTTGGTCATTGCTACCCTATTTTTAAAGCCGAGCAACTTATTAACCTTTATTGTATGGTTGAGCGGGACCCACCGGTGAACAGGATCTTCAGATCCACCCGAAACGAGGAAGGGCCGTGGGGCCATTAACGCGTGCAGCTCGTGAAGATCGTATCCTTCAGCAAGTAATTTTAAGTACAGTCCTTTTGCCGGATTCGCTTCGGTGATCAATCCTCGTTTGCGCCATGGCTTGGTGTGATATCCCAAATACCACGGCTCCCAGTAATTGACAGATTCGCGGGTGTCAAAAACAATTCCCGGGTCTGACCAAACTGCAGCTGCATACTTATCAAAGAGGCAGGAAGCAAACATAGCCCATTTGCCGCCATACGAATGTCCCATTATACCGATCCGCGTTGAATCGACATCGGGTACTTTCGCGAGTAAGTGCCAGGCATTTGCAGCCGCATAAGCAAGCATAGATAAAGGCTGCACTTCAGCTTTATCAATAGAAGGATAATAAATGGAGTAATCTTTCGATTTAGAAGTCTCGGTGGTTCCGATAGACAGTGTTACAAATCCGCGTTTTGCAAGCTGATATGCAAAATCTCTGTCGGGACGCAGTAACCCAAGCGCCGACTCAGGTTCATAAAATGTTGTCACCACTGCCGGCTTCCGGCCCTTTGCATGAGGGACTAAGAGGTAGGCTGTTGTCTTTTCATTCGGCGTCCACCTAAAACGGATGTGGTGTTGCGTATATCCCTCTTTTTCGACACTTTCCAGCACCTCCATCTTTTGGTCGGTTATCAACGGCGGCCATTTGCCCATTAAAGAATGCCATCGTTCAAGGATCTCCTCCCGCCGCAGCTTCCACCGGGCGGCAGTTTTGACGGTGTCGTTATTGTAAAATTTAAGAGGAGAGCGGAACTTTCCGTAGATACCAGCGAACTCGGCAGGAGGCGCGAAGTACGGCGCTATCCTGAAGTACTTTTCTTTTTTATCGGCTGCCTTTTTCAGTTCCTGAGCGTTCAGATTACCGGTAAACAGCAGCAATGCAGCCAATAGTACTTTGGTTAGATATTTAAGATACATGGTACTAAAAATAGAAATTTATTCGTTTTCAAATTTCATCCAATCAATATGGAATAGCTGGCCTTTGACCTGGTCGTTTCTGTATATAAGGAAGAGCTCATGAAGGCCAGGCTTAATAGCGCCACCGTTCAGGGGCAGGGAAACCTCTATCCATTCGTTAGACTGTGGTACTTGCGCCGCAGGTATTTGCAGCTGGCCGGCCAGGATGCCGGTCTTCGATCCCTGCCTTGCTTCTACGCTTCCGCCGGCCGACTGCGCCCGCACGCGAAGGCGTATTGATTTAACACCTTTCAGATCAATGTCCTTATAACTGGTGAATTTTCCGTTGGTAATATTGGCTATATATGAAACAAATCCAGTATTTCGGGTAGCGATGACCACACCTACATTGCCTTGGTGATAGTCTTCCATCTGTATCCAGGGGTTCCTGAGAACCAAATGATCCCTGGTAGTAAGGGGCTCAATGCCGTTCGCCCCGTTGTCGGTATATGTGGCCTGCAGAATATATGCGCCCTCAGTACCTTTGCCAATATGTTCTTTGAGCGGGATCTCGCCAGACAGGGCAAGCGACGTCTTTTGTTTGCCAAAGGACAAGATATATTCTGCAATATCCTCTGCTTCTTTCTCAGTCAGGTTGGCATGCGGGGGCATCGGGTATGTACCCCAGCTACCGCTGCCGCCGGCGATGATTTTCCGGCCAAGTACGCCGGCCACGTTGCCTTGTCCTTTATAGCGTGCAGAAATATCTTTTAACGACGGGCCGATTGATTTCACATCCGGGCTATGACATGATTTGCAGTCGAGCGAAGCATATAATTTTGCTGTTCCAGCAAAGGAAGGATCGCTCTCCTGCCCACCGGCAAAGGCGTTTGCCAGGTCTTTTCCGAATGGCAGGTAAGTAAAGCTTGCTTTAATATTCGCGTTGCTGACTTTTACGTCTTCCCGGTCGCTGATGCGTATCTTATAGTTAAGCGCAACATTATCCCAATAGAAACTTTTGTTGCCAGTGGTTTCTATATTTACCACTGGCGGTGTATTTCCCACCTTTACCTGCACAGCTGCGTTTCCCTTCGCACCAGTTTGGTCGGTTACGGTTAGCAGGACATTATATGTGCCGGGCTTGGTAAAACTATGCCTGATCTCTTTTCCCGAAAGGCTCGTGTTACCGACCTTCCATTTGTACGACAGGATATCGCCCTGGTCGTAATCGCGCGAACCGGCAGCAGAAAGCAAAACATTTAGCGGAGTCGCGCCTATTGTTTTATCAACTTTTATAGACGCCAGGGGTTTGCGGTTGCCCTCAGAATATTCCACCCTGATAATTCCTGAATCGGTATTCCTGGCAAACCAGTTCGTTCCATATGCCAGAAGATAAATAGCACCGTCGGACGCGATCTGCATGTCGATCGGTGCCACTACACGCAGCTGCGGAAGGAAACGTTCCATCGACACGTAATTGCCATCAGCATCCATCTCAACAGCTATTATCCATTTCCGGATCCAGTCATAGATAAAAAGCTTACCATTATAGTATTCCGGTAATTTATAAGGTGCGGCTGGATATAGATCGCTATAATAGACAGGGCCGGCCATCGCACTCGCGCCTCCCGATCCCAATACCGGCCACTTTTTTGAGGGACCTTTTCCATACCAGATAAAGGCTGGCTGAGCCGGCGGCAGCATTTTTATACCTGTATTATTCGGCGAGTCATTATATGGCCGTAAAGGATCCTTCCCTGGTCCTTCCTGTTTAGTTGCAAAATCATAATCGGGAAAGGCTACATTATTCCCAAGAAAGTAGGGGTAGCCAAAAAAGCCGGGTTTACGCGCCTGGTTGATTTCATCATAACTCAGCTTCCCATCTTCGGTTTTGACCTGAGTATCTGGTCCGACATCACCCCAGTAAACATATTGTGTTTTAGGATCAACCGAAACTCTGAAGGGATTACGTAATCCCATGGCAAATATCTCAGGCCTCCCTGCAGATCCGTCTTTTGGGAAGAGATTGCCATCGGGGATACTGTATGTTCCGTCCGGCTCGGGCCGGATGCGTAGTATTTTTCCGCGGAGGTCATTGCTGTTTGCAGTAGAAGCCTGACCGTCAGATAATTCTCTTCCGGGCCGCTCATCGATAGGATTGTGACCTTCGATCTCTTCGGCATTAGTATTATCACCAATAGAGAGGTAGAGTAGGCCATCAGATCCGAAGGTAACGTGGCCGGCTGAGTGGCAGCAATAGCTTCGCTGGGTTGGGACAGTTAGTAAGACCTTTTTCGATGCAAGCTGCAATTTGCCCCCGGTCAGTTCGTAGCGGGCTAGTTCACTTATGTTTTTCTCCCCTGCAACGGCATAGTAGAAATATATCCAATGATTTTTCTCATAAGCAGGGTCGGCAGCCACTCCAAGAAGGCCGTCTTCTATTCCACTGAATACATTGAACTGGGCAATGGTGGATAATTCCCTGGTGCTGTTATTAAAATAGCGGACAGCGCCCTTTCTTTCAACTACCACCACATCGTAATTGGGCAGGATAGCCATTTGCATGGGCTCGTCGAAGCCCGATATTAAGGTGCTGTGGCTAAAGCGGGTCGAATCAGGACCGTTGTTACGATCTACTCTAATATTCTCTGCCTGTGATGCTTGCCTGGCCTGGGATGTAAACCGTATTAAAGGACTTTCACTTGCAGCTACCACGCCCAGCGATACGGCGATAGCTAAGGCGAGAAAAAAAGATCTATTTTTATAAACTTGCATAATATCAGCTAAAATCAGATCAGGCTATATTTCAATATCTTACGTTGACGATCGACTGACATCAAAGCCTGTTTAGTTTTGTCGGTTAAGTATAATTAAATATCCCATGGGAGGGAAGAATAATTATGATTAAATTACGCTACATCGTTCTGTTATGCTTGATATCGTTATAGAAGCGCGCAAAGCTTCAATCGCACCGGGTATGGATGTAAAGCGTATCCTTCCTTTCAGGCTGCACCGCATGGTGGGGCCATTTATATTTATGGACCATGCGGGCCCTGTTGGTATACAGCCGTCCATGGCCTCTGATATGGATGTACTTCCCCATCCTCACATTGGCCTTTCGACAGTGAGCTACTTGTTCGGCGGACAGGTTACACACCGCGATAGTTTGGGTGTTGAGCAGATCATCCTGCCGGGTGAGGTGAACTGGATGACCGCGGGTAAGGGTATCGCTCATTCAGAACGGTTTGAAGACCCTTCGGTTTTAACCGGCGGACTGGAAATGATACAGACATGGGTAGCTTTGCCTGAAAAAGACGAGGAGGCCGAGCCGGCGTTTGATAACTATAAACCGGATCAGCTTCCTGTTTACACAGATACCGGCGTCTGGATGCGGCTGATCGCAGGTAACGCTTACGGATTGAAGAACAGTGTTAAAACCCATTCGCCCTTATTTTACATGCATATCGTTCTCGACAAGGGCGCGCGCTTCGGGCTTCCGCCTGAACATGAGGAGCGCGGCTTCTATATTGTGAAAGGAAGCGTCGAAATGTCGGGAGTGGTTTATCCTTCGGGTCAGATGCTGGTTTTCACCAAAGGGGTCGATCCGCTGATCATCGCCAGAGAAGACTCAGTAATAATGATGCTTGGCGGCGAACAACTTGGGCCAAGACATATCTGGTGGAACTTTGTGTCGTCCCGGAAGGAGCGTATCGAACAAGCTAAGGCAGACTGGGCCGCCGGAAGGATATTGCTGCCACCAACAGATAACATGGAATTTATACCGCTTCCCGAGGATAAGTTCCGAACAACGGGAAGTCCACCGCCGGAAGCTTTATCCTGAGACCGGTTGCCCTGCCCTCGCACAATATCCTGTTGTCAAGATTTTACACTCTGGAATTCAGTTGATATATTATACAACTCGTACCAGTCCTGGTGATCAAGATCTATAGAAAAGCTATTTGCAATATTCCTGATCCTCTGTTCGTCGGTTGTGCCGATTAACGGTATAGTACCAAGTTTAACCAGCCAGGCTACGGCAAGGGCTTCTATGTCAGCGTTGTACTTAGCGCTGAGTTCTTCCAGTTTCTCCCTGACCTGGGTAGCCTGAATTCCGCTTCCATTAGCAATCTGTCCCTCAGCCAGGGGAGCTGAAGCAAGTGCCTGCATGTACTTTTGCTTTATATAATCAAGTTGCCCGTTATCCAAGGCCTGGGTGTTCAATAAATTGAACTCTATGTGATTAGTAACAATAGGCTTTCTTAAATAGGAGCTTAACAATTGATGCTGAAAGACGGAGAAATTTGCTATTCCAATATTCCGGATCTTTCCGGAGTCGGCGAGTTTCTCAAGTGTCAGTGCAGTTTCTTCCAGGTTGGAGATTGGATCGACTTTATCCAGCAAAAATATATCTATATAATCGGTTCTTAATTTTCTGAGAGATGCTTCAACACTTTTGGTGATGTGCGCTGCAGAAGTATTATAATGTCTGGTCGTGATTTCAGGATCCTGTGGGTTCGGCAACCTTAAGCCGCACTTAGTAAAGATCACTACCTCTTCGCGTTTGAAGTTTTTGCCAGCCAAAAGCTCACCGAATAATTCCTCACACTGGTAGTTTCCGTAGCTATCTGCGTGATCAAATGTATTGATTCCCAGATCAAGGCAAAGGTCGACGATCTTCTCCAAAGTAGCCTTCGCATCTTTGACTTTATGCCACCTGTAGAATCCGTACACTGCGGGGGAAACCTTCAGCCCAGTATCCCCCATATATATTTTTTGCATGTTACAATTATATAAAAAGCTAATGTAAGTTAAGCATTCAAAACGGATAATGTCTTCTGTCTTCACAACCAATCGGCAGTGCAGCTGCCCTTAGTAATAGCCGACTCAACATTATTCAATAAACAGGAGCGGCACTGATCAGTGCCGCTCCTGTTTATTGAAAAGGGTATACGACTTTGTTATTTTTTTCCGATCCAGTACAGTCTTCCCTGGTCAGTTACGGCGTAAAGAGCGCCGTCGTTACCTTCGATTACCGCCCGGAACCGTTGGTTCTCACCCGAAAGCAATCTTTCCTCGCCGGTAACCTTATTGTTTTCAATGACAAGCCTGGCAATGTGCATGCCACTCAAGCCTCCTATAAACAGATTGTTCTTCCATTCTGAAATACCCTTTCCACTATAAAAAGTCATGCCGCTTGGAGAAATAACAGGATCCCAGTAATACACAGGTTGTTCCATACCTTCTTTTTGCTGAATGCCATCACCTATAGTTTTACCGCTATATTCTATACCGTAGGTTATTGTTGGCCAGCCGTAATTCTTACCCGCTTGCACCAGGTTAATTTCATCACCTCCCCGCGGTCCAAACTCGGCTTCCCAGATGTCGCCCGTAACCGGGTGAATAGAAAGACTCTGAACATTCCTATGGCCATAGGAGTATATTTCAGGCCGTCCCTGGCCATTTGTCAGGAACGGATTGCCGGCGGCTGGCTTTCCGTCTGTGGTAATGCGGATTATTTTTCCCAAGCCTGAGTTTGTATCCTGCGACTGCGGTCTTGTTACCATATCCGAACGTTCACCGGTGCTCAGTAACAAATTCCCTTGCCTGTCGAAAATTACGCGGCCGCCATAGTGTAAACTTCCGTTATAAGCAGGGGTGGCTCTGTAGATCACAGTAGCATTCTCAATGCTTTTCTCGTCAGCCGACAGCTTGCCCTTTGCCAGGCTGGTATGGTTCCCACCTGATACAGGCTCTGAGAACGCCCAATAAACCATGCGGTTCTGCTCAAAGGCCGGGTCAATAGTAATGCCGAGCAAGCCGCCCTGACCTTTAGGATCAACAGCAGGAACACCGCTGAGCGCTGCGCCGACGACTCCCGATTGGTTCACGATTTTCATTGTGCCGCCTTTTTCTGTTATAAGGAACTTACCGTCAGGGAGTTGTACAATTCCCCAGGGACTTTTAAGATCTGACGTAAGGACTTTGCTTTCAAAGGCGGTGCCGGTTTTTACCGCCCCGATCCGGGTTTGCCCGGCGAAGGCGGGTTTGTAACTCGTATTAGCCGCTTTTGTTTCTACCGATACAGCAGAAGTATCCTCCGCAGCGCTTCCACTGGAATCTGCACCATTGCTGCGCGAAGCAGTAGTACTGCAGGCCACGAACAAAGTACTGGCTGCAGCTAAGGTTAGAAATGTTTTGACCATGATCTTGTATTTAGTTTTTTAGGTTAATAAGTTTAATCTATTGGTAAAAATCAAACTTTTTTGGTGTAAAGGCAAGGCTATTTTGCTGGTTTAACAATTCGGGAGCAATATAGTTGCAGATAAAAGTAAATTTTTTCGTTTACAACGCCCCGGCAATTGATCGTATTTCCTGCAAGGTTCTTTCTATTTCCTCTTTTGTATTATACGGTGCAAGCCCTATTCTTACCATTCCGCCATTATCGCTTAATCCGAGCGCCTTCATTAACCCTACGGCGTAGAAGCCGCCGGCCCACACGAAGATTCCCTTTTCAGCTAAACGTTTCGCAACATCCAGGGGATGGATACCTTCCAGCCTGAATGATATCGTCGACGTGCAGAGCTGTTGTTTGGGCGGACAATAGAGTTTTAAACCTTTGATCTTTCTTAACTCATCCTTGAAATAATTAGCCAACGGTATCTCATAGTCTTCAAGTGCCATCATGCCGCAGATAATATTATTTCTCCTTTGGCTGTTCTTAGAATGGCTTTCATTCAAATATTGAGGATGTTTGCTTCCTATCTCCGCGATAAACGCAATTGCCTCTGCTGCACCTGCAATTGCCTCATGACTTAAGGTGCCTGTTTCGAACTTATCAGGTGCATGATCCTTCTGCGCGCTTACCTTCAAAGTTTTAAGCTGATCCATTCTTTGAGTTTTGCTGTACAGAACCCCGATGTGCGGACCGAAGAACTTATAAGCAGAACAGAAAACGAAATCAACATCGAGACCCCTCACATCCAGTACCCCATGCAAAGCATAATGAACAGCATCAACAACTGTTATTGCGTCTACTGTTTTAGCAAGTTTGATGATCTTCCTGGCATCGCTGATCGTGCCAACCGCGTTTGAGCCGTAATTGAATGCAACGACTTTGGTTTTGGAAGGAAGCTTATTTGCCAGGTCGTCCATATCCAATGTCAACGTCTCTGTATCAACCTTCACGCTTTTGATCACTATTCCCCGTTCAGCGAGTATCTCCCAGGGGCTCCGGTTGGCATCATGGTCTATGTCGGTAATTAAGATCTCATCACCTGGCTTAAGGTCTCTGGCGATCGCTTGTGAAAGTCTGAAGTTTATCGCCGTCGAATTTTCTCCGAAAGACACCTCCTTCCAATCGCAGCCGAAGAAATCAGCGAAAGCTTTACGTGCATTAAAGATCAGCTCATCAGTCTCTACTGTAGTTGCGAAAACACCGCCGCTGTTTGCATTATGGTGGATCATGTAATCAACCATCTTGTCGATAACCCGCTGAGGTGTTTGAGTTCCGCCTGGACTGTCAAAGAATATCGCTGGAAAACCGTTTACTTCCCGGTTTAATGCAGGGAATTGTGATCTTATTCCGTTAATGTCGAAGTTCATGGAGCTGATGTTAGAAACCCGTGTTATGAAATCTGGTATTGAAATCTTCAAGTGTATAATCTGCGATGCGTGAATTTATCCCGCCAAGCGCACCCAGGATATCATAACAGCCGCTGATATCGGCAAGTATTTTAATATCCACGTTCGGACCGATCACTTCGGCATAATGATATTGTTCCAGTATTTTTTCCGGTACATCCGTTACGTCTACTGTTGTAGCGCCCGATGAGATCTTCCCGATAACAGGGATCTTATATCCGGCGATAAACATGTAAACTCCCTTAGGATTGGTGTCAATTTCGCTTAACAGCCGTAGATATCCGTGTTTGTATCCAATATGTACCAGCGCCAGGCGGGTGTCCTTTTTTGTACTATACGCCCCTCCGTAGCCAATGGTTTGCCCTTTTTTAACAGTCTTTACCTGGGATATTTTTGCATAGACTTCCATCGTATGCCTGGCGTCGGGAGAAATGGGGCTTGCGGCATTCGGAGCTCCGCCTACCAGCCCTATTCCCGGCCGGATCATGTCAAAATTAAAGACTTTATTATCCAGGAGGATAACACTGTCTGTACAGGCAAATGAAACCGGCACGTCAGGTAATTTAGCACGGTAACCGTCGAGTACTTCCAGTTGACGGTAGCAATTGGACGGATCTGAGCCTTTAATGTCGTAAAAATGACTGATGAAGAATTCTATGTTAATATCAGAAGTGAGCTCTTTATAATTCTCGCTCAGGATCTGAACCTCGTCATCCAACAAGCCCAGCCGGTTCATGTGCGTGTCAAGATGAATGATAGCCGAACCTCTTCCGTGATCTTTGCAGTAGGCATTCCAGCGCTTTATCTGCTCAAGCGAATTCAGGCATGGCTTAAGCCGATACTCTTTAAAATATCGCTCTTCATCGTGGAGCAGCCCGCCCAAAGCATAAATATGGATATCATCATAAGGAAGGATACCCCGAAGTTCAACTCCCTCACCCAGTTCCTCTATGAAAAAATAACGGGCGCCTTCTTCATACAGGGCAGGTGCTACGTCTTTGATCTGCAAGCCATATACATCACCTTTAAGTACGGCGGCACAAATAGTATTTGTCTGATCGGCTTTGGCTTTAAATAGCCTGAAGTTATGGACTATGGCATCAATATCCCGGATACGGACAATCGCTTTTATGCCAAAGGCCTCGTCGGGAATGAGCCTGAAATTTTGCATCATAATCCTTATTTAACACATAAATAATGCGATCAAGATAGAAAGAAATTTATGAAAATAAGAGCCTTTAGACGGTATCAGACAGACTTTGAACCTGTCGCCAGCGGTCCGTCGTTAAGGAACAGCTCGGTGTCCAGTACTTTTGTTTCAAATTCTGTGACAGGATATTTGGCTTCGATCAGACCGATAAGTAACTCTGTCGCAATTCTTCCCATTTCGAAAGCCGGTTGTCTTACATAAGAAAGTGTTGGTTTAAGAAGCTCAACTACGTCAGAATTTGAAAAACCGGCTACAGGCATGTCCTCAGGGTTTAAATGAAATTTTTTGAGAGCTCTAAGGCACCCTATGCTCAGCCGGTCACTGGAGACAAAAATTGCATCAGCACTATCTGGCAGGCTGAGCAGTTTTTTTACGGCATCTTCTACTTCACCGTAAATGCGGCCGCCATGCGGGCAATACTGAACATATTCAGGGTTAAAGGCTATGGAATGTTTATTCAGGGCCGCTGTATAACCGTCCATTCGTTCTGTGGTTATAGACAGGTGTGGAGCGCTGGCTAAATGCGCAATACGGGAGTGGCCGCGTTTTATAAGTAATTCAGTAGCTTCAAAAGCGCTCGAAAAATTATTGACTATTACTTTATGCGTTTGTATCTGATCTATTACCCGGTCAAAGAAGACGATCGGCAAGCCGTTTTCGTGCAAGCTGGAAAGATGTGAGAAATCAGTAGTCTCTGCAGCCATGGAAATCAGCAGCCCGTCTACGGAGCTGTTGGCCAGGTGCTTTGTGTTGATAACCTCGCGTTCATACAGGTCGTGGCTCTGCGATATAATAACCCGGTACCCTTTGTTATAGGCAATGGATTCAATGCCGTTAATTGCCTGGGAAAAGAAACTGTTTGCTACCTCGCACACCACAACTCCGATCGAATAGCTTCTTCTGCCTTTTAAGCTTAACGCAATGGGATTGCTCCGGTAGTCGATCTTGTCAGCATATTCCTTAACGATCCTTTTCGTTTCCGGACTTATCTCATAGCCATCCCGGAGAGCCCGCGAAACCGTGGATGGCGACAGGCCAAGCGCTTTAGCAATATCTTTTATGGTTACGGGTTTAAACATTTTTAAATTAGTATTTGAGCCACCAGCGCATAAATATACAAAATCGAATTGCTTCGCCCCTGGCATTGACCGGGGCCGTATCGTAACCTGACCCGGCGCGGAATCCCGGCATCGATTGCATAAATTTATTGTCTGATTTTTGTTTCCTGGGGTTTATCTGCCTAGACTTGCTAAATACGGATTTTCGTCTGAGCCATATCAGATATTCAGGTAAATGACCATCCCAGTTCGCTTATTATGAAATCAAAATTACTGAACTTATTTTGCTTCCGGCTCTCCAGCCAGGTGGTAACCGCAATCGTTCTCACCTCATTATTTTGCTTTTTGGATGCAGCCAAAGCCCAAAATAAGGAATTGGACATCATAAAAGGGCTGATGAGCTTTAGTGATGCTCCCAACACACTGTATCATCACCTTTCGAAGACAGCCTATAAGCAGCTCGATAAGCGGGCGCAGAATGTAGCAGCTATCAAGTCGTTGAACGAATGGAAAAGCCGACAGAATATGGTCCGCCAGACGCTGGCTGATGTGATCGGCAAGTTCCCGGAAAAAACACCCTTGAATCCCGTTATAACCGGGGTAAGGAAGAAAGATGGTTATACGATCGAGAACATTATTTTTGAATCGCAGCCCGGATTTTATGTTACTTCATCCCTTTTTATTCCCGCAAACGCCACCAATGCTCCGGCGGTGATCTACTGCAGCGGGCACTCCGAAACTGGCTACCGGTCTTACCAGAATATTCTGGTTAACCTGGTGAAAAAGGGCTTTGTAGTTTTCGCATTCGACCCTTTGGGACAAGGCGAGCGCCTTCAGTACTATAACCCTGAAAAGAAAAAATCTGACTTAGGTTCACCAACCGGCGAGCATTCATACGTCGGTGCCCAGGCCTTTATTACAGGAAATACACTTGCAAGTACCATGATATGGGATGGTATCCGGGCGCTGGACTACCTTGTTACCCGGCCGGAAGTAGATACCGCACGAATTGGCATCACCGGCCGTTCGGGTGGTGGCACTCAGAGCTCTTACATCGCGGCCATGGAACCCCGGTTCAAGGCGGTTGCTCCCGAAAATTATATCACAAATATGACCCGGATCTTTCAGACTATCGGGCCTCAGGATGCTGAACAAAATTTCCCCGGAAGCATATTGAAAGGTCTTGATATGGCCGACCTGCTGGCAGTACGGGCTCCAAAGCCGGCTTTGCTGATAGCAACGACGATGGATATGTTTCCGATTAAGGGCGTCGAGGAAAGTGCCAGGGAAATTTCGCAGATATACCAGGCTTACGGCAACCCCGGATCTTTTAAAATGGTAAGCGACGACGGGCCGCATGCTTCTACAAAAAAGAACCGGGAGGCGATGTACGCATTTTTCCAGGAGACGCTGAACAACCCTGGCGACTCTACTGATATTAGGATCCCCATGCTGGATGCAGACGATCTGCTGGTAACTAGGGACGGTCAGATCTCCACCTCTCTTAAAAGTGCAACGGTATTTGATCTGAATGCGAGGAATGCAAACATGCGTATGAAAAGCTTGGAAGCACTCAGGAAAACAAATTCACACCGGTCTCAGATACTGCCACGCGCAAAAAGCCTTTCTGCTTATGAAGAACCTGCTCCCGCCGCCGCACCGCTCTTCGTTGGCCGTAGTCCGCGAAAGGGCTATGGTGTTGAGAAATACATTTTAGCCGATCAGCAGGATTATCCAATCCCTTACCTGTTGTTTAAGCCTGATAAGCCATCCGGCAAGGGCGTACTTTACCTGAATCCCCAAGGAAATCAAGCTGACGCGGCAGTTGGCGGGCCTATTGAGTTTCTGGTCAATAATGGTGTCACCGTTCTTGTTCCTGATCTCATAGGCTATGGAGAAATGGGCCCCGGTATATTCAGGGGCGATTCGAACATCAACAACGTTCCTTATAATTCATGGTTCGCCGCATTATTGGTTGGGAAGAGCATAGTGGGAATACATGCCTCTGATGCCGTTAAACTGACCCGGCTACTGATGAAGCAGGATGGTATTACAGAGGTTTCCGGCTTAGCGAAACAAGAGTTTACGCCTGTTCTCCTGCATGCTGCGGCTTTCGAGCCGGCGATCAGCCGGATAGCGCTGATCGAACCATATTCTTCTTACCGGTCGGTGGTGAAGAACTTTCGGTATAATCCGAGGTTTTTATTTAGCGCCGTGCCAGGGTCAATCGGTCAATACGATCTTCCTGACCTGGCAGCGAGCCTCGCGCCCAGGAAGCTGCTGATCGCCGGCAGTACTGATGGTAACGCCAGCAATTCAAACACCGCCGAGATAGAGAAGGATTTGACAGTAGTCCGGAACGCATACAGGAGTAATGCAGCAAGTCTGCAAGTTATACCTGCGGAGCCGGCGAATTTGCAATCAAGCCTTTTAAGCTGGTTGAATGGGAAGTAAAAACTTCCAACGAATCTTACGACTCAAACACATTGTATAGATATGATACTGAACAAGGAAAATTTAATTAGTATTAGAGGCAACGAAGAGCTCAGGCGCTTTCATGCAAAAGCCTCTGACCTCCCCGAAAAAGTACTTCAATTTGGTACGGGAGTGTTGCTGCGCGGGCTTCCCGATTATTTTATTGATAAGGCAAATAAGTCGGGCATATTTAATGGCCGGGCAGTAGTTGTAAAATCAACGAGTAAAGGCAATACCGACGATTTTGACCGGCAGGACTCGATGTACACCGTAGCTGTAAGGGGTATTGAAAGCGGCCAAAAAACCGAAGAAAACATCATCTGCTCATCAATAAGCAGGGTGATAAATGCGCACACGGAATGGAACGATATACTTGCTATAGCCCGATCCCGCGACCTGGAAATCATTATCTCAAATACTACGGAGGCAGGTATTCAGCTTACAGATGATGATATAAGCGCCAATCCGCCCGGGTCGTTTCCCGGTAAATTGCTGGCAGTATTACATGAAAGGTATAAGGCATTTAACGGTGATAAGGATAGGGGACTGGTAATAGTTCCTACCGAGCTTATTTCTGATAACGGCAGGGTGCTTAGGGAGATAGTTTTTACATTGGCGAAGCAAAATAACCTGGAAGAGGGTTTCTTTCATTGGCTGGAACATAGTAATACGTTTTGTAATTCACTGGTCGACAGAATTGTTCCCGGAAAGCCGGATGCTGAAGCTTTAGAGGTACTTGAGGAGCAGCTCGGTTATAAGGATGATCTGCTGATTATTGCCGAAGTGTACAGATTGTGGGCGATAGAGGGAGACGAAAGGGTTAAAGATATCCTGTCATTCTGGCGAGCCGACCCGGGAGTAGTCATAACGCCCGACATTGCGACGTTCAAAGAGCTAAAGCTCCGCTTGTTAAACGGATCGCACTCTTTAACCTGCGGCCTTGCGGTACTGGCCGGCTTCGATACGGTGCATTCGGCAATGATTGATGATCAGTTTTCTGCATTCATCACCGAATTGCTTCACCGTGATCTCGCCCGCGCAATTCCCCATCCGGTGGAGCCCGAAGATGCGTTGCAATTTTCGAACAAGGTCCTTGACCGCTTCCGCAATCCTTTTATCAGGCATCAGTGGATAGGTATATGCGTTAACTATACGCTGAAACTTAAGATGCGTGTGGTTCCGGTACTTTTACGTTATTATGAAACCTTTAACACGGTTCCGCAGCATATTGCTTTTGGCTTTGCTGCGTATTTATTATTTATGCGGTCAGAACAGCGTGAAAAAAGTTTTCAGGGGATAGCGCAGGGGAAAAACTATAAGATAGATGATGAACATGCCTCTTATTACTCCGATCTTTGGTCTAACGCCGGGTCGGTTGAGGAAGTTGTCAGTTCTGCACTTTCAAACGAACAATTATGGAGTGCGGATCTTTCCGCCCTGCCCGGATTTGCCGACGCGGTAAAAGAACATGTTCGCACTATCAGCGACACAGGTGTGATGGAAAATATGAAAAAAATGAATTCTAAAAATCAGAAAGCTTGATGAAACAGAATAACTTGAAGGTCCATCCGGATGATAATATAATTGTGGCTTTGACTGACCTCAAAAGAAACGATTCTGTCACCAGCAACGGTGAAACAATAGTCCTTCAGGACGATGTTAAAGCAAAACATAAATTTACTGCGCTTGCCTTGCCTGCCGGCAGTGAAGTCATTATGTATGGCGTCCTCGTGGGCATTGTGCAAACTGACCTTCCGAAAGGAAGCCTTATCACCACGGAGAATGTTAAGCATGCGGCAAATGACTTCGAGGTGCGCGACCGCAAACTTAGCTGGAACAAACCGGATACCAGCAGGTTCGAGGGTCGCTCCTTTATGGGATTTCATCGTTCAGATGGGAGTGTGGGAACTGCGAATTATTGGTTGGTTATCCCGATGGTCTTCTGCGAGAACAGAAATCTTGAGGTTTTGCAGGAATCCCTCGTTGCTCCACTGGGGTATGGACGTAAGAAGAAATATTATAACCATGCCGTAAAACTTATTAATATGATCAGGGAGGGCGGCAATGAAGATGCACTTCTCAATGCCCCCGTCTTCCTGGAAACAGGCGAGGAAAAGCAGGACAGGGTATTCCCCAATATCGACGGTGTCAAGTTCCTGGTTCATGACGGCGGCTGCGGCGGAATCCGCCAGGATTCCGAAACCTTGTGCGGCTTACTTGCAGGATACATCACTCATCCCAATGTTGCAGGGGCAACGGTACTAAGCCTCGGCTGTCAGAATGCACAGGTATCGGCTTTACAGGCGGAGATCAAAAAGCGGAGCCCGTCTTTCGATAAACCACTTTATATTCTGGATCAGCAAACTGTTGGAACTGAAGCTGATCTCCTATCAATGGCGATCAAGCAAACCCTGGCAGGTTTAATCCAGGCTAACCGTTCAGAACGCCGTCCTGCGCCGTTGAGTAAGCTTTGTATCGGACTTGAATGCGGCGGCTCAGATGGCTTTTCGGGCATTTCGGCGAATCCGGCCATAGGTTATACGTCCGACCTGCTGGTAGCCATGGGAGGATCTGTTATATTGTCAGAATTTCCGGAGTTATGCGGGGTGGAACAAAACCTCAGCGACCGTTGTGTCGACACGGAACAGGCTGCACGCTTTTCGACCCTTATGCGGAGCTACAGCAAGCTCGCAGACGATGCCGGATCAGGTTTCTATATGAATCCCTCACCTGGAAATATTAAGGATGGTCTTATTACGGATGCTATTAAATCGGCAGGTGCTGCGAAGAAGGGCGGTACTTCTCCTGTAGTGGAAGTGCTGGATTATCCCGAGAAAGTATCCAGGCCGGGCTTGAGCTTACTGTGTACCCCGGGCAATGACGTCGAATCTACCACTGCGGAAGTAGGGTCTGGCGCAAACCTGGTGTTATTCACAACCGGCCTGGGAACGCCAACCGGCAACCCGATAGCTCCGGTAGTCAAGATCGCAACTAATACTGCCTTGTTCAATAAAATGCGTGATATAATCGACATTAATACCGGGTCAATTATTGAAGGTGAGGAAACAATAGCCGAAGCAGGGGAACGTATTTTGGATTATGTGATCAGTGTGGCAAGCGGCGAAACGGAAATAGCTGCGGTGAAGCATGGACAGGATGATTTTATTCCCTGGAAGAGAGGGATATCGTTGTAGTGAGATGGCGTTGAGAGATGAGCAATGAGCAATGAGCAATGAGAGATGAGCAATGAGCTGTGAGTTGTGAGCTTTGAGCTTCCACCCATGTAAATAGAGAACCTTAATATTAATATAACAAAGCCCACAGCCCACAGCCCACAGCCCAAAACCCATAAATAACTAAGAAATGAAAGCATTTTTAAACGAGGATTTCCTTTTGCAATCGAATGTTGCAAAGCAGCTTTACCACGATTTTGCGAAGGATATGCCTATAATAGACTATCATAACCACCTGCCTCCTGAGCAGATAGCTTCCGATCTGGTATTTGAAAATATAACCCAGGTATGGCTTTACGGTGATCATTATAAATGGCGTGCAATGCGTGCCAATGGTGTGAATGAGAAATATTGCACAGGAGCAGCTTCCGACTGGGAAAAGTTCGAACAATGGGCGGCAACGGTTCCGTACACCCTGCGCAATCCCCTGTATCACTGGACGCATCTTGAACTGCAGCGTTACTTTGATATCAAGGACATTCTTTCTCCGGCCACAGCCAAAAAGATATGGAATGAATGTAACGAAAAGCTTCAATCGCCGGAATATTCTGTCCGTAATTTATTAAGCCGGATGAATGTAAAGACTGTTTGTACCACGGACGATCCGCTGGACAGCCTGGAACATCACCAGAGGATCTCTAATGATGGATTCTCGATAAAGGTCTTACCCGCGTTCAGGCCGGATAAGGCTATGAGCGCTGATAATCCTGAAGCATTGAACGAATATATCGGCCGGCTCGAACAGTTATGGGGTCAAGCCATAATGGATATCAGTACATATCTTTCGGCTCTGCGTAAGCGTCATGACTACTTTGCTGCCAATGGCTGTTCCGTATCAGATCATGGACTGGAACAGATCTATGCCGAAGATTATAGCGATGAGGAAATTGCAGCCATCTTCCTGAAAATACGGGCAGGACAGGTATTGTCCGGACTAGAGGTGAGGAAATTCAAATCAGCCATGCTCTTCCATTTCGCAATCTGGGATCATGAAAAAGGCTGGGTGCAGCAGTACCACCTCGGGGCCCTGCGTAATAATAACTCCAGGATGCTGCGGGTACTAGGCCCGGACACGGGGTGGGACTCCATCGGCGACTTCACACAGGCACAGGCACTGTCTAAGTTCCTAAGCAAGCTGGATAATGACAACAGGCTTACAAAAACGATTATCTATAATCTGAACCCGGCCGATAATGAGCTTATTGCGGCAATGGTCGGCAATTTTAACGATGGTTCGGTAGCCGGTAAAGTACAATTTGGATCAGGTTGGTGGTTCCTGGACCAAAAAGACGGCATGACCAGGCAGTTGAACGCTCTTTCAAACATGGGTTTGTTAAGCCGCTTTATAGGTATGCTCACCGATTCCAGAAGTTTTATGTCGTTCCCGAGACATGAATACTTCCGCAGAATATTATGTAACCTTATCGGAGAGGATGTAGAAAATGGCGAACTACCTTACGATATTGAGTGGTTAGGGAAGACTGTTCAGGATATATCATATCATAACGCCCGGTCTTATTTCAATTTTTAATTTGCCTGCGATCTCATAGCCGCTATAATATTGTAATTTTGTTACATCCCGGCTTTCAGAAATGCCATACCGGACGAAACAGGATTGGGTTTAAATAATCTGCGCTTTTCCCGGGTGGCGTGGTCAGGCAGGAAGCACAGTAATTTGGTAAATATTTGGATATATGCCGCGGGTTGATTAACTTTAAGTTAATACCGATGCCGTTTATCCGATCATCTGATCCCATCAAAAAAATCAGTACAATCTTTCCGAAAGCGTTCGAGAATGTTAGGTAATCTCGTGCAGACTCATTCGTGTCAGTTCCGGGATGGTTCCGGGACAGTTCCGGGAAGGCTTCGGGAAATTGCCGAAGCTGTCCCGGATGTATACCGGATCATTATCCCTTCTGTTACGGATCTGATAATAACAAAATACGAATCCTTCCCGAAGAGGATGTAAAGAATATAAGGTGAAAATTGGGTGAGATCTGTTAACGGGGATTTCGTTAAACGAAAATACAAAAGTTTTTTAATACCTGCAAAACAAATCTCCTGGTTCCTACTGATCTTTAATTTTTATATCTTGGTGGCTTAAAAAAAATGTGCGATGAATACTAGAAAACTCCTTAGCCTCTTTACTTTCCTGGCAATTTCAACTTCTTTATTTGCCCAGGGTACTAAATATCACTTACTGATAGGAACCTACACTGCTCCGGGAAAAAGTGAAGGTATTTATGTGTACGAATTCGATACCAAGGACGCTTCAACAACTTATAAATCAAAGGTTGCAGTAGGCAGTCCGTCTTATTTCGCCGTAACTAATGATCGTAAATTTGTTTATGCCGTAAGCGAGGACCGTAACAGGAACATCAATGCGATGTCGTTTAATTCAAAAACAGGTGAGCTTAAACTGTTGAACAGTGTGCCCTCTGGCAGTGGTGGCCCTACTTACATTTCCGTAGACGCTAACGGCAAGTATGTATTTGTAGGTAATTATGGTGGTGGAACGATTACAGCCCTGCCAATCAACCCGGACGGAACGCTGGGATCTGATATTCAGGATATCAAACACGAGGGAAAAAGCATCGCTAAAACTAAGCCTTATGTGCACTCAGCCGTGGTTTCACCGGATAATAAATTTGTGATCACTGCTGATCTTGGTACTGATAAAATGAATGTTTATGCATTTGATGCTAAGAAACGCCCTAATCCCTTAACACCAACGGCCCAGGGATTCGTATCTCTTGCTCCCGGCTCAGGCCCGCGGCACTCAACTTTCCATCCGAACAAGAAATTCTATTACGCAGTAACCGAACTTGATGGTACGGTAAATGCCTTTACTTATAAAAATGGCCGGATCGATTTGATCCAGACCATTAAGATGGCTGATGACAGTTATACAGGCAAGCCAGACGGAGCCGATATTCATGTTTCTGCTGACGGAAAATTCCTTTACGCGACAACGCGCAACGTTCTGAATGAAATTGCTATTTACTCCATTGACCAGAAGACCGGAAAGCTAACGGTAGTTGGCAGGCAGCCGATCGGAGGAAAGAGCTCCCGGACATTTGATATCGATCCTTCAGGTAACTGGATGCTTGTAACCAGCCAGGGCACAAATGAAATATTGTTCTTTAAACGCGACCAGCAAACGGGTTTGTTAACCCCTACTGGTCAGAAGATCCAGCATGACAGGCCTTCACTTGTGAAATTCGTTAAGATCGACTAAGAAAAAATAAGGTGATTTATAATGAAAGAGGGACCGCATTGGTTCCTCTTTTTTTGTGGGATTGGTTAAGGTTGTTTTAGATAAAAGCGCCTAAGCGCTGCAGAACAACCTGTTTAATTAACATTGAGCGGCCTGAGGAAAAACCTTACTTCTGAGCTTATGTTATTTCAGCATGGAATTTAAGAGCAGTTTCTTTTCCGGCACGAGTGGGATGGTACTTCCTGTTCCTAACAAATCGGCATATCCTCCCGAATTTCAAGGCAGCTCAAGACTGCGCTATTACGGGCATTTATTTAACAGTCTTGAAGTAAACAGTTCGTTTTATAAAGTTCCGATGCCCTCTACGGTTGACAGGTGGGCGGCAGAAGTGCCCGTCGGTTTCCGTTTTACCTATAAATTGTGGCGGGATATAACCCATGTGAGGGATTTGCTGTTTAAGGATGCGGATGTTCATCGGTTTATGCAGGTGATAAAGGCTGCGGGGGACAAAAAAGGGTGTTTACTGGTGCAATTTCCTCCTGGCTTGCAGTTTGGCGCTTTGAGACAATTGGAAAGGCTGTTAATGATCATCCGTGAAGCCGATCCTGATGAAGAATGGACTCTGTCTATTGAATTCCGGAAACTGTTTTGGTATACTGAGGCAGTACATCAAATGCTCGAAAACTACGGTGCGGGAATAGTTTTACATGATAAGGCGGGATCTCAAACAGACTTTATCGATCAGGATGGAAGCAGCGTTTATCTTCGATTTCATGGCCCCGGAGGGAATTACCGGGGATCATATACAGACGATTTCCTGTACGAATATTCCAGTTATATCAGGGCCTGGATCGAAGAGGGAAAGACCGTTTACGCGTATTTCAATAATACCATGGGCGACGCTGTCAATAATTTAATCACGCTGAATAATTTTGTGAGCACGTTGGGGAGGTAATTATTTATCGTTCATTCCCGGGAGGATATATAAACTGGAGGTTCCTCGGGAGCTGATGTGAAACTTGATTTTGGAGCCTCCTGTCCCAGTATCAAATATGGCATTCAAGCAGCAAATTACGCCGGTTTCTTAATTATTCAAACTGGTTCAGCAGCGCCCTCAGATTCTCCAGTGTATCCGCCTCTTTGATACCCTTGTCTGTTCGCCATCTTAAAATCCTTGGGAAGCGTACGGCAATTCCTGACTTATGACGGCTGGAAGCATTAATTCCTTCAAAGCCAATTTCAAAGACCAGCTCTGGTTTTACCGTACGTACAGGGCCGAATTTTTCAAGAGTATTTCTTTTTATGAAGTAATCTACCTTACCGATCTCCTTGTCAGTGAGGCCGGAATATGCCTTTGCGAAGGGCACGAGTTTATCGCCATCCCACACAGCAAATGTATAATCTGTATAAAGTTCGGCACGCCTGCCGCTTCCCTTTTGGGCGTAAACCAAGACAGCATCGATGCTTAGAGGATCTGTTTTCCATTTCCACCAGTTACCTTTCTTTCTCCCTGAAAGATACTGTGCTTGTTTATGTTTGAGCATAAAACCTTCGGCTGCAAATTCGCGTGCCCGTAAATGGAGAGCCTTGAGTTCATTCCAATCCCGGAAACTTATTAGCGGAGAGAGTTTAAAAACGGCCGGTATGTTGACAGCGCTCACAATGTTTTCCAGAATAGTTCGCCTTTTCTGCTGCTCCTCATTCCTGATATCCCGGCCCTGGTATTCCATGATATCATAGGATATAAAAGCTGCCGGGGCATCTTCGAGTATTTTTTTCGTCAGGTTCTTCCGGCCGATACGCGTTTGCAATACATTGAACGAAAGGGGCTTTGTCTCACCGAAGCATATCAGCTCTCCATCCAGTGCCGTTCCTTCAGGGAGATGATCCTTCAGAACCAGCAGCTCAGGAAATTTGTCTGTGATCAGTTCTTCACCACGCGACCAGATATAGATATCATTGTTTCTGAAAATTATCTGTGAGCGGATCCCGTCCCATTTCCATTCAGCAAACCACCCGTCAGCTTTTCCCAACTCATCAACTGTACCCTGGATCGCATAGGAAAGATAAAAGGGATATGGCTTAGAGAATTCGTCTCCTGCGTTTTCTGAATGAATAAGCTCTTTGTAGGAAACAACTGCCGGGTCCCATCCTCCCATCAACCGGTGTGAGATAATTGCCGGCGTACTGGCCGCGATGTCAGCAATGGCACGTGTAACCAGTGTCTGCGAAACGCCGATCCTGAAACTTCCCATCAGGAGCTTATTGAAAACGAAGATCTCGAAGGAAGAAAGCTGCTTCCAGGCATTTAAAATAAAACTTTTCTTTTCCAGATCATCAGCATCTTTCAAGCCCGCCAGTGTATTAAACCACTGAGCCAAACTTTTTTCCTCCCCTGTTTCCGAGGGTGGCGGAAGTATTAGGGACACAGTTTCAGCAAGGTCGCCCACACTGCCATAACTTTCCCTGAAGAGCCAGTGGGGGATTCCTGCGAGTTCCAGTGCCCACTCCTGAACCTGGGAAGATTTGATCTTCCTGGGTGGTCTTCGTCCGGTGAAAAGCGCAAGTGCCCAGATCTTGTCTTCCTCAGGGGCGGATAAGAAATATCCTTTGAGTAATCCGACCTTTTCATTGGTTTTATTGGTGCGGTCGAGCTGAAGGAAAAGTTCGGTAAAACGCTTCATGGTTCTATGATCTCCTCTTCTGTAATGTCTTCGTTTTGTCCGTACATAGTCTTTACTTCAGCGGCTTCAATGCCTTTCTCATTCAGCCAGCGGGCATACGTATGAGTATAACCATGAGTTACATAAATCTTTTGTGCACCGCATTCAGCAATTGCCGTATCCAGATCGTTCCAGTCGGCATGATCAGAAAGTACAAAACCCCGGTCGATAGCTTTCCGGTTCTTGGCACCGCGTACAGCCATCCAGCCTGAGCAATAGCCGGTTGAGTAAGGCTCAAATTTTTTGATCCAACTGGTATTTAATACCGACCCCGGCGCCAATATCAGCGCTCCCCTGAAAAGCTTTTTATCTGTATCGCGTGTGATCAGCGGGATGAAAGGCAGGTTAAAGCCTGCCGCTCTGAGTCTTTCATTCAAATTGAAGGTGGCGCCGTGTGCATATACCGGGCCATCAAAGGGCTGGAGGTTATTTATCAAGCGCTGCATCTTTCCAAGCGAATAGCCCATCAATATGCTTGCTTTGTTCTGTATGCGGTTCTGAAGCCACCACTCCCGTATATCGTTCATTACAATTTCCTGTTCCGGCCACTTATAGATCGGCAGGCCGAAGGTCGATTCGCTTATGAAGACATCGCACTTTACCGGTTCAAAAGGCTTGGAAAATCCATCGTCCTGCAGCTTGTAATCGCCGCTTGCTACCCACACCTCACCTTTATCCTCTACCCTTACCTGAGCCGATCCTACTATATGTCCTGCAGGGTGCAGGGAAAAGGAGATGCCATTGATCTGAAATTTTTTGCCGTATTCCACCGTCTGGAGCGAAATGTCTTCACCCAGACGAAGGCGCAGGATGCTTTCTGAGTCTTTGTGCGCCAGGTAATGCCTGCATCCTGGCCTGGCATGGTCGCTATGGGCGTGGGTTATTATAGCCCGGTCTACAGGTCTCCATGGATCTATATGTATGCCGGCCGCAGGACAGTAGATACTGGATGGCGTGAATTTCAGGACTGGCTTCGACATTAGTTCTACAACACGGGGAACAATATTCGGTTTGCTGATAGTACTTTTTGTAACAAGCGGCTTGGATATGAGTCTGATCTTCAAGCATAAATAGCGTGTTATGAAAATTCCATTTTTGTCCCCTAAGGCCGATGCCGGTACCAATGACGAGGTAGTTAAGCCGAAAAGTAAAATCCGGGAGTGGCTTGATGCGATTCTTTTTGCTGTAATAGCAGCAACGGTGATCAGAGGGCTTCTTTTTTCTGCTTACGCGATCCCGTCGGGATCTATGGAAGGGACGCTTTTAACGGGAGATTATCTCTTTGTAAGTAAGCTGTCTTATGGGCCAAGAATGCCTGTTACCCCGGTCTCAATTCCTTTTTTAGAATCAAGGATAGGAAGCAGCAAAATAAAGACTTACTGGGATGGGATTCAGCTTCCGTATTTCAGGCTTCCGGGATTGGGTGAAGTAAAAAAAGGAGATGTTGTTGTATTTAATTACGCACCTGATGCCGGTAACAACCCGGTAGATATGCGGGTGCATTATATAAAACGTTGCCTTGGGGAGCCAGGGGATGTGGTTTCAATTATTGATTCCAGGGTTTATATCAATAATGAGATTTTTAAAAATGCCCCGAAAACACAAACATCATATTATGTAAGAACAGATGGTAACGGGATGAATCCCGAGCTATTGAAAGATCTTAAGATTGAAGTTTATCAGCAGCTAAGTATCAATGACTATGTATTGATAATACCTCCTGCCAGTTACGATGATTTTAAAAACCGGCAGAATGTCAAGTCGATAACTGAGATGATCTCACCAAAGGATGTTTATGACGAAAGTATTTTTCCACATGACGGCCGGTTCAAATGGAACCTCGATAATTTCGGCCCGCTAAAGATTCCTGAAAAGGGCTGGACAATAGAGTTGAGTGATTCGACTATGGCACTTTACGGACAAGCCATAGAGAAGTACGAAAATAATAAAGTAGGCAGGTCAGGCAGTGATATTCTTATAAATGGTAAAAAAGCCGGCACGTACACATTCAAAATGGATTATTACTGGATGATGGGCGATAACCGTCACAATTCAGAAGATTCACGCTACTGGGGATTTGTGCCTGAAGACCATATCGTGGGAAAGGCCATGATCACCTGGATGAGTACCGATAACAATGCCTCTGTTTTAGAAAAGATCAGGTGGGACAGGATATTGAGGCCGATAAATTAAGCTTCTGATTTACTTCCAAATATCCCGGCGGGAACATATTACTACATTATCCGGCCCGGCTCGGGGCGTGGTACCGTGTCGGGATCTGTTACAGTTTTTAAGATAATGATAGCGAATGAACTAAGACAATTAAAGCATTTAGTTGAGGGAATGGGCGAATTGAACGAGGCTGAATGGCTCGCTTTTTCGTCGATCTGGCAACCCTATGCAGCTAAAAGAAAGGAGCTGATCAGTCATGCAGGTGAGAAGGAAAAATATCTGTATTTCGTTCTAAGCGGTGTTCAACGCATTTATTACCGGGACGAGGAAGACCGGGAAGCGACTTTAGTTTTTACTTACGCACCTTCGTTTGGCGGAGTATTGGATGCTATGCTGCTCAACCAGAAATCTTCGTATTATTATGAAGCAATAAGCAGATCGGAGTTTTTGAGAGCTCCGTTTGAAGAGGTTGAAAGACTGATGGGTGAGCATAAGAATATAGACCGGCTGATCTTTAAGGGCGTTTCCTTTGCACTTAAGGGTGTCCTGGAACGTATGGCTGAATTGCTGTCGTGTTCTTCAGAAGAAAAATTTAAAAGGCTCTTAACCAGAAGCCCTCATATCCTGCAGCATGTGCCGCATAAGTACCTTGCCAATTATTTAGGTATCGACCCAAGCAATTTCAGTAAGCTGATCAATAAAATAGTAATTTGAAATCTTGGTAATTACCAACAATTATTCATTTGGCAATGGCTTATTTTGTATCATAAATTAGGATATGAAATTCAATAGATCAGAGTTAATCGATGAACTCAGGGCTGAAATAGATAATCAGGTAGACATCGTTAATAAGCATTATATAAATTCGCCGGGAAATAGATTAAATAAGCCGGCACTGGACGGGGGGTGGAGTGTACTTCAGTGCCTGGACCACCTCAACAGTTATGGAGATTATTATCTTCCGAAAATAAATGAAGCATTAGAAAAGGCACATATCCGTTCTGATGAATTTTACCGAAGTGGCTGGCTTGGCGACTATTTCACAAAGATCATGTCGCCGGAAACCGGAACTAAGAAGCATAAAGCATTTAAAGGGCATGTACCTGGCGCCAGCCTGGATGCCGCGGGGGTTTTGAGTGAATTCCTTCGCCAGGAGGAGCTTTTATTACTTTATCTCCAAAAGGCAAGGGCGTTAGACATAGGTTCTGCAAGAATTCCGGTTTCTATTTCAAAATGGATCACTATGAAGCTTGGAGATACCTTTCGTTTTCTAATCGCGCATAACCGCCGGCATGTTCTGCAGGCGGAAAGAAATTTCAATTCTCAGGATCTTACTCCATCTGTAACTTCCTGATCAGCTCAGCGCTTTGTTTCCTTCCCTGGTCGAGCCGCTCAGAGAAGAAAGATTTGACCTGTTCGAAATGTTGCTTATAGCCTTCCATATCGCCATAGACGATAATAGATGACCACTCTCGTACAGCAGAGTGAAACTCCAGGTCATCACCACGAATGCTCTTGTCAAATAAAGCTGTGCTTATTGATTCTTCCAGCAGCTCTTCATTCTTGAACAGGTATTCGGCAATTCCCAGACGCAGGCGAAAAGGCGGTGTCTGGCAGATAAGGTTATCATACGGATTTACCTTCAGATGATGCCATGCATCGACCATGCTGAGAAGGCTTAAATGTGAATTTGGCTTCCTGTTTTCTGATCCTGCAGAGAGAGAAAACTCCTGCATGACCTTTTCATCCAGCATCACCGGCTTATGATCTTTTCCGAAGATGAAATCCCTTGCCTGGTACAAACGCTTCCGGAATGCTGCTTCCTCTTCCTTTATCATCAGTTTGAACAACTCAGACTCCGATTCAGCATATCGCTTTATCTGATGGCGGGCGTAGGGGTTGAGGATAGCAAGACCGCCATAGATGTGCGCTTTGTAACTGAAGATTCTAAGAGTGATCAGGATCTTTACATTATCGATCCCACCAAGGTAGGCGGCATTCTCCCAGGGGAAAAATCCGGCTTCCTTCCATGCTGTGCCCATGCTTTCAAATCCCATATGGGTAACAGCCTGGGTGTCGGCAACTATTTTATCATGTTCATGATAATCGGGGATCTCGGCGATCACAGAGCCCAGTCCGGTGAGGAGGTCCGTCATTCTTTGATAAGCTTCCCGGCTGGTGCGGTGTGGTATGACTATCATCTTTTGCCCCCTGGGATCAAAGCCGGGGCCGTGCAATGAATGACACGTGATTATATGCGTATCCTTTGGGAGGTACTTCTCGAAAGCTTCAATTTCAGGGTGTTTGACAGAGGTTTGTCCGGCAACAATAGCTCCGTATTTGGTATATGAGCCATATAGTTGAACCACTTCGGCTATCCGTTCAGCTTCAACAGAATAGAAGATGATATCCGAAATACGCGATACTTCCCTGCCGTCGTCCAAGACCTCGATCCCGAATGAGCCCAGTTCTACTTCAAGCAACTCCCTTCTATGGGGCAAGTCGCAGCCGTATACGCGGTAACCTACCTTTGCAAAGGATTTAGCATATATGCAGCCCATATCTCCGAGGCCGATAATTCCGATATTCATTTTAAATTCTGGATATAAATGTAAAATAATTAGGACTCAGACGATAGTAACCTGTACACCAAGGGTCTCAAGCTGCCTAACGGTATGATCTGAGATGCCCCTGTCAGTTATAATATGATCTATTTCGTCAATATTGCAGATCTTGCCAAAACCCCGCTTACCAAATTTAGTAGAATCTGTCAGTACAATGGTCTTTTGCGACACGCCGATCATCTGGCGATTGAGACTGGCTTCCATCATATTGGTAGTTGTGAGCCCGAACTCAAGGTCGATACCGTCGACACCCAGGAACAGCTTGTTGCAAAAAAAGTCTTTCAGGATATTTTCAGAATATGCTCCCATGACCGAAGTGGAGCTCTTCCTCATCATACCCCCGAGCTGTATGACCTCGATGTTTGGATGGCGCGACAGTTCCATAGAAACATTGAGCGCTGAAGTAATAACAGTCAGGCTGATGTTAGCCGGCAGGCAGCGTGCAAATGCCAGGACAGACGTTCCTGATGCTATGATTATTGAATCGTTCTCCTTTACAAGGTCGGCCGCAGCCTGGCCAATACTTGTTTTCTCATTCGATTGAAGCTTTTCTTTCTCATTTACCGGCCGGTCTACAGTATACGGATTGCTTAACGTAGCGCCTCCATGGATCTTGAAAAGCAGATTTTTGTCTTCTAAAAGTTTTAAATCCTTTCGAATGGTTACTGATGAAACTTTTAGTTCATTACAAAGATCGACAACATTAATATACTGCTCCTTCTGTAGTTTTTTCAGGATGTACTGATGCCTTTCTGCTAAACTGCTCATTCGTTGCGGGTATTTAGGTTAATGCAAAATAAACAAATTTAATTGAAAATTGCCGGCGCGGCCCATATTCGGAACAGCTCTTTTTTTTTAAAATAATGGCATAAAGCTTTCGAAATGTTTATTATAATTGCGTATTATTTCGATTTATTATTTTTATGCAATATTTTAAGCAGGAGCGTAATATTCTTGAATCCGGGGACGAATGGGACCTAATCGTAGTTGGGGGAGGAGCGACTGGACTGGGAACGGCCCTTGATTCAGCATCGCGAGGGTTTAAAACCCTTTTATTAGAGCAGGCCGATTTTGCAAAAGGGACATCCAGCCGGAGTACGAAACTTGTACATGGGGGCGTCAGGTACCTCGCGCAGGGCGATGTTTCCCTGGTTTACCAGGCCTTAAGGGAGCGCGGGCGTCTTCAGGTAAATGCTCCGCATCTTGTATCCAGAGAAGAGTTTATTATACCATGCTTCAGCTGGTTCTCGGTCGTGAAGTACCTGGCGGGCCTTAAAATGTATGATTGGCTTTCTGGGAAATACAGTTTTGGAAGGTCACGTTTTTTAACCCGGAAAGAGGTTTGTTCCAGGATGCCAGGACTTGACGACACGGGTCTGGTAGGAGGGATCAGCTATTTTGACGGTAAATTTGATGATGCCAGGCTGGCTATAAATATTGCTCAGACCTGTATGGAACAGGGCGGGCACGTACTTAACTACGTTAAAGTGAATGGTCTTCTGAAAGATGCGGCCGGCAGGGTGTCAGGTGTTGAGGCGTTTGACGAACTAGCCGGTAAATCCTTTAAAATTCATTCAAAAGCAGTAGTGAATGCCACCGGTGTATTTGTAGACGAGATCCTGCAGATGAATTTGCCGGAAGCTGAAAAGCTGGTTCGTCCCAGCCAGGGCGTTCATGTCGTGCTGGATAGGTCCTTCCTTCAAAGCGAATCTGCATTAATGATCCCCGAAACTTCTGATAAGCGCGTGCTGTTCGCCGTGCCATGGCATTCAAGGTTATTGGTAGGTACCACCGACACTCCTATTGAATCGAATAGCCTGGAGCCTCAGGCTTTGAATGAGGAGATCGATTTTATACTGAATACCGCTACGCAGTATTTCCGGCGTGAAGTAAACCGGAAAGACGTCCTGAGCGTATTTGCAGGGCTTCGCCCGCTTGCTGCGCCCGACAAAAATGATACAAATAGTACGAAGGAAATATCGCGCGATCATAAGCTTATTGTGTCTGAATCAGGACTTGTTACCATTACCGGAGGCAAGTGGACCACTTACAGGAAGATGTCTGAAGAAACTGTAGACCAGGTTATTCGCACTGCAAACCTTGAATACAGGAAATGTCAGACAAAGGATCTAAAGATACATTCATCTGACCCGGTCAGCACGCCAGGCCCCCTGGCTGTTTATGGAACAGACAGGAAGTATATTGCGGAATTGGTGAAAGAAAATCCGGAATTGAATGCTAAATTACATTCCGGATTCCCGCATATTAAAGCAGAGGTGATCTGGGCGGTGCGAAATGAAATGGCTTATACAGTGGAGGATGTATTGGCTAGACGGCTAAGAGTATTGTTTGTAGACGCCCGGGCTGCGATTGAAATGAGCAGGGAAGTAGCTGAATTAATGGCTGCTGAAACAGGGAGGACCATAGGGTGGATCATGGAGCAGGTACAGGAGTTTAAACTGCTTGCAGAACAATATATATTAGAGCCGTCTGCAGAGGCTGAAGAAATTTTAACGACTAAATAGTATTTATGGCAGATTATATTTTGGCGCTCGATCAGGGTACTACCAGCTCCCGGGCGATAATTTTTGACAAAAAGGGAAATATTGCGGCAATCGCGCAGAAGGAGTTTGAGCAGATATACCCGCAGCCCGGATGGGTTGAACATGATCCTATGGAGATATGGTCGAGCCAGCTTGCCGTAGCCGCAGAAGCCATTGTAAAAGCGGGTATCGGCGCCCGTGATATTCATGCTATAGGTATCACCAATCAGCGGGAAACCACAGTTGTGTGGGATAAGGAAACCGGTCAGCCTGTGTACAATGCTATAGTTTGGCAGGACAGACGTACATCAGGTTATTGTGATTCTGTGCGGTCTGAGCATGGTGATATGATCCGGAGTAAAACCGGTTTGATCATTGATTCGTATTTTTCAGCTACCAAGGTGAGATGGATACTCGAGAATGTGGATGGCGCCAGGCAGAAAGCAAATGAAGGGAAGCTGCTTATGGGAACTATCGACAGCTGGCTTATCTGGAAACTCTCAGGCGGTACAACCCATGTTACTGACGTGACGAATGCTTCGCGCACCATGATCTACGATATCAATGCGCTGAAATGGGACCAGAACCTCCTTGATCTTTTCGGCATTCCCTATTCAATGCTTCCGGAAGTTAAATCATCAAGCGAAGTGTACTGCGAAACTGCAGGAAACATCCTTGCCGCAAAGATTCCCATTGCGGGAATCGCCGGAGATCAGCAGGCAGCTTTATTCGGACAGATGTGCACTGAGGTTGGAATGGTGAAGAACACCTACGGCACGGGTTGTTTTATGCTGATGAATATCGGTTCGAAGCCAACGATCTCAACTAATAATCTTCTTACGACCATCGCCTGGCAGATTAATGGAAAAGTTAACTATGCGCTTGAGGGGAGCATTTTTATCGGCGGAGCGGTGGTGCAATGGCTTAGGGACGAGCTTGGCCTGATCAAGACGTCAGGAGAAGTGGAAGATCTTGCCGCAAAGGTTAAAGATACCGGCGGGGTTTATATGGTTCCTGCCTTTGCCGGGCTTGGGGCACCGCATTGGGATCAGCATGCAAGGGGTACGATCACTGGAATAACAAGGGGGACAAACTCCGGCCATTTTGCGCGGGCCGCATTGGAGAGTATCGCCTACCAGACGATGGATGTTCTGAAGTCAATGGAAGCAGATGCGGGCACGCCGATAAGTGAGTTGCGTGTAGACGGCGGTGCTACTGCAAATAATCTTTTAATGCAGTTCCAGGCCGATATCCTGAAAAGCCGGGTTATCAGGCCGAAGATTACGGAAGTAACGGCGCTGGGCTCCGCATATCTTGCGGGTTTAGCTACCGGGTTCTGGGCAAACGTTGATGAGATTGCACAACAATGGCAGGTAGAAAAGAATTTTGAGCCAGTAAACCTTGAAAATTACGATGAACTGATCAATGGCTGGAACCGTGCGATCAAAGCTGCAAAAGCGAATGTTAGTTTGTGAATTTAATTTCTCTCATGTCTCATATCTCAAATCACACATCTAAAACATTATGACACCATTTTTAGCAGAATTCTTAAGTACAGCAATACTGATCTTACTTGGCAACGGAGTAGTAGCCAACGTGGTTTTAAATAAAACTAAGGGCAATGGCGGGGGCTGGATAGTGATAACAACAGCCTGGGCGCTCGCTGTTTTCGTCGGTGTGGTAATTGCCGGCCCATATAGCGGGGCGCACCTGAATCCTGCCGTGACCATTGCACTGGCTATTGCAGGCAAATTTGAGTGGGGCCTTGTGCCTGAATATGTATTAGCTCAATTGCTGGGAGCAATGGTCGGCGCATCAGTAGTGTGGCTAAAGTACATCGATCATTTTAGAGCCACAGAAGATAAAGGCCTGAAACTCGCTGCGTTCAGCACCGGGCCGGCTATTAAAAACACTACAGCAAATCTCTTCAGCGAAATTATAGGTTCCTTTGTACTGCTTTTCGTTATCTTTTACATTACAAGTGCCGAGATCAGCGATACAAAAACTCCTGTTGGTTTAGGATCAATAGGAGCAATACCGGTTATGTTCCTGGTGTGGGCTATCGGATTGTCTTTAGGCGGTACCACCGGATATGCTATTAACCCAGTACGTGATCTTGGCCCCCGGATCATGCATGCTATTCTTCCTGTTTCTGAAAAAGGGTCGAGTGAATGGTCATATGCGTGGATCCCTGTAGTTGGGCCGATAATAGGGGGGAGTTTGGCAGCGTTGCTTTATAATGTCTTGAATTAGAATTCCAGAGTTAGTTTAGGTTCCGGGGAAAGTATTTGCTACCCGACCCGAAAGGGTCGTATGTTTATAGCAAATGAATATGGTTTGTAGGGAAATTGGTTCAAACGGGTTTTCTACAAACATATGACCCCGTCCGAACGGTGTTCATCCGAGCGGGCACCTTCGGGTTCTGTCTTATCTTTTCTTATAAATAAGGGGTTTCCTTTTTGCAACCTGTGAACAATGGGTCGTCATTAAAGGAAAAAATACCGAAGTTGTTTATTCCTGCAGATATTTCTCTCCCCTTAACATTCTCCCAGCTCTGATGTCCTGCAACAGTCAAATGCAACATCGTTCTTCTTGCGTTGAAATATGCTGAACATAACAAAGGATACCCCCGAGGAGTATCCTTTGTTAATGTAAATTGTTATAATAGCCTTATTTCTCCCACCATACTTTAGTGTTTATATCATCGCCGCCCATGCTTGCAACTGCCTTTTTATAATTGGCATTGTTGTTAGTTACAACTGTTGTCGGGTATTTGAACCTGACAGGCATCATTCCGTTGTTCATGAGGCCGGCACCTTTTGGTAATACCGGAAGGCCTGTACGACGGTACTCAAACCACTGCTGGTAATCATTAAAATAAAGGGCGTAATACTTCTGCAGCATGATCCGCTCTAAAGTGCCATCATAAGCAGCCTTAGGGTTAGTGAAATAATTAGCAGGCATAACTGCTCCCCATTGTTCGATGGCGGCTTTTACTCCATTTTGATAGAATGTTTGTGCACTGCCTGCGATCCTTCCTTTCTGAGCAAGTTCAGCCTTGATCAATTCAACCTCTGCATAGCTCATGATCACACCGACCATCGGCGCAGTTGCCAGGGCGACATTAGCGTTGGAAGGAAGGTATGTAAACTGCGACTCCGGGCCTGAGTATGCACTAGGGATACCTTTGTATCCAATAGTAGCTGTCCCCCCGGCGTTACGTGCCATAGTGTTCCATTTCGCAAGCCTTGGATCATTGAAATCGTTCAGGTTATCAATATGGAAGGCTGCCGATGCTCTGAATGTTGTAAAGTCGATAGCGCGTCCCCATGGTGAAACGTTTGGTGCAAGCCCCGTAATTTTAAGGATGGCTGCATCGGCGTTACTTGTAAAAACCGGGTTAACCGTTGGGTTATTAATAATAGCTGCAAGTTTCGTATAGGAATCAAGCTCCGTTCTTTTGGAAACGCGTAACAGCAGGCGCATCCTTAGTGAGTTAGTAAATTTTTTCCACAGGCTTACATTATTGCCATAGAGAATGTCGGTTCCATAGATCATCGCCCGGTTTGTGACATAAAGGGTATTAGCCCTTTCAAGATCAGCGAGGAGTGTAGTGTAGATCTGCTGCTGGGTGTCAAACACAGGTGTGTAAAGTCCTTCGTCACCTTTTACCGCTTCCGACATTGGCACGTCGCCAAACGAGTCGGTCAGGTTCGAGTAGATCCACGCGTTTAGGGTAAGAGCGATCGCTTCGTAGTTTGGGTCCTGTGCGGTAACGGCTGCGGCACGCATTTCTTTCACATTGTTTAGCCAGCGGTAGTAGGTGTTCCAGGTAGAATTTCCGGCCGATTCAGATACGTCGTACCGGTGGATCCCGCCTGCCACGCTCGGGAAAGGAATCTGAACCTGCATAATATCGAACGTGAAGGCGTCAGCCCGTTCCGTATTAAAGGCAGTTACTTCGTAAATGATCGGATTTAAAAGGGTACCGGGGCTTATTTTCTCAATTTTGTTAGGATCTGTATTGATCTCTTCAAAATCCTTGGTACAGCCCATGATCAGGGAAGAAATTACCAGGACTGTAAATATATTTTTGAAACGTTTCATTTTATTGGAATTAGCAGTATCAGCTGCGGTTAATCTTTCTGTAATTAAAACTTAACGGTTAGGTTCATGCCGAACGTACGCATGGATGGCAACTGACCGATTTCCACTCCCGGCAAAATTGTAGAGCCGTTTAAGGCTGCAACCTCAGGATCGAATACCGGGAAATCGGAGATCAACGCCAGGTCACGTCCGTAAAACGCAATTGATGCATTGTTGAGTTTTAACTTCCGGGTAAATTTTATTGGCAGGGCATACTCTAAGCGTACTTCACGCAACTTGATGAACGATGCATCGAACGAGTTAGACTCGACATTTGCGCGCCTGTAGTAATCACCATAGTAAGTAGCTGGAGCTACTTTTGTGGTGTTTGGTGTAAACGTACCACCAGCTCCGGCTACCACGCCGTCGCCTATAATAAATCCGTCTTCACGACCCGGAAGGCTTTTCTTAAGTTTACCCTGCTCCATCATTTTGTGATGAGTTTGAGAATAGATCCTGCCGCCGTACTGTCCGTCGAACTGGAAGCTGAACCGGTAGTTCTTATACTGGAATTCGTTGGTTAAACCACCTCTCCAGTCTGCGTAGGCTTTCCCAATATACTGAATCTCAGCCGGACGTGCAGGCAGGCCTGCCGCTGTATAAACGATCTTTCCTTCCGGTGATCGCACGAAGCCAAAACCGTATATATCGCCGGTTGTTCCTCCGACGCGGGCCTGGATAGTTGCGTTTCCGCCATAGCCGATATCCTGTTTATCCGACAGGCCTTCTGCTAATTCAAGTACCTCGTTATTATTAGTAGACCAGTTAACAGTGGTAGTCCACTGGAAGTTCTGGTTGCTGACCGGCTTACCGCCCAGTAAAACCTCAATACCTTTATTTCTAACCTTACCAGCATTTAATACCGCTCTCGAATAGCCGGTAGTGGGATCGAGCGGTACGTCCAGGATCTGGTTCTCTGTTACGTTACTGTAAAGGGTAACATCCATTGTAAATCTTGAATTAAACAGGTTGTATTCCAGGCCTGCCTCATAGCTGGTGGTTATCTCAGGTTTGAAGGTTGCATTATGTAATGTTGTAGGTACCGATGCCGAGCCCGGGAATTCACTGATGCCATAATACTTACTTGTTTTATATGGATCTGTATCATTTCCAACTTGTGCAGCAGATAAACGAAGCTTTGCATAAGTAAATGCTGCCGGAAGCGTAAACATCTCGTTCAGAATAAAGCTGGAACTTACCGAAGGGTAGAAGAACGAGTTGTTCTGTACGGGCAGTGTGCTCGACCAGTCGTTACGTCCTGTTATATCGAGGAAGATCCTGTCTTTCCAGGCAAGGGAAGCAAAACCATAGACACTGTGAACCTTTTTATTCAGGTAATTTGTGCTCATCATCGGACTGCTTATTCCGTTGCTTAGTTTGTATACACCCGGAATAATAAGGCCGTCTACCGAGCCGTTAACGCCGGTATAGCGGCGGTTCAGGGCGTTGGCGCCTGCAGAAACGCTGAAATCGAAATCCCTGGAAAGCCCGGTTTTATAAGTCATTAAGGCATCAGTATTTACCTCAAAATTGAAGATGTTCTGCTGTCTGAGGTAGCCGCGGCCAAAATTGGCCGTGCTAAACGGACGGCGTTGATCGCGGTCTTCATTGGTCATATCCATACCAGAGCGGAGCATGATGCTGAACTTGTCGGTGACATCATAAGTGGCCTGGATGTTACCAATGGTTTTATAATTATTGACTGCGTTCGTCATTTCATGGGCAATAAGGAAAGGATTGTCAATGAAGCTACTGAAAGGGTGGATCTGGTCAACCTGGAACTGGCCAGGTTTCCATATCGGCCGGTACCAATCCAGATCAACGTTTGGATTCTGGAATATCATGAAATAGGAGATCGACTGGTTGTTATAACCCGTGGCAGGAAGGTTATCACTTTTCTTGTTGGTGAAATTGACCTTCGTGGCAAGCCTCAGTTTAGACGAAAGTTTGTAGTTAAGGCTTAAGGCAGCTGTGAGTCGCTCATAGCCCGTGTTTGGCATGATCCACTCATTTTTAGAATGGGTAATTGAAGCACGTGCTGTTGCCACGTCATTTCCGCCATCAAAAGAAAGGCTGTTGGTTATTGTCGACCCGGTGCGCCAAAAACCGGTTACGTTATCTGTATGCGGCACCCAGGGAAGACGGGTTGCTGATTGTCCACCCAGTACAGGGTCATATTGAAAAAAAGACTGGCCATTGAACTTGGGGCCGAATGCGCTACTCGTGCCGGAGGTGCTTGCACCATCAGCGGAAGCGCCATATGAATAATACAAACTACTGGCCGGTCTGATGGTGGTACCGGTTCCCTGCCCGTATTCGTGCTGGTAATCAGGCCATCTTAAAACATCGTTCAGGCTATAGTTTGTATTAAGTGAAATGCCAATGCCCTTATTTCGTTTGGTGCCCGATTTCGTGGTGATGATAAGTGCGCCGTTAGCTGCACGGCTTCCGTAAAGAGCGGCTGCGCTGGCACCTTTCAGAACCGTAACGCTTTCGATATCGTCAGGGTTAATGTCCGAAATTCCGTTTCCGAAATCCACAGGTACATCATTTCCTGATCCTGCACCGTAAGCACTGCTCACGCCGGAAGAAGTTAATCCTCCGCCAACAGGCACGCCATCAAGAACGATCAGAGCGCCATTGTTATCAGAGTTCATGGATGTTTCTCCGCGTAGTATGATCTTGGTTGAGTTTAATGGCCCGGATCCAGGCGAAACCACGTTAAGGCCGGCAACTTTTCCTGACAGGGCTCCAACCCAGTTGTTTGAACGGGCATCGTTAAGGGCGTTTTCTTTCAGCGTTTGAGTTGCAAATCCAAGCGCTTTCTGCTCCCTTTTTATACCCAGGGCCGTAACCACCACCTCGCTCAGTGCATTGTCTGAACGGGTAAGACGGATCGAGATGTTATTTTCGCTTGTACTAAATACCCGGGTAAGTGTTGTATACCCTATCATACTGAAGCTCACCGTGGTGCCGGATGGGATGGTTATACTGAAATTACCATTCAGGTCTGTTGTGCCGAGGCTCCTCCGCTGTGCATCTGTAATGCTTACCCCGATCAGGGTTTCAGCATCGGTATTATCGGCAATTGTACCCTTCACGCTGATGTTTTGCTGGGCCATCAGAGCGTCTCCGGTGAAAACAGAAAGGGCGAACAGCAGCATAGCCACCCGGATTGCAAACTTTCCCGGGATCTTCAATACCAGGTCGGCCAGTAGATTCTTCAAAATGTTTGACAAATCTGAGCTTCGCCTTAGCTTACCGAAACGTTCAGTAAATCTTTTGTTCATAATAGGATCATTTAGGGTAATTAAATAAGATATTTATTTCGTTTTATTTCAGGTGTCAGTAAAACACTAACTATTTTATTATTAAATGTTTCGATTGTGCCTAATAAATAATAAAACGAAACTATAAACAAAATATTAGAAAAGGAAAAAAACTTTTAATTTTAATATTGAGTTAATATTGGCGGGTGTATTTCCCGGTTTTGCCGGATTTAGGAAAGTTTAATTAACAAAACTTTAACAAAATAATAAAATATTGGTTTTCCGGCAGAGGCGGGTAAGTAAAGATAGTTATTTATGTTCCTGACTTGGCCGGATGACAAGACCATTTTGAAAAAAAAAGATTCCGGCGAAAGCCGGAATCTGAATTATTGCTGCTTGAAATAAGCTTTATTTGACTTCGTAAGCTACTATAGTATTCTTAAAGAATGTCGGTACGTAAACAGTTTTAGAATCTTTGTCGAATCCAATATCTGCGGTATTCTTTTTCTGGGCTTTAGTATCGAGGAGTTTCTCTTTGCTGCCGTCTGCATTGATGTACCAAATCAATCCTTCCCAGCATGAAATAAGGTAATCATCGCCTGATACATTTTCAAGCCCGTCGGCGTTCCCGTCAAGACCATCCACGATCTGGGTTAGCGATTTATCGGCATTTACTTTATGCATTGCCTGGTTATCAAGCACAAATATATCATCCCCGTTAATGTATAAGCCATTAGGACCGTTAAGTTTGTCGAGGAAAACCTCAGATTTTCCGTTCTCAAAACGAAATACCTTTTTCCCCGGCGAGTCAGATACATACACAACACCTTTGCTATCTACTGCTATATCATTTAAGCCAGTGGCGCCTGCGAAAGGAACTTTCTTTTCGATCTTACCCGACGCAATGTCTATGATAACGAGGTTTGTCAGATCCGCAGCATATAATTTCCCATTATACATGCCAAGGCCCTTGGGCGCATCCAGTCCGCTTACCCAATCAGTAGCAATGATCTTTCCGTCCATTCCCACTTTTCCTATCGAGCCCTTGCCATCGGCGCCCCATGGATCCTGTCCATCGATATTGCTTACATAAAGAACGTTATTTGCTTTATCAACTAAAACGGCTTCCGGTACCTTCATCAGGCTGTCGGTTTCCCATTTCAGAACAAGCTCATATTTTGAACTATCCGATACAGTTGTGGAATCAGATGCGCCCGTTGTTTTTTGAGACGAGTTGTTACACGCCGAAAACAAGATTCCGGATGCGGCCAGGAACAATAGATTTTTAATTTTCATGCTTTTAGGTTTTGGTGATTTTAAGCGAATTTAAGAGTTAATACCGAAAAATATTCCAGTATTTGAAGTAAAGACTCATTCTTTACGGTTAGCCGCATCCTTTAAAGCTTGAATGTCAATCTTTTTCATCTGGAACATCGCCCGGGTAGCTCTTCGGGCTCTTTCCTCATCTTTATCCATAATGAGATCAGTGAGGATAGTTGGCACTACCTGCCATGATACCCCGAACTTATCCTTGAGCCAACCGCATACCTGGGCTCCAGGGTCACCGCCAGCAGATAATTTGTCCCAATAGTAATCAACTTCCTCCTGGTTATCACAATTAACAATAAATGAAATTGCTTCATTGAATTTGAATTCTGTTCCGCCATTAAGCGCCACAAATTCCTGGCCTTCAATCCAGAACTCGATGGTCATGACGGTGCCGGGCTCTTTTTTATGGTATTCCTGGCCTTCTTCGGTGTAATATGTCCTGCGACCAATTTTAGCGTTTTTAAAAACGCTCATATAAAAGTTTACAGCAGCCTCAGCATTGCTGTTAAACCATAAATTGCTGGTGATCTTTTGTGTAATTGCCATATGCGTTTTGTTTTAGTGAGAAAATTTAGCCGCAAGCATCATACCATCAGGTAGTCGATGCTTTGTATCCAATGTTCGTGAAATACACCCCGCTTGAAGTGGAATTTCAGGGCTTCATACTTATGCAAGATTATCCTCCAGGATCTCTGCAGTGAAGCCCGAGTATGATAATAAGGCGATGACGCTATCCGAATCTATCGCTGCTTCATCGCATTTAATCCTCATAATGCGGTCGCAGTCTTCAAGATCGAAATTGACCATGTAGCTTTCAAATACACTATTTATCAGGTTTACCAACCACGCCGCTTCGTCCTGTCCTTTTACATTAGTTTTAAAAACTTCTATCATGAAACGGTCGGATATTGTTACATATATTTCATGGCTTCATAGCCAAGAAGCCTCCGCCATAAGGCGATCTGACCAATGCAGTTTGCTTCTCTGTACGAAACAAAGGTTATCATGTCAAAAAGCGGGAACTCCATTCCGGGCATGTCGATGTTTTTATCGAGCCGATCATCATCGGCATTGATCAGTAATTCACGGAGGATGGGGCTAATCTCATTCCAGTCTTTTCGAAACTGATCCAGCGACGGATAAGCAACACCATCTTTAATCCCCTGATTATCTTTGAACAAATCACCTGCCTGCTGATTATACTTTTTTTCTCCAGCCAGATCATTAGCAAGTTCATATCTCTGCTGAACCAGGCTCCCCGCCAGCCAGGCAATGTGATTAGCTTTTGTACCGAGACGTGAATGTGCGTCCTTGTCTGAGATCCCGTCGAGTGCGCTAATGAAAAAGGTGGTCTGCATATCGTATAAGGCCGGGATAGTAGCCATTCTGCTGCTTTTAGTCTTTGCTTCCATGTTTTCCAAAATTGTTATATACAAATTTAACTGAAATGCAGCCGATACCGGGGGGTAAATAAGACATTATGAAGGGTGAATTGCGACATTCATTTTTATTATGTGTGATATGTAGGGAATTTTTATAGAAAACATTGGAAAACGCCTGTCTTATACCTATTTTGCTACCATTATTGAAAGTATTAGCAAGTAATCATGAATATAAGCTTATGCAAGCTTCACAACCCTTGAAAACTATTATACATTGATGAAAAATATATTGATCGTGCTCCTCTCTTTTGGGACTTTATCGTTAGCGAGGGCACAAGCGCCCGCTCCTGCATCTTTAATGTCGCTGTCGACCACAGCTTTTGCGGATGGCGCTATCATTCCGGTGAAATTCAGCCAGGCGGCCCCGGGAGCTGCGCCCGGGGAGGGTACTTCACCGGCCCTGAAATGGTCGGATGTTCCGGCAGGCACGCAAAGCTTTGTACTGCATATGCACGACCTGGATTTTGTACGCAATAAAACAACAGACGATCAGGTGCATTGGCTGGTATGGAATATTCCCGGAGATTCAAAGGGCTTGCCCGAAGGTCTTCCGAGGGGAGAAACCCTGCCTGACGGGAGTTACCAGATCAGTGTTACCGGCCAGGTTTACCGGGGGCCGGGCGCTGCCGCTAATGGCCCGCTTCATCATTACATGTTTGAACTGTTCGCGCTCGACACCAAGCTGGACGTTAAACCAGCTGGAGATGCTTTTGCAACCCGAAAGGCTGTGATGCAGGCAATGGAAGGTCATGTACTAGGGAGAGCAGCTTATGGCGGAAGGTTCCGGAGGCCATAGGACAGGAATACAAAATTTAAAGAACCAAAATACAAATACATGTTTAGCTTAAAAGGAAAATCAGCAATTATTACAGGCGGGGGGAGCGGAATAGGAAAAGCCATGTCGATCTTATTCGCGGCGCAGGGTGCGCATGTTCACATTTTAGAACTCAGCTCAGAATCGGGAGCGTCGGTGGCCAATGAGATATCATCGGCGAATGGCAAAGCTTCTGTTCATGCTTGCGATGTTGCCGATCAGGCTAAGGTGGTATCGCTATTTAAAGAGATCGGTAAAATAGACATCCTCGTCAATAACGCAGGGATAGCTCATGTAGGAAAGGCAGACAATACCGCGGCGGAGGATTTTGACCGTGTATATAATGTGAATGTCAAAGGCGCGTATAACTGTCTGTTTGCAGCCATTCCCCTGATGAAGCAAAATGGCGGTGGGGTAATACTGAACCTGGCATCAATTGCTGCAGTTGTTGGCCTGTCAGACAGGTTTGCGTATTCGATGAGTAAAGGAGCGATTTATGCAATGACCTTGTCAGTTGCTAAAGATTACCTTGCTGATAATATCCGGTGTAACAGTATTTCACCGGCCCGGGTCCACACTCCTTTTGTGGATGGGTTTATTGCAAAAAATTATCCGGGCAGGGAGGATGAAATGTTTGAGAAGCTTTCTAAAAGCCAGCCAATTGGCCGCATGGCAAAACCTGCTGAAGTGGCTTCAATGGCTTTATACCTGTGCTCGGATGAAGCGGGTTTCTTAACCGGCTGCGATTATCCGGTTGATGGCGGGTTTATCAAACTGAATACCTGATCTTAGGTAACGGGAGACCAGAGGGCTGGGCACAGCAAGAATTTAAACAACAGGCAGAAAGCCTTTTTATTTATAGTCAGATCTGCACAACAGGTCAAAAATGGCGGGTCATACCGCTAAAAATTTAATTGTTTATGAAATTAATACGATGGGGTAATCCCGGCAAAGAAAAAACAGGAGTTATTATTGATGATGTTAAGTACGATACTTCATCTTTCGGTGAGGACTACAATGAGCAGTTCTTTGAAAGCGATGGCTTGAAAAGACTGGAGGCTTACCTGGCTGGTAACCAGGGCAAGTTACAACCTATTAGTGACAGTGAGCGGCTTGGCGCACCATTTGCACGTCCGTCCAAGATACTTTGTATCGGCCTTAATTATGCTAAACACGCTGCTGAAACCGGGGCGGCTACACCAATCGAGCCGATCTTATTTATGAAGTCTACCACGTCCCTGATCGGGCCTTTCGATGATGTAGTCATTCCTAAGAACTCAGTAAAAAGCGATTGGGAAGTTGAACTCGCTTTTGTGATCGGTAAAAGGGCCAGTCATGTTTCTGAGGAAGAAGCGATGGATTATATTGCAGGTTATTGTTTACACAATGATGTATCGGAGAGAGAGTTCCAGTTGGAAAGAGGGGGTACCTGGGATAAAGGCAAGGGGTGTGATACGTTTGCTCCTATGGGGCCTTTTATGGCAACTGCCGATGAAATTAAAGATCCCCACAATTTGAGGTTGTGGCTTAAGCTTAACGGTAAAATATTGCAGGATAGCAATACCGACGATCTTATTTTTAATATACCATTCCTTATTTCTTATTTAAGCCAATTTATGACTCTTCTACCGGGAGATGTTGTTTCAACAGGTACGCCTGCCGGCGTTGGACTGGGCTTAAACCCTCCAGTCTTCCTTAAAGACGGTGATGTGATGGAACTCGGTATTGACGGGCTGGGAGTGTCAAGGCAGAGTGTTAAGGCCTACGTTAAAAATTGATTTGCCTCTGTATTGTCTGATATCTGGCTCGACAGCAATGATATAGTTAGTTATTCGCTGCGGCTCCCTGCCTGAAAACCAACCGGTTCCTGATCAAGATGATCACGGGAAGGTGTTCAGGCAGGGTCAGCCGGCCGCGGCAACATTTTTGGACTGGCCCTGCTGAGGGTCTGCCAGGTTGCTTGTTACTACTGATTCCTGATTCCGGGCTCTTTTTTAGCCTTCTTTAAGGCCTCTATAGTGGTATAATATTTCGCCAGCATATTCGGGGCTTCCCACACGGGCATTTTTTTGGCCTGGATATACGACAAGGCAACTGCGGCCGAGTTTGTCCTTTGAATTTGACCCGGCTTTACTTCCCACTCCTTACTTCTTTGTATGAACTCTGTTCCCGGGTACTTTTGCTGGAGAATATGTTGTGCGGCCAGCAGCGACTTTTCAAATAAAGCAATATCACTATCTGCGTGTGGGCGGATATATAACGTAGATTTATACTTTTCCTCGCGGCCCTGCCGGATCTCCAAATTAGCTTTTGTACCTCGCATCAAGGAATAATGAGTGTCGCTGCTGCCCGGGGGCTCTTTGTAGTTCCAAAGCACCGTAACCTTTGCGTGGATGCCCTTTAGCGTGTAATTCATTTCGCCGTTAGAATATACCGAAAGGATACTGTCTTTCACATACTTTTTGAGATAATCCGGATAGTTTTCTGTTTTGGTGACCAGTCGGAATTCTGAGGGACTTAGCGTCGACGGCCATTCCCTGGAAGAGAGAACCTTGACATCAGTTTGGTAGTTCAGTGGTTTTTCCGGGAATGCAAGCCATTGGTTCAGGTCTACGAGGTGAGTGCTTACGTCAACGATACCATGTCCCTGCTGCTCGACATCGAAGAACCATGCCGGCCGTACAGATGTCTGCCCCGCCGGGCCCTTAAGGTAATGATGCAGGTTGGCCTGGATCAGGGCCGGGTTTTCTTGTGTTCCTTTTTGCAGTGTGCCGAACAATTCGGGTATTTGGGAGAGTTCTTTTTGTAGAATATTACTGACCGCGTAACGGAGGTCCATCGGGTCAAAAAGTACTACCTTGTTACGTTCGGTTATTTCGAAAGACTTTTTTAGCGACTTGAAATCCGTGATAGCCATGGGCTTGTCGGCGATAACGTGAAAACCAGCTTCGACGGAGCGCATAATATAATTCGATTTTTTGCTGTTATTACCTGATATGAGTACTGCGTTTCCCTTTTTGTCGGCCAGCATTTTCTCCAGGTAATCGGCACCGGTATATAAAACGAGCTTCCAGTTAGTAGGGTTGTTTGGCCGTTTATTCGCTCGTTCGATGGCGCTCATATATTGTTGAACATCCGGTCCGGCAGGCGCATAAATATGCACTTCGGGATCGATAGCCGGGTTCATTGAGCCTTGCATAAACGTTGCATGGCCATGGCCCGGATCAAGTATTATAAGCTTTAATGTAGCCTGAATGCTTTTTGTGCCGGTCGGAATTGTTATAAAACTGCTGACTGCGATCATGACCGCGGAAAGAACTATCGTAAATGTAATTCTGTTTCCGGGGGTAAATTTTAAATGTTTGCTCATAATTGGATGTATCAGGAATGAAAATAGGAATTATAATCTAAAAGGCAAGCTATTCATGCCTTTGAACTGTGTCCGATAGCAACGTCAATATATTGTGACATGAATTAAATGGGACAATTTGTATATTAGTTTATACTGTTCTTAGGTACAGGCCATTAAATTATAGCATTTAAGGATCTTATTATGGTAAAAAAGTTACTTCAATCATTTCTTATCGTATTGCTGCTTCTTTTGTCAGGCGGCGGCTTTTCTCAGGTAAAGAAAAAGAAATATATAGTCAACGGCTATGTGGGGGGATACCGGGGCCTCGTTAACACCGAAGAGATTGATGCCGGGAAACTTACTCATATCAACTACGCATTTGTGAATGTGAAAGACAGTATGGCATTTCTAACAAATCTTAAGACAGATTCTACCAACTTTCGCAAACTCAATGAACTGAAGAAGATAAATCCCGATTTAAAGATCGTTCCGTCTATTGGTGGCTGGGCATGGAGCGAAAATTTTTCAGATGCTGTTCTGACACCTTCGTCAAGAAAAAAGTTTGCTAAAAGTAGTATAGATATAGTACGGCAATACAACCTGGATGGCGTAGACATAGATTGGGAATACCCAGCCATGCGTGGAGAGGAAGGGAATATTTACCGGCCGGAGGACAAACAGAACTTTACCCTGATGTTCGAGGAGATCCGCGCTGAGCTTGATAAATTATCAGCAGAAACAGGCAAAAAGTATCTGTTGACAGCTGCAGTGGGCGGGTCGAAGTCGTTTGTGAACAATACAGAGATGGATAAAGTCGGTAAAATACTAGACTACATACTAATTATGACTTATGACTACGGAGGCAGATCGGTATCTCACCATACTAATCTTTATCCAGCAAAAGGCCAGGTGGGAGGGAGTTCCGCTCATCAGTCTGTTGTGGATTTTATGGCAGCCGGTGTTCCGGCTCACAAGATAGGACTGGGGGCCGCATTTTATAGTCGCAGCCGCGAGGCGGTAACTGCAGAGAACAATGGACTACTTCAGGCTTCAGTAAGCGGGTCTAAAGCTGTTGCTGGTCAAGGCGGGGGGTACACTAAAATGAAAGATGAATTTGTGAATCAGAAAGGCTATAAGCGGTATTGGGATAAGGCCGCGCAGGCACCATACCTTTTTAATCCGGAGACAAAGATATTCTTAACTTATGATGATGAAAAATCCATTCAGAAGAAAGCCAGGTATATTAAAAGGAACAAGCTGGGAGGTATATTTTTCTGGGAGTATTTCAGTGACCCAAAGGAATATTTGCTAACGAAGATCGACCGGGTACTGCAGTAGGATCGTTACTTCTGATCCCCAACGAAGTAGTCATAGATCATCTTGCTCACATTTGCCATCGCCGCGATGGCCGCTTTGTCATCGGTTATTTCTTTCGATAGCAGTACCAGTGTGTACTTTCTGCCATCAGGAAGATAGACGATCCCCGCATCATGGTTTATCCCTGTGATCCAACCGGTTTTATGAGCCACTTTTACATTTTTTGGTAAAAGAGCGGGGATCTTGTCGTTGAAGGCCTGGTCAAACAGAACGTTGACCATCGCCCGGGATGATTCTTTGTCTACGATTTTCCCTTGAGCCATCGCATTAAATATCAGCATCTGGTCGTAAGCCGTGGTGGTGTTATTCATTCCTTTACGGAAAGCTTTGCTATCTTCAACGCCCCTGAGCACCTGGATGTCGTTTGCTCCCATTTCACGCATCGTCTTATTTACATTTTGAGCACCGACCAAATCAATAATGATGTTCGTCGCGAGATTGCTGCTTTTAATGATCATCAGGTAAAGCAGATCATAGACAGGAAGTTTCATCCCTATTTTGGAATAGAGCACTGAGTCGCTATCATCGTTCTCATTCAAAGAATAGAGGCTTCCATCCACGATGCTTTTGAATTCATTTTTTACAAGTATGGGCTCGTTTATTTTAAACTTTCCCATTGCAGTCTGTTTGTATGCCTCGATCAAAACCGGGGTTTTCATGGTACTTGCGGCATGAAAGCTAACCTTTTCGTTAATAAGGATTTCTTCCCCGGTTTGCAGATTCTTGTATGCGAGCGCAAAGGTCCCCTTTTGTCTGGCGAATTCGGCTCGTATTTGTTCTTTAAGGTGTTCCGGGTCAGGCCCAGGGTTTCTTGTTATTGACATCATTGCCGAAAGGGTGAATAGGATTGCAGATAAGAGGATGCTCATAATTATTTGATATAATTAAAGATACAATTGTATTTTTATCTGATAAAATTGCTTTAACACTTAGACCCGTCATGAAAATCAGACTGCTGTTATTATTCAACTTGTTATTTGTTACCACACACTTCGCCATGTGCCAGAGCGCTGCAAAAAACAGTGTGGCGGTGGAAAAAGCATGGGAACAGTATGATAAATACAGGGAACCGGCAATAGTCAACCGTTTTATGAAGCACAGTGAAATGCTTCCGCTTATAGAGAAGCATGTAGCTTCGAAGTTTTTAACTAAGGAAGAAATCGGCAAATCGGTTCGGGGAAGGAGCATTAATCATTTAATGGCAGGACGTGGTAAAACAACCGTGATGTTATGGTCACAGATGCATGGTGATGAGTCGACGGCAACCATGGCCTTATTCGATATATTTAACTTCCTGAGTTCTGATGACGATAATAGCGAACTGAGAAATCTTATACTCGATAATCTTGAGCTCCATTTTGTGCCGATGCTGAACCCGGATGGCGCACAGGCATGGAGAAGGCGGAATGAACTTGAAATAGACATCAACCGGGATGCCCGTATGTTGGTTACACCGGAGGGTAATGCCCTAATGTCGCTTGCTAAAAAGCTTAAGCCCCAGATCGGTTTTAACCTGCATGATCAGAATTATCTCTATTCTGCCGGCCGCTCCGGTAAATCTGCTACTATTTCATTCCTTGCACCTGCATATAATTACGCCAAGGATATGAATGATGTTCGGAGAAGAGCTACACAGATCATTCTTTCCATGAATAAGGCTTTGCAAATCAAATCTCCGGGTAACGTGGCAAAATATAACGATGATTTTGACCCGCGGTGCTTTGGCGATACCTTTCAGGGTATGGGAATCTCTACTATCCTGATCGAATCAGGAGGATACTATCATGACCCGGAGAAGCAGTATATACGCAAACTCAATTTCCTGGCTTTACTTACCGCATTCGAATCGATCGCTAAGCAGTCTTATGAACAGGAAAACATCAAGGATTACGAGGCTATTCCTGAAAATGAAAACGCCCTCTATGATGTTTTTGTAAAAAACGTACTGATAACTAAAGAAGGCAGAGAGTTTAAAACTCATTTAGGTGTCAACCGTTCTCAGATCCGGGGACCGGAGAATGCAAGCATGTCATACAGCGGCCGTATTGCCGAACTGGGCGACCAGGAACTGATATTTGGATACGATGAGATCGACGCCGAAGGATTAAAGTTCACACCCGGCAAAATTAAGAGCATGACCAGAGCTGAATGGGATAGACTAAACCCGCAGCAGGAATTAGATCTTATGAAGGCGGGTTATCTTTTTGTTAAATGGTCGGACGGTAAATCTCCTGCCGGAGCGATAAAGGGCAGGCTGTTGAATCTGACGAGCAGCAACCAGAGCCCTGTGCAGACGGCAGGCGTCGGACAAAGCGCCCAGTTTCTTCTCACGCGGGACGAAAAGCCGGTCTACGCAGTTGTGAACGGGTATAAAGTTGATTTGAGCCGGCCGGCGAAGGTTTTGGTGAATACGATGGGGTATTAGATACGAGAAGCGAGATGGGAGAAACGGGAAACCCCGCATCTCGTTTCTCGAATCTACCTGGCGTAACCGACCTCATTGATCAATTTCAATAATGATTGATCACCCGGCGCATCTCCCAGTATTTGCCAGATCATTATTCCTGAAGCTTTCTCTTTTGCCAATTGAACCTTCTTTTTCATGGTTTCAATACCATTATAGTACATAGTCTGTCCGCCAGGCATGGTCACCTGATCTGAATTTTCGGATCCCGGAAAGTTCTTTACAATTTGGCCATAATTCATGCTGGAGGGCTTGGATGTTAAATCGGGTCCAAAGCCGTAGCCATAAAATCCTACACCCAGTACAATTTTCTTTTTAGGGATCTTCCTATCCACCCTGAAGTAATTTAGATCTGCGACTGCATGATCGTAAGTGGAGTGCGGTCCCGGCTTAGAAGGTGTCCAGGGCCCGGTATGATCGTAACTCATAAGGTTGACGAAGTCGTACTGCTTCAAGGCGCGGTCGCTGGGCTGATCTTTATAAAATACGGCTATGGCTGACGTTGTAAGTTTTTTCTTCGCTTTGAGCGCCTTTTTTAGTTCTATGACAAAAGCTTCGTAGTTTTCGTCGATGTCTTTGCCCTCAATGTCTACATCGATCCCATCGAAATCATATCTGACCGCTATATCTACGAGATCACTGACGAATTTTGAGCGCCTATCATCCCGAAGGAGCTTATGGTAATACTCATGTCGGCCACCGCCGGCAATGGAAGGAAGGACTTTCACTCCCCGGGCATGGGCTGCTTTAACAAAAGGTACCAGGGGGGAGAGGTCCTGAGTGAAATTGCCCGAGGTGTCGGGATTAAGGAATGATAGGTTAACATGCGTTAATTTATCAAACGGAACGGTCTTTAGATCAGCATTCATTGCAGATCTCAGGGAATAATACCCAACTACCCTGAATTGTTTCTCTTTGGCGCTTTTCTTATTTGACTGGGCATTTGTGGTCCAGATTGATAGAAGTATCAGCACCAGTGCCAGAAGTGATCTTGTCATTAAGGGAAATAATTTAAGGTTTTACAGGATAAAATTCCCGTACCCGCGTTTCCTCCTGGATCGCCTGCTCTGTTTTCCCAAGCTTACGAAGCAAGGCAGCCCGGTTTTTATGGCAGTCTCGTGCAACTGGCGAATCCGGAAACGATTTTGCGGATTGGGAGAAGAGGTCGTAAGCTCTTTGAAGTGATGCTTCGTCCTTGTTTTTCATTAGGACTTTAGCCTCCTGGTAATCCTGCATCCAACGACGTGCAACGGGGCTCATGCGTTCTGCTTCCTGGAGCGTTTGAAATTGCGGTGGAAATTTCGACTGGGATTTAGGCAGGATCTGCGGAACGGGTTTCGTAAGGAATGCTTCCATGGCTTGGGCATAGGCAATGGCCTCGTTGAGGTTATGCTCTTTTTCTTTCAGGCGGCTTTCCTCAGCGGGGTTCGTAAAGAACGAGGCCTCTGCCAATACACCGGGTATGCCATACGAGCCTCTGAGTACAGAAGCGCCCTGTGCCGAGAATATGGTAAAATCAGAAACAATGCTTACCGGAGTTTTCTTCTTGTACATGTATTTAGCCAGGTTTTTCGCCAGATGCCTGCTGAACTCTACGCTGGCTGCATTCTCGGAAGCAAGCCCGTGGTAATAGATGATAGGGAAGTTTACAGCTGGGTCAGCCGTTGCATTATGGTGAATAGATACAAAAAGATCAGCCTTGTTATCGACCGCCATTTTTGAACGGGCGGCGAGCGGGAAGGTCACGTCTTCACTTCGGGTGAGAAGCACCTTAGCGCCTTTTTCTTCCAGCAAGCTTTTTAGGAGGATTCCTACCCGCAAATCGATCCATTCCTCCCGTTCGCCGGTAGGGCCTTGCCGGTAACTGTCGGTTGCGGCAGAACCGCCGTGGCCGGGATCAATTACTATTACCTTACCTGCCAATGGCAGCGTTTTCTGGGCGTATGAGCTTAAAATGAAAAGTTGAAGGAATGCGAATGACAGTGCTGTCGTCCTTATCATTCGCTGTAAATTATCAGATGAAAGCATTTTAATTAGATGATGGTTCATTTACAGGATTTTAATACTTTTCACGGATCAGGGTCATGATGCGGACCATTTCATTACTCACATCGGCAGAGGGAATCAGGAAATTATTATTCATAAAGGAATAAATGAATTTCTTTCCTTTGCGGGTTACCAGGTATCCACCTTGTATCCGCACGTTAGAGAGGGTACCGGTTTTGGCCCAAACGAAAGGAACGCCATTGTCTGTTTTGAACGCCGTGCGTAAAGTGCCGCTTACACCGCCCACAGGGAACATGTTAAGTAATCTTTGCTCATCGTTAACTTTGTCACGGGTCTTGATCAGCATTTTTACAATGGATCTCGGACTGAAATAGTTGCTCCTTGACAGTCCCGAGCCATCGCGCCACTGAAACAGGTCGGGCAGATCGGTCAGATAGTTTTTTGAACTGTGCTGTATAGCCGCTTCCACGCTTAATTTACCGGGAAGGGTGGAGGAGCATAAATAAAGTATTTGTTCTGCAAGATAGTTGTCGCTGGGCAACATCATCCTTTTGTAAAGTGAGTCAGCGCGAATGCTGTAGATCGTCTTAGCCTCAGCAGGAAGGGCCATACCAGTTATATTGACGGGTTTGCCAAGAACCTCAGTTAAAGTTTGCTGGGTTAATTTTGCGCCTGGTACCAAATAAACAGTCTGCTTGAAATTCGCAGGCACTGGCATGGCCGGATAGCTGAATGTATTTGTTCTCTCATCCCGTCGCACGGAGAATGCACGCGGATGATAGGACGTATCGAGCCTCAGAAATTCGTTTAAGAATTCAGGTTTCAGCCGAACTTTTCCATCAGGGCCAGCATAAGCCTGGGCAGTGTTTTCACCAACAGGCAGTGACACCATTGCTATCGTATAGATCGCCGAACCGGCAAAATCTGTACTTGCATTGCTGTGTGAATAGAAGAGCTTCTTATCAGAGTTCTTTAAAAAATCATATACCCTGGTGGATTTAAGGTCGGGGTGAAGCATCGAAGGGTCGCCCGTACCCCAGAATATCAGGGAATCTCCGTTTGTGATGTAGCGTAATCCCGGAATGGAGTCACCGAGCATGTTTAAGGCCGTATATAACGTTATAATTTTAGTGTTGGACGCTGGTATCGCGGGTTTATTCGCGTCCAGTTCATATATCATCTTGTCTTTTGCAGGATCATACAAAGCAAAGCCTGTATAATGGTTGTTGACGATCTCAGAAGCTTTGAATATCTTTTCGATCTTCCTTTTACTTTGAGCATTTACCTGGCTGAACGCAGTAGCGCAGAAAGTCAGGATTAGAAGTTTGTTTAGGGTTCCGGGTTTCAATTTCGGTTGTTTTAAGATGCAATATACTTTTCTATCTGCTAAAATAAAATACCCTGTCCGACGGGTAACAAAGAGGTTTTAGATTTCCTTTCAGAGTCCGGATTATTCATTAATATTGTGTGATGCAAAGATGTTTCTTTTGTGCACTGCTTTTACTTGCGTCTCTTTGCGGTTTTTCGCAGGAAAGAGTACTTCCACGTACTCTCGGTCTAAGAATGGGAGTTTTAAGTGCGGGTAAACTGAACGCCATAACTGATGTTCCGGGTGTGAAGGTGGGGCAGGAAACGATTATCAAAGGCGATTCCATACGAACCGGTGTAACAGCTATAATACCTCAACCGGGAAATATTTTTCAAATGAAACTGCCTGCTGCAATATTCAGCGGCAACGGATTTGGTAAGCTTGCCGGTAGTACGCAAGTGGACGAATTAGGTAACCTCGAGACTCCGATTATTCTGACGAATACCCTGAGTGTTGCTGCGGCGATGGAAGCTATAGTAGACTATACATTATTTCAGCCGGGCAATGAAAATGTACGGTCGGTAAATGCCCTTGTTGGCGAGACCAACGACAGCTATCTGAACGATATTCGCGGAAGACATGTGACAAAGTCGGACGTACTCAGGGCGATTCAGAAAGCCAGCGAAGGCCCGGTATCACAGGGGAATGTTGGAGCCGGTACAGGTACCGTTTGTTTCGGTTTTAAAGGTGGTATTGGTACATCCTCAAGAAAGCTGCCTCAGGGTTTGGGCGGGTACACTGTCGGTGTTCTGACCCAGACCAATTTTGGAGGCGTCTTGCAGATCGATGGTGTTCCTGTAGGAGAGGAGTTAGGAAAATTTTCATTCAGTGATAAACTTCTGAATAATGCTGACGGCTCTTGCATGATGGTAGTTGCTACTGATGCGCCACTTGACGCACGTAACCTCGAGCGATTGGCCAAAAGAGCTTTTATGGGCATGGCAAAAACCGGCGGTATCGCATCCAACGGGAGTGGAGATTATGTAATCGCATTTTCAACCGCAGCTCCCATCCGTATTCCGCATCAGCCTCAGTCGCCCTTGTTAAAAGCGGAGTATTTACATAATGATTTTACTTCCCAGTTATTCATGGCTGCCATAGAAGCAACGGAAGAGGCTATTATTAACTCATTGTTCGCTGCTACGTCTATGTCCGGCCGGTCGGGTAATTTTGTTGAGGCATTGCCGCTGGATAAAGTTGTTCCTATATTAAAAAAATATAAACGTTTATAAATCTGACCATGTACGTTCTGGTAAATGATTCAATAATTTCACAGGAGGAAGCTACCTTAAAGATCACCGACCTATCCATTCAGAGAGGCTACGGGATTTTCGATTTCTTAAAAACAGTTGCCGGAAAGCCAGTTTTTCTTGAGGATCACCTGGACCGGTTTTATAGTTCGGCTGAACAGATGCGCTTGCCGGTTAAGCTCAGTAGGAATGATCTGACTGCTCAGATTACCGCACTTCTGGATAAAAACAAGTTGTCAGACTCCGGGGTAAGGATCACATTAACCGGTGGGTACTCGCCCGACGGTTTTAATATAGCGTCTTCGTCAAATATTATCATTACACAGCAGGAATTTGAGGTCAACCGGGACTTTGAGAAGTCAATCCATCTGATGACATATGACTACCAAAGGCAGTTTGCTTTGGCAAAGACGCTTGACTATTTAAAAGCAATATGGCTGCAACCTGTGTTAAAGGAGGCCGGTGCTGATGATATTCTTTATCATGATAATGGTATGCTGCGGGAATGTCCGCGGGCTAACTTTTTTCTTATTAATGAAAAAGACGAGATCCTAACTTCGAAAACCAATATTTTGAAAGGCGTTACCCGTAAGCATATTCTCCAGCTTAAAACAGGAAATTTTAAAATAGAAGAGCGCGAATTAACAATGGACGACCTCCGTCATGCGAAGGAAGCATTCATCAGCAGCACAACAAAAAATATTTTGCCTGTTACTAAAGTTGACGGTAGGGTTCTCGGTGACGGTACACCCGGCCCAGTTACCAGGGCACTGATGGCCGAGTTCGACCAATATGTGTATGGATGAAAAGAACAAGGAATAAGGACCGAACTTCCGGTTAACCGGGGATTTGTCTTTGTTCCCTATTCCTTGCTCTTTATTCCTTTATCCGACTAGGCTTTAACCTTAATGATCATCTTTTTAACCACTCCGTCAGCAATCATAGGAGCATGAACATCTTCAGGAAAGAAGATCGCAAATTGATTATCGTTTAGCGTGAAGTGCATATCAGGCGCGTCATTGAAAAATAACACGTCTTTTTCTATATTATATTCCTCTTTTGGGTTTGAACACGTGCTCCGGGGGCGCCATCCGATGATTTCAGGGCCTGTTATACAGAGCTGAATATCAATGTTGTTATTGTGGCATTCAAATTTCGATGCTGATTCTTCAGCAGTCATACCTTCTTTTTCCGCAATTACGCCTTTCAATCCTTCGCTGATATCGAATTTGCTTACTTCGATTGATTTGAGGTCCTGGGTTTTGATGTATTCGAATGCCTTCTGAAAAAGAGGGTGAACGCTATAGTACCTGGCAGCGTTATCAAGGGTATCTATGATCATTTTATTTGTGTTTAACTACATGCTTAAGTAAAAACCCACCTATTTTAGGTAGGTGGGCTCTTTTATAAATTATCTCTGAACACGTCCGGAGCCGTCGCCTCCAACCAACGCTTTTACATCGGATAGTGTGGCATGGTTAAGGTCGCCAGGAATGGTGTGTTTCAAGGCTGATGCAGCAACGCCGAATTCAGCAGCATCAGACATTTTCATGCCGGTTACCAATCCGTAAATGAAACCACTGGCAAATGAATCTCCGCTACCTACACGGTCAACGATACGAACTTCGTATTTCTTGGTTCTGTAGAATTCAGAGCCATCATAAACCAAAGCAGACCATCCGTTATCGGATGCGCTGTGGCTTTCCCGTAAACTTGAAGCAACGTATTTGAAGCCAAATTTTTCTTTAAGCTGCCGGCAAACATCTTTATAACCGTCAAGGTTTAATTCTCCCTTAGTAACATCAGTACCTTTGCTGGTAAAGCCTAAACTGTCGTGCGCATCTTCCTCATTACCGATACAAACATCAACATACTGGCAAAGCCGGGTCATTACCTCTCTTGCTTTTTCTTTGCTCCAAAGCTTTTTGCGGTAGTTAAGGTCTATACTTGTGGTAATTCCTTTAGCTTTTGCGGCCTTTAGTGCTGCTTCAGTTAGTGCAGCGGCTCTATCGCTCAAAGCCGGTGTGATACCGGTTGTATGGAACCAGTCGGCTCCTTCGAAAATAGCGTCAAAATCAAACTCAGAAGCATCGGCTTCAGAGATTGAAGCATCAGCACGATCATAAATGACCTGAGAAGCACGCATGGAAGCACCGGTTTCCAGGAAATAGATACCTAACCTCTTACCACCTCTGGCAACATGCTGGGTATCCACACCATAACGACGAAGGTGGTTGATCGCTGACTGGCCTATTGCATTGTCGGGCACTTTAGAAACAAATGATCCGTTTAAACCATAATTACAAAGCGCGGCAGCAACGTTTGCTTCACCGCCACCATACGTTACATCAAAATTGTCACTTTGTACGAATCTTTTGAAATCAGGAGTCGATAAGCGAAGCATTATTTCTCCAAGGGTTACGACTTTTTTGGCCATTGTTATTCTGATATTTTAAGTTGAAAAGAAGGTTTGTTAATATCCCTAAGGATTTAACAAAAATACATTAAAGGACGGTATTTGAAAGTTTCAGATATCAATTCATGTAATAACTTGAAAATTGTTACTTTAATGGAGATGTCAGGTCAGGTGATAGACATTTTACACAAATCTTTTCATAAATTCGCTACTTTAGTGGCTCAAACATAAATGTCACATGAGTAAGAAAGCAGAACTTTTAAAATTAATACCTGAACAAGGGATTTTACCTTTATATTTTTTTAAAGACGAAGATACAAGCGTAGAAATACTAAGAGCATTGTACAGTGCAGGGATACGTACCGTTGAATACACCAACAGGGGTGAGGCCGCGCTGGCGAATTTTAAGAAGATGCGTTCTGTGATTGACGCTGAAATGCCGGGAATGTACCTGGGCGTGGGCACGATCAAAGATGGTGCGATGGCGCAGACTTTTATTGACGCCGGAGCTGATTATATTATATGCCCGGGGTTGGTTGAAAGTGTAGCCGAGGTGTCTAATAGACATGACATTCTTTGGGTCCCGGGCTGTATGACTCCAAGCGAGATCATTAAGGCTGAAACTTTAGGGGCTAAAATGGTAAAACTATTCCCGGGAAACATTCTGGGGCCAGGATTCATGTCGGCGATCAAAGAGTTATTTCCCGGACTGTTGTTTATGCCAACAGGAGGCGTGGAGCTCGATAAGGCTAATATTGAAGGCTGGTTTAAAGCGGGAGTTTGTGCCGTTGGAATGGGGAGCAAATTGGTCAGTAAAGATGTAATGGAAAATAAAAAATATACTGAGCTGACAGCTTCAACCAAGGAAGCGTTGGGAATTATAGCATCTCTGAGAAAATAGTCTTTGCTAACAGATAGGAAAATACCGGGCAGCTTACTGTCCGGTATTTTTTTTTGATTAACCTGGAGATTTTTAAATAATACTAACAGCTCTTAGGTTGAAGAACGTATCTTACATATAACGACAGGATGATCTACCGAAACAATTTAGATGCGCATTAGGATTACACACAAATTTATACTGTTAATCAGTTTTATAGCTGCCTTTCAATATGTTCGGGCCCAGGGTATTTCAAATGAAGGGACAGAATTTTATGCGGTTTTTCCCTCGCATGTCAATGCACCGGATTACGTCAATAATGTGCTGGTGAGAAATAACTTCGCCGAATATTCAATTTTTATTACAGGGAAACAGCCTTCTTCGGGTGTTGTATCTGTAAATGGGACTATAATCCCGTTTAATTTGCTCCAGGGTAATTCTGTGGTTGAAGTAAAAGTGCCACGTGCCGCAGCTTATATCGATCACAATGATCAAAAAACGGTACTTACCAACAGGGCTATCAGAATTATAGTAGATCCTGGGAAACCAAAGGTGGTGGTTTATGGTCACATATTTGCCGGCCGGCGCTCGGCGGCCTCACTTATTCTTCCGCGGGAAGCATTGGGCCAGCAGTATTTCTCTATGAACTACCAAATAGGCCCTGCGGCGGGCGGATCCTTAAGCCAGAATCATATTGTTGTCGCTGCTGTGGATCCCAATACACGAATCTTTTTTCAGGATAGAAATGGTACGGATCTGGTTCCGGGAGGAGTGTTTTTGCCTAATGCCGGCGATGTCTACGAATTTTTATCTCCCAACGACCTTACAGGAACTAAAGTGTTCGTCGACCCTTTAACCTCTGCATGTAACAAATTCGCTTTATTCTCTGGTACTACCAACTCTAGTGTTGTGTTGCCAACGTCGTGTGTAGACGCCGGGAATGGTTTCGCCTCATCGGATCCCCTGTATCAACAAAATTATCCTGTTGAAAGCTGGGGAAAAAGTTATGGGTTCATTCCCTTCAGTTCGATCAGCGCCGGTGGAAGTAATGTAAGGACTAATGGTAATTATGTCCGGGTGGTGGCTAAAGAGGATAATACAAAAGTGGTGTATAATGGAACTGAGGTTGCAACGCTCAATGCAGGGCAGATGTATACTACCCCGGGGCCGGTAACCGAACCAGCATATATAACTGCTAATAACCCGATAGCTGCCGCGCAATACGCTCTCAGCGTAACCTGTGCCGGTGGTGTCGGCCAAAATAGCGATGCCGACATGGTTATTATGAATCCTATTGAATATAATATTAAAAATATAACACTTTATTCTTCTCCCAAGGAGGCAATAACGGAACAGTATATTAATGTATTGATCAAAACGATCGCTGTTTCGTCGTTCAAAGTGAACGGTGTAACACCTGCACAAAAATTTACACCGTTAAAAGGTGCTCCAGGCTATTCTTATTTGCAGCTGAATCTTAATTCATATAACACAAATAGTTTTAATCTATCGGCCAGTGAAGGTTTTAATGCAATAGCCTACGGCTTTGGATATGCGGAATCTTATGCTTATTCAGCGGGAACCAACCTGGCTTCGTCTCAGTCCGTGATTGCAGTAAAAACAGATACCAAAGAGGAAATTATCGCTGCGTGCAGTAATCAGGACTTTAACGTGAAAGTGACGCTGACATCCCCGGCGCTGAGCCTTTCATGGCAATTCGCGGAAGGTGGAAGTTTTGAGGAACAGACAATTACCACGCCGGTAGCGGGGGTAGTGCGAAATGGAACAACTTATTATGATTACTATTTCCCCAGGCCTGTTTCATATCCCACAGCCGGAGTTAAAATCATAAAAGTCATTGCCAAGTACCCATCGATGGGTGGCTGTGCACTAGGGGAGCAGCAAATAGATCTGAGTCTGGAAGTGTATGACCCGCCAGTACCTCGGTTTAAGACGTCAACTAATTTCTGTGCATTGACGGAAATACAATTTACCGATCAAAGCGAGGATAAGGGAGATCCCATCACCAAATGGCGTTGGGATTTTGGTGACAATGGAACCTCCGAAGAGCAAAATCCTGTTCATGTTTTTGCTGCACCCGGTAATTACGTTGTAAAACTTCTTGTTGAAAATTCCATTGGCTGCCAGGCGGTGGCTTTTGAACAAACGCTGACTATCGGCACTGTACCTAAAGCGGCATTTGCCTTTACGAAGCCGGGGTGTACGGAATACGAGGTAACTTTTACCGACATGTCGACAATAGATGCCGGCAATATTGTTAAATGGAGTTGGAGCTTCGGTGATGGAAGCCCCAAAGTTGATAATACAAGTAACTCAGGCATCAGGCATGAGTATGTGAAAGGTGGGGATTACCTTGTGTCGCTAACAGTTACAAGTGCAACGGGTTGTGAAAATAGCATTACTCAAACCGTTACCGTTCCGGCTCCTTCATTGGACATAGGGGAGGATTTGACAATATTGCAAGGTGGTTCCTTTACCTTTAATATCAGCGCGACGGGAACCAACCTGAGGTATAAATGGAGCCCTTCCGCCGGATTGGACCGGGATGATATCAGGAATCCGACAGCTACTCCTACGCAGGATACTCCATATACCCTTACCATCACAACAGAGGAGGGCTGCGTGATCACAGACGATATTTTTATCAAAGTCGTTGAAAAACCGATCATTCGTAACACGTTCACGCCTAATGGGGATGGGGTTAACGACCTGTGGCTTATCGATTATCTTGAGAGTTATCCTGAGGTACGGGTTGATATATTTAATAGGTTCGGTGTCAAAGTATATGCTTCAATCGGATATACAACACCTTGGGATGGAAATTCAAATGGCAGCCAATTACCTGTAGGAACTTATTATTATGTGATTGATCCTAAAATGGGCCTGCCGGCTTATACGGGGTGGGTTACTATTTTAAGATAGAACAACCTGCAGAACATTTTATTACGTATGTCTGTTTGAAGGGGCTGGAGCAATAATTTGTACATTAGTATTTACATAAACGATAAAAGCAGTATATAATGTTAAACATAGGTTTGTACATTACTAAACTTATTAATTAGAAGGTAGGGCTGGCGGTTAAATAGCAATGATGAAGAGATTTATATCGGTATTACTACTTATGGGCTTGCTTCAATTTGCTGGCGCACAGCAGCGGCCTCAGTATACTCAATATATCTTTAATAACTATATTTTAAACCCGGCAATATCCGGTATCGAGAATTACATCGATGTTAAAGCCGGGTACAGAAGTCAATGGCAGGGTCTCGACGGTGCTCCTGAGACCTCATATATATCGGTTCATGCGCCTTTAGGAAAGAACTTTCTTTACGGCACTTCGACTTCGGTACCGCAGTCTGGAGGCACTAATCCCAATAGTAGGAGTTATGTACAGACCTACATGGCTTCTGAGCCTCATCACGGGGTGGGCTTTCATGTCGTGTCGGATAAAGCAGGACCAATTACGAGGACGGATATAAATGCCACCTATGCCTACCATATGGGGCTGAGTTCAAATGTTAATTTGTCGCTTGGTGTAGCTGCCGGGGTTTCTAAGATATATCTGGACAGGTCCAGGATTGTTCTTGAAGATCCCAGTGATATAGCAATAGGAACTGGCGACTACAACCAGTTGAGGCCCGATATAAGTGCCGGGGTTTGGCTATATGGTCCCAGGTATTTTGTGGGAGCTGCCGCTCAGCAATTATTGTCTACTCCTATCAGTTTCAGTGATGATGAAACTTACGACCAGGGTAAGAAAGTGCCGCACATGTTTATCTCGGCCGGATATAAAGTTTACCTCGGGGATGATTTTGCTGTTATGCCATCAGTCATGGTCAAAATTGTTTCTCCGGTTCCCGCATCTGTCGATGTAAATCTAAAAATGGCCTATCGGGATAAATTCTGGATGGGGGGCAGCTATCGTAAAGATGATGCATTCGCAGCGATGGCAGGGTTTAATGTGGGTTCTTTTATGAATATCGGATATTCTTATGATTTTACTACTTCTGGTCTAAATACGGTGAGTAATGGGTCACATGAGATCGTGTTAGGCGTGTTTCTAAATAACCGGTATAAGGTTAGCTGCCCGCAGAAGAGTTGGTAATAAAGTTGAAAGTTGAAAGTGAAAAGTTGAAAGTGGAGAGGTGAAAGTGGAAAGGTGAAAGCTGAAAACTGAAATTCGTAACTTTCGGCGGCTGGTGGTTCCGTCCAGACTTAAAACTTATAACGTAAAACTTATAACTCCTTCCTTAACCTCGCCACCGGAATATTCATCGCTTCGCGGTACTTGGCAACGGTTCGTCTAGCAATATTATATCCTTTTTCTTTCAGGATCTCAGTAAGTTTTTCATCAGCCAGCGGACGCCGTTTATCCTCTTTCCCAATGCACTCTTCAAGTATCTTCTTAACCTCTTTATTTGAAACTTCTTCACCACTGTCCATTTGGATAGCTTCTGAGAAGAATGATTTTAAAAGAAATGTACCGAACTCGGTCTGCACGTATTTGGAATTGGCTACCCGTGAAACGGTAGAAATATCCATTCCTATCCTGTCTGCAATATCCTTAAGTATCATAGGCCGCAGATTTTTATCATCGCCGGTAAGAAAATATTCATACTGATAATTCATGATTGAATTCATGGTCTTCAGTAGAGTTTGCTGACGCTGTTTAATTGCATCAATAAACCATTTGGCCGAATCCAGTTTCTGTTTAACGAACTGCACGGCTTCTTTAAGTTTCTTGTCTTTCTGGGATGTCTTGTCGTAATGTTCAAACATTTCCTGATAAGAACGGCTTACACGGAGTTCAGGGGCATTCTGAGAGTTCAAAGTCAAAAACAAAACACCGTCGTTGTTGCTGATATGAAAATCGGGAATGATTTGCAATTGCTTGGTTGTTACCGCATTTGAATCTCCCGGTTTTGGATTTAGCTTAAGGATTTCGTTCACCACATCTTTGAGCTCTTCGGAATCCATGTTTAGTGAACGTTCCAGTTTGTCGTAATGCTTTTTGGTAAACTCATCGAGATACTCCTCAACAACTGTCGTTGCTTTCTGAATTACAGGAGTCTGGTCTCTTTTTCTTAGCTGGATGAGCAAGCACTCCTGGAGATCGCGGGCACCCACCCCGGCAGGATCAAAGGACTGGATCACTTTCAGCATTTCCAGCACTTCATCCTCTTCCGCAAAAACGTTCTGCGAAAAGGCAAGATCATCAATAAGGGAAGCTATGGGCCGACGTAAATAGCCGTCGTCATCAAGGCTCCCGATAAGTTGCTGGCCAATTCGGAAATCCTTGTCCGACAGGGGCACAAGGTCAAGCTGAGCCTGAAGACTTTCAAAAAATGAGCTTTGTATTGCTATTGGGATTTCTTTGCGATCATCATCGTCGTCTCCATTCTGATCATATTTTGAACCATAATCGTTTAAGCTATCATCCTGAAGGTAATCATCCACGTTAAACTCGTCCATGGTGTCCTGTCCCTCCTCAGAGTTGAAATTATCATCTTCAGGGTCGCGGTCTGGATATTCTTCAGTTGGCTCATTCATGTTTGCCAGGCTTAGATCTTCCAGTGCGGGATTGTCTTCCAGCTCTTCTTTAATGCGTGTATCCAGGGAGACAGTAGGCACCTGTAAAAGCTTAATGAACTGTATCTGCTGGGGAGAGAGTTTTTGAAGAAGCTTTTGTTGAAGATTTTGTCTTAGCATGGTTTGGAATATGGGGTAAAATTACACAATAATGGTGGTATGAAATAAAACTTACTCAAAAATATCTGCGTTAATACCCTTGTTCTATGTCGTTAGAATAAATTTTGTTTATAAACATTTAAAAGCTAATTTAGATTTAACCGATAATATTTAATCCTAAACTTATGTCAGTTGTAAAAGAATTTAAAGAATTTATCTCAAAAGGGAATGTTGTCGATCTTGCAGTGGGTGTGATAATCGGAGCATCCTTCGGCAAGATCATTACTTCACTTGTTGACGACGTTATAATGCCGCCAATCGGATATTTAACCGGTGGCGTCGATTTTGCAGACAAGAAAGTTGTATTGGTAGCTGCTGATGCTGTTAATAAGGTAGAAGAGGTGGCTATTCGATACGGAAACTTTATCAATACGCTTATCCAGTTCTTCATCGTGGCTATTTGTATTTTCGCACTTATTAAGGTAATTAATTCGCTTAAGCGTAAAGAGGTCGAGGCTCCGGCTGCTCCGGCTGCTCCAAGCAAAGAAGAGGCTCTTCTGACTGATATTAGGGACATTCTTAAAAGCCAGAGAAGTTAATTTTTTAAATAATAAGTCTCTTGGTCTCATATTTTAAATCTGTTGTTTGATTTGTGAAAAATCAACCTTATATTTGCACTCCTGTTTTTTAGAGCAACAATAGATTAAAAGTCATGAAAAGAACATTCCAGCCTTCTCAAAGAAAAAGAAGAAATAAGCACGGATTTAGAGAGCGTATGAGCAGTGCGAACGGAAGAAGAGTATTAGCATCAAGAAGAGCTAAGGGCAGAAAAAGATTATCTGTATCTGACGAGCGTCGCCACAAAGCATAATTTTGATTGTTATTCGTAGCCTTGCGAATGTTGCAGATCAAAATCTGCTTGTCTGCCGGGCTAAATAACAATTTGAATGTCTAGTTTTACTAAAGAAGAACGGTTATGTAGTAAGAAGCTTATTGATAAGCTTTTTCATAACGGTTCTTCTTTTTTGTTGTATCCTTTTCGTATCATTTGGCTTTCTGAAGCTCTGCCGGAAGAAAGACCTGTCCAGGTGCTGATCAGCGTTCCTAAGAAGAAGTTTAAGCGGGCTGTCGACAGAAATCTGCTTAAACGCCGGATCAGAGAAATATACAGACTTCAGAAATCCCAAAGCCTTTACCCTTTTCTTAACGAGCATTCTTCTGCTATACTTCTGGGTATCAATTATATTGGGAACGAGATAGGCGAATACGCATTTATGGAAAAGAAATTCAATGCTGCTATCGTGAAGTTCAAAAAGGTTTATCTCGAAAGCAATGTGGAATAAAGTGATCAAACCAGCGGTGGCAGGTTTCTTCCTGTTTATAATAAAGACATACCAATATTTGTTGTCGCCGATTCTGGGCAGGCAGTGCCGGTTCACACCAACCTGTTCCCACTATGGGATTGAGGCCATAAAAAAGCATGGCCCATTTAAAGGAGGTTGGTTAACATTAAAGCGAATCGGCAGATGTAACCCCTGGGGCGGGCACGGTTATGATCCTGTCCCCTGACTATAAAATAATTCTATGAATAAGGAGCTTATCTTGCTTATCGAGACCGCGACTACATCGTGCTCTGTGGCTTTGAGTGAAGGCGATACAGTACTGGCTGTAAAGGAAGCCAACGAGCGAAATATCCATGCAACCCACATAACTCTTTTCATCGAAGAGGTGATGGAAAGCGCTGAAAAGCAATATAAAGATCTGGGGGCTATTGCTGTAAGCAAAGGTCCTGGTTCCTATACGGGTTTGAGGATAGGAGTTTCTACTGCAAAAGGTCTTTGTTATGCTCTTGATATCCCACTGATCAGCGTAAATACCCTGGATTCAATGGTCTATGGCTTGGTGAAGCAGGAGGTTGATATTGATCCGGAGGCATATTTGATTCCTATGATAGATGCCAGGAGAATGGAAGTTTATACTGGAATTTATGATATCGATCTGAGTGTTATTGAGGATGTGAATGCTAAGATCATCGATCAGACTTCATTTGACCAATTTGATGACCGGGAGTTGATTTTATTTGGGGATGGATCCGAAAAGTTCAGAAGCCTTTTCGCAGGGAGGGATAATATCAGGATTGTAAATTTCGTAAACTCAGCATCTCACCTCGCTGTCCCCGCCCACGAAAAATTAATTAAGAATATAACCGAGAACATGGCGTACTTCGAGCCATTCTATTTAAAGGATTTCGTGGCTGGGAAGCCTGCGATTATTTCCTGAATTTGAAAAGTGATCGGTTAAAATTCTGAATAAATCAATTGCTTTTCTTCCTGAATATCCTTTTTATGAATCCGCCCCCGTTTGATTCTTCCATACCGGGGATATAATTGGCGTTTGCCGGATGCTCCAGAACCCGTCCGAACTTGAAACCTGCGCCGAGGTAGAACGAAGCACCAGTATAGCCAGCCGGATAGGGAGGGCTGCTATCGTTAAATCCTTTTGCAAATTGTATCGTTTTAAACAGTTGGTCGCTTCCAATAAAGAATTCCTTATTTGGAGTCTTTATCATAAACTGCCCGCCAACCTGCATGAACATGTTTGTATTATATGCGGTTGATAACGTAAATACATAATTTCTAAAACGATAATTGTTAATAAGCGCTATATCGCCGGCATTATTAAATAAACTTTTTGCAACAATGAGATTTGGCTGATAATTACCGAAGTCTTTGTTTACCAGGAATTCAATTTTACCATTAATAGTACTTATAAATGATTTATTCGTTCTGCTGTTGCTGATCCTCTTGTCAAGGCTGTCGGCCAACCGGTCATCGGAAGTCGAGTTGGAGGCATTGTTTATAATTATCTGTCCCGTATTGAAGGCATATTCATACGAAGATTTACTCCATCTTATTATCCCCAGGTCCTTCAGGTTGCCAAAAACTGACCAGCCATATTTGAATTTATATCCCGCCCCGGCAGTAATAGAAAGTCCTGGATTCCTGAAATTCGGCTTAATGCTTGAGGCTTCGAAATTATCCAGCATGAAACTTGAACGGAACCGTCCGGCAACCATGATATCAATTTCATCGTCTTCGGGATAGATATTTAATTCAGAGTTTCTCACTTTTAGCTCGTTATAGCTTATGCCGCTTAGTAAGCTGGCTTTAACTCCAACGGACAATCGTCTTGTTACATTCTCCCTATAGCTGAGACTAAATTGATGATAAGATTGGTTCAGCAGGTAATCATTGACAATATCTTTGTATGAATCTTCAGCGAACAGGTCAAAGTCGTCAAACAGTGCAAATGTCTCGTTCGTTGCTCTTACCCTGGCATCATTTCTGACCTGCCACGATAAGCCGATTTCCCGGCTTTTCTTCACCGTTTTTAGCATTCTAAACATTGCCAGGTAATTGTTGGTATTCAATGCCAGCCTGTTATTGCGTGACCCTTTCCCCAGTTCCAGTCCCGTTCCCTTAAACACTCCATCATAGATGAGCGATTTAAATGAAGACTCTCCATCTCCGCTAAAGGTGGCGTTTATGCCGATGTTCGGTATAAAGAAATTGAAAGCAAATCTCCGGCTGGTATCAATCTGGTAGGCACTTTGCGATGGGTTTTCGAATACATCATAGAGTGTGCGGCTATTATACAGGCTGTACTGTTGCGCCCAGGCCGGCCCTTGGCAGGCGATCAAAAAAAGAAGTAAAAACGTGCGTTTCAAGAAAATAAGATCAGGGTGTTAAATTCAGTTTGTTGAACCCAAACCAGCAACATTATCCCTATATACGAGGGAATCAGACTTAGCTGCTGAAGAGTTTTTGTATCCAAGATAGAAATTTGTAAAGAAATGAGTTGTATTGCTGGTAAGCTGAAATGAAAGACCATAGAAATTTCTGAAGCCATGTTCTTTGCTTGTTAATAGTTGAGAATATTGTTTTTTCAACAAGCTTCCCAGGAGGCTTTTGGAATTGTCGAATTGAAACAGGAACGAAATGTTACTTTGATCCGCTACGAGTTGATCGAATTGTATAAAAGACTCGTTGTCGAATAATAGCTTGTTGGAATTGTAACCAGAGAGGAACCGTTGTACGGTGCCCGGAGAATTGGAAATGATCACCAGATTGTCTGTTACAGCAAAAAATGGTTTATCATATTTCTTCAATGGATCCCCAAAATAATAATAAAAGAGACTTTCATAGTTCATCTTTCGGACAGATTCCGAATAGAATGAGCTCAACGGCTCAAGGTAGAATTGTAACTGGCGGCCGTTGGAAATTCTCATTACAGCCAGATTTTCGTAGGTGGATAGCTGGATATTACTGAATTCGTTGCCCCATAGTTTTTTAATATCCCTATCTGGGTTTATGCCGGTTTCGCTAACGATCACTTGTATTTTTTCTTCCAATGCTTTATCCTCTTTTCTGTTCCGGAACAAGCGGTTCAAGTCTTTGTTGAAAAGATCATAGCTGGATAATCCATAGCATATTGCATTTGATAGATTAGTGGGAATAATCCGTTTTATAGTGTTTTGTACCGGTTTTTGATGAAGAAACAGATTTAAATATCCATCGTGCTTTTCAGTTATCCTGGAAATTCCGTTGAACATCAAAGCATCGCTTTTGTAGTTTAAATTGAGGCTTGAGTACGCCGAAAAACTGCTGAATAAGCCGAAGTTGCTAATAGGTTTTTGCTTGAATATGGGTTCTAAAAATCCAGGCTCCTGGTGGTTGATAAACAAGCTTGATAGCGCATCATTATCTTTATTTAGAGAATTATTAATCTCTTCGATAAACTCAGGTGTTAGTTTTTTTGACTTCAGATCAATGCTGGCAGTCAACAAGGATTGCTCAAAACTGCCTCTTATAATATTCCCGTCGATACCCAGATAAAATGGTCTGTCCAGCAGTTTATTCCTAACCTCAATCAATGACCCCGGTAATATTATTCTGGTTTGATTGTTATTTCCTTTTTTAATCAGATCGCTGATCTCGGTAACTTCCATGCTGGCTTTTTGTGGCATAGACCAAAGAAAGTTAAAGTTGTCATCCTGATCAGGGTGAAATGATAGAAAGACTTTTAAACCCTGGGTAGAAATGTACAGGTCTTCGTTATTTAGTAAAAGATCTTTCAACCAGGAGAGCTCCAGCTTTCTTTTGTCGCCGATAATATCATTAAATACCGGATAGTCCTTGAAAATATCATAGAGCCCTTTGTCGTTGACAAAGTGAAAGACTACCGAAGCATTTGATGGTATTCCGGAGAGGGCTTTATCATTACTGCGGCTGTCAACGGATAAATTGGAGAAATAGAGATAGGCTACAGAAAATACAGCGAGCAATAGGATTGTTGTAACTCCAAGTATAATTTTCATTAATATGGCCTTTATGCAAAATTATATTTTTCAGCCTTTGCAGAAGAATTGCTAACAGGTTTGTTAAATTAGCAATCTAATCCAACAATATGAACAAACGGATAATTATTATCGCTTCTATATTCGGAATCCTGGCGGTTGTATTAGGAGCATTCGGCGCTCATGGATTAAAGACCATAATTTCTGAAGCACAATTAAATACCTGGGAGACAGCTGTTCAATATCAGTTCTATCATACATTAGCCTTACTTTTCCTGGCAACTTTTTCCCGGTTTAAAAGCAGGGCAATTAACGCAGCTTCATGGTTTTTTACGTTTGGTATCCTGCTGTTCTCGGGATCCCTTTATCTCTTGTCGCTAAAGGATTACCTAAATATAACTGACACAGCCGTTCTTGGTCCTGTAACCCCAATTGGTGGAGTGTTCTTTATCCTGGGCTGGGTCAGTCTTCTTGTAGCTACGGTTAAGAATAAATAATGCTCGAATTTTTCGAAACGCAAGGTAACGCGCGGAAAACGATTTTTGTGGAAGTTATCTTACCACTTGCTATCTCTAAAACATATACATACCGGGTTCCAGTTGAGATGTCAGAGCAGGTTGGTGTTGGGAAACGTGTGGTTGTTCAGTTTGGAAAAAGCAAGATATACACAGCCATTGTTTTTCTGATATCAGAAACGCCGCCGTCACTATACGAGGCAAAATATATAATTGATGTTCTTGACGAGGAGCCGGTTGTTAATGAGTTTCAACTGGTGATGTGGAAATGGATTTCGGAATATTATCTATGTCATTTAGGAGAAGTAATGCAGGCAGCTTTGCCCGCGGCTTTAAAGCTCGCCAGTGAAACAAGAGTGAGGTTAAATCAATCTGCTGAAGTCGACAAAACACTTCTTTCAGATAAGGAATTCCTGATACTTGATGCGTTGGAATTACATTCAGAGCTGCGGGTCAGCGAGATCAGTAAGCTTCTCGGTCAAAAAACTGTTTTTCCACTTCTTCGGGCGTTGTTTGAAAGAAATATTATCATCATTTCGGAGGAGATCACTGAGAAGTTTAAGCCCCGGAAGAAGGCCTTTATAACTCTGAATTCCTTTTATAATGAGCCGGATAATCGCAGGGGTTTATTCGAAATTCTGGAACGGGCACCTAAGCAGCTTGAACTTCTTTTAGCGTATTATAAGCTGGAAAGACAGCAGGAAACGATCTCTAAGACAGATCTGATAGAGGCAAGCGGGAGTAGTGCGGCAATTTTAAAGTCTTTGATTGATAAGGAAATCTTTGTACAGGAAAATAAGGTAGTAAGCCGTTTAAGCAGTGAAGAAATTGAGACGTTTTTGCAGTTTAAACTTAATGAAGCGCAGCAGATTGCATTAGAGCAGGTTCAAAAGGAATTGTCGGATAAAGATGTGGTATTGCTCCACGGCGAAACCTCCTCGGGGAAAACGCTCATCTATATTCGTTTAATTGAACAAATGATATTAGATGAGCGGCAAACGCTCTATCTGTTGCCGGAAATAGCTCTCACCACCCAGGTTATTGAAAGACTTCGCCAATATTTCGGCAATCAGATTGGTATATATCATTCTAAATTTAGCGATGCCGAGCGGGCCGAGGTCTGGCAGAAAGTGCTTAAGGGTGAATATAAGATAGTTTTGGGCGCCAGATCCTCGATATTCCTTCCCTTTCAAAACCTGGGTTTGATTATTGTTGATGAGGAGCACGAGTCTTCTTATAAACAGTATGACCCGGCTCCCAGATATCATGCACGGGACACAGCAGTGTATCTTGCTCACCTGCACAAAGCAAAAATAATTCTTGGATCAGCAACGCCCAGCCTGGAGAGCTTTTATAATGCAAAAATCAAAAAGTATGGCATAGTAAGCCTGAAGGGAAGATATGGAGGAGTGCAGTCACCTCTAATTGAAGTAGTAAGTATTGCCGAAGAGACGAAGCGCAAAACGATGCAGTCTCATTTCACTTCTGTGCTCATAAAAGAGATCCGTGAGGCTTTATTCAGAAAGGAACAGATTATACTGTTTCAGAATCGGCGGGGTTATACACCTGTTTTGTTGTGCGCTACCTGTGGTTATACGCCAAAATGCATCAACTGTGATGTAAGCCTGACCTTTCATAAAAGCAGCGCTAAACTTCATTGTCATTATTGCGGCTACAGGCAGGAGGTTTTAAACCTATGTCCTGCCTGCGGGTCGGCAAAAATCGAACAGAGAGGATTTGGCACTGAGAAGATCGAAGATGAACTTCAAATGCTGTTCGAGAACGCGCGTATTGCCCGGATGGATCTTGATTCTACACGTTCCCGTAATAGCTTTCAGGTACTGCTGAATGATTTTGAAGAGGGGCGGATAGACATTCTTGTGGGAACTCAAATGGTAGCTAAGGGGCTTGACTTTGGAAACGTAACGACTATTGGGATTATCAGCGCAGACAGCATGTTAAACTATCCTGATTTCCGGGCCTTCGAAAGAAGCTTTCAATTATTGTCGCAGGTTTCCGGCCGTGCTGGCCGACGGGTGAAGCAGGGCAAAGTGATCATTCAGGCATACGATACCACTCATAGGGTGATAAGCCAGGTTATTAAAAGTGATTATGAGGAAATGTTTGACACAGAAATACTGGAGAGAAGAAACTTCCATTACCCGCCTTTATACCGTCTTATCCAACTGGACGTTAAACATAAAGATTCTTCAAAGTTGGTAATTATTGCGGCCTCGCTCGCAGGCATACTCCGAGCGCAGTTTGCCGACCGGGTACTTGGGCCCGAAACACCACTGATAGGTCGGATCAGGAATTATTATATTCAAACCATTCTTATAAAAGTCGAGAAAGAAGGTATATCTATACAGAAGATAAAGGATGCACTGCGCGACATACTTTCTGCATTTGACGCGGATCCTGCTAATAAAGGTGTGTATATTCAGACAGATGTGGATCCCTATTGAGATAGTGGCCCTATCTGTGGCTGAATAAATTGATCGTTAACTGGCAATATGTAATTATACCTTAGGCTGTGAATCTCAGACTTCACTCTCCGGCCCGGATTTCCAGGCTCAATCCTTTTCAAAATTAATTCCCAATATCCAACCTTAAACCTACTTTTACACCGGAATGGCACATAAGTTAGTCGATAATTACCGAGAAAGGGGAGCCCGTAAGAAGTTGGTCGAAAAGCTGAGAGACCGGGGAATAAATGATGAAAGAGTACTGAAAGCGATAGGTAAAGTCCCTCGTCATTATTTTTTCGATGAAACGTTCTGGGAACAAGCTTATAAGGATATTGCTTTTCCAATAGGCGACGGGCAAACCATATCGCAGCCGTATACCGTAGCTTACCAGACGGAATTACTTCATGTAAAGAAGGGGGATAAAGTCCTCGAAATAGGAACGGGGTCGGGTTATCAAACATGTATCCTGCTTGAACTGGGTGCCAAAGTTTATACAATCGAACGCCAGGAAAATCTTTATAACCGGACAAGCCAGGTGTTGCCCCATATAGGTTACAAGGCCGAATTCTTTTTTGGAGATGGTTCCAAAGGTATTGCAGAACATGCACCTTATGATAAGATAATTGTTACTGCCGGAGCGCCTCTGGTGCCGCAAGTATTGCTTAAGCAATTGAAAATAGGTGGTATTCTTGTAATTCCTGTCGGCGATGAAAAATCTCAAAAAATGATCACTGTATTAAGAGCAGGGGAGAATGATTACGAGAAGATCGTTCTGGACACCTTTAGGTTTGTTCCGTTGGTGGGGGAACAGGCATGGTAAAACCTTTCGGTTAACGCTTCATGGCTCTCGCCATTTCTACTTTAGCATCCCTGTCTTTTAGCGTCTCGCGTTTGTCATAGATCTTTTTACCCTGCGCCAGACCGATCTCCAGTTTGGCAAAACCACGTTCGCTCGTAAATATCTTTAACGGTATTATCGTAAAACCTTTCTCTTCGATTTTCGATCGCAGCTTTGAGATTTCCTTCTTGTTAAGCAACAATGCCCGGTCGCGCTTTGCTTCATGGTTATAAAAAGATCCATGCGAATATTCTGCTATCTGCATGTTACGAACATATAAATGGCCGTCAAGAAATGCGCAGAAGGCGTCATTGATATCCGCTTTGCCCTCGCGAATAGATTTTATTTCGGTACCCAGAAGCTTCATTCCCGCAGTATAAGTTTCGAGTATATGATACTCAAAATGCGCTCTTTTGTTCTTTATGTTTATCCCGCTTCCCATTGTGTTTAAACACAAATATCAGAAAGAATTCTGACAAGTCGAATTGACATGATTAAATCAATATATTTATTTTTTTAGATTAATCTAAAATTGTATTTTTGTTAATCTAATTCATGATATTAAATTAGCTGATGAGTTTTTTTTATTGATCTAATTTATGAGGTTTCAAATCTTACTTGTATTTGCGCTGTTTCACTCATTATCGGCCGCCGGGCAGAACGGCGGTGTTTATGGTACTGTTTCCTCTTCGGAGCCTATTTCTTTTGCCACTATTTCTGTCAATAACTCAAAATATGGGACGTCAACAGACTCGGCCGGGAGGTACAGGCTGGAGGAGATAGTACCAGGCAAATATGTTATCTCGGTATCATATCTCGGATACAAAATACAGAGCAAATCTGTTGAAGTGCAGGCCGGTCAGGTTTTACGAGCAGATTTTCTTCTTGTAAAGCAGGATGCCTCGTCCCTGGACGAAGTGGTTGTAACAGGTACGATGAAGGAGGTCAGCCGCCTTGCCAGTCCGGTGCCTGTGGAAGTTTACAGCCCGGCATTTTTCAGGAAAAATCCGACACCTTCGGTATTCGATGCGCTGCAGAATGTTAATGGTGTGCGACCGCAATTAAACTGTAATATCTGCAATACCGGCGATATACATATTAACGGCCTAGAAGGTCCCTACACGATGATACTAATTGATGGTATGCCAATCGTCAGTGGGTTGTCTTCTGTTTATGGGCTGTCTGGCATACCAAATGCGCTTATAGAACGTGTGGAAATAGTAAAAGGACCCGCGTCTTCTTTGTATGGATCGGAGGCAGTAGGCGGCCTGATTAATATCATCACCCGTAAGCCTCGGAATGCCCCGGCATTTTCGGGAGATGTTTTCACTACCTCCTGGGGAGAAATGAACACGGACCTTGGGTTTAGATTTCAGGCTGGTAAAAAGACAGAAGTTCTGACGGGAATTAACTATTTTAAATACGGTAATCGTATAGATAAGAATGGCGATAATTTCACGGATGTAACCCAGCAGGACCGGATTTCGCTTTTTCAAAAATGGAATTTTGCCCGTCCTGAGAACCGCCAGTTTAGCCTTGCTGCCAGGTATAATTACGAAGACAGATGGGGCGGGGATGTCACATGGAATCCATCCTACCGGGGAGGTTCGGACCGTTATGCTGAGAGCATCTATACAAACCGCTGGGAACTTCTGGGGTCTTACCAGCTTCCAGTGCGGGAATCGATGACTCTGGCTTTTTCCTTAAATGACCACGCCCAAAACTCGGTTTACGGGAGTACTATCTACGGCGCCCGGCAGAAGATCGCATTCGGCCAGTTAAGCTGGGATAAGAAGATAAAAAGCCACGACCTGCTTTTTGGAACGGCCCTTCGTTATACGATGTATGACGATAATACGCCAGCCACGGCTTTGCCCAACGGCGTCAATAACGTTGATAAAGTTTGGCTGCCGGGAGTTTTTGTTCAGGACGAAATAGCTTTGAGCGGGCAGCATAAAGTATTGCTTGGTATGCGTTATGACTACAATTCTGTCCACGGAAACATTCTGACGCCGAGAATTGCGTACAAATGGGTTCTGAATGATAACAATATACTTCGTCTTAACGCTGGAACAGGCTTTAGGGTCGTTAGTCTTTTTACTGAAGAGCATGCCGCTCTCACAGGTTCACGCGAAGTGATTGTGACAGAAAAGCTGGAGCCCGAAAGAAGTTATAATGCCAACCTCAACTTCATTAAGAAGATCTATTTTACCAGCGGAAGTTTTATAAACGTAGACCTATCGGCATGGTATACTCACTTTAACAATCAAATTATCCCAGATTACTTAAGCAATGCAAACCAGATCATTTACAGTAATCTGAGTGGGTACGCGGTTTCACGCGGTATCAGCTCTAATTTTGACATGGTATTTGCCAACGGTTTGAAAATTCTTGCCGGTGGTTCCTTGTTGGATGTTTTCTCAAAGGATAATATAGCAAGGCAAAGAATGAGGCCAATGCTTACCGAAAAATGGACCGGAACCTGGGGCATTTCTTATAAGCTGGAGAAGTTAAATCTAGGAATAGATTACACTGGTAACATCTACGGACCGATGCGTCTGCCGCGGTTAAGTAATAATGATCCCAGGAAGGGATTGTCTCCCGTTTGGAGCCTGCAAAACATTCAGTTTACTTACTCCGGCATGAATCAACTTGAAATATATGGGGGAATTAAAAATCTCCTTAACTGGACGCCCGGCAGATCGGAACCTTTCCTGATTGCGAGAAGTCAAGACCCGTTTGATAAAGGCGTGCAAACCGATGCGTCAGGCAACGTTATTCCTACTCCTTCAAATCCCTATGGATTAACTTTTGATCCGGGATACGTTTACGCGCCTAACCAGGGGATTCGCGGTTTCCTGGGCTTGAGACTAACGATCAAATAAAATGTTTAAGGGATATATAATAGCTTCAGTCATCCTGCTCTTAGCCTTTAATGTTTGTGGGCAGAATAGGGCCCTTAAATTTGATGAGCTCAATGTTTTACAGGCACAGGAAGCGAGGCCTGTGGTCGTGCTTATATCGACTAGCTGGTGTAAGTTTTGTCACGCGATGAAGAACAGTATGCTCAGGAGCAAGAAGATCTCAACGATTTTGGCTGATAAATACCGAACCGTTTTCCTTGATGCTGAGGAAAAAGACAGCATTACTTTTGCCGGCCGGACTTTCAGGTATGAGCAGGGAGTAAACGGCCTGGCAAAAGAATTGGGAACAATTAATGGGCAGGTTTCCTATCCCACTCTATGCATTCTTAATAAACAGAATGAAATCATTTACCAGCAAGATGGTTACTTGTCACCTGACGCTATCACTCAGGTGTTAGCCAAACTGCTTTGGGACTAAAATCTTAATCTACAGTGTTTTTAGAACGTGAATTCAGGGAGCTATTCTGAAGCAGCAACTGTATTAAGACCGCCGGGCAAGGACTACTTTATAATCAGGATCGGAATATTTACATTATGCCTTACTGTATCCACCGTGGTTCCAAAGATCAGATCGCTGATACCTTTGTGGCCGTGGGCACCCATTACAAGCAGGTCCAGGCTATTTGTTTTGACGATTTGTGAAATAGCCTTTGCAGCAGTTCCATAACCTATAGATACCTCAGCTTCATAGCCAAGATCTTTTAAATTGATCTTGTATTTTTCCAGGTTGTCAGTATCGCTTTGGGTTTCGTGATCCAGTACTTTCTCGCCATGAAAACGGGCTCCAGCAGTTTCAACGATGTGGATCAGCGTGTACTTGGCGTCTTTACCTCCTTGAATAAGTGCATGCCGGATGGTATTACGGTCGTTTTTCGAAAAGTCGACGGTGATCCCAATCATCTTATACTGTATATTTCCGATCGTATCGATCTCCAACGCGGGGCCATGTGGGACATTCGATAAGCTTCCACTGTGTTTTCTGAAAAAAGGAGCAAATGTTACGTATAGCAATAGCAGGCTTACGATGATTATCACCGGTATAACTGTGGCATAAATAAGCCATACATCGCTGCCGGCGCTTATCCATTCTGTCACTTCCTGAAAAACTAGCTTGACGTTTAATCCCACAATGATTAGAGCGCTTAACCAGGCCAGGATCTGTACCCAGGTTTTGATTGAATATTCTTTCATTTTTCTCCTGTCGGAGTTAAAATGGATTAAGGGGATAATAGCAAAACCAAGCTGCAGGCTCAATACCACCTGACTCAATACAAGAAGTCCGCCTAATGCATCTTCGCCAAAATAAAGGATGGTAAAAAAAGCAGGGATAATGGCTAGTAAACGGGTTAAGAGCCGTCTTATCCAAGGCTGGATCCGAAGGTTCAAATGGCCCTCCATCACGATCTGCCCTGCAAGCGTACCGGTAATGGTTGAACTTTGCCCGGAAGCAATCAGTGCTATGGCGAATAATGTTGGAGCAAGGGGCCCGAAGATATTATCCAAAAGCCTGTGGGCATCCTGTATTTCAGCTACCTCATGAAGGCCATTTTTATAAAATGCCGTTGCCGCCAGAATTAGAATTGCCGCGTTGACAAAGAAAGCCAGGTTCAGTGCTATTGTTGTATCAATCAGATTAAATTTTAGAGCTTCCCTGATCCCCTTGCCAGTTCGGTCGATCTTCCTTGTTTGAACAAGTGATGAGTGGAGGTACAAGTTATGTGGCATTACCGTTGCTCCGATAATACCGATAGCTATATAAAGTGCATTCCCTGATAGTACGGAGGGTTTGAATCCTGACAAGACTTCACCAAGCATAGGTTTTACTATAAACATCTCTGTCAGAAACGATATACCAACAATGAAGACCATGGAAACAATAAATACTTCCATCATTCGCATTCCTTTATTCATCAGGAAAAGCAAGAGGAAGGTATCAAGTATCGTGATTGAAATTCCCCAGATGAGTGGTAATCCGAAAAGCAGGTTCAGTCCGATAGCCATACCAATAATCTCTGCAAGATCGCAGGCTATGATGGCGATCTGGGCCAGTACGTATAGGGGATAGTTGACATATTTAGGATAAGCATTTCGTGAAGCCTGTGCCAGGTCAAGTCCCCTGACAATTCCTAAACGTGCACTTAAAGATTGTAATAGGAGAGCTATAAGATTGGACATTAACAGCACCCAAATCAACTGATACCCAAACTGGCTGCCCCCTGCAATATCGGTTGCCCAATTGCCTGGATCCATATAACCTACACTTACAAGATAAGCGGGGCCAATGAAGGCCATTAATTTTCTCCAACCTGTTTTGCCGGCAGTGCTTACTGAACTGTGAACTTCGCTTAGCGACTCGTCATTTTTGCTCATAGGATTACGAGGATATTTTTAGCCACCTCCCTGCTAATGGTTCTTTCTTTAGTTTCATCAACAGTCAATATTATGGATCCGTCAAATTCGATCACATCCGTAATGATGATCTTAGTCCCAAGCGTTAAAGACAGCTTTTCCAAATGCTTGAGGAATATAGAAGAATGTTCACTCACGCCAGAAATAATACCGCCTTGTCCCTGTTTCATATCAGACACTTTTATCAGTGTTTTATGCTTGAAGTTTCCCGTCCTGTCCGGGATAGGGTCGCCGTGTGGGTCGGCAATTGGGTTTCCAAGAAAATCGTCGAGCCTGTCGATCAGCGAAATTGAATTGATATGTTCGAGCTCTTCTGCAATATCGTGCACTTCATCCCATTTAAAGCCAAGTTTCTCAACCAGAAATACTTCCCATAAGCGATGTTTACGGATGATATTTACAGCAGCCTTTATTCCAATACCAGTTAGAGTAACTCCCTGATATTTTACATAATTGATGAGCTTCTTATCTGCCAATTTTCTCAGCATATCCGTTACAGAAGCCGCTTTCGTATTTGTTACTTCAGCAATGCTGTTTGTACTTACGGCAACACTGTTGCCTTCGCTTAGATGATATATGGCTTTGAGGTAATTTTCTTCTGTAAATGAATGCATACACTTAAATTAAGCAAATCTAATTATAAGTTTAGGTTAATCTAAAATTTTGGTAAAAATATATAGTATATTTAGCATCATTTTTTAAAATAAAATTTGGTTGTACTAATGAAAACCCTATTTTTGACTGAATATGGCTTTAGAACTTGATAAGATAGATTTCAAAATCCTAAAAATCCTTCAGGAAAACGGTCGCATTACAAACTTGCAATTATCTCACGAAGTGGGTTTATCGCCTGCGCCGACTCTTGAACGCGTACGGAAACTCGAACAGGCCCATTATATAAAGAGTTATCATGCGCTGGTCGATGAGGAATTGCTTGGCCTGGGAATTAAAACTTTTATCCAGATCCAACTCGATTTTCATAAGAATAATACGATTCAGGTATTTCTTGAGGAAATAGCTGCTATTAAAGAGATTACTGAATGTCATCATGTTACCGGACAATGCGACTTTTTACTAAAAGTATACGTAAAAGATATTAAATCTTACGAACGGGTAATTATGGATAAGATCAGCAAGATATCTGTGGTGAAGACTTTTCAGACGATGATGATCATGTCGACGAACAAGAAGGAGCCGGCCGTACCGCTTGAATATTAAGTTTGGAGATACCGCTTTACTTGATTTGCCAGTCAATCGGCGTTTTACCTGCATTTTTTAGAATTTCATTCGTTTTTCTGAAGTGGTTATTGCCAAAAAATCCGCTGTGTGCCGAGAAAGGCGATGGGTGGGCTGAAGTAAGTACATAATGTTTATTCTTGTCAACTAAATCGCCCTTAGCCTGTGCATATCGACCCCACAGAAGGAATACAATTCCAGATCGTCTCTCAGATAAGAGTTGGATAACCTTGTCTGTGAAAATTTCCCACCCCTGTTTTTGATGTGAGCCGGCCGAATGTGCTTCCACGGTGAGAGTGGCATTAAGGAGGAGTACGCCCTGATCGGCCCATTGGGTTAAATCACCATGATCAGGATATCTAAAATCGTTAAATTCTGCCATTAGTTCTTTAAAAATATTTTGTAGTGACGGAGGGAATTGAACCCCGCGTTGTACTGAGAAGGACAATCCATGAGCCTGGTTTGGTCCATGATATGGATCCTGCCCGAGGATTACAACCTTGACTTTGTCAAAAGGCGTGTGTTGAAATGCATTGAAGATATTCTTGCCGGAAGGATATAGAGTTTTACCCTCTGCTTTTGCCTTGCGCAGGAAGTTGCGGAGATGTATCATATATTCTTTTTCAAACTCGCCATGCAGGAGTTCTTTCCAGCTTTCTTCAAGTTGCAGCTCCATAATTTCTTATATAGATATTGGTTAAACGCTTAAATAAACGGATATTTGCAGCAAAATTACTAGATAATAAGACAATGCCTAATTTCATCAGATTGATTCTCGCAGCTATCGTGCTGGGTGCAGCGGTAACATTAATGGTTTTTGGATACTGGGGCTGGGGAATCCCGCTGGTTTTCGTTGCTATACTTATCGGTGTTACATTTCTTTTTAACGAGAAGATGCTTATAGCGCAATATTATCTGCGGAAAGATAATATGGACGGAGCAGCGGTATGGCTGGCAAAAATCGGCAACTATGAAACGCAGCTGTACAAAGGCCAGCACGGGTATTACAATTTGCTGATAGGGCTTATCGAATCCCGAAAGGCACCTCTTCAGGCGGAAAAATACTTTAAGAGAGCCCTTAGTATGGGCATGACCATGGATCATAACGTTGCGTTGGCAAAGCTTAGTCTGGCCGGAATTGCAATGGCAAAACGTAACAAGCGTGAAGCTATACTATATCTTCAGGAAGCAAAAAAAGCTGATAAGAATAAATTGCTGGCAGATCAGATTAAAATGATGAAGGATCAAATGGGCCAAATGGATAGGGTAGTGATACAACAGAGGGGGAATGCGAAGCGATTTTAAGTTGAAGCGTATTATACGCGGTTAAAGCTTTGTTTATTCACATAGCTTTCGTCCTACGCACCTGCGCCTACTTATCCCTTAAATCATCATATCGCATTTCCCGGTCGTGACCCAGGTTTCGACTAAGCAGGTCTCCCGTATCTTCCTGGGAATTATAACTGAAGAAGAACTGCTCCGCCTGGATGCGCTTTAGAAGCTGGTGAATAAATGAAAGATTAAAATCTTCCCTTGACAACTTGATCAAATATTCCTGATCGGTAATTTCAATGCTTGAGTTTTTCATATGATGCAGATTGCAGATTTTGACCCTTATATTTAACGACTCAGTATTTCTTTAGCTAATCGATTCAAACAAAAATAATAAAGGGCATTTTACGCTGTGTAAAATGCCCTTTATTAATATGTTATGATTACGTTAATTCAACCTTTATAAGGTGCCTGGTGAGGGTCAAGATGGCTAATTAAACCATTGCATTACGCTTTCCTTGCCGGGCAGTGTAATGTCGAGTTTCATTTTCTTGCGCATCCCGCCCAGGTCGTTGAACACTTTGTTTGGATTGGCAGTTTTTAATTCTTCCGGTGTTCTGAATCCCATTTTAATTAATACAGGAACCCATTCAGCCGGGATACCTAAAGCCGTAAATTCATCCGAAGAAATAGCCTTCACCTTTTTTTCAGGTCTCATCTGAGGGAAGAATAATACTTCCTGAATTGTACTTTGATCGGTCATGAGCATCACCAGCCGGTCGATTCCAATTCCAAGTCCGGAGGTAGGAGGCATACCGTATTCCAAGGCACGGAGGAAGTCTTCATCCATTGCCATTGCTTCTTCGTCCCCGCGTCCTGCCAGCAAAAGTTGTTCTTCAAGCCGCTCCCGCTGATCAATAGGATCGTTTAATTCTGTATATGCGTTACCAATTTCTTTGCCCAAAACAAAAAGCTCAAAACGCTCAACGAGTCCTTCTTCACTACGGTGCTTTTTCGCCAGCGGTGTCATTTCGATCGGGTAATCAGTAATATAGGTTGGCTGGATAAGGTGGGCCTCTACTTTTTCACTGAATATCTCATCAATTAACTTGCCTCTTCCCATGGTTGAATCGATTTCAATTGTCAACTCTTTGCATGTGGCCCGCAGGGTTTCTTCGTCCATTTTGGACACATCGATTCCTGTAAATTTCTTAATAGAATCATACATGGAAAGCTTTTCGTAAGGACCGGCAAAATCGATTTCATGTTCACCGACCTTAACAAGGGCTTTGCCATGGATTGCGATTGCGATTTTTTCAAGGCATTCCTCAACCATGGACATCATCCAAATATAGTCCTTATAAGCTACATAGATCTCCATTGAGGTGAATTCCGGGTTATGAGTACGGTCCATTCCCTCATTACGGAACATCTTACCGAACTCATAAACGCCCTCAAAGCCTGCTACAATTAGTCGTTTAAGATACAGCTCATTGGCAATACGCAGATAGAGCGGCATGTCTAACGCATTATGGTGGGTGGAGAACGGACGTGCCGCAGCACCGCCATGGATCGGCTGTAAAATAGGAGTTTCTACTTCCATCCAACCCTGATCATCAAAATAGCTACGCATCGTGTTGATGACCTTTGAACGGTTCTGAAATATTTTTTTGTATTCAGGATTGACTGTTAGATCTACATAACGTTGCCGATAGCGAAGCTCAGGGTCAGTAAAGCCATCGTAAATATTCCCGTCGTCATCCCTCTTTACAATAGGTAGTGGTTTCAAAGATTTCGACAAGATCTTCATTCCGGTTACATGGATTGAAATCTCACCGGTTTTTGTAGTAAAAACATATCCGGTAACGCCGATAAAATCACCTATGTCAAGAAGCTTTTTAAAAACTGTATTATAAAGTGATTTGTCTTCGTTCGGGCAAATTTCATCCCTGTTCAGGTAAGCCTGGATGCGCCCGGTTGAGTCCTGTAATTCCACAAAGGATGCGCTGCCCATGATGCGGCGACTCATGATGCGGCCAGCGAAACTGACGCTTTTATAGGAGGTCTTATCGCGCTCGTAGTTTTCTTTGATATCCTGTGCATTGACATTTACTTCAAATGCTTCAGGTGGGTAGGGATCGATTCCCATCCTGCGAAGTTCAGTCATCGCCTCACGACGTAAAATTTCCTGTTCAGATAATCCGGTGCTCATTTTTTGTTAGAATTTGCACAAAAGTAGAAATTTCAAAGGGATTTATGAAGCAGTAAAGTTCCTATCGTGCAGATGCTTCCGCCTCCCTGAATAACATGTTTTTTACCGTTAACTAATTATTATCTACCGTTAATTTATTTGGTAATATGTTAAAAATAAAATTGAGCAGATTTGAGTAGTCAGCAAGATAATTTGCATGATTCTCCATAATGTTATGCGATATTATCTGTTGATAAAGCGGTTGAAGCGATTGGGGCGTTTCACCGCTTTTTATTACAAAAATGAATATCTTAACTTTCTGCTAACCGCGTCTGATACTTGCCTAATTATTCTGCCTTGAAGAGAAAATATTACAGATACATGGTGTATTGCCTGCTAGCGCTCGCATTCGGAGTCGCTATATTGTATCTTAAGAATTTTGCTTTGTCATCTCCTTCCGGTTTCCATCTTAAAAGGGAAGAGACAGAAACAAGTCTCGAAGATTCCTTGCGAGTAATAAAACTTAATAAGGAAGCCTTTGATCTAAGGCTGACGGATCCGCAAAAGACTACTGCGCTTGGAGATAATGCCCTGCGAATAGCTAAAAATATTAACTACATAAAGGGGATAGCTGATTCGCATAGAATAATTGGACTTGGTTTATATTACCAAAATAAGATTCAGTCTGCCATTAAAAATTACATGGATGCTCTAAGGTATTACGAGATTGTAGGCGATATTCGAAAGCAGGCGAGGATTTATAATAATATAGGGAATTTATACAGCACTATAGAGGATACAAAGCAATCTATGTTTTATTTTACCAGATCTTTATATATATCTAAAGGTCTGAATGATCAGGAGCTAACAGCCGGATTATATTTTAACATGGCACGTGCTTATGAACAGCAAGGTAGTTATAAGAAAGCCATCCTATTTTTCGATAAAAGTTACGAGTTTTTCAAAAGAACGAAGGATGAGTATTATATAACAATGTATTTTCAAAACATCGGAGTGGTTTATTTTAAACAGGGAGATTTTAAACAGGCAAAATCATTCTTAAAGGTTGCAGTTGACCGCGCAAAAAAGCTAAAATTATATAAGACTATTGCTGGGTGTTATTTGACGCTTTCTAAGATATACATACACGATCGAAATTATCAATTAGTGAGTCAAACACTTAATGAAGGAAAATATTATGCCGATATATTCAAAGATGAGGATGTAAAGGACGAGTTTAGCTATAGGCAATACGAACTTCAGAACGCCCTTGGAGATTATAAGGGAGCAATTAATACTTTGGCTCGCTTATATAAAAAAGACAGTTTAGAACTTAATCAAAAATCATCTCAAAACATCGGAATATCTACCCAGCATTATGTCCAGCAACAAAAACTTCAAGAGAGGGAGCTGCTTATTGAGAAGCAAAAGTCCAAAGAGGCCACTTTCAAATGGATCATTACCTTGGGCATTTTAATATTCTTGCTATGCGCCGGCGCCATATCTGTAATTTATTGGCTCAGGAAGAGCAGGCGGAAAAGACAGGACCTGCTTGTCCAAAGTCAAATTGCGACATTGCAGCAAAAGGCCCTGCAAGCAATGATGAATCCGCACTTTGTTTTTAACGTAATAACTGCGGTACAACATTTTGTGAACCAGGCTGATACAAAATCTGCCACAGAGATGCTTTCGAAATTTTCCAGACTTGCGCGAAAGCATCTTGATATATGCATGAGCTCCACCATCACTGTTGAGGAAGAGTTGGCTTATTTGGAGCTTTACCTGGCCTTAGAAAAGATCAGATCTGCCGGCAAGATGAACTATGAATTTAACGTTGATGATAACCTTGATCCAGAGGAAATATTGATCCCATCTATGCTGATACAACCATTTGTTGAAAATGCCATATGGCATGGTATTATGCCCAAAGAAGAAGGAGGCTCTATTAAATTGAATTTTGAACTCGTAGAAACGGATCTGCTTGTCAGTATTATAGATGATGGTATAGGAATCACGAATTCCGGAAAAAATAAAAGAGCCGGACATACTAGTCACGGCATGGCCCTGATTACCGAGAGAGTAGACCTTTTAAACAAATTGAATGAGCTACCTATTATTATCGATAAGCGTCAAACCGGAAATTTCGGAACGACTATTTTGATCCGGATCCCGGTGTAGGCGATGTTGTTCAGCGCGCAATCTGATTAAGGGTCCGAAGCCTGGTTGTCTGACCAGGCGGACGGAATGTGATTGAGCGTGAATAAATAATTGTACCCGATTGTTTTTTGATAAAAGCGCTTTGTGTTATTTTTGTTTATGAGTTTGGAAAGGACGGCGAATTTTATCGAAGCATTAATATTCGCTTCTGAAAAGAGTATCGGAGTTGATGAAATAATTCAAGTTTTGAAAGATGTTCAACTCAGGAATATAAATGCTGAAAGGGTTCAAAGACTAATCGAAGATATCCGGACCAAATATGATGCATTGGATCTGGCGCTTGAGCTTGTATATGTAAATGGGGGGTATCAGTTCCTAACAAGGAAGGAATATTATCCGGTCATAGGGCAGCTTCAAATTCAGCGATCGAAGAAAAAACTTAGCCAATCAGCTTTGGAAACACTTGCAATTATTGCCTATAAGCAGCCGATAACTAAAGCGGAGATCGAACAGATCCGAGGTGTGAATTGTGACTATACCGTTCAAAAACTATTGGAGAAAGAACTGATCAATATTACCGGTAAATCTAACGCCGTTGGTAAGCCGTTACTGTATGGAACCAGTAATCGTTTTATGGACTACTTTGGGATTAATTCTACTGAAGATCTTCCACAATTAAAAGACCTTCAGACCGAAAGCAGTTCAATTGGCCAGGAGTCGGAGTGAATGCGAGAAAAAATAAAAAAGAAGTTTATAAAAAGTAAATTCTTGCTAATTTTATATTCTAAATCAAGAATAAAGGAAGTGTAATTTGCTAGAGATGATGACGTCAATAAAAGCACCAATAGCTAGGGATACTTTTAAAAGTTCCCATGATCCGAGAAGGAGAAATCAGGATGACGAAGACGAGGATGATGACGATCCCAAAGAATCAAAACGGGTCATCGCCGACGATGAGGATGATGACGACTTTGATCTTTCCCTTGATGATGATATTAAAGGGTTTGACGAATACGATGATGAGGACGAAGATGATTATTAAAAATGCAATAATTTAGAATTAAGGCATTCAGTTTACTGAATGCTTTTTTTATTTAATTCCTGATGACTATAAAAGAAGTACAAAGCAAGAAGGAAGCACGTGAGTTTTTAGACGTAGCAAGGCAGATATACAAAAATGATACGAACTGGGTGTGTCCACTTGATAAGGATGTAAATGCGGTTTTCGATCCAAAGCAAAATGTATTTCATAGTCACGGCGTAATTACCCGTTGGGTGTTGAAATCGGGTGACGGAAAGTTAATAGGACGAATTGCAGCTTTTATTAATGAGAAAAAAGCATTTCAGGCAGAACAACCTACTGGAGGAATCGGTTTTTTCGAATGTATAAATGATAATGAAGCTGCAGGATTGCTGTTTGATACTGCCCAGTCTTGGCTGCTGGCCCGGGGCATGAAAGCCATGGACGGACCGATTAATTTCGGAGAGAACGACAGCTTCTGGGGATTGCTGATTGAGGGATTTACCACTCCATCCTATGGTATGAACTATAATCATCAATATTATCAGGAGCTGTTCAAGGGTTATGGATTTGTAACTTTATACGAGCAGATTACCAATCATCTCGAGGTAACCAAACCTTTTCCGGAACGTTTTACAAAAATAGCTAATTGGGTTGCCAATAAGCCAGGATACACTTTTAAGCATCTTGAGGAATCCAAACTGGATCAATATGCGGCAGATTTTGTGGAAATATATAACGATGCCTGGAGAGATTTCAAAAACTTTGTTCCGCTGAATCTGAAGAATGTGCTTGGATCATTTAGCAAAATGAAGACGGTTATGGATGAAAAGCTGATTTGGTTTGCTTACATCAATAGCGAACCGGCTTCGGTTATCGTCATACTTCCCGACGCTAATCAAATGATCAGAGGTCTTAATGGTAAGCTTGGTATTGTTGAAAAGATAAAGTTTGTTTATAGGCGCTGGGTGGGCGTCGATCGAATGAGAGCAGTGGTAATGGGAACCAAACAAGCTTTTCAAAAACATGGATTGGAATCGGCATTATTCATAAAACTTAAGGAATATGTTCTGCCGCTCAACCAGTATAGGGAGTTGGAACTATCATGGGTTGGCGATTTTAATGATAAAATGCTTGCCCTGCATGAGGCTACTGGTGCTACGCTTGGAAAAAAGCATGCGACAATGAGGAAAATATTTGAATAGGAAACGCCAGTTTCAGAGAATGTTGTTCGCTATCAGTATGCATAAAAAAGGCCGGCTTAGCCGGCTTTTTTAGTTCGGCGATATACGTTGATCGCCAGCTAGTTTTTAGCTTTTCTTAGTTCCTCATAGAGCTCGATAATCCGTTTCTGAAGATCAATGACCTCTTTTTCACGTTCCATAACCTTTTTTGTGAGCTCTTCCAGTTCAGTCGTATGTTTCTCCTGGCTTTCTGCATCGTTGAATGTAAGTAGTTGGACCACGCTCATATCAAAAAGCTTGGATATCTGTTCAAGACGCGAAAGGTTAACATCTGTAATTCCCGTTTCAATCTTTGAAAATGCGGGAATTGATATTTCCAGGCGCTTAGCTACATCTTCCTGGCTCCAGCTTTTCTGATGCCTTAATAATCTGATTTTTTTGCCTAGTGTCTTCATCGTAATTTATTTAATCATCTCACCTAAATAGATTTAGCTTGTGTTTAGGAGGGTAGTTACACCGCATTACTTTATAATTAAAGTAATTCAAAAACCTTTCCAATACGACGCGAATTATAGTTATAGTTTAAATTAATTAACGAAATAGGTACAAACACCCCCGGCCGATTAATATTTTAAGGGTCTTACTGACTGATAAGGCAGTGCCGCTTGCTTAGGATGGAAAGCATTTAGTATTTATCAGAAGTGCTGTTACAGCATCACAAGCATATAATTTGTCGTGAATTTAAATCTCATTTGAAATTAAACGACTATCCCTGGCCAAATGTGGGCAAAAATTCTTAGTGTATATTATTTTGTTTAAAACGAATAAATATTTCGTCTATTATAATATACAATGCAAAAAACATCAAAGTCGAGACTGGAACTCCGCGGCTACCCAATTGTCTTTTTTTTCATGGGTAATATATTCGAGTGCAAAATCAATTGATTTATCAATGATAATTTTCAGATCCGGATCCTGGTAGAAGCCGCTGAGAAAAATACTTCCCTTTGGTGAAAGCACGGCTGAATAGCTGTCAATTTGATCGATGAGAATATTGCGGTTAATATTTGCAAGGATGATATCAAATTTCTCATCAGGTATAGATTCTTTGGAGCCGCATAAGGGTGTGATATTATGTATTTTATTTAGAGCAGCATTTTCAACAGTGCTTTCAAAGCAAATCTGGTCATTGTCTATTGCAACAATATTTTCTGCACCAAGATGGGAAGCGAGTATGGCAAGGATCCCTGTACCGCAACCCATATCAAGTACTTTTTTCCCGCTGAAATTTGTCTTCATCATAAGATTCATCATTAACTCGGTGGTTTGATGATGACCGGTTCCAAAGGCCATTTTGGGATCCACGATAATTTCGAATTCGTATTCTGGGTGGGGCTCATGGAAGGTTGCGCGGACGTAACATCGTTCGTTAATTTTGAGCGGCTCAAAATTACTTTCCCAGACCTCGTTCCAGTTCTGGTGGGCTATAGTCTTTACATCATAGCTGAATGTGAACAGACTGGAATATTCCAGCGCAATTTCTGCTACTTTTTCCTCGGTTCTTTCATTTTCTGGCGCGTAAGCTCTAAAGCCACCCTCGATATCCTCGAATGTATCAAATCCTACCCTGGAAAGCGCATCGATGAGGATATCCTGATGGAAATCCTCATGACCTTCAAGTTTGAAAGAATACTCGCTATAGTTCATAATTGTTCAAAAGACACTAAAAGTCGGTGCATCGTATCTAAGAGTTAAACACCTTTATAATATCAACAAAATCCCGTGCTTTTAGAGAAGCTCCGCCAATCAAACCTCCATCGATGTCCTCCTGGGAAAACAACTCTGTTGCATTCGTAGGGTTGCAGCTTCCGCCGTATAGGATGGTAAGATCTTTGCCGATATCGACCCCGTAATTTTCCACGACCTTTGACCGGATAAATGAATGTATCTCCTGAGCTTGTGCAGGTGTAGCCGTTAATCCGGTACCAATCGCCCATACCGGCTCATAAGCCAGAACAAGTTTTTTAAACTGCTCCTCTTTTAAATGAAATGCAGCTTCCCTCAATTGGCTTTCAATTACATCAAAATGAGTTCCCGCGTTCCGTTGCTCAAGTGTTTCACCGATACAGAAAATAGGAGTCAGCCCATTATGCAATACAATATCAAGTTTTCTCGCTAGCTGCGGGCCGTCCTCGGCAAAATATGCCCGTCGTTCTGAATGGCCGATAATAACATATGTTGCGCCTACAGACTTAAGCATAGAAGCAGAGATTTCGCCGGTAAAGGCACCGGATTCTGCCTGATGACAGTTTTGTGCGCCAATAGAAATGTTCGACTGCACTTTAACCAATTGTGCCAAACTGCTGATGTGGACAAACGGCGGGCAAACTACAATTTTCTGTGATCCTGTTACTTCTTCGCTGATCAAATTGATCATCTCGGAAAAAAGCTGAAGACCAGCAGCATGGTCCAGATTCATTTTCCAGTTACCGGCAACTATTTTATTTCTCATTTAATCAGACTTAATATTCTATTACTATGTTAATTTTATATCGATTCGAGCAGTGTAAGAGGGTTTGCTATTTACTATCCACCGTGGCCTTATTAAAAATTCCTGTATTTTACCGTGATTTCAAACACTCTTTTTAAAATCTCCCTTTCCCTTTCATCAAAAACTAATTTCCTGCGCTCATAAACCCTGGAAGCAGTCTCGAACATTTTCTCCAGCCCATAAGTTTCAAAACCATGATGGCCCCCCCAGGCGAAATCAGGTATAAAATTTCGCGGAAACCCTGCGCCGAAAACATTTGCACTTACACCTACAACAGTTCCGGTATTAAACATCGTATTTATCCCGCACTTAGCATGATCCGCCATAATTAAACCACAGAACTGCAATCCAGTACGCCGGAAAGATTCTTGCGAGTAATCCCAAAGTCTGACTTCCGCATAATTGTTCTTCATGTTTGAACTGTTGGTATCAGCACCTATATTGCACCATTCGCCTAAAACTGAGTTGCCAAGGTAACCGTCGTGGCCTTTTGCCGAGTTGCCGAAGATCACAGAGTTGTTTATCTCACCACCAGCTTTTGAATTTGGGCCAATGGTTGTCATGCCGTATATTTTCGTTCCCATTTTAACTATAGACTCCTGACCCAATGCAAAGGGCCCGCGGATATGAGAACCTTCCCAGACCTGCGAGTTGACGCCAAGATAAATAGGGCCGTTTGTTGAATTAAATGTGGCACAGTCGGCGCTCGCGCCTTCTTCTACAAAAATGTTGTCACCAATAATCGTATTTGTATTGCTTAAAGATGCTGATGAACGTCCTTCGGTAAGCAGACTAAAGTCCATAATGATTTCCTGGCCATTGTTTCGGAATATATCTTCAGGATAAAGTATTTTCAACAGTGGGCCGGTGTATTCTATACGGCGATATTGTACCGTTTGCTCGGGAATAAATTCGCGTGCTGCCCACTCGTTTAATTTGACGGCTATAAGAACATCGCCAGATACTAATGCCTCACCCTCTTGTAGCCTGTCCAAACTCTCTACCAACTCCTCATCAGGGCATATAGCGGCATTGATAAGAATGTTTATATCACCTGTGCGAAAAGGGTATTTATCCTGCAGGTAATCTTCGGTTAGATAATATGGGGCGCTTTTTAAATATAATCCCCATTTTTCAGCAATAGTCAGAATGCCAACGCGAATCTCAGATACTGGCCTTGTGAAAGTGAGAGGCAGTAAGTTGTGTCGAAACTGATCATCGAATAGTATTACGGTCATGGACAAAAATAAAAAAAGTCCCGACCTTACAAGGCGGGACTTCTATATAATATCTGAATATACTATTATTTCTTCTCGTAACGTGAACGAAATTTATCGATACGACCTGCAGTATCAACAAGTTTCATTTTACCGGTATAAAACGGGTGAGAAGTGTGAGATATCTCTAGTTTTACAAGTGGGTATTCATTACCATCTTCCCATTTGATGCTTTCTTTGGTATCAATACACGATTTAGTTAAGAAAGAATATTCGTTAGACATGTCCTTAAACACAACTAACCTATAATTTTTGGGATGCAATTCAGCTTTCATCTTCAATACTTTTTAAGAGGTGCAAATATAGGAAAAAATATAATTAGTTAAAAGGAAATTGAAAATATTTGAAATGAGAAGGCACCAACAGCAAGAGCCCTATTTCAGCAGGAACGTTAAATCTTCAAAATGATCGACACGCTGTTCAGCATTCTCCACTGTGCCGAATCCGTAAGCAGCATAAATGAATGGAATGTCTGCAGCCGTTGCAGCCTCAAAGTCCCAGATAGTATCGCCGATATAAATGGGGTTCTGGAGGGCATTTCGTTGTATAATCATTTTTATGTTTTCACTTTTAGGCTGGCCGGTATTGCCAGAGCACTCAAAATCAATAAAAACATCTTTAAGTCCATGAAACTGCATAAAGTTTTCAATGTATCCGCTCAGGCAGTTGCTGACCACAAAAAGTTTGTAGCTTTCGCTTAGTTTTTGCAGCACTTCTCTGACCTCAGGATAAAGCCTTCCCCCGAATTCCTTCATGTATTTTAATTCCATAGGCTTATATGCTTCCAGAAGTTCCGCACGCCTGTCTTCCGGGATAAAAGTAAAATGCTCTTTAAAGACCTTGTGAACGCTCAAGCCTGAAACCGCACGGATAGCTGCCGCATCAATGGTGTATTCAGAAATATTTAAGTCTTGCAATAATTCAGTCCAGGCATTGGCGCAGGTTTCAGAAGCATCCCAAAGGGTGCCGTCAAGATCGAAGATAAGGCTGTCAGTGCTTGTGGAAGTCATGTGGAATTTAACGTGAGAGCGAAAATAATAACTGCCGACCATTTGCTCTTTGCACCATAGTCTATATTATGATTCCGCTGTGTATTTATGTAGGAATAGATCATTCCAACTATCCAGACTAATCCGCATGATGCTATAACGATCTTATCGGTTGAGGTCCAAAGCATTAAAAATGATACTGCCGCAACGATAAAGGCGATTTTTTTTAAAGTAGAAGTGTGCGAGTTCTTTTCTATAACAGGCCTGATATTATTTAGTAATGTGTAAAGCTTGTCCGCATCATCAATGTGTGCAGGAATTTCTATGTAACTGTCCCATGATTCAGCTTTGATTCGATAGAATCCCTTTTTGTCACGGGCTATTTCAACTATTTCGGCAATCGGAAAGGTTATGGTTGACGTGTTGTATTGTTCCCGTGTAATAATGTTGTCTTCAAATGTTATCGTGTAGCTTTCAAGCAATCTCCTGTATTGATTGGAACCCGCATAAATTATGAAAGCAACAATAAGAACCATTGCTCCGGACATAATCAGGAACGTTTGCAAGTTGAAAATGCTTTGAGATCTTAATGATGAAACCAAGGGCCAGCATATCGCCAAAAGAACTAATATCTCCCCCACCCTTAATTGACGGGCTCTAATAAGCTTGTCTATTCCATCATAATCTAATGTAAACTGCTGCATTATTCTAAATTAAATAAACTTGTTAAGTGTTTATGGATTGTCCCCTGGATTTCTGGCGATTTCCTGACAAAGCTCTATTAAAACACCCCCCGCTGTTTTCGGATGTACGAAGCAAACAAGTTTGTTATCTGCTCCCCTTTTTGGTTCATCACTTAGCAGTTGGAATCCTTCTGTCTTTAGTCTTGTCATTTCATCTACAATGTTTTCTACTGCAAAGGCGATATGATGGATGCCTTCACCTTTCTTCTCAATAAAGCTTGCTATGGCGCTTTCATCGGAACTGGCCTGAAGTAATTCGATCTTACTTTCGCCAATCTTGAAGAATTCGGTTATCACATTTTCAGATTTAACCTCTTCGGTCTTATAGCTTTGATAGCCGAGAAGCCGCTTGTACAAATCCGACGAATGGGCGAGGTCTTTAACGGCTATACCGATGTGCTCTATCTTGTCCATGATTACCTTATTATGGCATAAAAATGACCATTTTATGTATATGTAGGTAGTGATTTTTGATATTTACTGCGAAAAATATTTCGTATCTTTGTCTCATTGTAATGATATAATTAAATATACAAAAATGAATTTGCCGATATACCTAGATAACAATGCGACAACCCCTATGGATCCACGGGTTCTGGATGCGATGCTGCCATATTTTAATGCCAAATTTGGTAATGCAGCAAGCAGGAATCATGCTTTTGGATGGGCGGCGGAAGAAGGAGTTGATTATGCACGTGAGCAGGTTGCAAAACTAATTGGCGCCAGTGAGAAGGAAATTATTTTCACATCCGGAGCTACCGAATCTGACAACCTGGCAATCAAAGGTGTATTCGAGATGTACAAAGAGAAGGGTAACCACATTATAACCTGTGTTACTGAACATAAAGCAGTGATCGATGCATGCAAGCATGTTGAGAAGCTGGGCGGGGAGGTTACGTATCTTGGCGTTAAAGCTGATGGCTTGATAGACCTGGCTGAACTTGAGGCTGCAATTACCGAAAGGACTATTCTTGTTGCGATCATGTATGGCAATAATGAGATCGGTGTTATTCAACCCGTAAAAGAAATAGCCGCTATTGCCCATAAACATGGTGCATTGTTCATGACTGATGCAACCCAGGCCGTAGGAAAGATCCCCGTAGATGTGATTGCTGATGGTATTGACCTGATGGCTTTTTCTGCTCATAAGATGTATGGGCCGAAAGGTGTTGGGGCACTCTACGTTCGCCGTAAGAATCCAAGAGTTAAGGTTACGGCCCAGATGGACGGAGGCGGCCATGAGCGCGGAATGCGTTCAGGTACCTTAAACGTTCCTGGTATCGTTGGCTTAGGTAAGGCTTGCGAGCTTTGCCGACTTGAGATGGAATCTGAAGCAGTACGCCTTTCTGCTTTACGCGATAAATTACAGGCTTCTCTGACTACTATGGAAGAAAGCTATGTAAATGGTAATACAGAACACCGCTTACCGCATGTAGCGAATATCTCCTTTAAATATGTTGAAGGTGAGGGGCTTATGATGGCGATGAAAGATCTTGCCGTATCTTCCGGATCGGCGTGTACTTCTGCGTCATTAGAACCATCCTACGTATTAAAGAGCTTGGGCTTGTCTGATGATCTGGCTCATTCTTCTATCCGTTTTGGCCTGGGTCGCTTTACTACAGAAGAAGAGGTTGATTTTGCGATAGAACAAACGAAAAAGGCAGTCAATCACCTTCGCGACCTTTCTCCGCTATGGGAAATGTTTAAAGAAGGAGTTGATTTGGATAAGATTGAATGGGCAGAACACTGATTAGTTGACATTTGGTAACAGAACATTAAAACAAAACACACTTCTTTCTTAAGAAGACTAAACAAAAAACAATGGCATACTCAGAAAAAGTAATAGATCACTACACTCATCCGCGCAACGTTGGTACGCTTGACAAAAGCAGTAATGCTGTTGGTACCGGATTGGTTGGTGCACCTGAATGCGGCGATGTAATGCGCCTGCAAATCGAGGTAGACGATAATCATATGATAACTGATGCTAAATTCAAAACTTTTGGATGTGGCTCGGCAATTGCTTCCTCTTCACTTGCTACAGAATGGCTTAAGGGAAAATCTATCGATGATGCAATGAAAATTGACAACATGGATATTGTTGAAGAACTCGCTCTTCCCCCCGTTAAAATCCACTGTTCGGTTTTGGCGGAAGATGCAATCAAAGCCGCGATCAACGATTATCGTGTAAAAAATGGAATGGAAGCGTTAGAAGTGGCTAAATCACATCATTAAGAGCGCCGTTCCCAAAGGAATAATAAAATGGTAACTGTAACCGAGAAAGCAAAAAGTAAGGTTGAACAGCTAATGGACGAGAATGGCCTCGATAAAGGTTATTTTCTTCGAGTTTCTGTTCAGGGAGGGGGGTGTTCAGGCCTGTCCTATAAAATGGATTTCGACAACGAAGAGAAGCCTGGAGACCAGTTTTTTGAGGATCAGGGAATTCGACTTGCCCTGGATATGAAGTCTTTCCTGTACCTTGCGGGGACCGAACTAGACTTTTCGGACGGATTAAATGGGAAGGGGTTTAATTTCCACAACCCAAATGCGACGAGAACCTGTGGATGCGGAGAAAGTTTTTCGGTCTAATCCTCTTCAATGACATAACGAAGTTTACCGTATTTGGTACTGAAAGATCGACGCTTAATAATACCAAGCCCTGGATTGATCCAGGGCTTTCGTATTTTAGTGCTATTCTGTATACTTGTTAATTGTACAATATTTACCAGCCAAATTATACGCTAATGAATCCAATAACCGAAACCTCTACTATTCCAATGTTATTAAGAGATGTGGTCAGTTACGTTCATAATGAAAACCATACATTTTTAGTGCATAAGGTAAAGGATCAGTGGGTGGAGGTCAGTTATAAAGACGTTTTACATACTGCCGATGCCGTTTCAAGCTATTTTCTAGAGATGGGAATTCAAAAAGGTGACCGGCTTGGACTTATTATCGAAAATTCTGTTGACTGGGTATATTACGATCAGGGAATCCAACAGATTGGAGGCGTTAACGTGTCAATTTACCCCACGTTATCGGAACAGGAAATCGAATATATTCTTAAAGATTCGGGAGTAAAGACTCTACTTACCGGCAGTCCTTTTCTTTTCAAGAAGATAATTAAGATCGCCAATAATTGTCCTGACTTACAGCGCATCATACCCGTGTTTAACGATTATGAAAAAAGCATTTCCGGGATTGAGCTTAATGCCGGAGTGATTAAATTTAGCGATCTTATAAAGGAGGGAGAAAGATGTATACCAACTTACAAAAATGACATTGAACGGCTTAGGAGCGCCATCTTCCCCTCAGATATAGCATCTTTAATTTATACATCTGGCACCACGGGCACGCCAAAAGGAGTAATGCTTACTCATTCGAACTTTGTACAGAATGTTAAAGTTTGTCTGGATCAAATCCCGGTAATAGATGAAACCGACACTTTTCTTTCCTTTCTGCCTTTGTCTCATGTGTTTGAACGGACAGCAACTTATCATGTTTGTTGTGCGGTTGGATCAAAGATAGCTTTTGCACAAAGCCTCGAGTTGTTAGCAAAAAATATGGCTGAAGTCCGTCCGACTGTAATGAGCTGTGTGCCCAGGCTGCTAGAGCGCATTCATGACAAAGCTATGAAAACGGGCACATCGGGAGGAGGCACTAAGGCGAAGATATTTTTATGGGCGATAGCGATAGGTCAGAAGTACCGGGAAGTTAAAGAAGCAGGAAACTCGCCTGGAATTTTTCTTTCCCTTCAACAAAGTCTCGCAGAGAAGCTTGTTTTTGGAAAGATAAAAGAGAAAACGGGGGGGAGATTGAAGTTTATGATTTCAGGAGGCGCCGCTCTTCCCAAAAATGTGGGTGAGTTCTTTGGAAACCTCGGGATAAAGATCCTGGAGGGATTTGGCTTAACAGAAACCTCGCCGGTGATGTCTGTAACCGAATATCACCGCCAGGTTTACGGTACGGTAGGTCGTGTTATCCCTGGGATTGAAATCGCCATACAGGATGTAGAGACTAAAGAAATGATCAGTATACAGACACACGAGACGTTTGATGAAAGCTTTGAATGCACTGAAGGGGAGGTCATCGTAAGAGGTCATTGTGTGATGAAAGGTTATTGGAAAAAGCCACAAGAAACAGCTGACGTGATCGACAAAGATGGCTGGTTCCACACAGGCGACGTCGGACGTTTCTATAAAGGTAATCTTCAAATCACAGACCGAATTAAAAATATGCTTGTAAATGCATATGGCAAAAATATCTATCCTACGCCCGTAGAGAATACATATCTTAAAAGCCCCAAGATAGAGCAGATTTTCCTTATCGGCGATAAACGTGAATATGTAACAGCGATCATTACCCCGTCGAAAGAAACGCTCCAGGAAGCGTTTAATTTGAACGAAGAGTTTTTTAACGAAAGTGGCCAGTTTATTGAGGATCAGAAGATCATTGACTGGCTGGAAGAAGACGTCAAAAAATACTCAACTGAACTGGCTAAGTTCGAACGTTTGAAATCCTTCATCGTAAAGAGAAATCCGTTTAGCATTGAAGCTGGCGAGATAACTCCCACGATGAAGGCAAAACGCAAGGTAATTGAAAAAAAATATGCAGAGAAGATAGACGATATGTATTTACAAGAAACGGAGTAGAATTGACCAACTAAAATCCGTCAAGCAAATGCTCGAATATCATTCGGCCATAAATATTGCCTTGGTCTCAAATCAATAATCATTCGTCATAGGCAAACTATTTCCTGAATATTCGCCTGGCTGTTTCCATAAATTTAGGTGATTTACGTCTTGATACAGTATGTTCAGAACCGTCTGACATCTTCACTACTAATCCATTTTTATTGGAATAACTAATCATATGTCTAAGGTTAATTATTCTGGATTTATGGATGCGACAAAAGTCACAATCTTCCAGTATACTTTCATACTCTTTCAGGTGTTTTGAAACCACTATTTTGTCACCAGGTTCGGTATGAAATGTTGAATAATTACTGTCCGCCAGTATATACATTATACTAGAGACGTCTACCACATGAAATCCATGGGTGTGAGGCAGATTGATTTTTCTAATCGCTTTGATCTCATTCATGTTTTCATGAAGGCTGTTGTAAACCATCGCATGATTGTTAAACTGTGCCGCGCTCATTGATCTAAGCGTTCTCCATTCGTCTGCCTTTTTTATAGCAGTGTGTAGCTCGTCTTTATCTATTGGTTTTAAAAGATAGTCAACTGCACTTGCCCGGATAGCTTTCACCGCGTGTTGATTGTACGCAGTAGTAATTATCACTGAAGTCGTGTTTTTCTCTAGATCGGGGAAAAGACTAAAGCCGTCTTCCAGAGGCATGGAGATGTCCAGAAACACGAGGTCGATTTTTTCGGACTTTAAAATTTTTCTAGCCTCGGCAACAGACCGGGCGATACCTTTGACAGTTACCTGCGGGCACTGCTGTTTGATAAGAAAAAACAGAGCTTGTCTTGCATATTCCTCATCGTCTACAATAATTGCGTTCATAGGTGTAATGGTTTGGTTTATATTACACCAAAGTAAAATTATTTTCACTGAAAAATAAATTTGACTGAGGGAACGGTCAGGGAACGGTATGCTAGTATGTAATTATCTGTTGTTCAGTTAGTTCCGGAAGATCGCGAAATTCATATTGCTGGGTGCGTAACTGGGGTTCGAAACCTGCTTCACGGATAGACTCCTGAATTCCCTGAGAAGTGAACCGATGCGGCGCCCCTGCTGCGGAAACAACATTCTCCTCGATCATAATCGATCCAAAATCGTTTGCTCCCGCTTGCAGACATACCTGTGCGACCCGCTTTCCTACCGTAAGCCAGGAGGCCTGAATGTTTTTTATGTTTGGAAGCATAATGCGGCTCAGAGCAATCGTACGAATATATTCATCCGGCGTAACCTGATTAGTGATCCCGCGCACTTTTTTCAGCAAAGTTCCATCATCCTGAAATGGCCAGGGAATGAACGCAATAAAGCCTTTGGTACCGGTGGGTTTCTCAGATTGCACTTCCCTCAGCCAAACTAAATGTTCAAAACGCTCTTCCAAAGTTTCTACATGGCCAAACATCATGGTAGCAGAAGTTGTGAGACCTAATTGATGAGCAGCACGCATTACATCCAGCCATTCCTTTCCACCACATTTTCCCTTAGAAATTAACCGGCGTACCCGGTCGTTTAATATTTCTGCCCCCGCGCCCGGTAATGAATCGAGTCCGGCCTCTATTAACGCCGCTAGGACTTCTGTATGACTTATCCCTTCCAACTTTGCGATATGTGCAATTTCCGGCGGCCCAAGGGAATGAAGTTTTAAAGTAGGATATAGTTGTTTTAGTTCTTTGAACAGGTCCACATAAAATTGAAGTCCAAGTTCAGGATGATGTCCCCCCTGAAGCAATAATTGTTCGCCCCCGTATCGGAAAGTTTCTTCAATCTTTTGTTTGTAGGTTGCAATGTCGGTGATGTAACTCTCATCGTGGCCCGGCCTTCTGAAAAAATTGCAGAATTTACAATTAGCTATACACACATTCGTGGTATTTACATTGCGATCGATTATCCACGTGACCTTACCATGAGGCACCTGTTTCTTACGAAGCTCATTAGCAACGTACATCAATTCCGGCGTACCCGCATGTTTAAAGAGAAACACACCCTCTTCAGCAGAAAGAAACTCAAAGTTCAAAGCGCGGGTAAGTAGGTCTGAAGTATTCACACAGCAAAGATACGTCGCAAATAATAAATTGAAGAATGAGCGGGAGTTGAAGCGCGCAATCTGACTTTCGTGTGAAATTTTATCAAGTTTTGCCTATCGCTATTAAAGATCTATGCTTAAGCCTAACGAATTGATTGAGAATTCATTCACTCTTTGATTCTCCATTCCCTCTAATTTCCCTAATTTAGCAGCTGATACTATTTGAATCCTATGGTTTCTTTTGAACGCTTTACACTTGATAATGGGCTGAGAGTTTTGGTCCATGAAGACTCTACTACACCAATGGCGGTGCTAAATATATTGTACGATGTGGGAGCGAGGGATGAAGATCCGGAACAAACCGGCTTTGCACATTTGTTTGAACATCTGATGTTCGGCGGATCAGTCAACATACCATCATATGATGAGCCTTTGCAACGAGTTGGCGGAGAAAATAATGCGTTTACAAGTAATGATATTACCAATTATTATATCACACTCCCCGCCGTAAATCTGGAAACAGCTTTTTGGCTTGAAAGTGACCGGATGCTTAAGCTGGCTTTTTCTGAAAGGAGCCTCGAAGTCCAAAGGAATGTAGTAAGCGAAGAGTTCAAACAACGTTATTTAAACCAGCCCTACGGTGATGTCTGGTTAAAGCTCCGGCCGCTGGCTTATAAAGAACACCCTTATCAATGGGCAACAATAGGAAAATCACTGAAGCACATTGAGGATGCTACCATAGATGATGTCAAAGCTTTTTTTCAGAAATTTTATAATCCAGCTAATGCAATTATGGTAGTTGGCGGTAACGTAAATATGAAAGAGGTTAAAAGGCTTTCCGAGAAATGGTTTGCAAATATCCCGGCGTATAAAAAAGTCGACCGCAAACTTCCGGTCGAACAGCCACAGACGGAGGAACGTACCGAAACTGTTAAGGCGAACGTGCCTCTTGACGCGCTTTACAAAGTGTTTCATATGCCTGCACGAACGGATAAGGGTTATTATGCAGTCGACTTGATTTCAGATATTTTATCAAGGGGAAACTCTTCTCGTTTATTCAGGGACCTGGTAAAAGAAAAGAAGCTTTTTAGCGAGATCAATGCGTATCATACGGGTAGTTTGGACGCAGGTTTATTTGTGGTTGAGGGGAAGCCTTTACCGGGGGTTTCGATGGATACAGCAGAAAATGCTATCTGGGTTGAATTAGATCGTCTGAAGAACGAAACAGTGCCGGAACAGGAGTTAACCAAGGTTAAGAACAAGATCGAATCAACTATGGTATTTTCCGAGATGAGCCTGCTGGATAAAGCAATGAATCTTGCTTACTTTGAGCTTCTTGGGGATGCCGGGCAACTCAATACTGAAACAAATAAATATCTTGCTGTAAGCGGTGAGGAGGTACAACAGCAGTCCCGTAACATTTTTAGAAAGGAAAATTCCTCTACCTTATATTATTTAGCGAATTAATATGACCGATAGAACAGTGGCTCCGGTTTTCGGACAGGTTGAAAAGATAGAGTTAATAAAGGCGGAACCATTTGTTCTTAGCAACGGTTTAAAGGTCTTTAGTATTAGCGGGGGAGAGCAGGATTTGGTTCGCATCGAATTTATATTCGAAAATGTAAACTATGACCCTAAAAAGCCTTTGCAGTCATACGCTACAAATGCAATGCTTAACGACGGTACTAGTGAACTGAGCTCTTCAGAAATAGCAGATAAAATAGATTACTACGGGGCGTTTTTACAGACAGATTACAGTAATGACCAGTCCACCGTTACGCTTTATTCACTTAACAAGCACTTGTCTGCCACGCTCCCCATTGTTAAAGCAATCGTTTCTGATTCAATATTTCCCCAAGAAGAAATCGATACTTTGATTCGTAACCAGAAGCAAAAGCTAAGCGTAAATCTGGAAAAGAACGATTTTCTTAGCCGGAAGATCTTTAATTCCGTCCTGTTTGGAAATAGTCTATATGGATATGATATCCGTTCTGAAGACTATGACAAATTGACTCGCGTTCATTTGCAGGACTATTTCAGCCTTGCTTATCAGCCGGAAAATTGCACGGTAATAGTGTCAGGAAAAGTAAACGACAAAACTTTAAGCCTCATCGATGATCTTTTCGGGAAAGACTGGTCAGGAGGAAGGAACATTTCTCAAAACAAATTTGATTTTTTCCCCGGGAGCGGCCAGGAGCACTACGTGGAAAAGGCGGATGCTTTACAATCAGCGATTCGCCTGGGTAAAATTGCGATCAACCGGTCCCACTTTGACTTTCCAGGGATGCAGGTATTAAACACGGTGCTTGGTGGGTATTTCGGGTCGCGTCTGATGGCCAATATCCGGGAAGACAAGGGCTATACCTATGGAATCGGATCGGCCTTGGTGTCGATGAAAAACGCTGGCTATTTCTTTATAGCTTCAGAGGTAGGGGCAGATGTCTGTTCTCTGGCGCTCGATGAAATTTACAAAGAGATCGAGCTATTAAAGAAGGAGCCTGTACCTGAAGAAGAATTAGCTTTAGTACGAAATTATATGCTTGGTTCAATGCTGGGTAGTCTCGAGAATGCTATGTCTCACGCCGACAAATTTAAAAACATATATTTCTCCGGCCTCGGATATGATTATTACGAAAAATACATCAGAACGGTGAGGAGTATTACCCCTGGCGAGCTGTCGGAATTAGCTAATAAATACTTGGATTGGGAAGGGTTTGAAAAAGTAATCGTAGGAAAAAAGGTGTAAGATCAGATATAATGCTTTAAATTCTCGTCAGATCACAATGCTGTATCGGATGCATCGTGATAATTCTTCCAATTCACAATAAAATATCTTATCTTTGCCCGGCAAGTAATAACCCACAATTATTTGCCCATGCAACTCGATCCAAATAAATTCGTATCTGAAGGTCTAACGTACGACGACGTCCTTTTAATTCCTGCTTATTCAGAAGTACTGCCACGTGACGTGGATACAAGCACCTATTTTACCCGCAATATCAGGCTGAATGTGCCTATAGTTTCTGCCGCAATGGATACAGTTACCGAATCCGGCCTGGCGATAGCTATTGCCCAGGCAGGTGGGATAGGAATGCTTCATAAAAATATGAGCATTGCCGCACAAGCTGATGAAGTGCGTAAGGTAAAGCGGTCGGAAAGCGGTATGATTCAGGATCCGGTAACCTTGAACGAGGATGCCTTGCTTTCAGATGCGTTCGTTATTATAAAAGAATACAAAATTGGGGGTATTCCGGTTGTAGACGCTGACCATAAGCTGGTGGGGATCATTACTAATCGTGATCTGCGTTTCCAAAAGGATCTCAAACGACCTGTTCGTGATGTAATGACAAAAGAGAGCCTCATTACAGCTCCGCAAGGTACCACATTATCGCAGGCCGAACTTATCCTTCAGGATTATAAAATAGAGAAGCTACCCGTTGTTGATAATAATGGGCATTTGATCGGACTGATTACCTTTAAGGATATTCAAAAGTTTAAAAATTATCCTAAGGCTTGCAAGGATGAGCACGGTCGTCTCCGGGTTGGAGCAGCTGTTGGCGTTACTCCCGATACAATGGAACGTGTCGGCGCTCTTGTTAAAGCTGGTGTGGACGTTATAACGATCGATACAGCACACGGTCATTCAAGAGGCGTTATAGAAAAGCTAAAAGAGGTGAAGTCCAAATACCCCAATCTCCAGGTTGTAGTTGGAAATATCGCCACAGGTGAAGCTGCTATCGCGCTGGCTGATGCCGGAGCAGATGCAGTAAAGGTTGGCATCGGGCCTGGTTCCATCTGTACCACGCGGATTATTGCAGGTGTTGGGGTTCCCCAATTATATGCCGTTTATGAATGTGCAAAGGCCCTGGAAGGACGCGGAGTTCCCGTAATTGCGGATGGTGGAATTAAGCAAACAGGTGATATAGCGAAGGCAATAGCAGCGGGAGCAAGTACAATTATGGCTGGTTCATTGTTCGCAGGTGTGGAAGAGTCTCCCGGTGAAACCATTATCTATGAAGGCCGTAAGTTTAAGTCTTATCGTGGTATGGGTTCTATCGAAGCAATGGAACAAGGCTCAAAGGACCGTTATTTCCAGGACGTGGAAGATGATATCAAGAAGTTAGTCCCTGAGGGCATTGTCGGCAGGGTTCCGTTCAAAGGTTCGTTAGCTGAAGTAATGTACCAGTTGATTGGCGGTTTACGTGCCAGCATGGGCTATTGCGGATCGGCCACCATTGAAGATCTGCAGAACGCAAAATTTGTTAAAATTACCGCTGCGGGAATGCGTGAAAGCCACCCTCATGATATTACCATTACCAAGGAAGCTCCTAATTACAGCCGGTAAAATTAACCATGAACTCTATTTCTGTTTTCTGTGGTGCCAATTTTAACGGTGATCCAGCGCTTCTCAAAGCAGTAAATGATCTGGCCGACGTATTTGCTGACAGGAATATTACATTAATATTTGGCGGCGGCCGGGTAGGAGTGATGGGTCTTATTGCTGATGCAGTTTTGGAACGCGGAGGGAGGGCCATCGGCGTAATCCCGCAATTTTTGATGGATAAGGAAGTTGGTCATTCTGGATTGACTGAGCTGATCATCACGACGAATATGCATGAACGCAAGCAGAAGATGGCCGACTTATCTGACGGTGTCATCACACTGCCGGGCGGCTTCGGAACCCTCGAGGAATTCTTTGAGGTTTTAACCTGGCTGCAATTAGGGCTCCACAATAATCCTATCGGGTTATTAAATATTGATGGTTTCTATGATCCGCTTCTGGCACAAATGGATATTATGGTCGAGAGAAAATTCTTAAAGCCACTTAATAGGAACCTCGTATTAAATCATTCAGATCCCCAAACCCTGGTGAATATGATGGAAGATTTTGATGGAGACCCGGATGAGGTTTGGTTTCAGGTTAGAAACTTAACCTAGTTCGATTATAATCTTAAAAGATCTGGTGTTGTAGAGGCTTCAACCTAAAGGAGGCGATTAATTCTCAATATGAGTAAAAATTCCTCAGAGTAAAATTCTTTTCCAAGACGATAGTGTATATTGGACACCTGGTTTAGGATCATTTCTTTGTGGGTTTGTTCATTGTTAAATGTCGTAACACTGCAGTAAATTAAAATATGGTGCCTTGGCTCATAGTATATTAAAATTTTATGCGGCTTTTTGCGTTAATATGGAATGATTTTTGTACTATAAAAAACATACTAATTTCCACGTAAATCCTTAAAAATCAGCTAAATTTTCACTTAACTTGTCGTTAAAATGGCATATTTGTTTAACTTTGCAGACTTTTAAAGGGAGTATTTATTCATAAATGAGACAACTCAAAATAACCCAATCCATTACCAACCGTGAATCCCAGTCGCTAGACAAGTATTTACACGAAATTGGTAAAGTAGATTTAATTACAGCCGAAGAAGAAGTAATTCTTGCACAGAAGATCAGAGAAGGCGATCAGGCCGCTTTGGAAAGACTAACCAAAACCAATTTACGTTTCGTTGTATCAGTTGCAAAACAGTACCAGAACCAGGGGCTGACCCTTGGTGACCTGATCAATGAAGGCAACCTCGGTCTGATCAAAGCAGCAAAACGTTTTGATGAGACTAAAGGATTTAAATTCATTTCTTACGCGGTTTGGTGGATCCGTCAGTCTATTCTGCAAGCAATAGCCGAGCAATCGAGAATTGTGCGCCTTCCCCTGAATCAGGTGGGCTCATTAAGTAAAATCAGCAAGGCTTTCTCACGGCTTGAGCAGGAGTATGAACGCGAGCCGTCACCGGAAGAGCTTGCGGATAATCTCGAGACAACAGTTGAAAAGATTTCTGATACTTTAAGCAACTCAGGTCGCCACGTTTCTATGGATGCACCATTTGTGCAGGGAGAAGAAAATACGCTTCTTGACGTTCTGGAGAATAGCGATCCAAATACGGATAGCAACCTGATCAATGAGTCATTGTCCGAAGAAATTAAACGGTCTTTGTCGACCCTGACTGAAAGGGAGCGGGAAATTATCGTCCTATTCTTTGGATTAAGTACAAACCATCCTCTGTCCTTAGAGGAGATAGGTGAGAAGTTTAATCTTACCCGGGAGCGTGTGCGTCAGATCAAGGATAAAGCGCTTCAGCGGCTGAGACATACTTCAAGAAGTAAAATTTTAAAATCTTATCTGGGATAATCAGTATCCGATATCGCGGTAGTAAATATAGAGACCGGACATATGTCTGGTCTTTTTTTTGTGCTTTTTTGTGGCGGTACTGCAAGGATGGAACATCGTATTCTTCCACTAATGAGGCATTTGTGAAATCGTTATATTTGGAAAAAATAAGAAGATGATAATTCCGATCTACCAGGTCGATGCATTTACCGATATTTTATTCGGCGGTAATCCTGCAGCAATATGCCCGCTGACTGAATGGTTGCCTGCGCCGGAAATGCAGAAGATCGCAGCTGAGAACAATCTGGCGGAAACCGCATTTTTTATCCCACAGGGAAATGACTTTGAGTTAAGATGGTTTACACCTGAAGTTGAAATCGATCTTTGCGGACATGCGACGCTCGCCACTGCTCATGTACTTTTTACCTTATTAGCTTATGAACGGGAGGTGATTCATTTCCATACGCTGAAAGCAGGCACGTTAACGGTTCACAGAAATGGCGATAAGTATATGATGGACTTTCCAGCAAGAGTTCCTAACGCTTCCCAGGCGCCCCCGGGGCTGATTGAAGCGCTTGGCGGCAATCCTGTTGAAATCTTGCGTTCCAGGGATTACTTTATAGTTTACGAGAAGGAAGCTGATGTAACATCGCTTGACCCCGACTTCCTTGCTTTAAGTAAGATCGACTCAATTGGCTTTATTGCTACCGCTCCGGGCGATAATAGTGATTTTGTATCCCGCTTCTTCGCCCCAGCCGCGGGAATTAATGAAGATCCCGTAACGGGTTCTGCCCACTGTAACCTTATCCCATATTGGGCCGAGCGTTTAGGGAAGAATGATATGCATGCGTATCAGATCTCTGCGCGGCGTGGAGAGTTGTGGTGCCGGCTTAAAGGTGATAGGGTCCTTATGTCCGGAAGGGCTGTTACCTATTTGAAGGGGGAGATTTTCATCTGACTAAAGAGCAAAGAACAAGGAGCAAGGACATAGGGGGCGAGCAATTAAGTTGATTGCTGATACAGTTGAAAAGAGTAAGGATGAATGGGGGCTTGTCTTTATTCTTTAATCTTTGTTCCTTGATCCTGTTAAAAATTCGGTTTCAATACATACTTGTCATAGAACCTGAAGATGTGTTCTGTCGCCTCTTCTGCGGTATCGACCAGCCTGAATAAGTTAAGATCATCTTCATTAATGTTTTTCTGATCCTGCAGCATAGTTGTCTTCACCCAATCCATCAGACCAGACCAGTAAGATTTCCCTACCATTACTATCGGAAAACGGGCGACCTTTCCGGTTTGAATAAGGGTCAGCGCTTCAAACATCTCGTCCATTGTTCCAAATCCTCCCGGGAGCACAATAAAGCCCTGAGAGTACTTCATAAACATCACCTTACGGATAAAGAAGTAATCAAACTCAAGGATCTTATCGCGGTCGATATATTTATTATGGAACTGCTCAAAAGGCAATTCAATGTTCAGTCCCACAGATTTGCCGCCGGCTTCATAGGCTCCTTTATTTGCTGCTTCCATAATTCCGGGGCCGCCACCGGAGATTACTCCATAGCCTCTTTCTGTTAGAAGGCGGGCGCAATCTTCGGCTAACTTGTAGTAATGGTTCTCGGTAGAAGTTCTGGCCGAACCGAATATGGAGACGCAGGGCCCAATCTTAGCAAGCTTTTCAAACCCGTCTACGAATTCGGCCATGATCTTAAAGATCTGCCAGGAGTCTGTAACTTTTATTTCCTGCCAGTTTTTATTCTCAAAGGCACTTCTTATTTTATCGTCACTTGTCATACGCACTGTACAGTATTAAAATTGGGTTTTAGCGGTTGTAGGTCTGCTGATCAGCAGCAGGCCAATAAAGGTGATCAATCCATTCACCACGATAAGTTCGTTATCAAAGGCATAGCCGCCCATCAGGGTAGCTGAATATTTATTCAGCAGGAAGCAAATTGCAGGCGAAGCGAGGCAAATGATAGGAACTACCTTATCATCGACGCCCCGGTTCTTCATAAACAAGCCAAAACCGTACAGACCGAGGAGCGGACCGTATGTGTAGGATGCAACCGTGAAGATCGCACTTACTACGGCGGCGTTATTGACCGCATTAAACAGGATTATTACAAGGAACATCAGTATGGAAAAGCCTATGTGCACCAAATGCCGTGTCCGCACCACAGAAGGTGCATTCAGATCTTTTTTCTTCGCAAATCCAAGAAAGTCCACACAAAAGGACGTTGTTAGTGCTGTAAGCGCAGAATCAGTTGTTGCAAAGGTTGCGGCAGTAAGGCCCAGCATAAAGACCACTCCTGGTATTAGTGTGAGATGATTAAATGCAATTTCAGGAAACAGGAAATCGGTTCTTGGTTTGCCTGTAACAGCATCTACCGGAATTTCAATACCGTTTGTTGTCGCATATACATATAGCAAAGCCCCAACACTTAAGAAGAATATATTTATAACTACGAATACGGCGGTAAAGGTGAACATGTTCTTTTGGGCTTCCCCGATGTTCTTGCAGCTCAGATTCTTTTGCATCAGATCCTGGTCGAGCCCGGTCATGGCGATGGTTACGAAAATACCCCCTAGCAATTGCTTGCTGACGTGGAACTTACTCGTCACAAAGTCTTCATAGAAGAATATTTTGGAGTATCCGCTGTTCTTTATAGTTTCAAACGCCTCAGCAATGTTCAATCCGAGGCTGCTGCAAATAAAATAAATAGTTAGTATTACTGATGAGACCAGGAATAAGGTTTGCAAAGTATCGGTGATGATGATAGTTTTCAGACCTCCCTTGAACGTATAAGACCATATTAAACCAAGGGATATCAGTACCGTAGCCCAGAATGGTACGCCATAGGAATCAAAAATAAAGCGCTGTAATACGATTACGACCAGGTACAAACGGAATGCAGATCCGATCGTGCGGCTCAAAAGGAATATACTGGCAGCTGTTTTATAACTATACGTTCCCAGCCTTTCTTCAATATAGGTATATATCGAGGTCAGTTTCATCCTGTAATAAAGCGGCAGGAGGACCGTAGCGATAATTATGAAGCCAATAGCATTACCAAGGACGAACTGAAAGTACTTGAACTCATTACCTGCCGGGTTTCCAACCTCCCCGGGGACGGAAATAAATGTAACGCCCGAAAGCGCGGTTCCAATCATTCCAAAAGCTACCAGGTACCATTTGGAATTCCTGTTGGCTGTAAAAAAGGTAGAATTATCCGAAGACTTTTTAGAGGTAAAATACGATATACCTATCAGCATCAGGAAGTATGCTACAAGAAAGCTTAATAAGATTGATGGCTCCATGTTAATTTTAGATAAGGGGCTAAATTAATAATTAAGTTCTTAATACGAATTAATTGACTGGTATTGTTTCACTGGTTTAGCGTGGCAAATTTATGAGCTAAATATCCGGAAAGATTATTTTTTAGAATTAAATTTGTAAATGAATTTTTCCTCAAAGCTGCTGGAGAATGCAGTTAATGAATTTACAACATTACCAGGTATCGGACAGAAGACTGCATTAAGATTAGTACTACACCTTCTAAATCAGCCTCAAGCCGAAGTCGAAAAATTCAGCGACACTCTTTTACGACTCAGAAACGAGATCCGTTTTTGCGAAGTCTGCCACAATATTTCAGACCAGAAGATCTGCGAGATATGCAGCGCAGTGAAGCGGGATAAATCGCTTATTTGTATTGTAGAAGATACCAGGGATGTGATGGCTATAGAAAACACTGGTCAATATCATGGTGTTTATCATGTGCTCGGCGGACTAATTTCGCCAATGGACGGCATCGGCCCCTCGGATCTTAAAATTGAAAGCCTCGCAGACAGGGTGCGGAAAGGTGAAGTTACCGAAGTGATACTTGCTTTAAGTACGACGATGGAAGGCGACACCACAATATTTTATCTGTATAAGAAGCTGAAAGATAGCGGCGTCCAGATCAGCGCAATCGCCAGGGGCATCGCTTTTGGCGGCGAATTAGAATATGTTGATGAAATAACGCTCGGGAGGTCTATCGCGACCCGTGTCCCATACGAAAATACGCTTGCAAAATAGTATGTAAACTCCCCCTGATGGATTTGAAAAACAAAACAGTTATAATCACCGGAGCTTCATCCGGTATAGGAAAATCATGTGCGGAAGAGTTCGCCCGCCGTGGCGCAAACCTGATGCTGGGCGCCAGGCAGTATGTCACCCTGTGTGAGATTGCGCAGGATCTCGAAAAGCGTTATGGTGTAAAAGCGGTTGCACTCCAGTGTGATGTTTCCAAGGAAGATGATTGTAAAGCTCTAATTGCGCAAGCTCTGGCCACCTTCGGGCGGATCGATGTGCTGATCAATAATGCGGGAATTTCCATGCGTGCGCTTTTTGCCGATGTAGATCTCGGGGTTTTACGTAACCTGATGGACGTGAACTTCTGGGGAGCGGTTTATTGCACTAAATATGCCCTGCCTGAGTTGCTGAAGAATAGAGGCTCGGTTGTAGGGGTTTCGTCTATTGCTGGTTATAAAGGTTTGCCCGGCAGAACCGGGTACTCCTCTTCCAAGTTTGCTCTGAACGGATTTTTGGAGTCATTAAGAGTGGAGAACCTTAAAACAGGCCTGCATGTTATGGTAGCATCACCAGGATTTACAGCCTCCAATATTCGTTATTCGGCCCTGGTAAAAGATGGAAGCGCGCAAGGCGACACCAGCATGGAAGAGGGGAAGATGATGACGTCCGGCGAAGTCGCTGTAATTATTGCTGATGGAGTGGAAAAGAGGAAACGTTCACTGATTATGACCAGCCAGGGCAAACTAACCGTGTTCCTGAGTAAATTCCTTCCTTCATTTCTTGATCGATTAGTTTATAATCACTTCACTAAGGAGAAGGATCCGTTGATAGGATAATTAAGAATTACATTTTTAGCTGCAGTTTCCCTAAAGCCTATTGCCTAATACCTCATTTACCCATTGATAAGTTCTCCACCGTTAACATGTACAACCTGGCCGGTTATATAGGATGCATCTTCACTTGCAAGAAATACATAAGCCGGGGCAATTTCAGAAGGCTGACCAGCGCGTCCCATAGGAACTTTCTTACCAAACTCACGGATCTCTTTTTCATCAAAACTGGCAACGATCAAGGGCGTCCATACCGGCCCGGGAGCGACAGCGTTCACCCGTATCATCTTTGGGGCGAGATTCTCGCTGAGTGAGCGCGTAAAGCTAACTATGGCTCCTTTCGTGGAGGAATAGTCGATAAGGTGAGGACTGCCGCGGTAGGCCGTCACTGAACTGGTGTTTATGATATTGTCTCCTTCTGTCATGTGCTTCAATGCAGCCTGTGATAAAAAGAAATAAGGGAGGATATTAATGTTGAATGTTTTCTCCAGTTGTTGCTTACTGATCTTCAAAAAATCATCCTGCGGAAACTGCTGGGCGGCATTATTAACGAGTATATTCAGCTCGCCGAATTTTGATATGGTCTGTTTAATGATCCTGTCGCAAAACTCTTTCTTGCTGACGTCGCCTTTAAAGAGAATACATTTCCTGCCAGCATCTTCAACCAGCTTCTGCGTTTCTAGGGCGTCTGTGTCTTCGTTAAGGTACGCAATAGCAACATCTGCACCCTCAATCGCAAAATGAAGCGCTACAGCCCGGCCGATACCGCTATCGCCGCCTGTTATTAATGCCGTCTTATTTATCAGCTTGCCGGCTGCCTTGTATCCCGGATTGATATATTCTGGCTTTAGAGACATTTTTTCCTCTATTCCAGGTTGCTTACTTTGCTTCTCTTTGCCGGAAAAAGATCTTGGCTTTGCTTTCATACCTAGAAAACGGACCTGACCTGTTATTGTTTGGGTGTTTTTCTATAGCATCCTTACTTTTCCATGATCTTAAGCCCTCGTATAATCCCTATTTTTGTCCCTAAATTATTATTCAATGTCATGTTTGAAACCCCCCTTAGCCGTTTTCGTCTTGTAGCCTTTTTAGAGGGCTGTTCTTTTCTTCTTATAGGATTAACCATGATCCTTAAATACAAATACGCTATGCCCGGTCCAAACTATGTTGTTGGTATGGCCCATGGCGTTCTCTTCATATTATATGTTGGGATGTTATTGCACGTAGCCTATGTATATAAATGGTCCTTCATGAAGGTGACATTAGGTTTTCTGGCTTCGCTTGTTCCATTTGGAACCTTTTATGCTGACAAGAAGTTGTTTAGAGCCGGGGAATGAGAAGTGAGAAGTGAGAAACGAGAGTTGAAGGGGGAGCAATTAGTGCAATAGAACAGCGTTTAGAAACTTATAACGTAAAACAATTACGTAGAACTTCTCTAATGCAGCGGCCTCGGTTTAATTATCCCGCCTTTGGTATCACTGATGGTGCTCATTACAATAAAAGCCTTATGATCGATCTGGTCGATCTCCTGCTTTAGTTTTGACACCTCCAAGCGTGTGATCACAGTAAAGATAATATCGATGTCCTTGCTTTTGAACTGGGCAGATTCAAATCCGCGTTCACCTTTATAAACGGTGACTCCACGTCCCAGATTCTTGGTTATGGCTTCCCTGATCTGAGCGCTTTTAGCAGACACAATAGTTACACCGGTATACTCCTCGATTCCCTGAATAATAAAATCAACTGTTTTAGATGCTGACAGGTACGTCAGGATGGAGTAAAGAGCATTCTCAATTCCCAGGACGAACGCTGCAAGAAGAAATATAACAACGTTTATTAACAGGATGATGTCGCCCATGCTCAGGATACTCTTCCTGTTTAAATAAACTGCCAGGATCTCTGTGCCGTCTATTACACAGCCGCCCCGTATTGCAAGTCCAATGCCAGCTCCAAGAAAAAAGCCGCCGAATATAGCAGTGAGCAGCTTGTCATCCGTAATTACGGGGAAGTCTACGAAAAATATAGTTGCAGCGAGTACAACAATGGCAATAGAGGTGCCGATTGCAAAGCGCTTGCCGATCTGCCTGGCTCCCAGGATAATAAAGGGAGTGTTAAAAAGGACCAGCCAGACAGAAACAGGAATACCGGTAGACTCATACGTAAGCTGGTATGTTAATAATGATATGCCCGTAATGCCGCCATCTATGAAGTGATTCGGCAGCAGAAAGCCTTTTAGTCCAAAACAGGCGAGAGCCACTCCAAGTAAAATTAGAAATGCCTTGCCTGCATTAATCTTATACTGCAGTCTTCTTCTCGATCTTCTTGTGGCTTTCATTTTCTAAAATTACTTAAAAGGTTTGCAGCTAAAGAAAAGATTATCCATATTTGCTTTATAAGATGAACGCAAATAATTTATATACAAAATGGTGGTGGCGGATTAACAATCAATCGGCGATCATAGAGCGTATATAGTATTCAATATAAAAGAAACTAAATATGAAGGGTTGCCTAAGGGCAGCCCTTTTTTTTTAATAAAATACTGAAGAAGTGAAGAAAATACTAAATCATTTGTTTGAGCAAAAGACGTTTGGACGGGAGGAAGCTAAAGAAATCCTGACCAATATTGCGTTGGGCAAATACAATCAATCGCAGATGGCAGCCTTTATGGCAGCTTACTGCATGAGGAATATAACCGTTGAGGAGCTTGAGGGCTTCAGAGACGGGATGCTGGATCTCTGCCTGAAACCTAACCTTCAGGACTATGAACTGATAGATCTCTGCGGGACCGGCGGCGATGGTAAGGACACGTTCAATATCTCAACACTTGCCTCATTTGTCGTGGCGGGTGCGGGGTATAATGTCGCAAAACACGGTAATTATGGAGTCTCTTCGGGATGCGGATCCTCCAACGTGATGGAATTCCTGGGATATACATTTACAAACAAGCCAGACGACCTCAGGCGAAACCTGGATGACGCGGGCATTTGCTTCCTGCACGCACCGCTCTTCCACCCCGCGATGAAAAACGTTGCACCTATACGTAAGGAGCTTGGCGTAAAGACTTTCTTTAACATGCTGGGCCCTATGGTTAACCCCGCCCAGCCCAGGAACCAGTTGGTGGGGGTGTTCAGCCTGGAACTGGCACGCTTATATGCCTATCTGTATCAGAAGTCATCATTAAATTATACCATTCTCCACGCCCTCGAGGGTTACGATGAGATCTCTCTAACCTGCGATTTTAAGACTTTCTCAGGAAAAGGGGAGCACATTCATTCTATCTCGCAACTTGGATTCGAAAAGATAGATCCTTTAAAGATCAGCGGAGGAAGTACAGTAGAAGATTCAGCAGGCATATTCAAAGCCGTACTAAACGGCGATGGCACTGCAGAGCAAAATAGTGTGGTGGTCTGCAATGCTGCTATCGCCATCCGGACTATCAAGCCAGAAACTTCGTTTGCCGACTGTTTCTACGAAGCCGAAGAGTCCCTGATAAGTAAAAAGGCACTGACAAGTTTTAAAAAATTGGTAGCATGATCATTAAAGTGTGTGGCATGCGGGAAGCGGTTAATATCCGGGAACTTCAGGAGCTTAAGCCTGATTATATGGGCTTTATATTCTACCCGCATTCAAAAAGGTTTGTCGGTGAGCCTGATGCCGAACTGCTCGCTTCAATCGATAGCGGCATAAAAAAGACAGGTGTTTTTGTGGACGAAGCAATGGATGAGATTGCTGACCGGGTTATAAAATACAACCTCGATGCGGTTCAGCTGCATGGCAGGGAAACAGCAGAATTCTGCCGCTCGTTCAGGAAGTTCATTCAGAACATGCAGACGAACAAGCGCATCGAAATTATAAAGGCGTTCGGTATTTCAGCTGATTTCGACTTTAGCATCCTGGCCGGCTATGAAGATTTTGTGGACTATTACCTGTTTGATACCAGGACGGCAGAGCATGGTGGCTCAGGGATTTCGTTCGACTGGAGTGTACTGGAAAATTATCATGGCAAGAAAGGCTATTTTTTAAGCGGAGGGCTTAGTGCAGAAAATATAGCCGGAGTAAAGAAGCTGAAGGATGCGAGGCTGTACGGCGTTGATCTGAACAGCAAATTTGAAACAGCACCGGCGTTTAAGGATATAAAGGGTTTGAGAGAAGTGTTTAAGGAATTAAGAATTAAAGACTAAGAAGTCCTATTCACTATAAATACAGTGACACAACAGATATGAACAAAGAATTTATAAAGAGCTCAGTGAACTGGGGGGTAAATGACCAGGGTTATTACGGTGATTTTGGAGGAGCGTATATCCCCGAGATGTTATACCCAAACGTAGAGGAATTAAGGCAGAAATATCTGGAGATCATCTACGAGCCGTCCTTCCAGGACGAGTTTCACCGCCTGCTCAAAGATTATGTCGGGCGGCCTTCGCCATTATTCCCGGCCGAGCGACTATCTGCCAAATACGGGGCTAAGATATACCTTAAGCGCGAAGACCTTAATCATACGGGTGCCCACAAGGTAAACAACACAGTTGGGCAGATCCTTCTGGCGCAGCGTCTCGGGAAAAAGCGTATCATTGCTGAAACCGGTGCGGGGCAGCATGGAGTTGCCACGGCTACGGTTTGTGCCCTTGTTGGTCTTGAATGCGTGGTTTATATGGGTGAGGTCGATATTCAGCGACAGGCACCCAATGTAGCAAGAATGAAAATGATGGGGGCTACTGTTATTCCGGCTACGTCTGGCAGTAAAACCCTGAAGGACGCTACCAACGAGGCTATGCGTGATTGGATCAACAACCCGGTGGATACCCATTATATCATCGGATCGGTGGTAGGTCCGCACCCATATCCCGACATGGTAGCACGGTTCCAATCCATCATCTCTGAAGAAACGAAACTGCAGCTGAAAGAAAAAACAGGATCCGAGTATCCGGATATTGTAATGGCCTGCGTTGGTGGAGGAAGCAATGCAATAGGGATGTTCTACCATTTCCTTGACGACGAAAACGTGCGACTGATAGCTGTAGAAGCAGCAGGTAAGGGCGTCGATAGCGGGGAATCAGCTGCGACGACAGCACTTGGTAAGGAGGGAGTACTTCACGGCAGCCGGTCTATACTAATGCAGACCGATGATGGCCAGGTAGTAGAGCCTTACTCAATTTCAGCAGGCCTCGACTATCCCGGTATCGGTCCGCAGCACGCACACCTGTTCAAAGCAGGGCGCGGGGAGTATGTAAGTGCTACAGACGACGAGGCGATGGAAGCCGGGAAACTGCTGGCCGAACTGGAAGGGATCATTCCTGCCATTGAAAGCGCGCATGCACTTGCCCATTTAGAGAAAATGAAATTTGAAGGGAATGAAACTGTCGTGATCTGTCTTTCCGGACGCGGTGATAAAGACCTGGATAACTACATGAAACATTTCAACCTTTAAAATCCAGTCAAATCAGAATGAACAGACTTAACGAACTCTTTAAGAATAAGAAAGAACCCATATTATCAATTTACTATACTGCCGGATATCCGAACCTTGACAGTACACTGGATATAGCCGAAGCGCTGGAAAAGGGTGGTGCCGATTTTATAGAGATAGGTTTTCCTTACTCTGATCCGGTTGCCGATGGCCCTGTAATTCAGGCAAGTTCACAGCACGCCCTGGATAATGGAATGACGTTGTCCATACTATTTGATCAGTTAAAGGATCTCAGGAAGCGGGTTTCTATACCTATCCTGTTAATGGGCTACGTAAACCCTGTTCTTCAGTACGGAATTGAAAATTTCTGTAATAAGGCAGCCGACGTAGGCGTGGATGGCGTGATCGTTCCTGACCTCCCTATGTATGAGTACGAAAACTTATATAAGAGCTGTTTCCTTGAAAACAATCTAAGTAACATCTTCCTGGTCACCCCGCAAACCTCTGAGGAAAGGATCAGGAAAATTGACGAACTCAGCAGCGGGTTTATTTACCTGCTGTCCTCATCATCGACTACGGGCAAGGACCTGAAAGTGTCAAATGAGGCTGACGCCTATTTCAAGAGAATCAAAGACATGAACCTGAAAAACCCTACAATGATAGGATTTGGTATATCTGATCAGAAGAGCTTTAACAAAGCCGCCGAGTATACCCGAGGCGCTATTGTCGGAAGCGCCTTCGTGAAGTTTCTCGCAACAGATAAGGCCCTGGAAAACGTAGGGCAATTTTTGAAGGGAATAAGAGCTTAGGTAAGAGTCGGCAACTACCGGTCATCCCGGTTTCCTATTTCTTAGCTCCGCTTAAGCTTTTCAGGTAAACGAATCCCAGTATACCCGCGGCAACAGAAGCTGTCAGAATAGCAAACTTTGCCTCAGTTTGATAAAGAGGATCTGCGAAAGACAACAGTGCTATAAAAATAGACATTGTAAATCCGATCCCGGCAAGCATTCCCAGTCCTATAATATGCTTCCACCCCGCTCCGGAAGGCAGAGAAGCCATGCCCAGTCTAACCGACAGCCAGGAGAATAAAGTTACGCCCAGCGGTTTTCCTATCATCAAGCCGCAGATAATACCCAGTCCTAATGGACTGGTTAAGCCGTCCAGCATGGCGCTTTCAAACCGGATATTTGTATTCGCCAGGGCAAATATGGGCATGATAAAAAAGTTAACCGGCCGGGCTATGAGATGTTCCAGCTTCTCCAGAGGGGACTCACTGGCCGTTGTATTCGTCGGAATGGTAAGGGCAAGCAGGACTCCCGAAATAGTGGCATGAATGCCTGAATGATGGACAAAATACCACAAGAATAGTCCCGGAATAATGTAAAATATGAGCCTCGTTACACCCGCCCGGTTCATAGCAATAAGTAATGCTAGGATGCCTGCAGAATAGGCGAGCTGGCTCCAGTGCAGTTCGTTAGTGTAGAACACCGCGATCACCAATATCGCCCCAAGGTCATCAGCGATAGCCAGGGCAGCAAGGAATATTTTGAGAGAGGCGGGCACGCTCTTGCCCAGCAAAGAAATAACGCACAGAGCAAAAGCAATATCTGTTGCCATTGGGATTCCCCATCCGGCCGACGTGGAGCCATTAAGGTTTAAAACGGCATAGATCCCGGCAGGAAACAACATCCCTCCAAGGGCTGCGAATATAGGCATCGCTGCCTTTCGTGGTGATGACAGCTCTCCTTCAATTATTTCCCGTTTGATCTCTAATCCTACCAGGAGGAAGAATACAGCCATCAGGGCATCGTTAATCCAGAGGATTACCGGGTACCGCAGACTAAGAGTACTGTTACTAAACCCGATCTGGGTATCCAGGAAGTTCTGAAACGATTCACCCGCTGCCGAGTTCGCTATAATTAAAGAGATAATTACACATAAAAGAAGGATCACTCCCCCGATTTGTCCGGATCTTAAGAAATCCTGAAATGCCTTTAGGTTAAAACGATTTGCCATTGGCTGTAAAAATACACTTTAAGCCGACAAATCAAATATTGCTTCATATTTGATACGCTAAAACGTATCACGTACAACTTAAAGATACAGCTCCAGGTCGCCCTTTCCCTGGCGGATGATCTCGAAAGCACCTTCACTGCAGTCAACAACGGTGGACGGCTGATTATCGCCATAGCCACCGTCAATAACGAGGTCGACCAGGCTTTCATATTTCTCATGAATCAGCTCCGGGTCTGTAGAATACTCGATGATCTCATCATCATCATGGATGGAGGTAGACATGATTGGATTACCCAGCATCTCCACGATGCAGCGGGCAATGTTATTGTCCGGCACCCGGATACCCACCGTCTTTTTATTTGAACTCAGAAGTTTAGGTACGTTCTTGCTCGCGTTAAAGATAAACGTAAAGGGGCCGGGCAACGCCTTCTTCAGGATGCGGTAGGTTTCGTTATCTATGGGTTTGGTATAATCTGAGATATGCCGGAGGTCATAACAGATAAAAGAAAAGTTCGCTTTTTCGGGTTTGATGCCACGTATCCTGCAAATCCGTTCAATAGCTTTCTGATTGGTGATGTCGCAGCCCAGTCCATAAACCGTATCGGTAGGGTAGATAATTACACCGCCTTTTCTGAGGACTTCAACCACCTGCTGAAGGCTTTTCTCATTCGGGTTCTCAGGGTAGATCTTGATAAGCATGATTAAAAGTACTAAATTAACTTCTGCTGGGACAACAGCAGACAGGGCGACTTGTTCAAATAAATATAAAAAGGCATGACCTACAAAATTCCTGATTCGACCCGCATAGGGCACGTACATCTGAAGGTTTCAGATATTGAGCGCTCGCTTTCCTTCTACCAGGGCATCCTGGGGTTTGAGATCACGCAGCGTTATGGCAGCCAGGCTGTCTTTATCTCAGCCGGCGGCTATCATCATCATATCGGATTAAATACATGGTACTCAAAGGATGCAGCTCCGGCACCCAAACACGCCCCCGGTTTGTTCCATACGGCTATTTTATATCCTGAAAGGAGAGACCTTGCCCTGGTTTTGAAACAGCTGCTGGATGCCGGCTATCCCCTCACAGGCGCGTCTGATCATGGTGTTTCAGAAGCTTTGTATATGGATGATCCCGACGGAAACGGCGTGGAACTTTATTGGGACAGGCCGAAGGAGGAGTGGCCGGTTGACTCAGACGGGAATTTGATGATGGTAACGGAGGCGCTTGATTTGCAGGAGTTGCTGGGGACGATCTAACCGGATGCTAACTAGTTAGATACAAATTAAAGCGAGGTCAGCGGGTTGAGAAAAATACAATTAGCTTTCCCATATATAAGAATGACAGGCTAATCGTATCAAAATGGAACTAGTAGTACCTGACGAAATTGTATTAAGCAAGATATACTACCTCAGAGATCATAAAGTTATGCTTGACAGCGATCTGGCTGAGCTCTACGGTGTGGAGACCAAAGCGTTAAATCAGGCTGTATCACGTAATAGTAAAAGGTTTCCAAACGATTTCATGTTCCAGCTCGATGAAACAGAATGGATTAGTTTGAGGTCACAAAATGTGACCTCAAAGAGGGGCGGTCGTAAATATCTTCCTTATGTATTTACAGAACATGGTGTCTTGATGCTATCAAGTGTTCTTAACAGTGAAAGGGCTGTTAGTGTGAATATTCAGATCATGCGAATTTTTACACGGATGCGTAATCTGCTGGTTAATAATGCAGAGTTACTAGCTGAAATAGCAAAGATCAAAAACAAGCTCGATCATAATGACAGGAATATGGAGGTCGTATTCGGCTATTTGGATGAATTAATTAATAAAAGTAAACAGGGCAATGTCCCCCGCAAACGAATTGGGTTTAAGCCAGATGATATCTAGCAGTAGGTATTAGGATTTATACATTCATTCGGTTGTTACGTCAAATCCTAATACCTAAACCCTAATACCTCATTTAAAACTCCGCATTCTTCGGAGTCCTCGGGAACGGGATCACATCCCTGATATTCGTCATACCAGTAACAAACAGCACCAGGCGTTCGAACCCGAGCCCGAAGCCAGCATGCGGCGCAGTACCGAAACGGCGGGTATCCAGGTACCACGACATCTCTTCAGCAGGGATATGGAGGTCTGCCATGCGGCCCTCCAATTTGTCCAGGCGCTCCTCACGCTGTGATCCGCCGACGATCTCACCAATGCCGGGGAAAAGAATATCCATAGCAGCTACCGTCTGGCGACCTTCAGCATCCGGCTCGTTCATGCGCATATAAAAAGATTTGATCCCGGCAGGGTAATCAGTTAATATAACCGGTTTCTTAAAGTGTTTCTCAACAAGGTAACGCTCATGTTCCGACTGCAGGTCGGAACCCCAGCCTTCAATAAGGTATTTGAATTGCTTCTTCTGGTTAGGCTTCGAGTTCCGCAGTATATTGATCGCTTCCGTGTAGGTCAGGCGCTCAAAGTCATTGTCAAGACAGAAATTGAGCTTAGCCAGGAGGTCGAACTCCGAACGTTCGTTCTGCGGTTTTTGTTTCTCTTCCTCCTGCAGGCGTGTGCTCAGGAACTCTAACTCGTCAGAACAATTGTCAATCGCATAGCGGATCAGGTATTTTAACAATTCTTCCGCCAGGTCCATATTGTCTTTCAGATCATAGAAAGCCATTTCGGGCTCTATCATCCAGAACTCGGCCAGGTGACGGGTAGTGTTTGAGTTCTCTGCCCTGAACGTCGGCCCGAAAGTATATATATCGCCGAAAGCCATTGCAGCAAGCTCACCCTCAAGCTGCCCGGAAACAGTCAGGTTGGTAGCTTTACCAAAGAAATCTTCCTTATAGTTTATGCTGCCGTCTTCATTCCTCGGGATGTTATCCGGGTCGATAGTAGAAACCCGGAACATCTCACCGGCGCCCTCCGCGTCCGAAGCGGTGATGATCGGGGTATGCATATAAACGAAACCCCTATCATTAAAGAACTTGTGAACGGCATAAGCCAGTGCATGTCTTACTTTAAATACGGCGTTAAATGTATTTGTGCGAAAACGCAGATGCGCTATCTCACGCAAGAACTCAAGGCTATGCTTCTTAGGCTGGAGGGGGAACTTATCAGCATCGCTGTCGCCCAGGATCTCCAGTCCGCTAACCTTGATCTCTACTCTTTGCCCCTTGCCCATGGAAGCCACCAGTTCGCCGCTTACAGATACAGCAGCTCCGGTAGAGAGCCGCTTAAGAAGACTTTCGTCTGTCGAATTAAAATCAACCACAGCCTGGATATTATTGATGCTGGAACCATCATTGATAGAAATAAATTGGTTATTCCTGAAGGTTTTAACCCAGCCCATAACAGTTACCTGTTGCCCAAACTCTGTAGTGTTTAAAAGATCTTTAATCCGTGTACGCTTAGCCATGTGTTTTTATTGAGCTGCAAAAATACAAATCGGTTTGTTAACCACAACGGGGAAAGTGTTCCCGCTTTCGCGGGAATGACAATTGGTGCGCGATGTCATTCAGCGTAAGCTGGAACTCCAAGTCCGGATCACTTACACCCCTCCATATCCCCCTTAACTCGTTCCTGATCATAAAATCCCTGCTTATTCCCAAACGAATTGGTGATGTAGACAATCACCTGTGCGATATCAATTTCGGCCAGGGCCGGATTTGCTGGCATCTCATTACGGCCGTTCCTGATTATGCAAGCAAGAGCAGGTTTGTTTTTAGTAAGGCTCAGCGTATCTGTAAGGGGAGGGTATAACTTGCCGAGTCCCTCGCCGTTCGCACCGTGGCAGTTCTGGCAGTTCTTCTCGTAAATACCCTTGCCATTCACAAAATAACGTTGGTAATCAAGCTGCTGCTCACTGCTGCACGACTGAAAAAGGGCCGCTCCGGCCGTGATGGTCATCAGGATATAGATGATCCTATTTCTCATTCAGGTTCTCTTCCTTAAGAAGTTTCTCCATATCAGCCATCATCAGCTTTACCTGGTCGGGCTTAGTACCGTCGTATGCCCCGCGAAGCCGTTTTTTTGTATCGACCAAAACAAACCAGCCCTGGTGTACCAGCCCTTGTTTATCGCTGGCATCCTCGTAGGCCGCTACCAGGTAGCTTTTTGCAGCAACATTAAAAATGGAATCACGGGAGCCATGAACGAAGGCCCATTTATCGCTTTCTACCCCAAGCTTATCGGCATAAGCCTTCAGGCGCGACGGCACATCATACTTCACGTCGATGGAGTGTGAGAGTATCTTAACGTGTGGATTGTCCTTATACTGTTTGTATACCTCCATCATGTTCCGGTGCATTACCGGGCAAATGGTATTACAGGCTGTAAAGAAGAAGTCCGTCACGTAGATCTTATTCTCAAAGTCCTTATCGCTAATAACCACGCTGTCCTGATTCAGGTATGCGAATGGGGCGATAGTTTGGTAGATTGTATCCACTACGGTCTTGCCATCAACTATTTTTTCAACCGGTGCGCGCTCTCCTAATATGGGAAGTTTACTTTCAGTCTTATTAGAACAGGCTTGAAGGAAGCATATAGCAGTAGCAAATAATAATAGATATTTCATACCCGCAAATATACTCGCTTAGCGGGCAATTACCTTACATCAGGCAGTCAGATCTGCCATAATTTTGTCTATTTTCTCGTCCTGCATTCTATTTTTGACTTCGAACTCATTCTTGTCGTTCAGGTCTGTCTTCACACTGCAATAGAATTTGATCTTGGGCTCAGTTCCCGACGGGCGCGCGGATATAATGCAGCCATCTTCGGTGATGAACTGCAGGACATCTGATTTGGGATAATCAAGAACCTGAGAAGTTCCGGTGAGCACATCAGTCTGCTTTCCAAGTTCGTAATCCTTGAGGGCCACTACCCGCGAGCCTCCCAGCGTTGCCGGAGTATTTGTTCTGAACCGCTGCATCATGGCCTTGATCTCTTCTGCTCCGGATTTACCCTTCATGGTAATAGACACGAGTTTTTCTTTATAGAACCCGTATTCCTGGTACATATTGAGCATCGCTTCGTAAAGGCTGCTTCCCTTATCTTTATAATAGGCGGTCATCTCGGCAATAAAGGCACACGAAACCACCGCGTCCTTATCCCGCACCAGGTCGCCCACCAGGTAGCCGTAACTCTCTTCCCCGCCGGCAATAAAGGTCTTCTTACCCTGCAGTTTCGTCATGATAGCCCCAATCCACTTAAAACCCGTCAGCGTTTCAAAGAATTCTACGTTCTTAGATCTTGCTATATCAATGATAAGCGGGGTGGTTACGATCGTCGAAACAATGTATTCATTGCCGGTCAGCTTGCCTTGTTCCTCCCACACGCTCAGCATATAATTGATCAGCAGGCTGCCGGTCTGGTTGCCGTTAAGAAGAATAAATTCGCCCTTGTCATTCTTAACAGCGATACCCACACGATCGGCATCGGGGTCGGTGGCAAGAACCAGGTCGGCGTCAATTTCAGCTGCCTTGGCAAGCGCCAGTGTCAGGGCTTCTTTCTCCTCCGGGTTGGGGTAAACCACTGTTGGGAAATTACCGTCGGGCGTAGCCTGTTCCTCTACGATGGCCACATTCGTAAAGCCGAACTGTTTCAGCGCTTTAGGCACCAGCGTGATGCCTGTCCCATGGATCGGCGAATAAACTATTTTAAGATCATGCTGGCGTTTTATCGCATCCTGCGACACCGAAAGCTCTGTGATCTTATCCAGGTAAAGCCGGTCTATATCTTCGCCGATCAATTCGATATTGGCATCTACCCGCTCGAATTTCACATTATCAATGCTGCCAACAGCGGCAACCTCGTCCATCACCATGCGGTCGTCGGGAGAAGTGAACTGCCCGCCATCTGCCCCGTAGGCCTTGTAACCATTATATTCTTTGGGATTGTGCGAAGCGGTGAGCATTACCCCGCTTTTGCAGCCCAACTGCCGGATTGCAAATGAAAGCTCAGGCGTAGGCCTCAGCTCCTTAAAAAAATAGACGTGGATACCATTGGCCGAGAACACCTCGGCGGTAACCTTGGCCAGGTAATCAGACAAGTTCCGGCTGTCGTGCGCAACAGCAACCTTAATCTCCTCACCAGGATACTTCTTCAACAGGTAATTACACAGTCCCTGGGTAGCTGCGCCAATGGTATACTTATTCACACGGTTAGTTCCGGGCCCCATTGTTCCGCGTAAGCCCCCGGTGCCAAACTCGAGGTCGCGGTAAAACGAGTCTGTTAACTCGACGTGAGACTGAGCGTCGATCAGCGACTGTATGCTAGCTTTTGTGTCGGGATCATAGCTGCCATTAAGCCATAGATCTATCTTGTTTGAAACTGTAGGTTCCAGTGTTTGCATAAGAATTCGTTTAAACTGCTGTTAGTGTTATAGGTACACAGCCCTGGATCTGCCTGATTGTTGCAATTAAATTGGATCAAGGGCAAAAATTAAGCTACTTTTTCCTATTTTTAGCAGCTCATTGCACAAGTATAGAAATCATTTGCTGCAATCTAAAATTGAACATTAAATGAAGGTACTAAAGTTCGGAGGAACATCTGTAGGAAGCCCCGAAAGGATTAAAAAACTATTAGACATTATTAAACCGAAAGAGAAGCAGATCGTTGTGTTATCTGCTGTTTCGGGTACTACAAACAGCTTATTGGAGATAGCGCAGGCTTATCTTGCAGGAGATAAACAGAAGGCGGCAGATCTAACCAGGGCGCTTAACGACAAGTATGAGGTTTTTATAAAGGAACTGTTCTCTACGCCGGAAGGCCTGGAGGATGGCAAAAACCTGATCGACTATCATTTTGGCCTCATTTCCTCTTTTGCCAATGAACATTTTACAACTATCGAGGAGAAGATCATCCTGGCGCAGGGCGAACTGATCTCGACTACCCTGTATCACATTTACCTGAAAGAGATTGGGGTGAGGTCGCGCTTGCTTCCTGCACTCGATTTTATGAAGATAGATGAAGATAACGAGCCTGTGGTAGAATATATTACCGAGCACCTTAAGCCGCTGATCGATGAGGATCCTACTGAGACGTTCTTCATCACCCAGGGTTATATCTGCCGGAATTCTTTTGGCGAGGTAGATAACCTGCGCCGCGGGGGAAGCGATTATACCGCTTCACTGATCGGTGCGGCCATCGGCGCCGATGAGGTTCAGATCTGGACTGACATTGACGGGATGCATAACAATGACCCGCGGATCGTAAAGGGCACTAAACCGATCGCGCAGCTGTCGTTCGACGAAGCAGCCGAGCTGGCTTACTTTGGTGCAAAGATCCTGCACCCGCAGAGTGTGTTCCCGGCACAGAAGTACAAGGTTCCTGTTCGTTTGCTGAACACCATGGAACCTGAAGCGCACGGCACGCTTATTACCAATGATAGCGAACGCGGTAAGATCAAGTCTATTGCTGCAAAGGATGGAATTACGGCCATTAAGATACAATCGAGCCGTATGCTGCTTGCCTATGGATTTCTGCGGCGTGTATTTGAGGTCTTTGAGCGATATAAAACCCCGATAGATATGATCACCACTTCGGAGGTGGCGGTATCGGTTACTATCGACGAGACACGCAACCTGGACGATATCCTGCAGGAGTTGAACAGCTTCGGGTCAGTGGAAGTGGATAATAGCCAAACCATCGTATGTGTTGTGGGCGATTTTGGTGCGGATAAGCATGGGTACGCTGCCCGTGTGTTCGAAGCGCTGAAGCACATCCCGATCAGGATGATATCCTACGGCGGAAGCAGCTATAATATCTCTTTATTGCTTGACGATAAGCATAAGGTAGAGGCTCTCCGTTCATTGCACAACCGTTTATTTGAATAACATTCTTCAGCCCCGCTGGCAGATCTTTGTATATGTTTGATAACAACACATTAGCGCGTTTCCAGGATCTGGAAACACCGTTTTATTACTATGACCTGGCGCTGCTTGGTGAGACACTGCAGTCGTGCAAATCGGCCGCAGATAAGTATGGTTTCCACGTGCACTATGCCTTTAAGGCCAATTTTAACGAGCGCGTACTGCAGGCTATCCAGGCTGTGGGTTTTGGTGCCGACTGCGTAAGCGGTAATGAGGTTAAAAAGGCCATCGAGATCGGGTTTGCACCCGAGAAAGTGGTGTTTGCCGGCGTGGGAAAATCAGACAGAGAGATCATTCAGGCGCTGGATAATGATATTTATTGCTTTAATGTCGAATCGGTCCAGGAGTTAGGTGTGATCAACGGCCTCGCTGCCGAACGCGGTAAAATTGCCAGGGTGGCTATCAGGATCAACCCTAACGTGGATGCTCATACCCACCATTATATTACTACCGGACTGGAGGAGAATAAGTTCGGTGTAAACCAGTGGGAGTTGAAGGCCTGCGCTGAAGAGCTGAGAAGATCGGCCAACCTTAAGCTCATCGGTATCCATTTTCATATCGGTTCGCAGATCACCAACCTGGAGATCTTCCGCAGTTTGTGTGTAAGAGCTAATGAGCTAAGCCAGTGGTTCGAAGACCATGGTTTTCAGCTGCAGATCCTGAACGTGGGCGGTGGCTTTGGAGTTAATTATCAGGATCCGGAAGGTTCGGCTGTGAATGATTTCGCGAGTTATTTCGAGGTGTTCGATAAGTTCCTGGAGCGTAAACCCGGACAGGAAGTGCATTTCGAGCTTGGCAGGGCCCTTGTGGCGCAAAGCGGCAATCTCATCAGCCGCGTATTGTATGTCAAGAACGGCCTGAAAAAGAATTTCCTTATCCTGGATGCGGGCATGACCGAGCTGATGCGCCCGGCGCTGTACCAGGCATACCATAAAATAGAGAATATCAGCGCTGATGCCAGCGGCGACCTCGTTAAATACGACGTGGTAGGACCTATCTGCGAAAGCACAGACTGGCTGGGCAAGGAAGTAGAGCTGCCCCTTTCAAAGCGTGGCGATCTCATTGCCATCCGTACGGCGGGGGCTTACGGGGAAGTGATGGCGTCGGGGTATAATTTGAGGGATATTGTGGGGTCGGAGTATTCAGAATAGAATTCAGATTCCGGGCGAAGGCCTACCTACCGCAGGCTGGCCGGAATCTCCATAATTACCTTATGGAGGCGTGTCATCCGATAGCTATCGGATCCAGCGAAAGCTGGAACCTTTCGTAGCTATCGTCTTGTGTATCATCAGTGAAGCTGACCTCTGATGCACGTTTTTTCTCCCTTAAATTTCTTGTAAATCTCGCTTCAGGCCGTTATATTAGATCTAATTCGTTAGCCTTCAGATGTATTGGATTAGTATATCCGAAGCACTCGCTTAGCTAATGATCGAACGTAGGATAAACGTAGGATAATCGTAAGATAAACGTAGGATAAACGTAGGATGGGGCATCCTTAGCTATGGCTTAATGGTTTCCTTGATATTAGATCATCTATTATGGCACGTTTTAAGACTAATCTGTTAATGAAGGGTACCAGCGGTCAGTTGAATCAGCAACTGGTGCTCAAGAATTATGGGGGTAAGACCTATATATCGCGATACCCGGATATGAGCAAGGTGAAATTTACGGAATCCCAGAAGACGGAGCAGGGTTTGTTTGCCGATGCTATTGCCTATGCCCGCTCAATTATCAGCGACCCGGAAAAGAAAGCCGCTTTCCAGGCAAGCCTTGAGCCCGGGCGTCGGGTTTACAACGCCGCCATCTCCGCTTACCTTAAAGAACACAAAAATAAAAAGGACCAGGAGTTGTGAGGAGCAAAGAGGCGGGAGACAAGAACCAAGATTCAGGAGCAAAGAATTAAGACCGGAATCGTACCTGTCGCTGGTCCGCGTTGTGGAGGCTGTCGAATAACTTTGTGAGGTCTTTAGGGCCTGTCTTTAAGAGGGTGTAAATAAGAAGTCGTGGTCGTATGTGTTTGAAAACTCCACATGCGACCACCTTCGGGGTCGATTTGTCGGAAATATCGAGTACTATAAATATGCGACCGCCTTCGGGGGTCGAAAAGTAAAATCTTTAACCGGACACTAGTAACTCTTGATTCTTGGCTCCTGATCCAAATAGCTATTCAAAAGAACTGATCCCCGTAACATCCATTCCCGTGATCAGCAGGTGAATATCATGCGTTCCTTCGTAGGTAACAACCGACTCTAAGTTCATCATGTGGCGCATTACCGGGTATTCGCCGGTTATACCCATCCCACCTAGCATCTGGCGTGCTTCGCGTGCTATGTTCATGGCGGTCTCCACGCTGTTACGTTTGGCCATGGAGATCTGCGCTGGCGTGGCCCGGTTCTCATTCTTAAGAACCCCCAGGCGCCATACCAGTAATTGCCCCTTGGTGATCTCGGTGATCATCTCGGCAAGCTTCTTTTGCTGCAGCTGGAAGCCCCCTATAGGGCGGCCGAACTGCTTACGTTCTTTTGAATAACGCAGTGCAGTGTCATAGCAGTCCATAGCGGCACCCAGCGCTCCCCAGGCTATTCCATAACGTGCCTGGTTAAGGCATCCCAGCGGGCCTTTTAAGCCCGAGGCATTTGGCAGCAGGTTTTCCTTAGGTACTTTAACATTATCGAATACCAGTTCACCGCTGGCAGAAGCCCTTAAGCTCCACTTTCCATGGATCTCCGGCGCTGAGAAGCCTTCCATTCCCTTTTCAACGATCAGGCCTTTAATAACGCCTTCCTCGTTCTTTGCCCATACAATGGCAATATCTGCAAAGGGCGAATTGGAGATCCACATCTTGGCACCGTTTAGCAAATAGTGATCGCCCTTATCCTTGATATTGGTGATCATGCTTCCCGGATCGGAGCCATGATCCGGCTCGGTCAGTCCGAAGCAGCCGATCATCTCGCCCGCAGCAAGTTTAGGCAGGTATTTCTTCTTCTGTTCCTCAGAGCCATAGGCATATATAGGATACATGACCAGGGAGCCTTGGACCGATGCTGTCGAGCGGATGCCTGAATCGCCGCGTTCTATTTCCTGCATGATCAGGCCGTAAGCGATATAGTCGAGGCCCGCGCCGCCGTACTCGGCAGGGATGGTAGGCCCGAAAGCACCTATATCAGCCAGCCCGGGAATAAGCTGCTTAGGGAACTGCGCTTTTTGAGCGGCGTCTTCTATGATAGGACTTACTTCTTTTTTTACCCAGTTCCTGACGCTGTCGCGGATTAATTTATGTTCATCACTCAGTAATTCATCGATCAGGTAGTAATCAGGCGCCTCATACAGGTCCTTCTTTGCCGACCGGTGTATATCATTCTGCTTTTGAGTTTCAAGTGACATAAGGAATCGTTTTTTCAAAACTAGTAAAATTAGGATAACGGGCAATGAGCTTTGAGCAATGAGCTGGGAGCGATGTGTCTTTCCGCTCTCCGCTTTTACCGAACAAATCCCTGCTTTCACCGAATACTTCCCTCACCCTGCCAATTAAGGATAGGCCGGCCTTGAATTCAATGGTACTTTTGATCAACAAATCAAACAAACAGAAAATAAAAACATACAATTATGAAAACTTTATACACTCTTTCGACAGTACTGCTTCTGGCTTTATCATTAAACGCATCAGCCGACGATAAGGTAAAAAGCAAAGAAAAATCGACAGCGGTTGCGGTGGCACCATTTACCTGGGGAGAACCTGAAGCCACTGCTCCGTTGTGGTTAAGTAACCTGAAAGCTAAGAACGCTTTAGTTCCGGCAGCACCTTTCGAATGGGGATCGCCGGAAGAAGAAGTAAGCATTAAGATGATCGTGCCTCTAGCGCCTTTCGTTTATGGAGAACCGGAAAGTGATGTACCTTACCGTCTACAATTCATTAAGGCCGTAAATGCAGATGTGCCGGTAGCATCTTTCGAGTTTGGAGATGCTGATGATGATCTGCCATCAGAGGTTGTGACGCGTAAATAGGTGAAACTGAAAACTGAAAGTTGAAGCTCTCAGTTTTCAGCTTTCAGTTCCTTCAGCTTTTCTGCCCTCTCCCCAGCATCCATCCCGCGGCAGCACCGCCAATACCCATCATGATTGCAGTGCACAGGCCTTCTACGAAGATCCCCTGGATGGTGTACATATTCATCTGGCCGTATACGATAAAGCCCGACCCAAGGGTGTAGAGGAAGAATGCGGTGGCTGCATAGACAGCGCCTTTAGACGCAGTTATTGCGCCGGCAGCATTCAGGCTCCAGGCCAGCAGGATACCCCAGATCAGGTTTCCCACACCAATAGCCCAGATTTCCATAGGCTCTTTGGTCAGTCCGGGGTAAGAAGGCATGGAAGACATGAAATAATCGGCCATGATGATCCCGTAGATCAGATACCCCACGAAGAAAGTAACAATTCCTGCTACGATCCCGCTAATTAAAGTTTTTGTGTTCATGCGTTTGTGGTTAAGAGTTTAGTTACAGAAATTTAGACTTAAAGTATGAGATATCCAAAGAATTTATCTCTTTTGTAGGTGCTTAACCTATTGATAATCAAATAAACCGAGCGGAATTTGTTCTATACACGCCCAAAGCCCACAACCCAAAGCTGACCGCCCATAGCTCACAGCTCAAAGCTCACAGCCCATTATACTGAAAGCCCAAAATAGTTTATATATTTACATATGGTTTGGAAATTAGTAAAAGACGAATTACCTGAACAGGCAAAAGATGTGCTCTTGTTTGACGGCGGACAGATTTACTTTGGATACTACAGTGAAAAATATCACAAGTTCGTGGTAGCTAATGATAAAGTGTCGCTTGAGGACTTCACCCACTGGATGACTTTGCCTCCATTCCCTCCCAAGGGCTGACGCCCTGTTACCCGGTTAAGGGTGGTTCATAGAGATAGTTAATTTGCCCGGCATTGTTTTTGTATAAACAGCCCAACGCCGCTTTTGCCCGCGCTCGGGAGGGGTCGGCAATTAACTATATCAACCATGAAATTTAAAATTATATTTACACTACTGACCATTTTTGCTCGTGGAAGTTATTCCTACGCACAGTCTGCAGACGTTATATTGGGTATCTGGCAAAGTGAGCACGGCAGCGGAAGGATCCAGGTCTTCAAAGAAGGCGAAAGCTACAACGGCAGGATCGTCTGGCTAAAGGATGAAAAGGATGAATCAGGGAAACCTAAAACGGATATAAATAATCCGTCAGAGGCGTTAAAGTCGCAACCGATTAAAGGGCTTGAAGTGCTCAGTGATTTCACATATAGTGATAATGGCGAATGGGAGGGCGGAACCGTGTACGATCCCAGGTCAGGTAAGAAGTACAGTTGCAAACTTTCCCTTAGCGGGAATGGCCAGCTTGAGATCCGGGCATTCAAGGGAATTAGCCTTATTGGTAAAACCCAGGTATGGTCCAGGGTAAAATAATTTGAACTAATGTTAACAGAATGAGAGATAAGACACCTATTAAAATTATTGCGTTGATCGTGATTCCCATAGCTCTGGCAGTTGCGGTTAAGTTCAGCAACTTTAACGATCGGGATAAGAAAGAGAAGAAAGGCGATAAGGAGGATCAGATTGGATTATTGGGTGTGGATGATGATGTTAAGGTCAGGGTTCTGACTAGCTGGCTGCTGCCTGATGAATTGCTCGAGGTTTCCGGTATAAGCTGGTTTGACCGCGACCGCTTTGCCTGTGTGCAGGATGAACTTGGAAAAGTATTCATCTTCAATACCAGGTTGAATAAGATAGAAAAAGGAATTCCATTTGGTCCTACCGGCGACTATGAAGGCGTTGCCGTGGCTGGTAATGCCATGTACGTTTTAAGGGCGGATGGAGTAATTTTCGAGATCAGCAACTTTACGGCCGCCAAGCCTAAAGTAAGGCAGTATAAAACTCTGTTAACGAAGAAAGAAGATAGCGAGAGCCTCGCATTCGATAAAAAAAACAACAGGCTGCTGATAGCGGTTAAGGCACGCGACAAGCGCAGCGATGATTATAAAGGAATTTATGCTTTCGACTTAAGAAGCAAGACCATGTCTGCGCAGCCCGTTTATAAGATAATGCTTAACGACCCGATCTTTAATGAAGTAAATACTGGAAAGTCAAAAGATGCTATCAGCCCGTCTGACATAGACATACATCCGCAAACCGGCGATATTTACATCCTGGAAGGTACGAAGCCCAAGCTGCTGGTAATGAATCAGAAAGGAGCGATGCTGTCTCTGCATAAGCTTAAGGGCGGCGACTTTTCTCAGCCGGAAGGGCTGGCGTTTAGCCCGGATGGTAAAATGTATATCTCCAACGAGGGGAATAAAGGCACCGGGAACATCCTGCAGGTCGAAATAGTAGAAAAAGGCAAATAACAGGTTCTGTATCTGGTTAGGACAGGGGCATGATGATGTAAAAAGTAGTCCCCGCGCCCGGTGTGCTTTCAAACCTGATCTTTCCGTTCTGCAGCTCGGTAAATTCCTTACTGAGGCTTAGCCCAAGTCCCACGCCTTTTTCATTATTTGTACCGTAGGATGATTCGGCCCGGATACTGAACACAGCTGCTTTAGTTCTGTCATCCATGCCGACACCATTATCTTTGATAACAATTTCACAGGCAGAATCATGGCGTCTGGCCTCCAAGCTTACCATATTTCCCGAATGTGTAAATTTGATGGCATTGCTCAATATATTACGGATCACAAGCTGAAGCATGTTTTTATCAGCAAGCAACATGGCTTCCGGGTCTATGGTATAGGTCATCGTAATGCCTTTACGTTCGGCGATAGGCTGGAAGACAGTGATCACGGGAGTTATCGCTTCGGCAAGGTTTATCAATTTGTTGTTTATCACTATACCCTCCATCTGCGACTTTGACCACATCAGCAGGTTGGATAACATCATGTCGGTATTCTGGGTGAGTTGCATCAGGTTGCACCTCACTTTTTCGCTGTCTTCATGATCTATGTCCATCTCAGTCAGGATCTCCAGGTAGCTCTGGATAGATGCGATAGGTGCACGCAGATCATGCGATACGATGGAGAACATCTTGTTCTTGGTCTGATTGATCCTTTCCAGATCCTCCGCTTTTGCCTTCAACAGCTCCTGCGACCTGTAGTAGTTGCGTTTTACGTAGTGCAGGCCGATTAATATGATCATCGCACAGAGGCAATAGGTTGTCACTATGTCGCCAAACCTGGACAACCTGCTTACGTATGCAATTTCAATTGCCGGAGGGTTAAGGTATTCGAACAGGGGGAGACCGACGGCTATCAAGATGTTAAGGCTCAGCCAGTATTTGTACGATTCAGGTTTAGAAACCGCTGCTACGAGGAAGAAAACAGCAAGCAGAAGTAAAAGAGATGGTCCGCTGATCCCGGAGTTATAATAATAATTAGCTATGAGGATCACATGAATTATCAGCAGGGAGAGGATCAGGCTGAGCCTGGACCTGTTTCTGTATCTCGACAGGTAAAAAAGAAGACATTGAATCAGCATGCCCGCAAAGGAAAGCCAGGCTGAAACAGGCAGGTCCAAAGCGAAGTTCAAGGGAATGCAATATGCCAGGGTTATTATAGCGACAATGCAGAAAGAATGGAAGATCCTGTGCTCGAGCGAAAAGTCAGAATAGCTTCCTGTTAAATTGTATAAGGTTTTTTTGAGAGGCATTTAGGATTTAAATATATCGCATAAAAAGCATTAAGCGATAAAAAATTCATAATTGAATATGAATGTAAACGAAGGGAAACATTTTTTTGAAATAGATGTTCAGCTAATAACTATTAATCACTAACCAAACGAACAATGAAAACTCTAAACAGACAAATTAACCTGAAACATTTGTACGCAGTATTGTTCCTTAGCATAACTACGCTTATGGCCAATGCGCAGGATACGACCGCAACTTCCACAACAACCAGATCAAGCAGCTCTGTTACAACAGAAACCACCACAGTTGAGCCATGGGTATGGATAGTAGGTGCAGCCGTGCTTATTATTATAATCGTTGCACTTGTTCGCGGTGGCAGTAGCACAAAGTCTGCTGCAGGAACTACCGACCGGGTTACCTACACAAAGAAGGTAGAAAGCGAGAAGGAATAACCCTCGTCACAGGATACAAAAAGCTCAGCTGTTAATGGATAGCTGAGCTTTTTTATGTGCGCTGAACGCGCCTGCCAATAAGCAGTGGTCTGTGTTTATTGTTCCAGTACCTTGATAAGTGAGCCTTGGGCAACCTGGTCTGTTAAATTCATTCCATTCAATATAGACGTTTCTTCCATACGTTTCTCCGGAACCTTATAGTTGGCAAGTGCTTGCCGTAAGGTGCCTGTTTGCTTAACGGTCTTTATTCTGACGCGCTCAGGTAGCTTGTTAATCTTCTGGGCGTCGGTCAGCTGTCTGAAATTCCTCATCGTTTGCAGGAAAGCCGGAGAGTAATTGTTGAAGTCGGCAGGCGACGAGGCGCCAAGTAACATATAAATGTTGCCGCCATATTCGATCAGATAGGTAAGGGTTCTTGCTGTAGATGCCTGTCCTTGTTGTTGAGGCTTAACATCCGCGGTCATAGCAATAGCATTAAAGCCATTAACAGTAACCCTGCCTGATTCAATTACCTGAAGATTGTTTTGCTGTACAACCGAGTTAGCGGCCTCGTCCAGTGTTTTGCCTGGTGCGAAAGTCATCATCATTAAGGCTTTCCCATCTTTCGGAGCCATTTGCACACGTTGCGGAGTGTTCTCGTAGTTCCAGTTCTGCGGTACAGGGAACTGGAGCTTTAATACCGGATGGTAGAATACATTGCTTTCCAGGTATCCACCCTTAGGATCTTCGCCATAGATAATTCCATCGATCCTTTTCAGGTAGCTATTCCTGTTTATCTGCGGATTTGTGAGATTTAACTTTTTCTTCCATTCGATGGATAAGTTGTTAACTGCAACATTCCTGTCTGCAGGGTTGGGGTGGGTAGAAAGAAAGTCGGGAAGCTCGCCGCCTTGTGTTCCTGCACTTTTTCGTTGTAGCGTATTAAAGAAACCTGCCATTTCATGAGCATCATAGCCAATCCTGGAAGAATATTCAACACCCAGGTCGTCCGACTGCCGTTCAGCATCCCTGCCAAATTTCAAAAATAATACTCCAAGACCCTGTGATAAAGGTTCAGCAAACTCACCTAATTGCGGCACCAGGATCATGCTCCCGATCAGGCCGACTTGCCCGAGAACCGCTTTTGTTTGCTGAGAAACCGTATGCCTGGCAGTGATATGACCTATCTCATGGCCAAGCACTCCTGCAAATTCGGCTTCATTATTAAAATGTGCCATGATCCCCCTGGTAAAATAAACATAGCCTCCGGGAACCGCAAAAGCATTTACAACATCCGAATCAACAATTTTAAACTCATACTGAAGGTTTGGTCGGTGAGATACCGCCGCCATAGCCTTACCTTTCTGAGTGATGAAGTCTTGAAGGTCCTTATCCTCATACAATCCATACTGGGCAATTATCTGGGGGTCTGATTCTTTTCCCATGGCAATTTCCTGCTCTTCAGACATTAAAACGATCTGCTTTTTCCCGGTAACGGGATTGACAGCACAGGCATTCATAAGGAATATCGACGTGCTAAAAAGACTTAATAAAACGAAACCTTTCATCTTTGTTTTGGGTGATTTAGTTAATACAAATGTAAATTCTTAACCTTACAAATTGGCCATGCGTGCCCGGCTGAAATTTTCTGCCTCATGCATCAGGCGCCTTTACGCGCACTCAGGCTTTCCATAAGTTGGGCATACAGGTCGTCGCTTGAAGCTTTCTCGGGTTTTAGCTTCTTAATTGAAGGCCGCTTGCCTTTTGCTTTTGCTTTGATGATCTTGAGCAGGTCGCTTGTGTACTCGTCTTTGAACTGATCTATCTTAAATTTGGAAGTGTACTGGTCGATTAATGCCAGACCCACATCAAGCTCCTTCTTGTTAATGCTGATATCTGAGGGTATTAAAATTTCTTCTGCCGAGCGGATCTCCTCAGCAAAACGGATCTTGCTGACAACTATCAGTTTCTCCAGTGCATGCAGCACACAAAGATTTTCACTGGTACGTAGCACAAATCTTCCTATACCCGCCTTTTTGGATTTGGTCAGGGCCTGATGCAAAAGGGCATAGGCCTTTCTGCCCTGTGTCTCCGGTTCCGAATAGTAGGAGGTTTCATAATAGATTGGATTGATCTCATCCATACTGACGAAATTCTCCAATTCGATCATTTTGGATTTTTTGGGACTGGCGTCTTCAAAGTCCTGATCATCCAGAATTACGTAATCATCATTTATAGCATAACCCTTCACGATCTTTTCGTAAGGTACTTCCTTCCGTGTTTTCTCGTTAATTCGCTGGAACTTAATCCTCGAGTGGTCCCGGCCATCCAGCATGTCCATATCGAGGGTGCTGTTCTGTACTGCCGAGTATAACTTCACAGGAATATTTACCAAACCAAATCCTATTGAACCTTTCCAGATCGCTCTCATAATTCAGACCCTTAGATTCTATCAACATTTCAGCAATGAAATGGTTTGGTATCAGAGCTCCCGTACCCAAATGTTGCGAAAGCTGATTGCCGGACTAGGGTCGCCATGGTCTTGCAGCTTAATGGGACTTGGACCATGCTTTTTGTATGAAGGCGGGCCAATATAAACGGTTTCGCCCGTTAGAGCTATATTGTTTTGGACGAGAATGCCGTTGTGGAACGCCGTTAGCCTTGCCGCTGATTTAAGCGAGCCGTCATCGTTAAATTGCGGCGCGGTCCATACTACGTCATAAGACTGCCATTCGCCTGGTTTTCTCGAAGCGTTCACGAGGGGGATAAATTGTTTGTAAATACTGCCAGCCTGACCATTGCTGTAGGTAGCGTTTTTATATGAATCCAGGATCTGTAATTCATAACCGTCGTCTCCCCCGCCTGTCGATGCCAGGAATAATCCGCTATTTCCACGGCCCTGTCCCTCGCCGTTAATGTCTGAGGGTATTCTCCACTCAATATGTAACTGGTAATTAGTAAATAACCTTTTCGTCTGGATATTTCCGGTTCCTTTCTTCACGGTGAATATGTTATCAGCAACGGTCCACCGGGCAGGGGATTGATCTTTCACCGAAACCCATTCATCTAGATTCTTGCCGCCAAACAACACAATCGCATCTGCAGGCGCAGATACAGCGCTTGCCGGGGGAGCAACGACTTTGGGAACAGGTGTCCATACTTCGGTGTCTTTGGGTTGGGGGCGCTGTGCATTTGCAGTTAGGCTTGATAATAGAATAACTGTTAAAATATAGACGGTTTGTTTCATGATCTCAGATTTAATTCATCCCAAGATAAGGAAAGGGAAGACTCTGCTCAAAATACTTTATTTTTGTTTTATGGGAACGATCAAGCAAAAGGTGAGCCTGGAGGGCATACGATTCTTTGCATATCACGGATTTTATCCCGAAGAGCAAGTCCTGGGAACCGAATTCATAGTTGATGTGGTTACAGAACTGGAGGTGTTCTCGGCCGGAGACGATGAAATATCCAATACCGTGAATTATGAAAGGCTGTTTCAAATAGTTGCTGCCGAAATGAAGAATCCCAGGAAGTTACTTGAAACGGTGGCTCATGCAATTCTCGCGGAAATAAGGCATGAGTTTCTTGCGGTTAAAAATATCCGGGTGCTTATCCGTAAAATGCATCCACCTCTTGGAGGCGATGTTAGAAATTCAGCAATTGAAGTAAATTATAGCCGTTAGTGATGTCATTCAATAGAATATCAGGACCGGTATTAGAACGCTTGTCAGAGATTGTGGGTGCAGAAAACCTGCTCACCAGCCGCGATCAGTTAGAGAAGTACTCGCATGACGAGACGGAGGACCTGGTTTATTACCCTCAAGCAGTCGTTAGGCCGGCGAATACCTCTCAGATCTCGGCACTCATGAAGCTCTGCAATGAAAATATGATTCCTGTCACTCCCCGCGGGGCAGGTACGGGATTAAGTGGCGGTGCTCTTGCCGTGCACGAGGGGCTTGTTATATCCTTGGATAGGTTCAATAAAATCATTGAAATTGACGAACGGAACCTGCAGGCAACTCTGGAGCCTGGGGTAATTACTGAGGAGTTAATGAATGCAGTCGCCGAAAAAGGATTGCAATACCCTGTAGACCCTTCCAGTAAAGGATCCTGTTTTATAGGCGGTAATATTGCTCACGGAAGCGGTGGTCCAAGGGTGGTGAAATATGGCACAATAAGGGAGTATATATTAAATCTTGAAGTGGTGCTACCCGATGGCGAAATTCTCTGGACAGGGGCGAATACACTGAAATATGCTGCAGGATATAATCTTACTCAGTTGATGATCGGTTCAGAGGGAACGCTCGGTATCATCACAAAAATAGTGTTAAAGTTAATACCGCTGACAATGCACAGCCTTGTCATGTTGGCTTCATTTCGTACAAACGAGCAGGCTTGTGCGGCTGTATCGTCCATATTCGTACGGGGCGTTGTGCCTTCAACGCTTGAATTTATGGAGAGATGTGGTGTAGAATGGGTAATGGAGTACGATCATTTCCAGTTCGACCTCAAACCCGGCATTGAAGCATTTTTAATGATTGAGCTGGATGGCAATGACCCGGGCCTGTTAATGGGCGATGCCGAAACGATTAACGATGTGCTCGAGTCTCATGGGTGCACAGACGTTCTGCTTGCTGATACGGCGGCCCAAAAGGAGGCAGTGTGGCGAATGAGGCGGACGATGCCGCTATCGGTCAAATCGAACTCTATTTATAAGGAAGAGGATACTGTCGTACCCCGTGCCGAATTGCCGAAACTTATTTATGGAATAAAACAGATAGGTGCACGTTTCGGTTTTGATTCCGTATGTTACGGCCATGCTGGCGATGGTAACCTGCATGTGAATATCATCAAGGGAAATATGAGTGATGCAGATTGGAACACGAAACTGAAGGACGGCATCCGGGAGATCTTTGAACTTACAGTCTCGCTGGGCGGTACAATATCTGGCGAGCATGGGATCGGCTCCGTTCAGCGGGAATTTATGAATATCAAGTATTCAGAGGTTCACCTCAATCTAATGAGAGGTATAAAGGCCGTTTTCGATCCTAAAGGAATACTTAATCCCGGTAAAATATTCTAGCTATGGAAATATCTCAGAACGATCTTATAACGATGCTGGTCTCTGTGCTTTGTGGTGGTGTGCTCGGTATAGAAAGGGAGTATCAGAACAAATCTGCCGGACTGCGGACGATTGTTCTGATCTGTCTTGGAGCTACTGTATTCACAATGATCTCATTGCGTATCGGCGGCGGCGATGACCGTGTAGCTGCTAATATAATTACAGGTATAGGTTTTATTGGGGCAGGAGTAATATTCAAGGAAAATTTCAATGTTAAGGGACTTACCACGGCCGCGGTGATCTGGATAGCAGCAGCCATTGGTATGGTAATCGGTGTCGAGGAGTATAACCTGGCTTTTGTCCTTTCATTTATTGTGATTTTGGTTCTTGGCGGCTTTGCAAAACTAGAGTTTGTTATCGATTTTATAAATCATAAGCGAACTTACAGGATTACATTTACCGACGATAACCTGGAGAACATCGACCGGCTGGTTGCTTTGGCAAAAGAAGAAAAGCTCCAGGCATCAGTAAGGCACCTTTCTAAATCTAATAACAGACTGATCGTGGACTTCGAAGTGAAGGGAAACAAGAAACATTTTCCGGCTTTGACAGAGCAATTAGTGATTAAACCTGAAATTCTGGGGATCGAACATTGAGTGCTTCGAAAGCCTGCATCTTATTTTTTTGATATATTGGTATAGGAGCTGATTTGTTCAATATATAATCATAGGTTACGCAGCCCGTGAGCCCTGTAGTACATATTTCTTCTTTTCCGTTTGTTTTTTTTACGAGGATATATTCGACATCGAAACTACTGTGTCCTATGCGTGATGTCCTCACGTATGCGTAAACTTCATCCTCAAGTCTGATAGGCTTCAGGTATTCTATTTCCGATCTCCGGACGATTATGCCCATTTCATTCCAGTCCCACTTGATGATCTCTTTCCAGTAAATCGATCGTGCTATCTCGAAATAAGTTAGGTATATGGCATTATTTACGTGCCCAAAAGCATCGATATCGGCAAAGCGAATAGGGATAGAAGTTTTGTAGTGATAGCCGTCGATGGTGCACATGTGTCAATTTGTCTTATTAAAATAAAATTAGATGCCATTTTGTCCTTGTAAAACGGTCGCTTCTAATCAGATAACACGATGGTACACCTATTGTTCTGCACTCTGAAAAATAAATAAAATATAAACGGAGGATATAAAAATGACTTTAGTAAAATTCACAAACGGACAGAAAGATGGTGCTTTGAAATCACCTTATACCGACATCTTTAATTCACTATTTAACCCGGAGCCCTACCTGGCCAAAAGCATTGTGGCAAGAGTTCCTGCGGTTAATATCGGAGAGACTGAAAGCGAGTTTCGTATTGAACTTGCTGTCCCGGGTCTGAAGAAGGACGACTTCAAGATCAATGTAGAAAAAGATCAGTTAAGTATTTCTGCAGATAAAAAGCAAGAAGATCAGGATAATGCGGATACAAGAAAGTATAACAGGAGGGAATTTAATTATAATTCTTTTACCAGGACATTCACCTTGCCGGAGTCTGCTGACCAGGCAAAGATCCAGGCGGAGTATACTGATGGAATTCTGTTCATTACAGTAGCGAAAAAAGAAGAGGCTAAGATCCAGGTTAGAGAGATCGCGGTTAAATAAGTTTAAGTTTAGGTTTGTTGATTAGAAGGGTGGCTTGTTTTACAGGCCGCCTTTTCTTTTTTCTGATTGGTCCAAGTCAAAAATTGTAGATTTGCAGCATGGTGAGAGAAATTTTAGAAACTAAACGAAAAGCACTGAAGATAAATTTGGATGAAGCTATTTATGGAACTTTTGCAGAGATAGGCGCAGGGCAGGAGGTTGCCAGGAATTTCTTCACCGCTGGTGCTGCCTCAGGTACCATTGCCAAAACGATGTCGGCTTATGACATGGTATTTAGTAATTCAATTTATGGTACTGAAGAGTCAGGGCGCTACGTTTCAGAATCCCGGCTTGATAAAATGATCCGTCACGAATTCGGCTTATTATCTGAGCGTCTTCACGGACCTCAATATGAAAACAAGACTTTTTTCGCTTTTGCCGATACAGTTACTACTCTCAACTTTAATAAGACCAACGACCCGCACGGTTGGCTGGGTATCAGGTTTCAACTGACCCCTGGCGGCGAGCCTAATGATATTGTTTTTCACGTCCGGCTGCTCGATAGCGATTCTAACCTGCAGCAGAATGTTCTGGGGGTATTAGGGGTAAACCTGGTTTATGCAGCCTACTACTACAATGATAATGTTCAGGCGATGATCGAATCACTCGTAGACAATCTTTCTGTGGGTTCTGTCGAGATCGATCTAATTAGTATAAACGGCCCCCGGTTCAAAAACGCCAACGACAGGCTGGTGAATTTATATCTTATTGCGAAGGGTTTTTCAGGTGCAGCAATATTCGATCCCAGAGGAGAGGCGCGGCAGTCTAAGGATGTTCTTTACAAAAAGGATGTTATGATCCTGCGAACCAAATTTGGTCAGAAATCCACGCCTAATTTTGATCTGTTTAACAGGGCCGTTGAGCAGTTCAAACGGTCGCAGCAAGTCAGTGATAATAATGTCATTGTGCTTATTGAGATCCTCATGACAAATTTTCTGGACGATAAATCAGAGCTCAATAACCAGGACCTTGAACAGTTTGCTAAACGTGCCGAAGAGTTATGCGCCACAGGGAATCATGTAATTGTCTCGGATTTCGCGCGTAATCATAAACTGGCTCAATACCTTTCGAGATGTAATCCCAAAAGCGTAGGGATATCTACAAATATTGCCAATCTTAAAAATATTTTTAATTCCGGTAATTACGGGGAGAATTACACCGATGAGCTGTTGGCTTACATCAGCGATCTCTTCAGCAGAAAAGCTAAATTATATGCTTACCCGTATCTGGATAAGAACAATAACGAGATCATCACTACGCGTAATATGCCTGTTTCTAAAGAGGCTAAACACTTGTTTGAATTCTTAGTGCAGAACGGCTATATAACGGATATTGATGAGTATGATACGAAGGACGTAAAGACGGTATAAGTTGTAGGTTATAAGTTTTAGGTTGTAAGTTCTTGTGTTAACGTATAATGCAGCGTTTAGAAACGTACAACGTACAACTTATAACGTACAACTTACAACTAACTAATTCCTCATATTGATATATTGCAGCGGTTGTCCGAAATCTTCTTTACGGCAGAGTGCTATAACAGCCTGAAGGTCATCGATCTTTTTTCCTTGCACACGAACCTGATCTTCCATAATTGAGGCCTGCACTTTCAGTCCGCTGTCTTTGATACTCTTAACAATTTTCTTGGCGGTCTCTTTATCGATCCCTTCCCGGATCTTAATCTCTTTGCGCAGCATATTTCCTGAAGCATATTCTTCCTTGCCAAGATCCATGCTACCCGGATCGAGATTATGCTTAACCATTCTGGAGATGATCGCATCCTGAATGGCTTTCAAACGCATATCATTTTCTGTAATGATAGTTACTTCGTTCGTCTTTTTATCCAGTTCGACACTGCTCTTTGAATCGTTGAAATCATACCTGTTCAAGATCTCTTTTTTTGCAGTATTTATAGCGTTATCGAGGGTCTGTCCGTCAATTTTACTCACGATATCAAATGTTGGCATAATTATTATTCTTATTGGTTAATAGAACTTTTGTTAATATATTTAACTTAAGTCTTTAAAGAAACCTTAGTCATGAAAGCAAATAAAGCAAAAACATCCAAGAAAGCCGTAAAAAAAGTTTCTAAGCGTGCAGTTAAAAAGGAACTTGAGACTTCTATAGCTGACAAATTTCTGGAAGCGTTAAAGGGCTTGGGACACGATGCGGGAAAGTTGTCTAAAGAAATAAAAAAGACAAGTAAGGTTTTGGCGAAAAAGCTTTCAGATAGATATCGTGACGTGAAGACAGCCGTCGAAGAAAAGCTTGAAAGTAAAAAGCCTAAAGCAAAGAAAGAGAAGAAACCTATTACTTCGGCAAAGCGCAATGTAAGCTCGGCGGTTGTTAAAGCTGAGAAAATTGTAGCAAAGGCAACGAGCGCTGCTGCCAGAGCTAAAGTCCCAATTAATAAAACTGCTTCAAAGCCTGGCGCTGCGCCCAGGGCTGCTGTAAACAAAACGACTTCTGCAAGGCCAGCGGTAAAAAGTGCGGCTGCAGGAACCTCGGCTACAAAGCCGGCTGTTAGAAATGCAGGGTCATCTCCGTCGGTAACAACTAAAAAAGCTGCACCAGCTAAAAAGCCGGCAGTTAAAACTTCCTCGGCACCAAGGAAGCCTGCAGCGCCTAAAGCCAAGCCTGCAGAAGCCCCGCCTACCCCCGCTACTGCGCCAACTGAATCTCAAACTAATCTGTAAACTAATTGTTTAATTAGAAACAGACTTAATGTGATTTTAATATTAACTTAATATAGAATAGAGATTTTTACAGTCCCGGGCCCTTGTTCCGGGACTGTTTATTTATATCAAATGCCCAAGAATATTCCGCTTATCAATCGTGAGATTAGCTGGCTGTCATTTAACGACCGCGTATTGCAGGAGGCGGCTGATAAAACAGTACCGCTGGTTGAGCGTATTCGCTTTCTTGCCATATTTTCATCTAACCTTGATGAATTTTATCGTGTCAGGGTGGCGACCTTGAACCGTCTTTCTAATCTCAACACCAAGTCAAAAGAGATCCTGGGATATAACCCCCGGAAAACCCTGAATCAGATTAAGACCCTTGTGGTAAGGCAGGAACGCAAGTTTAACCATCTCTATGAGGACGATATTATTAAGGAACTGGAAAGCCGGAAGATATTCATTATTACCGAAAAGCAGATGAACGTTTCCCGGGGCCAATTTGTCCGGGACTATTTCAGGAACAGAGTGCTGTCGACCCTTGTGCCCGTGATGATAGATAAAGATGCTCCTTTTCCCGAGCTTAAGGACAGGGCGATCTATTTTTTCGTCAGGCTGACTAAAAACAGAAACAAAGAAAAACACCGGTTCGCACTGATTGAAATTCCAACCGACGGCTCCAACCGCTTCATTGTTCTTCCGGAAACGAACAACCTGAAATTTGTTACCCTCATTGATGATATAGTAAGGTATTGCCTGGATGATATCTTCTTTATATTCGATTATGACAAGATAGAAGCATACTCCATACAGCTCACACGCGATGCCGAGTTAGATCTTGACCGGCATGTTAGTGAGAAATTTATTGATGCGCTATCTAAAAGTCTTCAAAAGCGTGGGAAAGGAAAACCCATGCGTCTTCTTTACGATACTGACATGCCTTTGGACATGTTAACCCATCTTGTGGCAGAGCTTGATCTTTCCGCAGATGGCCTGATACCCGGGAACCGCTATCATAACTTTAAGGACTTCATTAGCTTTCCCAATGTAGGCGGCCCGGAGCTGGAATATCCAAAAGTTCCAGCCTTGCCCGTTAAGGAGCTTTCGAGCGTGACGAGCATTTTTGCGCAGATTGCCAACCGTGATTACCTGATTAATCTGCCTTATCAGTCATTTGACTATATTATTCATTTCTTAAGGGAGGCAGCAATAGATCCCAAGGTCAGGGAAATCAATATAACCTTGTATAGGCTTGCTGAGAATTCGAGGGTCATTCACGCTTTGATCAATGCAGCAAAGAATGGAAAAAAAGTCAACTGCCTGGTCGAGCTAAAGGCGCGTTTTGACGAGCAAGCTAATATATTCTGGACAAAAAGATTGGAGGATGAAGGTATTGAAGTAAACTACGGTCTTTTGGATTATAAGGTACATTCCAAAGTTTGCCTTGTCAGCAGGCTGGAAAAGGGCAAGAAGGTTTACTATGCAAACCTCGCTACCGGAAACTTCAATGAAAAGACAGCATCGCTTTATTGCGACCACAGTGTTTTTACCGCTAATCCGGCAATTACGAAAGAGCTGGTTAAACTATTCGACGGGCTCGAGAAAAAGGTTTTCTATCGGGGTTTTGTAGAACTTGTAGTGTCGCCCCTGGAAAGCCGTCAAAAGCTTTATGACCTGATTGACGCTGAAAATAAGTGCGCGAAAGACGGCAAAGCGGCGTACATTATTCTCAAAATGAATAGTTTAACTGATGAAGATATTATCGGTAAGCTTTATGATGCCAGTAATGCAGGGGTGAAGATCAACCTTATTGTCAGAGGCATGTGCTGTCTCGTTCCCGGTGTGGCTGGTTTCAGCGAGAATATAGAAGTAATAAGTATAGTTGACCGTTTCCTGGAACATGCCCGGGTGTGGATATTTGGTAACGGTGGAGATGAAAAGGTTTTTATATCTTCAGCCGATCTTATGCCACGCAATCTCGACCACCGGGTGGAAGTTGGCTTCCCAATCCTTGATCCGGGAGTAAAGGCTGAGATCAGGGATATCATTGATATTCAGCTCAGAGACAATACAAAGGCAAGGGAAATAACTCAACAGAATAATAACCGGTATAAAAGGAGCAGGTCTAAGACAAGGTATAGGGCACAGCTTGATATATATAACTACCTTAAATATAAGAAATAGAACATTGAGATACGCTGCAATAGATATAGGATCCAATGCTGTGAGATTGCTTATAGCAGACATTATACAAAATGATAAAGAGGTTTCATTCAAGAAAAACACCCTGATCCGGGTTCCTTTGCGTCTTGGCGATGATGCTTTTTTGGAAAAACGCCTATCTAAGAAAAAGACTGAGGAACTAGTCAAGACCATGATTGCGTTTCGCCACTTGATGGATGTATACAAAGTGAGTGATTACATGGCTTGTGCTACTTCGGCGATGCGGGAGGCGGCGAACGGTCAGGCCCTTGTTCGCCAAATAAAAGCGGAAGCTTCAATTGATCTCGAAATTGTTGAGGGCCAGCGTGAAGCGAATATCATTTATGCGAGCCATATCGAGCAAACACTGGAAAAGAAAAAAAACTATCTCTATATTGATGTAGGTGGGGGGAGTACAGAACTGTCGGTTTTCAGCGATGGTGAGCTCATTGCTTCCAGATCCTTCAATCTGGGCGGTATACGTATCCTCGATAACCAGGACAAGGAGGAAACCTGGCTGGAAATGAAACAATGGGTAAAAGATAAGGTGCAGAAATATAAGAATCTTTCGGGTATTGGTACGGGGGGCAACATAAACAAGCTTTTCCGGATGGCTGATGGAAAGGATAGCGCGCCGATAACCTTCGCTAAACTCCGGTCATTGTATACATATCTCAATTCCTTTTCTCTTAAAGACCGGATTAATGTCTTAGGCCTTAATTCAGACCGCGCAGATGTTATCATTCCCGCCGCAGAAATTTACCTGACAGTTATGAAATGGGGCGGTGTAAGACAAATTTACGTGCCCAGGGTAGGGCTCGTAGATGGCGTGATACAGCTATTGATAGACAAGAATTTTAAATCCTGACCGGTCAGGACTCAGCGATCTTTTTCGCACCTATCCATAGGAAATAAGTGATAACCGGGGCCATAAACACGTCCATGGTGTAGTGTACGTGCTGGATTAGCACGGCGAAGCCTATTACTATAGTAGCTATAAAGGCCAGAATCTTGTCAGATCGTTTTTTCAGGCAAAGGAACATCAGGAACATCGCCGCAGTGTGGCCGGAAAAGAAGAGGTCTTTTGTGATAAATTTAGGACCGTAGAAATAATTTGCTATCGGGTCATGGATGGCAATCAGGCTGTCAGGCGGGTTCAAAGGAACCAGGCCAATAGATACGAAACGCGACAGGTTTATCAGGATGAAGCCCCATAAGAACGTTAAAAATATCTGCGGGTCTTGTTTGAACCGGTGAAAGGTGAGAAGTGCCATCGACCATATCGTAATAAAGATAAATAGAGAAAGATCGTACGCTGGCAACCATTGGAGCAGGTAGTCGTTAAACTTTATCCCATTTCGCTGCTCTATAGCCTGGTAAAAAAAAGGAAGGGAAGTAAGAATAATTGAAACGACTATTAGTCCGGAAATTAATCTTTTCCTGTAATCGGTTGATTGCCAGTTGTTTCTCCATAAACTTACAACGGTACTTCGCTCTTCTATCGGCATCTCAGTTGTTAAAAATCCCGCAAAAATAACATTAAAACGTTTAGACTTTAAATTAATTTGAAAGTTACGTTAACGAATTGTTAACGGCATAGGTTTAGCTACCTCACCCATCCGGCCGGGTTAACCGGGCTTTTACCCTTCCAGATCTGGAACTGCATTTCGCTGATGCCTTCAGAAGGATCATTGGCTACGACACCGATTGCCTGGCGGGTAATCACTTTTTGGCCTGCAGAAACATTGACGCTTTTGAGTTTCGAGTAGATCGAAAAGTATTCGCCATGCCTGATCATGACAGCATAATTGTTTAACACCATAAAAACCTGGCTCACTTGCCCCTCGAAGACAGCGTAGACCGGTGTACCGGGAGCAGTTTTTATATTAATTCCCGGATTGAATAGCGTCACGTTGGATTTGTATTTATACTGTCCGAAGCCCTGAGTTATTATGCCTTGGGCTGGTTTTTGCAAGCGGCCCCTGTTGCCTGCGAAACCGGACGATAACTTGGCATCTTCGGGGCTCGAAGCAAGGATTGACGAGCCGCTTGCCACAGGCTTTGCAACTGCGGGTTTTGACGCTGTGGTACCCGGAGAACTTTTAGCTTTTGCTTTTGCGGCTGCCGCAATTTTTGCAAGCCTCGCCTGCTCGGCCAGGCGAGCCCGTTCTGCAGCCCTTTTTTGCTCGGCGAGTATTTCTTTACGGATGGCTGCCTGAATAGCGTTGTTAAGGCTGGTGGCCTCCTTTTGCTTTCTGGTGAGTTGTTGTTGCAGGCTTTTTTGTTGCTTGGTCAGACTGTTCACAATCTTCGATTGCTGTGCTTTGTCTTTCCCCAGGGTCTCTTTCTCGCTCAGCTGATCGAAAAGAAGGTCGCTTTTTTCCTTTTTATTCTCATCCAGAATGGTGATCTGCTTTTTGAGTGATACCTGAGTGTTTTCAATGTATTTTGCCTGCGACTTTCTGACCCTTCCAACCTGCTGTATATACTTTAGCCTCATATATGCCTGGTTAAAATCTTCAGAAGCAAAAATGAACATCATTTTATGGTAAGCACCCTGATTTCGGAATGCAAACAGAATCATTTTTGCATATTCTTTCTTCAATCTGCTTAAGTCCGACTGAAGTGTTTTCACCTCTGATGTGTTGGCTGATATCTTATTGTCCAGCATTTTGATTTCAGAGTTTATAGTTTGGATCTTCTCTTCCCTGAGCTTTATCTGGGCATTTAGCAAATTTATCTGTGTAAGCGACAGCTTCTTGTTCTTATCAATTTTGCTGCGGGTTTTCTTTAATGATTCGATCTCCCGGTTAATAGCGTTCTTCCGTTTTTTTAATTCCGAACTGCTTTGACCGTAAGACACTTGAACGCTGAGAACTAATAAGAGAACTAATAAAAACCTGGGTAGTAGCATAAAGAACATTGAGCGGCGCAAAACTATCAACAATAGCCGAATAGAGAGGTATCTTTTTTATATTTTTGCAGCACACCCCCGTTTCTATGTCTGAGCCCAAGCACCCCATCTACAATCTTCAGTTCGGGCTGTTGTGCATGAGCTCCTTTCTGTTCTCAGCGAGCTTTAATATGCTTATACCGGAGCTTCCCTCTTACCTCACAAGCCTGGGCGGAGCGGAATATAAGGGTTATATTATTGCCTTATTCACACTGACGGCAGGTATTTCCCGTCCGTTCAGCGGAAAGCTAACAGATAAGATAGGACGAGTCCCCGTTATGGCGGTAGGTTCCCTTGTCTGCGTGATATGCGGGTTATTATACCCGCTGTTAACAACTATTGCTGGCTTTTTGTTGCTGAGGTTATTTCATGGATTCTCTACAGGTTTCAAACCAACAGCCACTGCCGCATATGTAGCCGACATTGTTCCTGCTGGACGATGGGGGGAAGCAATGGGCATACATGGGCTTTGCTTCAGTACAGGTCTGGCCATTGGACCTGCGATCGGGAGCGAGCTTTCAACCCGGTTTTCTATCAATGCCCTCTTCTACTGCTCCTCTCTTTTCGCTCTTTTATCCATAGTTATCTTGATGAACATGAAAGAAACACTGGTAAAGAAGGAACGGTTTAAACTTGCCCTACTGAAAATAAACAGGAAAGAAATTATTGAGAAAAGGGTTCTTTCGGGCTCCTTTATAACTTTTTTGTCCTATTTGAGCTATGGCGTTATTCTTACCGTAATCTCCGATTGGGGAACTCATCTCGGTGTTGCCAACAAGGGGCTGTTCTTTATGGTATTCACAGTTTCTTCTTTGATCATACGGTTTGTATCCGGCAAAATGTCCGACCGGATGGGAAGGGTCACGATCATAAAAATTTCTTTGATCTTATTGGTTGTCTCCCTAATGATGATAGGCCGGGCTAACTCACCGTTTTACCTGATGTGTGCTTCGTCACTATATGGTGTCGCCACTGGCATGCTTTCACCTGCACTAACAGCTTTCATAATAGACATGAGCCATCCCGACCACCGTGGTAAAGCAGTCGCGACGATGTACATCGCCCTCGAGGCAGGTATCGGTATTGGTGCATTCTTTGCGGGTAGCCTCTATATTAGCGACGTCACTATGATCCCAACGGTTCTTTATTTAATCTCAGTGTTAACCCTTGTGGCATTCCTTTATCTTCAGTTCATCTTTAAAAGTAAACCGCTTGTCCGATCCGTTAGCAAACCCTCAGATCCTTAATGACCTGGTCAGTATCTACATGCCCTATGGAAAATATAAAGGCAGGCTCATCTGTGATATTCCCGAATATTACCTGGCCTGGTATGAAAGCAATGGTTTTCCGGAAGGCAAAATAGGCGTACTTCTCTCAACTATGTATGAGATCAGGTTAAATGGCCTGGAATACTTGTTAAAGCCTTTAAGAAATAACAGGTAAACATTTCTGCTAAAATTATTAGCTTTGTGTACTTTGCGTTATATTTGATATTTCTTCGAAGACATAAACTATGTACGCCATTGTCGATATTGAAACTACGGGTGGTCATGCCAGTGCTAATGGCATTACCGAGGTAGCTATTCTGATCCACGATGGCCGGGAGGTCATTAAGCGGTATACTACTCTTATAAATCCTCAAATACCTATCCCGGTTTATATCCAGGCTTTAACGGGTATAAGTGATGAAATGGTTCGTACTGCTCCTTTATTTAAGGATGTAGCAGAAGAGATCTTTGCTTTGCTGCATGACAAAGTGTTTGTCGCACATAATGTGAATTTCGATTTTTCATTTTTGCGATATCACCTGGCCGCTTCGGGCTACCAGCTTCAGACAAAAAAGTTATGCACAGTCAGGCTTAGCAGGAAAATAATGCCCGGGTTTAGCTCCTACAGTCTCGGAAAGCTCTGCAGCCAGGTAAACATAGAATTAATCGATCGGCACAGGGCCATGGGGGATGCGTCTGCAACAGCCTGTTTATTTTCAATGCTGCTTGATAAGGATGCTGAAGGGCATATAGGTAAAGCGTTAAGCCAGCGTTCAAAAGAGCAATCCCTGCCGCCTCATCTGCCTAAGGAGGATATTGATAAGCTGCCTTCAGCGCCGGGAGTTTATTACTTTCACAATAGCAAGTCGAAGGTCGTATATGTAGGCAAAGCTATTGATATCCGGAAGCGTGTGAACAGTCACTTCGCAAACAATAAACCCGGGCGACAGAAGCAGGATTTTCTTCGGGACATACATCATATATCTTTTGCGGAGTGCGGCACCGAGCTTATTTCATTTATCATGGAGGCTGTAGAAATAAAAAGATTATGGCCGGCCCATAATCGGGCGTTGAAGCGTTTTGAACATGCTTACGGACTCTACTTATTTGAAGACCAAAACGGTTATCTGAGGCTCGCTGTCGACAGAAGGAACAAGTTTTCTAAGCCGGTCTATACATTCAACATGATCTCTGAGGGCTACAGCTTAATTAAACATTTAGTTTCAGAATTCAATTTGTGTCCTAAATTGTGTTTCATTCAAAGGAACAGCGAGCAATGCTCAGGGGTTCACGATCAATCATGTTATGGCGCATGCGAACAGAAGGAGCTAAAGGAAGCGTACAATCAAAGGGTAATTGATTCAACTAGCCACCTCCAGAATACACTGCCCAGTTTCGCGATTGTTGATAAGGGAAGAAACCCGGATGAAAAAAGTTATGTTCTCATTGAAAAAGGCATTTTTTACGGTATGGGCTTTGTTTCCCACGATCAGGTAGTCGATAACATCTCGCAATTGAAAGACCTTTTAACTATACACCCATCAAATGATTATATTAGAAATATGGTCATTAATCATTCACTCAGGTACCCCCAAAAACTTGTAACGTTTGATTCAACACTTCAGGAAGCCGAATTTTAGTTGTTCTTGAAATTTTTTTTCTCTTGTTTCTATTTAATTAGGTTTGTGGAACAATACTTGTATCAGGGTTAAGTAACTTAATTCTTAAACTTTTTATAAAACTTTCTGTTTAAAGAAAAACACCTAAAAACAAGCACGATGAAAAAGAAAATTTACCTCCTGGCTACAGCATTAATGTTAATGTTATCAGCCCCTTCAGTAATGGCGAAAGACACTAAGTCTAAACCTGATATGACGGAGACTCAAAAAGCCCGTTTTGCTGAAATTACAAGAAGAGTTGACGAGATCAAAAGCATGGACAGATCTGAACTAAGCAGGGAAGAACGTAAGGCACTTCGCAATGAGCTGCAGGAAATGAAAAAAGAAGCTAAAGCACTGAGCGGGGGAGTTTATCTATCCGTAGGAGCAATTATCATTATTATTTTATTATTAATATTGCTTTTATAAGGTTGTAACCTAAAAAAAGCCGCCTGGAAAGGCGGCTTTTTTATGTAGGTTTATTTGTATTTACACAAATATGAGGTCTGACGTTCGGCCTGGACTTTAAAAGAGCTGCCAGCGTCGATTTCAAACGACTCGCCCGCCTTAACTAATTCCCATGCGGATTCACCGGGTAGTAAAACTTGAAGGGCGCCTTCAATAACCGTCATAGTTTCATGCTGGGATGTGCCAAATTCATATTCCCCCTGCTCAATTATTCCTATTGTTGATTTTCCTTCTACCGAGTTATATCCCAGAGATTTCACATTGCCGTCAAAATATTCGTTTACTGTTATCATAATGAATCGTTAGGCTGTAAAAATAGAAATATTCTTCGTAAAGGGTGGTTGTACGATGTAAAAGAGAACTTTCCAGCCGGTCTAATGGTTATATAAGCATTCTAATTACATAACTTAGCAAAGAATACAAGAATGAAGATACTTTACGCTATTCAGGGCACGGGAAATGGCCATCTAAGCCGAGCTATGGACGTGATACCATGTTTAATGCAGCATGGAGAGGTTGATATACTGGTTAGCGGTATTCAAAGTGATTTGACTATACCTTATCCGATCAAATATAAATTCCGGGGACTTAGCTTTATCTTCGGGAAAAGTGGGGGCGTAGACCTGTGGAAGACCCTGGTGAGGTCTAATATCCGTAAGCTTGTCAGCGAAATCAAAGCATTGCCCATCGAAAAGTATGACCTCGTTATCAATGATTTTGAACCTGTTTCTGCCTGGGCCTGCTATACAAGGAATATTCCCTGCATAGGCCTCAGTCACCAGGCGGCCGTACTTGCAGAGGAAGCGCCTGAGCCTGACGTCACTGACATGATGGGGAAGCTTATTTTAAGAAATTATGCCCCCAATACTAAACAATATGGTTTTCACTTTAAACCTTATGGCAAGGATATTTATACCCCGGTTATTCGTAAACAAATACGGGAGCATAAAGTGACCGAAGGTGGGCACTATACCGTTTATTTGCCAGCTTACGATGATAAAAGATTGATTTTGAAATTAAGTCAGTTCAAAAATGTTGTCTGGGATGTATTTTCAAAGCATAATAAGAAGGCATATAGAGCTAAAAACGTCACCATCCAGCCAATCCATAATGATAAGTTTATCAAAAGCATGGCAGGTAGCGCTGGCGTGTTGTGCGGTGCGGGTTTCGAAACTCCCGCAGAGGCACTTTTTATGAAAAAGAAGCTGTTAGTTATTCCGATGAAAAATCAATACGAACAGCAGCTTAATGCCGCAGCACTTAAAGAAATGGGTGTGCCTGTAATTAGAAGCCTGAAAGACAGATATGATATGGTAATAGCCAGCTGGATTGAAAATGAACGACGGGTTGAGGTTGATTATCCTAACATAACCCAAGAAATAATTGACCGCGTCGTTCAGGATAATATGAATCATCCTGAGGCTATCGGATTAAGGAACATAAGCTAATTTCTCCTACTCACACAGCATCATATAGGCACCTGCGGGGTCTTGAATAAGCTGGTAATGCCCTTCGCCCATTTTTCGTCTATTTCCAAGCGTTTTTCCTCCGAGTTCCCTGCATTTAGCAATGCTTTCTTCCAGGTTGGATACCTTTACATACATGAGCCACTGGGGAGGGATATCTTTATTGACGCCCTTCGCATGACATACGCCGGCAACTACTTCGCCTTCTTTAGAGCTTTTTATAACAAAATCGTCGTAGCCGCTCATGTTCAAGCCTTCCTTTTCCCATCCAAGAACTCCATGATAAAAATCACTTACAAGTTCAGCATTGTCAACAGTGAGGTCGTGCCAGAGAATCTGCCCAGGTTTGCTTTCATCCATGATCGATTTGAATTGGTTAATTCAATATAGGATTTTTAGGCCAAATCCGAAAGTGTCAAATAGCTGCCAATTCTAACCAAACAGTTCACTCGATAAATACCTGTCTCCGCGGTCGCAAACAATGAAAACGATCACACCCTTATCCAGTTCCTTGGCTAATCGTATTGCGGCAGAAGCGGCGCCTCCGCTGCTCATTCCTGCGAAGATAGCTTCGCTCCTGGCCAGTTGCCTGGTCACCGACACCGCTTCGCTCTCAGATATATCCATAATCCGGTCTACGCGCGATGGATCAAATATTTTAGGGAGGTAAGCCTGAGGCCAGCGGCGAATGCCTGGTATTGAAGAGTCTTCGGTAGGCTGGCATCCCACAATAGTGATTGCAGGGTTTTGCTCCTTGAAATACATGGAGCATCCCATAATCGTTCCGGTTGTACCCATAGAACTCACAAAATGGGTAATAGCCCCATGGGTGTCGTTCCATATCTCAGGCGCCGTAGTCTTATAATGCGCCAGGTAGTTATCTGCATTAGCAAATTGGTTAAGCATAAAACTCTTTCCTGATGCAGCCTTTTCATCAGCATAATCGCGGCATAGCTCAATGTTATCGAGTAACGTTACTTTGGCGCCATAAGCTTCCATCGTAAGGGTGCGCTCTTTTGTCGAGCTGGAGGGCATGACCAGTTCAATTTCCAGATCATATAGCCTGGCCATCATGGCAAGCGCTATGCCGGTATTGCCGCTGGTAGCTTCAATAAGGGGTATATTCTTCTTTATTTCTCCGCGCTCTATAGCACTGCGGATCATATTCAATGCAGCCCGGTCTTTTACACTGCCGCCTGGGTTATTCCCTTCAAGTTTTGCAAAGATCTTTACGTTCGGGTTAGGATTCAATCGTTTAATCTCAACCTGCGGTGTATTACCAACAATATCTATAAGGTCGGCCATTTTATAAATTAATTTTCCTGCCGGTTGAAATTACCACATCGGCAGTGTTGTATACAGAGGATCCCGGGGGAACACTTTTGGTGAGCCATACATTGCCCCCTATTATGCTGTGATGCCCTATTACGGTCTCTCCACCTAAGATCGTGGCTCCGGAATAGATAACCACATGGTCCTCTACAGTAGGGTGACGTTTTGTGTTCGCCATGCTCTTATCTACGCTAAGGGCACCCATGGTAACCCCCTGGTAAAGTTTCACATGTTTACCGATCTTGCAGGTCTCGCCGATAACTATGCCGGTTCCATGATCGATGTGAAAGTATTCGTCGATATCTGCGCCGGGGTGGATGTCAATACCTGTCTTGGAATGGGCATATTCTGTCAGAATGCGGGGTATCAGCGGCACATCGAGAACCGACAGGGCATGGGCAAGGCGATAAAAAGATATCGCATAGAACCCCGGATAAGCGCGTATGACTTCAAACTCGCTTTTTGCCGCCGGGTCCCCATTAAATATCGCTTGTATGTCAGTTTTCAATACCCTGTATAATTCGGGTATCTGTGCAAATAGATCTTGTGATAACTGTTCGTGATTGCAGTGATCGCAGGCTTTTGTAGCCACCATTATCCTCGATAGTTCTTTTTCCAGCTGTCCGAACTCAGCCTTAATGTCGTCGATCGAAGCAAAGGGCCGCTTGGATTGTTCAGGAAAGATCAGCCGGATCAGTTCGGTAGCCCAACGTGCAATCTCCTTATTGGAGGGGACTTCTTCCGCATCCTTTTGTTTTTGAAATATTTGCCTGAAAAAATCCTCGTTCATTGTTTAAAGCGTAGGCGCAGGGCCATTAATTAGACTGCAAGTTTAACTAAAAGAATGTTTGCTGCGTGTAAAAAGTCGTTGATGATTAGATTTTTTATCACTTAGCGGGTTAATTCATGCAACTGAAACACTTGTACGGGATCGCCGATCCCGTGGCTGGCCAGGATTTCCAATATTTTTTTGAAGGTTACAGCGTTGTTGGCAATGTTTGAATAATAAACTATAGACGTTTTTTGCCCTGGAATATTAACCGAAAATGTGCTGAATCCGCAGGTACTGCCCGAATGAAATAAGGACGGCTCTGCCTTATCAAAGTAAAACAATCCCGGACCGTAATAGCTTCCCGTAACTTCTTTAATGGAGTAATTTAACCGCTTCAGTACCGGGGGAAGGTCAACGAGGGTGTTTCTCCATTGGGCATGCGTCCATTTCCGGTAATCGTTTAGAGAAGTATATACACCGCCGTCACCCTTGACAGCACTGGTTGAGCTCTGATCGTTTGCAAAAAGTTCCTTATTCCGGTTCCTTGCAAAACCCATCGCACGGTTCTTTATATCAGACGATGCCTCATAAACCGAAGAATTCTTCATTTTAAGAGGCTTGAAGATCCTTTCTTTCATAAATTGAGGGAAGGATTGTCCTGAAACCCGTTCGGTTATTAAAGCCAGCAGAGCATATGCCGAATTGCTGTACCTGAACTGGCTTCCGGGAGCGAAATAGGTGGTGTCTTGCTTCGAAAGCAGGGCCAGCACATCAGCGTCAAGCAACTGGCTTGTTTCGGAAGCATCCATAAGGCTTTCATAGTCGATCACACCTGATGAGTGGGTAAGCAGGTGCCTTAACAGTACCTTATTTGCAACGACCGCGGGGATCTCAGGAAAGAAACGCGAGATCGGATCGTCGAACGAAACCTTTCCATCTTTCTCCAACAGTAATATACACATCGCTGTGAACTGCTTGGATACCGATGCCATACGGAAATTAGTAGATGCATCTAATTCTTTTCCATTGATAGCAGTAAGACCGAACGCATTTTTGTAAATAACTTTGCCATTATTCTCAACATATAATGCTACTCCCGGCTCACCCGGTTGGATGCTGTTTGCAATTATTGAATCGAGTTTTTTCTCTAGCTGGGCCTGCGCTGTGTTAGTGATCATGATGCAGCAAATGAATAGAGCGGATAATTTCATGACTGGAATTTGGTTTATGCACCGGGGCTGAAGTGAGCCAGTAACTTTTGAAGGTCTTCGGGTGTATCTATTGCCTGACTTTCTGAATCCGTGACGGCAACTTTGATTTTATATCCGTTCTCAATCCAGCGTAGTTGTTCAAGAGCTTCTGCCATTTCAAGAACTGAAGTTTGCAGCGTTGTTATAGCTGAAAGTGTTGCTGTTCTGTATCCATAGATGCCTATATGTTTAAAGAACGTGTGAGTTTGAATCCAGTCTGCCTGTTGGATGCCCCTAAGAAAAGGGATACTTGCACGGCTGAAGTACACGGCTTCCATCTCCTGATTAAGTACCACCTTTGGAGTATTCTGATTAAAAAGTTCTTCTTCCGTATGGATCTTTTTAACGAGTGTGGCGAGTTCTACGGCATCATCGTTAAAGCAAGCACACAACAAGTCGATTTGTGAGGGATTGATCAGCGGTTCATCGCCCTGAATGTTAATACATACGTCGAAGCCCGGAAGTTTCGTTGCAACTTCATTGCATCTGTCTGTTCCGCTGGGATGACGTTCGGAGGTCATAATTACGTCTCCCCCAAAACCTGCTACGTGATCAAATATCCTGTTGTCATCCGTTGCAACAACAATTTTATCGAGTTGTGAGGACTTTTGACATTGCTCGTAAACCCTGCGAATCATGCTTTTACCCGCTATGTCGGCAAGGGGTTTACCAGGGAAGCGACTGGAAGCGTAGCGGGCTGGTATGATTCCGATTATTTTCATCCTTCCTCCCGGCATTGTCTTTAAAATAAGCCGTGGATTTCGCGTTCGATGCTATTGATTACAAAACCCAGATCCTCAGGTTTGTTCGCAAAATCAAGCTTATCCTTATCAAGAATAAGAAGTTTACCCTGCGTATAAGAGTCTATCCACTTTTTGTATTTCTCATTCAGTTTGGAGAGATAGTCCAAACGGATACCTGCTTCATATTCCCTTCCGCGTCGCTGAATATTATTAACCAGTGTAGGAACCGATGCTTTCAGAAAGATTAAAAGATCGGGTGGTTTGATAAACGCCGTGATGTTCTCGAAGATCGAGGTATAATTATCGTAATCACGGGACGTCATCAGTCCCATATCGTGTAGGTTCTCAGCAAAGATGTAGGCGTCTTCGTAGATTGTACGGTCCTGAATAATGTTCTTATTAGTTTTCTGAAGCTCAAGTATCTGCTGAAAACGGCTGTTAAGGAAATAGATCTGCAGGTTGAAACTCCACCTTTTCATGTCGCTGTAAAAGTCTTCTAAATAGGGATTATTATCAACAGCTTCAAACTGGGCTTCATAGCCGAGATGCTTGGCAAGCAGTTCTGTAAGAGTAGTTTTGCCGGCTCCAATGTTTCCAACGATAGCTATATGCATGAGAAATAAGGTAAGTGCAAAGCGGCAGGCGCAAAGCGAGTTTGAAAATACAAATTGTTTTTTTATTCCGGCAAAAAGCTAGAAAGTTTTAAAGCCGATGATCTCCCGGACTTCCCGGATGGTTGTTGCAGCACTTTCACGGGCTTTAACTGCGCCGAAGCGTGCTACCTCCCTCAAATAAGTATCATCCGCGGCAATGGCATTTATCTTCTCACGGATAGGTGCCGTAGCAATGATCATATCTTCTGCCAGCTGCTTTTTGAAGTCACCGTAACGGATCTGGCAGCTATTGTAGAGCCGGTCGAAATGAGAATATGTATCTTCAGCCGAAACTATCTTAAGCAAGTCAAACAAGTTTTGAATGGCTTCGGGCTTAGGCTGATTTTCTTCTGTCGGGCCGCTGTCGGTTACAGCGCGCATCACTTTCTTCCGGATAATTTCAGGCTCATCAGAAAGGTAGACAGCATTTCCCTCGCCCTCCGATTTTCCCATCTTACCCTTTCCGTCAAGGCCAGGTACCTTTACCAGTTTATCGCTAAAACTGAAGGCGTATGGCTCGGGGAAGTATTCATTATTGTAGAGCCTGTTAAAACGGTTGCCGAACGTACGCGCCATTTCCAGGTGCTGCTCCTGGTCTTTGCCAACAGGGACCTTGGTCGCTTTATGGATCAGTATATCTGCAGCCATCAGCACCGGATACGTTAAAAGGCCGGCGTTCACATTATCGGGATGTGCACGCACTTTATCTTTGAACGACGCACTTCTTTCCAGTTCACCCATATAAGCGTTCATGTTTAAGTACAAGTATAGTTCTGTTATTTCAGGAACATCAGATTGCACATAGATTGTAGCACGTTCAGGGTCAATACCTGCGGCCAGGTACTCTACCAGAACCTGTTTCACGTTGCCGTGCAGATCCTGTGGGGTAGGATGGGTGGTTAACGAGTGGTAATCTGCTATAAAAAAATAGCAATTGTACTCGTGCTGCATCTGTACGAAGTTCTTAACAGCCCCGTAAAAGTTCCCTAAATGCAGTTTTCCGGTACTGCGAATCCCACTAACAACAGTTTCCATAATGGGGCGAAAGTAAGGATTTTTTCTCTAACAGGTGAACCCGTGCTCCTCAAAAGCCGCGTAAATTCTTGCGGATTTTTCTATTTTTGATCAGAATGAAAGGAATTCTCAAAAAGCTGCACCTGTATTATTTCCTGGTAGTTCTGGCGTTGGCTTTTATCCTGTTGTATCCGCTGATCTATTTCTTCTCGCGTCGTCCGGTCAACTTCAAAGGCATGAACAGCCTCCGCTGGGCATTCAGTTTCATCAGCACAAGCCTGTCGGGTATTTTTTACAAATTTACCTACGAACAAAAGGTCGACTGGAGCAAAACTTATATCATCTGTGCCAACCACACTTCTAACCTCGATATTACGGCCATCATCCTGCTGGCCGGGAACAACATCGTTTTCATGGGAAAAGAGGAATTGCTTAAAAATTTCATCACCGGGATCTATTTTCGAACTATAGATATCCCGGTGAAACGTGAAAGCAAGATGTCAGCCTTCCGGGCATTTAAAAAAGCCGAAGAAAGCATAAAAGAAGGTAAAAGCGTGGTTATATTTCCAGAAGGAATGATCAGTGAGTTTTACCCGCCTGTGCTTCAGCCGTTTAAGAACGGCCCGTTTAAGCTTGCTATAGATCAGGGAGTGGCAATTCTGCCTGTTACGATAGTAGATAACTGGGAATTAATGTGGGATGACGGCAACAAGTATGGAAGTAAGCCCGGGATTTGCGATATTTACATCCACGCTCCAATCGAAACAACCGGGATGCAATCCCAGGATGCCGAAAGCCTCAGGGAGATGGTTTATGACCTGATCCATGGGCGACTGAAAAGGCATCATTCATCGATGGGGTAGAGACTGCGTATAAATAGAATTTGATTAGATATGAAAGTAGACCTCGAAACCATAGAAAAAGTAGCTCACCTGGCAAGGCTGGAGGTTAAAGAAGAAGATAAGCAAGGCCTTCTGGATGATATGAATAATATCCTCAGTTTTATGGATAAGCTCAACGAGGTAAACACCGATGACGTCGAGCCGCTGGTATACATGAATGATGAGGTAAATATAGTTAGAGAGGATGAAGTTACGCAGGTGATCAGCAGGTACGAAGCTCTGCAGAATGCGCCTAAACAGGATGGGAAATTTTTCCGGGTAGCTAAAGTGATCAATAAACAGTAATTTCATCAGGCTGTAACAATACATCCATACGGGCAGTCTAAAAATAAACGCATGGCTAAAGACCCTCTTATTACTTTAACAGATATCGGTAGAAAATATGTGATTGGTGCCGAAACCATCCATGCCTTGAAATCGGTTACGCTATCCATTAATAAGGGAGAGTTCGTAGCATTAATGGGGCCCTCGGGTTCAGGTAAATCTACATTGATGAATATCCTGGGGTGCCTGGATACCCCGACCAAAGGCGTGTACGTTTTAAATGGTAAACACGTGAGTGAGATGACCGACAGCGAGCTCGCCGAAGTCAGGAACCAGGAAATCGGGTTCGTTTTTCAGACTTTTAATCTTTTACCGCGCTCTTCCTCACTTGAAAACGTAGCCCTGCCGTTGGTATATGCAGGTGTGGGACGGTCATCAAGAGAGGATATAGCCCAAAAAGCACTCGAAAGTGTAGGCCTTGGAAACAGGGTACATCATAAGCCGAACGAGCTCTCAGGAGGGCAGCGCCAGCGGGTAGCCGTTGCACGTGCGCTGGTTAACAATCCGTCTATTATCCTGGCGGATGAACCTACAGGGAACCTCGATACCAAAACTTCCGTTGAGATTATGGGACTGCTTGAAGAGATCCACTCCAAAGGGAACACTATTATTCTGGTAACTCACGAAGAAGATATCGCCCAGCATGCACACCGCATTGTAAGGATGCGCGACGGACTGATAGAGAACGACTATCTTAATGAAAATATTAAAACTGTGTCACCAAGACTGGAGGGTATGAAGATGAAAGGAAGTGATTTCGAGAAGATTGAATGAACTGTGATTAATGAGCTTTGAGTTTTGAGAAATGAGCTCCGTGCGAGTCTTTAACAATCATTTACAGAGCTCACAACCCTAAGCCCATAGCCCAGCCCATAGCCGATGAAAATCTACACCAAAACAGGAGATAAAGGCCTTACGTCTTTAATAGGAGGTACGAGGGTTCCTAAGTATGATCTCAGGATCGAGAGCTACGGAACTGTCGATGAACTGAATTCTTATATCGGGATGATTCGTGATCAAGATATTCCTGTATCACTGAAGGATATCATAAAAGAAATACAGGATAGGCTTTTTACCATTGGCGCGGCGCTTGCATCAGATCCTGAGAAGTCGAAGATGAAGGTTCCGGATCTTCACGTTTCCGATATAGAATTTATTGAAAACCAAATAGATGAAATGAACGAAGTCTTGCCTGAGCTGAAACATTTTATCCTTCCCGGCGGCGACACCGTAGTATCGTACTGCCATATTTCCAGGTGTGTATGCCGCCGTGCTGAGCGGATTGCCGTTCATCTTAGCGAAGAAAGCTTTGTTGACGAGAAAGTTATTGTTTATCTAAACCGTCTTAGCGATTTCCTCTTTGTGCTTGCCCGGAAAATCTGTCACGACAGAAATTTACCAGAGAATAAATGGATACCGAGGCTTTAGGTAACATCTTAAAAATTAATTAATAATCTTATATAAATTATTATACTTTTGCAGAAAAGTATAAATCAAATTCTAAGAATATGTATTGGACATTAGAATTAGCGTCGCATTTAGAGGACGCACCATGGCCTGCTACTAAGGATGAGCTTATTGATTACGCAATCCGCTCCGGTGCTCCTGTCGAGGTTATCGAAAATCTTCAGGCTTTGGAAGATGACGGCGAGCCCTATGAGAATATCGAGGAAATCTGGCCTGATTATCCTACTAAAGACGACTTCTTCTTTAACGAAGACGAATACTAAAAAACTGGTCCCGCAATTGCGGGATTTTTTTTCGTTGAACCAAGTCACCGGACCCGTTTTTTCAGATTGTTAAAACAATCGGTACAGTTTTAGTATTAATGGTATAACTAAATCAGCTATTAATTAACTAAAACTTAAAACTATGGGCAATCTACTTTATTTGATCGCAGTTATTTTGATCATTTTCTGGATCTTCGGAGCATTTATTTCGCCAATGGGCGGTAACCTTATTCACATTCTTCTTGTAATAGCGATCATAGCGATCTTACTGCGTGTCATCCGCGGAGGCACCGTCTAAACCATATTAACCGCACCTGTTGATTGCAATGGGTGCGGTTTTAATTTTCAGGACCGAGGCAGGTACATACCGGCAATGCCGATATCGTCAGGATAGGTTATCTTTATATTTGTCACGTCCCCTTCTATCAACCTGATCTCTGCACCGGTCTTCTCTACTACCGACGCATCGTCAGTGAATTCTTCATTGAAGTCCTGCATGTAAGCCTTTTTAAGCACCTCTATGCCGAAAACCTGGGGTGTCTGGACCAAATAAATATTTTCCCTTTTTAAGCTGGTACTGCCGGTCGGGCTTTTTTGCCTTACCGAATCGCGGCTTTTGATGGCGGCAACCGCGCTGCCGCTTACTTTAGCCTGCGTGTAGGCAGCATCAATCAGGGAAGGTCTTATACAGGGCCGAACGGCATCATGTACGGCAACGATGGCTTCACTTCTAATGTCCTTAAGTCCGTTTCGAACAGAGTGAAATCGATGTTCGCCGCCAGCTACCAGCTTATGGGCAATTGTGAAGTTATATTGTTGGCAAAGGTCCCTCCAGTACTGATGAAAGTCTGAATGAAGTACCACGATTATTTCTGGATTTGAGCTCGAAGTATGGAATGCCTGTATGGTATGCATCAGGACAGGCCTTCCGTTTAACAGCATGAACTGCTTAGGGATGTCGGACTGCATCCGGCTTCCCGACCCGCCACCAACAATCAGAGCGAAGTATTTTTTTTCAGGCATTAAATAATCAGCATGGCATCTCCATAGCTGTAGAAGCGATATTTTTCTTTTACAGCCACTTCATATGCCTTCATTACATGGTCGTAACCCCCGAATGCTGCGACCATCATCAGTAGAGTTGATTCAGGAGTGTGGAAGTTGGTGATCATAGAGTTAGCAATGCTGAACTCATACGGAGGGAAAATGAATTTGCTTGTCCAGTCATTAGCTGCCTTTAGTTCCCTGCCAGCTGATACAGCTGATTCAATAGCGCGCATAGAGGTGGTGCCTACAGCGCAGACCTTTTGTTTATTTTCAATGGCCCTATTTACAAGGTTCACATCTTTTTGCTCAATGATGAACTGTTCAGAATCCATTTTGTGTTTGGTCAGGTCTTCTACTTCTACAGCCCTGAACGTTCCCAGCCCTACGTGCAGGGTAACTTCGGCAAAATCAACTCCTTTTAATTCAAGGCGTTTCATCAGCTCACGGCTGAAGTGCAGGCCGGCAGTAGGGGCTGCTACGGCACCTTCTTTCTTGGCGAAGATCGTTTGATAACGTTCTTTATCTTCGGCAGTTGCTTTACGCTTGATATATTTCGGCAGCGGTGTTTCACCCAGGATCTCTATGTTACGACGGAATTCCTCATCGGTACCGTCAAAAAGAAAACGGATCGTACGTCCGCGTGAGGTGGTATTGTCCACAACTTCTGCTACTAATAGATCATCATCGCCAAAGTACAGCTTGTTTCCAACGCGGATTTTGCGTGCCGGATCCACCAGGACATCCCATAAACGGAGTTCCCTGTTCAATTCGCGCAGCAAGAACACTTCAATAGTAGCCCCGGTTTTTTCTTTATTTCCATATAAACGAGCTGGAAAAACCTTGGTATTATTCAAGATCATCACGTCTTTATCACCAAAATATCCCAAAATATCTTTAAATATTTTGTGCTCAATAGCTCCCGTCTTTCTATCCAGTACCATCAGGCGTGCTTCGTCACGTTGTTCCGATGGATTGTGAGCTATTAAAGATTCGGGTAAATCAAACTTGAACTGTGATAATTTCATATTTTTTGGTGTGGATTTAAGGGCGCAAATTTACATAAATAAAATGGGAAAGAGAAAATTCCTAAATCGTGCATCACCTGTAACGTTTTTACCTAAATTTGGTCTAAACCGGACTATGATCTTTCTTAAACTTCTTAAGGAGAGCTTTCTTTTTGCTTTCGAGGCATTAAGACAAAATAAGCTCAGGACTATCTTGTCGCTCTTAGGCATTACCATTGGTATTATGACCATTGTGAGTGTTTTCTCGGCGGTGGATACGCTGCGAAATAATATCCAGAGCAGTGTTGAGAAGCTGGGGAGTAACACCATTTATATTCAAAAATGGCCATGGACAGGCGGACCGGATTTTCCCTGGTGGAAATACATCAGCCGCCCGCAGCCTTCCCTGCGCGATTATGATAAGCTTAGCGAACGCCTGCAGGGCGCCGAAGGTATTTCTTATGAGATCGGCATAGGTAACCGCACCATCAAGTATAAGAATAATAGTATAGAAGGTGCGCAGATATCGGCCGCTGCTCATGATTACTACAAGGTCTGGAAGTTTGATTTCGAAAGCGGGCGGTATTTTACCGACAGCGAATCAAAAGCCGGAAGACCTCTGGCTATTATTGGTTTCCAGATTGCAGAAGGTTTATTCCCCAATATAGATCCTGTTGGTAAGGTTATAACTGTTCTGGGTAGAAAGGTGACGATTGTGGGAGTGTTCAAAGAAGAGGGTGAAGATATGCTCGGTGTATCTGCTGATAAGACAGTCCTCGTGCCACTTAATTTCGCAAAAGGAGTTATCAAAGTTGAGGACGAGCGTTATAACCCGCAGATAACTGTAAAGGGCAAGGAACATATTTCGGTCAATGAACTTGAAGCAGAGCTAAAGGGTACATTACGGTCCATTCACCGCCTCGGGCCTGGTGAGGACGATGATTTTTCGCTGAATAAAACTACTATTCTGACTGCTCAGCTTGACCAGCTTTTCGGTATTATAGACTTTGCCGGTGCTTTTATCGGAGGTTTCTCTATACTCGTGGGAGGTTTCGGAATTGCCAATATTATGTTTGTATCGGTAAAAGAACGTACTAATATCATTGGTATCCAGAAATCACTGGGAGCTAAGAATTATTTCATCATGCTTCAGTTCCTCATCGAATCTGTCATGCTGTGTCTTATGGGTGGGGCGATCGGCCTGGGGATTGTATTTATCCTAGCTTATGTCTCTAAAACATTCTTCGACTTGACTATTATTGTGGATATCGGTAAGGTAATACTCACCATTATCCTGTCGACAGCTATAGGCTTGATTTCGGGTTTTATACCTGCTTATAATGCCTCCCGGTTAGATCCTGTAGAGGCCATCCGAAGTAAATAAATTAGGACCAGCGGGATTACCAGCAGGGAAAGAGAAGTTTCAGGACTCAAGTAAATTGATCTCTTCAGATTTTTTAATAATATCCCGGATGATCTCATCCAACTCTTCTGCTGAAGTATCCAAGTGGGTAAGTAGTTCCTTTTTCAACTCGTCACTTGTGTTCTTATCGAAAATTAATTTAGTGAGCCCCATAATACGCGACAAGGGCGCACGCACAACGTGGGACTGGACCCATGCTATTTCGCGCAGCCTGCGGTTTTGATCTTCAATGGACCTGATATAGTTGTTTCGCTCAGAAATATCCTGGAGGGAACCGATCATGCGGATTGGTTCGCCTTCATTATTGAAAATCACAAATGCCCGGTCGAGCACATCTTTATATGTTCCGTCGTAACATCTGAACCGATATTCGAATGTCATATTTGTCTCACGGTTTTTTATCATCGTATCCAGCTGCTCAATCACTTGCGTGCTATCGTCCGGATGCAAATTATCGTACCACCACTGCATAGAGTAACGAAGTTCCGGGTAGCCATAATTGGTAGCAAGCGCGTTGTTCCATATTAGGTCATCAGTAAGAAAACTCCAATCCCAGATAGCATCTGTAGTAGCTTTAGAGAGGACGTCAAGCCTGTCAATACTCTCTTTCGTTTTCATGTTATCTACGATACGCTGCGTAACATCCCGCGAGTTGGCGATGATCCCTGAGATCGCCGGGTCATCAGACATATCGGTAATAATGGTTTCTATCCAGCGATAATTCCCATCTTCATCCTTAAATCTTAGAGGAGGTATCTTAACATGCTGTCCAGGTTTGATGTGCAACAGTTTTCCGGCGAATAGCTTTTTGTCTTCCTCGTGAATAAATGACAGGATATTTCGGTTAATGAGGGCGCTGTATTCAATGCCCAGTACTGATTTTGAAGTCGGACTCACGTAGGAGTAGTTCCCATTATTATCGAGAATAGCGATCAGGTCCGAGCCATCCTGCACCAATGCCTTAAACCGTTTCTCACTGGCTTCCAGCGACCGGAGTGCGCCGATTTTTTCGGTTTCGTCGACAGCCACTACCAGCCTTGCATTCTTGTCTTCATAAGTTACGTGGTTGCCTTGAACCTTAACTATGATGATCTCACCGTTTTTCTTCAAATGCCGGACCAGGCTTTGGTGAAAGCTCTTGTCCCTTATTCCCACATTCAGAGTCTTTTCGAAGGACTTGAGTTCGTCCAAAGGGCGGATGTCCCGAAGGGTCAGCGACAAAAACTCTTTTCTTGAATACCCGTAATGCCTGATGGCAGCTGCGTTAACGTCCAGGAATTTAAGTGATTCTACCTCGTATACCCATTGTGGGAGAGGGTTGAGGTTAAAAAGGGTATGGTACCTTTCCTTCTCAACTTTAAGCTGATTCTCAGCATTTTTCCGGCCAGTAATATCTCGGAAGTAGACAGAAAGCCCATCAGGGGAAGGGTAGGCGGAAACTTCCACCCACAGATTAGCGGCCGGGTAGTATTCCTCAAACCTTCGCGAAATCTGTTCAGCCATTGCTATATGATACTCCTCATAAAACTTGAGCGGACGGGCATCCTCAAATACTTCCCAAAGGCTTTTTCCTACAATTTCTTTCCGGGGTGTGTCTAAAAGACGGACAGCCTCCCGGTTCCAGTAGGTTACTATCCAGTTTTTGTCAACTGCAAAGAATGCATCGGTTATACTCTCAAGGATCGCGGATATCTGGTGATTATATTCGGCAAGTTTCTGTTCCGTTTTCTTTTGGTCGGTAATGTCCTGTGCGATCGCATATACTCCTTTGACGATCCCATTGCTGACAATAGGGATATTGGTAATGCAGAGCGTCAATGGCGTGCCTTTTGCGCTTACCACCTCCGCTTCGAAGTTCTGGATCTCGCCTTTTGAGGCGTTTTGGAAGATATTTGAGACTTTTCCGATATTTTCCGCGTCAACGAAGGCATCAAATGTCATTTGAAGTAACTCTTCCCTTGAGCATTCGGCCAGCCGAACAAGGGCCTTGTTGACACTGGTAAATTTGCCCTTCAGATCGAGCGTAAACACAGGGTCCGGATAATCGTCAAATAAAGGATATTCGAATGTATAGTCCATTATATCAGCCTGGAAATTGGAACATAGTTCTCAGATATTGCAGGCGTATAGTCAAGGCAGTATTTCTTGATACGGTCGCAGAAGACACCTCCAACACCTCGCCGCGTATTTCTAAATACGGTTAATGATGTAAATTGTTTCAAAGCAAAAGCCCAGCGTTTTTAATAGGAATCTGACGATGCAGCCCTAAACAGGCAATAAGGCCGCCGCTTCCCCTGAACCGCACGATCGAACTGACCAGTTCGTTCGGCCTAAAGCCGGGGAGCGGCGTTAAATTAAACTCTTTATAAACCCATATAACGCGTCTCCCATCTGGTAGTATCCTGAATTGTCCGGATGAACTCCATTACCCCAGGTTTCGACCATTTGACTACTTCTTGCATTAGCCTTCATCGTTGTTTTATGGAAATTATTGGTCCTGTCGATGGAGTAATTAAAGCCAATGCAATAGATCCTGGACGCTCTCATTTGCGTTGTATCGTAATTTACAAGCAGGAAATCAACCAATTGCTTGTAATTTTCCATATATCCCTTTAATGTTTGCCCCGACGCATAGCTCACGGCGAAGGCATCCTGCGAAATGGAAGGAGGGATTGTGATGCAAAGTCCGATATTGATCTGCGGAACAACGGATCTAAACTCGGCTACCATTTTATTGAAGTCATCCTTAATGCTCGCAAGTTTTGCAGGCGAGTTTTCAAGGAAAACATCATTTATCCCCAGGTGGACAGTAATCAGGTCGTCCTTTGTCATCGTATAAGCATGGTCGGCGAGGTATTTTTTAAAATCAAGACGCTGGGTTTTCAGATTCCAGAATGGATTGGCGGCTGTCATTACCGAATTGCTGTATGGTATTGCTGCAGCGCCAACTCCGGATATTTTAGTAAGCGTTCCGCTGGAAGCAGGGCTTTCAGTTCCTTTGCTTCTTCTGCCAGCCACATACCCCTTGCCGCCGGTAATATTTATTTCACTTATTGTGAACTCCGATCTTCCGTCCGTATAGACTGACGCACTGCCCGGAGCTTCGTCTATCCCGCTCATGCTAAACTGGTAGGTGCTCTGGCCGCCATCGCCCGCATACTGGCTGAATTTCCATCCGCCTCTTCCCTCATGCTTTGTTGGACCGGTTCCCCTCGTGCCCAGAAAAGTCATGGAAGGACTATTTAATGGTTGGAAATCGGTATTGATAATACTGATGTAATTTCCTCCAGCGGTTGTACTATCGCCAATGCAGAGCACCTTCAGCGATTTGCCAGAACCTTTAGACTTAGAAGTAATGATCAGCTCGGAAGTTTTGGAAGCTATCAATTGACCTGCAAAACTAACGTCTATCCTGAATGAGCTTATCCCTTCATCGCCCGGCTGTGGAGTGATCCTCCAGAATTTGTCATATTGCCGCCCCTTTCCACAAACAACATCAATGGCCAACAACTCATTTGGCAAGTTTGAAAATACAACATTATCGAAATAGATATTTGTTTCCACTCCTTCCACCGTATAAATTACTGACGGCATGTAGATCGCCGCCGCCGCATTTACGTCTGGAGACTCTATTACGGACCGGGCTTGTGGATGTTCTTTGTGATAAGGGCTGCTTGCTGAAGCAGTGGATAGCGGGATGAGAACCGATGCTAATCCCACATGGGCAGCACCTTTAAAAAGGTCTCTTCTGGAAAATTGCTTGTCATGTTTTTTCATTATTCTGAAATAATTGCGTTGGGTGGTTTAATTCCGGATTAAAATAGTGAAATTATTTTGTGGCATCTCTAAATCCGTTGGCTGCCATAGTTCTTGCATAGGAAATGATTAGCTCAGCAAAGAATGAAACAAGCGGCATATCAGCTTAAATGATAAAGAGATCTGGCGATTGCGTAACCTGATCGTGTTAAATGTTACTATGGATTTTTGAATGGCAGTTATTTACAATCTCCCTTGTCCAATTTGAATTTTGCAATTTCAAAATCAATAGGCACCCCCTTTTTGAAATAGGACTTGCCCAGGTACGACTCTATTTCGCCGACGCCAAGAATCATCCGGTCACCCTTGCGAAGAATAGCCATAGGATTTTTATATTTCGTTTTGCTTTCGCCCGTGGTGAAGTAGTAATCTGCAAATAAAGTGTCACCCTTAAACTCTCCGCTCAGAGTGCCGGTATTGGCCGGGTTTTTAGTGTATTTGATCACCAGCTCGCCGGTGACTTTGCCGTTTCCTGATGTATTAAGTTTCATGGATGCGGAGTCACCGCCCTGGACACCAGTATAGCATTCGCTGCTTACCACTTCTGTGGCAGTGGTTACACTGTCCTTTATTTTAGTTCTGTCTGTACCAGAAGTGCAAGCACTAGCTGACAGGGCAATGGCCAGGACGTTTAATGTGAGATTTTTCATTTTTGCCTTTTTAAATGAAGGATTTGACCGTTTACTCAAGTCAAAGTACGGATTCTTGTTTTAAAGTAAACTATTCTTGTTTATCAAAAGTTTCGGGGAAGTGAACTCTGCCCGGTCGAGCGCTCAAGGCAGAAAAGCACATTTTTTAAAACTAATTCCCCGCAACCTTTGTCTTTTAAAAGTAGCTTAATCACCCCGCATGATCGGGTTAATACACGACATGAAATGGACTGGGCGAGCCGTTTCTGGCCGCAGTCTTGATGTTATAGATCAAATACACATATTATGAAAGCGTTAAAAAAAATTAATCTGGTAGTAGCCTTGATGGTAAGCTCCCTTGTGGTCTTTTCGCAGGAGAAACAGGATGAAAAAATCAGGAAGTCGGAGGAAGTCGTCCGTGAATTCGGCGGCATCCGGGAAAATATCCCCGCGCAGCTAATGCAGCGGGCGCAGGGTATCGTGGTGATCCCTAACCTGATCAATGCCGGGTTGGGTATTGGCGCGCAGCGCGGTAAAGGTGTTGCGATGGTGAAAAAAGCTGACGGCAGCTGGAGCAATCCGGTATTTGTAACTCTTACCGGCGGAAGCATCGGATTCCAGGCGGGCGTCCAGGCCATCGACCTAGTGCTGGTGTTTACCGACGGAGGTATTTTGCCAAGCCTTGAGAAGGGAGAATTTAATCTCAGCGGCAGTGCTTCGGTAGCAGCCGGCCCTTACGGAAGAAGCAGTTCAGCAGGTACCGATACCAAGCTGGATGCCGCAGTATATTCGTACTCGCGCAGCAAAGGGCTCTTCGCTGGAATTAGCCTTAACGGATCCAAACTTTCGGTCGACCAGGATGCTAATTCGGCTTTTTATAAAACCAATGGCTCCGCAGCCGCTATTTTTAACAGCGGTGCAATTGATAATGGGGAGGTGGCTTCATTGAAGGCTGCGGTGAAGGGGCTTTGATTCAGGACTTTTCGTATCTTTCCTTAAGTGTTTAGAGGCAGTAGAAGTTTCTTATATTTAGGACAGATACACTTTTTAATTTGATAACTGGATTTCGATTTAAAATTTTTCTGGTAGCCGTTATCCTGTGTTGCGTAATTACTGCCATAGCCCAGGACCAGGAATCGTCAGCAATACCTGATCAGTCTAAGGTTTTCGGGGATGAAAGCGACCCGTTACCGCCACCCGAAAAGATATATCTTCAGCTGGATAATAAAGTTTATACTAGCGATCAAACTGTATGGTTCAAAGCGATAGTAACGCAGTCAACAGATCACACAAGCTCCTTGATTAGCGGGGTATTGCATGTAGACCTGATCGATCAAAATCAGCAAATTGTGGATAAGAAGTTGATCCGGCTAACGGGCGGAATAGGCGACGGATTTTTCCAGCTGAATTCAAATTACCCGGATGGACATTACCAGTTGAGGGCATATACCGAATGGAACAGGAACTTCGGAGAAAATTTTTTCTTTAAGGGCTATATACAGCTGTATGGCGACGGAACCCTTGCTGAGCCCAACCCGATAAAGAACATTACGCTGACAGGTGCTAAAACTGAGCGACGGATCAGGGCGACCATCAATCCTTCAGCGATCGACAGCCTGCATAAAAGGGATCTTACTCTTGTAATAACGGCAGGAGCCAGGCACGATACAGTCATGGTATCGCGAAGTAGCGGGAACAATTATCAGCTTGATTATGCGATACCGCCGGGATCGAATTTAGTCACACTCAAACTGAATACGCGGAACAATTCCACGTATTCACGTACGATAGTTTTGGATGAGAGTTTCCTTGACCTGCAGTTTTTCCCCGAAAGCGGTGAAATGCTGCATGGTGCGCACAATGTGGTGGGCTTCAAAGCCCTGGACGGGTCGGGCAAAGGTATTAGGGTTAGCGGGGAAATATTGAATGCCAAAGATCAGGTGCTTACTACCTTTGCGAGTAACGAGTTTGGAATGGGATCTTTCATGCTTTTGGACGTCGATAGTGCGGAAAAGTACACTGCCCGTTTAATACCCTTAGGAAACCAGGCCCAGGTCAGATATCCGCTGCCCGCTCCCGTTGGCAAGGGAAATATGCTCACTGTAAGAAAACTGACTGGAAGGACCTACCTGAAAGCGACTTCAAATTACCTGCTTAATGACAGTATGATCGTAAAAGCTTCTTGTCGCGGAGAAGCTCATTTCGAGTTCAAGAGCCGCCTGCGAAATGGAACCTGGGAGTTCTTCGTGCCCTCTGACCTTTTGCCTGAAGGAGTGATTTGCTTTACGTTGATGACCTTATCGCGGCAACCTGTTGCCGAGCGCCTGTATTTTAATATTCGTCCCGAAAACCGGATCGAACTTTCGGTGGAAGCGGATAAAGCGAGTTATACACAACGTGAACTCAGTAAACTGGCTATCACAGCCAGGGATTCTGCAGGAAGGGCTTTAGATGTCGACCTGTCGGTTTTGGTATTGAACAAAGCTGACATCGGCGAGCTACAGGGTTCACGTGAAAATATCCTGTCATATATGTTGCTGAGTTCAGACCTGAAGGGCAGGATAGAATCACCCGGGTCATATTTCAGGGGAGATATAAACCGGTACCAGGACCTGGATGCGCTGCTGCTGACGCAGGGCTGGCGCAAGTATAAATACACGAGTCCGCCGCCGGGCAAAATAATTTTTCCAGTCGAACCAAATCTGGCTGTATCAGGGTATGTTGGCGCCCTGCTTGCTCAAAAGAAAGAAAAGACTGGTGTTGGCCTAACCATGATGGTCTTTGGGCGCACTCCCCTTGCACAGGCGACGAATACAGATAGCTTAGGGAGGTTCAGCTTTAACATTGATGAACAGGAAGGGCACACTGTCCAGGTTCTTGTGCAAAGCAATAACAAATCAGGTAAAAAGAGAGATTATACGATGATCTTCGATAAAAAGACATCCCCAGAGACCTCTTTTGATCCGCTCTTTACCCTGCAGAAGCCCGATAGCATCGAGCGGGCTTATGTCAGTCGAAGCCTTGACCGGAAGAAAGCGGATGAGGCTTATATCCGGTCAATTGAAGGAATAACATTGCAGGAAGTAGTGGTCTCTGAAACTGTGCTTACGCCTGAGAAAAAACGAGTGGAAGACACATATGGTAAGGCAAAAACCGTGATCAGCGGAGAAGATATCCGGGCAAAAGAAGAAAAATGGTCATACGGCCTGTACAGTGTGTTGATGTTCAGTTTTCCCGAGGTCAAGGTGAGGTCGTATGGTGTGGGTGGTTTGTATGCATATATTCCCAATGGCGAGATCACCCTGGTTGTAATTGATGGCATGCCTGTCATGTGGGATAACTATGGCCACATCCCAAGTATCCCGCCCGGCGAAGTGAAGAGTTTTGAGCTGATCCCTTATGCCAGGAATTTCAGGAACCTGTTTTGCGAAACAACAGGGGAGTGTGGGATGGACACACCAACCAAGGGGAATGTTATAGCTATTTACACCCATGCCGGCAAGGGCTTATTCGGTGTAAAATCTCCCGTCGGGCTGGCCCGGCACACCGTTCCGGTCTTTGCCGCTCCCAGGGAATTCTATACTCCCAAATATGAACAGCTTACACCGGAAGACTGGAAAAAGCCCGATAAACGTACCCTGGTACACTGGCAGCCCGCGATAAGAACTGACGGAGAGGGAAAGGCATTTGTTTCTTTCTATAATTCAGATAATACAGGATTACAGTTGGTGGTAGTGGAGGCGATAGCCGCTGACGGCAGGATCGGGTATAAGGAGGTGAGTGTTGAGGTGGTGAAGCGGGAATAGGGAAGAAGGAATAGGGAATAGAGAACTGGGCCGCAGAGGGAGTAATGTATAAATGGATATCGATGTTGATTTACACTAAGTTGTTTGCATAAGCGCCCCGCAGACTATCCGTATCCGTGCCTGTAATTACAAGAAGTTTTCCATAGATGTACTGTTGTATTTCACCGGCTCACATCCGCCCCCAGGGTTTCTGTCAAATGCTCCTCTATGGCGGCATTTTTACGACAGCCAGTCATAGAGACCAGACATTGTGAAAAAAGTCTGCCAGAGGGCTAATTTTGGCTCAGGAACTTAAAGTACCAGCTACATCCTGCTTCTGATTCGGATTTCATTGATTTTTAGTCAGCAAAACACCCCGTTAGGGCCTTCTTCGTACCTTCTTCGTACCTTCTTTGTCTATTATCTGCCTGGCGATGGTCAAAATGGCCTTCGAGACGAAGGAGAGACGAAGAAGGTACGAACAAAACCTCTTTTTTATACTGATTTCTATTTTAGTCTAAAAACGCGTTTTGATGCAAATTAGAGAAGTCGCATTTTTTCTCCTTTCGAGCCGGGTGAAAGGGAGTATATGGCCGGATTGACTGGAGGGATAAGGGAACTATCCGTGGGGTTAATTTCTGACTTGAAACAAAGCAAATACACTAAGGTAAACTGAACTGATAATTTAGCGCCTTCGCGCTTATACTGCAATGGTTACTTTAGTTAATCAAATAAAACAAAATTTATCTGCAGAATGATGGGAAGAAATACTAATTTCTCCCTTTGTAAAATTTACGGCACATTAAAGTGAAGACCTTTAGAATAATATGCATCTGCTTCCCGCTGATAATTACCTGTTTCCTGGCGGCAGGTGTATCAGGGACCGTTAATTTACAGGGGCGACTTTCCATGGCGGATAGCCTGCCGTCAGTTTTACCTAAAAATCATGCAGACCTGGTCGAAAGCAGGTTAAGGAACCAGGCCATATTGAAATTCGGAACTCATCAGCTACCCGATAATTTGAAGGATTGGGAAAAATATCGTGACCGGCTCCGGGCTAACATTATTGATAAAGCCGGCGTGGTCTTTAATCCGAAACTTCCTTTGAATATGAAGGAAACAGGTTCGCTTCAACTGAAGGGGTATACGATCCGGAATGTATCCTTTCAAACCCTTCCGGGGGTTTATGCCACAGCGAACCTCTATATTCCCGATGGGAAGGGGCCTTTTCCCGGAATCGTTCTGATGGCCGGACATTCTTCCAATGGCAGGTTTTACAACAATTATCAGTCAGTGGGACATACCCTGGCGCTGAACGGATATGTTGCGCTGGCAGTCGACCCCTGGGGAGCCGGTGAACGTACAACCAGCCACGGGATATCCGAGTATCACGGCGCCGGCCTCGGGGCTTCATTAATGAATATCGGGGAATCATTAATGGGGATGCAGATTTCTGATAATATCAGGGCTGTCGACCTGTTAAGTACCTTGCCTTTTGTTGATCCTGCAAAGATTGGTGCTACAGGCGCCAGCGGCGGGGGCAACCAGACGATGTGGCTTGCAGCACTGGATGGACGTGTTAAAGCGGCAGTTCCGGTAGTCAGTGTAGGCACATTTGAATCCTATGTTATGCGTTCAAATTGCATATGCGAGCTCCTGATAGATGGACTGACCTTTACTGAAGAAGCTGGCGTGCTGGCTTTATCCCGGGCAATTATGCCTTCGAATCATATCAGGGATGCGCCTTCCTTTTTGCCAAAGGAAATGCTCAGAAGTTATGAGAACGCGAAGGATGTATTTGCCATGCTGGGAGCGGGGCATAAAATCTCAAACAGGGTATTTGACCTGACACATGGTTACCATACCGAAGACAGGAAAGCCATGCTGGGATGGTTTGACCTGCAGCTGAAAGGAACAGGAACCGGGGAAGCAAAAGAGGAGCAGGCTTTTGAGCTGATACCTGAGGAGAAATTAATGACGTTTACAAAAGGCCAGAGAGATCATGGAGTAATGACCACTGCTGCATACTGCCGCCTTCGGGGCGCTGATCTGCGTTCTGCCTATATCGGCAAAGATGCATTTGATGCGGGACTAAAAAGAAATGAACTGCTTAATGTGCTGCGGATCAATGAACTGCCGGAGCTGAAGAAAGCACACAGGTATGTCAGCCAGGGCGGTTGGGACCGTTTTGCTTTGGAAACCAGTGATGGGAAGTTAATTCCAATATTGCACCTGGCCCCGGTCAACCCATCACTGGGTTATATGCTGGTTAGTAATACCGGGGGCAAACAATCCATTTCGTCTGAGCTTATAGAGGGATTTAAGAAGAAGGGACAAGGTATTGTACTTGTCGACCTGTCGGGTACAGGCGAGCTATTCTCCCGGGCAGAGATCGCAAATAATAAAAGCATGGTTCTTCATACCCTGTCGCGATCGGAGTTGTGGTTGGGTAAAACCCTTTTGGGAGAATGGGTAAAGGAGCTCAGGATCGTGACTGATTTTCTAAGATCGACGTATAAGGCACAATCGGTAATTATTGATGGTAATAAAGAATCCGGCTTAGCGGGTTTATTTCTGGCCGCTACCGGGGGGAACGTAAGCAGTGTAACGATGCGCGATGCCCCGGTTAGTTATCTTTTTGACGGCCGGGAGAATATCGACTTTTTCAGTATGGCCATTCATCTCCCGGGATTTTTGAACTGGGGCGACGTTTCACTGGCGGCAGCTTTAGGCGGTAAACCGGTCAGAATACTTAGCCCGGTGAGCATGTCCGGGGAAAAGATCAGCGGTATAAAGCTCCAGGAGTATGCCGCGGAGTTTGCCAGGATCCGAAAGCTAAGTAAGCAACCGGGCGAAACTAGCTTCGGAGACCAGTAAAGTTAAAAAAAAACGCAAAGGCCACAAAGTACGCGCGGAGGACGCGAAGCTTTTATGGAAGGGTGATTGCGCGTCACTTTGCATCCTTGCGTTAAAAATATCGGTTCGGCTCAATCACTTTTCAATCCTGCTTCCGCCAGCAGTACCACTAACGCAAACCTGATCGCTTCTGCGCCATTCTCATTGATCCACCATTCACCCAGAGAATGAGATTCGCCGCCTTTTCCGCCTCTTCCAATGGTAATACTGGGTATACCCAAAGAGATCGGTATGTTGGAATTTGTTGATCCTGTAGTTATCGAAGGCTTAGCTTTGAAGTACTCGATAGCTGCAAGGCCTTTTTGAATCAGGGGAAGATCGGGGGATTGTGTGCCTGATGGCCGTTCTCCTATTTTTTCAACATGAGCAGTAAGTTTTTCTTTGGCTTTAATGACGGAGTTATATTCATTGATCGCCTTATTGACCTGGTTTAATAGAATTTGTTCTATGTCTTTCAGCTTGTCCGGGCTGACGGATCGCATATCTACTTCGATCCAGCTTTCAAAAGGAATAGAATTTACGGAAGTGCCGCCTCCGATACGTCCTACGTTATAACTGGTTTTGGGTCCACTGGCCACTAGAGCTCCAGCCGCCGTGCTGAAATAATCGATCGCCTTTCCCATGGCGTGATGCGGATTTGCTAAACCAAATGCGCCCCATGAATGTCCTCCAGGGCCTTTGAACGTAATCTTATAGCGAACGGATCCGAGGCCATTCGTCAGCAATGCACCGATCTCTCCCCCATCCAATGCAATATGCGAGTCGATTTTCAGGTTTCCCGGTTTAAATAAATGCTTCACACCCCGTAGATCACCAAGACCTTCCTCGCCGACGGTTCCTGCAATTAAAATATCAGATTCTGTAGAGATCGCGGCTTTGTTCATTGCTTTCATCACAGTAAGCACTACGCTAAGGGCTCTGGTGTCATCACCAATTCCGGGGGCAAATAATGTGTCGCCCCTCATTTTTACGGTCACATCTGTATCTAACGGAAACACCGTGTCAAGGTGGCCTTCAAAGAGGACGGTCTTGCCGTTCCCAGTTCCCCTGCGTAAAGCAAGCACATTGCCTGCTTCGTCTACCCACACTGAATCAATACCTGCTTCACGGAGCATTTCCTTGAAGCGCTTCGCCCTTTTTTGTTCCATAAATGGAGGAGCAGGGATCTGGGTAAGTTCGATCAGTTCTTTTATACTTGTTGGTTCCAGTTCCTGGATGATCTCGAATGCCTTTCTTACTTTTTTATCTGCTGCGATCTTATCGATCTCCGTTTTGTATAACGTTTTTGCTGAAATGGTCTTTTCATTCTGTGCAAAGGCCGAAAATGCTGTAATGGATAAGAGTATAAGAAGAGGTATTCTTTTCATATAGTGGAATAGCTTTGAGAAACTAAATATATATATTATTTGATATGGATATTGATAGTATAAATTAAGCAATCACGGAAATTAACTCAATTTACTGAATGAAAAGATGGAAGCTTCTCAAATTTATAAAACCGGCTGACATGGATGTTGTTAAACATATTAAACAGCCTTATGAATAAATCAGCTGAAAACACGGGGAAAAACATCGCCGCCCAGTCGGAAAAAGTTGGCGAAAGTATGAAAGATTCGATGAGCGAATCACCCGAAAATAATGATGATACCTTGCTGCCTGGCGTAGACGCGGTGACTAATGAAAGGGGAGAGCTTGACCCGGAGGTGTTTAAGGAGATCTATCAGAAGCCTCGCAAAACAGGTACTGCTAACAATATCAATCCAACCTATAAAAAATAAGCTATGCGAACGAAATTTTTTGGAGGGCTGTTTCTATTCGGCCTGTTAAGCGCCTGCGGCGACCCTAATCATTATGATAGCCATAAAGGCCAGGAACCGGATCCGGCAAAGGAGTCTGGCCATGATACAATTATGGGCCGGGCGCCGGATAGTACCAATCGGGTGATCGATTCTGCCAACATCGGAATAGGAGATACCACGCTGGACCGGAGCCATTGATGGGTAGAAATTATGAGTTGTAATAGAGGGGCTGTTTCAGCCCCTCATTGTCATCATGTTATGTGCGGATGCAGCCTCGGTTACTGCGTTTGTACTAACATACAAGCGTACAACGGTTATTGTATGTTCCTAACTTCGAGTATAGTGAACGTTCTAATGCCGTCGGGCATTTCCCATACCACTTCGGCACCTTCGCTGTAACCAAGGATAGCCACACCAATAGGCGAAAGGATAGACTGCGTCATATTTTTACGTTTTGCTTTATCCGGGGCAACTAGCTTATAGTTAAACTCCTCTCCGGTATTCACATCTTTCACTTTAACAGCTTTATTTACTGTTACAACATTTTCTGGTATTTCTTTCCTTAAAACCTGTCGTGCTTCTTTCAGTTCGAGCCTCAGCTTTTCTTCATTGTACTTGCTTTGTTTCCGCTTTCGGAGCTCTTCCTTTAAAAGGTCATACATTGCGGTCGTAACCATAATTGGTTGCGCGGAAGTTTTTACTTCAGTGTTCATAATAATTTGAGATTAAGTGAAATATAAATTGGTTCAAGCGCATGCGCGCAGCACGGAAACGGTCGCGATTGCAACCCATTTTAATTCCTTAAAGTTTAGAAGGTTCCCGTCCTGGAAAGGATCGGGATTAGATTATGAAGTCTTTGCTGCTTTTCAGGAAAGCATCTCCAAGTTCGTACTGACTGGTCAGGACACGTAAAAACCCTGCCGCAGCAACCTGAAGCTGCAGCGCGGTGTTTTTAGAATAAATATGAAATTTACTGCCCATAAAACAAAGATACGAAATATAGCTGTGGGTTTAAACGGCATGTGTTGGTTCTGTGTCAAATCTGTAATGGTGTTTACCATTACACTATAGTACAATTATTCTGGTTAATAGTATCAGTTTGATTCGGGCGTGATGACTAGGTTTGAAACAGGGAACGACAAGTTCCTAGCCGGATTTTTCGGGGAAACAAGCGCATGCGGGATCGGATTGAGAAAAGATGCATATGTGCCTGATTCATCCTGAAGCTTAATGCAATTTTTTTCAAGACCTCCAGTTTAAAGAAAAATACTTATTATAGTCAAATATTAGAAACCTACGAGTTCAACCGGTTAATAGCCGGTGGTTAATTTGAATAATAACTAGAGAAAAAAGACAGATGAACAGAAGAGAAGCAGTCAAACGGGCTACCTTTTTGTTGGGTGGCGCGCTGACTATGTCGGGCTTTGGAGCCCTTGCTGAAGTGCTCGGCCCGGTGAGCGGGAGTGGTGTGGAAGCTAAATCAATTGAGTCCCAGGAAGCATTGATCGCAGCAATTGCCGATACGATCATTCCGGATACCAAAGATGTGCCGGGTGCAAAAGCCGCAGGCGTTGGACCCTTTGTGGTGATGATGCTGCAGGATTGTTACACAGCAAATGTCCAAAAGAATTTCGCAGATGGTCTGATGAAAGTAGACGAGGTCTCTCAAAACCAGTATAAGAGACCATTTACAGCGCTGACTTTAAAAGAGCGTGAAGAGATATTTAAACTTTTCAAAGCAGAGGCCATAGCCCAGCGGAAAGCTGGAACGGCTACTTCGAATTTTTTTCCGCTGTTTTACGAATTGACATGCCTGGGTTATTATACCTCAGAAATAGGTGCTACGAAGGCTTTGAGATATGTCGATATTCCTGGTAAATATGAGGCTTGCGTTCCTCTGAAGCCAGGACAGAAAGCATGGGCAACTTAAGTAATTGATTCATGAATATTGATTAAAAGAAATGAATATTAATATAAAAGGAACGCAGCAGAATACCTATGATGCGATCGTAGTTGGTTCGGGTATTAGCGGTGGCTGGGCAGCCAAAGAATTAACCGAAAAAGGATTGAAAGTATTAATGCTTGAACGTGGCCGTAATGTGGAACATGTAAAAGATTACGATACAGCAATGATGAAACCCTGGGAATTTAAACACAGGGGAAGAATAACGCCTGAAGAGCGAAGCCGGCACCAGGTCCAGATTCGCGGTGGGCAGTACACTGAGTTTAACGCAAAATTTTGGGTAGACGATATAGAATGTCCTTATACAGAAGAAAAAAGCTTCGACTGGATCCGGGGATATCATGTTGGTGGTAGATCCCTTATGTGGGGACGCGGATGCCTGCGTCTTAGTGAAATGGATTTTGCAGCCAACGCAAAAGATGGCTATGGCGTTGACTGGCCTGTACGTTACAAAGATATCTCGCCATGGTATGATTATGTAGAGCGTTTTGCTGGTATCAGCGGACAAAACGAGGGACTTGCACAATTGCCTGACGGAGTATTCCTGCCTCCCTTCGAAATGAATTGTGTGGAAAAGGCGGTGAAAGAACGTATTGAAAAGCACTATAATCGGGAGCGGATGATGACTGTTTACCGGATGGCCAATCTCACTGTCCCTCACAATGGACGTGGGAGCTGTATGAGCCGAAGTCTTTGCTCCAGAGGATGTCCGTTTGGGGCTTATTTCAGCACCCAGTCGGCAACTTTACCCGCCGCAGTAGCTACAGGCAACCTTACTCTTCGTCCATACTCCATCGTGAGCGAGGTGCTTTATGATAAGGAAACAAAAAAAGCAAAAGGGGTGATGGTGATCGACACAGAAACGAACGAGCATATTGAGTACTTTGCCAAAGTGATCTTTATGAACGCTTCGACCCTGGGTACTACGCAGATCCTGCTGAACTCAACGTCTGATACTTTCCCTGAAGGACTGGGCAATAGCAGTGGTCAGCTGGGGCACAACCTGATGGACCACCATTTCCAGATTGGAGCTTCAGGAAAGGCGGAAGGCTTTGATGATAAATATTATTACGGAAGGCGTCCGATAGGGATTTATATTCCACGTTACCGTAACCTTGGTGATAAGCCGGAGCGGGATTACTTACGTGGTTTCCATTACGGCGGAAGTGCCAGCAGAACCGGCTGGCAACGCGCCATTCCTGAAATGGGTTACGGCGAAGACTTCAAGGAAACCACAACCGAACCGGGACCATGGGTTATGGGACTTGGTTCTTTCGGTGAACACTTGCCAGAGTATAAAAACAAGGTTTTCCTCGATAGGACAAAGAAAGATAAGTGGGGCATACCTTTATTGGCGGTCGATTGCGAGTTCGGAGAGAATGAACGCAAAATGCGTATCGATATGAAGAATGATGCCGCAGAGATCCTCGAAGCTGCCGGAATGAAAGATATTACGACATTCGATAATGGAGCAGTTCCGGGAAGGGCTATTCACGAAATGGGTACGGCCCGCATGGGACACGATCCTAAAACTTCGGTACTGAATAAATGGAACCAGATGCACGATGTGAAGAATGTATTCGTAACTGACGGTGCATTCATGACTTCAAATGCATGCCAGAATCCATCTTTAACCTATATGGCCTTCACAGCCAGGGCTTGTGATCATGCCGTTAAAGAATTAAAGAAAGGAAATTTGTAAACAGTTGAAGGTTGAGAGTTGAAAGTTGAAAGTGGATCCGCGGAAATACTAGGAATCTGGCAACTAGCAATTAACAAAAATAATTAACAATTAATATTATGTCAAATCAGGTTAAACCCGTGAGAGTCCTTGTGCTGGGCTGCGGGAACATGGGTGCGTCTCACGCCATGGCTTATCACACGAATGATGGATTCGAAATCGTCGGGCTTGTATCTCGCGGAAAATCAAAGGAAACGCTGAATGCGAAAATGGGCAATAAATATGCCCTGTTTAATGATATGGATGAAGCTATGAAGGCTACAAAGCCTGATGCTGTTTGTATTTCGACTTATCCGGATACCCATGAGCACTACGCGATTATGGCTTTCGAGGCTGGCTGTCACGTGTTTATTGAAAAGCCGGTGGCTGATTCTGTTGAAGGTGCTGAGCGCGTTGTTGCTGCTGCAAAGAAGGCAAATAAGAAATTAGTGGTCGGATATATCCTGCGTCATCACCCGTCATGGGAGAAATTTATAGAGCTGACCGGCGAACTGGGCAGGCCGCTGGTGATGCGGATGAACTTGAACCAGCAGAGCGATGGTGCTATGTGGACACTTCACCGTAACCTGATGAATGCTCTGAGCCCGATCGTGGATTGTGGAGTTCATTATATTGATGTAATGTGCCAGATGACACGTTCGAAACCAACACAGGTGTATGCGATCGGAGCCAGGTTAACAGAAGATATTCCGGCAGGAAATTATAATTACGGTCAGTTGCAGATCCGCTTTGAAGATGGGTCAGTGGGTTGGTATGAAGCAGGCTGGGGTCCGATGATGAGTGAAACAGCGTTTTTTGTGAAGGACGTGGTTGGCCCGAAAGGCTCTGTATCTATTGTTGCGAAAGATGCCGGAGGTGTCGGAAAATCTTCTTCTATCGAGGCTCATACCAAAACTGAATCTATACGTTTCCATCACGCTGATCTTACCAAGGATGAGTTGTTTGCAAAAGAGGATACCTGGATCAACTTGCAGGATGAACCTGATCATCAGGAGCTATGTAACCGTGAGCAGGCATTTTTCCTGAAAGCTATAAAAGAAGACACTGATCTGACCGATCACGGGGATGATGCGGTGAACAGCTTACGCATCGCTTTTGCCTGTGATGAGTCTGTTAGAACCGGACAGGTGGTTAAGTTATAACATACCGGCTTACCCAGAAACTTCTTATCGATCAGAAAAAAATAGATATGTCAATTAAAACAAATGAAATCCCGGTAGGTGTTATCGGCCTGGGTCTTATGGGCTGCAGCATTACCACTTGCCTCCTGATGGCCGGGCATCCGGTGGTAGCCATTGCCCCGATTAGTGTTGATATGACGACAGCGGAGTCACGTATCCGTAAACACTTTATTAAAGCAAAAGAGGAGGGAATGGTTACAGAAGATCCGGAATTCTATTTTAAGAACCTGATCATTACGGAAGACTACGCCGCGTTAAGACCTTGTAAACTGGCTATAGAATGTACGCTGGAGAGCGAGGAAATAAAAAAAGAAGTATATGCGAAGATCGAAGCTGTAATTGCAGACGACGCGCTCATGACGAGCAACACCTCGGCAATTCCGATCAGTATCCTGCAGAAGATGACCAAACACCCCGACCGGTTTTTTGGTCTGCACTGGGCTGAACCCTCGCACACGACCCGCTTCCTTGAGGTGATCTGTGGAGAACAAAGCGACATCGAAAAAGGCGAGTTCCTCTATGAGTTGTCGAATTACTGGAATAAGGAAGCGACTTTGGTCAGAAAAGATATCCGCGGGTTTATTACCAATCGTTTGATGTACGCGATGTATCGTGAAGCTTTTTACCTGGTTGAAAATGGTTACGCAACGGTTGAAGATGTCGACCGTGCATGCCGCAATAATACCGGTTACTGGATGACCCTGGTTGGAGTTTTCGGTTGGATGGACCTTACCGGTGTGCCTGCGTATCACAATGTGATGAAAGACCTTAACCCGACCCTGTGCAATGATACACATGTGCCTAAACTCATCGATGATATAGTGAAGGCAGGCGGCAAAGGTGTGGCTAACGGTCATGGCTTCTATAAATACACACCAGAAGAATCGAAAATGTGGGAAGAAACTTTTGCGGATTTCAACTACGAGATCAGGAAACTGGCTATGAAATATCCTTTTGATATCGTCCAAAGGAAACTCGCAAAATTGAAAGAAGAAAAAGAAGGTTAGTGATATGGGCTATGAGTAGTGAGCAGTGAGCTATGAACTGTGAGCTGTGAGCTGTTTTGTGAAGCCCATAACTCAAAGCCCATGGCTCATAGCCCAAAGCAACCTAAACTATTAAATATATTAAAAATGGAAAAGATAGAAATACATCACCCGGACAAAGCAGATAAGTCATTTACCACAGGAGCCTATTCGGCCGGGGTACAGGTATTAGGAGACTGGCTATTTGTAAGCGGCCAGGCTGCAGTAGATTTTACAACCAGTTCTTTTACTTTGGGAACTATTGAAGAAGAAACGCACCTGACTATGCATAATGTTAAGCGTATTTGTGAAGCAGCCGGTTTCACTTTGGATGACATTGTGAAATGTACGGTTCACCTGAGCGATATCAAAGACTTTGACCGTTACAATGCGGTTTATGCAAGTTACTTTACCAAGGTGAAGCCAGCAAGGACCACCGTACAGTCGGTTTTAGGTCATGGTATTAAAGTGGAGATCGATGCGATCGCTGTGCGCCAGCCCGGAAAATAACATCCGCTAAAATGCCTGAGGAATCAATATTTATATTCGATTGCCATCTCGATCTTTCGATGAATGCGATTGAGTGGAACCGCGACCTTAAACAATCTGTTTACGAGATCCGGGAGCGTGAAAAGGGGATGAGCGATAAGCTGGACCGTGCGCTCGGGACGGTGGCATTACCTGAATTGCGAAAAGGAAATATCGGACTGGTAGTGGCCACCCAGATAGCCCGTTACGTTGACGCTGGCAGTCTTATTCCCGGCTGGAATTCACCTGAAATTGCCTGGGGGATTTCCCAGGCGCAGTTGGCCTGGTACCGCGCCATGGAAGATCAGGGGGAGATGGTGCAGATAGTTGATCTTATGCAGCTGGAGAGACATCTGACTCTTTGGCTTGATAAAACGATACCGGACGAGGGCAAACCTGTTGGGTATATTCTGAGCCTTGAGGGGGCCGATTCATTGGTTGATATATCTTACCTGGAAAAAGCTTATAGCTACGGCCTCCGGGCCTGTGGCCCTGCGCACTATGGTCCCGGCAGGTATGCAGCAGGTACTGGCAGGACAGAGGGGCTTACCGCCGCGGGACGGGAGCTTCTTGCGGAGATGGATAGGCTGAATATGATATTGGATATTACCCATCTTACAGACAAAGGTTTTGAAGAAGCAACAGCGATGTACAAGGGACCTATCTGGGCAAGTCATCATAATTGCCGAAAACTGGTCGATCATCAAAGGCAGCTGACTGATGATCAGATTCGTGTTTTGATCGAAAGGGATTCTGTTATTGGTGGAGTTTTCGATACCTGGATGCTTACGGATAACTGGGTGCGGGGTAAAGATGATCCTAAAGAAAGAAATGTACACCTTGAGCTGATCGTTGACCACTATGACCACATCTGCCAGCTTGCCGGTAATAGCCTCAATGTTGCCATTGGCAGCGATCTGGACGGTGCCTATGGAAAAGAGCAATCCCCATATGACCTGGAAGACATTTCAGATTTGCAGAAGCTCAATGGCATGCTCCAAAGACGGGGCTATTCGACCGAGGACATTGAGAATATATTTTATAAAAACTGGCTGAGGTTCCTTCGCAAAGCCTGGGCCTGATTAATTAATTTCTTATGCACTGGTATACAGTCAAAAACGCTGAGAACATCGATTCTCCTGCTCTTCTTGTCTACAAGGACCGGGCTTTGGATAATATCCGTCAGGTTTTGACCATGGTTAGGGATCCCAAGCAACTTCGTCCGCATGTTAAGACGCATAAACTGACTGAGATCTGCCGGATGATGCAGGACGCAGGGATAAGGAAATTTAAGGCCGCAAGTATAGCCGAGGCAGAAATGCTGGGAATAGCGGGAGCAGAAGATGTAATGTTAGCTTATCAGCCTGGGAGACCGAAATTTCTTCGCTTCCTGAACCTTATAAGAGAATACCCGGGCACAAGGTATTCCTGCCTGCTTGATAATATCGAATCCGGCCGGATGTTCGCCGACTTGTTTTCAAACTCAGAAGCGGCAAAGAGGGGAGCAGTGCTTCCAGTGTTTATAGATCTAAACGTGGGCATGAACCGTACTGGCATCAAACCTGGTGCGGCATATGGCTTGTTCAATGATATTCAAAGCCTCAGGGAGTTGGAATTTAAAGGATTTCATGCTTATGATGGCCACATAAGGGATGTTGACCTTGCCGAACGCACAGCTCATTGCGAAAATGATTTTAAAGAAGCAGAAGTGCTGCGGGAAAAGATAAAGGAGGAAGGGGGGCAGCTTCCGCTATTGGTAGCAGGTGGATCACCTACTTTTGCAATTCATTCAAAGAAAGTGAACACAGAATGCTGCCCGGGAACATTTGTTTTCTGGGATAAAGGATATCGTGACACTCTGCCCGAACAGGATTTCAAGTACGCAGCCCTCGTAATGACCAGGGTAGTGTCTCTTCCGGCTGAAAATAAAATTTGCATTGATCTGGGTTATAAGTCGGTTGCTTCAGAAAATGAGCTAACCAACCGCGTCGGCTTTTTGAACTATCCAGAGCTGAAGCCTTCAGGACATAGTGAGGAGCATATGGTGATAGAGGTCGAGAAGGGTCACAGTTTTAAGATAGGTGATATTTTCTACGCCGTGCCGGTCCATATTTGTCCAACTGTGGCTTTATTTGAGAACGCCTTAGTTGTGCAAGACGGAGAATTGACGGATACCTGGAGGGTAGTAGCCAGAGACAGAGTGATTACTTATTGAGGAGGGGTTGAACAATCTCTGACTACATAAATCTTGCTACTAAATATCCACTGCAAGGAATAAAAACATATTTTAATTAAGAACTTTTAACCGGACATTAGTATATTATGATCAGCATTCATAAAGCCATCTAATGAAGAAGACACTAAGCTCCGTGTTAACCAGAAAGTCAATCCCGATAAAATATGCTTTAACCGCAGCATTTTTATTCTGCATACAATTTTCATTCGCTCAGAAGAACGGATCCTGGCTGCAGTTTACACCTCCTGCAGGGCAGGCGAATGGAAAGCATATTGTTCTGGTGGGCGGTGATGAAGAATACCGTTCTGAAGAATATTTGCCGATGCTTGCAAAAATATTATCTGCCCGTCATGGCTTTCGCACGACCGTGCTTTTTGCTATTGACCCGGAAACGCAGCTCATCGACCCGAATTACAGCCAGAACATCCCGGGTCTTGAATTCCTTTCTTCTGCCGACCTGATGATTATTGGCAGCAGGTTCAGGGAACTTCCTGATCAGCAGATGGAGCATATTCACAATTACCTGTTTGCGGGTAAGCCTGTCATCGGACTGAGAACAGCAACACACGCTTTCCACTATAGCCGGAATCCTGATAATAAATATGCAAAGTATGGTTATAAAAGTATGGTTAAAGGATGGGAAGGTGGTTTCGGTAAACGCATATTGGGAGAAAATTGGGTAAACCATCATGGTACCCATACCAAGCAGGGCACCCGGGCCTTAATAAACGGGCTTGAAGCAGCTGATGCCAACCCGATCTTAAAGGGTGTTAACGATATATGGACTTCAACAGATGTGTATGGCATTAAAAGCCTGCCATCCAATTCTAATGTGCTCCTATGGGGGCAGATAACAGACGGTATGACCCCATCAGCCGCGGGTGTCTGGACAAAATCCATCATGCCGATCGCCTGGACCAGGACCTATTTGAGTGAATCGGGAAAGACCGGCCGGGTTTTTACAACGACAATGGGTGCTGCTACTGATTTTGCCAGCGAGGATCTGAGGCGACTCGTGATTAATGCCTCTTACTGGGCTGTTGGTCTGGAGAAAAGCATACCTGCGAGAAGCAATGTGAATTTTGTTGGTATCTATGAACCGACTATGTTCAGCATGAACGGTTTCAAAAAGAATAAGAAGCCTGCTGATTACAAGTAAACGACCTGCAGCTTCCGTTTATAACACCCTGTTATACTTTCTGAAATATAGTATTACCAATATGAAAAAAAGTATCAGATTATCCTGGGAATGCAGGCTAAATTTGAGTTAGGAGTTCCTTTGCACAATTTTTTGCTCATCATTATGATCAACTATTAGTTTGATTCAAAACGAGCAAATAGTCAGATTGTAATTTTAGATACTTGAGCAGTCAGATCTTAAAGACTCTATTAAAAAACTAATTAAGTGTATACTGAGGATGAAAAAGAGCTATTGATTCAACTCCGTGACGGGAGCTGTCAGGCCTTGGATTATTTCTATCATCAATATAGTCTGAGGATCTATAGAAAGGTTCTTAAGATGGTGCGTGTTGAAGTAATCGCTGAAGAACTGATGCAGGATGTCTTCGTCAAGATATGGGACCGACGCCAGGGCATTGATCCGGACCAGTCGTTTAAGTCTTACCTGTACACAATCGCACAAAACCTTGTTTATGACTTTTATCGCAAGTTGGCCCGGGAGGAGAAACTCCAGGGATTAATTAAATCTGCCAACTCAGAGATGTATGTGCATGTAGAAGAGGAAATTTTCCTAAAGGAAACGAATGAAATACTGAATAAAGCCATAAACAATTTACCATCGCAGCAGAAGCTTGTTTTTACATTGTGCAAACTGGAGGGAAAAAGCTATGAAGACGCAGGTGCTGCATTAGGAATTTCTTCATCCACTATTAACGGTCATATAGTTAAAGCGACCAGAAGCGTGAAAGGGTACATCTTCAGGGAACAGAATGCTCTCTTTTTCTTTATCTTCTCACTGGTCCTGACCAGTTTCTAAACTTCCTTGTCTTTCCGAATATTTTTTTGTCCTCCAGGTAGATGGCGGACTAATCTCATGCGTAATAGCAATAAAAAGAATTATTGTTTTGCAAAATCGAGAACAACTAGTACCACTTTATCAGAAGTTTTTAAGCGGGGAGTGTACCGATGCGGAATTAAATTTACTGTTCCTGCATTTTAAGATCACCAGTTTAGAAGACCTGAATAAACTGATCAGGCAGGAACTGGACTCAGTTGATGATCCGTCTGATGTCACATTCGAAGAACTTACAAGGCTTGCAAAAGTTCACGACAAGATCAAGGCGGATATTGACTTGGGAACCATAGAAAAATCGTCGTCTTATATCTACAAACGCTCATTGTACAGCCTGATGGCAGCTGCTGCAATCGTGATTTTTGCGTCTCTGGGTATTATGTTGTATTCGCATCGAGACGAGGTAAAACCTCAGCATCTTGCAAAAGCTGAAGTGGTAGAGGATGTTCTACCAGGCGGCAATAAGGCATTTTTAACTCTGGCAAACGGAACGAAATTATCGTTGACTGATGCTAATGATGGCGAGCTGGCCAGACAGGCAGGGATTAGCATCGTAAAAACCGAAGACGGACAGCTGGTATACACTGTAGGCAATTCAGCCAAGGAGGCTGCTAATGCTGCCTTATTTAATACCATAGAAACACCTCGCGGAGGACAGTATCAAATAAACTTGCCTGATGGTTCCCGGATCTGGCTGAATGCTGCCTCTTCCTTACGTTATCCGGTGGCATTTGCAGGTAATGAGCGTAAAGTTGAATTAACTGGTGAGGCTTATTTCGAGATTGCTGAAAATAAGACTATGCCTTTTAAGGTAATTAGTCATAAGCAGGTGGTTGAAGTATTGGGAACCCATTTTAATATAAACGCCTACCCGGAAGAGGTATCGGTTAAGACTACCTTGCTGGAGGGCAGTGTGAAGGTACGCTCGGGAAATAATACCGTAAAATTGCGACCAGGCCAGCAATCGCTGATAGATCAAACCATTGCTGTAACGGAGGCAGATATTTCCGAATCAGTAGCCTGGAAGAACGGGAAGACACAATTTTCCAATGCAGACATTAAGACTATCATGCGAATGCTTTCGCGCTGGTATGATGTAGAAGTTGAATACCAAGGTGAGATGATCGGAACCGGGTTCGGAGGATCTGTATCGAGGTCTAAGAATATTTCCGAGATTTTGAAATTGCTGGAATTAACCGGTGACGTTCATTTTAAAATACAAGGAAGGAGGGTTACGGTGATGCCTTAGACTTTTACACTCGTTTTAGGTGGAGCCCAAAAAAACCGGAGGTGGTGGTACACCTCCGGCGAAGTATGGGTTTATGCCTTATAATATTGATTGACACAAGATTGTTAACTAAAACCCAAACAAAGATATGAAATTTTATGATTGTGGTCCCGCCGGAGAATTCCGGAGGATAAGTAGGGCCAGGCTGAATTTAGATAACGGTATTTCGTTTTTGAATCCGGCACTTAAACGCAAAATTATTATGAGGATTAATATTGTCCTGATCTTAATGGCAACAGCTTTACTGCAGGTTAGTGCATCAACGTATGCTCAGAAAATAACCCTGACTAAAAATAATGCGTCAATTGTTGATGTTTTCAAGGCAATCCAGGCACAAAGTGATTATGATTTTATCTATTCAAACCGTCTGGTTACCAAAGCAGGAAAGATCAATATTCATGTGGCGGACGCCCCTCTTTTGGAAGTGCTTGAAATATGCTTTAAGAACCAGCCTTTCACCTACTCTATTAAGGATCGGACGATCGTTATTAAAGAACTGGAACGTCCCGCTCCGAAGCCGCAAATAGCGGATGAAAACCAAAAGATCGATATCTCAGGAAAAGTTACCGATAAAAACGGGCTTCCTGTGCCCGGTGTAAGTGTTAAATATAAAGGAAGCGGTTCGGGGGCGGTTACTGATGCGGACGGAAATTACAGACTCACGACACCCGCCGGACAGGGGATACTTGTATTTTCGTCAATAGGATATGCTACCCAGGAGGTAAATATGAACAACCGGACGAGAATCGATGTAGTACTGGCAGAGGATATGCAGGGGCTGGCCGAGGTACTGGTGGTAGGCTACGGTACCCAAAAGAAAGAGAATTTAACAGGTGCGGTAAGCCAGATCACATCAGAACGCCTGGAAAACAGGGCGGTAACCAATATTGATCAGGCCCTGCAGGGAGTTGCGCCTGGCCTGAATATTTCTACGAACCCTAGTCTTGGAGGTGAAGCCAACGCAAATATGGGCATCAATATACGGGGAATTGGCTCCCTTTCAGGCGGTTCCCCATACATTCTTGTTGACGGCGCTCCTATGGATCTGAATAGTGTTAATCCGAATGATGTGGAATCGATATCTGTACTTAAAGACGCAGCGTCGACCGCAATCTACGGATCAAGGGCTGCGTATGGTGTTATTTTGATCACTACCAAATCAGGCAAATTAAACGAACAGATGAAGGTAAGCTATAATAATAGCTTTGCCATGGCGCAGCCTACGTATCTCCCCGGCTTCGTTAATTCCCTGACATTTGCCAATAGTATAAACGAAGCGGCAACCAATTCTGGCCAGAACAGGATATTTAACGATGAAACCCTTGCCAGGATCGTTAAATATCAGGCCGATCCCGTTAATACTCCCTCGATGGTAAAAAATCCCAGTGACCCTAATGGGTGGGGATACTGGAACCTGGGAAATGCCAATACGGACTGGTATGATGTACTTTATAAAGACTGGGCTCTATCGCAACGGCATAATGCAGGGATAAGCGGCGGTTCTAAGAATACAAACTACTACGTTGGCTTGGGCTGGTTGAGTGAGCCGGGTAAACTGAACTTTGCTGATGAACAATTTCAAAGATATAATCTGACTTCAAATATCTCCATGAAGGTTACTGAGAAGTTTACCGTATCAGTGAAAGCCAAACTTAACCGGAGTTATCAAAAATATTTTCAATCACAGATTGCAAGCGACAGACAGAGTTTCTTCTCAAGTTTGGGAATATCATGGCCAACGGATCCGGTTTATACTCCCAATGGGGATTTTGCGATGGACAAGAACCAACCCCCGGTTTTGGCAAATGGTGGCAGTGATAAGCAGTACATTACCGATTTATGGCTAAACCCTTCATTTGAATTGAAACTGGCTAAAAACTGGAAGGTTAACGGTGATGTCAGCTTTAATACAAATAGTTACAGAAGGAGTGATCATAGAAAAGTTATTTGGGGATTAGCCACTGATGGGGTAACGCCTATTAAGCATTATAGCCAAAACTGGAACAGAATGTTCCAGGAATTATCCTATAATGAATATTTCACTTCTAACGTGTATTCAGAATATACCAGGCAGATTAAAAATCATTCCTTCGCTGTAATGCTGGGCGGGCAAGCTGAACTGTCCAACGACCTGGTTCTTAACGGCTGGCGCAGGGACTTGATCAGTGAAGAGGTACCTGCGATCAGCACCGCGATAGGTGATAAGGACGTGGATGAAAACATGTCGCATTGGTCTACTCTGGGCACATTTATGCGATTTTCATATAATTTCAGTGAAAAGTATCTCCTTGAGCTAAACGGAAGGTATGACGGGTCGTCGCGGTTCCAAAGCGGCAGGAGATGGGGCTTCTTCCCGTCTGCTTCGGTTGGGTATAATATCTCGAAAGAGAAATTCTGGGAGCCTGTATCCAATGTTGTAAATGCACTGAAGCTCCGCGCATCTTACGGCTCGCTGGGCAACCAGAACGTTGCCAACTATCTGCACGTGGAGACCGTTCCGGTACAGACTAATTTGCCCTGGATAATTGATGGAAAGCGGCCGGTATATACTACCGTACCCTCTAACAGAAGCCTTGGCTTAACCTGGGAGACATCTAAGACCCTCAATTTCGGTATTGATGCCGAAGCTCTTAATAACCGCTTAGGTTTTACTTTAGACTGGTATAACCGGAAGACGGAAAATATGTTCGGGCCGGGAGAATCTGTGCCGGCTATTTACGGAGCGAGTGTTCCGCTGAATAACAACGCTACCCTGGAAACAAAAGGTATCGAACTCGCTATTAACTGGAGACAATCGGTAAACAATAATCTGAACTATAATATAGGGTTAGTGCTTTCAGATAACAAAACAGTAATTACGAAATATAATAATCCGACCAACTTTATAGGTAACTTCTATAACGGCCAGAATTACGGCGAGGTATGGGGCTATGAAACTGCAGGACTGTTTCAAACTGACGCGGAAGCAGCCGCGGGGCCTAACCAGGCCAGTCTGTATAGCAGGTGGGGCGCAGGTGATGTAAGGTATAAGGATCTGAACGGTGACGGGAAAATTACTAATGGCAATCAGACGCTGGCTAATCCTGGGGACATGAAAGTGATTGGAAATACTTCTCCCAGGTATTTATTCGGAATAAACGGAAGCGTAAGTTATAAGTTATTCGACTTCTCTATGTTCTTGCAGGGTGTAGGAAAAAGAGATCTGTGGATGTCCAGCCAATTTTTCTACGGCTTCGGCGGATCCTGGACCAGTACGATCATTCCTGCACATACGCTGGATTACTGGAGTCCGTCCAATACCGATTCTTATTTCGCCAGACCATACCTGACTGCAGAAAACTTCAAGAATCAGCAGGTTCAGTCCAGGTATCTTCAGAATGCCGCTTACATGCGTCTGAAGAATATTCAACTTGGGTTCTCATTACCTACACAAATATCCAGAAGGGTGGGTATTCAAAAAGCCAGGTTTTATGTAGGAGGTGAAAATGTATTTACGTTTTCAAAAATGATGGAATCATTTGATCCTGAAACAAACGTAAGATCGGCTGCAGGCACTCCTGTATATCCGCTATCCCGCGCATTTGTAGGTGGTCTAAACATTACATTTTAAATTTTACAGTCATGAAAATCTATAATTTATATATCATCCTGTTTATTCTTGTTCTGGGTTCATGTAAGGAGGAGTTCCTGGATAAGCAACCATTGGATGCCGTATCCGGCGATGTGTATTGGAAAACTGCTGCGGACCTGGAAATGTATGTGAACCAGTATTACACGGTGTTTCCAAATGAAACCAGGAACGATATGAACCTGCTGGACGGTAATAGCGATAATCTGATCTTGGTTGGGTTTAACCCAACTTTAGCAGGAACCCGTATCGTACCGGCTTCAGGTGGTGCATGGTCGTCGTCGTGGACTAACATAAGAAGCGTAAACTACTTCCTTCAAAATTACAAAAGAGTATCCGCACCTGCAGCTTCGATTAACCAATTTATAGGGGAAGCTTATTTTTTCCGGGCTTACTTTTACTTTGCATTGGTGCGCGATTACGGGGATGTGCCCTGGGTAAATAAGCCCCTGGATCAAAATTCCAGCGAGCTGCAAATGGCCAGGACACCGCGCAACGTAGTGGTCGATTCAGTTTTAGCCGACCTGGACAAAGCCGTCCTGTTAATGAAGGGTAAAGGCCAGGCTTCTGCGTCGCGCTTAAACAGCCAGGTGGCAAAATTGCTCAAATCCCGGGTTGCGCTTTTTGAAGGTACCTGGGAGAAATATCACGCGGGAACTCCTTTTGGAGTGACAGGTTCTGACGGCAGGAAATATCTGGAACTGGCCCGTAATGCTGCAAAGCAACTTATTGATGGCGGAGATTATAATGTTTATACCTCTGGCAATCCCAGGAACAGCTATGCTTACCTGTTCGGACAGAATGATTACAGTAGTAATCCAGAGGTGATGCTCTGGAAGAAATGGGATGCAAGCCTTGGATTGGTTCGCTGGGCTCCAAGTATATGGGGAATGGGTATGGGTGTTACGAAAGATATGGTAGATAGCTATTTATCAATAGACGGTATGCCTATATCCAGAAGCCCGCTGTATGCCGGTGATGCAAACCTGACCAATGTTGTGAAAAACAGAGACCCGCGTCTGGCACAAAGTATCTGGGTTCCCGGTGATGCGCTTAATATTCTCGGCGCTAATGATACCACGTTCTTTAAAAGAGCGGACCTTCATCAAACAGGTTCTTATTTGAACGTAACCGGGTACCAATTAAAAAAACACTCAAACGCATGGGGTGAAAACTTGAAGCAAAATTATTACCAGTCGCAGATTGGTTCAATCATTTTCAGATACGCTGAGGCCTTGCTGAACTATGCAGAGGCCCGTGCTGAGTTGGGAGAGATTACCCAGGCAGATGTAGACCTGACAATAAATAAATTGCGAGACCGCGTTGGAATGGCACGTTTGCAATTGAATGGTATCACAAATGACCCTAACTGGGATTTCCCTTCTTTATCACCTATCATAAATGAGGTTAGAAGGGAAAGAAGAGTTGAGCTGGCTTTTGAAGGATTAAGGCTGCAAGATTTCCTGAGATGGCGGGCACATCACTTAATTGTGAACAAAAGATCGTTGGGGGCGAGGTTCGTTCAGGCCGATTTCCCGGAAATGAAACCAGGTACTAATATTTACCTGGATGCAAACGGATACATAGATCCTTATTTAAAAGCACTGCCCGCGGGATATGGCTTTAAACCGGAGCGGGATTACTTAAATCCACTTGCATCATTAGAGCTTACATTAAATAAAAACTATAAACAAAATCCGGGGTGGTAGAAATCAGGTATGAGGTATCAGGTTTGAGCGGCCTGATACCTCATACCTGACACCGATAAGAATCTGTAAATAAAAACGTATGAAAAAACTACTACTGTTTCTCTGTATTTTATCAATGCTGGTGTTGGGCATGTTTGCGTTTACCGGGGAAGTAAATGATGAAGGCGACTGGCCGGCATATCTTGGAGGCTCAGAAATGAATCATTATTCTAAGCTGGATCAGATAAACAGATCGAACGTTAACCGGCTTGAAGTCGCCTGGCAATATAACACAGGTGACTCAGGAGTGTTCCAGTGTAATCCGATAATTATCAAAGGAGTACTTTATGGGATCTCTGCAGCAGGTAATGTATTTGCCTTAAATGGGGCGACCGGCGAAGAGAAGTGGCGATTTAATCCCGATACCGTTAAACGATTTCTTGTTAACCGGGGGGTGACCTACTGGGAGGATGGCGCGGATAAGCGTATATTATGCAGTTATGATCAGTGGTTATATGCCCTCGACGCGAAGACGGGGAAGCCTGTTAAAGAGTTTGGCAACAATGGCCGGGTAAGCTTAAAATCTGGCCTTGGTAAACCTGAAGCCCTGGAAAAGAAGTATCTGATGTCGAGAACCCCGGGTACCATCTACAAAGACCTGCTCATTATGCCAACTGTGATGATGGAAAGCGCCGGAGCCGCACCTGGCTTTATTCAAGCCTTCAATGTCAGGACCGGAAAGATAGCATGGGTTTTTCATACGATACCCTTGCCAGGCGAGTTTGGTCATGACACCTGGCCTGCGGACGTACATGACAAGGGAATTGTGGGCGGTGCGAATAACTGGACCGGAATGGCGATCGATAAGAAACGGGGTATTGTTTACGCGCCTACCGGATCGGCAGCTCCGGATTTTTTTGGCGGGAGCAGGAAAGGAGCAAACTTATTTGCCAGCACGCTGCTTGCCTTAGATGTTAATACGGGTAAGAGGATCTGGCACTATCAATTCGTAAGACATGATATCTGGGATAGGGATATCCCTTCACCACCAAACTTGATAACCATAAAAAGGAATGGCAAAAGCATGGATGTCGTTGCCCAGTTTACAAAATCCGGTCATGTTTTTGTGTTCGACAGAAAAACAGGGAAACCAATTTTCCCGATCGAAGACGTCGCAGTACCAAAATCACCGGTTGCAGAGGAGGAGGCCTGGCCGACGCAACCTCTGCCAACTATACCGGCCCCGGTCTCCAGAAATTTGATCACCGAATCAGATCTTCATAAATCCTCTCCGGATTATGATTCTCTGCTCCAGGTATATAGAGGAACTGTGAGGGGTATATTTCATCCGCTGAGCGATAAACCCACACTGGTAGTGCCCGGGCTTAATGGCGGAGCAGAGTGGGGCGGAGCTGCGGCAGATAAGGATGGTATTTTATATGTCAATTCTAACGAAGTTCCCTGGATTGTTACTATTAAATCAAACACAAACCTGGGCGAAATGAGCCGGGGACAGGCGATGTATGTGCAAAACTGCAGTCCCTGCCATGGTGTAGATAGATTTGGAAATCCGGCAAGCGGCTTTCCTGCGCTGAAAACTATCAAAAACACGTTAAAGAAAACAGAAGTTTACGAGATTATAGCCACAGGTAAAGGAAAGATGCCAGGATTCCCGCAAATTTCGAGTGAGGACAGAAATGCGATCATAAGCTATCTGTTTGATGATGAAAGCGCCAAGGATAAAGCAGCTTCGGCGAAGGATGTATTCAGTGCTGTGGAGCCCTGGGACCTGAAAGGTTACAGTAAATTTCTGGATAGCAACGGCGATCCGGGTATTAAGCCACCCTGGGGAATCCTGACAGCCGTCGACCTGAATACTGGCTTACATAAATGGAAAGTGCCGTTGGGAGATGTTAAAAAATATAAAGACCAGGGACTTCCCCCGACCGGTACCGAAAATTATGGGGGCCCGGTAGTGACGGCCAGTGGTTTAATCTTCATTGCGGCTACAAAGGACGGTAAGTTCCGGGTATTCGATAAAATCAACGGGAAACTATTGTGGGAAGCTGACCTTCCAACAGCGGGCTATGCAACACCGAGCACTTACATGGTCGATGGGGTCCAATATGTTGTTGTGGCCTGCGGTGGAACAAGGCTCGGCGCCGAAAAAGGCGACCATGTTGTTGCTTTTAAACTTGGTAAATAAGGAGGATCAGGAATCACAAATTAAGAATCAAGAATCAAGAACCAAGAACCAAAACCAAGACTACCCTGCTCATATCTCACACTTCAAACCTCATGTCTCAAAAAATACAACAATGAACAAACAAGCAAACCCTTTTTTAAACAGAAGCTCAATTTTTATGAAGTACGTCTTAACCGGCATTTTAATCCTGTGTATGCACGTCGCATTCGCGCAGAAAACCGGTCCATGGCTGCAGTTTTCACCCCCTGCCGGACAGGCGAACGGAAAGCACATCGTCCTTATCGGGGGGGATGAAGCATACCGTTCTGAAGAATCACTGCCTATGCTGGCTAAAATATTATCTGAGCGGCACGGCTTCCGCACAACAGTACTATTCTCTATCAACCCGGAAACCCAATTCGTAGATCCGAATTATCATCAGAATATTCCCGGACTGGAGTTTCTCGCAGCTGCCGATCTGATGATCATAGCTACGAGGTTCAGGGAACTGCCCGATGATCAGATGGAGCATATTCACAGGTATCTGGTTGCAGGTAAGCCGGTAATCGGCCTGAGAACTGCTACCCACGCTTTCTATTATAAACGTGACCCGAATAATAAGTATGCAAAGTATGGGTTCAGAAGTACCACCGAAGGATGGGAAGGCGGATTTGGTAAACGCATACTCGGGGAGAATTGGGTAAATCATCATGGTGCAAATGCCAAGGAGGGAACCCGTGCATTGATAAGCGGTCTTGAGGTTGCCGATGCAAATCCTATATTAAAGGGTATCAATGATATCTGGACTACGACGGAAGTTTATGGGATTAAGAGCCTGCCTGCTAACTCAAAGATTCTTCTATGGGGACAGGGAACGGAAGGCTTAACCGCAACCAGCCCGGCCATCTGGACCAAAACTATCATGCCGCTTGCCTGGACAAGGACTTATTTAAGTGAGTCAGGAAGGGTGGGCAGGGTTTTCACAACCACCACGGGTGCAGCGATTGATTTTATAAGTGAAGATCTGCGTCGCTTGGTGGTTAATGCTTCATACTGGGCCGTGGGCCTGGAGAAAAACATACCAGAGAAGAGCAATGTGGATTATGTAGGAACTTACGAACCCACCATGTTCGGAATGGAAGGATTCAAGAAGGGTAAAAAGCCTGTGGATTTTAAATAGAATAAAGTACCATGGATCTTACCGACTAATAGTATTTGCCGGAAAGAAGTCTTCTGGTACTCATGATCACGTCCTTTTGAATACGCATTTCAATAATGCACTTGCAGTAAATCGACCCTCAGACGATTCTGGCAGCGATAATTTTAACAAGAAACCTGATTTATCGATAAATCAGGTTTCTTGGAATATAGTATTATGAATGTAAATATAAGTACTGGAATGAGGCTTGTTCTAAGGTTAAATTTGATTTCACCTTAAACAATAATTAATTATGAAAAGTATTTTACTACTATTTCTCGTACTGTTTAGTACCTCGTACTATGCAAGTGCACAAAGTCGAACTGTTACTGGAAAAGTAACTGATTCGAAAGGAGAAACTCTTCCCGGAGTTAGTATTAAACTAAAGGGAACCTCTGCGGGGGTTAGCTCGGGCACGGACGGAAGATTTTCAATCAATGTACCGGATAACAACAGTACGTTGGTAGTTACCTACATCGGTTTTGTAACCCAGGAAGTTGCTGTAAACAATCAAACTTCAGTTGATATCACTTTGGTCAGCGATCAACAGGCATTAGATGAAGTGGTTGTTGTGGGTTTTGGTACACAAAAGAAAGTGAACCTGACAGGGTCGGTGGCTTCAGTATCTGCTGAACAACTGGAAAAGAGAGCGGCAACAAAATCGTCACTTGTATTACAAGGACAGATGAGCGGTATCCAGGTGCGGCAAGGTGGAGGTAACCCGGCTAATAACGGGGCTTCCCTGGTTGTCAGAGGGCAAGGTACATTCAGTGGCGCCGGTAATAGCCCGCTCGTTCTGGTTGACGGGATAGAGGGGTCGCTTGACCTTGTTGACCCTAACGATATTCAGAGTGTTTCTGTTTTGAAAGACGCGGCATCTGCGGCCATCTTTGGATCCAAAGCTGCGAACGGAGTTATCCTGGTTGAAACGAAAAGAGGCGTTGTTGGCAAGCCGGTATTTACCTATAATACTTATGTAGGTAAGTCAGAAGCTACAATGGTTCCGGAGATGATCAACTCATGGGAATACGCAGAGGTAATTAATCAGGTCTTTGTGGATGCCGGCGCAGCTAAAAGATATTCTGATGCCGATATCGCGAAATTCAGATCAGGTGAAGATCCGGTTAACTTTCCAAATTTTGACCACATCGGTAATTTATTCAATTCAGGCAATGGGATTTCCAACCGTCACGATATAGGTGTTCGCGGGGGATCTGAGCAAACGCAGTATATGTTTTCATTAGGCTATTATAATGAAAACGGTATCATTACCAAAAACAATGCAAATCGTTATAATATTCGTACGAACCTTGATACGAGGCTAAATGATAAACTAAGGTTCAGCCTTAAGCTCGCCGGAAATTTAAACAAGAATGGTCAGCCGTCAGGGATCGGCGGCGGTGGTCTCGGTAATATAGTGGGTGGTGCAATGCGTAATGCAAATACTATCCCGGGAAGAACGCCGGATGGCTTTTACGGTAGAAATGAAACTCTTCATCCCGAAGCAGATTTGGAAAGCGCTTCATTTCGGAATAATAGAAGCACTAATTTTATTACTAACGGAAGCGTAATATGGGATGTATTCAAAGATCTGAAGGTTACAGGACAGTTGGGATATACATATGGAAATTTTCAAACAAAAGCGTATACTGCGAAATACGCCATCACTCCAACCTATGGTAATGCGTTAAATAGTTTAAGAGAAGATTGGTCTGAAAGTACCGCACTTACCTTACAAACTCTTGTCGAGTATAACAAAAAAGTGAAAGATCACACATTTTATGTGCTCGGTGGAGTTTCAGGTCAGACTTTTGACGGTAGAGGTCTTGGTGCTTTCAGAGACGCGTTTCCGAATAATAGTATTTATGAAATTAACGCTGGATCAACTGCTCGTGGAACGCAGACAGGAAGTGCATCACGAAATACCCTACAGTCTTATTTCGGGCGATTCAATTACAATTTCCGTGAGAAGTATCTGTTCGAGGCGAATGCCAGGTATGATGGATCATCCCGTTTCCCGAAAGACAGCAGATGGGGGTTATTTCCTTCGTTCTCAGCAGCTTGGCGGGTATCGCAAGAAGGCTTCTTCAAAGATGCGATATCATTCTTAAGCGATCTTAAACTTCGTGCTTCATGGGGACAGCTAGGAAATCAATCTATTGGAAATTATCCTTACCAGGATCTGTTGTCACTCGCACCGGTTTACCCTTTCGGCAGTACGTTAAGTGCGGGTGCTGCGGTTACCACGATAGCTAATAAAGACATTACCTGGGAAACCACAACCATCAATAACGTCGGGGTTGATCTGGGCATGTTTAACAATAAGTTGTCGCTTTCAGCTGATTATTTTGTAAAGACCACTGAGGATATTCTTTATAGTGTATCTGTTTCCAGCACATTAGGTGCGACCCCGTCGTTGGCTAATGCCGGATCAGTTGAAAACAGAGGATGGGATTTTAACCTTAATTACAGGAATAATATTGGAGATTTTTCTTATGGCGTCTCTGCTATCTTATCACTTGTCGATAATAAGGTGACCAAACTAACAAATATTAATCAGGATATTGCCAGAGGATTATTTGTTGGATATCCTATCGGTAGTACTTACGGCTTCAAAAGTGATGGCTTGTTTGGCAGTAATGCAGATGTTGCCGGTTATCCGACTCAGCCCTTTGCTGATCAGGCGCAAGGCGGAGGAATAAAATATTTAGATATCAGCGGTCCAAATGGTGTGCCTGACGGTGTTGTAAATGCAGCCTATGACAGAACTATCATTGGACAGCCTCTACCTACGTCAACCTATGCACTTACTTTAAACGGAGGATATAAGAACTTCGATTTTAATTTCATGCTGCAGGGAGAGGGCGGAAGAAATGATCAGGTAACTCTGGGCCAGTTTTTCTTTCCTCTTGAAAACAACAGCAACGTGCAACGTGATGCTTATGAGAACCGCTGGACTGCGGCAAATCCAAATCCGAACGCTGCATACCCTAAATTACGTAACATAGCTTCCGGATTTTTTAATACCAACCGTGTTGATTTCTGGTACCGTGATGCAACCTTCTTAAGACTGAAAAATGCTCAAATCGGATATACACTGCCTAAAGGCTTATTGGGCCGAGTGGGTGTAAGCAGTCTACGCTTATATGTTAGCGGTGAGAATTTATTCACCCTTTCTGATTTCTACAAAGGATGGGATCCTGAAATGGTAACCGGTGGTGCTGACTGGTACTACCCGCTTACGAGAATGTATGTTGCAGGTTTAAGTTTGAAATTTTAATCAATCAAAAACGATTATGAAACCATCATGATTTTGCCAAAGCCCGCAGGGGTATGATTATCAAATCATGATTGCTTCATCACCAATAACAAACAAACAAATAAACAGATGAAAATATTTAATAGAATAAGGATAGTAAGCGCAGGCATACTGATTTCTATAGTCAGTCTATCCGGATGTCAAAAAGATCTGCTGGATCAACAGCCACTGACAGACCTGTCGGAGGGTGCGTTTTGGAATAGTGAAGGTGATGCTCTTCTGGCTTTAACGGGGATGTACAACGGGAGTAGCGTAGGTACTGGTAATAACAATGGTAATGAGCTGCTTATCCTGTCAAGTATGACCGATGATTCAGACTATAAAAATAGTAAAGTGGGACTTATTTATAGCGGATACGTGGTTTCCAGTGATGCCCAGGTAGCTGGTTCGATCTGGACAAGGGGTTATCGCACCATTTTTAAGGCCAATTATTTTCTTGCTAATATAGACAAAGTAACCATGGATGCAACGAAGAAAGCCCAGCTGATTGCTGAAGCTAAATTCTTGCGAGCTTACGAGTATTGGCAACTTGCAATGTTTTATGGAGGGGTTCCATTAATTAAGCAAGTTTTAACTGTTGATGAGTCGAAAACCCAGGTCCGTGCTACCCTGGCAGAAGTATCGGATTTTGCTAAAGCTGAGCTGACGGCAGCTGCAAAAGATTTGCCGGCCACCAGACCTGCGAGCGAAAAAGGGCGTATACTGAAAGCCGCAGCACTTGCTGTTAAAGGAAGATTAGAACTCATGGAAAAGAAGTGGGCTGACGCCGCTAAAACCTATAAAGAGATTATTGATCTGAAAGTACATATTATTGACCCTCGTTACAAGGCTATATTCGAAGAAAGAGGAGAAGATACTAAAGAAACTATCTTGTCAACCAATTTCATCGCCGGTCTTTTCGGTAATACCAAAGCTCAGCGTAATTATCTTCCGGACGCTTACGGTGGCTATCAGGAAACTAACGTTTATGAGGAGCTAATAAGCAGCTACTTGATGAAAGACGGATTGCCCATTGAAACATCGCCATTATATGATCCGGCTAAGCCATTCGAGAATCGCGACCCTCGCCTGTATGCTACTGTCTTCCTACCTGGATATACTGTATTTAATGGGAAGCTCTTCACAAGGGCAAACAGCGCAATAGGGACTTTGGTTGGTGCAACCGGATATGGCTGGAAAAAGTATGCTACAGAAGGCTATCTCGGAGATATGGGGTCATCTGGTGACGATGTAATACATATACGCTATGCAGAAGTGCTTTTAAGTTATTTAGAGGCTAAACTTGAAAATAATGAAGCTATCACCCAGGAACTGCTTGATGAGACCATAAACAAAGTCAGGGGCAGGGCAGAAGTAGCTATGCCTGCCGTTACGGAATTGGATCGCGCCAAATTAAGAGAGATAGTGCGCCTTGAAAGGCGCATCGAATTCGCGCTGGAGAAAGATATCCGGTACATGGATATTCGCAGATGGGGTATTTGGTTTACTGTGATGGAACAACAATTCCACGGAATGAAGCTAACCGATACTCCGGAAACTTTTACGGGTGCATCAGTTGAGCTTACAGGAAAATACAGAGGTCACCTGAAGACGATAAATAAAAAAGGAACACATAAACCGGGTTGGGCACTACTCCCTATTCCTTTGACTGAAACTCAGCTGAATCCAAAGTTAATTCAGAACCCTGACCATTGATCAGGAAACATAGGATTTTGTGAAAATTATGCTGTATTGAAAGAAGTATATAGCTTTTCCGGCCTGCATTTGCAGGCCGGAAAAGCTTATAACATGATTGTTTCTGTTCTGACAATTTAATCAAGTTATCAAAATCAATATCATGAAAAGGACTTTTTTGCTTATTTTATTTTTGGTATTTATTGTCTTTCTGGATTTACGATCCATACCTGGGGTCATGGCAACAGCTAAGGGTAACGCAGACAAGCTCAAGTCTGATGCAGACAGACCTGGGCAGAATACGGTAAAAAAACTTGATCTGGGAGGAGGTGTGTCTCTCGAGATGCTTTATATCCCGCCCGGGGAATTTAAAATGGGCAGCACGGCTGCAGAAAAGGCCTGGGCTACAGGTATTGAAGGTGGCGCAACACCCGGAACTTCACGCGAGTCCTATGAAGGTGAACACCCACGTCCGATGCGCGTGAAGGATGGTTTCTGGATGGGTCGTACAGAAGTTAGCGTCGGCCAGTTTAGACGCTTCGTTGAGGAAAGCGGGTATATTACAGATGCGGAGAAGCCAGGAGGCAAAACCCAGGTTTTCGACCCTGAATGGAAGATCACCGCTAAGGCACCACCTCATCCTTGGATATCTCTAAGCGGTAAGAGCTGGCGAGATCCTAATTTCGGTTTCCCCCTGAGAGATGTATATCCGGTGGTCTGCGTGAGCTGGAATGATGGCAGAGCATTTTGCGAGTGGCTGACTAAGCGGGAAAGGGCTGCGGGCCGGCTTCCAAAAGGACTTGAATATCGCTTACCTACTGAAGCAGAATGGGAATATGCAGCGAGGGGTGGACGTGAAGATACTTACTACTGGTGGGGCAATGATCTGAGCGAAGGTGAAGGCCGGTTGAACATTTCCGCTATTGACTTTCTGCCTGGTCGAAATAAGACCTGGCCATTAGCTAAAGCGCCCTGGAGTGATGGTTTTGCATTTGTTTCTCCAGTTGATCATTTTGGAGAAAAAGGAAGAAATGGTTTTGGTCTGGCGGATATGTGCGGTGGTGTATGGGAAATTGTATTGGACCATTTTGATCCTAAGGGAGGTCATGAAGAGCCTCTTTTTGTGGATCAGAACTATCGTCCCGTTTGCCGCAGCGGAAATTATTTTGACGTTCCCGGTAACGCACGTATTGCGGTCCGTCTGGGACTTCAGGGCATTGCCTATTCCGATTCCAGGGACGGTTTTAGAATCGCCTTAGGTGTAGCGCGGGATAAAAAGTAATTAATTTATATTTAATTGCTATAAATGAAACAATCTCCCATTAGAATACAAGATATAGAAAAAAGTATCACTAATGTAAACAGGAGTATCTGATTAAATTCTTCAAGAAAGTGAAATTTGATTTCCCTCTAATACGTTTAAAATGAAAGAAAGAATTCTACGTCGTAACTTCCTGAAAACTGCAGCAATTGCCGGAATAGGCGTTGGAGTAACCGGCATGTCGCCCTTACTGTTTGCAAACAGCACTAGTCAAAAAAAGGTTAGAGTAGGTATTATTGGCTTGTCGGTTCACACTGAGGCGTTCTCGGAAATGCTGAACGTGGAAACAAACAATCCGGACATCAGCGGTTTTACGGTAGTAGCAATCTATCATCCTAAAGGTAATCCTGATGTTGAGTTCAAGGCTGAGTCGCTGGCCACGTGGACAGAGAATTCCAAAAAACGCGGTATCCAGCTCGTTGATTCGGTTGATAAGTTGCTTGAAATGTCGGATGTGGTAATGCTGGAGACGAACGATGGACGACCACACCTTGAGCAGCTGATGCCAGTATTCAAGGCCAGGAAGCCGGTATTCATTGACAAACCTATAGCTGCGAATCTTAAAGATGTAATCACCATCTTAAATGAAGCCAGAAAATATAATGTACCTGTGTTCTCTTCTTCAAGTCTGCGCTACGTAAGCAGCGCGCAAGAGATCCGGAATGGTAAAGTAGGAAGAGTTCTGGGTGCAGACGCGTATAGCCCTGCCTCATTGCAGGAAGCGCATACAGATATGTTCTGGTACGGGATCCACGGCGTCGAGTCGCTCTACACGATCATGGGTGGAGTTGGTTGCCAGCAAGTCACGCGTACACATTCAGAGGGAGCGGATGTCATCGTTGGAACCTGGGAAGGAGGGCGTATTGGCGTGTTCAGGGGAATCAGAACAGGCAGTAAAGGTTACGGTGGAACTGCATTTGGAGAAAAAGGTATTGCCAATCTGGGTACGTTCGAGGGATACCGGCCATTGCTTGTTGCAGTTATAGAATTTTTCCGCACCGGGAAATCTCCTGTCAGTTTAGAAGAGACGCTGGAGATATACGCATTTATGGAAGCAGCTGATGAAAGTAAGAAGCTCGGTGGCGTGCCGGTGACTTTAGCAAGTGTCCTTGCCAAAGCAAAATAACGAAAGTAACGGTCTTTAAATCATGTAAGTAATACAACAATTCTAATTTTTTAAACAATAAGCATTTATGAAAAAGTATAATGTAGGAATAATTGGTTATAGCTGGGTAGCTACTGCACATATTACAGCTATTAATAAGAGTCCAAATGCTCAGGTGACGGCTATTTATTCATCACGACCGCATGATGATACAGCAGAAAGTGAAAAATGGGGGACTCCAATCAAAACCTATACTGATTTAGACGCTATGCTGTCTGATAAGAGCATCGACGCAGTGTCAATCACAAGTTACTCAGACCAGCATGCAGCCCAGGCAGTTGCTGCAGCAAGAGCAGGAAAGCACATCATTCTTGAAAAGCCAATGGCGCTTTCGTGGGAAGATTGCTTAATGATCGAATCTGAAGTGAAAAAAGCAGGTGTAAAGGTTTGCGTATGTTTCGAGTGCCGTTATTCTAATCAATTCATGGTTACTAAATCACTTGTGGATACAGGATTGATTGGAGACATCCACTATGCTGAGGTTGATTATCTTCATGGGCTTGGTCCTTGGTATGGTCAGTACCACTGGAATATTAAAAAGGACAAAGGTGGCAGCTCTATTCTTACTGCTGGCTGCCATGCATTAGATGCCCTGCTTTTATTCATGGGAACCGACGTTGAAGAAGTCACAAGCTACGAGACGAAATCTAAAAACCCGATTTTTCAGGCTTATGAGTATACAACTAGCAGGGTAAGTATCTTCAAATTTAAAGATGGGAGAGTGGGTAAGTCTTCAGCTATTATTGATTGTATTCAACCATATTATTTCCATACTCATCTTTTTGGCAGCGAAGGAAGCCTGTTGGATGATAAGTTTCACTCCGAGAAACTCGGAACTGATCATCATTTGTGGAGTTCATTGGCCATGAAAATGCTCGATACGGGAGATGTAGCAGATCACCCTTATCAGGCACAGTTCGATACATTTTTCGAAAGCCTGGCAGCTGGTGAGGATATGCCGCTTACAAGCCTGAAAGATGGAATCAAAACCCATGAGATCATTTTCGCAGCTGATAAATCTGCAGCAACCGGCAAACCAGTGAGATTGTAATATTATTCGGAAGGGAAAAGATGAAGACAGCATTAGCAGTAGCAGCACATCCTGATGATATTGAATTCCTGATGGCCGGAACCCTGATTTTACTTAAAAATCAAGGCTACGAGATCCATTATATGAATCTGTCCACGGGTAATTGTGGGAGTATCGAAACCGATTCTTCTACAACTACAGAAATAAGATTGAAGGAAGCTCAAAATTCAGCGAAGATCATGGGAGCTCAATTCCACGATCCGATATGCAACGACTTTGAGATTTTCTATGAGCTCGACCTGCTCAGGAAGTTGACAAGTATTGTAAGGTTGGTAAAGCCATCCGTGATATTGACACATTCACCTTCAGACTACATGGAAGATCATATGAATACCAGCCGCCTGGCCGTTACAGCTGCGTTTATCCGCGGAGTTCCGAATTTCGCTGCTGACTACTCCGCCACCAATAATTACGACTGTGCTGTCTACCATGCTTTGCCTCACTCTCTTTTAGATCCGTTAAGACGGAAGGTAATTCCTGAACTCTTTATTGATACAAGTTCGGTTCATCATGTTAAACGTGAGGCGCTTGAAGCTCACAGGAGTCAGCAAAATTGGCTGGAAGATAGCCAGAAGATGAACTCTTACATCAAGTCGATGGAGCAGTTCTCTTTGACTGTAGGAACAATGTCTGGCCGTTTTCAGCATGCTGAGGGATGGAGAAGACACCTGCATGTGGGCTTTTCTGAGGAGGGATTTGATCCTTTGAAGGATCTGGGAGAGTGCTACCTGGTTAATAATGACTATAAGTTTGAATAATAACAACACGAATTAGACAACAATAAATTATAACATTTTTAAAAATATATTATGCGTAAGAAAAGTTCGATTGCTCCGGGTTGGTGGGATTATACTACCTTGGATTTAGGTCAGAAAGTAACAGATAAGATTGCAAGCTTGACAGCTGAGGATATGATTGGTATGTCAAGGCCGGGCTTCAAAGTTGTATTCTATGATACAATAGAAGAATTTTATTTGGCTGAGGCTCTTGAGTTTATTACTACCTGGAAATCGGCTACTGCTGACAATCCTGTAGGTATATGCGGACCGATCGGTCCGACAGAGCAATTGCCTTTGGTTGCCATGTTGGTAAACGAGATGGGTTTGTCTCTTAAACACGCACATTTCTGGTGCATGGACGAGTGGGTAATCGATGGTAAAGAAGTACCCGAAACACACCCGTTGTCGTTTAAGCGGGCTTTCAAAACATTATGTCTGAACAGGATCCGTAAGGATTTAGTTATGCCTGATGAAAACGTCCATTTTGCAAAGGCTGATACAAAAGAATATATAGAAAGCTGGTCGAAAGCTAAATGTGCTATTATGCAGGGAGGTCAGGGCGACGTGAAGCACTGGGCTTTTAATGAGCCACCTATGCGTGAGGGCAAGTACATCGACAACCCGCCTACAGTGGAAGAATATAAACAACTCAGCACCCGTGTTCTCGATCTGCATCCAATAACCATCGCACAGAACTCGAGATTACATTGCGGAGGAAATGCTCCAACGATCCCAACGCAGGCAGTAACAGTTGGTCCTAAAGAAACCTGGCAGTCTGAGAAAGTTTCAATCTGGCACGCAGGTGCGCATGACAATCCTTTCGGACAAAGGTTGACAACATACATGATTTCCAACAATATTCCAGACGTATCTGTGCCGATGTCGGTGCTTGCCGATCACCCAAATGTTCAGTTCAACTTTTTGAGGTCCGGCCTGGGTACATGTTCAGTTGAAATGCATTAATAATGTATATTGCTGAGAGAAATAATAATAATAATAAAACGATGAATCGATTCAAAGCACTAAACAAATTACCGGTTCAACCTGCCTTTTTAAAAGGCAGGTTCCTTCTAAAATTGGTTGCGCCTGTAATTTTAATCCCCTTGATAATTTTCCTGGTGAGCTGGACACAGAGTGCCAGGTTTGACCTCAGGCCGGGTGATAAGATTGCCATTATCGGGAACGGACTTGCTGACCGGATGCAGCATGACGGTTGGTTGGAGACTTACCTTCAATCTACCTACCCGACAGGAAAATTAGTTTTTAGGAACCTGGGGTACACCGGTGATCAGGTTCACTACCGCCCGCGTGCCCATTCGGGTTTCGGAGATAGTGATACGCATCTGACAAACGTTGGCGCGAGTGTTATTTTTGCATTTTTTGGTTATAATGAGTCGTTCGAAGACAAACCGGCTGAGTTTAAAAAGCAATTGGTTGCCTTTATAGATCATACTCGTAAACAGAAATATGATAAAAAGGCGGCTCCGCGTTTGGTGCTGTTTTCGCCTATAGCTCACGAAAATCTGGAGTCAAAGAACTTGCCGGATGGAAAAGAGAATAACCGCCGTTTACTGGCTTATTCAACTGCCATGTCGCAGGTTGCGCGGGAAAAAGGTGTCGCATATGTGGATCTGTTTAATGCAACCCAGAAGATGTATGACACTACCAAGGAACCGTTAACGATCAATGGTATTCATTTGAACAATGAGGGGAACCGGAGAGTAGCGCTCTACATCACTGAGACCCTGTTTGGAAAAAAAGTCAGTATGGCAAAAGTTGGTCTTGATTCATTACGTAGTGCCGTAGTAGACAAGAACTGGCATTGGTTTAACCGCTACCGCTCAACCAGTGGTAATGATGTTTGGGGAACGCGTACTATTCAGGATGGTAACCACGTTACGCTGCAGAATGAATTGAAAATGTTTGAAGCTATGACCGCCAATCGCGACAAGCGTATTTGGGTCAGGGCACAGGGTAAAGATGCCAAAGTTGATGACAGCAACGTCCCGCCGCCATATCCGGTTGGTACACACATCACCCGCGACGTGCAATATTTAAGCGCAGAAGACGCGATCAAGCGAATGACTATCCCCAAAGATATGAAGGTTACAGTTTTTGCAGCCGAGGATAAGTTCCCTGAGATCGCTAATCCGGTTGCTATGCAGGTGGATACTAAAGGACAAATGTGGGTTGCTTCCTGGGCTGATTATCCGAAGTGGGAGCCTATGAAACCAATGAGGGACCGCATAGTCACACTCACCGATGAGAATGGAGACGGTGTCGCCGATAAGGCCACGACATTTGCGTATGTTACTAATCCTACAGGTTTCGAGTTCTGGAACGGTGGTGTTATCGTCGTATCAGCACCCGATATTTTATTCCTCAAGGATACCAATGGAGACGGTGTAGCGGATGTGAGATACCGTATGTTAGGCGGTTTGGGTTCTGATGATACTCACCATACTGCAAACAACCTTATTTATGGTCCTGACGGGAATATCTACTATCAGCGTGGTATTTTCATTCTTGAAAACATTGAGACACCATGGCGTAAAAGCGCTGAGTCGGGCGAGTCTGGCTTATATCGCTTTAACCCGCGCACCTTTGACTTCTCGCTTGTTGTAGATAACAGTCCTAATCCCCATGGAATTAGCTTTGATAAATGGGGGAATCAATTTATCTCTGACGGCACGAGCGGCAGGTCATACCAGGTGTATTTCAAGCGTACCGTGACTTCGACCACCGATAAAGGTGATTTTGAAAAACGTCCTTTATTCAAGCAAACCATCAGGCCATTTACTTCGAATCAGATATTATCGAGTGGAAACTTCCCTGAAGAGTACCAGAATAATTATCTGGTGTACAATGTGATTGGTTTCCAGGGAATTAAAAGATATAAGTTGAATTACCTCGATGAAGGGGTAATTGAAGGAGAAGAGGTAGGTAATTTGATCTTTACCGGAAGCGATCCCAAATTTGCTCCAAGCTCTGAAGCTACTCCACGTGTGATCGGTAAAGACTATACAGGAGATCCTAATTTCCGTCCCAGTGACGGGGTAGTTGGATTTGACGGGGCACTTTACTTCGCTGATTGGCACCAGGCTGTTATTACTCACTCTCCCTATAACTTGAGAGACATAAGCCGTGATCATACGCATGGAAGGATCTACCGGATGGTTGCTACTAACCGACCGTTACAAAAGCCCGTGTCAATATACGGTCAACCTGTAGAAAATCTATTGGAATTATTCAGACATCCGATTGATGGGATCCGTCATGCAGTGCGTGTTGAACTTAGCGGTAGAAATACTGATGAAGTGATCCAGAAAGCGCAGCAATTTGCCGCTAAATTAGATCCAAAGAAAAAGGAAGATGCGTTACCCATGCTTGAGATCCTGTGGCTGCACCAGCAGCACAATGTGGTGAACCGGGAGCTGCTTGTAAAGGTTCTTGCTTCGCCGGAATATCAGGTAAGACTGGCGGCACAGAAGGTAAACTTCTTCTGGAGCGGTAAAGATACCTTTAAGCCGGCTAAATCTGACTCAACAGTAAGTGGTATGAATCACCGAATTGGTTACGAGAAATTCTGGAAAGCACCGGTAAACACGGCAGCTGTTAATCCGCACCAAAACCACAATATGCCTGCGGCGGCTCCAAAGCCTGCAGCGCCGGTGGTAAGTAAGGGTCCTGAATTTCAAAATGACAAGACGGCTATTCTTACCATTGAAGCAACCGACGAACTACGGTTTAAATTTAAAGGCCAGCTTTTGTCAGAGTTTAGTGTTAAGGCCTCCCAGCCTGTGGAAATGACTGTAGAGAATTTAGGCTTGATGCCGCATAATCTGCTTATTTCTAAACCGGGGACAGCTGACGTAGTAGCGCAAAAGGCGCTTGAGTTAGGAGAAAAAGGTGCCGAAAAGCATTTTAATCCTGGCACCGAGATGGTACTTTATGCTACGAAATTACTAAATGGCGGTGGCAAGGAAACCATCAAATTCAACGCTCCTTCAGCCGCTGGTGAATACCCATTCGTTTGTACTTTCCCGGGTCATTCTTTTACGATGCGGGGTATTATGAAAGTGGTAAACTAATTTATAATGGAAATCAGAGTTGGAGTTATCGGCCTTTCAGTTCACAGCGCCGCCTATACTGAAATTATCAATTCCGGCGGCTCCAGCCCTGAATTCAGCGGTTGCAAGGTGGTAGCGATCTTTCATCCTCCGGGTAACCCGGATGTAGAGTTCTCTGAAGCACAGCTTCAAAATTTTACTGAAACGATAAAAGGTCAGGGTGTCGAGTTTGTAGGCTCTATTAAAGAGATGGTAAAAAAGGTAGACGCTGTTATGTTGCTGACAAACGACGGCCGGCCTCACTTTAAAGAGATCATGCCGGTACTGAAGGCGGGAAAGCCCGTTTATGTGGATAAGCCACTTGCAGCAAGCTTGTCTGATGTATTGGCTATCTTTAAAATGGCCCGAAAATATAAGGTTCCGACTTTTTCGTGCTCGCCTCTCCGTTACGTCAAGGAGGCCCTGGATATCCGTGAAGGAAAAGTTGTTGGAAGGGTTTTGGGAGCAAACACCTACGGGCCTGCCCCGATACAGAAGTCGCACGTGGATCTTTTTTGGGATGGTATTCATGCAGTCGAGTCTCTTTATACAGTAATGGGAGGAACCGGTTGTAAGACTGTTACCCGGACCTTTACCGATGGTGCAGATGTCGTTGTGGGCGACTGGGGTGATGGACGCATAGGAGTTTTTCGTGGCGTCAGGAAGGGAAAGAGCGGTTTTGGAGGGACGGCATTTGGAGAAGGAAAAATAGCTTCTATAGGTGTATTTGCAGGATATCGTCCACTGGTAGTCGCCATAGTAGAGTTTTTCCGTACAGGAAAATCTCCTGTGTCTGAGGATGAAACTATAGAAATTTATGCATTTATGGATGCTGCTGACGAAAGCAAGAGAAAGGGTGGTATCCCAGTCAGCGTGTCGGATGTATTATCACGTAGGAAAAAAAATAAATAATTAAAGTGCGTTCCTGATGGATCTCACTTTTTGAATTTCATGCAAAGGCTTCTGCCTTCTCAGATCATTTAAAATATCGGTTCAATTGAGCGCGCTGGAAGGTCGGCAGGCTCTGGTATTTCTAATGCTGAAGGAATGAATCAGCTTCTTTCGAAATATCTGAAGGCCGGAAGAGAAAATTAAAGTAATTGTTAATTAAATAAAAATAAAGAAGATGAAAAAGAGTAGACTAAATAGATTGTTCAATGAAAAATCAGGCAAATGCTTTGATGTGGCTATCGATCATGGATTTTTCAATGAATTGACATTTTTAGGAGGTATAGAGAACATTGAAAAGTCAGTTAGAATCCTGATTGACGCTGATCCGGATGCTATACAATTAACTGTTGGACAAGCGCATCATTTACAATCAGTACCTGGCAAAAAGAAGCCGGCTTTAGTGCTGCGAACAGATGTTGCAAACGTTTACGGCCTGGAATTGCAATCAGTTTTATATAGCAGAATGATCGAAGAACCGGTGCTTCAGGCCGTGCGCCTTGATGCTACCTGTGTGGTTGTTAACCTGTTCCGTATACCCGGAGCCCCGGAGGTAACTGATCAGTGTATCCAGAATATTCTGAAATTAAAGCCAATGTGCGATCACTACTCGATGCCTTTGATGATCGAGCCATTGGTGTTCCGTCCGAACAGTGAGGCAGGCGGATATATGGTTGACGGCAATATCGATATCATATTGCCTTTAGTAAGACAGGCTGTAGAACTGGGTGCTGATATAATCAAAGCCGATCCTTGTGATAAAGTAGAAGATTACCACAAGGTTGTTGAAGTAGCCGGTGCTGTGCCGATCCTGGTCAGAGGCGGCGGGCGTGCTGACGATGAGGAGCTTTTAGACCGTACTTACAGGTTAATGAAGCAGGGTGTTAAAGGGATCGTTTATGGCAGAAACGTAGTGCAGCATGTTAATTCTGGGGGCATGACACGGGCTTTGATGGCGATTGTTCACGATAATGCCAAACCAGAGGACGTAATAGGCTGGGTTAAGGGGAATAAATAAGAACAATTATGCAAGTCCGCTGGGTTTTCCCGACGGACTTCATTTTTATTAAAAAAATATATATAAGAATGAAAGTCGTAAATGTAGGCATCATTGGTGGTGGTTTAATGGGTAAGGAAGTAGCCTCCGCATTTGGACGGTGGTTCTCTCTGAACGACTACCCGGTTAAAGTTGAATTAAAAGCGGTATGCGACCTGGATGCAAACGCCCTGAAATGGTATGAGCAAATACAATCGGTGGAATTATTAACTACGGATTATAAAGAGCTGCTTGCATCTTCGAAAGTAGATGTGGTTTATGTAGCTCTTCCTCATTTTCTTCACGAACAGTATTATATAGAGGTGATTAAATCAGGAAAGGATCTCCTGGCCGAGAAGCCATTCGGGGTAGACCTTAATGCTGCAAAAAACATCAACGAGGCAATTTCCGGGTCCGGCTGTTTTGTAAGATGTTGTTCAGAAATGCCTTTTTTACCCGGTCCTCAGAGGGTTATCAATGAAGTAATATCAGGAAAAATTGGGGAGATCATTGAGATAAACGCAGGGTTCTGCCACTCCAGTGATATGGATCCGCTCAAACCTATTAACTGGAAAAGACAATCGAAGTTTTGTGGTGAGATAGGCGTAATGGGCGACCTCGGCATGCATGTGATGCATATTCCACTTAGACTGGGGTGGAAACCTGACAAGGTATATGCTCACCTGCAAAAGATAATAACTAAAAGACCGGATGGAAAAGGCGGATGGGCCGAAGGGGATACATGGAATAATGCAACACTTTCTGCTTCCGTAAAAATAGAAGGTAATGACATCCCCATGTCACTTGAAATGAAGCGTTTGAAACCGGGCGAAACTAACTCATGGTATATTGAAATTCTTGGAACTGAGGGCGGCGTAAGATATAATACGAAGGATACAAAAGCATTATGGACTTTTAAGCGCGAAAAGGAGCAGCTGTGGCAACGAGTTGATCTCGGGTTCCAGGTACCTTTTCCAACCAACACCGGCTCAATATTTGAACCGGGCTTCTCTGACTGTTTTTTCCAGATGCTGGCAGCTTATTTCGCAGAGCGGGAAGGACTGTTAAATGGCCGCTTCGGCTGTGTGACACCTGAAGAGGCTTTAATGAGTCACCGATTGTTTGACGCAGCTTTAAAATCTCACGAAACTAAATCTGTTGTGGATTTGGTATGATTTAAGTTTTAATAATTATAAGAAAACAATTACTAGTGTCCGGTTAATAGTTTTTGCTCGTCGACCCCGAAGGTGGTCGTATGTTTATAGTTTATCGATATACACGACAACCGACCCCGAAGGTGGTCGTATGTGAAAGTATCAAACACATACGACCGCCTTCGGGGTCGGGAAAAAGGTTAGAATGAATTTTTCTATAAACATGTGACCCCGTCCGAACGGTGTTCATCCGGGCGGGCACCTTCGGGGTCAAGCTTGCCTGTGTTTGTATAGGGCCTCCTTTTGGAAATCGACTGAAAACGTTCCATGCAAAGCATAAAAGCATACTTTACTAATAGATAATTTTAACCGGACATTCATGGAAAAACAATTTGCTATTAAAACCTTGCTGAAAGGTAATGCATTCGATATGAAAGAAAATACCGGAACCGGGATTTTGGCTGGCGGCAACTGGATCATTGATAATGTGAAGCTCGTTGACGTTTACCCAAAAGAAGAAAAACTGGCGAATATCCTGAGGGAAAGTACCAGTAATGGGGGAGCTCCATATAACGTTTTAAAAGCCTTGAGTAAGATGGGCTTTCGGTTCCCGCTTAAGGGAATTGGGGCTATCGGAAATGATAGCAGGGGAGACTTTATTTTAAAGGAGTGCCGCGAGCTCCGAATTGACTCTGGCCGGATTAGGAAGGTAGAACACACCAATACATCTTATACAGATGTAATGACAGTTCAGGGAACAGGCAGACGTACCTTTTTTCATTCCAGGGGAGCGAATGCTTTTTTAGATGAATCTTATTTTGATTTTTCAGGATCGGAGGCTAAGATATTTCATTTAGGTTATTTACTGCTGCTCGACAAACTTGATATTATAGGTGAAGATGGGTTTACCGGTGCTGCCAAAGTGTTGAGATCTGCGCAGCAGGCCGGCATGATTACGTCGGCAGATCTTGTTAGTGAGCAATCTGAAAGATTTCGGAGTATCATTCCGTTGTCCTTACAATTTATTGATATCTTGTTCGTGAATGAATTCGAGGCAAACATGCTTACCGGTGTAGAGATCTGTAATGAACAGGGTGAATGTTCCCGGGCGCGCGCATATCAGGCAGCAAATGATATCTTAGAGATGGGCGTACAGGATTGGGTAATAATTCATTTTCCCAAAGGCGCAATTGCTCTGAATAAAAGGGGTGAGAAATTGTATCAGCCCTGTGTCAATGTGCCGTGTGAAGAGGTAAAAGGGACGGTTGGTGCCGGCGATGCTTTTGCTGCCGGGGTTTTAGCCGGGGTGCACGAAAATTGGACGATGGATCAAAGCCTGTTGCTGGGAGTAAGTGTTGCAGCGGCCAGCCTAATGGATGCGAGTTCTTCCGAAAGCATTGTTTCGTGGCAGGAATGCCTGAAGCTGGGCGAGCTTTCCGGATTTAACAAAGAATAATAACAATTAATGCTGAGTTGAGAGAATCATGAAAGTAGGTTTGTTTGTTCCATGCTATATAGACCAGTTCTATCCTGGTGTCGCTATTGCTACGTATGAACTGCTCAAAAAATTGGGTTGCGATGTGGGCTTTCCGATGGATCAGACCTGCTGTGGCCAACCCATGGCTAACAGTGGATTTTCGGGCCTCTCCAAAGCCTGCGATAAAAATTTCGTAAACAATTTCAGTGGGTTTGATTATATTGTAGCACCCTCGGGAAGTTGCGTCCTGCATGTCAGGGAACATTTAAATGAGGGCGCCAGCCCAGCTGAAATTGACAGGATCCGCAATAGTGTATATGAGCTTACTGAATTTTTGATCGACATTCTCAAAGTCACCCGGCTGAAAGCTTCTTTTCCACACCGGGTGGGAATGCATATTAGCTGTCACGGGCAACGAGGTTTACACCTGTCGTCAATGAGCGAGCTTGTCGATCCCGGGTTTTCGAAACCGGAGCAGCTACTGAATATGGTTGATGGCCTGGAGCTGCTGAAGCCCGCGAGAGTAGACGAATGCTGTGGGTTCGGAGGAACATTTTGTGTGTTTGAAGAAGCAGTGAGTGTCAAAATGGGTAAAGACAGGATTCAGGAGCACTTACGCAATGATGTCGAATTCATTACTGGTGGTGATACGAGTTGCCTGATGCATCTTGAGGGGATTTTAAAAAGGCAGGGGAGCGGCGTAAAAGCCATTCACCTGGCTGAAATTTTGAATAGTAATTTATGAGCATAAAAACGCATGCTGAAGCTGCTCAGGAATTCATCCGTGACGAACCGCGTACCGACTGGCATGATGAAACGCTTTGGTTTGTCAGGCAGAAGCGAGACAAATCCGTTCATACCTTGCCCGAATGGGAGCTGCTACGCGATTGGGCATCCCGAATAAAAAATCATACGCTCTCCAATCTTGACCACTACCTTAAGAGCTTTGAGAATAACGCCATTGCAAACGGTATAAAAATTCACTGGGCTTCCGATGCCGAAGAGCACAACAGGATCATTTACAAAATTATTGCCGATAACAAGGTCTGTAAAATTGTGAAGAGCAAAAGCATGCTTACAGAAGAATGCCATTTAAATGAATATTTAAAAGATCGTGGAATAAATACATTGGACACCGACCTGGGCGAATACATCGTACAGTTGAGAAAGGAAGCGCCCAGTCATATCGTTCTACCGGCTATTCACCTGAAGCGCCAGGATGTAAGTGAAACCTTTCACGAGCACCTGAACACAGAAAAAGGAAATTACGATCCGCAATATCTCGCAGCATCGGCCCGGCATCATTTACGCGAGCGTTTTATTGAAGCAGACCTTGCTATTACCGGCGTTAATTTTGCCGTTGCTGAATCAGGAAGCTTTGTTGTTTGTACCAATGAGGGCAATGCCGACATGGGTGTGCATTCTGCAAATATTCATGTCGCCTGTATGGGTATTGAGAAACTGATCCCCAAAACTGAGCACCTTGGTGTATTTCTTCGTCTTTTGGCAAGAAGTGCAACCGGACAACCTATAACAACATATTCCAGCCATTTTTATAAGCCCCGTCCCGGACAGCAGATGCATATTGTTATTGTCGATAACGGAAGGAGCAGGCAGCTTGGTCGGGCCGACTTCAGGAATTCGCTGAAGTGCATCCGTTGTGCAGCTTGTTTCAATACATGTCCCGTATACAGAAGGAGTGGTGGGCATAGTTATCATTCGACGGTAGCAGGTCCGATAGGTTCGATTCTAAATCCGAATCTCGATATGAAGGCCAATTCAGACCTGCCGTTTGCTTCTACTCTTTGCGGATCCTGCAGCAATGTATGTCCGGTGAAAATAGATATTCATGATCAGCTTTGGAAATGGCGCCAGGTCGTAGTAGCTAACGGCTATGTCGGGAAGGCTAAGAAAGCTGGAATGCACGGTGCGGCCTGGATCCTTTCAAATCCCCGTATTTACCGGATTTCCGGAAAGATCGGGCGCTGGGTTATGCGAACGTTTCCTTTTATAATAAACCATCCTCTTAATGTTTGGTATAAGCAACGGGAAATGCCCAAAGCACCGGAGCTAAGCTTCAGGGACTGGTTTAAAGTGAATCAATAAATGGAAGCCAGAGAAAAAATTTTACAGGCGGTAACCGCAAATAAGCCCGATCTGATCGAGCTGCCGGAAATGGACCTTTCGCAGGCAGTTCGCTACAGTAATTTGGTAGAACAATTTATGAACGTACTGAAAGCCTCGGGAGCTGATACGTTTTTTGAAAATAGCGGGAATTTACTTGTGACTGATATCGACTCTGTGAAACAGCAGGGTGATTTTATGATCAATCTTCTGGAAAAGGATGAGAGGCAAGAGTGGGAGGAGCTGACGGCGTCTGAATTGAAAGGGTTGGATACTTGCTACATTCGGGCACAGCTCGGTGTCGCTGAAAATGGCGCCATGTGGATTTCGGAAGAACAGATGTCCAACCGCCTTCTTCCCTTTATATGTCAGCATCTTGTGATCGTGTTGGATCCGGCAGATATTGTTGATAACATGCACCAAGCCTACCAGCAGATCAAAACAGGGCACAATGGTTTCGGAGTTTTTATAGCTGGCCCGTCAAAAACAGCTGATATTGAACAAAATCTTGTGATCGGAGCCCATGGTGCCCGAAGTTTGCGTGTATATGTAATCTAAAACGGAAAGGAAGAATTAGCGGGAGAACGTTCTTTATTTAGATAAGTAAAAAATAGCCATGGAAAGTACGAAAAGGAAATCAACTATCCTTAAAAAGCGAATGATTTAAGCGTATCGGCCTTGCTGGAAAGCTAAACTTTAAATGGGATCATGAAAAAAATCGCTATCGCAAAGCAAGCCATGAAAGTTGGCGTCAAAAAGATGTTTCATATTGGAATACTGCTGTTTACCGGAACATCTATCATCTACGGACAAAGTGAAGTATTTCGTGCAGGTGCGTCCATGGCAAACATTAGCCCGGATCTGGGCCAGGGAATTGCAGGTGGCTGGATGCCTTTACCATTAGCGACTCATATACATGATGAACTGCACAGCAGGAGCCTTGTATTGGATGACGGAAAAATAAAACTGGCTTTGGTGGTAGTTGATAATGTTGAACTCCCACGGGAGGTTTTTGACGAGGCAAAGAGACTGATTTCGGAAGAAACCGGAATTCTCAAAGAACAGATCCTTATGTCATCAACCCACACCCATTCGTCTACCTGGGCAGGGCATGAGATCGATCCACCCGAACCTGCTCTCAGCATTCGGGATAACACCCGTGGAAACTATCCTAAGCCTCTGGATGCTTATCAGCGATTTGTTGTCCGACGTATGGCAGATGGGGTGAGGATCGCATTGAACAACCTGGAGCCAGCCCGGATAGGCTGGGGAACAGGACAAGTTCCTCAGCATGTTTTCAACCGCCGTTGGAAATTGAAATCACCGGTAACCAACCCCTTTGGGGTAAGTGAAGCAGTGCAGATGAACCCAGGAATCGGAAACCCTAATATATTGACACCCGCTGGTCCTACCGATCCGCAGGTTTCATTCTTTTCAGTTCAGTCAGTTAAGGGTCGTCCGATAGCGGTGTTCGCCAATTATTCGTTGCATTATGTGGGAGGGGTTCCCAAGGGGCATATTTCCGCGGATTATTTTGCCTTATTCGCCGACCGGCTTCAGCAGCTGGCGCAGGCCGATCGCCTGGAACCTAAGTTTGTAGGCATCATGTCAAATGGTACTGAAGGGGATGTAAATAATATAGACTTTCGGGGAGCATCTCCAAGCTATCCGCCATATGCTAAAATGAAAATAGTTGCTAATGACGTAGCAGAAGAAGTATTTAAAATATATCAAACTATAGAATATAAAAACTGGGTACCACTCGGCGCTGCTCAAACTGAACTTACCCTCAATGTACGGAAGCCGGACGGACCAACGCTAGCCTGGGCTGAGAACATTATGTTGAAGGCAAAGACTGACCATCCCATGGAGAAGATCTTCGCCGAGAGGGCAATACAGATGAAAGAATGGCCTGAGAAAATAGACGTAATTCTCCAAACCCTCAAAATAGGAGAATTAGGAATTGCTGCAATTCCTTTCGAGGTATTTGCTGAAACAGGCTTAGAGATCAAAGCCCGAAGTCCATTTAAGAAATCGTTTACAATAGGGCTAGCCAATGGTGGCTATGGGTACCTGCCTACGCCTGAACAACATGAGTTGGGCGGATACGAAACCTGGTTGAGTGTAAATAAAGTAGAAAAAGGAGCATCACGGGAAATAGTGAGAGAGATCCTCAAACTTTTTGGCCAGATTAAATAGATGGCTTTTTGGTACTCTACACGACCTTAACGTTCAGCCGGACAGAATATAGTATTGGTATTGGCGAAATAAGTATTGGTTTGTGTGTGCCCTGGAAGGTAGATTTGGTTGAAACAAGCGTTTTAATTTCATTTATCCTCCTGCTCTGGATATCAATATTACTCAATAAGGTTTCTTATAATTTAAATGGACTAAATGACGAATCAGTATGAAAAAAATGACCAGGATTCTGTATGTTGAGAAATCGTGCAAGCTGTTAATGCCGATCTTGACTATAGTACTGACACTCTCTTTTGCCTCGAATTTGTATGCTCAAAACGCCGTTTTTAAAGCTGGGGCATCTACTGCAAATATTACTCCGCCTTTGGGCTCAGGCTTAGTGGGTAATTTTGGTGTGCCGCCTCCCGCAAACTATGTGCATGACGAATTGCATGCGCGCAGCCTTGTTTTAGATGACGGGACAACAAAACTGGTTTTTGTTGTTATCGACAACGTTGGTGTGATTCGTGAAGTGCTCGATGAGGCAAAGCGCCTGATCTTTGAGGAAACAAAGATTCCGCCAGCACAAGTGCTTATTTCGTCCGATCATACGCATTCGGCCAGCAGCGCCAGCGGCATAGGTGCACTAAGAGGAAACGCTCATCAAGGCAAAACTTTCGATGAGTACCAGCGCTTTTTAATTCGCCGCATTGCAGACGGCGTACGTGTTGCAGTTAACAACCTGGAACCCGCTCGTATTGGTTGGGGTGCCGGGAATGTACCGCAGCATCTTTTTAACCGCCGGTGGAAGATGAAATCCCCGGTTGTAAATCCTTTCGGCGGGATGGATCAGGTTCGGATGAATCCGGGAGTCGGCAATCCTGATTTGGTGGAGCCAGCCGGCCCTACAGATCCGCAGGTTTCGTTCATTTCGGTACAATCTCTTAAAGGGCGCCCGATTGGCCTGCTAGCTAATTATTCTTTGCATTATGTAGGGGGAGTACCAAGAGACCATATTTCTGCCGATTACTTCGCAGTTTTTGCTGATCGTATACAGGAACTGCTTAAAGCCGACCGGCAGGATCCACCGTTTGTGGGTATTATGTCGAACGGAACATCCGGAGATGTAAATAATATCAATTTCCGCGGGCCTGCCGAAAAGCACGAACCGTATGCTAAAATGCGTATTGTGGCGAACGATGTGGCCACGGAAGTTTTACGGGTCTATCAGACGATCCAATACAAAAATTGGGTTCGGCTTCGTGCCGCACAATCAGAACTTAATTTGAAGGTACGTAAGCCGACACCTGAGATGCTCGCTTATGCACAGAAAGTCTTGGCTAAGCCAGACACGGAAAAGCCGGTACATAATCTGGAAAAGACTTATGCAGAACGGACCATGCAGCTAAATGGCTGGCCAGCAAATATCAATGCGGTGATGCAAGCTTTTCGCATTGGCGACCTGGGCGTAGCAGCTATCCCTTTTGAAGTCTTTACCGAGATCGGTCTTGATATAAAAGCTCGTAGTCCGTTCAAACCGTCCTTTACCATTTCAATAGCAAATGGATCCTATGGGTATCTGCCTACTCCGGAGCAACACAAGGTTGGAGGGTACGAGACCTGGCTTGGAACAAACAAGGTGGAAACTGAGGCATCCAGAAAAATAGTCGCTGAAATCTTAAATCTTTTCAATCAAATAAAGTAATGAAGAAAGTTCTACCACTACTCATATTATGTTTACTGGCATTGTCGGCAGTGTCGGCAGGAGGTCCAAAACCTGCATCTGTTTTTAAGGCGGGTTTTGCCGAGAAGGATATTACACCGGACATAGGTATGGAATCGCCTGGAAATTACGGAAAGTCGCATCATAAAAGCTTCCACGACCCGTGTAAAGTTAGAGCAGTTGTCTTCGATGACGGGCAGAAGCCTGTGGCGCTCGTGGGTATCGACCTTCTTTTTGTAACCAGACATTTGGTACAAGAGGTTCGTGCCGAGATTCAAAAGCGTTGTGGTATCCGGCCCGAGGCAGTTATGATCGGCGCTTCGCATTCGCATTCATCGGGCCCGATTGGCATGGGAGAACCAGGGGATTTCGATAAAGCCTCGCCCCTGGTCAAAGACCTGGTAAATAATCATTCAATTGTGTCCAATCCTGGCTATACTCAGCTTCTGAAAAAGCAGATCGTAGACGCGGTCGTATTTGCATATGAGAATCGCGTAGATGCAAAGCTGGCTGTTGGGAACGGCCACGAGGACAAAGTATCGTTCAACCGTCGTTTACGGATGAAGAATGGGCTGAGTTATTCTCATCCTGGAGCAGGAAATCCTGATATCATAGATTATGCGGGCCCAATCGATCCACAGGTTGGAACTATTGGCGTATGGGATTTAAAAGGTAATTTACTGGGCACCGTAGTGAATTTTTCATGCCATGCTACTACCAGTCCGGGAGGTATTTCGGCCAGTTGGATCGGATCTATGGAACGCACTATCCGGGGTGCTACGGGAAATGCGGCATTGCCTGTAGTATTTATGCAAGGCGCCTGTGGAGATATCACACAGGTCGATAACCTGACGAAATTTCAAAATCCTGCCGCAGAAGAATGGTGGGATATCGTGGGAGGCCGTGTTGGGGCCGAGGCTTATAAAACTCTTCTCTTAATTCGCCGCGGAGCCGGAAGCGAGATCCCATTAGACTCCAGACAAAAAGTATGGACCGTTAAGCGCCGTATACCGACGCCTGAAAAAGTTAAAAACGCGCTGGAACTTGTCAAAGCCGGACCTGAAAAATCGGGTACCACAGAATGGACCTTTGCGAAGGAAACGTTGTTGCTTGATGCGATCATCAAGGCACGGCCTTTAGTGGAGGTCGAAGTTCAGACCATCCAGGTAGGCCCCGTCGTATTTGTTTCTAATCCCGCAGAGTATTTTGTTCAATATGGTCTGGATATAAAGGCCGGCAGTAAATTCCCCTTTACCTTTGTTGTGGAACTGGCTAACGGTATTACCGGATACGTTCCAACTGAAGAGGCATTGGGGCCTAATGGAGGAGGATATGAAACAAGGCTGACTTCTTACAGTAACCTGGAAGTTTCAGCCGGAAGGCAGTTCGCTGATACGGGCATAGAACTGGCAAATCAAATGACACCCGGTAAAGTTCCCCTGCCTCCTCCCGCACCTCCTTTCAAAGCGCCATGGGCTTACGGCAACTTGCCACCTGAATTGAAGTAAGCCGATAATTGATGATGTCCGTGAATTCGATATCTGTCAAATTTCTTATTGTTTATTTGAAGTTTTAATATGAGATTATTGAGGTTATTTATTCTTTCCGCATGTTTGTGCTTGCTGGCAGGCGTTCAGGTTTTTCCACGGCCGGTAAAAATGCTTAGGAGTACTTCTTCTTATCTAAAATTATCCAAAGCAAAGCAACCCAATGTAATCATCTTTTTTTGTGATAATCTGGGATACGGGGATATTGAGCCATTTGGCTCCAAAGTGAACAGAACGCCCAATCTGAATCAGATGGTCAAAGAGGGCAGAAAATTTACAAGTTTTTATGTGACAGCGGGAGTTTGTACCCCTTCCCGCGCTTCAATTATGACGGGATGCTACTCTCAAAGAGTTGGCATGCACCTGAATCCTCGTGATGGTTATGTCATTCGCCCGATTTCGCCATATGGACTTAATCCCAATGAGATTACTGTCGCTGAAGTGTTAAAGGGTAAGGGGTATAAAACCGGCCTGATAGGGAAGTGGCATCTGGGGGATCAAACCCCTTTTTTACCTCCTGCACAGGGCTTTGATTATTTTTTCGGTATTCCTTACAGCGATGATATGACCCAGGATGTCGGTCAGCGATTGGGAGATCGCTATGATGGCTATCGTTGGCCTGCATTGCCATTAATGCTCAATAATAAAGTAATTGAAGCCGGAGTTGACAGGAATTTACTCACCAAAAGATATACAGAAAAGGCACTGGAATTTATTAATGAGAATAAAGAATCACCCTTTTTTCTTTATCTTCCACAGGCAATGCCGGGAAGTACAAAGACCCCTTTTTCCAGTGATGCCTTTCGGGGGAAAAGCAATGGTGGATTATGGGGAGACAGTGTTGAAGAGTTGGATTGGTCGATCGGGCAGATCATGAAAGAATTGGTCCGGCTGGGTATCGACCGAAATACCTTGTTAATATTCACATCCGACAATGGTGCTCCAATGACAGAGGATAGTTCAAGTATTGAAATCGGAACGAATAAGCCGTTGTTTGGCAGGGGGTACACTACAGCAGAGGGTGCTTTCCGGGTTCCTGCCATTATGTGGTGGCCGGGAACTATACCAGGTGGAACAGTGTGTACTGAGTTTGTGACCACTATGGATGTTTTACCAACCCTTGCTGCGCTTTCTGGTGCTAAAATCCCAAATGACCGGATCATCGATGGTTATAATAACCGGTCAGTAATTGTAGGCAAGAAAGGAGCGAAATCACCATACAAGGTATTTTATTATTACAATGCAGATCAGTTACAAGCAGTAAAATCTGGTCCGTGGAAGCTATTTGTGCCGCTAAAGAGTTTTGTTCAACATCCGCATTTCAAAAAAGGAGAGGGTGAAAAGCCGCTATTATTCAATGTTGAAGAAGATATTTCTTCGGCTTATAATTTAGCTGAAAAGTATCCGGAAATTGTCATCCGGTTAATGGACTTGGCGGAAAAGGGGCGTGAAGATTTAGGAGATACTGATCGTCCGGGGGCAAATCAAAGACCACCGGGAAAGGTTGATAACCCTGTTCCGGTCGTTCTATAATAATTTAGTAATATTGAAATGAAACCTGTATGAGCTTACGGCTAACAAAAGAGTGAAAGTACAAGGTTTCGCAAGTTTAAACTAAGGTGTTGACTATCGGTAAAACGAAACTTAATCTATAATGAAACCATCCTGAGCATGCCTCTCACAAACTATAATGTATATGCTCAGGATAGCCCGTCCGAACGGTGTTCAGCCGGGCGGGCTTCATCACCGCTAAAAAACAAATTATGTACTGATGAAAAAGACAATAGGAGGTTTTAAAAGCCGAACGAATATTTTCAAAATATCTTGCGGGTCTGATGGTTACATACCTGTGGGGGAGGGAGTGCAAACGCATTTTTTTGCCACAATGTCCAGGTCCCGTTTTTTGTCGCTCTGTATTCCTGTTTTACTTTTTAGTTACTTGTTCTTTAACGCCCGGAATGGATTTGCTCAGCCGGCTAAGGTTTTCAAGGCCGGTGCTGCGACGAGTAATATTACACCTAAAATAGGGACGTCGATCAACGGTAACATGAAAGACGGTATTGTAAGACAGATTCACGATGAAACTCATGCGAGATGTATCGTATTGGATGATGGTCAGACTAAACTGGCCATGCTCACTGTCGACCTTTGTATGATTTACAGGGAAGAACTGGATGCAGCTAAAAGCAGGGCACATGAATTAACCGGTATTCCTGTAGAAAACATGATGATGTCCGCGATTCACACGCATTCAGGCGGGACTGCCTGTTCGGTCTTTCAAAGTGACCCGGATCCGGAATATCTGAAATTCCTCAGGGAGAGAATCGCCGACGCGGTTGTACGGGCAAATAATAATCTCGTTCCAGCCCGTATCGGCTGGGCCGTTGGAAAAGAGCCCAGTCAGGTATTTAACCGCCGTTGGAAAATGAAACCCGGTAAGCCATTAATGAATCCTTTCGGTGGGGTAGATCAGGTAAAGATGAATCCGGGCGTCGGTAATCCGGATCGTCTGGAACCATCCGGTCCGACAGATCCGGAACTACCTATTATTTCAGTACAAACTCCCGAAGGCAGACCGATCGCCCTGCTTGCAAACTACTCCTTACACTATGTAGGTGGAACAGGCTCCGGTGAAATCTCAGCCGATTATTTTGGAATGTTTGCAGAACGTATGAAAGCATTGCTGGAGTCGGATAATACGAGTTTTCCGCCATTTGTGGCAATGCTGTCTAATGGAACAAGTGGCAATATTAATAACATCAATTGGTTTGCAAATGAAGCTCCGCCTGTTTTGCCACCATACGAGAAAATGCGTCAGGTTGCTAATGTTGTGGCTGCCGAAGCTTATAAAACCTATCAAACTATCCGGTACCAGGATTGGGTTTCTTTAAGTTCTGCACAAACAGAGATTAATTTAGGGGTACGCCACCCTGAAAAGGAAGAGATCGAAAGGGCAAAAGGAATCATCGCCAAAGCAAAAGGCCCGGTAATGAATACGGCGGAGGAAATCTATGCCCGGGAAACTATGCTGATGAAGGATTTTCCCAAACAAGTGCCGTTGATCCTGCAGGCTTTTCGTATAGGAGATCTGGCGGTTACGGCGGCGCCTTGCGAAATATTTGTTGAAATCGGATTGGACATAAAGGCCAAAAGTCCTTTTAAGCCAACTTTTACCACTTCACTGGCCAATGGTTACAATGGCTATTTGCCTACTCCCGAGCACCATAAGCTCGGAGGTTACGAAACCTGGCGTGCACGCTCCAGTTACCTGGAGGTGGATGCTTCCACCAAAGTAAGCAGTGTGCTTTTTGAATTGCTGAATAAACTTAAAAATGAACAAAATAAATAATGGACCAAGGAACCAACTGCTAAAGAGCAAAGAATAAAGAACAAAGAACAAAGAATAAAGAACAAAGAATAAAGAACAAAGAATAAAGAATAAAGAATAAAGAGCAAAGATGTTTCACGGGCAATTTATCTCGCATCTCAGAATAATATACAACAGTTTTATGAATAGATTTAACTTTAAAGGATATCGATTTTTCGGCCTGTTATTAATAGTGTTTGCAATTACAATAGCTGCTTTACAACCTGATCCGCGCACTGTCAGATTAAAGAAGGCACTGGACAGTTTTCAGGTGGAGCCGGGCATGCGAATTGACCTTATTGCCGCGGAGCCCCTTGTAATTGATCCAGTTGCTATTGCATTTGATGAAGACCGTCAGATGTATGTCGTTGAGGATCGGGGATATCCGGATCCTGCCGAGGGAGGGTCACCAACGACCCTTGGACGCATCGCATTGTTAAAGGATACAAATGGTGACGGGACTTACGACAAACGAAGCGATTTCGCTACAGGTCTTACTTACCCTAACGGAATAATGCCGTGGAGAGGAGGGGTTTTTGTAACGTGCTCTCCGGATATTTACTACCTTAAGGATACGGATGGTGATGGGATAGCAGATATCAAGAAGGTGGTGCTCACCGGTTTCTTTGCGACGCAAACTGCACAGATCAGGATGAGTCATCCTACATTGGGTATGGATGGATGGATCTATGTGACTGCCGGACTTAATGGTGGAAATGTAACTTCCCCCGAGCATCCTGATCGTCCTGCGGTCGCTTTTAAACAAACAGACGGACGTTTTAATCCGGAGACCCTTGAGTTTCAGGTTACAGGAGGAAAGAGCCAGTTCGGTTTGACGTTTGACGCTTATGGACGGCGTTTTGGCTGCTCAAACCGGCATCCGATTATGCATTCCGTAATTGAGCCATGGTATCTTCGCAGAAATGCCAACCTTCTTTTTAATGAGACTGTACAAAATGTTTCCAAAGTAGAAGCAGAGGCTGTAGTTTATCCAGTGAGCAGATCGGTTACCAGCGCGGATTTTATCCCTAAGTTGATTGGCCGTTCACATGCAGGGACATTCACTGCGGCTAGTGGTTTAATGGTGTTTAATGGTACCGGACTTACGCCTGCTCATCAGGGTAATATTTTTATTTGTGAATCAGCGCAAAATCTTGTGCAACGTCAGATCGTACAGCCGCAGGGAGTCTCGTTCAGCTCAAAGACGGCTTATGAAGGTAGAGAGTTCTTGTCGTCGACGGACGAATGGTTCCGCCCGGTGTCTGTTCAACACGGCCCCGAAGGAGGACTTTACATAGCCGATATGCACCGCAAAGTAATCGATCATCCGGCTTATGTGCCTGAAGAAGCCAGGGGTGGGCTGGACTGGGAGAGCGGGAAGACAGATGGAAGGATCTATCGCGTCGTCCGGAAAGATTTCGTTCAAAAGAAATATGATCGTAACACCGGACTCAGTTCGGCTTCATCAACAGCAGATCTGGTTAAATACCTGTCGTCTGCGGAGGAATGGGAACGAAGTACTGCGCACAGGTTATTGTTAGAACGCAATGATAAAGCTGCAGTCCCGCTTACAAGAAAGATTGCTGTTGAATCAGCTTTTCCTGAGAGCCGGGCTCGGGCGGTCTGGCTGCTTAATTCCTTAGGGTCTTTGGATGAAGTTACTCTAAAAAAGGTTTTGACGGATAAGGTATCTGGTGTGCGCGAGCAGGGAGTATTACTGGCCGGCAGTAAACTACCGGAATATCCCAATCTTGCACAAGCTGTTATAGCCGCTTCGGGCGATGAGGCTATCCGCGTTCGGTTTAATAGTGCGCTTGTATTAGGTTCTATGGAGGGCTCGCAGGCTGTTCAGGCGCTTGCCAGACTGGCGGCAAAAGACGGAGCCGACAAGTGGTTCCGTGCTGCGATCTTAAGCGGTATCGACAAACGCATGCCAGAGTTCTTAACTACTTTCAGGGCACAGCAAAATGCAGAGCCGGTAGCGTTCGCATCGGTAATGAAAGAACTCGGGCGTTTGTTTGGGAACGGTGGCTCAGCCGAGGAAGCCCGTGTACTTTTACAGGAAGTATTAGCATCCAGCGGCGAAGCGGAGTGGCGAATTGCTACAATGCTTGGATTGGCGGAGGGAATTAGTGGCAGGTCGAAGGAATTCGGATCGTCTCCAAAAGGCTTGTTATATGCAATACAGGGAAGTACGGTGCCGGCATCTGATGTTGCGGCTCTGGACAAGTTTCTGGGCAACGTTCTCGCTATTGCCGGAGATCAGACGGAAAAAACCAGGCTGAGGACATCAGCAACAGCCTTGCTGGGCTATACCAGTTTTGAACGAAGCCATGCTGCACTTCAGAAAATGATCGTTCCGAATACCCCGCCGGATTTGCTATTAGAAGCTATAACAGCATTTTCACGCTTAAATGACCCGCGCGGCGCGGCCATACTGCTTAATAAGGAAGCCTGGTCAGCATACACGCCCCGTGTCAAATCGGCTGTGGTAGCCGCCGTGGTTTCAAAACCGGCATTTATTAATGAGCTTTTTGCTGTGATCGAGAAGGGAGCCATCACCGGAGCCGAGCTGTCCTCAGCAGATCGTGTACGTTTAATGTCCGACAAGAATCCGGAGATAGGTGAAAGGGCAAAAATCCTGTTTAAGGAACTTGAGGGTGGCGACCGGATGAAGGTTTATCAAGAATATAAAAATGCGCTCGCAACTTCCGCCAATGCTCCAATGGGAAAAGCTGTATTTCAGAAAGCTTGTTCCGCATGCCACACTTACAAAAATGAGGGGGGCAAAGTCGGACCGGATCTGACTGGAGTGAAGAACCAGCCTGCTGATGCTCTGCTGCTGCATATACTTGTTCCAAACTATGAGGTTTTGCCGGCTTACCAGTCTATATCGGTTCGAACTAATGACGGCCGTTCGTTTTCAGGGTGGTTGGTTTCTGAAACGGAAAATAGTTTGACTCTGCGCACAACCTTCGGAACGGATGAAGCGATTCTTAGAAGAAATATTTCTTCTCTAAGTAATTCAGGTTTGTCACTCATGCCCGATGGGCTGGAGCAAGCTATCACTAAAGATGAAATGTCCAAACTGATAGCGTATCTGAAAGCAGGGGCATAAAAGATAACTCAGGGTGATCAGTAATATAATACCACAATAGCTGATGGTAGGTATACCATCCCTTAATATAGTATTTTACCTCAACAGGCGGCTGCATGTATAGAATACCATGAAGAAGAAAATATCCCGGCGTAAATTAATTAAAGACGCTGCGCATGCAGGACTGGCTGCGACACTTATGCCGCTGTCAGGTTTTGCTGACATTAGCCAGAAAAAAGGTAGTCTGATCGCTACCGAAAATGAGAAACCAGGCACAACAGATTGGCAGCTCACATTCATCAAAACAGAACAATTTCGATCTAAACTTATCGAAGGCTATTGTTCTAAAACTAGCGTACGTTCCGGAGAAACCTTAGACATTTTCTTAAACGCTGCATCACAGACAGATATAGCGATCGACATCTACAGGATGGGTTATTACGGTGGCAAAGGCGGGCGGTTTGTAAAAAGATTGGGGCCGTTTTCTATTAGTCCTCAGGCTGTACCACCGATTGCTGAAAACCGGTTACGCCAATGCGATTGGAAAACCGCCACGTCTCTATCCATTCCAAAAGAGTGGCTGAGCGGTGTTTATCTTGGAAAGCTTTCCTGTTCTGCGCATCGCTACGAGAGTTATATTATCTTCATAGTACGTGACGACCGGAAGGCAGATATCATGTTTCAAACGAGTGATACCACCTGGCAGGCTTACAACAAATGGCCGGACACATATTCCCTTTATGACAGCGACCCGCCTCAACAGCCGCTTAGTGCCAGAACGTGGGTCAGCTTTGATCGCCCGTACGGCAAATATCCTCAGGTGGTAGATCAGCCTTTGTCCCAAGGTTCCGGCGAATTTCTATTGTGGGAATATTCGTTGTGCTATTGGCTTGAGAAACACGGCTATGACGTTACATATTGTTCGAATATAGACACCCATGCGGATCCGGCAGGTCTTGATCGCGTTAAATGTTTCCTTTCTGTAGGTCACGATGAGTATTGGACTCTGAAAATGTTTGAGAATGTTAAAAGTGCTGTTGCCAGGGGCTTAAATGCAGCTTTCCTCTCGGGAAACTCTTTAATGTGGGTGATAGATATGCAGGGCAGTGTTAATGTCGACATCTCAGCTCTTGATGTACCCTCAGGGTTAAGCAAGTCTGGCGGCGAGCGCCTGCCATTAAAACCGGATGCTTCACCCGATCCGAACCGGATCATACACCGCATAGGCCGCTTTGGTGGTTTTAGCGAAGCGGAAAAAGGACTTGGTATTATGGGTCCTTTTGAAAGGGATGACTGGCCGAACGAAAATACCCTGATCGGGGCCCGGACAATGTATCCCTTCAATGGTTCGGCTGATTGGATTGTGAGCAAGCCTGATCATTGGATTTTTGAGGGTACCGGTATGAAGAAGGGAGATAGAATTCGGGGCCTTGTTGGATGGGAACATCATGGTGATCCGGCAAAGATTCCAGGTTTGGAAGTCGTTGCTGAGGGTACAACAACCAATAGTGGAGAGCAGAAGTCATATTATACAGCAACGGTATACCCCGGGCCCAAAAACAATTGGGTATTTAATGCTGCAACCATCTACTGGTCATTCGGACTTGCAGTTCCGCCGGGAGTGATAACTCCGAACTCGCATTTTGGCCGTCCCCATGGCGAGGACGAGCGCGTGCAGAGGATTACCGCCAATTTTTTAAAACGTTGCGGCATTTAGCCTTTTTCGCGATGCCAGTAGAGGCACAGTTCTGGTTGGAACGATGCCTGAGATTATTTGTTAATTTTTGACACTATTATCATGAGATATTTATTACTGGTCTTTCAAAGCACCTACAAAAAAGTGATAGGCCTTACTATAATAGGTTTTGCTGTTCTGTTTTTTATTAGCAGCAAAGAAAAGGAGATCATTGTAACAGATTTAGACGGACTTAAGGTCCCCGAGGGCTTTTCTATCGAGCGTGCAGTTGATCCTGCAATGCTTTCTTATCCAATGTTTGCTTCTTTCGATGGCGAGGGCCGGCTTTTTGTTTTTGAATCGGACGGGAGTTCGCCCGAATCCAATAAGGCCATGTTAGAGAATCCACCTTATCACATCCGCCTCCTGGAAGATACGGACGGGGATGGCATCTTTGATAAGAGCAAGATCTTTGCCGACTCGCTGACATATCCTAAGGGTGGTGTTTTTTATAGGGGCAGCCTTTATGTGAGCTCGTCTCCCGATCTGTTACGCCTTACGGATACCGATGGTGATGGTGTAGCTGATAAGCGTGAAGTGGTCCTTACCGGCTGGGTACTGCACGCTAACGGCGCTTTGCTCGGCGGTCCGTTTATGGGTCCCGACGGATGGTTGTACCTGACTGACGCCAGACGCGGGTTTGATATTACAACCAAAGAGGGAAAAAATCTTAAGGGGGGTTCTGCCAGGATTTGGAGATGCAGGCCTGATGGCTCAGGACTGGAATCAATGTCGGGGGGTGGTTTCGACAATTCTATTGAAATTGCATTTATGCCGTCAGGAGAGACGGTTGGTACGATGACCTATTTTGTTAACCCCGAAGGGGGGATGCGGGATGCCCTGATGCACTGGGTCGAAGGAGGGGTGTTTCCGAAATCAGGGCCTGTGATCGGGAATGATAAACTAAAGATGACCGGTGACCTGATGCCGGTGATGACTAAAATGGCCCGGGTGGCTCCATCTGGCCTGATGCGTTACCGGGGTTCTGCCTTGGGGAAAGAGTATAGTACCAATATCTTTAGTGCCGAATTTAATACGGGGCGTATAATGCGCCATCAGGTTAGTGCTGAAGGGGCGTCATATAAAACCATTGATGAACCGTTTATAACTTCCACAACCCAGGATATCCACCTGACGGATGTGTTGGAAGATGCCGATGGAAGTATGCTGGTGCTGAATACCGGCGGCTGGTTCATCCTCGGATGCCCGCTATCAAGAGTAGCAAAGATGGATGTCAAGGGTGGAATCTACCGGATCCGGAAGAATGGTGCACCAAGGGTAAGCGACCCCTGGGGGAAGAAACTGAACCTCGGATCACTCCCGGTTCAAACCCTGGCCTCCCATATTAAAGATCCGCGCCTGGCAGTTCGCGACAACGTAATTGAGCGTTTGGTTGAAAAAGGGGAATCAGCTGTTGGTGCAATTAAAAACACCTTGCTTCGTTCCGAAAATGCGGAGATCCGTGCTGCAGGGATATTTGCCCTCTACAGGATCGGTACAGCCAATGCGATAAAAGAAGCACGCCTGGGTCTGAATGATGTCAGCGAGGTTGTCAGAACTTCAGCAGCCCGTGTCATGGGCCTGGCCAAAGATAAGGTCTCAGTAGACAAATTGATGGAGCAGGTGCAAAAAGACAAGCCTTCGGTTCGCCGTCAGGCGGCCACAGCCCTGGGCCAGATCGGCGATAAGCGTGCTGTACCGGCTTTGTTGAATGCGAGCGCCACGAATAAAGACCGCTTTGTGGATCATTCGATCATCTATTCGCTGATCACCCTGAAAAGCACCGCTCCGCTGATCGCCGCCTTGAAGAATTCTTCCCTTGCGGTGAGGAGATCCGCTCTGATAGCCCTGGACCAAATGGATGGATCGGTGTTGGGCAGAGAGCACCTGGTTCCTTTCCTGAACAGCCAGGATGCGGAATCCCGTAAAGTTGGTATCTGGGTTGCTGCTCATCGTCCGGAATGGTCTGATGTGGTGATCAGCTTCCTGAAAGAACGACTGGGTAGTGCGGAACTTTCAGCTACTGACCTTACAGCTGTTCGTGACCTGATGGTTACCTTTAGTGCCAATAAGCCTTTACAGCAATTTCTGGCTGAACAGCTTGCCGACACGGCGACTCCTGTGGCAAGACAGGCTTTATTGATCGATGTGATCACACATTCCCCGGTCAAGGAATTTCCGGCTATCTGGGTTGATCAAATGGGCAGGCTGCTGCAAAGCGGAAGTGCGGAGATCAAATCACAGATATTGGGGCTCATTGAGTCGCGGGGGATCAAAGCCTTGAATGATGAATTAAACAGCATCGTTCAGAACCCGGCTACGTCTTCAGATTTCCGGCTGAATGCATTAAGTTCCAGGCTTCTTTCGCAGCCAGCCGTTTCAGAGGATGAATTCAGGATGGTGCTGGGTTATCTGGAGGCCAGGCACGAATCCCCGGTGAGACAACTGGCGGCCCGTGTACTCTCAAAAGCGAAGCTGAACGATAGCCAGCTGATCGAGCTGGCCAATGAACAGGTTGCTAAAACAGATGTTTTTCTGCTGCCAAGCCTGGTAGGTGCTTTTGGATCAAACAGTAATGCAGAAGTGGGGAAGGCTTTTGTTCAATCCCTTGGAGCTTCAGCCGACCGCCTGGATAACCTGTCGGAGCAGGACCTGCAGTCCCTGTTGGATAAATACCCTCAGGCGATTAAAACATCGGCAGATCCTTTGATTGCAAGGCTACGCGAGCGAAATGCAGCCCGCCTTTCGGAATTGCAGGCCATAGAAGCTCGCCTGACACGGGGGGACGTGGCCCAGGGTGCCAGGATATTCTTCGGCAAGGGGATCTGTTTTTCATGCCACGCAGTGGCTAACAAGGGTGGCAAGTTTGGGCCCGATCTGACCAATATCGGACAGATCCGCTCTGGTCACGACATCCTGGAAGCCATTTTATATCCGGGTGCAAGCTTCGCCAGGGAGTATGAAACCAGTAAGGTGATCACTAAATCTACCACACATGTGGGTGTGATCAAAGAACAATTCCCTGATGCGCTGACAGTAGAAGTTGGGCCGGGTGTGCTTATCCGCGTTCAACGCTCGGAGATCACCGGAATCGAGCCTGTGGAGGTATCGATGATGCCGCCGGGACTCGATAAGCAATTGTCCAATGAAGAATTATCAGATTTAATGGCTTATCTTAACTCACTTCCCGACGGACTGGGCACGATCAGAAAAAAGAATTAAATAATCGACTAAACATATATTAAAATGAAAAGAACACTTTTAGTTTCTATTGCGCTGATTTCTTCCCTGATAATAATTGAGGGCTGCGGTACGGCAAAAACAAATCCAGGTCAGGTCAAAGTCGACCAGTCCAAAGCTATCAGCTTATTTAATGGCAAAGATCTTAGCGGCTGGTATACCTTTGTTAAAGGCCGTGGAACAGGTATTGATCCTAAAAAGGTGTTTACAGTGGATGACGGATTGATTAAGATCTCTGGTGAAGAGTATGGATGTATTACCACTAATGAGGAATACAGCGATTACAAACTGACCGTTGACTTTAAATGGGGATCAAGAACCTTCGCTCCCAGAGTAGATAGAGCAAGAGATAATGGTATACTTCTGCATTCAACCGGCGCCGATGGTGGCTATTCAGGTACATGGATGTATTCAATAGAGTGCCAGATTATTGAAGGGGGTACTGGCGACTTTCTCGTAGTAGGAGATGGCTCAGACAAGTTTTCACTTACAAGTAATGTAGCACCTAAAAAACCAGGAGGCGGAAATGTTTACATGCCAGGAGGGCAGCCATTGACTATTAACAAAGGCAGGATCGATTGGTTCGCACGTGATCCGAACTGGAAAGATGTTCTTGGTTTCAGGGGTGAGAAAGACGTCGAAAAAGAAGTAGGAAAATGGAATAGAATTGAATGCATAGCAGATGGCGACAAAATCGATGTCTATCTGAACGGCGTTCTTGTTAACCAGGCCTATCGCGTAAAGCCAACCAGGGGAAAAATCCAGATCCAGTCTGAGGGCGCAGAGATGTTTGTCAGGAAAGTGGAACTAGTTCCTTTGGCATCGAAATAGATTAATTTAATCTCGTCAGACAAATTGATGGATATAATTCCTAATTTAAATGCTGCAAATAAAAACATTTCAAATATGAATCTTAATAAACTTAAGTACTGCCTTCTGGCGATATTGATAATTCCTGTAGTTATTTCATTTAAAGAAGATCCCAAGCCAACAGATAAAGATGCAGCAATGCTCCAGAAAGAGGGTTTTGTCGCTCTGTTTAATGGGAAAGATCTGAAAGGATGGAAAGGCCTGGTAGCGGATCCTATTAAAAGGTCGAAGATGGATGCTAAAACTTTGGCTGAAGCCCAAAAGAAAGCTGATGCAGAAATGAGAGACGGCTGGAAAGTGGCAAATGGTGAGCTACAGTTTGTCGGACATGGGAACAATATTGCTACGGTAAAAAAATATGGAGATTTTGAGATGCTGGTTGACTGGAAGATTATTGACGACGGCAAACAGGAAGGTGATGCAGGTATTTATCTACGGGGTACACCGCAAGTCCAGATCTGGGATAATGCCCGTGTAAAGGTTGGGGCCCAGGTCGGGTCAGGAGGTTTATATAATAATAAAGAAAACGAAAGCAAACCACTCAAGGTAGCTGATAAAAAGTTAGGGGAGTGGAATACATTTCGTATCATCATGAAGGCGGACCGGGTCACAGTTTATCTGAACGGGGAGCTGGTAACGGACAATGTTATACTTGAAAATTACTGGGATAGAGCTTTGCCTATTTTTTCTGAAGAGCAAATAGAACTTCAGGCACATGGTTCGCCCATTTCTTACCGCAATATTTATATCAAGGAATTACCCCGTGTAAAGCCATTTCGGTTAAGTGCGCAGGAGAAGAAGGAGGGTTATAAGGTATTGTTTGACGGAACCAATATGCATAGCTGGAGAGGTAATACCAGGGATTACATCACAGAAAATGGTAATATGGTTGTCCGCCCGAAACCTGGTAAAAGCTCCCTTGGTAATAATTTATTTTCTAAAGAGGAATTCAGTGATTTTGTACTGCGTTTTGAATTTCAACTGACTCCGGGTGCTAACAACGGTTTGGGAATTAGGTCTCCTATAACCGGCGATGCAGCTTATGAAGGAATGGAATTGCAAATCCTGGATAATGAAGCTCCTGTTTACAAAGACCTTAAGGTCTACCAGTACCACGGGTCGATTTATGGAACATTGCCTGCCAAAAGAGGCTTTCTGAAACCTACAGGACAGTGGAATTATCAGGAAGTGGTAGTACAGGGCCCTAAGATCAAAGTGATTTTAAACGGTACTGTGATACTTGATGCAGACATTACTGATGCCAGGAAGAACGGTGCTGCCGACGGGTTGAAGCATCCGGGCTTATTACGCGACAGCGGTCATATCGGCTTTCTTGGGCACGGATCTCCTTTGGCTTTCAGAAATATCAGGATCAGGGATTTAAGTGGGAAATAGGGATGGCAATGAGCAGTGAGCAGTGGGGGGTGAGTATTGTCCAGTTCGATAGCTGATAGCTCACAGCTGATAGCTGATAGCAAAAATGATGATCATTTACGATTATAATTATCATAGGATATAATATTTAGGTTATGGAATTAAATTCAAGCCGGAGAGAATTTATCAGGAAAACGAGTATCGCCGGAATGGGCGTGTTTATGTTGCCTGGACTGGTGCGCAAAGTAGCAGCCAGCGATCGCTTACGTGTTGCGCACATAGGCTTGGGGGGAATGGGGAATGCTCATATGAGGTGGTTTGCAGCTATTCCTGAAGTTGATATTGTAGCATTGTGCGATGTGGATCAGGTGCATTTAGATAGCACAATGAAAACTCTGGAAACGCTTCGCCCTGGAAACAAGGCACAGGCTTACAAAGATTTCAGGCATATATTAGATCGCAAGGATATTGATGCGATAACCTGCGCCACCCCCGACCACTGGCATAGCCAGATCGCAACTCTCGCCTTCAAAGCCGGCAAGGACGTATATGGTGAAAAGCCCTTATCTCATGATGTAAGAGGTGGACAAGAGATGCTCAAGAACCTTAATCGCTACGATCGCGTCTTCCAACTCGGTACCCAGATCCACGCAGGGGATAACTATCACCGTGTTGTAGAACTTGTGCGTTCAGGAATCCTTGGAAAGATCAATACAGTTCGGATATGGAAAACAGGTTTTCCTCCTGACCTCGGATTGGCCGCTTATCAGCAGGCTCCTCCAAATTTAGATTGGGATATGTGGCTAGGGCCCGCTCCTTTGTCAGATTATGCCCCGCAAAAATGCCACTTTAACTGGCGCTATTTTTCGGATTATGGCGGTGGGGTTTTTGGCGACTTCTGGTCGCATATCGCTGATGTTGTTTACTGGTCGATTCAGCCTAAAGGACTAAAAAGTATAAGTGCCAGAGGCGAAAAGGCCGAAGGTATTACCGATGTCGCGAAATGGATGGATGTTGACTATGAGTATGAAGACTTGAACATATTCTGGACAAGTGAGCCGCCAAATGTTCCCGGAGCTGCTGCACGCGGTATCGGGGCTTATTTTGAGGGGGAGAATGGCACTTTAATCTGCGATTACAATACCCACGAGGTTAGAATAGGCGGTGAGCTTGTTCCTGATCTGACGAAGGTTCCGGTTTCTTTGGAAAGATCACCCGGGCATCAGCAAAATTTTGTAAATGCGGTTAAATCCCGTACGCAGCCGGAATCTAATCTTGAATATGCGCGGGAACTGACTTTACCGATGCACCTGGGGTTGATTTCTTATCAATTAGGAAGAAAACTGTACTGGAATGATAAAAGGGAGAAATTTATAGGTGATAGGGAAGCAAACAACCTATTATCTAAAGAGCCCCGAAAAAAGTGGGATTTGATATAAGATCTCTGGTTAAAGATTAATGACATAATAAAACCTTATAAGTTAACCCATTCCCCGGTCTCAGAACTCTTGAAGACGGCCTCGATTGCAAGCATATTGTTAAGGGCGTCTTCAAGCGGAGTGGGAACTTCTGAATTGGTAAGGATCGCCTTTGAAAAGAGGTCGCCCTGAATAGTATACTGGTCGCAAATATCAAATACGATCTCCTGCGTTCTCTCCATGGTATGAAGCCATAATCTTGTAGGCCTGTCAGGCGGGGCATTAAACGGTATCTCTATTTCTATACCGCCGGTATCCCCGAAAATGTTAACACGCTGGAATGGCATTATCTGTGTTGAGCATGTAAATGCAGAGGTTCCCTCCGAAAAATCGAGTATGGCAGAAGCCATCCGGTCTGTTTTGAACAAGGGATCAAACTCAACCAAGCCGCTAACCCGGGAGGGTTCCTGGCCAAAAATATAACGCGATAAGGAAATACAATAGCACCCGATATCCATCAATCCCCCGCCTCCGAACTGTGGGTTGTGGCGAATATTTTCCGGATCAGTGTTGTAATAGGAAAAGAAGGTTTGGATAGATCTGAGTTTTCCGATATCTCCATTTTCTACCAGCATTTTAGCTTTTTGCCATTGCGGATGGTGCCGATACATAAAGGCTTCCATTACTTTTAGTCCTGGCTTTTCTTTTGCGGCCACTAAGAGCTTCTTTGCTTCAGTACTTGAAAGGCCAACGGGTTTTTCCAGCAAGACATGTTTGCCGGCGTTTAATGCTTTTATTGCCCATTCCACATGAAGGTGATTGGGCAGGGGGATGTACACCGCATCGACATCGCTGTCGTCCAGAAGATCCTGGTATGAACCGTATGATTTTGGTATTTGAAGGGACGACGCTGCTTTACTCGCCTGATCTGGGTCTCTTGATGCGATCGCCGCAACTGTGCTGTATTTCCCGAGCTTCATAGCAGGGATAACCTTTTCTACACCGATTTTTGCCGTGCTAAGAATACCCCAGCGGATTTTATTCATGATAATTGCTTTTGGATAGCTATGTACCGGATGCCTGACGCCGGAGAGTTGAAAAGAAAGATCAACTCTCCGGACATTAAGTCAGGAGAACTTTTATTTCGTAATGGTTTCGACCTTCGGACCTTTTTTAGGCTCACGGAAGAAAATGATGAACACAACCAGGACAGCTACAGAGCCCCACGCAGGATAGATCCAGATATTATGCCAGTTGTGGGCAATGCTGCCGACTGGTTCGGTGAGGGTATTGGCAGCCTGAGAATTCCCTGCAAGCGTGGTTCCTACAAATGCGCCTACTCCCCAAAGTATAAATGCGATCAATCCCTGCGCTGCACCGCGCATCCTTTCATTAGCTTCATCATCAACATAAAGCTGGCCGGCAATGAACAGGAAATCATAACATACACCATGAAGTAAAATTGCGCTAAATACCATGATAGTTTGCATCGAAACAGAATCAACACTTCCTGCAAGTAAAAAGTAACGTGCTGCCCATGCTAAAATTCCGATAAAGATTGTCTTTTTATAACCAAGGCGACTAAGCATTATCGGAAGAAGTATAAGAAAGATCACGTCTGACACCTGTGCTAAGGACATTTTAGCTGCTGTAAACTCCCAACCCAACTCAGTGACGTATAGGTTCATATTCACGAAATAGAAATAAAGAGGGATACAGATCAGGAACATGCATAGAATGAAAATGGCGAAAGATGGTTTCTTCAATAGAGCCAATGCATCCAGTCCGAGAATTTCACCCATACTCACGTCTTTTCCAGTCTTCATTGGAGGAGTGTGGGGTAAGGTTAATGAAAACAAGCCAAAAAGAATTGATGCCGATCCTGCCACATAAAATTGTACAGCCGATTGCTCCCCCTTAAAAACAGTACTAAGTGTTATGCCCGCGACGATCCAGCCTATTGAAGAAAGCGTTTTCACCAGAGGGAAATCACGCTTCTGGTTCTCCAGATGGCGTAGAGAAAGAGAATTCCCCAGAGCCAGGGTAGGTACGAATGTACAGCAATATAAAATCAGCATGAGATAGAACGAACTGAAGGTGGTGATCATCGGTAATACAAACAACATCAGCCCCCCTATAATTCCCAAAAAAGCCAGAAGTCTCTCCGAAGCAAAATACCGGTCAGCGAGCAAGCCAACCAGGAATGGTGCAATCATTGCCCCAATTGCAAAAGCACCATAAGCAAGCCCGATCTGTCCGCCATCAAATTGAAGAGTTTTACTTAAGTATGTTCCCATACTGACATACCAGGAGCCCCAGATGAAATATTGGAGAAACATAAAGAATGCTAATTTGATTTTGAGTTGTGCTTGCATACGAGTTTAGAGTTTAGTGATATAGGTTAATATTAAGTTTATGGTTTTCCTCAGAAAGAATCTATTTATTCATCTACCTAAAATAAGATTTATGATTTAACTTAAGGTGAGTATTACTGTAACAGTTAAAATTATCTTGCCGGCAATGATTGGAAGTCAAGCTACAAATTAGTAATAAATTGAAAAACAGCCCTTTCTATAATATGAATTCTCAGTAATAAAGTATTATCCGCCAGACCGTTTATCAAAACTATCGCACCTGTATTCATTTTTATGCTACTTTTCTTTACAATTATGGTACTATTTTCTATAAATTGAATTTGTGTTGATTTTATAGTTTAAATTTAGTTTAAGCAATTAACAAGATTTTATCATGAAAGCTTTACAGTATCACATCCCGCTAGAGTTAGATAAATCGTTTATCATATTTAAGGAAGAAGGTCCGTTCTTTCCCTGTCCCTGGCATTATCACTCTGAGTTTGAATTGGTATTGGTAAATAAAAGTACCGGCGTAAGACAGGTGGGTGATCATATCGGATATTTTAAAGAAGGCGACCTTGTATTAATGGGACCATCTCTCCCTCATTTATGGACCAACGATCCGCAATATTTCAAAGGGAAAGCTAATTTAACTGCAGAGGCGATCGTTATTCATTTTGTTGAAAATTTCCTGGGAACCGATTTTTTTCACTTACCCGAAGTAGAGCCTATTAATAACCTGTTAAAGCTATCTAAACACGGGATGTTAATTAAAGGGAATGCACGTGATAAGATTGCGGCTTTAATGGAAGATATGCAGACCATGAGCGGTATAAGACGGCTCGCCTCACTGCTTACAATTTTCGATATTTTGTGTGCTACAAATGAGTATGAACTGCTGGCGAGCCCTGGATATTTAAAGCATGGTTTATTAGATTGTTCAGATAGGTTCAGCAAGGTCAATGCCTATATCCTTAGAAATTTTGATCACGATATAACTCTTAACGAAGTGGCATCTGTAGCTAATATGGCAGTAAGTACTTTCTGTAACTATTTCAAAGAACACTACCGGGTAACCTTTGTAGAGTATTTGAATAAGGTCAGGGTAGGACATGCGTGCAAGTTGCTGGGCGAATTGGAAGAAAATGTTGTAGAGATCGCTTATAAATGCGGGTTTAATAATCTTGCTAACTTCAACAGGCAGTTTAGAAAGATCAAGAATATGACGCCAAGTGAATACCGTAAAACATCGAATGTTAATGTCCCTCAGGTAGTAGGAGGTACCGGGCGATGGCTGGTAGTTACAAACAGGCCGTCGGCTGAGTGTGCTTGAATAGATTTTTGGGATAAAATGTAAATCTCGTTAAGATAATTACTGTTTCTGTATGCCCAAAGCTCTCTGATCTTTTTAAACCAGAACTGTATTTGCTTGTTTTAAATTGTGGAACTGCTTCCGGTATTCCAGGGGAGTTTTGTCGGTCACTAATTTAAAATGCCGGTTAAAATTCGACAAGTTCATGAATCCGCTTTCGTAGGACACCACACCGACGCTCAGATCCGTGTCGGAAAGTAATTTGCATGCATGGCTTACCCTCACCTCCAAAAGAAACAAGGAAAACCTCTTGCGCGTCCTGGAACGAAAGTACCTGCAAAAGGAGTGAGGCGTCAGGTGCACAAGAGCGGCAATTTCTTTTAATGTTATTTCCCGCGAAAAATTATTGAGGGTATAGTGATATATCCGGTTCAGCCTGTTGTCATCTGATTTATGAAATGCAGCTCCAAATGCCGTATGAGACACGAGTGTGTTGTTGCCCGAGTGTGCGATCAGGTTCAGTAGTTGCAGTAATATAATAAAGCGCTCCGTGTTTCTGGCAGATCTGATTGAATATACCAATCTTTTCGCCGCGAGTAAAGTTTCGCCATGGATTCCAATTCCATACGACGCTTTTTGCAATAAGTCGCTGATGGCTTTGTTTTCCGGCAGAACTAAAAAGCTTTTAAGAATCTCAGGCAGGAAATGGATCACTATTACTTCATCCGGGTTATAAGAATCGTATGCTTTATCAGGCCGCATCATATGTGGAACATTGGAACCGATAAGGATCATTTCATCTTCCTGGAAGTTTTTCACGTTGTCGCCAATACATCGCTTCCCGGATCCCCTGATAAAATAGATAAGCTCTATCTCCCTGTGATAGTGCCATTGCTTATACAGATCCAGGCCCATTATCAACTCTACACTGAAAGATTGATCGCTGTTTAACGGTATGGATTGCAAATGCGGATTCATGACCCTTCTTATAAATAGTATTAAGATAACTAATATATGACCTTTTTTTTAATAAATAGGTTAAGATAGTATCAAAACTAGATAATTTTCATTTACAATGCTAATCTAAAAGCCGATAATTTTACAAAAAAACAATACGAGGCTCATGGAAAGTAAAGCGCAATTAGTAATCGAACTTAAAAATGTCGGGATCAATGACATTGATATCGCCGGAGGAAAAAATGCATCGCTGGGTGAAATGATTCAAAATCTGAGCCATATCGGGGTAAAAGTGCCGGATGGTTTCGTGATCACCGTCGAATCCTATCGTGAATTTTTGCGCTTTAATAAGTTAGAGCAGAAGATCGAGAAGCTGGTTAATTCCACAGATATCAATGATCTGGATCAACTCAGGTCTTGCGGTCTGAGCGTAAGAAATCTTGTAATTAAAGGACAATTTCCGGAAACAGTAAGTCAGGAAATTACAGACGCCTATAAAGACCTTTCAGAAAGATACAAGCAGTTCAATGTTGATGTTGCGGTGCGTTCGTCAGCCACAGCAGAAGATTTACCTGATGCGTCTTTTGCAGGGCAGCAGGATACCTATTTAAATGTATGCGGTACAGAAGCCCTCCTGGACGCCGTACGTAATTGCTTTGCTTCATTATTCACAGACCGGGCGATCAGTTACAGGCAGAGTTTCGGATACGATCATTTCCAGATATCGTTATCTGTATGTGTGCAAAAAATGGTGCGATCAGATCTTGCAGCTTCAGGAGTGGCTTTTTCAATTGATACCGAAAGCGGCTTTAAAGATGTAGTGGTTATCAACGGCTCTTATGGCCTAGGTGAGATGGTTGTTCAGGGGGCAGTTTCTCCTGATGAATTCCTGGTTTATAAGCCTGCATTGAAGCAGGGTTTTGCTGCTATTATCGAGAAAAAACTTGGGGTGAAGGACCGGAAAATGATCTATAGCAGCGCCCCAGGGGAACGTGTAAAGATAGTTAACACTACGGTTGAGGAGAATAATAAATTCTGTATTTCTGAAGATGCGGTTTTACAGCTCTCTATATGGGTGCGTGGAATTGAAGATTACTACTCAGAATTAAAGGGACATTGGTGCCCGATGGATGTCGAATGGGCTGTTGATGGAATAAGCCAGGAACTATTTATCGTCCAGGCCCGTCCTGAGACAATTCATTCCCGTAAAGACCAGGATTGTATAACTGAATATACCATAAACGATAGTCTAAGGTCGGAGAAAGTGAAGCTGAAAGGTATAGCTGTAGGCGATAAAATAGCCAGTGGAAAGGTTAAGATCCTGACATCTCTCGACTCTGATCATCACGATTTTAACGAGGGAGATATCCTTGTGACGGAAATGACTGACCCTGACTGGGAACCAATCATGAAAAAAGCATCGGCCATTATTACAAATAAGGGTGGCCGGACCTGCCACGCGGCCATTGTAGCACGAGAAATGGGTGTTCCGGCGATATTGGGTTGCAAAATTGCCACTGAAGTTTTAGAGGACGGTGAGTTAGTTACAGTATCATGTGCTGAAGGAGATGTTGGTCTGATCTATTCAGGGACGATCAGTTACGATAGAACAGAGATAGCTATTTCATCATTGCCTCCAGTAAAAATGCCGATCATGTTGAATGTCGCATCCCCGGATAATGCCCTCTATTACGCAAAATTGCCATGTAAAGGTGTGGGATTAGCACGAGAGGAATTTATTATCAATAACTACATAAAAGCGCATCCCATGGCTCTGATAAAACATGAGGAGCTAAATGATCCGGCATTAACAGCGCAAATTAACGAGCTGACGAGGGGCTTTAAGGATGGCGAAGATTTCTTTATCAATAAACTGGCGTATGGTATCGCTAAGATCGCAGCGGCATTTAATCCCTATAAGGTAATCGTCCGTTTTTCTGATTTTAAAAGTAATGAATATTTCAATCTTTTGGGAGGGAGTTATTTTGAACCGAAAGAGGAAAATCCAATGATAGGTTGGCGCGGTGCTTCCAGGTACTATTCGCCGGAATTTAAGGAAGCGTTTGCTCTGGAAGTTAAAGCCATAAAAAAGGTCCGGGAGGAAATGGGCCTTAAAAATGTGGTGGTTATGATTCCTTTTTGCCGCACCGTCGATGAACTGCTGAAAGTTTACAAAGTAATGGATGAGTTTGGCCTGAAACGTGGTATCGAAGACCTGGAAGTATATCTGATGGCCGAGCTTCCATCAAACATTATCCTCGCAAACGAATTCGCCAGACATATCGATGGGTTTTCGATCGGATCGAATGACCTTACTCAGCTGGTATTAGGGATCGACCGCGATTCAACACTTGTAGCCCATGTGTACGACGAGCGGAATAATGCAGTGAAAAGTATGATCACCACGGTGATTACTGCAGCAAAAAACGCCGGAATTAAAGTCGGTATCTGCGGTCAGGGTCCTTCCGACTATCCGGATTTTGCACAATTCCTGGTTAAGGAAGGTATCGATTCCATCTCTGTAACGCCTGACTCATTCTTTAAAACCGTAAACGCAATTCATGCGGTCGAGAAGGGTGAGGGATTAATATCTGGCGCAATCGAAAGACAGCTTTCTGCCTGACGAAGTAGCTGAGTTATTATTACATGAGCTTTTTGCGGCCCTCCTGCAGGGCACATTATTTACGATAAATGGGATTTAAGACACTCGGACAATTTATAATAGAGAAGCAAACCGATTTTCCGTATGCCAAGGGAGAGCTTTCCCGCTTATTGCGAGATATTGGCATAGCCTCTAAGATTATCAACCGGGAGATCCGCAGGGCTGGTCTGCTGGATAGAAAGCACCTGGAACGCTATGCAAACGAGCAGTTTATTTCTGCACTCCAAAGCGGAGGCGAATGTTGCCTCATCGTTTCTTCAGCCAGCAGTGATGCTATTCATCTTGAATCCCGGACAGCTAAGAGCGCGAAGTACCTTGTTGCACTCAGTCCTTTGGATGGAGCTGCAGATGTCGATGTTAATACAGCTGTGGGAAGCGTGTTCTCCATTTACAGGCGAAAACCCGCTGACGGTAAAGCAAGCCTGAAAGACATATTGCAAAAAGGCGCTGAGCAGGTGGTGGCAGGCTATATCATATACGGCTCATCGACCATGTTGATTTACACCACTGGTCACGGCGTAAATGGCTTTACACTAGATCCGTCGATCGGAGAGTTTTGTCTTTCACATCCCGGTATGCGGATACCGGTCGAGGGAAAAATTTACTCGGTTAGTCAGGGGTCGTACTCCACGTTTCCGGAGGGTCTTAAGAAATATATCGCCTATTGTCAGGCAAACGACCCAGCCACAGCACGGCCCTATACTGCCAGGTATATCGGCTCCCTGATTGCCGATGTGCATAGGAATTTTATCAAGGGAGGGATTTTCATCTGTCCGGCTGCCTCTCAGCGGAAAGCACACAGCTTAATTTTTGAATGCAATCCTTTAGCATTTATAATTGAACAAGCAGGAGGAAAAGCTACGAACGGCAGAGATAGTATCTTAGAATTGCCCGTGGAAGATCTTCAGCAGCAGTCGGGCTTCTTCATTGGCTCGGCCAATATGGTAATCCAGGCAGGGAAGTTTATGCAGGACTATTCTACCGATTTAATTTCTATTGGAGGCGATACAGAACAGCGGCAGAAGCTGGCCAGCTAGGCCGTGTGATTGCTGCTCGTACCCTGAATTGACCAGGCCTTCTTAACTCACAATGGTATTGTTACACTTGGGCTATTATTAGGGTATTCCATTGATCTACTTATAAATATAAGTTTATTTTCCCGGTAAATTTCGTCTGCCCCGAGGCCGCACTTGTTGGAGCTTTAGTTTATTTCTATATTTCATTTCAATAAACTAAAACTCAAAATGAAACAAAAGATACTTTTATTATCTGTGCTTCTGATGCTGGGACTTGGCGCATCAGCACAGCCACAACAACGGCCATCCGGTAAACCCTATGCTTATATTATTAAAGGGGGCCATGTGATCGACCCGAAAAATAACATTAACGAGGTAATGGATGTTGCAATCACTGCCGGAACAAGGGGAATGCCCGCCCGCCCGGCAATTCCTGCCCGCCCTGCAGAGGGCAACAGGCCTGCACGTCCGGCACTTCCAGCGCGTGAAGCAGTGCCAGCTGTGGAGGGAAAAGTTGCCCTGGTTGCAAAAAACATCAGTGCAGATCAGGCAGATAGAATAATCGATGCCAAAGGCTTATATGTAACTCCGGGTCTGATTGACCTCCACGTGCATTTTTTCTGGGGACATGATGGAAGTTATTTGAAGGATGCGGCAACAGCTCTGCCTGCCGACGGATTTACTTTCCGCACAGGCGTTACAACAGTTGTCGATGCGGGATGTACAGGATGGAGGGATTTTGAGCTTTATAAAAAGCGGACTATTGATGCTTCTCAAACCCGCGTATTAACTATGCTAAACATAGTTGGTACAGGTATGGATGGGCGTGGTGAAAATAATATTGATGAGATGGACCCGGTAAAGACGGCTGAGATGGCAAAGAAGTATCCGAAAGATATAGTTGGTGTGAAGCTCGCTCACTTCTCGGGTCGTACCTGGGTACCTACTGACCGCGCACTGGAAGCAGGCAGACTTGCCAATATTCCGATCATGGTGGATTTCGGTTCTGCAGATCCGTATTTGCCGCTCGATTCATTGTTTAACGTGAAATTCCGCCCCGGCGATATCTATACTCATGCTTTTGGCGGAAATGGTACCGACAGTCCGGATGGAAGAGAGTCTATTGTAGACATGAACGGCAAGGTTAAACCGTATGTTTATAAAGCACGGGACAGGGGAATTGTTTTTGATATCGGTTTCGGCGGCGCCAGTTACCTGTACAACCAGGGTGTTCCCGCAATAAAGCAAGGTTTTTATCCAACCACTATTAGTACAGATCTGCACACCGGTAGTATGAACGGGCCAATGAAGAGCATGGAAAATATCATGGGATTATTTATGGCTACCGGTATGCCGCTTAAGGATGTCATTACTGCCAGTACCTGGAATCCTGCAAAAGCTATAAAACGCGAAGAGCTTGGAAACTTGTCAGTCGGGTCAGTAGCTGATATAGCCATCTTCAAAGTTAACGAAGGAAATTACGGCTGGCCTGTGAGAGGTGGTAAGATTGCCGGAAAGCAAAGACTTCAAACAGAAATGACCATCCGGGCTGGAAACATTGTATACGATCTCGATGGAATCGGACAACCTGTAGGTCCGACGCCTGCTGCTGCTGCTGCAGGGCGTTAATCGTATCTTTCTTCTTTATTCAAAAAACGCCGTCCTGCAGGATGGCGTTTTTTGTTTGCTTACGCGATTCCTGGGTTTTAATTTGTTTTGTGTGTGTTAACACTTTATATTAGACTAATGTTAGATCTAATATTGAAGCAATATTTCCTGGCCTTCTACCTTTTTTATCACAACAGACCTTTTTTTGTAACCACGTACATTATTAACCCTTTAAACAAAGTACTCTAATGACCAATCAAATTGCTGATGCGAAGTCTGCTAAAACTGCACTGAACCCAATATTTATCATTGGTGCATTATTTTTTGTTTTTGGCTTCGTAACATGGCTTAATGCCGTATTGATTCCTTATTTAAAGATCGCTTGCGAACTAAATAATTTCGAATCCTACCTGGTCGCATTCGCCTTTTATATTTCTTATCTTGTTATGGCTATTCCCTCAGGGATGGTACTGAAGAAGACCGGATTTAAAAAAGGTATGGCTTTGGGCCTGGCCGTTATGGCCCTTGGCGCGTTGATATTTATACCGGCGGCGATGTCCAGAACCTACGTCTTGTTTTTGTTGGGTTTATTTGTACAGGGAACTGGTCTGGCTCTTTTACAAACAGCCTCAAACCCATATATAACCATTCTTGGTCCGCCTGAAAGTGCAGCAAAAAGGATAAGTATAATGGGGATCTGTAATAAGCTGGCGGGAGCCATCGCACCGATTGCATTGGGCGCAGTGGTACTTAAAGACACAGATTCTCTTTTGCAGCGACTGAACAGCATGGATCTGGCGAGTAAAGCAGCAGAACTCGATGAACTGGCTTCGCGGGTTATCGTGCCATATATTATCATTATCCTTGTGTTGGTTATACTCGCGGTAGTGCTCAACCGCTCATCACTTCCCGAAGTTGACGCAGACCAGGAAGATGAAGTTTCAGCAAAAGCGAACACTAATAAGACAAGTATTCTGCAATTTCCGCATCTCTTGTTATGCGCATTGGCCCTTTTCCTGTATGTCGGTGTAGAGGTAATTGCCGGCGATACTATCATCAGTTACGGTGCATCCTGGGGGATTTCACTGTCAACAGCCAAATACTTTACTACGGCAACGTTAATAAGCATGATTGTCGGGTATTTTATCGGCGTGATCTGTATACCGCGGTATCTGAGTCAGCAAACTGCGCTTAAATTCTCTGCTATTTTGGGGATTATTTTGTCGCTCGCAGCGATATTCACCAGCGGATTCGTTTCCGTAGCATTTATCGCCCTTCTCGGATTGGCAAATTCACTTGTATGGCCAGCTCTCTGGCCGCTTGGTCTTGCTGGTTTAGGACGATTTACTAAAATAGGTTCGTCAATCCTCATCATGGGGATCGCGGGTGGTGCGATACTTCCCCTGTTATATGGATACCTGGCTGATATGACCAGTACTCAGTCGGCTTATTGGATAATGGTACCATGCTACCTGTACATATTGTATTTCGCTGTGTACGGATACAAAGTAAGAACAACATAGCTGTAAAAAGTGCCCGGACAAGCAACTCCCAGCCAAGATAGTCCTGTTTCAGGGGCAGTCATTAACCCGGCTATGCCGGTGCAGCGAATAGCATCCGTAGACGTATACCGTGGTTTGGTTATGTTTCTCATGATGGCTGAAGTTCTGGCCCTTTCGAAAGTTTCAGACGCCGAACCGGGGAGTGCGTTTTGGGAATTCCTGGCGTTTCAGCAAAGCCACGTAGCGTGGAGCTGGCTCAGCCTGCATGATATGATTCAACCTTCGTTTACGTTTTTGGTGGGGGTGGTGCTGCCCTACTCAATTGCCAGCCGCAGGAATAAAGGGGCAAGCGTTGGCAGTTTACTGCTGCACACGGCGAAGCGTTCGTTAATCCTTATTTGCCTTGGGATATTCCTTCGTTCCATGCATTCTGACCAGACTAATTTTACCTTCGAGGATACGCTGACTCAAATAGGCCTGGGATATACCTTTCTTGTTTTGCTGGCTCTTTACTCCCAGCGGGTTCAGCTGATGGGATTAGCAGTTGTTCTTATCGGATATTTTGCTGCTTTCGCCCTGTATCCGCTACCGGGTCCTGATTTTAATTACGCATTGGCTGGTGTTAAGGAGAATTGGGAACATAACTTCAATGGCTTTGCAGCTCACTGGAATAAAAATACGAACCTTGCCTGGGCATTTGATAACTGGTTTCTGAATCTTTTTCCGAGAGAGAAGGAATTTATGTTCAACGGGGGCGGTTATTCCACGTTAAGCTTTATTCCAACCCTCGGCACAATGATTTTGGGCTTACTCGCTGGTAATGTTCTGAATTCTTCGATAGCACAAATAAGGAAACTAAGGATTTTCATTATAACGGGCCTGGTGCTTATAGTATTCGGTATGCTGTTGCATTTCGCCGGAATAAATCCTGTAGTAAAACGTATCTGGACACCGGCGTGGACTATTTTCAGCGGAGGTGTCTGTTTTCTGTTCCTGGCATTTTTCTTTGGTGTGATCGATATCACTGGCAAGAAAAAATGGTCGTTCTTCCTGATGGTAATCGGCATGAACTCTATTGCCGCCTACTGTATAGCCGACGGGGGGATCAAAGATGTGATCCATAAATCGCTATTCATTCATCTGGGACAAGGATTCGACCAGATCTTCGGAGCAGCTTACGCGACCCTGATTAGCGGTGGACTCGTGTTGCTGGTAGAGTGGCTTATTCTATACTGGATGTATAAGAAAAAAATATTTATTAAAATCTAGCTGCAGGTTTATATGAAAAAAATTACGTGGTTTAGCCTTATTTTTCTTTATGCGCTTGTGTCAGGCTGCACACAGAATAAAGCAGGAGCCGGGAAGGTTAAGGCTGACGAAAACTTTTACACGCTTGAAGACTTTAGCCGCGTGGAAAAATATGACACACACAGTCATATCGGAGTATATGATACTACTTTCATTAAACAGGCTGAAAAAGATAATCTCCGCCTTTTAACAGTGAATGTTTACTCAGGGCCGTCTTCAAATATTGAAGAGAAGCAAGAAATCGCGTTGAGGCTAATCGAGAAATATCCCGATCGTTTAGCCTACCTTACTGCTTTCAGTTTGGAAGGATGGGATGAGCCCGGCTGGCAGGCGAAGACCCTTGCATACTTAAAGGACTCTTTTGAAAAAGGCGCCATAGGTGTTAAGATATGGAAGAATGTCGGGATGGAGCTGAGAGACAGGGATGGAAAGTTTGTGATGGTTGATGATCCGCGCATTGACCCGATCATTGACTTTATAGAAAGAAGCGACAAAACCCTGCTCGGACACTTAGGTGAGCCGCGTAATGCCTGGCTGCCGCTGGACCAAATGACAGTAAATAGCGATAGGAATTATTTTGCTGAACACCCTCAGTATCATATGTATCTGCATCCCGAATATCCTTCATATGACGAGCAGATCGCTGCAAGGGACAGGATGCTTGGTAAGCATCCGAAGCTGCGATTCGTAGCTGCACACCTGGGTAGCCTGGAATGGAATGTCGATGAAATTGCGAAACGACTTGATAAATATCCAAACATTGCCATGGATATGGCCGAAAGGATCTGCCATTTACAATATCAGGCGGTGAAAGACTGGCAAAAAGTACACGATTTCTTTATTAAGTATCAGGACCGGTTAATTTACTCCACGGATAATGGAGTTAATAAGAAATCAAATTTTGCAGAAGCAAATGAAGATTTTCATAGAACGAGGGTTAGCGACTGGAAATTTTTTGTTACAAACGAAAAAATGAGCGGTTCATATTTCGACGAGTCGTTCAATGGACTTAAATTGCCTAAGGAAGTGATAGATAAAATATATCGTACCAACGCCAGGAAATGGTTCCCAGGTATCTGAAAAAACTTAAATCAACCGAAAACTTATTATAACATGAAAAATAATCGCAGGGATTTTCTGAAAGCAAGCAGCTTAGCAGGGCTCGGTATAGCCGGTGGCGGGATTCTGAATGGATTCGCAGGTGAAAGGGGAAACGACTTGTTTACCAAACCTTATGCAGGCCGGCCACATATTCAACAATTTAACATGAGCGGATATGGAGCTCCGAAGCTCGAAACAATAAGAGCCGGATTTATCGGTCTTGGTTCGAGGGGTCCTGGTCATGTCATGAACCTGACGAAGTGTGAGGGGGTTCAGATAGTCGGATTGTCGGATTTAATAGCAGAAAATGTTGTTAAAGTCCAGAAGAAAGTTGAAAGCCTTGGTCATAAGCCAACACTTTATTCAGGCGGCCCCGATGAATGGAAAAGACTATGCGACCGGAAAGATGTGGATATTATATACATCGCCACACCCTGGCACTTGCACGTCCCGATGGCTTTGTACGCTATGGAAATGGGAAAGCATGTATTCATAGAAGTGCCCGCAGCAGTCACTGTTGAAGAGTGCTGGCAGATGGTTGAAACCTCTGAGCGGACAAAAAAGCATTGTATGATGCTTGAAAATACTTGTTATGACTTTTTCGAGCTGCTAACGTTGAACATGGCACGTCAGGGATATTTTGGCGAGCTTGTCCACGCGGAAGGAGCTTACATTCATAATCTGCTTGACCTTAATTTCAGCAAAACAGGTTATCAGGGTATGTGGCGGCTAAAGGAAAATATTACCAGGCGAGGCAGTCTTTATCCGACCCACGGCCTGGGGCCTGTATGCCAGGTGATGGGTATCAACCGCGGTGATAAACTTGATTACCTGGTGTCTATGCAAAGCAACGATTTTCAGATGGCTGAGCATGCCAAAAAACTGGCATCTACGGATGATTTTTACAAGCAATTTGCTAAAGATACCTTCAATGGTAATATGAATACCACGACGATCCGTACTAACAGGGGCCGTACTATCATGATACAGCACGATGTGACCTCTCCACGTCCTTATTCCCGTCTTCATCTGATAAGTGGCACGGCCGGTACAGCGCAAAAATACCCTGAGCCTGGCCGTATTTCGAACAGCCACGCAGGATGGCTTTCTGCTGCTGAATTTAAACAATTGGAAGAGAAGTACTCTCCGCCAATAGTTAACAAAGTTGGTGAACTTGCAAAAAAGGTTGGCGGGCATGGCGGAATGGATTTCCTGATGGACTGGCGTATAATAGATTGCCTGCGTAATGGTTTACCACTGGACCAGGATGTATATGATGCGGCGACATGGAGTGTTGTTTTTCCTTTGAGCGAGTGGTCCGTAAATAATCGCTCTAATTCTATTGACGTCCCCGATTTTACAGCTGGCGCATGGAGATCCAATGCTCCGGTCGACATTGATCTGAAAAAAGGAGGAACTACCCAGGTGAAGATTTAGCCGCAACTAAATTATCGCGGCGAAGCGGTATATCTTCGCCATTTGGTATGGAATTTAATATGAATAAGAAAATACTCGTTTTTGTTGCATTCGGTTTAGGTGCTGTAGCTTTCCTGTCGTTCAGAACCACAACAAGCATCCAGGATGCCTGGAAAGCACCGGCAGAGGCTGATACCATTAAAAGCCCGATTTCCTTTAGTCCCCAGAACATTCGTGAAGGCGAAAAGTTGTTTAATGTTTATTGCATATCCTGTCACGGTAAAAGCGGCTTGGGGGACGGTTCGCCGGGTAAGTTTACTCCGCCGCCTGCAAACTTCCACAGCAAGCGGGTTGTCGATCAAACGGATGGCGCCTTATTCTGGAAATTGACTAATGGCCGGGGGAAGTCTATGCCTTCGTATAAGGCGGTTTTTTCCGACCTGCAACGCTGGCAATTAATAGCCTATGTGAGACAGTTCGTTAAAAAGGGCTCGGGCGAGAATCCCAACCTGGTCCAAAATATCGCAGGTTACAGGCTTAACGCAATGAACGGGGGGAATTATTTTCCACTGCCGAAGAAGGTGAGTAATGTGTTCCGTTCGGAAGCACTGCATTATATGGCAGATACGGTGGTAGCTGGCTTAACGCGTCCATGGAGTATGGCGTTTCTTCCCGATGGCCGTGTATTGGTCGCCCAGCGTGATGGAAAGCTTGTAAAGATAGAGGGTGGCAAGCCTGCCGGCACAATTGAAAATATGCCCGAAGGCGGCCTGCGGGATATTAAGTTGCATCCCGACTTCGCAAAGAACAAACAGGTCTATTTGTCTTATTATATTGATCCGCTTGCAAGAGGCGGATCGGGGTACGCGCTCCTCGTGCGCGGCCGGCTCGATGGCAACAAACTGACCGATACAGCGACATTATATCGTGCCGGACCCTTCCGGGGCGACGGTGAATGGTACGGGAACAAGATCCTCTTTGACAAAAAAGGATACATGTATTTTACAGTTCCAATTAAGAGTGATCGAAAAAATGCACAGGATCTGACAAAACAGGATGGGAAAACAATGCGATTTAAAGATGATGGAACTATTCCACCCGACAATCCTTTTGTAGGTCGGGCGAATGCTCTTCCGGAAATATTCAGCTATGGGCACCGGGTACACGAGGGTTTAGTAAACGACGCTAAAACAGGCCGTATCTTTTCTACCGAATTCGGCGAACTGGGGGGTGATGAGATCAATGAGATTAAGCCGGGCACTAATTATGGCTGGCCTATAGTCTCATTCAGCCTGGAATACACCGGCGCAATCATTTCAGAAAGTCCCTTCAAAGAGGGGATACAAGCACCGCTGCACCACTATGCCGTGGCTCCTGGTGATCTGGAGATCCTGTATAGTGACCGTTATCCCGAATGGAAAGGTAATATATTTACTGCAGGCCTTGCGGTGAAGCTGCTGCACCGCGCTGTATTTAAAGACGATATCTTTAGCCACGATGAGACGCTCCTGGAGAATATCGGCCGCGTTCGGGATGTTAAGGTAGCACCCGACGGGTTTTTATATGCATTAACCGAAGATACAGGGCTGATTGTAAGGGTCCTGCCCGTTAAAAAATAAGATAAAAGCTTAAGCAGTGAGATGATTATGTTTTATTACTAGATTTTAAAATGTTCCTTCATCGCTTTGGTGTAATCCGCTAAGGCTAACTCAGGCTCTGCGATCTCAGGATGCCATAGTTTCTCCCATTCAAAGCTATAATAGCCTTTGTAGCCATCCTTTGCCAGGATGTCTATCGCTTCGAAAATAGGGACATCACCTTTCCCAATAAATACGTACTGTAACTTATCGCCAGGAAGCAGCTTAGCGTCTTTAATATGGGTATGACGGATATACTTCTTAAGAGTCTGGTAAACCACTGACGGAGATTCCTTGGTTTTAGTCCACATGTTTGAAATATCCCAGATCAGCCCAATATTTGGATGCTCTGCTGCCGTCATAGTTTTTAAAATATCATCCGAATGTGAGAATGCGCCATGCGTTTCCAGCAGCACAGTAACCTTCCTGTCTTTGGCGTATTGGCCCAGCTCCAGTAAACCGCTGGATACATATTCTATCGTCTTATTCCTATCTTGATTTTTAGGAAAATCATTAGGAAATACCCTTACATAGGGGCAATTTATCTGTTGTGCCAGGTCAATAAAAGATTTCGCCTCTTTCATGTGCTTTTCTCTCACCGGGCCCTCAGGCATGTGTAAAGCAGTCGAAGCGCCAAGATTAATAAACTTCAATCCCTTTTCTTTCATTAAGGCAAGGGTAGCTTTCCGGCTTTCTGGTGTAACGAATTCTGGTGCTTTAGTCAGATCCATCTCGCGATTTATTCCACGTATCTCCAGGCCGGTATAACCGTGCAGTACAGCTGCATCGATTGCCTGCCTGAGTGTCCAATCCGGACATGCGATAGTTGAGAACGAAAGGCGGGGTTTTTCCTTTAGTATAATGAATGAGGAACTTACCATTGCTGCCGCTGCTAAAATAGCAGAGTTTTGAAGGAATTCTTTTCTGGTGTAAGACATATGCTCTGGAAATGTAAATCTTTATAAAATTGATAAAAGCATTTGATAAGTCTGTAATGAAATGAAAATTCATTTTGATCAGAGCTTGATGCGCTAACGGTCACCGTCTTTTTACTTGTATTCCGAACGAAAAAAATTAACTTTAGAGGACATAAATAAATTGAAAATTATGAAAAAATACATTTTATCCTTATTAATTCCTTTGTTTGTAATCGTTTGTGCATCAGTAACTTCAGCACAAGCTCAAAAACCTAAAGCTGGCAGTGTTGATGCTAAGCTGAAAGAGTTGAATATTACTTTGTCGCCAGTAGCACCTTCCACAGCAAGCATAATCAAAACTGTGAGGCTGGGGAAAAAGATAGTCTTCACGTCAGGTCACGGTCCTGATAAACCAGGTGGAGGGCAGATCGTGGGGAAAGTAGGGGGAGACCTTACAATCGCCCAAGGTCAGGAAGCTGCCAGATTAACTGGAATTGCATTGCTTTCCAGCTTAAAAGCGGAGATAGGTGACCTCAGCAAAATTAAACGTGTCGTTAAAGTTTTAGGACTTGTAAACTGTACACCAGAGTTTTCGCAACAACCACAGGTAATGAATGCATTCTCTGATATGATCGTTCAGATTTTCGGAGAGAAAGGCAGGCACGCACGCTCTGCTATTGGTACTAACGCGTTGCCTGGAAATATTGCAGTTGAGATCGAGATGATTGTGGAACTTTATTAGGGAGTTGAAAGTTGAAAGCTGAAAACTGAAAACTGAAAACTGAAACCGGGTATGTCTCAACAATTTCAGCTTTCAGCTTTCAGTTTCATTATGACATCTTAAACACATGCCTCTTAGCCTTCCACGTACCCTCTCCATATTCTCCCACACTTAAATGCCCTTCCATAGTGTCGCCTGAAAGCTTTCCTGTAAAGAAAGAATGTACACGTGCGCCATCAACACCATAGGTGCTTCTGATATAAATATCGTTACCATGAATGGTTCCTGTAAGGTCGCGGGGGCCTATATGGCCTATGTATGTTCCTTTCAGATCATTGCCTTTTTGCTCGATCATGAACGTCTGGCTAACAGTAGCCGCGTAATATTTCGTTTCGACATCCCACTGTCCGCTTAGGTTTGCCGCGGGTGCCCCGTTTGGTCTGGATAGGTTGGCAGGCTTTGAAAGTATCTCGAAAATCCGGTCTGCCACTATCTTTTCTTCGCCGTCGCTGAGCTGCGAGGAGTTTACCGAGATGCCAGGCCTCTGATTGGGCTGAAAGTAACTTCCCGCTGCACCTACCGAGATGCGGGGTGTGCCATTCCAGAGAAGGTCTTCAACTTCCTGGCCGATGTAAGGGATCTTCGCCTGGTCCCAGGAAACCGACAAGGCCGGGCTAGGATTCGACCGGCCCGCAGGCTGCCTGATGTTTGTTGTAACGCCCTCAATTGACTTTAACCGGGCAGATATACTTTCCAGGCGGGCAGTCCATTTCTTGCGTTCAGCCACATGATCACGTTTAAACCACATTTCGACGGCTGTAAGCATACCGATGATTTCTTCACGGCCTACCTTGAAACCCCGGCCAAAACCGTGATGAGGTCCTGTATTCATTCTGGACGCCATAACAAGATCCTTACGGCCTACGAGCAAACCAGCACACTGGGGTCCGTTAAGATATTTACCTCCGCTGTAGGCAACGAGGTCGGCACCTTGCTGAATATGTGGGTTAGGGTTTTCCGGTCCCTCTGCGGCAGCATCAATTAAAATAGGAATGCCAAGCGGCTTAGTATGCTCCGAAATAACTTTTAGTGATAGGGGGCCTCTTTCTGACCCCCCGCCTGCCAGCAGATAAACCATGGCAGTACGTGGCCCCAGTGCTGCTTTCAGTTCCTCCAGGTTGGCAACCTGCACCATGCGGACTCCCACAGCTTTACATGCAGCGTCATATGCTGAGCGCGAATATGAGGGAACCACCACTTCATCTTTCATGCCGGCGATATTAGGGATCATCCATATCTTATCCGGATCACCACCTGTAACGCAACCCGCTGTTCCCGCCGTTATAGCTGCAGAAGCGCCCGCAGTAACGCAGCCCGATTCGGTACCCATTAATTCGCCCAGTCTTTTTCCCACACCGTCCATTAGCTCGTCAATCTGTACATATTCATCAATTGCGGCGTCCATCGCATCGCGTACTTCCGGTAATACTTTACTCGCACCTATAACAGTAACAGTGCCGCGTGCATTTATCAGCGGCCTGACTCCAATGGGCTCATATACGCTTTTTAACTTTACCTTCTGCGTGGGTGAAAGTGTATTTGAATCTAGTGTGCCGGCTACAGCTCCGGAAACAGGAAGTATAGCAAGGCCTTTGATAACATCTCTTCTTTTCATAAAAATTATTGTATTCAGGACGGTTAAATATGAGGGTTTATTTTTAAACACAAAAGAAGTGACTATAACATTTTAGATTGGCAGACTAATGTTACCGGATGGTAGCTTAATACAAAGTAGTTGTCTGTAATGTTCAACGGCCAGAAAGGCTGTACATTACGGGATACGATTTCGGCTAAAATACACTAAGTCAAAGCCATCTAAATGGTTGATATTAACATTGTTTGGGCTAAAATACACGTCCGTGTTACCGCACCAAATTCAAAAAATGCGAAAATCGGCATCCGGTCCGGTAGCCGTATTCAAATAATCTGTTTTGAGGGCCGTTTATGTCCTGAGCCTTTCCTTTCTCCATGGAACAGTATTAAATCTCTTAGAGAGGCTTGTTTTGCTTCGTAGCCATAATTCACTGGCCGTGTCCTTGCGGGCTTTCATCAAATTGGAAGAAATTTTTGTTTTAAAACACTTCCAAAGGGCCTTCTAGTGTTCTGGTAGTGGTCTTGTTTAGGTATTGTTTGGCTGAAGTAGCCAAAAATGCACTTTTACCTAAAGAAGATACAAAGAAGACCTAAACAAAAGGCCTTTTTTAGACTATTTTCTTTTTTAGTATAAAAACGCTGTCAGTGTAAATTTTTTGAATTCACGGTTTTCCTTATTTTTCGTTCAGCAAACTATGATATCCGGGCATTATAGCCCGAGAATTCCTGTAATATAATTGCTGTAAATTTAGTGTCTTATAAACGGTTTAATACACTAAGGCTGGATGCGGATCGTTGAAATTTTCAGTTTGGTTATCATGGTTTTTACTCGTTTCAGTTTCTTTTGCTGAGCTATGATTAACTCAAGGGATACCAAGTGGAAGTTGTTCCCTGTCATCAACAACAGAATCATTTCCTGTGAAATAAATCCGCCATTCTGGCTCCAGATGAAAACCCTTTCTGATCTATGGCTATGCCATTATCGATTTCTGAATATCGGATTCTGATCCAAGGGAGGGGAGGCTGCGAAGGGCAAAAAAAGATCCCGGATCATGAAAACGACCCGGGATCTTTTTTTTTATGCTAAAACTAACTATAAAATTCCTGGGTCTATGGCCCTCTTTATATTTTTAGCCTCCTCACGATGTTGTCTCAATGTAGGCAGCATTTTAGTGGCAAAGGAGCTTATATCAACGTCGCTGCTTCCTGCTGCATCTTCATAAAGATCAACAGTTTTTTCATGATCATCTTCCATCATATCCATATATTCATGATCGAATTCAGCACCGCTTTTCTGGCTCAGCCTGTTTAGTTTATCATTGTTTTCATTTTCCAGGTCGATCAGGGTCGCGTCATAAGATGTGCCGGTGTCCATGTCCTGCGTTGTTGTACTGGTGCCGACAGCGACGTTAACATCCTTGTCGGTCCAGTAGGTCGGGGTACCGTTATAGTATTTTCTCGAAGGTGTAGTTTGTGCCTTCGATAGTTTCATATGAGCGGTGCCTCTTAAACTTCTGGCAGAAATGGTTCCCTGATACGTATTTCGCCCTGTCGTACCCATATAGACTGTCGATGAGGCTCCTGCATTACTCATAGGCAGTATAATATTTTTTTTATCTGCGATGGTTTTTAATTCTGCAGAAGAATTGGTGTGGGTTGTTACCATCATTTCTCCAAAGGACCTTACTCGTGGGTCGACCGCTTTTTCCCGGGCCATTTTCCCGGCGTTAATTTCCTTCATGTTGGTCATTGCAGCTTTTTTGATGAAACGAACGTCATCATTTTCCACCACAGTGGAAGTTGTAATGATGTCCTGCGCCATTGTGTAACCTCCTGTACACATGGCTAATAGAATTATTAACTTTTTCATAGTCTTTTAAATTAGTTTACACTGAAGACGTTTATTGAAAAAACAATAGTTATCAGGATGAGTTTTCATTTTTTTAGAAAAGTTGGGCTATGGCGAGGTTAATAAGAATGTGGGGGAAGTTGACGGGCTCTTCCCCGACTGGGTCGGGGATCTCGTTTATGGCACGCGGCCCCCAGCCGCCGGTGCCGACTCTGAAATAATGCTTGCAATGACCCACCCAGCGAAATTACAGCTGTGGTGGATGCTTTCTGCTACTTACAAATGTGCAGAGGACGCGGGTTTCACCGCGTCTACGGGAGGTCCCCGACTAAATCGGGGAAGAGCCCCCTGCACCCTCTGCGTAAAACTTTGCGCCCTCGGTGGTTAGAAGTTACCCGGCTTCCGAATTATCAAAAAAATGTAACAAAGTTTCTGATGTGAAATATCTTTTATATTTTCACGTATAGGTATTGTTAACTGAGGAATAAAACTGTTTTCAGGGGAATATAAATTGTTTAGAATACTTATTTGCCGGAGAGCGCTGTATATTTATGTGCTCATCCTTCTGTCCGTAACCAGCGGATATAGCCAAAATTATCGTATTAATGAGCGTACCAGGCTTTACACGGAAGAAATTTCGGGTGATTCCCTGCTGTTAAAAGCTGATAACCACTTCGCTATTCCTTTAAGCCTCAACCTGTTTCTCGACTTATCGAACTTGCAAGGCCTGGCGATTTCAGAATTATCCGAGGTTTTGCAACCACGGATAACGGGCCAGATCGTTGCCCGGTTTAAAAAAGTTGACCCTGACGAAGAGTATCGGTGCGACTATCGTTGGAAAATTGTCCTCGGCGACGTAACAAAAACGCCTGACAAGCATTTTCTATATGCTTATCCCTTTAAAGACCAAAGTTCTTATCCACTTTCTCAAGGCCCTGGCGGTCAATTTAGTCACCAGAACAGCGTCGCTTACGACTTTGCGATGCCAGTGGGAAGCCCGGTAACTGCCGCACGTGATGGGGTAGTAGCTTTCGTTGACACAGAATTTGATGCCGGTGGCGCCCGGCCGGAGTTAGTAAATAAGGCAAATGTAATATCTATCCTCCATTCAGATGGCACTATTGCCAACTATGTACATCTAAGCAAGAACGGTTCGCTGGTAAGGGAGGGTGACACAGTAAAAACCGGTCAGCTCATAGCGTTGTCCGGTAATACCGGTTATAGTACCGGCGCTCATCTTCACTTTGAAGTTGTCCAGCCAAGCTTTGATTCGAAGGATAAGAAATGGATTAATTTCGAATGGAATAAACCTGTCTATAGCAGGATGCAACCGGAGCAGAATATGACTGCCGCTGGTTCCGGTAGAAAGTAAGACGGTCTCCGGGGGGTTCAGCTGTAAATGCAGGTGCATCAATTGGCCTTCAAGGCCAGGATCTGATCTTTATACTTTTCAGGTAGGATGATCTTCTTCATTATATCATCCAGACTAAGGAACCGGAATATTTTGTAAGCTCCAATCAGCGGATCCAAAATGCGTAAGCTATTAAAAGGAAGCAGCTTAGCGACCTCTTGCGGCACCAGGAGGATCTGGACTTGCTTTAATAGTGCGTAACGCACCGCGCCAAGATGTTTGCGGTATTGTTTGTACAAGTCTTGAGTAAATTCAGTGCATGCAAGATCCCTGGTCAGATGATATGTTCTGCTTCCTTGCCATTCTTCATAATTACCGGGCAGGCCGGTAATACCCATCCGTAATCCCACAGCATTGAAAACCATGAAAAGTTCTTCCCTTTCGTCTGCTGTCAGCTTTCTTTCTAAGAGCTCGAACGACCGCATCGAATAATCAATCAGCATGTATAGCACATCGCGGTAAGCCCACTCCGGGATGGACATGCCGCGATTTGCTTCTACCTTTTTATGTATAGCCGTTATCTGGTCAACGGCGTTTAATGCGTTCTGTTGCTCCGAAAAGACTATTTTTCGGGCATATTCTACAGTTGAAAACAGCCTGCCTATAGGGTCGGCAGGAAGCTTACCGGTGAAATATAACCAGTCAACGGCTTTATTAAGGGCAAACTCCGCCGAAGCACCGGCAAAGATGAAAAGTATGGTGTCGGGGTTTCCCCAGATCTGCCTTACCACAGAGCCGGGTTTAACAAAATAGTTCATTTGAATAGATGTAAATATCTCAATCACCAGCAGCCGGAGAGACAGTTTAATTATCCACCGTTCAGTGACGTATGTTTAAAGAACTTTGAAATGCAAAGTAAAGGATAGCATTCGGGATATACAAGTATTAAAATGCACACTAAGGCAGAGGAACTGATCTGGATAATTATGATCATAAGGAAACATTATAAAGAATTATAAAGAAAAAACAGCGGCATACTACTACCAGCGCCTGTATCGGCTGTCATCTAATAAGTATCTCGTCAGAGATTTAAACTATTGTACCGAATGTCATGTTATTTATATGAGTTTTAGATTTTCAAATTTCCTTTTCACAGGAATATTATTTGCCCTTTCCGTTACCGTATTTTCTCAGAATAAAAGCACTGCTGCTGCCGGATCTACCGTCTCCCGCCCAGTAGACGTATGGGCTGCACGCTCTGTTCTTGATATGAAGCCCCGGATGTTAAGTATTGCACTTCATCAGGATCTCTGGGTAGCCTACAGCACAAAAACGGGGTCATTGTATAAAGCCTGGGCTGGCGGGATTAACTTCGAGGGTTCGGTGTATACGGCAACTCACACCGTATTGCCAACAAGCCGGGGTATAACCTATATGGCAGAACCTGAAGACAATCCATGGAGGCTGATCGTTAATAGGAAGGAGATCGTACCAGAAGTTTCTTATAAGGGGCATACCATCGTTAACAACCAAATATCTCTCAAATATGAGCTTGCCTACAATGGGAGGACAATGATTGTCGAAGAGCACCCCGAGTTTGTTCAGGGAGGCAGCGATAAGGTAGGGTTTGAAAGACGATTTAAAACCGTTAATGTTCCGACGGGTATGCAGATTGCATTGAAAGCTCAGGTGTCATCACTGATATCCGACAAGGATCTTGTTACAGATGGACAGTTTGTTTTAGAAAAGAGATCTGCAGAGCAGATTGAGGAAAAGGAGTATCTGTCGCTCAAAGGAACATTGTTATTAAACAGCAACAAGCCAACAGCGTTTTATTCCCGGTTTTCTCCAAAGCCTAAAGCGGTGGTCGCTGAAAAGCCATTTCTCAGCAAAGAAGAGCAGATACTTGCATTGGTTGATAAAACCGACTGTGCAACCTGTCATAATAAGGATTCTAAGTCGGTAGGGCCGTCGTATATGGCCATCGCAGAACAGTATCCTAATACTCCCGAGAACAGGGAAATGCTATTTGATAAGGTGATAAAAGGCGGCAGCGGTAACTGGGGTACGATACCTATGACACCCCATCAGAATCTTCCGCGGGAAGATGTGGTGTCTATCGTGTCATACATCATGAGCCTGGACGTAAAAGAAGAGGGAACGCGTGTAACCGGACAGTTGATGCCTGTTCCGTCCTACAAGATCGATCTGAAGTTAAGCCCTGCATCTCAAACTGCTGTCAAGGCGGAGCAGCCCGGTATGGCGCTTAATGTTTATCAGTTTAACGGCCGGGTTCTCAGTATGCCCGACATTAGCAAAGACATGTTGCCTTATTTGTCGGGCAGCATCAACGCGCTCCATCTCGGCCCAAAGGATTTCGGACCTGTTACTAACAATTTCCTCATCCAGGCCAGCGGAACTATCAACATTCCCAAAATGACTAAAGCGGTTTTCCGGCTTGTAAGCGATGGAGGTTCCAGAATATTTATTGATGATAAACTGCTTATCAATAATGACGGTCCTCACAATCTTCGCGGGATGGAAAGTGAGACCGTGCTCAATGAGGGGAAACATCCGTTCAGGATTGAATATTTCCATGGTACCTATAATAAAGCGGTGTCCCTTCAGTGGATACCTTATGGAAAGAAGGAATTTGAAGTGGTGCCGCCTGAACTATTTACATTTACCGACAATGATATCAGGAGGACTCAGAACAAGATCATCCCTTTGGAAAGCTTGGTTATTCCGGGAGATACGTTTCCGCTCGAATCAGTTCATCCTTCCTTCATCCTGTCGCAGGCCCGGCCATCTGGCTTTCAGCCTCGGGTAGGGGGAATGGATTTCTTGCCTGATGGCCGCCTGGTGGTAAGTACATGGGACTCCGTTGGTGCTGTTTATATATTGTATGGCGTTCAGGGTAATGATCCTGAAGCGATCAGGGTTAAGCGGATCGCTTTCGGACTGGCAGAACCATTAGGGCTAAAAGTTGTGGACAACGAGATATACGTTATGCAGAAACAGGAGCTAACCAAACTTGTTGACGTGAATAAGGACGACATTATTGACGAATACCGAACCGTGTCTAATGGCTGGAAGGTGTCTTCAAACTTCCATGAATTCGCTTTTGGATTGCTGTACCGGGATGGCTACTTCTATGGGACGCTGGCAACGGCTATAGATCCCGGTGGTGCCAGCTCACAGCCTCAGCTCCCAGATCGCGGAAAGGTTATTAAGATTTCTAAGGCCGATGGCTCTTATAGTTTTGTGGCAAGCGGACTAAGAACGCCCAACGGTATCGGTATTGGTACAGACGATGAAATGTTCATCGCGGACAATCAGGGGGATTGGTTGCCGGCCAACAAAATCGTGCATTTGAAACAGGGATCCTGGTACGGGTCGCGCTCGGTAGATTATAAGGGGACTGAGAATGCGAAGGAGGCTCTTCCGGTTGTGTACTTAACTCAGGATGAGATCGGGCGGTCGCCAAGCCAGCCAGTGAGGCTTGACAAAGGACCCTATAAAAATCAGATGCTGCATGGCGATATTACGCACGGCGGTATAAAGCGCATGTTTGTTGAGAAAGTTAACGGCGAATATCAGGGTGCTTCATTCAGGTTTACCCAGGGTCTTGAAGCTGGGATAAACAGACTGGTCTGGGGCCCTGATGGTGCGCTCTATGCCGGAGGAGTCGGTATGAGAGGAAGCTGGTTGCAGTATGGAAAGCTTACGTACGGCCTGCAAAAGCTCACCTATAATGATAAGCCGGCTTTCGAAATGTTATCCGTAAAAGCACGCCCTAATGGAATCGAAATAGAGTTTACGGAACCATTAAAAGAGGGGGTTGGCACTCAGGCTTCAGATTACAGGATCAGGCAATGGTGGTTTAAGCCTACAGCAGAATACGGCGGCCCTAAAATGGACGAGGAGAATCTTTCCATACAAGAGGTTAAGCTTTCACCCGACAGGAAGAAGGTATTCCTGGAACTGAATGAAATGAAAGCGAAACATGTAGTTTATGTTCGGCTAAACTATAAGACGATTAAAAGTACAACGGACCGTAGCTTGTGGAGTACCGAGGCATGGTATTCGATGAACAGTATACCTGCTAATTAAGTCTTTTTTTCTATTTTTGTCGCAGTTTTAAATACTGTAGGGCAGTTTGTGATGGCAGATTTCAGCATATTAAAAAAATCAGGAGACAAATAAACTTCGAAATAAATTAAACATAATCTACTACCGGTGAAGATTTCAACTGTTATTAGAGAGTATCCATGTACGGAAGAATAAATGAATAAAGACGAAGCGCAAGACTTGCTGAAGCGTTATGCTAATAATCAATGTACACCGGAAGAAAGGATACTTGTTGAAAGATGGTACCTCAAAGAGTCTGATGAACCGGATTCAGATAGAGCGGACGATGACTTAAGCCGGTACGAGGATGAAATCTGGTTAGGCACTCTTAAAAAAGCAGGACTGCCCCCAGAGAGAAGTAAGTTTCGATTGTATGTAAAACTTGCTTCGGCAGCCGCAGTTTTATTATTTATCGGGTTTGGCGCATATTTTTTAAGACTGCCGGAAGAATCTGTAGTTCAAAAGGTTGACAGAGTATCAGACCTTCTTCCCGGCGGTAAAAAGGCCGTACTCACGCTTTCAGACGGATCAAGAATAATTCTGGATGATATTTCAAATGGAAGGCTGGCCGTGCAGGGAAACATTACGATAAGTAAGTCTTCAGATGGGCAAATTATTTACGATGCATCCGGGGCTTTGCAAAGCGCGCCAGAACAGGGCTACAATACCATCTCGACGCCCCGTGGCGGCGAGTACCAGGTGATTCTTCCTGATGGAAGCAAAGTATGGCTCAATTCAGCCTCCTCCATCTATTTTCCGACCACATTTTCTGACGAACATCGTAGTGTTACACTCACTGGAGAAGCTTATTTTGAGGTAGCTAAGAATCCTGGCCGGCCCTTCAAAGTATCAGCCAATGGCATGGAGGTGAGTGTACTCGGTACTCACTTTAACCTGATGGCATATGATGACGAAGCATCGGTAAAAGCTACCTTGCTCGAGGGTAGCATTCGGGTATCTTCAGGAAGATCTTCAGCTTTGGTTAAACCCGGAGAACAGGCCGAAATGCATGCTAAAAATATTTCTGTTAATCAGACGGATGTCGAGCAAGCCGTTGCCTGGAAGAACGGATATTTTTATTTTAGAAATACGGATATTAAATCTGTTATGCGGCAGTTGTCGAGGTGGTATGATGTCGAAGTCGAATATGCGGGCGACACACCTGAAACTGTTTTCTCTGGTAAAATGTACAGAAATGTAAATGCATCTAAATTGCTTGATATCCTTAGCTATTTTAAGGTGAACTTCCGTCTGGAAGAACCATCATCCTCTTCAGAAAGGATAAAAATTATCGTACTTTAGTTCGGCAGGTATCTTATTCCCTATTTTATTTCGTCGGTGTTTTTCGCGGATATAATTAAGTTTGTATCACAGTCGCAAAACTGGTGCATTTTTGAATAAAGATATTTCACTGAGGAATAGAAGTAGGTCAGTTTCGTTCTGTACGTGTCTTATATCCGGGTTATCAAAATTTATTTTGATCATGAAACTAAAAAGGCTTTTGATACTTATAGCTTTTCTGGTAATTACGGTGCAAGCATTTGGTCAGATTACGCTCAATCGGAAAAATGCTGCTCTGGGGGATGTTTTGCAGCTTATTGAAAAACAAACCGGCTATGTATTTCTATACACCGATAAGGATCTCGCCGGCAGCCGGGTAAGCGTTAATTTGAGAAACGCCCCCATCGAGAGAATATTAAACGAGTGTTTAAAAAACCTTCCCTACAGTTATAAGATCGTTGAAAACAACATTCTCCTTCGAAGGGAAGATATTGCCGGTTCTAAGGATAACGCTGATTCGTTATTAATTGTTCAGGGAAGGATTACCGATCAGCAGGGAATACCCTTGCAGGGATCTACAATCCGTGTTGAGGGGACGAATTCGGGAGTTATTTCAGATGCGGACGGCCGGTTTAGAATAACGGTGCCGGGAGATGGATCGATGCTTACAGTTTCCTTTGTGGGATATAAAAATGAGCAGGTTAAGGTGAACGGAGATTCAGAGCTCGCGGTAACACTTTCAGAACATCCGGAGTCTTTAGGGGAAATAGTCATAATGGTTGGTTATGGTACCCAGCGGAGAGAAAGTCTCGTCGGATCGGTTTCAAATTTTGATATGGAGAAGCTAAGACAAGCTGCTCCTTCAAATTTGACTAACGCGATCGGCGGGCGTATTCCCGGCCTGATTACCCGGAATATGGATGGTGCGATTGGCGGTACCCAGAACCGGTTTTCAAACGGAACCTTAGATGATGCACAGTTTTTTATCCGTGGTAAAGCTACTACCAACGGGCAGCAGCCTTTGGTGCTGGTGGATGGGGTGGAGGGTTCCTTTTCCAGGATCAATCCGGAGGATATTGAGCAATTCAGCGTGTTAAAGGATGCGTCGGCGACAGCAGTGTACGGTGTTCGGGGAGCCAATGGAGTGGTACTGATCACTACCCGGCGGGGAACTGTCGGTGCACCGAAGATCAAAGCCACCAGCCAGGTCAGGATGCTTCAGCCACTTGCCTTTCCCAGGTTCCTGGGATCGTTTGATTATGCAAGCCTGTACAATGAAGCGCAGAGAAATATTGGTCAGCCGGAACGATATACTGCGCAGGATCTGAAGTATTACCGTACCGGCGAACAACCGTTTACTCACCCGGATGTAAACTGGCGTGAAGTCCTTACAAAAGACTATTCTATAGAGCAGCAGCATGTGGCTAACGTTTCCGGGGGGACAGACAAGGTGGTGTATTATATTTCCGGGGAGTTTAACCAGGCCGGCGGTTTGTTTGTGAGTACAGAGCAAACCAGATATAATTACCGGCGGTTCAACCTGCGGTCAAACCTTGACTTTGCGGTCAGCCCATCCACCCAGTTTGACATCAAGATAAATGGACGCTTAAACGACCTGAACTTCGGTGCCAAGGGCGAGAATAGTGGCCAGCGTGTAAATGCTACCGCATGGAGCGATATTGTAAACCGCCTTCCCAATACGAGTCCGCTATATAACCCAAACGGTACGTATGCTGTTGGCGACGGTGTTCTGGGCTGGAACTCACTTTCAGACCTGTATGAAGGCGGGTTTTACAGGCGCTTGCAGAATACCCTGGAATCGAACTTCACCTTAACCCAGAAACTGGATTTCCTCACCAAAGGTCTCTATATTCGGGGTAAATACGCGATGTCATTCGGTTCAGGTTCTACCAAATATAACTATGAGCAGCCATCTATCTGGTCTTATAATCCCAATACCCAGGCTTATACCCTGGTAAGACCCGCCACCATCCCCCTTTATTCTATCAATAATGCTTTCCAGGATTATAGCCGAACGCAGTATATGGAAGCATCAGTGAACTACGACAGGACTTTTGGAACGAATCATCAGGTCACCGGTATGGTGGTTTTTATACGTACGACAGACGAAATCCAGATTGCGCTGCCCGGATCGTTCCAGGGCGTTTCAGGTCGTGTAACCTATGGTTTCAAAGGTAAATACCTTGTTGAAGGAAACATGGGGTATAATGGATCGGATCAGTTCAGTAAAGGAAACCGTTATGCGTTGTTCCCTGCGGGCGCTTTAGGCTGGGTTATCTCCGAAGAGAAGTTCGTAAAGAACAATGTGAGATGGCTCAACTTTCTCAAGATGAGAGGATCGTATGGGGAGATCGGGAACGATCAGATTACAGGGTATAATTATCTGTACCGATATGAATTTACAAACCCTCCGGCACCTTTAACTTCGAATACCAATCCGAGCTACTACAGCCTGGGCATTTCACCCGTAGGCCAGGTCGGACTGATTGAAGGAACCCTGGGTAATGATAAGGTATCGTGGGAGATCGCCCGGAAGGCAAATATTGGTATAGATATCCGCTTATTTAAAAGCCGTTTAAGCTTTACCGGTGATCTGTTTCAGGAGAAACGGAGCAATATACTGGCCGCCAGGATGGATATTCCTTCCTATACTGGTCTGCTTAGCTCCAAACTTCCGGCGCTGAATATTGGCCAGGTGACCAACCGGGGTTATGAGATTGAGCTAAGTTACCGTGACAAGCTTGGTCAGCTTGGTTTTAGTATAGGAGGTAATTATACTTTTGTTCGCAATACGGTAGACTATATTGCCGAGATTCCTCAGAAATATGAATATCAGATGCAGAAGGGCAATCCTATCGGGACACCGTTCGGCTATGTGTGGACAGGAAAGTTCTACGATACTCCTGATCTGAGCAACCCGGCTGTTCCAAAACCTGTTGGCTTCGTCATACCGGGAGACCTGATGTTCAAGGATCTGAATGCCGATGGAATCATTAATTCGGACGATAAGACTTTTGCGGGCTATACTGATCTCCCGGAGAAGATGTTTGGCTTCCATTTAAGCCTGGACTTTAAGGGCTTTGATATCTCCACATTCTGGCAGGGTGCATCAAATGTGAGTATCCGGCCTTCAGGGCCTATAAGCAATGAATTCGGCCCAAATGTACAGCCCTTCCACAAGGAGGGACGCTGGGTATATGACCCATCACGCGGGCTGGATACCAGGGCTACAGCAACCTACCCCGCACTGCAGATAGGAGGGTCGGCTTATACCAGGGAAGCCTCTACATTCAATTTGTTAAATGCGGAGTATCTGCGTTTAAAGACCGCTGAGATAGGCTATACACTGCCGAAAGTGGTCACAGATAAGTTAAGAGTGGCAAGTGTCAGATTGTTTCTGAATGGTTTCAATCTCCTTACATTCGATCATTTAGGGAAGTATCATATCGATCCTGAATACAGTGGTACACCTAACGGAGCATATTCGCCGCAAAATAAATTCTACGCTGCGGGCCTGAATGTGACTTTTTAAGTAGTTTACGTACCCGAATACCTGAAAAGGTAATTATTTCATTGTTTTTTAATCTGAGCTTATTATATTCGTAATAGCTTATTAACAGTGAGGCCCTATAAATTATATACCGATTCCGAGCTTCTCGACCTATTAAAGTCGGATGACCGTCATGCATTTGCTGAGATCCATTACCGGTATTGGGAAGTAATGTACAGGCATGCATTGAAAATGCTGGGTGAGGAAGACGATGCCAAAGATGTCGTTCAGGACTTGTTCGCTAATTTATGGGTTAAAGGAAAAGATATTGTGTTAAGTACGAGCCTTTCCGGCTACCTGTATATTTCGGTAAGGAACAAGATCATCAATATTATTCATCAAAAAGCTGTACGAAAGGATTATCTGAGCTCTCTTGCATTATACGCGGAAGAAACCAGGAATACTATCCTTGATCAGATCACCGAAAAAGAAATGCTAAGGGTTGTGGAGAAGCAAATTCAGAACCTGCCCCAGAAAATGCGCCATATCTTCGAGTTAAGCCGCCACCAAAACCTTAGTCATAAAGAAATAGCAAACCAGCTTGAGATCTCCGATAAAACGGTGAAAAAGCAGATTGGTTATGCAATAAAGATCATCAGACTGCGACTGGACGTTCTCACCCGGATGGTGGTGTTTCTTATCGCCTCAGCTTTTTAGTAACCTCATTGCGGTTCTGTTTTAGTAGTACTTTACCACATTGTTATTTTTTTGTAATTAATTCTACTACCAGGGGCCTGCCAGGATGTCTTATTAATATGGTCGCAGATAATATCCCTGTTGGGGGCTTAGTAATTCATTTATTAACCTAAATTCTATGAATAGAAAATTTACTAAATTTTTCAGAAAAATCTTAATCCCGGGCTCTTTGCTCGCGGTTCTGGTGTATGATGCCGGTGCCCAGGAAAGATCAAATGTGTTTAGAGATTCCGTTGCCAGTGTGCGGCGTGATTCTGTAGATATTCCATTGTTAAACGGTTCAAGACCGTTCAGATACGTTACAGGGGCTGTTTCCCATGTGTTTGGCGGACAATTGAGTACCGTTCCCGGCAGTAACAGGCTTAATTCCCTTGCCGGACGCTTGCCTGGCTTCTTTGTATCCCAAACTGATGGCTTACCGGGCTTTGAAAGTTCTACAGTTGCAATCCGGGGATATCACTCATTCAGCGGTTCTAATAGTCCATTGATCCTGGTAAACGGACGAAGGGACGATGTCGCCATGATTGAACCTAATGATATCGAAAGCATTACAATACTAAAAGATGCAGCTTCAACGGTGCTGTATGGCATGAATTCCAGAAATGGCATTGTGCTGATCACTACAAAAAAGGGAACGGAAGGAAAGATCAAGATAAACTACAATGCTCAGACTTCGTTCCAGCAGCCAACCCGGCTTCCCAAATTCCTTGATTCGTACAACTACGCAACGCTCTACAACGAGGCGATGCTGAATGACAACCCAAATGGGGGAGTTAAATATGATGCGACGGCTCTTTCAGCCTATCAAACGGGCAGCGATCCTTTCAAATACCCTAACGTTGACTGGACGGGCCAGTTACTGAAAGATTATTCCATGCAGACCAGGAATAACCTTAATATCAGCGGCGGAGGCAAAACAGCAAAATACTTCTTTTCGGGAAGCTACCTGAGTGAAGGTGGAATATTTAATGTCGATAAAAGTGTAAATACGTATAACACAAACACTAATATCGATGCGATCAATGTGCGGGCTAATATCGAACTCGATATTTCCAAAAACCTCAAGCTTCTAACAGATGTGCGGTCTAAACGGGATAAGCGCAATGCTCCGGGTGCTTATTCTGCGAGTTATGATGAGGGAATATTTGCACCATTATATAATACACCTGCAAATGCGTATCCTATTAAGAATGCTGACGGGTCATTAGGCGGAACAAATGAATATACCAATAATCCTTACGGGATGCTTAATTACCGGGGATATTCGAATTACATCACTACATCGCTGTCTACTTTTTCTGAGCTAACATACAATCTTGGAAGTCTGGTAAAAGGCCTCCAGCTTAAAGGAAATTTCGGATTCACGAACTATACCCAGTTTATGATAAGCCGCGCCAAGAACTTTGAGGTGTACAGCTTAAATCCGAATGGTACAACCTACACAAAAATAGGGTTGAACAGCCCGATCGCTGCCAGCGGTGGTTACGATCAGGTGGTCCGGATCTTTGACCATTCCTTATCTCTGAATTATGATAGGGAAATAGGAAAGCATAACATCAGCGCGATGGTTATGTACGACCGTGATCAGATCGATAATGTACGGACATTAAACCTGACGCAGAATTTCCAGGGTCCTAAAGCTAGCTTGTCATATCGTTTTAATAATAAATACCTTTTAGATCTCGCGGCTTCCTATGAAGGCAGTGAGCAGTATCCTAAAGGAGATCGTTATGGATTCTTCCCTGCGGTATCAGCAGGATGGATCGCTTCAGAAGAAGACTTCTTAAAAGGCAGCGGCATTGATTTCCTGAAGCTGAGGGGTTCATACGGAAGAACCGGTAATCCTGCGGGTACGTATTTTGAGTATCTGGGCGCGTACTCTCAGGCAAATGGTACCGGAGGTATATTTGGTACAACACCGGCCGCGTCAATTGGTATAGGTGAGCTTAAGATAGCCAACAATACGATCACCTGGGAAAAAAGTCTCAAAGCAAACGCTGGGATCGATATTGCTTTGTTAAAGAACAGACTTCACGCTTCGGCAGATTATTTTAATGAAGACACTAAGGATATTCTTATCCGAAACGCTATCTCGGGCATGTATGGAGCTGACATCAATAGTTCCGCCGGCCGTCTTAAAAACAAGGGATTTGAGTTTCAGGCTGGCTGGACTGACCAGATAAAGGATTTCCGCTATTCTGTCAATCTTAATTACTCGCGTGCCGACAATGAAATTATTTATTCAAACGAGCAATTAAGACCTTACCCATGGATGTACACAACCGGTAATCCTTACGGTACCCGGAGAGGCTATGTGTTTGACCGCTTCTTTACTGAGCAGGATAATATCTCAGCTCTCCCAAATCAAACTTTGCTGGGTACACAAAAGCCGGGTGATTTGAAATACAAAGATCTGAATGGTGATAATATCATTGATGAGAACGACATGACCGACATCGGTGATGCCAGGCTTCCGCAGGTTCATTTTGGGGCTAATTTTGGTGTGTCGTTCAAAGGTTTTGATCTGAATGCACTGTTCCAGGGAACACGAAACAGTACCACCTATAACTCGGGATCTTCTTACTGGGAGTTTACAAACAGAACAGGTAATGCCTCAGAGCACCATCTGGATCGCTGGGTTCCGGGATCCGGTCAGTCTGCTGGCTACCCGCGTTTAACACTAAGCAATCCTAATAACTTTGTATCTAACTCATACTGGGTGCAGGATAACTCATTCGTGAGACTTAAGTTCCTGGAGTTGGGTTATTCCCTCCCGGCTAAGCTTGTCAGCAAGATAAAAATGACAGGTGCACGGATCTTCCTGAATGGAAACAATGTTTTTGTGTGGGATGATGTAAGTCAGAAAGATCCTGAGATCCAGGATAATGGGCTAAGTTATCCGCTTCAGCGCACAATCAGTCTTGGTCTTAGTGCGAAATTTTAAACTCAACACAAACAGATGAAAAAAATCATATACGCTTTTGCAGGTATGACGATGATCGCCATTCTTGCAGCATGTTCTAAAGAAGACATCAATAGCGAACCTGTTCAATATGTTCAATCAGATTTGATATATGGAAACTCTCTCAATATTTCGCAGGCAGTAAACAGACTTTATACATACGTCCCGACAGGCTATAACAGGCTTGGGGGAAGTTCGATGGTGGCGTCAGCAACAGATGAGGCTGTACACGGCCCAAGAAACTCGGAAGCGGAATTCTGGGGAACTGGCTTATGGGCTTCTTCCTCCCCGCGCGATGACAGTTTCTCGGACTCTTACGCGGGTATCCGGGCAACCTATGTTTATTCCGAGGAGATCCATCCTAAAATTATCGATGCCGTTATGTCTAAGACTAATCGTGATATTCAATACGGACAAGTACTTTTTATCAGGGCGCTCCTCAATTTTGAGCTGCTAAAACGTTATGGAGGCTATCCTATTGTGAAGTCGCTTCTTAAGCCAGATGATAACCTGAATATAGCCAAGAGTTCTTACGACGAATGCGTTCAGTATATAACTGCATTATGTGATGAAGCTATAACGCTTCTGCCGCCATCATATGCAACTGCAGATTTTGGACGCGCAACCAGAGGTGCTGCAATGGCTCTAAAAGCCAGATTGCTTTTGTATGCCGCCAGTCCGTTAAATAATCCTTCGGGTGCAGTTGCCAAATGGCAGGCTGCCGCAGCAGCTTCAGATGCGGTTATCAAATTGAATTTGTATAGTCTCTACACCGCCGGAACCGGGTATGATGCATTTTTTAATACCATTGTGAATAACAATGAAATTATATTTCTAAAGCATCAAACAGCTTCAAATACCTTTGAGCGCCTGAATGGCCCGGTAAGTCTGGCCGGAGGGGAAGGCGGCACTAATCCGTCACTTGACCTCGTGAACGCTTATGAGCGGATTGACGGTACACCGTTTAGCTGGAGTAATCCGACCCACGCTGCGAATCCTTTCGCAAACAGAGATCCCCGGTTTGCTAAAAGTATCCTGTTTAATGGAGCTTCATGGATGGGTACTACGATCGAAACGTTCGACGGCGGTAAAGATAAACAGGGCGCAAAAGCTACCAGAACAGGTTTCTACCTGCGCAAATTCTTAGTAGCGAGCGCCAGATGGACAGCACCAACCGGTACCGGATTTCATTCTTTCCCATTGTTCAGATATGGGGAAGTATTGCTCAACTATGCTGAAGCGATGAATGAAGCTTTCGGGCCTGATAATGCAGGTACATTCGGAATGACTGCCCGACAGGCATTAACTATGGTTCGTACAAGAGCCGGACTAACAGGTAATCAGTCGGTCCCGCTGGCAAATGATCAGGCAAAAATGCGTATCGCCATCCGTAACGAAAGAAGAATTGAACTGGCATTTGAAGAGCATCGTCACCTGGATCTGAGAAGATGGAAAACCGCTGAGCAGGTGTTGAATCAACCTGTATCAGGTTTGAAAATAGTGAAAAATGCCAATGGGACTTTTACCTATACACCTGAAGTTGTAGAACCGCGCGTGTTCCAGGCTAAAATGTACCTCTATCCTTTTCCTCTGTCAGAGATTGGAAGAAATTCAAGTTTAGTTCAAAATACAGGCTGGTAAACTTATTTAAACTTTAAATCATGAAGAAATTTTTAATATTCATACTCTTTAGCTTAGTCCTTCAGGATTCATTTGCACAGAACGTGCAGCTAAAGGGTGTAGTGACCGACAAAAATGGAGTAACACTTCCTGGTGTCAGCGTTCTTGTTGAGGGTACCAAAAACGGAACCGTCTCCAATTCAAACGGACAGTACACGATCAATGTGTCTAATCCGAATGTGTCTCTTGTTTTCTCTTATTTAGGTTTCTTGCCTCAAACAGTAAAGGTAAACGGGCGCAGAACAATTAATATTTCGATGGAAGAGGACGCCAGATCGCTGAATGAGGTTGTGGTAGTTGGTTTCGGTACTCAGAAAAAGGAAAGTCTTGTCGGATCGATCGGTAATATCGAAACCAAGGAGCTTAAACGAGCCGCTCCTTCGAATTTAACCAATGCGATCGGCGGACGTATTCCCGGTCTTATCACCCGTACCATGGACGGTGCTGTTGGCGGTACTCAAAACAGGTATTCGAATGGTAACCAGGACGATGCACAGTTCTTTATCCGGGGTAAAGCAACTACCAACGGTCAGCAGCCGCTGGTGTTGGTTGACGGTGTGGAGGGGTCATTTTCCAGGATAAACCCGGAAGATATTGAACAGTTCAGTATCTTGAAAGATGCCTCAGCAACAGCAGTATACGGAGTTCGTGGTGCTAATGGTGTGATCCTGATCACTACGCGCAGAGGAGCTGTGGGTACTCCTAAGATCAATGTAACCACGCAGTTCCGGATGCTTCAGCCGCTGGCTTTTCCTAAATTCCTTGGCTCGTATGATTATGCAAGCCTGTACAATGAAGCACAGAGAAACGTTGGCCAGGCCGAACGATATACTGCACAGGATCTGCAATATTACCAGACCGGCGAACAGCCTTTTACCCATCCGGATGTGAACTGGAGAGATATCCTGACAAAGGATTATTCTACAGAGCAGCAGCACATCGCTAACGTATCAGGAGGAACCGATAAGGTGAGATACTATGTATCCGGTGAATATAACCAGGCGGGCGGCTTGTTTGTGAGCAGCGAAAAAACGAAATATGACTACAGAAGATTTAATCTTCGCAGTAATCTTGATTTCACTGTTACTCCAACCACCCAATTTGACATCAAGATAAATGGACGTTTAAACGACCTTAACTTTGGAGCCAAGGGTGAGAGCAGCGGACAGCGCGTTAATGCTACGGCCTGGGGCGATATCGTGAACCGTCTTCCTAACACTAGCCCTTTGTATAACCCCAATGGTACGTATGCTGTCGGTGACGGCGTATTGGGATGGAACTCATTGTCGGATCTGTACGAAAGCGGCTTTTACAGAAGGTTAAGTAACACTCTGGAATCCAACTTTGCACTGACCCAGAAACTTGATTTCATCACCAAAGGACTTTATGTCCGTGGTAAATATGCGATGTCATTTGGCTCAGGTTCTACAAAATATAACTATGAGCAGCCCTCAATATGGTCATATAACGCCGCTACTCAGGCCTATACCCTTGTCAGGCCAGCTACCATTCCTCTTTATTCTATTAATAACAACTTCCAGGACTACTCACGTACGCAATATACGGAAGCGTCTGTAAACTATGATAGAACGTTTGGAGCGAATCATAAAGTAACTGGTATGGCCGTTTACACTCAAACAACCGATGAGATCCAGATCAACCTTCCCAGCTCCTTTCGCGGTGTTGCCGGACGTCTTACCTATGCTTTTAAAGATAAGTACCTGGTTGAAGGGAACGTAGGTTACAATGGTTCAGACCAGTTCAGCAAAGGTAACCGTTATGCACTTTTCCCTGCCGGAGCTTTGGGCTGGGTGATTTCTGAAGAAAGTTTTGTAAAGAATAATGTAAAGTGGCTCGACTTTTTAAAGGTGAGAGGCTCTTATGGAGAGATCGGGAATGATCAGATCGCCGGATTTAATTATTTGTATCGTTATGAGTTTATAAACCCGCCGGCTCCTGGTACTTCGAACACCAATCCGAGCTACTATAATCTTGGTGTCTCCCCTGTTGGCCAGATCGGTCTTATTGAAGGAACCCTTGGGAATGATAAAGTGTCCTGGGAGATCGCAAGAAAAGCAAACGTGGGTATCGATATCCGTTTGTTTAAAAGCCGTTTAAGCTTTACAGGAGACCTGTTCCAGGAGAAGAGAAGTAATATCCTGGCCAGAAGAAGCGATATTCCGGTATATACAGGCCTGCTTAGCACCAATTTGCCCGCCCTCAATATCGGAAAGGTTACCAATAAAGGTTATGAGATGGAGCTTAGCTACAGGGATAGAGTGGGTCAGCTTGGCTTTAGTGTAGGAGGGAATTATACTTTTGTGAGAAACACGATTGATTATAAGGCAGAAGTACCGCAGAGATATCCGTATCAGAAAGAGGCGGGAAATCCTATCAACACGCCGTTTGTTTATATCTGGACGGGTAAATTCTATGATACTCCGGATCTTACTAATCCGGCTGTTCCGAAACCTGTAGGTGCTTTGATACCGGGCGATCTGATGTTCAAGGATCTGAACGGTGACGGGATTATAGACTCGGATGACAGAATGTACACCGGTTATTCTGATCTTCCAGAGAAGATGTTTGGGTTCAATCTGAGCCTGGATTTTAAAGGCTTTGATATTTCTACTTTCTGGCAGGGTGCTTCGAATGTAAGTATACGGCCTTCAGGTCCGATAAGTAACGAGTTTGGTCCGAATGTTCAGCCGTTTCATAAGGAGGGACGCTGGGTGTACGATCCGTCACGCGGCCTGGATACCCGTGCTACGGCAACTTATCCATCGCTGCAACTCGGCGGATCACCGCAAACAAGGCTGCCATCAACATTTAATTTATTGAATGCAGAGTATTTGCGTTTAAAAACTGCTGAGATCGGATACAACTTCCCAGAATCTATTAATAAGAAACTGCGGGTTGCGAACCTGAGAATATTTATGAACGGATCGAATCTCCTGACTTTTGATCATCTGGGTAAATATAATATCGATCCTGAGTATTTTAGTACCCTAGGATCAGCGAATGGAACCGGAACGGGTGCATACTCTCCGCAAAATAAGTTTTACGCTTTAGGGCTTAATGTTACTTTCTAGATCAGTTTAATATCACAGAATATGAAGAAGATTTTTATAATAATGGCATTCGTTTCGACCCTTGCAGTTTCCTGCAGCAAGGAAGGAGCCGACCTTTTGGATCCTGCTACTACAGGGCTGACAGAGTCTGACGTATTTGCGAGCCCCCAATACAGCGAGCGGTTTTTACTGGATATATACCGCCGGATTCGTCCGGTACTAGCACATACAGATAATGCTGGTCCACGCTGGAGAAATCTGGCTCACCTGGAAACTGCTACTGATAACGGATCAACGATCCTGGCCGGCAATGCCAATGTCCGGGATTTTAATGCAGGTTCATGGACACCTAATTCTACGGGGATGTTCTGGTACCAGGACTGGAGAGATGGTTATGCCGCGATACGTGCGTGTAATCTTTTCCTGTCACACATAGATAATGTACCATCCGATGCCCAGTACAGTTTTGATGACAATACCCGCAAAACCAGGAAAGCAGAAGCAAAATTTTTGTTAGCGTTCAACCTGGCGGAGCTGGCTAAACAGTTTGGAGGATTACCGATTGTTAAAAAGGTAGTGTCGCCGACTGACGATGACATAATGGTGCCACGAAGTACTTTTGATGAAACTATTGATTACATCACCACACTGTGCGATGAAGCAGCCACTGATCTTCCCCTGGTTCAGCCAGATGCTCACCTCGGTAGGGCAACTAAAGGGGCTGCACTTGCCCTTAAGGCAAGGATGCTTCTGTATGCGGCTAGTCCGCTGTGGAATGATCCAAGCAGTGCGGCAAGTACAGCCTATAGCGGTAAATATGATTTGAAGAAATGGGAAACAGCTGCCAGGGCTGCCAAGGATGTGATCGCACTGAATACGTACCAGTTACACCCGGATATCTCTACACTTTTCCTTACGAGAACAAACTCAGAGATCATTTTCGCCCGTATGCAGGAGCCAATGAGCTATCATAGCGCAACTCATGTTCCTTATACACTCTATAACGGATCGGGAGCTTATGGTATTGGAGGGGTTAACCAGGTTACCTATAATATGGTTAAAGAATACGAGGTACTCAGGAATGGAGTGGCTTATTCAGTTGACGATCCGGCATCGGGGCATGACTTCCAGGATCCGTTCAAGAACCGTGACCCGCGTTTTTACCGCGATTGCATATTTAATGGATCAAAAGTTCTGGGCAAGACTGCTGAATTCGGCAATCCTGAACCCGGACATAATAAGTCAGGCGCCCACAATATGGGATATCTGCTTTCTTCCCAGGGTTACAATACGTTTGTATTCAGTGTTAAGTTCGCTGACCAGGCTCTGAATGTTACCTGGGATGCCAGGTCGGCCGGCGCCGGTACACGGGTTCATCAGAACTATGCCTACCTGAGATATGCTGAAGTTTTACTGAACTACGCTGAAGCGATGAATGAAGCTTTTGGTCCCGATGTTGATGCATTGGGAATCGGTAAAACAGCTTTACAGGCAGTGAATGAAGTGAGGATGCGTGCGAAATATCCAGCAGGAAAGTCTGAATATTTAGGCTTAACAGGTGGTATGCCAGCTCTTTCTTCGGGTACCAAGGATCAGGTACGTGCAAAGATCCACCATGAGCGCCGTGTTGAATTAGCATACGAGGAGCACCGTTTCTGGGATGTCCGTCGCTGGAAAGTAGATCCGGCCACCATGAAGGATATCAAGGCACAGATCCCGGTCTATAAGAAAAACGGTACGATGGAATATCAGATAAAAACCATAGACACCAGATTTTTCGATACGAAAATGTACCGTATGCCAATACCTCAATCAGAGGTACTCGCCAATCCTTTGCTCGTACAGAACCCTGGATGGTAATTGTTTTTTGTGTTAGTTGTTGTTCAAGGGGGCTCTTTTATAAGGGCTCCCGCGACAACGAATAGTGCGCATTGGAAGCTATCCAATCTTTACATGGTAGAAATTGCTTCTATGCTTCAATTTAAGCCAGATTAAAAACGAATTTATGATTAGCATAGTGTCGTTGAAGGGGAGTCGCTTTCCGTTTCGGGCGCTCCCCCCAGACGATTTAACTTATTTGTTTAGTTCATAGTTTACTTATAGTAAATCATTAGTGTGCGGGGAAAGTTTAAAATGGAATTTAATGAAGAGTTAGGAGGTTTCTTTTCGCTGAAAGTTTAGAATACAGCTTCTGCTGAGGTGTAGGAGGTTCCAGCTTTCGCTGGAATGACAATGCGTCAGGGGTATAATAGGGAGATTCCGGCGAAGGCCGGAATCTGAGTGGTAAGCACTTCGATCCTGACGAAAAGGTCAGGATCTCCTCAATACTAAAAAATGCATGTCATTCCAGCGAAAGCTGGAACCTCAAATACAAATCATTAAAAATGAATCTCAAACATCTCCTTGAAAGGAAATATCCAATACTTTTAACAGTAAACTAGTGATAATATATAAATCGAATACATTCCATAAAATACTATTTCATCATGAAGGTTAATTTGCTTCGTGCGACAATGCTGCTTCTGATATTACTTTCTGATCTCGGCGGCATCTGTATCGCCGCTCACCCGGATCTTAATTCTAAGACAGCATTATTTCCGGATGTTGCAAAAGATACATTACAGGTAAATTCCGGGACACTTGTGAATCTGGGGCCGCAGATAACCATGACCACCGTTCAATCCGGTGTTTTTCTAAAAGATCAAAACGGGAACGACTTGCTATATACCGTTGTCAGAGGCCTTCCGGCACATCTGGCGGGATACGACCTGAAGAGCAATAACCTGGTAGCGGATATCCCTCTTGATAATATGGACGGCGCCTGGGGGGCCACGGTATCTACCGACGGTACATTTTATGCAGGCGGAGGAGGAGGGCACCTGTACAGTTATACTCCGGGTGCCTCTTCGGCCCAGGACCTTGGATTGCCATTAGGTACTGAAACTTATATATGGGATTTGCTCCCGGGTGCGGACGGGGAGATCTTTGGGGCAAGTTATCCGGGCTGCCGGGTTTTCCGCTACCACCCGAAAGAGGGATTTACGGATGTGGGTAAAGGTCCTATCGTGCCCGGTGAAAATTATGTGCGCAGCATCGCCCTTAATCAGACGACCGGTAAAATATATGCGGGTATAGGTTCTCATGCACGGCTGGTAGAACTTGATATCGCAAGCGGCAAAAAAAGAGAAATGCTTCCGGAGAAGTACCACAACCAGGCATTTGTTTATGATCTCAAACTGGTTAAAGATGTGGCTGGCGGCGACCGCCTGCTTGCTACCGTTACCGACATCGGTAAAACGCTGACCTATAATCTGACAACCGGGGTTATTGAGAAGGAACAGGATAAGATTGGGGTGCGAAGTGCTATTAAATCGCCATCAGGCAACAAGCTTTTTTACGGTGACGACGTCAGTTATTTCTCAGCAGACCTTGCGGCTCCCGGCGAATCACCTCAGATGTTAGGCCGGTCTGCAGGTATTCTTGCATCGCATTGGATCTCGCCTGACGTACTGTATCTCTTTAACCGGAGAGGCCAGCTGATCAAATATGACAGCGCCCGCAACATATCCTCTTCAGTATTCCTGAAAATCCCGCCTCAGCCGATCAGTATTAACGCCGTTAGCATGGGCCCTGACGGAAGGGTCTGGACCGGAGGCTATCTTAGCGGCAGCAACGCGGCATATGACCCGGCTACAGGTAAGACAGTTGAATACAGGGGCATTTCGCAGACCGAAGGTGTCACTCTTCACGGTCCGGTAATGTATTTTGGGATCTATCCGCATGGACGTCTATACCGATATGATACGGCCAAACCATGGAGTACGGAGAATAATAATCCCAAAATGATAGCGAAGATCCCTGAGCAAAGCAGGTTTTTTGCCGGCACGGCCTTGCCGGAGCAAAACAAGGTATTCTTTGGATCAGTACCTGAATATGGGCTTCTCGGAGGATCATTAGTAGAGTATAATGTCCTTACTGAAAAAATTGAGACATTTAATGATGTTGTGCCAAAGCTCTCGATTGTAAGCCTTGTAAATTCAGGAGGGTACGTGTTTGGAGGCACCTCCGTGTGGGGAGGCCTCGGTGTTCAGCCCGATAAAAATGAGGCATCTCTTTTTGTATGGGATCCGGTGCAGAAGAAAAAGACTTTTGAAATTATACCCGTAGAAAATGCGAAAGCAATAACTTTTCTGATGAACGGCCCTGACGGCAATATATGGGGAGTAGCAGACGGAATACTGTTCATTTTTAATCCGGCTACTCAGCAAGTTCTTTCAAGGCACCTGGTTTACGAGGTAAGCGAGGAACGTAAGAAGAGAAATATCTGGCATGATGTCTCGATGGTCATTCATCCATCCGGGGATATCTATGGAACAGGAGGGGGAAAGTTTTTTAAGATAAACCCAAACACCAAATCGGTTACCACGATACTTAGTCCCGCGTCTAAACTAACCATGGAAAAAAATGGCACTTTCTATTTTAGCCGCGGTAAAGATCTGTGGCAGTATAAGATAAATAAATAACCAATCTATACACGTTCATTAAGCATGAGAATAGTTACCATTTTATATCTGCTGTTAATTTTATGTTCCTCACCAAAGGGTCTTTCGGCGCAGATGAAAAGCACTAATATTATAATCTGTTCAACGGGAGACAACAATGTTTCGGATATTTTAAAGGCTAATAATTACGGCTTCCGCAATGTGTCAGATCAGCTTCAGGCCGTTAAGGCCGCGAAGCAGGGAGCCGGAATATTGTTTATTGCAAATGGTTATCCGCATACGCGTCTTGCGTTTAACAAGGGCGTAGGAGAGCTGATCAAAGCAAAGAAACTAAAGGTCTTTATCGAATACCCGGCAGTTTCGACTAATCTTGCCGTGGGTAAGGATACGATACAAACGCAGTTGGAAAGAGCCGTGATCAATACCAGTAAATTCAGAAACGTTGATTCGCTGGATCTTATTGGTATCCATAACGTATCAGTTATCCGCTCCACGGCTAAAAACCCGCTGATCATAGTAGCTAAAGTTGCCGGATTTGATAGGGCTCAGTACGGAATAAGTGATGTGAGGCCAGACCCTATTCTTTTTCACCAGGGCAACACGCTTGTAGCTACAACCCGCCTCAGCAATCCCCTGACCTCACGCTTTGGTCCGAGGGATCATATACAGCCCGTTTGGGAGTATATTTTCAATTATTTGAATCCTTCGATAAACTGGAAGTTCGATAAGTGGCCCCTGGAGGTTAAGCCCATGCATTCAAAATCGGATAACATTTCCAGTGAAGATTACCAGACAGCGATAAATAAAGGTGTCGACTGGTTTTATAAGGGACGTTTTTTTATTCATCCATCCTGGGAAAACCAATATCTCAAATATATTGGAAAGGAAAGCCCTCCTGTAGATCAGAAGCTACCCTCAGGGGATGGATCGTTGGGTGTGCTTGAAGGGCATCTTTCACGCATACAAATGGATGGATCGCAGACGTACAGATACTGGATCCGTGCAGACTGTAATGCAGAGGTGGCTTATGCCTTAAGCGCCTCCAGGGATACCTCAGCCGGGCAGAGGCAAATAGCGTCAAACCTGCTCGACTATTTGTTTAAAACCTCCAATATGCGGAGCGGAAATAAGAACGATCCGAAATCGCCTTCTTATGGCTTAGTGGGATGGAGTACAAACCTTACCTATCCCGATGTGTACTATGGCGATGATAATGCACGTGTTATCCTTGGCGCACTGGGCGCTTCGGCACGGATGGATAAAGGAGACTGGGACCGCTATATTGCCGAGTGTATTCTCGCCAATTTCCGGACTACCGGTAAGAACGGATTCCGCTCATCGAAATTGTTTGATGCCGGCATTATCAAGTCTGGTTTGCCGGCTATTCAGGAGAATCCGCTGATCAACCCTCACCCTCATTATGAATCATGGATATGGGCAACGTATTTATGGCTGTATGATAAAACCGGGTATAAGCCGCTGCTGGATAAAGCAAAGAAGGCTATAACAATGACTATGGAGGCCTACCCGAATTGGAAATGGACCAATGGTATCCAGCAGGAAAGGGCCAGGATGATTTTACCACTGGCCTGGCTGATACGTGTCGAAGATACCCCCCGGCACCGGCAGTGGTTGGATCTGATTGCAGGTAAGTTACTGGAAAACCTCGATGAAAGCGGCGCCATCCGCGAAGAGCTTGGAGCATCCGAAACGGGAAGTTATGGTGCAACAAAGACGAATGCCGACTATGGCAAACACGAGGCACCTTTGATCGCCTCGAACGGTGACCCGGTTGGGGATATGTTATACACGACTAATTTTGGATTCTTTGCCCTGAATGAAGCTGCGGCAGTTACTGGGGATGCGAAGTATAAAAATGCAGTCAGGAAGATCGCAGACTTTCTGGTAAAAATACAGGTGAAGAGCACGGGCGACCCGGCTTTGGATGGTGCATGGTTCCGGGCATTTGATTACAAGCGATGGGATTACTGGGCATCTAACGCTGATCAGGGCTGGGGTGCTTGGGGTACGCTTACCGGATGGACACAAAGCTGGATCGTAACCACACTGGCTCTTCAGCAGGAAAACCAAAACCTTTGGGATCTCTCAAAGCGATCGAAGATAAACGGCGAGGCACAGAAGGCGATTAAATTAATGCTTACAGAATAAAGGAAGGGGACTAATAGCCGTAGTAGATTAGAATTTAAGTATGAAATAGCTAAGGGGAAGCCACTACCCAAAATAAGGGCGTCACTATAAACTAAATTAATATGAAACAATTTACCCATGCTGTGAAGCCCTCTGCCAGGAGCTTTTATTCCTCAAAGCCGGTCAAGGTATTAATATTGGCCTGCATTATTTGCTTTTCGGCCTGTAAACAAAGTGGTGACGCAACCATCGAACCTTCGATATCGCCATCAAAAAAGGGTATGGCACAGGTTTTAGCTGCACAGCCCCTGCCCGCTGGAAGGGCCTACTGGTCTGTTGCACTCGGGAATTTTGATAATGTAGGTTCGGTATGGAATCGTATCATTACCTGGACGTTTAATGCGTCAAATGGTACAGTAAATGGATCTGCCTATACCTGGGAAAGTACAAATAAAAAAGGGAAATCAATATTTACAGCCTCAGCACACCAGTGTACCTTTGATGGGATAAGCCGCGCCTGCGATGTATATACACCTTATGGTTGGGTTTATCCATCCGGACAATATGTTTCCTGGAGCGGAACATACACCTACGTCGGGAATACCTTAACCATTACCTGGTCAACCATCGGGGGTAACCCCACCACCGCTACTGATAGCTGGACGATAACCGATTACCCTTCCTACGGTGTAGCACGTGCTAATTTGGTCTCATCTAATTATACCCTGACTCACGGGCATGGTTACGGAAGTACTTCTGGCTGGAGCAATTTTAAAACAATAGCAAATACTCCAAGAATTGATTATCCGGATACTCATGGTAAACATGTTGTGGCCTCGGGAGCTAACGGCCAACCGAATGTTATCAATCCAACTTCCGGATGGAAAAAAGCCGGGATGGGCCTGGCGGGCTTTACCACTCCTTCAACAGGTAGCGTGGCACTGCATCATAAAAAGTCGACGACTTCCTGCGTAAACGGATGTACCACCAGCCGAACAGGTATTATTTATCACCTCGCAAGCCAGAATACAACCCGACAGGTAGCATACTCAAACTTCTGTGCATGTCTGCCGGCTGATTCTGAGTATCCATGTTACCCGAGAAATCTCCATCCAAGCGCCTTTATGCAGATCATCAATGATAGTCATGAACTGGTCGGTTATATAGGTATAGAAGCGCAGAATCCACCGGAAGCATCGTATGATGGCAGATTCCAGTTCCAGATTATGGATTTTACCAATATTCCGTGGTAATAGTTTTAGCGATAGTTCGCTTTTAGACCTTTAAAATGACAAAACGTATTTGGCTTATAACTTTTTTTTCTCTTTTTCTATTAACTGTTAAGGCTTTTAGTAAACCTGAACTTTATGTGTATAGTTTAAAGACGAATGATCTGTTTTTAAGTTTACAGCAAAGCAAATCAATTAAGGTAGTCCGCCTGCTTAACATTGCTGAAATTTCGAAGGTACCTAAGAACCGGTCTGTGCTTATCCTGTCAGATACGTATCCTGATGCCGAAGTTTTATTAAATGAAGACTTTTACAGAATAGTTAAAGCAAAGAATCTGAGGGTATTTATCGAATACCCCTCTTATATACCCAATATTCAAACAGTCGTTCGTAGAGATTCTGAATTCAAACGTGTTGTGGTAAATTCAGGTTTTTTTAGCGGACTGGATAGCTTGTCTGTTTTACAGGTCAATGGTTTGTCTTATCTCGATGTCAGGGAGGGGCAGATTGGCAAAGCACACTTAGTTGCTGCAAGGGTAGCAGGATTTGACTCTGCTATTTACGGTTTGCCAAAACAAACCTCACCGCTCTTATTTGAACTGCCAGATCATTCAGTTCTGATTTCTCTTACCAACCTCAGCAATTTTGTTTCGGGCAGATATTCGCCAAACAGGGAATGGGGAATCCTTTGGAAAGAAATTTTACAATTCCTGCTGCCCGGGACGAATATTCCTCTATTGAAATTCGAGCCAAAAGTCCAAACGGTCTATACAAGAAACCAGCCATTACCTGCCGATGCCCAGCAAAAAGGTATCAGATCGGGAATAGAGTGGTTTGAGAATGCTAAGATGCTGATTCATCCCACATTCTTAGACTCATTGAAAGTTCTGAGAAAAGCAGACATTAAACAAATTAAGTGGAATCCCAATATGCTTTTAGGAGACGGAACCCTGGGGGTCTTTGAATGTATATTCTCTGAAATCGGACACGACGGTCAGCAGCCAATCGGTATTTTTGAAAGGGGAGATTGTAATAGCGAAACCGCAATGGCCTTCGCTTTAGCTGGTAAATTATTGGATAATAAGAGATATCTTAAAATAGCCGAGAACTTAATCGATTATTATCTTTTTAATTCGAATGCATTAGACGGCAAATACAGCGATCCTAAAAGCGCAGCCTATGGACTGATTCCCTGGGGAATATCGAATGAATACTGGCGGGGTTTGAATTATGGAGATGACAATGCCCGGTTTTTATTAGCCGCTATTACAACCGCTTCCATATTAAAGACAGATAAGTGGGATGAAACGATCATGAAATCATTGATGGGCTTGCTTAGAACAACAGGAAAGAACGGATTCAGGGGTACTCAGCTTGTTTTAAAGCAGTTTGAAAAGAATGACGATTGGAGATTTTATTCTGACAGGGATCTCATTAATTTAAGACCGCATTTTGAATCTTATCTATGGGCCTGCTTCTTATGGGCCTACGATAAAACCGGCGATAAGTTATTTCTGGAGACAGCACAAAAAGGGCTGGATATAATGATGAAAAACTATCCGGATAATTTCACTTGGACAAATGGTCTGGCTCAGGAAAAAGCAAGGATGATTTTACCCCTGGCCTGGTTAGTAAGAATTAACAATTCTCCTCAGAACAGAGTATATTTGAATACTGTAGTTCAGGATATGATTAAGTTACAGGATGCAAGCGGAGCAATAAGAGAAGAGTTAGGAGACCTGAGAAAAGGGAGATACCCACCTCCACGAACGAATGAGGCATACGGAACAAACGAAGCCTCTCTGATTGCCCAAAACGGAGACCCGGTGACCGACCTTATTTATACAGCAAATTACGTACTATTAGGCTTACACGAGGCTAGTTACGCAACAAATGATCCATTGATAAAGGGTGTCGAAGATAGACTGGCCGATTTTCTGCTCAGGATACAAGTCAGGTCCGGCTCTCCTGCGCTTCATGGCGGATGGATGAGATCTTTTGACTTTGAAAGATATGAACATTGGGGATCCAATGCTGACACGGGCTGGGGAGCATGGTGCATAGAAACGGGCTGGTCACAAAGCTGGATACTTTCAATTCTTTCACTAAGAGAGATGGATTCCTCGGTATGGGATTTGTCGATGGACTCAAAAGTAAAAGATAAATATGGCGCATTCAGGAACATGTTAGACAGGTAGATTTATTCGAATGAAGTTTCGTTGCAATTTGATGCATCCATTCTAATCGCTATATTCGGGTACGTTAACGGGAATATATATGTCTATAACTAAACCAATCTCAAGAAGATATTTTATTGCGGGCACCGGAGCTCTGGTCGCCGGCTTTGCCTTTAAGGTCGATGGCTCAGATCTTTTAGCATCTGAGCCTATTATCGACATTCATCAGCATACTGATTATGCGGGAAGAACCCAGGAGCAGATGCACGCCCACCAGCGTGCGATGGGCATCACGACGACTATTCTTCTGCCTGCGGGACGATCATTGAACTATGGATCGACGCATTATGGTGTCAGTAATGGCCTGCAGGTAAAGGCAGGGGGGAATGAGATCTGTTATAACTATGCCCTCCAGCATAAAGACGAATTTACCTTCGGGGCATGCGAGGTGCCGGACTTTCCGGGTGCCATTCCTGAATTGGAGAAATACCTGAAGCTTGGAGCAAGGGTGATCGGTGAACTGAAGTTTAATGTGGAATGCGATTCGCCGGAAATGCGGAAGATATACGAGCTCGCCCAGGCTTACGACGTTCCCGTACTGATGCACTGGCAGTACAATATGTACAACCGGGGATATGACCGTTTTCATAAAATGCTGAAGAAATATCCGAGAGTAAATTTCATCGGTCACTCACAAACATTCTGGGCCAATATTGATAAGAACCATTCCGACCAGAATGTTTTATACCCGAAAGGGAAAGTAACTGCAGGTGGCTGGACCGACCGGCTGCTTAGTGATTATCCGAATATGTGGGGAGATATGTCGGGAGGCTCCGGCCTTAACTCCATGACCAGGGATGAGGACCACGCGCGTGAATTTTTAAAACGCCACCAGGACAAGTTGTTATATGGCAGTGATTGTGATGATAAAGTGGGAGTAGGTGCACCTTGTCAGGGCGCCGGAACAATCGCAGCTATAAGAAAGCTTTCGGCGACTAAGGAAATTGAAAGGAAGTTGCTGTATGGTAATGCCAAACAACTATTCCGTTTGTAGGAGGATGGTTATGAATAAAATCAATACAATGACACATTATCGTGCACGTATATAGTTTAATTTCATAATCGGGTGTCAACCGACCCCGAAGGTGGTCGTATGTTTATAGCAAAGTATTAATGATGAATTTGCCGACCCCGAAGGTGGTCGCATATAACAAAGGACCATATTCGACCCCCTTGGGGGTCGGGATTGCGTTCTACAAATAATGTCTATAAATATTTGACCCGTTCCGGGTCATTGATAGGAAATTGCGGGAGCACGAGTATATTTTAAGAAGAGGGGCAATTTGGGGGTAGCCTCAAACGTCAATGGTAAGCATTAATCACCCGCCATTTATACAAACAAAGTGATTTATTTAAGAACACACACATGAAAGAAAGTAATGACCGCCGGGATTTTATAAAGAAAGTTTCATTAACAGGGCTGGGCCTCGGATTGGCAAATACATTTCCCGGTGCAGAAGCTAAGCCTGCCCGGAATGCGATAACACCCGCGGTGATACCCGTTTACAGGCAGTCTGGCCCCTCTTTACCTTTCATACCGCGCCGCACGGCAAGCTGGTGGGTAACGATCAATGAACTTCAATGGTCGCAAAAGGCTATTACCGATGAGATAAAGCGCCGGGCAGCGGCTTTCGCCGAAGCAAAGATCGACACCGCTATTATCTTCGGCTGGCATATTCGCTTTGATTTTGCAAATTACTTCGGGCATCTGCATGGATATATGGCTGAGGTAGCTGATGAACTCCATAAGTATGATATCAAACTTATGGATCATTATTCCTGCAATCATACAGAACGGCCCAGGGATAAAGCGGAATTTGCAAAACTTCACAGAGGGCAAAGACATCATGTATTATTGTTTCATGATGAGGTAGCCAGAGATCACGCGCAATACGAGGGACATTTCTTTAATGATATATGCGAGGTGGATCTCAGGGATGGCAGCCGCGGATATGCGCGCCAATATCAGATGGAAGCCTTTTGTCACAACAATCCTGATTTCCTTGATATGCATGCCAAGTATCTTCAGCGCCTGCTTCGGGAGGTGCCGCTGGATGGCATGCAGGTAGATGATATGTGCGATTATGCGGGGCTCACCACATGCGGCTGTCAACATTGCCGGACGCGGTTTAAGAGAGATTATGGCCATGAAATACCTTCCTTTACAGATAAGAATTTCTTCGGTGATACGAGCAAGCCGATGCTGCAATGGGGCAATTACCAGAACCCGGTCTTCCGCGACTGGATCAGGATGAAAACCGACGGTATTGTAGACCATGTGAAGATGGTCAAGAGCATTCTTGGCGACAAGCCCCTGATGTCATGCTGTTCAAGTACTGGCCCGGTAACACTCAATGCCATATCCCTGGATCTGGAAAAGATGGCACCGCACCTGGATTTCTTCATGCTTGAAAATGTGGGAACTAATACCAAGGGTGTCGATTGGGTGCATATGGATGCCGAAGCCATGAACCAGAAAGATATTGCCAAATGGCGCGGTGATGCGGTTGCCATGGCACTGAGTTATACTATTTATGAGATAGGCGGGTATTTCGGCTGGACATTAAGCCGCTATTGGGGTGTTGCCAACTGGAGCAGCACGCTGACCAAAAGGCTGGAAAAAGATCCGGATGATGCAATGGAACAGGAGGATGTGATCAGCCCTGCAAATAAGTGGGAAGTGCGGCACAGTGATCTTGATATCCGCGACGGTGAGGATATAGTAGAAATAAGGCTGGTCAATAATAAGCTCTGCAAGGACAACGGGTTTAAGGACGAGAATGGGATTGAACACTGGACAAAAGCCCGTGCATGGTCAGGTCATTTCGTTCATTCAAATATAGGCTATCGCTTTCTTCGCTATGAGGAGCTGGCTGATGCCGAAGCCCTGAACCGGGAGAAGACGCCGCTGGTTATTGATGGATCGGGCTGTATATCTGACCAGCAGTTTGACGCTATCAGCTCTTACCTGGCCAGGGGAGGCACTGCATGGGTCGCTCTGCCATTTGGGACGCATGATGAAAAAGGCTTCAAAAGAGCCACGCCGCTTTCCGGCAAACTGCTTAAGTCAAAATATAGGAACCTGACAATTATAAACACTTCGGCGATCAAGGGAAGCCCCCTTGCCGAACTCATCAGGACAGGTAAGTTCAGTCCGCTGATCCGCCAGACAGCAGGCGGAAACGGCTGGGCAGCACGCATCAGGTTGCACAAAGGGAAGCCGGTTATTCATTTTATGAACACTGCAATGGAAGGAATTCCGCATGCCAGCCTTAAAGATGTTCCCGGAAATCCTATACTTGCAGGTATAAATTCTAAGATCAAAGACAATGAACTCAGATACGAGGTCGCTAAAGGTGGCCTCGACCTGTCCGGATTAAAGCTGCTTAGCCCGGAGATCGGCGATCAGAAAAGAGAGATACGAGTTGAGAAACTCAAGAACGGTAATACACAGATCAGCCTGAGCCTGGATAAGATAAATGTTTATGCGGTGGCGCAGGGGAATTAACCTTAAACATCAAAAATATGTCACTTGTTAAATATTTTTTCACCTTCTTATTTCTGGGGCACTTCCTGCTTAACGCTACAGCGGTTTTTGCTCAGACAGATAAGGAGATCTTGATCGTAACTTTCGGTAATTCTACCACCGCACCGCGTAAAGGTGTAGATACCGTTTATGCTGCCCGTGTTCATAAATTATTAAGCGAAGCCGGGATCAAGAACAGGGTGGTCAATTCCGGCATCGGCGGAAGCCATACCGGTTCGGTAAAGGACAACAGTACGTTTGCCAAGATCGAGCACGGTAGGGATCGTTTTCAAAAGGCTGTTCTGGATCACCACCCTGACTGGGTGACCTTGAATTTTGGTCTGAACGATGCCTACCAGGATAAGGGGATAGGAACTGCTTCGCGAATACCGCTGGAGAAATACATTGAAAATCTTAACTACTTCATCAGCCAGATAAAAGAGGCGAATGGAAAGGTGATCGTATTAACACCCAATCCGATTGGTTCCAAGCTCGAAAAGTTCAGGTATGAGCGCCTTATGCAGTACAAAAAGGCTACAAAGAACGTAGCAAAAGCCAATAAGGTTTATTTTATAGATTCCTGGAAATTATTTTACAGGCATACCCGTAAAGATCCTAAGAGTATTGATTCGCTTTTGCCCGATGGTACGCATCCCAATGATGAAGGGCATAAACTTGTCGCAGATGCGATTGTTAAGATTATTAAGAGAGGCCGGTGATCCTGAGGTATGAGGTATCAGGTATTAGGTATTAGGTATCAGGTATTAGGTGGCTCCGGCCTCCGACTTCCGATCTCAGATTCAAAATATTTTGAAATTCTCCGTTAAATCCGTTATATTGAGACACATACTTCAAGCCCATTTTCCGCTCTAATCGCAGCTCATTTACAGGCATTACATTAGCATTCCCCAAACGTAAGATAAACGTAGGATGAACGTAGGATGAAGCCAGCTTAGTGATTCCTTAGCACGGGGCAAGCTACATCCCAGCAACCATTAACCGCAGCTCAACAATCAGGGTCATGCAGGTTTCGCAGGCTTATCACCATACAAATTGTCGGTCACAAAGGTCTTTTCCTCAGCCCTGACGGCTGCCCTGGCATCTTTATGGGTGATCAGCCAGTTCTGGCGCACGTCACACTTTTCCTGCGGCACACCGCGTATCACAACAGCGGTCTGCGGGGCATAGAAAGTATTGTTATAGATCTCGATCAGCGTGCCGGCAATGGTCGTATTATCTTTACGGTCCCGGCCGCCATGCATATCAAAACAATGGCTTAAAGAGATATCCTCATGAACGTTGTGACGTGCGGTATAACTGCAGCCGATTCGGCCGGTTCCGGCAATCGAGTGACGGTTTTCATTGAAAAGATTGTACTCGATAAGCGCATTGGAGTTATCCAGGGCGACACCGTAACCCAAACCATTGTACTGGCATTTGTGGATATGGTTATGATGAATGTGATGGTCGTTACCTCCCGGCAGGTTCACACCTGCGTGCGCAAATCCAGATATCTCGCAGTTATCTATTTCCACCTTCGGGAATTTGACATTGATCCCGTTGGAGGTTGGGAATTTATAATAGTAGGTATGGCCCGGACCGCCTTTTCCAAAGGCACGTTTATGGTGATCAAGGTAACGTTTTGGGTTTGGTCCCTGCAAGCGGATACCAGTAATCCTGACATCTGGCCCCGTAATTTGTATCATCAGTGGAGTATCCAGGGCATCACTGGTTATCTGCGCGCCCAGAGAGCCATTGTGTCCCCTGTCGCTGGCCAGAGTAACACCCTCAGGGATCTTCAGGGTGAGCTTATCTATATAGATGAAGGTGGTCATGTCAATAATAGCTTTGCCAGGGATGAACACCACCTGGCCTGATTTAGCTTTTCCCAGTACATCAATAAGTGTTTCAAGATCCTCAGCAACAAAATCACCCTTGGTGAGGATGTTTTTATAACCCGTACCTCCGCCGATTGGGCCGCTTTCGTCAGCTTTAGCGCCATAAACAGTATTGTTTATTTTCTTCCAGGTTTGCTTTCCTGCAGGGAAGTCAGACAATCCACCTGCTGTTGGGTTCGCAAAGGTGGGGCTGATTGTTCCGATTGCTGCCAGTGAGCCTGCAGCTGCTGCTGCCCTAACGAATTGTCGTCTGCTGAAGTTCTTTTCCATATACTGTGTTCTTATTTGATGAGTGTCCATTCGTAGTGCGAGCTAAGATTAAAGGCCGCGCCCTGCTCAAAGTCATAGAGGTAGTTATTAGTTTCGCCTGCGGATTCGCCGGTAGCAGGCTTCATTCCACTTACGAATGAGATCGGTCCGCAATTTATCCTGCTGAATTCGCCCTCGCGTTTAACATCGACTATCGTATAACTTGCATCACGGTCTCCATTTGTTGATACAAAGATCTGTTCTCCTTTCAGCGCTTCGCCCTCCGGCAGCTTTTGATCTACTACTATCCATCCGCCGCCGGATGTTTCTTTATTCATGTCGACTACCTTGCCGCTTATTTGTCCGGGCGACTTAACATTCAGCCCCTGACCACTTAGTGATGTGCCATTCACCAGTATCGCTTTGGCTGGTTTACCGGCGCTGGTCCTGATGTAACCTATAGCTCCCTCCATGCTTATGCCGTTTATAAGCTTCATGCCGGACGATCCCGCATTGTAAAGAATATAGTCGGTGCTGCCGTTGGTATGCTCAACCTCCAGGGCTATCTGTTTGTCGTTCCCGGTTTCAAGGCGCTTCACTGATCTGATGAAGGGTTTATGTTTGTAGGGTTCGATCACCGACACAAAATTGCTGCTTAGGTCGCTTCCCTTTTTATGCATCAGCACATAGCCCAGTTTTTTAGGATTCCCGGGTTTATTCTGAGGAGGGTCTCCGTCTGCCAGGGCAATATCATCTGATTGGGTAAGCGAGTACATCCGCAGGTGCACGTTATCTTCTGCTTTTAGAGTACGATACCCGGCCTCAGCCTTCCAGTCGATCATAAATTGTCCCGGGGGGCTTAAATCTTTCCTCACATTATAAAGGAAAGAATAGCCGCGGGGAAAGCCATTAACTCCTGTTCCTTTGCTGATATGCTCACCGGCATAGGTGCCTTCCTTCTGGGCAATCAGTGACAGCCCCGTGGTGCTGATCTCTCCGGGCGGGCCGTGAAAGCTATAAACATGGTCTTTCCCACCTTTAACCTGGAAAAGATCAATTACGTAAGCATTGCTATCTGCGCCGGCATCGATAAGGAACATGGTGCGCCTATAAGTATCGAGGCCGGGGTAGGCTTTTTCCCCGTCAAGCTCAAATACGCCAAACCCCTTAAGCTGCTTAAACACTCTTGAGTACCCGCTCCAGATCTCCTTTTGTGGTTTCTCATCGACAAAGACAGTGTTATGGGATATGGTGCTGCCTGTCCAGTCGTTATTACTAGGCATAGCTGTAGCAAATTCCGGGTAGCCATGATCAGGCGCAAGCCAGTTGCCGAAGGCAAAGAGATCAAAGTTAAGCATGTCCGGGTGGGCATGCTTCATCGTGCGACCGTAGTTGTTCGTCAGGGCTATTCCCGAAGTACCTTTCCCGTTTTCGAGAATAGCAAGTCCGAAGCCGCTCATCAGGTAACCGCCTTCCGGCCGTGGTCCGGCGTGTTCAGCTATTTTTTTTATTTCCTTTGCTAAGCGGTCGGGATCGGCGGCAAAGATGTCCCTGCCAAGTCCTTCTGCCGAGTTCCTGTTACCGCGGTAAGCAGCTTTTGCGTATTCCGGGTTGCCGGTATACCCGTAACCTTTGGCAATAAACTTTGGATCGATAGAGTTACCCACATAGCCGGTAGATCCGGCGTCGCCGATGTTGGGCAGGGCTTTGCCAAGAGCCGACATCCTGTAAGCGGCAATGAAAGTGGTTCCGAATTGCGGAAACTCCTGCATGATATTGTGCTTGGTATATCCTTTATATCCTTCCAGCCGGTCTGCCAGATCGGTGATCAGTCGCCCCCACATAAATGTATATCCGGGTGCGCCTTCCTCTGTGGTACCATCGTGATCCAGATTGTTGATCATCTGGCCGGAGATATTCCCGCCGTCCGGCGAGAATACCCAGTCGATCCAGGTGGTCGTTTCCGGCTGAGTGTCTAATGCCTGTGCGGCCATAGTAAGTGCCAGCTGGTGCATTCCCTGGTTACCTCTGACTTTTTTAGATAGGGCTCCTTTATAGATCTCCCTCAATACGCCGTTATCTACATTCTGAACAAAAAGCTGCCGGGTACCCTTGGCAGAAGGCAGCTTGTATTTCTGGGATTGTTTTCTCAGAAAGGAGTAGAGCTCGGGGTTATCAACCGTTCCACTGAGTATTTTATCGTAATTATCAGCAAACACCCTTACCAGTTGAGTTTCCCAGATATTGCCGCCGATCTTGCCTATAAGCATCCCGCCGTCTGAACCGTACCAGCCCCTCACCGCATATGGGTTCCAGTCCATAGCCGGGTATACATCAGCAAGGCGGTCAAGTATGATCGCAGCCTTACGTGCGTATAGCTTATCGCCGGTGTAGATATAAGCATCGCCTAGCTCTGTAAGAGCTTTGTTGATATAGTCCCAGTGTTTCCAGTTGTAATAAGCGATAAACTTGTGCGATCTCCCGTTTTGGTCGATATACCCGAAGCCATCATCAACACCAAATTTATGAAGCGGATCTTTCGGGTCCGGATGATCTGTATTGAAGAGGAGGCTTTTGTCGCCTTTTGAAGCATCAAACTGACCGGTTTCATCAATAGCGCTTTTAAAGAACTTGCCGAAGTCGTTTGTGGGGAACACGCTCTTACAAGAAGGGCAGGTGAGTTTCCAGGGCTTTTTCTCAAACTCTGGTTCATATGGGTAATTGCCATATTTAAGCAGATCAAGTCCGCATTTCAGGCATCCAAGGATCTTGGAGCCCTTGGTAACGCGATCAAAGGTTACATCAATGGTGCGGGGTAAATTCTGGCCCTGTACCATGGTCCAGAGTTCTTGGTCACTTTTGGAGATCCAAAAGGCAGCCTTGCTTATCGCACTGCTCTTTAATGTTTTCCCCCAATCATATTTATTGCAGTTATTCTGAAGGTTGCTCAACTTCTCCTGAGTGTAGAATCCGCCGTGGGTACGTTGTGCGAATGCGGGCCTGCCCAGGATTGCGAGGAAGATTATTAATAATTTACTGTAATGCTTAAAACTCATAATTTTAGATTGATATAGTGCTTAATTACCGTTTACTGCTCACCATCTACTTCAAAACATAGCTATACAAGTGCGAGCCGCTTACAAAGAATATCCGCCCCTGGGAGTAATCACCCCCTGCCTTAATAGGCCCCGGCGAGGTGGCAATCAATTTCATTTCATAGCTTTCTGGCATGACCTGTACGATTGCCCCTTTTGCAAATAGGATATAGAGCTCGCCGTTCGGGCCATCAACGAATATCCTCGGGCTTTGCTCAGCGGTTGTAGGTCCGAACTTATCAGTTAGATCATATTTATAAGTTATGCTCTTGCGGGCAGGGTCAAATACGAAAAAAGTCTTCTTGTCTGTGATACCGTAGACCTTTCCGCCAGGCATTAAACGCATTTCGCTATACTCCTGGACCCCGGGGAAGGTAGCTTGCCGCCATTCCACTTTCTTGGTCTTCATGTCCAGGATGTAGAGTTCAGCTTCTTTTGCTTTTTTCTCTCCTCCCGTGCCCGGCGAAGTAGTGGTACCTCCGAGAAGTTTTCCGTTCGGCAGCGGAACGAGGCTCATACTCGACTGGTCCGGAACAACAACGCTATCCTTTAAAAGAGTGGCTCTCCGGGAGCTGTTATCCCACATAAGAAGACCTCCTCCGGTTGCCCCGTATTGAGGTGTGCCCCCCATAATTACGGTTTTACCATCAGGATGTGCGATGATGCGGTAGGGCCTTATAATTTGTGGAGATACCGTAGTCAGGAAAAGAGGGTTTGATGCCTTATTATTTAACTGGGTTGCTAACCATGGTTTGTACGGATCCCATTCGATGAGATGGCCGCCCGCATACACTCCGAAATAAACCTTATTATTTTGATTTATAAAGGCATTGAACTGGCCTAATGCCGCACGGTTAACCCACTGGTCTTTCTTGAGGTCGTAGTTAAAGAAGCGCATAGGGAAAGCAGTTCCGCCAACAATTGTCCCATCCGGCGCTGTGCCCACACCCATAACAATTGCCCCGTCGCTGGTATAGTCGAAACTTACCTTTCGGCTGATTTTGGTTTTTGGGTCTTCCGTAACAAGGGCACGGTTTACCAGGTCGAGCACCTTTACTACGGTACCGTCGGGGAACCTGCTTTCGAAAAGTGCCTGTGATCCTGTAATGATCTTCTTTGGCTGGCGATTAGTATACTTTCCTATCTTGGTTCCGCTACCTTTATAAAGTTCATACCACTGGTCGTCTATATCACCCTTTGTCTGTCCGTAAACCTTTCCGTTTACATCGCGGTATACCATAGCCTGGCCGAGCATCCGTTCATTCTCGGGTAAAACCGGCTTGGCGATCCCGGTATTAGGATCAAAAGCAAAGATCTGGCTTTTCGCATTACCGAGGCCAAAATATATCCATCCTGAATCATCAGCCGCAATTGCGCGTTGATACTGGCGCCAGTTTTCTTTATTTACATAACCATAATCTTTTAATTCCCGCGATTTAGGGTCAAACGACACGATGCCGCTGTTTGGATAAGTTACCGCCCATATCTTTCCCTTATCATCTTCTGTCATGGCCATAGCCATTTGAGGCATCGTACCCTTAGTAAAGGTAAATGCCCTCTTCACCGGATCAAATTCGGTAAAGTGATCGCGGAAAAGCGTGTAAAACTTATTGTCACTGGATAAGATCGATGAGTACGGGGTATCCTGTTTTGGATCAAACTGGATCGGGAATTCCTCGCTCTTGCCCGTAAGCGCGTCTATCATCAATAAGGCATAACCACCACGATGGTCAAAAAGCCATACCAATACCACATTCCTTCCATTTCCATCAACGGTTGAGACCACCCCGCGGTGGTTACTGATCGGAGAAGCAACCCCGTGATCATAAAAGCCGTTTCCGAGATCTTTAGTGGAAGTCTCGACGGTAAAGCCTGTGTTGTCGGGAAGAGGTGTAACCTGCACAGGTTTTTGTGCGATCGACGTCGAGATTAACAGGACGTTCAGAACGAATAACAGATTTAATTTTAATTTCATAAGCTTATGGGTACGTACCCATAAATATAAAATATTTTAAGTATATATGTCTTTATATTTTATTTCGGGGTAAAATGAAAGCGATCAAATGGCTAGTACGGAGGGCTGAAGGGTGTTTGCTTGTATAGTATTCCTTTTATGTTTTCGTTTGTAAATACTTGATAATATGATAAGTAAAATAGCTGGTTTTATTTTTGTCACGCTGACTTCTGTTGCCGGTGCGTTTGGCCAGGTGTCAATGGCTGATAAAGGAGATAATAAAAAAGTTACCGAACTAAGATCATCAGTGGCGGCCTTACTCGGGATGAGCTTGGAGCAAATAAAAGAACTTGTGCCTGCAGCCTCGGGACTCAACTTTATTGGTTGTCCAAATTGCCGGGGAGGAGCTCAGGATATGGGGGTGCTTAACTGGGAACCTGCGCTCGGTTCGGATCTGAAGTGTAAATATTGCAGCATGCTTTTTCCGAACGAGAAGTTTCCTTATACCGGAGAACAGGTGATAATAGCGCCAAGCGGTGCGAAGCAGGTTTACCGTTATTACGAGAACAAGGAAGGAGTTAAATATTATTTCGAAGCTCACGTCTGGTTTGAGCAATGGAAATGGATCCAGGGTATGGCTTCGAAGCTGTCGCAACTGTGGGAATTAACAAAAAACACGGAATACGGCGACAGGGCTGCGGTGATAATAGGTCGTTTTGCACAGGTCTTTCCTGACTATGCTGTGCGATATGACTATCCAAGCGCGCCGGTCAGGTTCTTTCCGGCAGATCAGAAATGGCCATATGAAGGTCTGCCTGCGTACAGGGGTGCTAAATGGAACTGGTGGGGGTATGGCGACATCCCGGCGGAAATGGCAAAAGTTTATGCTAACCTGCGAGATGGTTACCAGTGGGAGCGCATGGATAAGTTAACAGGAGTGCAAACAGACCGGAGGATAGAAACTGATCTCCTTTTAAAAGGCTACGAATTTACGTCGGCAAACCCGGAGATCTATACGAATATGTCGCCAGGTATGTACCGGGATATGGTAACAGTAGGCCGGATCCTAAAAAAGCCGGAAATAGTGCATGATGGCGTAAAACGTTTCAGGGAGTTCCTGAAGCTAGGGTTCTTTGCGGATGGCTGGTGGAAGGAGGGCACAGGTTCTTATCATGATCAGACCATCGGTTCGCTCCGGGCTGTCGCGCTGGCTGCTCAAAATTATACTGACCCCGGGAACTGGACCGGAGAGCGGCTTGAAAATTTAGATCTTGTTTCGAACATGCCATTCTTTAAAATGGCCTTGAGAGTAAGTGAAGAAGCTATTCTTCCTGATGGCAGGAAGATACCCATAAACGACACCTGGGCTTACCGGAATGGGACACCCCGGCCTACTGAAAAGACTGTTTCGCGTTTATGGGGCGCCCTGGGTAATGCCGCCCTGGGAGTGGGTGAAGGCAGCAACCAGACGATGTTAAATGTGAACTGGAGCGGAAACTATGGGCATTCCCATTATGATAACGGATCTATTATTCTCTACGCAAAAGGAGCCGAGTTGTTTTCTGATATTGGTTACACCCACAGCAAGTACCGCGGCTGGACGATCCATACAGCTTCCCATAATACGGTTGTGATCGATCAGAAAGCACAAGATGCTGGCAATTCTGAAAAGCCCGTTACCGGCAATTTAAAATTCTATGACGATTCACATCCCCATGTTAAGGCAATCGATGTCGACGCATCGCCCGCATATTCCAAAGCTGAACAATACAGGCGCAGGCTTGTTCTGGTACATGCCGCACCGGGCCGTGATTATATAGTTGATCGTTTTGATGTTAAGGGCGGAGAAACCCATGACTGGTTCCTTCACGGGATGGCTGAGGAAGAAGGAAAGCTATCGGTGAGTATCCCTCTTAAAACCGAAGTTCCAAGCATCGTTCCTGAATGGGGAGGAAATGATAAGCCGCGAAATCAATATGAAAGTGATCTGGAGGGAAAGAAGATCCATGCTTATTCTTATCTGAGGAATATTAGGTCCGCACCGGTAACAGATAACTGGACAGCCACCTGGAGATATGAAAATTCGGGAGTCCGTACGCACAGTATGGCTCAACCGGGGGCGCAGTTATTTACTTTTAAGTCTCCTTCCGTAAGACGTGCGCAGGAAAATGACAATAAACTGAATAGTTTTATGAGTAATGGACTAATGCAACGCCATACCGGTGGTACCTCATCCTTTATTGCTATTCATGAGCCGTTTCAGCAAGAACCATGGATTAAATCTGCCGAACAGGACGGTAACTGGTATATAGTCAAGTATGAGCTGAACGGGAAACAGGTGGAAGACCGGATCAGTATCAACGAGAAGGGGATAACTGTCACTTCTGGTGCCGGATGGAACTATAATTCGGGAAGCCAGGTATCAGGAGATGTACTTTCTTTTAGCAATACGGGTGCACCGAAGCTGCAGATAGACCGGGAGGTAAAACCGGTAAAGTTTGTGCGGATTGATATTTCCGGCGGCAGAACTATGGTGTACCAGGTAAAGAATGTTTCCGGCAAGTTGCTGGAACTGGATGAGGATCCGGGCTTTACCCTGGATGGTACGGGAGCGCTCAAATTGCTTACTTTCCCTCATACGGAGTTTCGGGGTCCAGTCAGGTATACCGTATTTGAGCCGGGTAAATGACAACGGATTTTTAGGTCACAATATTATTATGAATTAAGTACAGCGGCTCTATTAATGTTTTTTATCTTGAGGATAAAATAGATTTGAAATTTCAAAATATACTAACTACTTTCGGGTACGTTACCGCATAATCATCTCAGATAAGGCTATAGAGATATAAACAAGAATAAAAATCATAAATAACAGGAATGAAGACCAATTCAAAGATTAAGTTTACCCTTTTCCTATTACCCCTGGCCCTCATGGCAGCAGATGGGGTTGCTCAGCGTTATCCCGGGCCGTTGAGCCCTGAGGAGTCGTTGAAAAAGCTGAACGTGGCTCCCGGCTTTTCGGCTCAGATTTATGCTGCGGAACCATTTGTAATGGATCCCGTTGCACTTGAATTCGACGAACAAGGGAATGTGTATGTAGTGGAAATGCCTGATTATCCTTATGAAGTGGAGCCGGGCAAGGGACATGGTCGCATTAAAATGTTATCAGATACAAACGGTGACGGCCGCATTGATAAAGCATCGATATTTGCTGAGAATGTCACAGAAGCAACCAGTATTCTACCATGGAAGGGCGGATTGATTGTTACAGCAGCTCCTAATATTTTATACCTGAAAGACACGAACGGCGACGGAAAGTCCGATACATCGGAGATATTATTTTCAGGCTTCTTTCAGAACAACTCTGAAGCACAGGTTACAAGCCTGAGGTTTGGTATTGATAATTGGATCTATGCTAATAATCGTGGGCAGGCAGGGAAGGTAACGTTCAGCAAGACTCCGAATGATCCTCCCGTTGAAGTGCGTGGTGCTGACTTTCGCTTCCGGCTTGACCGGAACGTATTTGAGCTGGAAACAGGGCCTGGTCAGTTTGGGCAGACAATAAATGATTGGGGCCATCGCTTCTTTACTGAAAACTCAATTCATTTGCAGCAGGCCGTTATTCCCTGGAGGTATACGCACAGGCATCCGTTCCTGCCGACGTCTAAATTCAATGTGACCGTTACCGATCATGAGGAAATAATGTTCCAGGAAACAGCGCCTCCTTACTGGAGGGCAGAGCGCAGCGCTCAGCGTAATAAGATGTACAAGGAAAACAATATGAACCGCATAGAGTATGCGGAAGACCGGTTTACGGGGGCTTCAGGAGGTACGCTCTATAACGGGGATGCTTTACCAAAAGAATTTTACGGCAATATTTTTACTACCGACGTTTCGGGTAACCTCGTTCATCGCGATATAATAGCTCCTGATCCTAAAAGCCCGGTTTACATTGCAAAGAGGGCGGATAAAGAAAAAAACAGAGAGTTTATCTATTCAACAGATCCATGGTTCCGCCCGGTAATATCATCGGTAGGGCCGGACGGTTACCTGTATGTTCTTGACTATTACAGGCAGCACATAGAAACACCTGTGTCTATTCCTGATGACCTTAAAGCTGATATGGATTTTATGGCGGGTAGCGATAAGGGAAGGATCTACAGGATCATTCCTCAGGGCGCCGCCTACAAGAATACGGCGGTAAATCTGAAAGATATGCCGAGTGCGAAACTGGTCGAAGTCCTGGGAAGAAATAACGGCTGGTGGCGTTCACAGGCGCAACGCCTGCTGCTGGAGCGTCAGGATAAGTCTGTGGTGCCGGTGGTAAAAGCTTTTTTCAATACCAGCAAAGACGCGCGGGCGCGGCTTCATGCATTGTATGTTCTGGAAGGACTGAATGCCCTGAGCGTTGATGTAGTTAAAAAAGGCTTGGTTGATAGCGCTCCGGGGGTGAGGGAAAATGCTTTGATGCTTGCGGAAAGCTTTTCTGAGACCCAGCCTTTGATCATTCAGAAAACCAATGATGCCGATAAGAGAGTTGCACTGCAGGCAACCCTTAGTGTCGGAAACTTCAACAACAAGGAAGTTATTACAGCGCTGGCAAATGTCATTGAAAAATATGGTGAAGATGTATGGTTCAGAAATGCTGTTCTAAGCTCGAATGCTGGTTCATCTGCCGAATTGTTAAAGGTATTGGGCCAGCGCAGCTCGTTTACGCAAAAGGAGGGAGCATGGAAAAACCTGTTTCTTCAAGACCTGTCGGCAATTGTCGGCGCGAGGAACAATAAAGAGCAAGTGAATGCGTATTTAGATATAATTTCCCAGCCGGCTTTGGCTAAATCACAAACTGTTCTTGTTAAGGGTTTAAAGATGGGTTTGAGTAAGAATGAAGCATCTGATTCGAAACTGAAAGAGGCTTTAGGTAAAGTAAACGCAGATACAGAACAAGAAGCAAAAGCCGGAATTGTGGTATTGAAAAGTATATACTAAGAAAGCAAAGCAATGAAAGAGAAGAAGCAGTATTCCAGACGTGAGTTCATCGGAAAATATTTTTACACAGGGTCATTGCTATTAGGTGGCGGGATCTTATTGAGTTGTACATCAGTAAAATCCGTTGCAGCAGGCACTCCTCAGCCCGGTTCTGGAGAAAACAACCAGGTTCGTCAGGATTCCATCAAAAAGGAATCTGATACGGATCCGAAGGGTCAGGCTGTTCAGGAAAAAAATCCCTGCGATGATATGACCGGCGTCAGCGCTGAAGAACTCGAGAAACGTAAGAAGCTTGCTTACGTTAATAAAACGCCGATCCCGGATAGTCACTGCAGTAATTGCACACTCTATATACCGCCAGCTAAAGATAAGCCATGCGGCGGATGTATGCTATTTAAAGGTCCTGTTCGGAAAGAGGGTTACTGCGCATATTGGGCTCCTATCACAAATTAAAATTTACCTTAAATGAGATTCCTGACAGTCATAATATGTTTCTTGCTATGTGCCGATTGTGGCTTTGCACAAATCCGCCAGCAGGCTGGAAAAACGGAGATCAGGTATATCGGGCCGGATGACCTTGCAGGTAGTTCTGATGCGGTAATCGTTGACGAGGTTCCGCTGGCTCACACCAGACTATTTTTATCGACAGATGAGAAAGGGAATATAATAGGCAAGGATAACTTGAATACCCAGTTTAAGCAAATATTCGCAGCTTTAGCCCAGAGTTTGAAGGCAGCTGGTTCCGGCACTGAAAAGATCATAAAGTTAAATGTCTTTCTTAAGGATCCGGGAATGATGAATGAGGTTGGGAGTTTGATAAATGGCAGATTTGCAAAGGGTATGAAGCCATCAGTCACTTACGTGGCCGGAGATTTAAGTCACCCGGATGCTCTGCTTTCCATTGATGCCGTGGCAGTGTCAGAACGGAATTCAGAAAAAGTCAGTTTCGTGGAAAAGAATAAAGGCTTTGCGGATGTAGCTATTTTACCTAAAGGACCTGTTGTTTACGTGTCAGGCCAGGCGGCCAAGGGTAACCTGGCAGAGGCAACAAAAGGTACTCTGGAACAATTGAGAGAAACACTTATTTCCTTAGGTCTCACTCTAAAGGATGTTGTTCAGGTAAAGTCATTTCTAAGTCCGATGTCATCGATCGACATGGTTAAAAAAGAGTTTTCTGACTTCTTTAAGACGGAAAAAGTCCCGCCGCTTGTTTTTGTAGATTGGATCAGCAGTGATCCCGTGATAGAGATCGAGCTTATCGCTGCGTCACCTGCTAAAACGCAGAACGCCGCGACAGACAGGATTGAATTTCTCACCCCTCCGGGAATGACTGCCTCGCCTGTTTACAGTAAGGTAACACGGTTGAATCAGGGCAAAAAGATCTATATATCGAGCATTCATGGAAAGAGATCTGAAAGTACGGATGCGGAACTTTTAGAGGTATTCAGTTCATTAAATAATGTGCTCACGGCCAGTGGATCTGATTTCAATAATTTGTTAAAAGCTACGTATTATATTGGATCTGATCCATATAGTAAAAGTCTATCTGATTTGAGACCAAGATATTACGATCCTAAACGTCCGCCAGCAGCGTCTAAAGCCAAGGTAAAAGGTGTCGGGATTCAGGATAGCGGGGTTTCGATAGATATGATCGCCACCGTCAGGGAATAAGCTATATAAGCGAAACCCGGACTGCCGGCCGATTTATTATCTCTTTTATTATGTGGATTTATTGTTTAAGAGAAAAAAATTGTTATTTTCGGGTACGTAAACGTAAATATCTGAGGAAGATGTCTGGTTACGTTCAATAAAGCTAAGTTGATAGAAAAAATAAATAAAGTGTTTGTAAGCACCCTTTAACTATACTGAAATGAAAAATCGGAAGACTGATGCGTCAAGGCGTAAGTTTATTAAGCAAAGTTCAATAGCAGGAATGGCAACCCTTATAGGAGTGGGTGCAACATCCTCACTGGCTGGAGCCATGGTTGATAAAGCCGCTATGCCAGCCATACTAGGTGGTCATTCAGCATGGGATCCTGTTAAATGGGTAAAATGGCCAATTTGGATCCCCGAAACAGACGAACCACGCGTGTTGGAAACGTTAAGGAGCGGAATTTGGTCACGCAATAAGGTTGCTGACGAGTTTGAGGCCGCATGGTCGAAAACAATCGGAGTAAAGCGCTCCCTGTTGGTATCCAATGGTACTAATGCACTGATAGTGGCACTTAACCAGTTTGATATCAAAGGAGGCGATGAGGTTTTAGTTCCACCATATACATTTATATCCACAGTTCAGGCTATTCTGGCAAATGGGGCCATGCCTGTGTTTGTCGACGTAGATCCGGAAACATTTCAGATTGACCCTTCAAAAATTGAAGCCAAGATTACGCCCCGCACAAAGGCGATTCTGCCGGTTCACATCCTGGGACTGCCAGCTGATATGGTAAGTATTATGGCTATTGCCAAAAAACATAACCTTGTTGTAGTTGAGGATGCTTGCCAGGCGCCATTAGCAGAAATTAATAAGCAACAGGTAGGTACTATCGGTCACGCAGGTTGCTTCAGTTTCCAAAACTCAAAAAATATCGCCATTGGAGAAGGCGGGGCAATTGTTAGTAACGATGATGTATTTATGGATCGTTGTGTGTCTTACCAGAATTTAGGATTGCCGTATGGAAGTGCAGTAGGCTCGATAGCTACAGGAAGTATCAGGCTCGGTACTAAAGTCCGTATTACCGAATATCAGGCAGCTATCGGTTTGGCGCAGTTAAAGAGATTGGAAGCTCAAACCGTGACGAGAAATGAAAATGCTGCATATCTGAAATCAAAAATCGAGAAGATTCCCGGTATCATTCCTTATAGATTGTATGACAATGTTACCCGGGCGGCGTTCCACCTTTTCCCATTCAGGTACAAGTCAGAGGGGTTCCAGGGATTGTCAAGGGCCGACTTCCTAACCGCATTGCGTGCTGAGGGTGTTCCTTGCTCTAGTGGCTATGCGCCTTTGAATACACAAGAGTTTCTTAAAAGCGCTTTCGAATCCAAGAATTTTAAAAAAATCTACCCGAAGGAAATGCTTGATTACGCAAAATACATGGAACGTAATCAGTGCCCTAAAAATGATCAGTTATGCTCTGAAGCCGTTTGGTTCACACAGAACCTCCTTTTGGGAAGTAAAGATGACATGGATGCAATAGTTTACGCTATTGAAAAAATAAACAAAAATGCCGGTGCTATTAAAACTTCAATGAGGAAGTAACCCTGGTGATAATTTCAACGAATATAATATATGAGTAATATTGATGGAGCTGAGCAAATAATTGATTTGCCATCCTCTACAGAACTTCAGGGATACTTAAAAGCAAAAACGTATAATTCTGGTTTCCCACAGGCACACGATACTTATAATGCTTTGTCTGCCGCCAGTGACGGGCGCATTTATTATGTATTATCATCCGACCAGATAGCGGTTGGTGGTAAAATGTATGTTTATGATCCGGCTACGGATACTACCGAACTGCTCGCAGATCTAACCGAAATTTGCGGCGAGGAGAAATTGAACTGTATTCCGCAGGGCAAAAGCCATACACGGTTTTACGAGTGCAATGGAAAACTTTACTTTTCTACCCATGTTGGCTTTTATGAGCTGATCGATGGGATGGACCGCCTTCCGGTAAATCCGCCGGCAGGCTACGGCCTATACCCTGGCGGGCATATTCTGTCATACGATCTGAAAACAAAAAAATTCGAAGATCTGGCATTATTGCCTCATGGCGAAGGTATGGTCTCCATGACAATGGATTGCGAGCGTGCCCATATCTACGGCATTACCTGGCCGAAGGGCAATTTTGTACATTATGATGTGCATAAAAACACACTTCATGACATGGGACAGATATCAGCGAACGGAGAAGGGGGGACTCCTGGTAGTGACTTCAGATCGCTTTGCCGCTCCTTACTGGTCGATCCAAACACGGGCATTGTATACTTTTCTACGTCTGAAGGTGACATATTCAGCTATCATCCAAACCAGCAGGAAATTGTAAAGCTGGAAGATGTTAATCTGCGGCTTGATTACTTTGGTAAGTACGACCCAACCCGGCCAGGAAGCATGGGATACAACTGGAGGAAGATCTTTTGGTACAAACCTGAGAATGCAGCTTACGGTGTGCACGGAAATTCCGGGTACCTGTTCCGGTTCCAGCCAGGTAGTTCCAGCCTTGAGATAGTTAGACGGATCACTTCCGAGTTATCTATGAAAAGTGGTTTGTTCGATCAGTTTAGCTATGGTTATCTCGGCTTCCAGCTAGGCCATGACAATGAAACAATATATTATCTTACCGGTGGTCCGATCTATGTCAACGGGAAACGCGTCGCTGGTGTTGAGTCTATTGCTAAAGGGGCTGCACGGGGGCTGGAGAACTTGCATCTTATAACATACAATATTCCTGAAAAAAAGTATAAGGACCACGGGCCGATATTTTATTTAAACGGCGACCGGCCGACCTATGTGAATTCGATCGCTATAGGGCTCGATGGCGCTGTCTACTCGCTGGCGAGAATAACAGAAAATGAACATACGAGAACAGATCTTATCAAAATAGAAAATCCGTTTAGTTGATGATAGATATCGTGAAGTTCTGACAGGGTAAAAATTGATAGATTTATGTTATTTTTTTTCATTAATTATTTTTTATTATTATATTCGGTTACGTAAACATTGTTATTTAAGACCAATAATTGTAAGAAAGACAGTGCTTCTTAAGACCAGTGATGGGATAGTATTACGCTATACACGGTTTATTGGGAGTAAATGTCAGTTGAATTAACCAAATCAATAACTAATACTTTTATACAAAAATAGCGGCTTATCTTTTTTTATTTCTCATGTTCGGGCACGTACCCGTGTGATTTTCGGTTTTCATTTAATCTGGATTAATTTATAAACTATGCTAAAAATTTACATGATGATTCTCAGAAAACAGAGACTGATTCCTTCTTTTGCAGGAATCGGTATTCTCATTGTTCTTCTATTTAGTCTGCCAGGACAGGCTATCTCTCAGGAACTGAAAACGATTACCGGGCGGGTGACAGATGCGGGTGAGCCCCTGCCGGGCGCAACTATTAAGGTTAAGGGGACGACCCGTGGAACAACTAGTGCCCAGAACGGAACATTTACCATTCAGGCTCGAAGCAATGAGACGCTTGTAGTAGCCTTTTTAGGAATGAAACCCCAGGAGCTTCTTGTAGGGAACAGAACTACACTTAATGTAGCGCTCGAAGCAGAAAGCTCTTCTTTAAGTGAGGTCGTTGTCGTCGGTTACGGTACGGTTAGAAAACCCGACTTGACAGGCTCAGTCGGGGTCGTTCCGGTAGGAGAGATGACAAAAGCGCCGGTTAGCTCATTTGCTGATGCATTAGGTGGCCGGGTCGCCGGCGTTCAGGCCAGCTCGGTTGATGGCCAGCCAGGGGGAGGCGTTAATATTATCATAAGGGGTGCAGGATCACTAACACAAAGTACTTCTCCTTTGTATGTTGTCGACGGCATGCCCATCGAGGATCTGGACCCTCAAAGTATAAATCCGGAGGAGATCGAGTCAATGACCGTTCTCAAAGATGCATCATCCACAGCTATTTATGGTTCGAGAGCTGGTAATGGAGTAATCCTTATTCAAACGAAAAGAGGGAAAGCCGGGAAGCCGGTAGTTGCTTTTTCAACATCTTACGGGATTCAGGCTACACCTAAGCAAATGGAATTAATGAGTCCTTACGAATTCATTAAGTATCAACAGGAACTTAACCCAAACATCGCTACAACCACAGGCTATTTTGCATACGATGCTACCTTGGGAAGAAATAAGACCCTTGAAGATTATAAGGATGAAAAAGGGATTAATTTCCAGGACCATGTTCTAAGGACCGGCGGAATCAATATCAATAATATCTCGCTACGGGGAGGTACTGACCAGACAAGATATTCAATTTCAGGATCGCTTACCGACGTCTCAGGAACTATCATAAACACCAATTCGAACCGTCACTCGGGAAGGGTGACAATCGATCAGGACATCAGCAATAAGATTAAAGCCGGAGTGAGTGGAAATTATAGTGGTTTCTCTCAATCGGGGCAGATTGTAAATCAGGGGGCTAATCAAAGTACGCCTACGGCTTATGTTCTTGCCAGAACATGGATGTATCGTCCGATATCGCCGAAGTCTGGACTTGATCTGCTCGCCGAAGAAATTGACCCGGATGCGGTAAATGCATCCGACTTCCGGGTGAATCCATTTATTGACCTGGAGAACCAGCATCAGATAATCAAGGAAAGCGTAATAGATGGGAATGGATTTATTACCTATGATATAACAAAAGATCTTCATTTTAAGTCAACAGCTATTGTCAGGCTCGATAGAGATTACCGAGAAGGGTTTTTCAATTCAAAAACTTCCCAAGGTGGTGCAAGTCCCAGTAACGTGAACGGTGTGAATGGATATACACGTACCATTTTGTCAAATAGCTTCACAAATGAAAATACCCTGAACTATAAGAAAACCTTTAATACTGATCATACGGTAACAGGTTTCGGTCTATTCTCTATTAACTCTGTCAACACATCTAACGAGGGTTATAGCGGCAGACTTCTTCCGAATGAAAATCTGGGTATCGACGGATTGGACGAAGGGATTGCTTTTAACCCGGTTTCTAATTCAAGCCGTAATCGCTTAGCATCTTATGCAACCCGTTGGGACTACAGTTACAAATCAAAATATTTGTTAACTGCACTTTTTAGAGCCGATGGATCATCGAAATTTGTAAATCATTGGGGCTATTTTCCAGGAGGGGCAATTGCCTGGAATATGCAAAAGGAAGGATTCTTTGCTAAAGCTTTCCCGGGTGTAACGGCATCGAAACTTAGGGTTAGCTACGGAAGTAACGGAAATAACCGTGTGGGTGATTTTGACACGTACAGACGGCTCAATCAATCGCTTGACGGATACTCTTTTAATAACGGTTCGCCTACCGGATCTGTTTATGTTTCCGCGGTTGGAAATCCCGACCTGGAGTGGGAGAAGGTGAACCTGCTTGATCTCGGCTATGAACTCGGTTTGTTCAAAGGCCGTTTGAACCTGGAGGTTGATCTTTACAGGAAAACAACGGAAAACCTGCTTTTGAACGCAACTCTACCGCCTACAACAGGATACTCTTCGGCTATCAAAAATATTGGGCGACTGAGGAATGACGGGCTTGAGTTTACACTTAATACGGTGAACATAACCAACAGGGATTTTAGTTGGGAAAGTAACTTCAACATCAGTTTTAACAAGAATAAAGTAATGCAGCTTACAAGGGGCCAACAAGCTTTAACGTCGAACGTAGCTTATGTGTCGCAATTTAATAGGCCGTTGTATATGGCCGAAATTGGAAAACCTGCAGGGCTGATGATCGGGTATATCTGGGAAGGCAATTATCAATATTCAGATTTTGACGAAACTTCGCCCGGTATATATGTGTTGAAGCCTGGTGTGCCCGCAAATGGAAATGCAAGGAATGCAGTTTTTCCTGGCGATATTAAATATAAAGACTTGAATGGTGACGGTACGATGAGCGAAGCAGATTTTGCAATCATTGGAAGAGGACAGCCAATACACACTGGAGGATTCTCTAATAATTTCAATTATAAGGCGTTCAGCTTAAATGTATTCCTTCAATGGTCATACGGGAATGACATATATAATGCAAACCGTTTACTGCTTGAGGGTAATAGTAATGGTTATGCTAATATCAATCAATTTGCGTCTTACGTCAATCGGTGGACACCAGATAATCAGACCAATGAAAATTATCGTACACGGGGACAGGGGCCGATAGGATTTTTCTCTTCGAGAGTAGTGGAAGATGGTTCTTACCTGCGTTTGAAAACTGTTGCTCTGAATTATAACGTCCCTTCACGTTTGATTAAAAAGGCTTATCTAAGCGGATTGAGTATAAATGTTGCGGCTCAAAATCTGTGGACCCTTACAGACTATTCAGGGATGGATCCGGAAGTATCGACTCGCAATAATGTTCTTACTCCCGGATATGATTATTCGTCGTATCCAAAATCGCCTACAGTTGCATTTGGTATAAAAGCATCATTCTAGAAGTATTAAATAGAAAGACATGAAAACAAAACGCTATATATTCAGCCTGGTACTGTTACTTAGTCTGGGCTCCTGTAAAAAGTTCCTTGAAACAGAACCTACTGATTTTCTTAATCCAACCAATTACTATGAAACCGATGCTCAACTGGAGTACGCTAGAGCAAGCGCATATCACAACCTTGGTGCAGGGAATTTATGGGGTACAACCGCCAACTATCTCCTGAATTTTTCAGCTGATGAAGGCTACATGAACCGGGCTACCCTGACTTCCGGGCCATGGAACTATTTTTACAGCACGGCTGATCAATATGTTACCGGTATGTGGCTTAATCTTTTCGATGGAATAAATCGGACAAATGTCGTGCTCGAAAACCTCGATAAAAACCCGGAAATTTCAAAGGCTAAAAGAGATGTGATCCGGGGGGAAATGATGTTCTTGAGAGGATATTACTATTTTATGCTCGTTCAGTATTTTGGTGGTGTGCCTATTAAGACAACTCCGACGAATTCAGTTGTTGACGTGGATATCGCACGCAATACAGTTAAAGAGGTTTATGACCAGATACTGAAAGATATGACTGCGGCAGAGCCACTGGTTCCGTCAATAACTACACTCGGTTTTTCAGGTGCGATAAGTAAGTCAGCGGTACGCGGACTGCTTGCACGTGTTAATTTACACATGGCTGGTGAACCCCTTAAAGATAAAACACGTTATGCCGAAGCCAGTAAATGGGCAAAAGCAGTAATGGATGATACCGGAGCGGGGCATGCTCTTAATCCCAATTATCCTCAGATATTTATCAATATTGCTCAGGATAAATATGATATCAAGGAAAGTATATGGGAAGTTGAATTTTGGGGAAATCGTACAGATCAGTTTGTGGAAACTAGCAATAATGGATGGATAAACGGTCCTGCATCAGCTAATCCAACCATGAGAGCAGATTCCTATATGAGTATCACTTCTAAATTCTATGATGTATTTGAAAATGGAGATAATAGAAAATGGTGGAATATTGCTCACATATCCTATCCGGGAACGGTTGCAGCTCCCGTGCCTCATGGTACAAAAAATATGGTTGCCATACCTGCAACGGGTGCAGCAAAAAATCTTATGAGGCCGGGGAAATTCAGAAGAGAGTTTGAAACCCTTGAACCGCGCCACTCAAATACAACACCTCAGAATGTTCCGTTGTTACGATTTAGTGATATTCTTCTAATGTATGCTGAAGCTGAAAATGAGATTAATGGACCCACCGCGGCGGCAATTAATGCTGTGAATCGGGTGAGAAGAAGAGGCTGGTCGACCGGTGTGAAATCTATTACTGTAACTAACGGCGGATCGGGGTATACCACAGCACCAACCGTAACTTTCTCTGCAGGAATAGGCGGCAATACGGCAACCGGTAAGGCAACAATTTCCGGTGGTCAGGTAACAGCGATAACTCTTGACCGGGATGCTGCCGGCATCAAGTTCAGCCAGGAGGGTAACTACAATGCAGCGCCAATAATTACAATCAGTGGTGGAGGTGGCAGCGGTGCAACGGCGACCGCTACGATTTATGCTCAGACTGATGCTGACCTGAGTGCTGTGAAAACAGCCAATAAAGCCGCATTCCTGAATGCGATACAAGATGAACGTATGAGGGAATTAAATTACGAGGGTTTGAGAAAAGGCGACTTGCTCAGATGGGGAATATTTCTGGATGTTTATCAGGATATGGGAGACCGTATGCAGACCGACGGACCGGGCCAGTTCTATGTAAGTTGGTATAAAAATGCAACTTCAAGGGACTTGCTCATGCCTATACCAAATAATGAGATCACTGCGAACCAAAAGATGGTTCAAAATCCAGGCTGGTAATAATTTATAAGACTTAGAAGACAGAATATGAAGTTCAAATATTATGCAGTGTTACTGGGAGTGCTTTTAGTGGCAGCCTGTAACGATAAAATCGAAGTAGAGGGCGCTGACTTTGATGTAAGCACGGCGTCGACCACATATAAGGCAGGTCAGCCCGTGGAATTTGATATTAAGGGTGGTAATGTGCACATGATCTCATTTTATTCGGGAGAGACGTTGAAAGATTATGAAGCCAGGGAAGGCAGGGTAATAGATGTGTCTAAAGCCGCCATCACCATGCAGTTCACAAGCAGCGTGCAACTAGGTACCCAAGCTAATCAACTTTCCGTATGGGCCTCTAATAACTTTAATGGAGATTACAGCAGTGTCGCCAAAGTAAAGGCAGCAACGTGGATAGATATTACCAACCGCTTTGCGTTGGGCACATCTACTACCTTACTGGCATCGGGTACAAAGGACCTTTCAGATTTGGTAGTTGCAGGCAAACCATTGTATATAGGTTTTAAATATATCACCAAGCCGCAGGCTGCGAACGGTGTGGCACGTCAGTGGTTTATTCAAAGTTTTGCAATAAACAGCACTTTAAAGCTAGATAACACGTTCGGACTGACAATTGCCGATCAGGCGAACGCCGGTTTCAGGATAATAGATGATAACGCGGCAAATGTAGCTAAGGCGCTGTCGACTGTAACCTCCACCAGGGTAACCATGCAAGGCAACACTTACCTCCATTCTGGATTGCCGCAATTCAATCCTGACAATCCTATTTTTGATCCAAAGAATCCCATTTACGATCCCGATTCACCTCTTTTCGTGGCCACTGCTAAATTTGTTCCTTTTGTACCCTTCGATCCGAACAGTGCATTTAATGATCCTGCGAGTGAGCATTGGGCAATAAGCAAGGGGATCACAATTGATAAAGTTGATCTGGGCCCCGATCTGTCTACCTCTGTAAAAGGAATGTCAAATCCCCCGATCACAGTTTATAAGCATACTTATACCAAAGCGGGAACATATAAAGCAGTATTTATCGCTTCCAATAATTCTATAGATGGGGAAAAGAAAATAATTAAAGAGATATCATTAACTATTACCCCATAAGGGTAATTTGATCTTTTCTCGTAAAAGGATTAATCGTCAGAATGATTAATCCTTTTATTTTTGAACGTACCGGTTCGAATTCCCGGGTTTATTGTCACTGATTTAATTAAATAAGATCATTTAATTTCACGAGGATGCTGCAAATCTATAATTACACCCTGCTGATCTTTTCCGGGCTGACGATGCTATTTGTCTTTCCCCTTCGGCATGGTGCTCACGACAAGAACTTTTCGTCCACAGCAACTTATGCAGCTAGGGATGAACGGCCGGTTGCCAGGCAAATAAGCCGAAGCGAGGCGCTCAGGAATATGGAAAAGGTGATGGGCAAACTGCCTTCACGTTCGAATCTCCCTCCTCTTGATATTGTCATCACCGATAGCCTGGTGCAAAATAGCTATACCCGTTATACACTCACATTAGCGGTGACCAAAGACGAACGATTGCCGGTTTACCTGTACGTACCCAAACAAGCCGGCCCGGCTCGTAAACTGGCAGCAATGGTGGTTCTTCATGGTACGGATCCGCTGGGAAAAGGCGTCGTCGACGGACAGGGAAACAAACCCAATCGTGCTCACGCAAAGGAATTGGCTGAAAGAGGGTATGTGGTAGTAGCGCCTGATTATCCCAGCTTCGGCGATTTGAAGGATCATAACTTTGAAACCGACCGCTACGAATCGGCTACCATGCAGGGTATCTTTAATCACATGCGTTGCGTTGATCTTTTGCAAAGCAGAAAGGATGTTGATCCCGGAAAGATCGGAGTACTAGGACATTCTCTCGGCGGACATAATTCCATGTTTGTTGCTGCATTTGACGAACGGATAAAAGTTGCCGTTTCTTCCAGCGGCTGGACTCAGTTTGAGTATTACAACATCGGCGAAGAAGCCAGTAAACGATATGGAGGCCGTCTGGGACCCTGGGCTCAGACCAGATACATGCCCTTATGGCGAGAGAGATTTGGCTTGGAAGGTAAGATCCTCCCTTTTAATTTCCACCAGGTTATTTCTGCGATAGCACCGAGAGCTTTTTTCTCCGTGTCACCGCTAAATGATGCCAATTTTGATGTAAGGGGAGTAAGAGAAGGTATGCAACTTGCGCAACCAGCTTATGCGAAATATAAGGCAGGTGACATGCTGCAGGTAAGATATCCGGATGCCGGGCACGACTTCCCGGTGGAGAACCGTAAGGAAGCGTATGCATTCATCGACAGGATCTTAATGCATCAGCCACGGATCGCAGAAATTAAGTAAGTATATTACACCACCGTTCCGTCAAATAAATAATAAAGATTATGAGATTTCAAACCGGCCTCTTTATCCTGGCCCTTATTTTATTTGCGATCCCTGTACAGGCGCAAAACAATTCAAGTTCTTCCTATGCCTGGAAAGCCGGGGTCTCCCGGGTTATCATTACCCCTCAAAAGCCCATGCCGATGGCTGGTTTCGCATCAAGAACCCACCCTTCTGAGGGCATATTGCATGATCTATGGGCAAAGGCACTGGTTATCGAGGATGCGGCGGGCAAACGGGCCGTGATGGTTAGCAGTGATCTCCTAGGCTTTCCGAAATCGGTTTCCGATAATATCAGGACTAAGCTGAAAACAAAGTTCGGTCTGAACAAAGATCAGGTACTGCTTAACAGTTCCCACACCCATTCGGCACCAGTACTTGAGGGGGCCTTGTCTGATATTTATAACCTGACTGAGCAACAGGTTGAGGACATTAGACAATATTCCGTGTCCCTTGAGAACAAGATCGTTGAGCTTGTTGGCAATGGGATAAAGGATATGGAAGCAGCAGAGTTATATCATCAGAATGGGGTAACGCGCTTCCAGGTAAACCGACGCAATAATAGTGCGGCACTGCTCACCCAGCTGTCAGAACTGCAAGGCCCTAACGATTTCGCGGTTCCGGTTATTAAGGTGGTTACGCCAAAGGGTGATATTAAGGCTGTAGCCTTTGGTTATTCATGCCATCCTACGGTGTTAAATGGTTACCAATGGTCGGGAGATTATCCGGGTTTCGCGCAGATAGAATTAGAAAAAGCATACCCGGGAACCACCGCCCTTTTTTTTCAGGGTGCTGGTGCTGATCAGAACCCCCTGCCAAGAAATACGGTTCCTCTTGCCCGTCAGTATGGAAAAGAGCTTACCGCTGCTGTAGAGCGTGTACTGGAGGAAGATATGAAGAAGCTTCCGGCCTCTCTCACGACAACTTACTCTGAATTGGACCTGGCGCTCGCTGCTGCCCCAACTGAGGCTAGTCTGCAAAATATTATAAAAACGTCTACTGTTTCCTATCAAAAGAAGTGGGCAGAACGCCTCCTTGCCGATGTCAGATCCGGGAAGTCTTTACGGACCTCTTATCCTTATCCTTTGCAGGCATGGTCTATAGGAGGGCTGCCTCTGGTTAGTCTGGGCGGTGAGCTGGTAGTTGAGTATGGTATTAAAATAAAGCAAATGCTCGGTGCCGAAGCCCTTGTCTTTGGGTATTCAAACGATGTAATGACTTATATCCCTTCGTCTACTATCCTCAAAGAGGGTGGTTACGAAGGCGAACTGGCACATTCAGTGTATGGTTTGCCGGCGAAATGGCAGGTTGGCGTTGAGTCCAACATTTTAAGTGAAGTTTACCGTTTGGCCGGTCAGGCAGGCCTGCTCAAGGATAAGTAGACATTCCTGCACCAGCCTATTGTAAGTCGGTTTAGAAGTTCTGGTTTAATTATATATATTTACGTGTGCGTAAACAATTCATTTTTTTTATGTTTAAAAGCATTTTTTCCTTCTTCGTGATCGTGGGCGTTTCAGCCAGTTCCATGAAATATGTCACAGCAAATTCTTTACGTTCAGACAGCGAATTGCCCGGCAAACCGAAAGGGCAATGGATAACGCTCTTTGACGGGAAAAGCCTCGATGGCTGGCATCATTTTAATAATAAAGCCGCGATCAAAAACTGGACGATAATAGATGGTGCTCTGGTGTGCCTCGGTGCCAAGGGACCCAGCGGATCCGGAGACATAATAACAGATCAGAAGTTTAAGAACTTTGAATTAAAATGGGACTGGAAAGTCGATAAGGGAAGTAACAGCGGTGTATTCTACCACATTGTTGAAGCCCCAAAATATAAGCGTGCTATTGAAACTGCCCCCGAATACCAGATCATTGACGATATAACCTATCCTGCTAAACTCGCACCTTCGCAGCTCACCGGCGCTAATTATGATATGCATGTCGCAGAAGGTAATAAAGTCCTGATGCCTGTAGGTGAATGGAATAACAGTAAAATCATATATAAGAATGGCGCGGTCGAACATTGGTTAAACGGGAAAAGGATCGTGAAATTCAAAGTATTGAGCGAAGATTGGAAGAAGCGCAAAGCTGCGAGTAAATGGAAAGATGCTCCTGATTATGGAACCTCAGGTGAAGGAAGCATCGGTCTGCAAGACCATGGAAATAAAGCCTATTTTAAAAATATAGAAATACGTGAGCTATAGTATTACGAAACCGAAAACTCAAATGTATATGAGAAAAATATTTTCTATCCCCAGAGCCTCAATGTTAACGTTTAGCTGCGGAGCACTGCTGCTATTTGCAAACAGCAGTTGTAACACCAAGCCTGAAGCTAAAACCCAGGAAAAAATACGCATCATTACCCTTGATCCGGGACATTTTCATGCTGCGCTATTGCAAAAATCCATGTACGATGAAATCGACTCTGTTGTACATATTTATGCCCCGGACGGATCAGAGCTGGAGAATCATATGAAGCTTGTGGAGAGCTATAATTCCAGACCGGATAACCCGACCTCATGGAAATCTCAGGTATACCGTGGCGATGACTATCTGGAGAAAATGTTCAGTGAGGATGCCGGCAACGTCGTGATCATTTCGGGTAACAACAAAAGCAAGACGAAATATATCACCATGGCCATTGATTCAGGCATGAACGTCCTCGCCGACAAGCCGCTTGCTATCGATAACACAGGCTTTAAATCGCTGGAGGCCGCGTTTAAAACGGCGAAGGACAAAAATGTACTGCTGTACGATATAATGACCGAGCGTTATAATATTTATTATATGCTCCAGCGGGAGCTGAGCCAGGATGCTGAGTTGTTTGGCACGTTGGAAAAGGGTTCGCATGATAACCCTGCAGTAATGCAGGAAAGTGTCCATCATTTTTACAAAAATGTTTCCGGAAAGCCTCTTGTCAGACCCGCATGGTTCTTTGATGTTGAGCAGGAAGGTCATGGTCTTGTTGATATAACTACCCACATGGTAGATCTTATCCAATGGGAATGTTTCCCTGAGGTTGCTCTCGATTATACAAAGGATATTAAAATGCTGTCCGCGAAGCAGTGGCCTACCCTTATAAGTCCAGAGCAGTTCAGGAAATCCACTAAGAAGGACCAGTTCCCTGACTATCTTTCCAAATATGTTAAAAATAACACTCTGGAAGTAATGTCAAACGGGGAAATGAATTATACGATAAAGGATGTTCATGCAAGAGTTTCCATAAAATGGAACTTTGAAGCCCCGGATGGAACAGGGGATACTCATTTTTCGCAAATGCGGGGAACCAAAGCAAACCTGGTAATAAAGCAGGGAAAAGAACAGCAATTTAAACCTGTCGTGTATATCGACCCGATGAATAATACAGAGCAGTCCGTACAGGCGGCGATAGACCGGCTTCAGAAGAAGTTCTCAGGTGTATCGGTTAAAAAAACCGGCGATCTATGGGAAATAGTGATCCCTGAAAACCTGAAAGTCGGTCATGAAGATCACTTCGCAGAAGTTGTTAAAAAGTATTTACAATATTTGAAGGCTGGCGAGCTTCCTTCATGGGAAGTGCCGAACATGTTATCAAAATACTACACCACTACCCAGGCTTTAGAAATGGCTAAAGCTAATAAGTAATGGAAAGCCTGGTGCTGGAATGGCACCGGGAATTAATTGTTATCAATGTTTTATTAGAATATATTTAAATGACCGAGTTAGAAGCTTTAGAACAGGAATTACTTAAACCATCAGATGCTTTAGTTGCAGATATAGCTAAAATTGAAGGTGATATCATCATACTGGGAGTTGGCGGCAAAATGGGACCTAGCATGGCCAAATTGGCCCGAAAGGCGATCATAAAAGCTGGTATAAATAAACGCATAATAGGAATTTCACGCTTTTCAGAGGCCGGCACCCGTGAGGAATTGGAGGCAGAGGGAATAGAAACCATTTCAGCAGATCTTCTTAATGAGGATGACCTGGCATCTTTGCCAGACGCCCCGAATATCCTCTATCTTGCCGGAACCAAATTTGGCACAACAGGAAAAGAACCTTTTACCTGGGCCATGAACGCCTACCTGCCGGGCAGGGTTGCCGAGCGATATAAGAATTCACGCATCGTTGCCTTTTCTACCGGTAATGTTTATCCATTTGTGCCTATTAATTCAGGGGGGCTTTCTGAAGAAACTACCCCGGCCCCGGTTGGCGAATACGGCCAATCCTGTTTAGGCCGCGAACGTGTATTTCAGTATTTCTCTGAGAGATATAATATACCCACACTTATTTACAGGCTCAACTATGCTATTGATCTTCGTTATGGGGTAATGCTTGAAATTGCAAAGTCTGTCATGGAAGATAAGCCTATTGATCTTACCACGGGCAATGTCAATGTGATCTGGCAGGGCGACGCAAATGAAATTGCTATCAGGTCATTATTGCACTGCGAGACGCCGGCGAATATTTTGAATGTTACAGGCCCGGAAACACTTTCAGTAAAATGGCTGGCAGAGCAATTCGGTTTGTTAATGGGCAAGCAGCCTCAATTTGTAAATGAAATCCAGCCCATGGCACTCTTGAACAATGCTTCAAAATCGCATAAATTATTTGGTTACCCAAGAGTCACTGTTCGTCAGATGATCGAGATGACTGTAGCATGGCTGGAGGCAGGCGGCAAAACGATTAACAAACCGACTCATTTCCAGGAGAGAAAAGGTCAGTTCTAACTTTTTAAATACAATACCCTAATTATGTCAAAAACATTAAATCCTGAACTTAAGTCATTGTTAACAAGTGGCACCGTTATACCCGCACATCCCCTGGCATTAAATGAATCACGCGAGTTTGACGAACAACGTCAGAGAGGTTTAGCACGCTATTATATGGCATCAGGAGCGGGAGGTATTGCCGTAGGCGTACATTCGACTCAGTTTGAGATCAGAGACCCTGCCATCAACCTGTATGACACTGTTTTAAGAGTAGCTTCAGAAGAGATCGATGCTGCAAAGCTCGACCGGCCTTTTATTAAAGTTGCCGGCATCTGCGGTCCTACAGCCCAGGCTATCGCTGAAGCTGAATTGTCTGTGAAGCATGGATATGATATGGGCCTCCTGAGTATGGGTGGCCTGCAAGGCTGGTCAGAGAAGGAAATACTCCAAAGAGTACGCGATGTTGCTGCCATCATTCCGGTGGTCGGGTTCTACTTGCAGCCCTCAGTTGGAGGCCGGATATTTACTTATGAGTTCTGGCGGGAATTTGCTGAAATTAAAAACATAGAAGCAATTAAAGTAGCTGCTTTTAATCGTTATCAAACGCTTGATGTAGTAAGAGCAGTGTGTGCGTCAAGCCGGGCTGCAGAAATTGATCTTTATACCGGTAACGACGACAATATTGTTGCCGATCTGTTAACAAAATACAGCTTTACGGTCGAAGGAAAAGTTGTCGAAAAGGAGTTTGTGGGGGGCTTGCTTGGACATTGGGCAGTGTGGACACACAAAGCGGTCGCACTTCTTGAAGAAATAAAACAATGCAAAGCCAACAGATATGAAGGGGCAAGCGCCTTACTGACAAAAGGCATTGCTGTAACAGATATGAATGCTGCGATTTTCGATCCGGCACATAGCTTCCATGGATGTATACCCGGTATTCACGAAGTCTTACGCCGCCAGGGATTGCTAGAGGGCCGCTGGTGCCTGAATCCTAAAGAGGAGTTATCTCCCGGACAAATGGAGGAGATCGACAGGGTTTGTAACGCTTATCCCGAACTTATTGATGATGAGTTTGTAAAGAGTTTGCTTGCTTGAGCTGGGAGCTATGAGTGATGGGCTTCCACCCATTTGAATAAAAAAAGGAAGTAATTAATTAATACCAAGCAATAACGTAGCCCTAAGCCCCAAGCCCATAACCCAAAGCCCATCACCATGGACAGAAGAGAATTTGTTAAAAGCGCGGGAATCATGGCAGCAATTAGTTCAATAGACCTGACCGATATGGCAAACGCTTCGCAGCATAGTTCTAAAATGATTGCGGTTGTAAAAACGCAATCCAACTTTGAACGCGAAAAACTTTTAAGACCATTTGGTTTTAAAGGCGGATATCTTACCGAGTTATGGCAGGCAGTATCTCAAATGGAGTCAGCATCCGGGAATAAGAAAATCGGACTTGCTACCCAGAGCGTTCTTTACGGCGATGCGGAACTGTTCCCGCTCCATTCCGAGGCCAATGGTAATGCGATGATGTACGTACTGGTTAACAGGGCGCTTGATATAGTCAGAGCTAACCCCTTTACAACACCGGTCGAGCTGTTCGACAAAATACTGCCATTGGTACTTGCTGAAGGAAAGAAAGTTACCGGTAAAGCCGACCTCAATATCAATTTTGTATACAACGCCCTGGTGAGTGTAGATAATGCTGCATGGCTGATCTACGCAGCCGAAAACGGATACAATACCTTCGATGAGATGATTCCCGGCCCATATAAAAAGGCGTTGTCTCATCGCAATGAAAAAATAGCGATCATGTATCAGATCCCTTATGGGATGCCTATGCAGGACTTGAAAGACGCTGCGCAGCAGGGATACTTCGTGTTCAAGATAAAGACAGGGTATCCAGGTTCACAGGAAGAGATGTTAAAGGGCGACATGGAGCGCTTGACCTTGATCCACAACACCCTGAAGGATCTCAGGACAGATCATACAGCAGATGGCAGGCTCATCTATACGATGGATGCCAATGCCCGTTACGAGAAGAAGGAAACCTTACAACGGTATCTCGACCATGCGAAGAACATTGGCGCATTTGACCGTATTCTCTTATACGAAGAGCCACTAAGTGAGACGAACGAGGAAAACGTTGCCGACCTCGGGATCAGGATAGGCGCGGATGAAAGCGCACATGATGAAGCCTCAACCCTGAAGAGGTTTGAGCTTGGTTACAGCGTGCTCGTACTTAAAGGAATAGCAAAGACCTTAAGCATGTCGGTCAAGCTGGCAAAGCTCGCCTCGGAAAGAAACGTGCCCTGTATGTGCGCCGACCTTACAGTAAATCCTATACTGGTCGACTGGCATAAGAACCTGGCGGCGCACTTGGCTCCCTTCCCCGTAATTAATATGGGGCTCATGGAAACCAATGGCGATATGAATTATACAAACTGGGATGAAATGGTTAAGTATCACCCCGGTTCCGGTGCATCATGGTTTAAACGGAAAGACGGTGTTTTTACCCTGGATAAGGATTTCTACGATAGGAGCGGGGGAATATTCGAACCCTTGCCACATTATCAGAATCTTTTTAAGATTGATTGAGTCGCATGAAAACGCTTATGAGATTTCGCCTGCTCTTAATCGTTGCAATTTTGTTCCTCTATGGCAGTCTTAACAATGCCAGGGCGGAATACGATCAAAACAAACCGGCCGGTTACACATTATATAAAGACCTCCAGCCCCGGCCGCTGCAAAGATCCACTGATGTCCGGAAAATAAATATTGTTGTGCCCGGCGATCAGCAGTGGAAAGATCTTGGAGCCCGGTTAAAGAAAGCTATTGACGCTAAAACTGAAGATAAGGCACTCCTTCATACCGCTGATCCGGATAAATTTTCTCAGGGCTGGTCTGGAAATACGATATTGTTAGGCAATCTCGGGAATAACAAGCAAATGGCCCGGCTTTATGGTTTGCGCTTCTCCTATGCAGACGCCGTGTACCCGGGTAAGAACGGATACCAGCTTCTCACAGTCATCGACCCTTTCGGTAAAGGGGGGAATACCATAATAATTTCAGTTTCAGATCTTGAAGGAGCCCGTGCCGGGGTGGACCGCTTATCCGCAGTTCTTAGAGATCAAGAGGATGCGTCTATTCCATGGCAATTCGAAGCGCAGCTTCCGGAAGCTGCCGCTATGTATTTTGGTGCGGTCAATAAGCAGCCGGCACAGGAGGAAGCAAGGTTAAGCGCACGAGCCGGCATGTTGTTAAGGGCTTTAAAGCCTGTGAAGGACAGCGAGGTGATTGCTGATGAATTGCTTGCACTTATCTCCGAATTAAAAAGATACGGTGAATATTATTTGTTGACAGGGAATCCGGCTTACGGTAAAATGTATAAGGATCTGCTACTGGGATATGCACGTTTTGTTAATGCCTATCCGGCGGCTGCTCATTCACAGCTGAATGCGAGAAGAAATATGTGGATACAGGGTGAAAAGCTCCTTCAGAATTGGACCGTTCTCGAAGCCTCGCCCATATTTTCCTTATCCGAGCGAAGGGAAATAATTTCAGCGATGTACCTGACGTGCGAAGCGAATGCGAAGGACAAATACCTGGTGATTGCCAGGGATAAAGCGCCCAGGTGGAATCATGAGATATTTCCGGGAATGTCAGTTGTAGGATCGGTCTATTACTTCGAAAAATATTATAAAATACCTGAAATAGCCGCCTGGAGGAATGCCGGCGAGAGGATATTTAAAGGCAATACCTCCTATATCAGCATGGATGAAGGTTCCGATTATCTTTCTCATCTTCCAATGGTTAACATTGATTATGCCATGGCAACCGGCGACCTTCAGTATATCGAGAAAAGACTTCGCCCAAGTGCCGACCTGCATTCTATGATGATTGACAACCTGGGTACTCTTTCCGGCGGCGGAGATATTTACCCGTTCGGTATGAGCAGCGCTTATTCATGGGGTCATTCCCAGGTGTTAAATGCCGCCTCGTGGTATTACGGCGATCCGGTTTACAACTTTCTGTTGCAACGCACCCGAAATGGTCCTTTTCCTGGTCAGAAAATGCCAGATCTCAATTATCCTGTCCATAGGTATATAGTCGATTTAAACACGACAACAACCCTGGGCAGCGCTCGTTCCCGTGTTCAGGCACAAGAGGTGGAGCCGGGTGTTTATGAGGAGCTGCAGATCCTTGAAAAGCAACCCGTTATGAACGTCGATCAAAAGGATAGCTTTCATAAACTTACATTCCGCTCCGGCTATGACATTTCCGATTCATATCTTATCCTTGACGGCTTTTCTGCCGGGAAACATGGACACCAGGACGGAAATGCCATATTGAATTATAGCGCCAATGGGCGCCTGTTCCTTAATGACAGAGATTATATTCAGAACACACCCGAACATCACTCCGGGCTTGTTATTGTAAAAGATGGAACGCAAAAGAAGAAACCTTCTTTGGTGAAATTAGACTGGGTGGGGGATGTTAACGGAACAAGCTTCAGTCGCAGTACGGTTCCTTCCTATAATGGTACGGACTGGGACAGGACTATAATCAGTCCGGATGGTAAATTTTTTATCGTTTACGATGACGTCAGAATTAATGAGCCGGGCCAGTATCTTCTCAGGAACCTATGGCAATCGATGGGTAGTGTAAAGATAGAACAGAATACCTTTGAGGTTGACCAAAAAGGTGCTGTGATGAAGATTGAGAGCCTGACGGATGCCTCCCTGCACTCAAAAGATATTTACGGTCATTTCATAAAATACTGGAAAACTGTATATCCATATCCTTACGCAGATAATGAAACCGTTTTAAGCGAGCTGATCGGTGAGAAGAAATATCTTGCAGGCGAAAATGCTTCTTTCATCAACGTTCTGTCCAGCCATACCAGCGAAACTGCAGCCCTGCGATCCAGAAGATTAAGTCAGGGTACTATTGAGATATCAGGCGGCGCCGGGAAATGGCTGGCAACCAAAGGAGTAATAGATCACGAGGCATTCCAGAGCAACGGAAGCGTCCACCTGATAGGTAAAGGCGAATTGATCTCAGCTGGCGTTACAGATATAAGATTCGGATCAACCGCTTTACATTTCCCTGCACCGGTATTCTTCAGGATAGATATCAATCAGGGGAAATGGAAGACCTATAGCCTGAAAAAAGATATGCTCAGGTATGACGATGCCGGCCAACCCGTTTCAGAAGCAGCGCTCGACTCTGGCAAGGTATATATGGGAGCCCTGAGCATAGTAAAGTTTGTAGATGTATTTCTCAGGAACTCGAAGCAGTTTGTTCCGGCGGTTAATCGTCAAAATAAAGGGTTGCCTTACGCCGGAAAACCACTTTATTCATTCAACGAAAATGTAAGCAGTTCTGCTAAAGGCGACCTGAACGGCGACAAGGCAGATGAGATCTTGTTAGGCGGCTTTACTGGTAAAGTCCAGGCCATAAGTGCTGGCGGAGGGTTATTGTGGACGTTTAATGCAAAGGGCCGCGTAAATGAAGTCTCGATTCAGAACTCCGGGAACCAGCCGCTTGTATTCATAGCTACAGAAAACTGGTATATGCACGTGCTTGATGCGCGGGGTAAGGAACTGTGGAATTATAAATTTAATGACGACCAAACCCACAGGGAATACAAAGGCAACTTACTTGGGATAACAAATATCCGCCTTGCCCATGTTAACGGGAAAGAGAAGGAGCCTGTTGTGATAGTGGGAACACAATTCCGATACATCTACGAGCTTGATATGCGGGGCAAATTGATGTCAGATACGCTTCTCTATTTCTACGGAATCGAAGACATGGAATATGCAGATCTCGATGGCGATGGTAAAGACGAAGGGATATTCGGCCTTGAGTACTATTACTATGCTTTAAGAAAGGGAAAGAACGAAATTGCCGGAAAGACAGGAGGGCCAGGTTTTAAAATTGTAGATGTTATCGCAGCAAAAGGGATGAATGATTTGCCTTCGTTTCTTTTGGGATCAAAGCAAAGCGAGGTACGACATATTCGCTTTAAGGATAAGATCCATGAATTATGGGTCAAAAACGTAGGCGGGGAGGTGAATGATATACGGCATGGCGATTATGATAATGACGGAAATAATGAAATACTCGTCGGTACAGAAGGTTTTCAGTTTTACGTATTGGATCAAAAGGGAAATCCGGTCTTTCGAAAAACCCTGAACGACAGGGTTCTGAAAGTTGCCGGCGTTGCTAAATCTTCAACACCTCACTATTTAGCCGCAACCGCTGGCGGACAGCTAACCGCTTTGTCCCCCTCGGGAGATATTTTAAGCACCATCCGGTTTGATTCTGAAATATCGAATATTCTTTCTCCGCGGGGAGTAGCACAGGCCCTTATTATTTTGACAAGCGGCGATCTATACGAAATAGAATAATTTTGATCGAATATAAGCTTTGTCAAATACGTACAAGATAATGGAGGAACAGATCTCAGTATTCGATATTTTTAAGATTGGTGTAGGGCCTTCAAGTTCGCACACCCTCGGGCCATGGAGGGCAGCCGAACGTTTCGTGCAATTTTTAAGATCAGAGAACCTTCTCAGCCAGGTGGTTCGGATCAAGGTTCTTCTATACGGGTCGCTTGCGAAGACCGGCAGAGGCCACGGAACCGATATCGCTGTCATGCTGGGCCTCGCGGGATATGATCCTGTAAGTATGGACACAAGCCTCATCGATTCGATCATTCAGGATATCCATACTGCTGAAACGCTGGATTTGGGAAATTCCTTTGCGATCAGGTTCAACCCGCAGGAAGATATCCATTTCCTTTTCCAGGAATCCTTGCCCTTTCATCCTAACGCCTTAACCTTCCAGGCCTTTATGGATAACGGGGAGGCTATCAGCCAGACGTTTTATTCCATCGGCGGAGGGTTTGTTGTTACAGCGGATGAAAGCAGCCTTGAACAACAGCGGAAAAACCTGCCTTATCCTGGTCAGAATGCAGCCGATCTGCTTAAATGGGTTGCCGAGACTGGCTTGAAAATTTCAGAGCTTGTCCATCAAAATGAATTAGTATGGCGCTCGCGGGAGGAAGTAAGATCAGGGCTATTAAACATTTTCCGGGTTATGTGCGAATGCGCTTATCGCGGATGCCATGCTTCGGGAGTACTGCCCGGGGGACTGAAAGTTACCAGGCGTGCGGCAGCCCTCTCTGAGAAACTATTGGCCGGGGCAGAGTATTCTGATTTCGACCAGTGGGTTGAGCAGATCAGGAAACAAGGCAGCGGCTTTCAGTATACATTGGACTGGGTAAGCTGCTTCGCTTTAGCAATTAACGAAGAAAATGCCGCCTTTGCGAGAGTGGTTACGGCGCCAACAAACGGTGCCGCAGGTGTCGTTCCAGCCGTACTGCTTTACTATATCATATTTTGCGATGGATATAATCACGATAAAATTATTACTTTCTTACTGAATGCCGGAGAGATCGGGGCAATTTTCAAAAAGGGTTCTACCATTTCTGCAGCTATGGGAGGCTGCCAGGCAGAGATAGGTGTATCCTCGGCAATGGCTGCTGCAGCGCTTACAGAATGTCTGGGCGGTACCCAGCAGCAAGCCTTGATGGCCGCAGAGATCGCTATGGAACATCATCTTGGGCTAACCTGCGACCCGGTAGGCGGACTCGTACAGATCCCCTGCATAGAAAGAAATACCATGGGCGCTATAAAGGCTATCACAGCATCTCAACTAGCCCTGCAAGCTAATCCGGATAATGCAAAAGTAAGCCTTGACGAAGTGATCCAGACCATGTGGACAACTGCCCTGGATATGAATTCGAAGTATAAGGAAACTTCCGATGGAGGCTTGGCGGTTCATGTTCCGATAAGTCTTCCCGAATGTTAAGCGTTTGCCTTAAAGTGTATTACGATGCGGATATTTATCCAAAGCCTTTTTTACACTGCCAGACTCAAGAAGAAGTTCTTTAGCTACATCGTAATCTTTAATACCTGAATTGTTCATCAGCATCTTTACAGCGCGGTCTGTGATCTTATCATTGATGAGCTTTACGTTAACCATTTGGTTATCGTAGACATGTCCTAGGCGAACCATGCAGGTCGTGCTGATCATATCAAATATCATTTTCTGGGCAGAGCCGCATTTCATTCTCGTGCTGCCTGAAATAAATTCAGGTCCTGTGATAACCTCTACGGGAATATCAGCCTGCCCGGCGATGGGAGAATCGGGATTACTAACTATGCAACCGGTGGTGATACCGGCTTTCCTGCATTCCTTTAAGGCAGAAAGAACGAAAGGAGTTGTACCGCTTGCCGAAATACCCACTACAATATCCGCAGTTGAGACGCTGTGATCCTGAAGTTCGTTCCAGGCCGCGTCAATATCATCTTCCTTTTCCTCAGGAGCCTCAATCAGGTGTTCCAGGCCTCCGGCTAATACCACGTTAAATTGTCCGCGAGGAATACCAAACGTGGTTGGCAGTTCAATGCTATCCAGCACCGACAGCCGTCCGCCACTACCCGCGCCAACATAAAAGAGCCTTCCGCCCGTTTCTATTTTCGCGATAATGGTCTCAATCAGCGTATTCAGCCGGGGCAAGGCTTTTTCGATCGCCAATGCAACAAGCTTGTCTTCTTTATTGATGTTCTCAGTGAGCTCTTTTACAGTCATATTCTCCAGATGCCTGTAATTAGATGCTTGCTCAGTAATTTTTGTCATATCTTAATTTAAAATTTGAAGGTTGCAATCTGGAATAAATATAATGACATTTTTACGTGTACGTAAACGTATTTTATTATTAACTTGGATGAGCAAACTTAACAGTAATCTATAATTGTCAATGCAGAAACTTATTTTAACGGTTTTATTACTAATAACAGGCCTCTTTACCAAGGGGGCTTATGCGCAGGGAGCAAGCACTGTACCTGTAAATATAACCATCAGCGCCATCGCGGGAATGCAGTTTGACCTGGTTCGATTCAGTGTTAAACCCGCAACAAAAGTGAAGCTCGTCTTTAACAATGCGGACGATATGAGTCACAATTTTCTTATTACGAAGCCGGGAGCGCGCCTGGATGTGGTCAACGAAGCTCTTGCCCTGGAGGAAAAGGGACCCGCGATGAACTATGTCCCTAAATCATCCAAGGTGCTATGGTCTATACCTGTTGTTTCTACGAACCAGTCTGCAACTTTGGAGTTTACTTCGCCAACTGAACCCGGTGCGTATCCTTACGTGTGCACGTTTCCCGGCCACGGCTTTATCATGTACGGGGTAATGTATGTTTCGGCTAACAGTAGTATGCCCGATCAGAAAACGGACCAGAACTTGCCGCCATCGCGAAGGGAGGAGAAGTCCGCTGCCGCGAATCCAGCCACAGATCATACAAAAGGCCATAATGCTATCCATCCGTACGAAAATGTTGCGCCATATATGTACCGGATCTTTATGGATGATTCCGGTCCGGCCTCTATCGCTGTCAATCTTCCAAAAAATCTGTCCTACTGCTGGGATGCAGGTTCATGCCAGTTACGCTACGCCTGGAGCGGCGGGTTTCTGGATAATACTGCCATCTGGAAAGGGCACATAGATGCAAATGCCAAAATCCTCGGGCCTGTGTTTTTTAGAGAAAACGCAGCGCATTCGCTTGCTATTGGCAGCCCCGACACGCCCCCCGTTCCCGAATTTAAGGGATACAAACTAATAAACAGGTTCCCGGAATTTCATTATATAATTAATGGTCAACACGTATACGAGCTGATCCTTCCTAAAGAAGATGGCAACGGGCTGGTAAGAAAATTCAGGGTGCCGGATGCGAAAGGTACTGTTTGGTTCATCTCTGCCGCGGTGAACGGTACTGCTACTTACGAATCGTCTGCAGGCGAATGGATTGATGGGAAGTTAAAGCTCACACCCGCTCAGGCACGCGAGTTTAGCGTAACGATGACTAATTATTCCCTTGTTTTTAACACACGAAGAAAGAAATAGTAATGAAGACCATTTTGCAATATTGTCTTATTTCACTCCTGCTGATATACGGAACGACTACAAATGCCCAGGTTGTTTCAACGGGATCCGCATATACGGTTCAAAGTATTGATATGCCTCCCGGCCTGATGAGCGAGACCGGCGGCCTGGCGTTTTTACCCGATGGCCGCCTTGCGGCATGTTTCATCCGCGGTGAGGTGATGCTTTATACCCCCGAAAAAAAGGAATGGAAAGTATTTGCAACCGGCTTGCACGAACCGCTTGGCATCCATGTGGTAAATAAATCTGAATTTATTGTGATGCAAAGGCCCGAGCTGACCCGCATAAGAGATACCGATGGAGATGGCCTGGCCGATGTTTACGAAACCCTGACTGATGATTTTGGTATCTCAGGGAATTACCATGAGTTTAATTACGGCCCTGCACAGGATGCAGAGGGCAACCTTTATATCGCATTGAACACAGCCTCACAGGGTGGTAGTGTACGGCCTGAGGTTCGCGGTGAACTGAGGCCGTCCGGAAGGGACATGACCCAGCAAGGCGTGTATGAGATGTATTCCGTGGTGCCTTATCGCGGCTGGATTATGAAACTTCCGGCGGGAAGTAATAAGCTTCAGCCTTATGCTTCGGGGATGAGATCGCCTAACGGGATCGGCTTTGACTTAAAGGGTAACCTGTTTGTCACTGATAATCAAAGCGATTGGGTGGAGACGAGCACCCTGTACCATGTGAAGGAAGGCAAGTTTTATGGCCACCCGGCAAGCCTGGTGTGGACAAAGGAGTGGGAGGGGAAGAACCCCTTCATCAGTCCGGTTCCTGAACTCGACAAGATACGCACAAAAGCCGCTGTCCTGTTCCCGCAGGGGGTAATGGCTAACTCACCGGCCCAGCCTCTGTGCGATATAACAGAAGGTAAGTTCGGCCCTTTTGCAGGACAGTTGTTCGTTGGTGAGATGAACCGCGACCGCATAGTCAGGGTGATGCTCGAGACAGTCGCCGGAGAACTTCAGGGTGCCTGTATTCCGTTCATTGACGGCCGGGGATTGCGAAAAGGCAATAACCGTCTCGCATTTGCTCCCGATGGCAGCTTGTGGGTAGGGCAGATCGCTTTTGGATGGGCGGGCGACCAGGGTGTACAACGGATTGTCTTTAACGGTAATAAGCCGGCCGATGTGCAAATGATGAACCTGACCAAAAAGGGCTTTGACCTGACTTTTACCCAGCCTGTAAACAGGACGCAGGCGCTTAATGCCGCTAACTATAATTTCAGGCATTACTATTATAAATACCAGCGAAAAGCTAAGAATGCCGGCGCGGATAAAACCGACCAGCAGGACGTGCAGCAGGTACCGATTAAAAGTGTCAGGGTATCGGCCGACGGCCTGAAGGTATCCCTGGAATTAAACGACCTGAAAGCAGGTTATGTGTATGAGCTGAAGCTGGGAGATATTACAACTGCTAAAGGCCAGGCGCTCGACAATAGGCTGATCTGCTATACCTTAAATAACCTCTTACCCTAATCCGGGATATGGCTAATTTTATCAGCAGAAGAGAATTTGCTTTACGTTCTGCCCTGGCGGCAGGCGGTGTTTTAGCATGCTCAAAGTTGAAAGGCGCCGTAAATGCTCCGCAAAGCGGGGGCACGTCCATTGCAGAACATCCGCCGGTGTATAACCTGATGGACGAGGTTAGGAAGTACCGCAAAATTGATGCTTACGCAAACGCTGCCCAAAATCCGACCCAGTCCGAAACACAAATGCGCTATGCAGACCGCCTGCATATCGAAAAGCTTGTCCTTGCCGTGCCGGTCGCGACCACCATGGGCGGCAGCCGCGAACAGATCCGTGCGTATAACGATACTGTAGCGCGAGCGATCAGGACCTTTCCCGGCAGAGCTTTAGGCCAGTTCACGGTTAATCCGCTTGACTTGAAAACCGCCGAAGAGGAAATTAAGCGCTGTCTTGATCTGGGAATGGTAGGTATGAAGCTGTTTAACCATGTGAAAATCAATCACCCCTCAGTTTATCCTGTTATCGAAAAATTCGCCGGCCATAAGATGATCGTCCATGTTCATGGTGAAAGTCAGTTGGGGGTAGGAGGCTACAGGATGAAATACGATGTTAAGAACAACCCGGGTATCTCTGTACCCGGGGACTTTATTGCAATCGCACAAAGATATCCCGAAGTAATGTTTCAATATGCGCACATCGGGGGCGGGAGCGACTGGGAGTATGCATGTAAGTCCTTCGTAAACTATCCCAATATATACGTCGACACCGGAGGTAGTAATAATGAGGAATATATGGTAGATTTTGCCGTCGCAAAGCTTGGGGAGGACCGGGTGTTCTTTGGCTGCGACGGTTCATTTTTTCAGGGCGTGGGCAAAGTATTGTCGTCTGCTCTTACCGAAAATCAGAAAAAGAAGGTCTTTTTTGAGAACTATAATAATATTTTAAGCAAATCGGGTAATAGCATTGTTTGACAGCCCTTTAACCAGATCTAATTATATGTCAGGAATATCACGAAGAAAATTTATCGCTGGTGCAGCCTTATCGGCCACGGGTCTCGCAGTATCCGGCGGCCTCGCAGCCAGCAGCGCCGCCGACATGCCGGAAGGCATGCATGCAATAGAACCCATGGCAAAATACGACCTCATGCAGGACGTGATGAAATACCGGAAAATCGATTCGCATATTCATGTCAATCTTGGGAGCACCGATATCGAAGTGCAAAAGAAATATGCCGGTACTCTGATCGATTATGCACAACGCATGAAAGTTGAAAAGCTCGTTCTTTCCAACCCCGTGACACGGCTTATTAACGGTGTTCCGGATGGAAGCCCTGAAGCATTCATAAGAAACAACAATATCGTGTTGGGAGTAATGAAGCAGCATCCGGATGTGTTTTTGGGAAGCTTTACATTCAATCCCGTTCATGCCAAAGAATCGATGGATGAAATAAAACGCTGCGTAGACCTGGGAATGACGAACGTAAAGATCTATTACCAGACCAAGATCAACGACCCGTCTTATTATCCCATAGTTGAAAAGATGATAGACCTTAAGATGATCATCCACAGCCATGCCGAGGCTCAGCTTGGTGTGGGTGGTTACCGGATGAAATATAATGGCAACAAGCCGAAGAATGTTTCCCTGCCAGACGATTTTGTAGATATAGCCAGGAGGTATCCTGAAGCAACCTTTCAATATGCACACATCGGCGGGGGAGGCGACTGGGAGTATATGTGTAAAACATTGAGAAATAGCCCTAATGTATATGTGGATACATCGGGAAGTAACAATGAAGAGCATATGATTGATTTTGCGGTACAGCACCTGGGTGAAGACCGCGTGTTTTTCGGTTCTGATAACTGTTATTACCAGGCGGTGGGCAAGATCCTTGCATCCAACCTGACCGAAGCACAGAAGAGGAAGATATTTTTTGAGAATTTTAATAATGCATTAAGAAAAGGAGGAAGAAATGTTAATTGATATCAACGCATACGTAGGTAACTGGCCGTTCCAGCAGTTACAGTACAACACCTGCGAAGCGCTGCTGGATCGGATGAATAAATTCGGGGTAGAGATATCAGTTATCAGCAACCTGAACGGTATATTCTATAAGAACACCCAGTCCGCTAACGAAGAGCTATACAAGGAGCTCCGCTCTGCGCGGAAATTCAGCGACCGTTTCATCCCATTTGCAGTGATAAACCCAATTTATGCCGGCTGGAGGGATGACCTCGAAACCTCTGTAAAACATTTTGGGATGAAGGGAGTAAGGGTCTATCCTAAATATCATGATTATGGAATTATCGATCCCGCCTGCATTGAGCTTGTAAAGCGTGTTCGCGATCATGGCCTGCCGGTTGCTTTTGAATACCGTATGGTAGACAGCAGGCAACGTTCCTGGATGGATATCGACTACGTTGTGGGTACTCCCAAGAGGGAATGGACCCTGAAGGATATCCTGCCCATTGTAAAAGCTGTGCCGGATGCAAAATATATGATATTAAATTACGCCAATGCGTCGGCGCTGACCGCGGAAGAAATGGCTTTGGTCAAGAATGCTAACCTGCTGTTTGATACTTCCGGCCGGACAATTACCAACATGTCAGACTTCCTGAAACTATACGGCACAGATAAGTTTGCCTTTGGAACCCACTCACCAATCCTCGATTACCTGAGCGGGCAGTTAAGGATAGAATCACTATATCCATCCGAAGCAGACGAAAATGTAAAGGAAATGCTGAGATCAGGAAACGCAAAAAAGATGCTCGGAATATAATGATCAGGCGCAGGATAAAAAGGATCGTACTAATCGCCGCGTTTGTATTGGCTATAAGCAAATTATTGTCTGCACAGCCTGCGTCTGTTGACTGGAAATTGGAAACACCAAATGCTGCATGGCAGGCGCGGGACTCCCAGGGAGAATTAGTTTACCGGAATAAACTCTGGATCTTCGGTGGTTGGTTTAATTCTAAAGAAGCGCCGCCCCGCGATGTCTGGAGTTCCCGCAACGGTAGATCATGGGATCTTGTAAACAGCGAAGCTCCATGGATACATAGCGATCTTCCAATGTCTATAGTTTTTAAAAACCGGATGTGGATGATGGGGGGATGGTACAACGGACGCCTACCCGGACATTCGGCCAGCAATAAGGTCTGGTCGTCTAAAAACGGGAGACAGTGGCATCTTGCCACTGATAATGCAGCATGGACGCCGAGGATCGCGTCGGCAATAGTCGAGTTCAAGGGCCGGTTATGGTTAATGGGTGGGATAGAAGATTATTACTTTGGCACGGATAAGAGCCTTAAAAATGACGTATGGTATTCCGCAAATGGTAAAGACTGGTCGCTGGCAACCGCTAATGCAGGCTGGTCGCCAAGGGCTTATCACCAGGCGGCGGTGCTTAACGGAAAGATCTACGTATTTGGCGGAGGGAATTATGTTCCCCAATATAGCGCGTTCAATGATGTATGGAGTTCAGAGGATGGAATTAACTGGGTTCGCGTTTCAGAAAGCGCTCCCTGGCATGCAAGATTGTGGTTCTCATCAGTTGTATATCGCAACAGGATCTGGGTTATAGGAGGGTGGTCCAACAACCCATATAAAAATTATCAGGACGTATGGAGCACGAAGGACGGTAAAACCTGGGAACAGCTTCAGTCAGACATTTCATGGAAGGAACGCCATGAACCTTCGGCCTTTGTCTTTAAAGATAAAATTTGGGTGGCAGGCGGTATGACGCCTCCGCTGACCAACGATGTATGGTCGCTGAAACTGCCCAAAGACTGGTAGTATCGTCTTAAACAGAAAAACCGTTCAAAACCTGGTCCGACGTTATTGAATATTGTCCGAACATTTCCAGTAATAAGATTGCTCCGTTAGTCTGCATTAAGCCCGCCTGCGTGTCTTTGCTCTCCATTCCGGTAGTACAATCACGCAGCAAGGTAACCGCATAGCCGCGGTTGCTCATCTGCGTAGCCCCATAATCCCGGCTTATAATACAGGCATTCGTGTTAAAGCCTGCATACAGAAGGAATAATATGCCCTTCTGCTTGCAATAGCGATGCAATTCCTCACCGGTTGCAACTACAGCTTCATTAGCTTGTGGAGTAACCTTCGGGTGGAAGGTAAGCTTTGGCAGTGCGAGCCTCTCGGCTTCGCGGGGCTCAAAGGGCTTCCTGAACTCTTTATACCGACCGGAAAGGTTACGGAATTCAGCCGGTGGCCAGGAATCCCTGGGCGGTGCCATCTCCCCCGGTGAAACCAGTTTGACCCAGTTGGGATTGTAAGCTTCCCTGAAATTAAGACATGAAGTAATTAGACAAAAAGTTTAATTTCAAATGTCATAAAATGAAAAAGCAGCAATTCACAGAAACCCAGATCGCT
>NZ_JARKNC010000007.1 GCF_029360805.1 Daejeonella sp. JGW-45 | reverse complement strand
AACCCTACCATCCCTTTAGTAATACCGGAAACAGTTCCGGTGAATGTTGGAGATGCAAGGGGCGCTTTCAGATCAACTGAACTTTGGTCAGCTTTTAATGCCAACGCAGCAGTAGTCGCTTTTCCATCAAGCGCAGTTTGAGTAGCTGAGCTGATTGGCTTATCAGCATCAGCTGTATTGTTCACATTACCTAAGCCAACCATTGCAGCAGTAATACCGGATACAGTACCTGTAAAGGTTGGAGATGCAAGCGGTGCTTTTAAAGCAAGATCCGCACTAGCGGCTTTTCCATCAAGGGCAGTTTGAGTAGCTGAGCTGATTGGCTTATCAGCATCAGCTGTATTGTTCACATTACCTAATCCAACCATTGTGGCGGTGATACCTGAGACAGTTCCGGTGAATGTTGGTGATGCAAGAGGGGCTTTCAGGTCAACTGAACTCTGGTCAGCTTTTAATGCTAAAGCAGCTGTAGTAGCCTTTCCATCGAGTGCTGTCTGGGTTGCAGTGCTGATTGGCTTAGCCAGGTCTGAAGTGTTATCTACATCTGATAATCCTACCATCCCTTTAGTGATACCTGAGACAGTTCCTGTAAAGGTTGGAGATGCTAGTGGTGCCTTCAAAGCAAGATCCGCACTAGCAGCTTTATCGTTCAGGGCAGTTTGAGTAGCCGAGCTGATCGGTTTATCAACATCGGCTGTATTGTTCACATTACCTAAGCCAACCATTCCGGCAGTGATACCGGATACGGTTCCGGTAAAGGTTGGAGATGCGAGTGGTGCTTTTAAAGCAAGATCCGCACTAGCGGCTTTTCCATCAAGGGCAGTTTGAGTAGCTGAGCTGATCGGTTTATCGGCATCAGACGTATTGTTCACATTGCCTAGTCCAACCATTGTGGCGGTGATACCAGATACGGTACCTGTAAAGGTCGGAGATGCAAGGGGTGCTTTCAGGTCAACTGAGCTCTGGTCAGCCTTTAATGCTAAAGCAGCTGTAGTAGCCTTTCCATCAAGGGCACTTTGAGTAGCCGTGCTGATTGGCTTATCGGCATCAGCCGTATTGTTCACATTGCCTAGTCCAACCATTGTGGCGGTGATACCAGATACGGTACCTGTAAAGGTTGGAGATGCCAGGGGTGCTTTCAGGTCAACTGAACTCTGGTCAGCTTTTAATGCCAACGCAGCAGTAGTCGCTTTTCCATCCAGAGCGGTTTGAGTAGCTGTACTAATTGGCTTATCTGCATCAGCCGTATTGTTCACATTACCTAAGCCAACCATTGTGGCAGTAATACCAGATACGGTACCTGTAAATGTTGGAGATGCAAGAGGTGCTTTCAGATCAACTGAACTCTGGTCAGCTTTTAATGCCAAAGCAGCTGTTGTAGCCTTTCCATCAAGCGCTGTTTGAGTTGCCGTGCTGATTGGCTTAGCCAGGTCGGAAGTGTTATCTACATCTGATAATCCTACCATTCCCTTAGTGATACCAGAAACAGTTCCGGTAAATGTTGGTGAAGCAAGAGGTGCCTTTAAAGCAAGATCTGCACTAGCAGCCTTTCCATCAAGGGCTGTTTGAGTAGCTGAGCTGATCGGCTTATCGGCATCAGCAGTATTGTTCACGTTGCCTAAACCAACCATTCCCGCAGTGATACCGGAAACAGTTCCGGTGAATGTTGGTGATGCAAGAGGGGCTTTTAAAGCAAGGTCTGCACTAGCGGCTTTATCGTTCAGGGCTGTTTGAGTAGCTGAGCTGATCGGTTTATCAGCATCAGCTGTATTGTTCACGTTGCCTAAACCAACCATTCCCGCAGTGATACCAGATACAGTACCTGTAAAAGTTGGTGAAGCAAGGGGCGCTTTCAGATCAACTGCGCTCTGATCAGCTTTTAATGCCAACGCAGCAGTAGTCGCTTTTCCATCAAGCGCTGCTTGAGTAGCCGAACTGATTGGTTTATCTGCATCAGCCGTATTGTTCACATTACCTAAGCCAACCATTGTGGCAGTAATACCAGATACGGTACCTGTAAATGTTG
>NZ_JARKNC010000006.1:2198-498580 GCF_029360805.1 Daejeonella sp. JGW-45 | reverse complement strand
GTAGCGATCTGGGTTTCTGTGAATTGCTGCTTTTTCATTTTATGACATTTGAAATTAAACTTTTTGTCTAATTACTTCATGTCTTAATTTCAGGGAAGCTTACATTTTCGCATGAGTATAACGCGGGAGATGGTAAAGTGAAAGAGATCCGTTCTCTTACTATTCTGAGATTTTTCAGCCTTATTCTTTCGAGCGTCTCAAGATTTACCAATGAACGATACGAAAGATTATACCAATGCTGACGTGCGAACATCACGTTTAGAATGCTAATTCTGTCATGTTTAAAAGCTTATTTGTTCTGTTAGGGTTTTATATAGCACTAATAGTTGGGTGTAATTCGAAGCCTTCTAATCACAATATCGATAATCAACAAAATTCTGTGGACTGAAGGTCTCTACTTGAGGGGTTATAATATAAGAGACAATCAGCCGATAACAGACGATGATATCCGAAGTTTCGCGTTAACCCTTAAAACTCACAAAATAAAATATGCCTATCTCTTCGCCGGACCCTTCAATGTAGACGGAACACTTCCTGAATACCCGTTTTCAGCGCGCGCCCAGAAAAGTGTAGCATTATTAAAAAAATTATATCCAGAGCTTAAAATTCTACCTTGGATTGGTGGTGTTCAGAACAAGCAATTATATCTTGGGGATTCGCTTTGGGTAGCAAACGCATTATTCGACACGAAGCGACTGATTGATTCTCTACAAGTTCCGGGTGTGCATGTGGATTTCGAGTATATTCTTAAAGGGGAACCAGCTCTAGATTCCACCACATTAGCAGAAAAGCCTGGTGACGTGAACTCTTATGGTCGTAATGTCAACGAATTTCACAGAAAGCTTCGGAAGATTTTGCCGGATTCCTTTATTTCCTCGGTAGTTGTTTCGACGTCTCCGAAAACAAAGCATTGGAAAAGAAAAACGACCAATCAAGAAATAAAGACATTGATTAACTATGTAGATCAGTTATCCTTTTTATTTTATGACACTTCGATAACCGATCAAGATGTCTTTAACGAAAGTTGCAACTATTTGTTACGGGACATCCAAACTCTTAATTCGATACGTGATATTCAGTATTTAATTGGTATAGGAACATTCGTTAACGACAAAGAACTTCAGAAATATCGTAACATGGAAATAGAAAATATCTCCAACTCTCTACAGACAGTAAGTCGCGGTCTCGCTTCTATTGAAACTTCTGAAAACTATCTGAATGGAATCGCAATCGCCTGTTATTGGACAACTTCCGATTTTGACTGGCGTGCATTTGACAAGTATTGGGTGAAGCCTAAAACATCTTCCGTCCCGTAACGAGTTATTAACCTAAATCCGATAGTGTTTTCTTATCGCACTTAATTAATTATAAATCAGCAGAGTAAAGAGTGTTCAGCAAGTAAGCAGTTTCCGACTATGGCTACTTACCTCCCGATACAAAAACGGGAAGGCTACAATTTCAGGGAAGCTTACAACTAGTGACTAATCCTCGTATATTCAATTTCTAACAAAGTAAATTATGAAAATACTAGTTTTAATAATATCAATCATATTTGCTTATAGTTTAACATTGTATTCGCAGGTCGCGGTAACAAAAAAGAATGTCAGGGGTAATACAGAGACTTATGAGAAGTCATCTACGAAGTTTAACCACTCATTTAGAAATGTAAAAAGCAAATTTAAGAATCCAAATTACGCGATGAACGAATTTGGAGCGGCCGACATAATTTTCCCGGAAACCAAATTCATATACAACGCTATAAGAAATACATTTTCATCTTCAGAACTCGATGTTCTGGCAAGAGAGAAAAGCAGGATGTATATTGGCTGTATCTTTAATGTAAATGGAAGCTTGGAGGATATGCGTTTTATAATAAAAAACGACTTAATAATCACCCCCGAAAAAATTGAAATACTGGAAAAAGTTCTTACTAATTATAAAGTAAAAATTTCGAAGCTCTCCAAGCCGAATGTTAAATATGTGGGCGCCGCAATACCCATTGTGTTTGAAAAATTCATAAATGACACTTACAAATTATGAGGTCATACTGTAAACTTCCCCGAACGGAAAGTCTGCAAGGTCAAATCGCGTATTATCATTATTTCGACCGCTTTAGAATCAATGTTTTGGGTACGACAATTTCTCGGGGCTTATGAGTAGTTCCTGGTCTTCTTAGGCCTTCATCGGGTTTATCAGTTATCGTCCATTTTAACGTGTTCCTATCTACAAGCTCTAAATCAACAATACTAGACCCATTCGAATAAGTATACACAGCCTTAACTATATTCGGTTTGCTTTTGACGGGAAGCCCAACTGTAATTTGTTGCTCCTGGCTTTTATTGATGTTTCTGGCAATTACCACTTTGTTTTTAGTGTAATCAAACTGCCCTACCAAACAATCTACGGTAGCGTTTATATTTTTCACATAGAGATTATTTTTCTTTGTTAACACTAAAGTAAAAGTTGTAGCCCCCTCAGAGTAAATCCACCTGCCTGCAAAATCCGGGTTTATATCTATAACTAATTTGGCGCCTTTTAAGCCTCTTTCTTTATCTGCTTGCTGCGCAAAACCTGATACTGAAAAAAAGACTATGCATGTTATGATCAATAATTGATTTAAATTTCTCATTAGACAAGACCTGTTGTACTGACACTGACAGTGCCGTGTTTACTGATTACTGCTGAAACCTAACCGGTGTATCGTATAACTGATCATCAGAAATATAAGGATTTTTCCGACTCCAGAGGCGGTCGATGTAAAATATCACATAAGACCGGCGGCCGAATAGCATTCATATCGTCCCATTAAAAGGCAAATTTACCAGTAATATGTATTTTTACAATAAGATAATCGAAATTTATTCGATTATCTTATAAAATTTATACATTTGTTTATGGATTTATACCAGACCATCCGCTCATATGCTTCCCAGCCTTTAACGCATCAGGTTGTTGTTTCCCTGCTAAAGGGATACAAAAGACCCAATGACAAGGTGCATGCTTTACTGAATGAAGGAGTACTTGAATCAGTAAAAAAAGGATTGTATATCGCGGGACCGGCAATCACGACGGTTAAACCTGAGCCATTTTTATTAGCTAATCATATATTGGGGCCAAGTTATGTCTCGCTGGATACTGCACTGTCCTATCATGGCTGGATCCCGGAACGGGTTTATGAAGTATCATCAATGACTACTAAAGCAAGCAGGAAATTTATAACCCCTTTGGGAGTATTTACCTATACACATTTGTCACTACCCTATTATGCCTTTGGCATCCGGCAAATCCAGTTAGCTGAAGAACAATATGCGATGACGGCTACGCCTGAGAAAGCGCTGTTCGATAAGGTAGTTACAACTTCCGGTTTAATATTGAGGAGCCGCACGCAGGTATTAAATTATTTGCTGGAAGATCTGCGGATAAATGAGGATCGTCTGAAGGAATGCGACCTGCAGAAGATGTCCCAATGGGTGCAGGATGCTTCCAAAGCTGAGAGTTTATCTATACTCGTAAAAACACTTAAGGATCTATGATAAAAGAATGGCTGGATACTTATAGGCCGGGCAATAAGGATGAAGCTACCCAGGCGCTCCGGGAGATTATGCAGGAGATCGCACTAGCCGGGCTGCACCGTGCCGGATTCTTTGAAAAGGCAGCTTTTTATGGGGGTACGGCTTTACGGATACTTTACGGCCTGGATCGCTTTTCAGAAGACCTTGATTTTTCACTTCTTGAGGTAAATCCCGGTTTTTCGCTTAATAAGTACCTGGATGCTGTGCTTGCCGAATTTGAATCGTTAGGAATGCAAGTATCTGTCAGGGAAAAGCAAAAGACAATTTCAACAAACATTGAATCGGCATTTCTGAAGTCAGAAACTATCTGGAAAGAACTGATCCTGGACAATATTATTCCTCAAAGCGGACTGGGTCAGAAGCCCAATATTCTGATCAAGCTTGAAGTAGACAGGGAGCCACCGTTAGGCTTCGAAACAGAAGAGCGGCTGCTATTGAAGCCTTTTTCATTCTATGTGAAGTGCTTTACCATCTCCGATTTGTTCGCAGGTAAAATGCACGCGCTGCTTTTCCGCAAATGGGGGACAAACGTAAAAGGCCGTGACTGGTACGATATGGAATGGTATATTAAAAAGGGTATCTCATTGAATTTAAATCATTTCGTGCTGCGAGCCCTGGATAGCGGGGATTGGAAGAAAAAAACTATTACAGAAGAGGAGTTCCGGGAATTGTTAAGCGCAAGAATTGATACTGTTGATATGGACAGGGTAAAAGCCGATATCCGCCGCTTTATTCCGGATCAGAAGGTATTGGACATCTGGTCGGCAAAGTATTTTCATGATCTTGGTAAGCACTTAAAGATCGGTTCCGGTAAAGCATAGCCGGCCGGCATGTCTGAAACTTTTCATTCTACAAACCTAACCGGCTGTATCGTATAACTTATCATCAGCGTCCCTAAACGGCCTTCTGGCCCCAACACCGGCCCGCTAACTACGAGCTTCTTATTACCCACATTCTCCAGGCTAGTCTGTTTGTTACTCAGGTAAGCCCGCTTTCCAATGGTCAGAAAGGACCTTCCCTCTTCACGCGTATCAGTGGATACAATGATCTTCCCGTCTTTATCGGCAAGCGCGATGTGATGAATATTGGTTTTCTGAACCATTTGGTTCATATACGAACGGATCTGTTTCAGGTTACCCTGCAGCAGCTCGGCCTTTATGGCCCAGGCGAAGGGTTTGGAAAGCAGCAGCAGGTGCCCTTCGTGCGAATGCAGCACATGTTTTGCTGCCTCACCCATCAGCACACGGTTATCCTCCAGGGCTTCTTCCCGGACATGCTTTACCTCTATGGATTTGCCGATCCAGATCGCGGCCATAAGAAGCACCGCAACCGTTACAAATACATACCTGCTGTTGTATCGGGCAACTCCTGCAAACTCGCCGGCTATCTGCCCGCTCTTTGGCTTCTCATCCAGTGTATCCATAATCTGTTTTTAATCCAGGGAAGGGATTACCTGTAAGATACATAACATCCGGGACTTTAGGTCAGGCGCCCTGTTTTTTCAAAATACCCTTCAGTATCCGTTTGATCAGGGCCGGCCCCTCGTATACAAACCCGGTGTAAACCTGCACCAGTGCTGCTCCCGCATCAATCTTCTCCAGAGCGTCCGCAGCGGTATGAATACCTCCGACTCCAATGATTGTAAAAGCTTGCTTAGAGTTATCCGAAAGATAACGTATCACCTCTGTAGAACGGCGGGTGAGAGGCTTTCCGCTGAGGCCTCCGCTCTCCTTATGAAGGCTTTCGCCCGATGAGAGTCCCTCGCGCGAAATAGTGGTGTTGGTCGCAATAACCCCCGCTATCTTCGTTTCGGTTACGATCTCGATGATATCGTCCAGCTGTGAGTCGGTCAGGTCGGGCGCGATCTTTAGCAATATGGGCCTGGATATATCATTTTTCCTGTTACGCTGCTGCAATGAGTGCAAAATATGTTTTAAAGGCTCCTTTTCCTGCAGCTCCCGTAAGCCAGGTGTATTAGGCGAGCTTACATTCACTACAAAATAATCGACAACATCAAACAGGCGGTCAAAACATTTTATATAGTCGCTCAGCGCGTCCTCGTTGGGTGTGTGTTTGTTTTTTCCTATGTTTCCGCCTATTACCAGGCCCTGGCGGTCGAGCTTGCTCAAACGATGGGCGACAACATCCACGCCCTGATTATTAAACCCCATCCTGTTGATGAGCGCTTCATCAGCAGGCAAACGGAACATCCGGGGCTTCTCATTACCCGGCTGCGGCAGGGGGGTCACCGTACCTATCTCGATAAATCCAAACCCAAACCCCGCCAGTTCGCTGATAAACCGGGCATTTTTATCGAAACCCGCCGCAAGGCCTACAGGGTTGCTGAACTTTAAACCGAATACTTCCCTCTCCAGCCTTTTATCCTCCAGTTTAAAGGCGCCTTTTATCAGTGGCTTTACTCCCCAGATGCGGTTTGCGGCACGAAGCCCCCCGGTGACGAAATGATGAATATTCTCGGGATCGAATTGAAATAAAATGGGCTTTATGATCTGGTACATGAAGCGAAGTTACAGGTTTGCGTCCAAAAAACGAACCTCCACTCCCAACCCGATAGCATCGGGTCTCAACTCCCAACCCGGTAGCGCTGCCCCCCAAGGTGCCCGCCCGGACGAACACCGCCCGGACGGGTCGTATATATTTAAAATTCTTACATACGACCACCTCCGGGGTCGATTTGCCCGGGAACACCAGTTGCTATAAATATACGACCGCCTTCGCGGTCGACAACGAATTTTTTTAACCCGACACTAAGTTCTTGATAAAATATGCTCTTGTGCTTTAGATTGGTCGTTTTTTGATAAGGTTTAAAAAGCAAGCCCTTATTAAATCACCAGTAGCGCCGACCCCGAATGTGGTCGCCCGGATGAACACCGTTCGGACGGGGTCGATTTGCCCGGGAACACCGGTTGCTATAAATATATGACCGCCTTCGGGGTCGACAACATTTTTTTTTAACCCGACACTAACGACTTTCAGTAGTCAGTGATCAGTGATTAGTTTTCCACTTTCAGCTTTCAGTTTTCAACCCGATAGCTATCGGGTTTCAACTCCCCCCTTGCTATTCCCCAATAATTGCCTTACATTACGATGACATTTATCTATTCAAATTTATGGCCTTAATTGAGCAAATGGAAAGCCAGGGCAACTGGTTATTTAAACATCGGGGAATACTGCCGCTGATAGTTTTTGTAGTGGGAGCGCTTTTATTCTTACAAAATGAATCAGATCCAAAATACTGGACGCTGGAAGGGACTCCTTATGAAATGTCATACGAGCTGAGCTGCCTGCTGGTATCGCTGCTCGGCCTGGTGATCAGGATATATACCGTGGGCTTCTCTGCTGATAATACTTCCGGGCGCAATACTGAGCGGCAGGTGGCTGATGTTTTAAATACCAAGGGCATTTATTCTACGATGCGTAATCCGCTATATGTAGGTAACTTCTTTATGTGGCTGGGTATAGCGATGCTGACCGGCCATTTCTGGTTCACCTTTTCCTTCATACTTTTCTATTTCCTGTACTACGAAAGAATAATTTTTACCGAAGAACAGTTCCTGAGAAATAAATTCGGCAGCACCTATCTAAACTGGGCGAGTAAAACCCCTATCATCATCCCGAATTTCAGCTCATTTGTAAAACCGGATAATAAGTTCAGCTGGAAGAAAGTATTAAGACAAGAAAAAAACGGACTGGCCGCTTTATTTCTTATTTTTTGTCTTTTCGACATTTCAGGTGAACTTGTGAAAAGAAACAGGGATTACAACGAGGGGCTTCTTATTGCGGGTGCTTTATCGGTTGTGATATATTTAGTGCTTAAGTACCTCAAATACAACACTTCCCTTCTGAAGGAAAATACTTACTGAATCTTACTCGTAACCTTCGGGAGCTCTTTTTCCGAGGCGGAACCTGACTTTACCATTATCACCATCCAACGCGCGGAGATTAATCACTATCCCTTTCAGATCACGCTCCCGCTTTTTTGAAGCATTCGCTATCTGCTCATCTTTTGAGGGATTACGCAAAGGTACGCGAATGGCGATATTGGTACCCCTCGAGAAGCTGTATACCCCATCTAAAAATATGTTAAGCACTGTCGACCGGATCTCCATAGGAGGAATGATCACCTTTTCACCACGTATGGTAAGCGTATTTTTAAGAGTCGTAAAACGTATATCCGAGAAGTTGCGGTTTGGAAAAGCAAAGTTCCCAACCTTCGTCATAGGCTCGAAATTAACCAGCGCCCCGTTCCGGATGTCGAAACGTACGGTACCCCGGAAAGACCTCGGTACGATCACTCCGCTGTTGCTCATCGCGCCCGATACTGATGTTCCGCCAAAAAAAGTGCCCCGAAGGTTCTGACTGGTGATCGCATCCTGACCAAAATTATCGAAGGCGTAAAACAAGCGCTCCACGTTCACATTATTGATCCTGGAATCGATCGTAAAACGGTTGAGCGCCCCTGTCTGGTCAATATTTCCGGTAACATTCACCGTTCCGCCGCCCTGCTTCAGGCTCAGATTATCCATCACTATCCCGGATTGCCTCAGCGTAACCTGGCCCCGCACGTCGGTAGCCACAAATTTCTTATAGATCAGTTTATTGATGCCCAAATTCATCCGCATACTCGCCTGCTCCAGGATCCGGTCAAGATCGCCCGAAATCTTCCGGACACCCCGCCTGGTTTTGGATGCGCTGCTGTTCCCTCCCTGCCGGCGGCCCACGAAGGCCATAAATTCATTCAGGTTAATCTGCGGGCTCCGCATCTGCCAGTCGACCAGCATCTTTTCCGGGTCTGAGTAGTACAGGTTTGAAAAGTTCTTTATTCCGCCCTCCATGGATATGGCAGAAGATCCGCTTCTAAGCTTCAGGTTATTTATAAAAAGATCTCTCCCCTTGAAGTTCATCACCATCTGCATATCCTCCAGGGAAAGATTACGAGGCTTGTAGGTTGCTTTGGCATTGGCGGCATTAACAGAACCATAGATAAACCGCTCCCCCTTATCGTTCTGATCGAAGGGCGCTTTATAGCTCAGGTCGACTTTCGCTGTCCCCTTGTTAAAAATGAAAGTTGTGCCGCCGAGCACATCATTAAGCTTGGTTAATGGAAAAGAAGACTTGAAGTTCCCGGCAAATACCGGCTTCTTCAGGTCACTGATCACGATAGAATCAGTGACGAAAGGAATACCATAATATTTTCCTTTCATCCTGTTAAACCGAACTACCGAATTGGCATCATTTCTCGGGCCGCCCTTAAGCCATTCATTATTATAGAAGCCTGTAAAAGCCACTTCTGTTATGCTCTCCCCACCGACGGTCAGCTCATTGTTATCAACTACCCATGATACATTGATAAGCGGCTCGCCGCCCCGCCTGAGCTTGCCTTTAATAGACGCCAGGACACTGATTGGCTTTTTAATATCGTATTTCGACAGCTTCTTAGCCAGGTGAGGAGGCAATAAGGGCAGTGCATTCTTATATAAGACAGACGATGTTTTAATGTCGAGCTCGTAATCCGTCGCATCAGGAGCAAACTTAAACTTCCCGCCAACGTCAAAATCATCATCACCGATACTGATCTGCTGGTTCGGTATAGTCAGAAGGTGATCTTCGTCCAGAAAAGACATATCCAGATTCATATTCAGCACTTTGTCCTTTATAAAACTTCCCTTTTTTATATTAAAGGAAAACGACTGAACATGAGTTACCAGTTTCACATTGCCCTTCCAGCCGCGGGCATCATACTTTACCCGGCCAACAGCGTCAGCTATATTAAACCGGAATAATTTATTTTTAAGGCGGTCATCAACTGTAAGGACAACATCGTTGAAGACAACCCTGTTGATCTTCTTCCGCCCGCCATTACCGTCACCGCCTTTCTTCCGTTTCTTAAAAATATCCGTATTCCTGACCCCGGTGCTGTCTGTAAAAAGATAGATCGCACCATCGTCTATCCGGATATCCTTGATAGTAGGCGTAACTGACAGAATAGAAAACGCATCAATAGCAATAAATACATTCTTTGCGTTCAGGAGGTCATGCTGATGCTTATCCCACAGGCTATCCCTTAAAACCACATTCTCGAGAGAAACCGAGATGCCGGGAAAGCCCCTGATCAGGGAAGGTTCCATACGCTCAATCTCCAGGCGCCCCTTAAGGTCCTCATTCAGCTGCTCGCTGATGGTTGTCAGCAGCTCCTTTTTGTTGGAATACACATAGGCGGCAATGCCCATCCACATGACGACGATAAGGCCAAGGAAGACCCCTGCAATTTTGAGTGTTAATTTTAACCAGCGCGGCATGTATGATTTCTATAAAATGTGATCCGGTATTGGGATAAAATTAAATATAGTCAAAATGTACGCCAATTGCTTCGCTTCACCCCCAATGGCAAATTTTCTATATATGGGAGATAACCCTGGCCGTGTGCAGCGCCGAAACCCGTGCTGACAAGCAGAGCGAATTTCAAGGCGCCCGATGCAAAATGTCATTGCGAGCGAAGCGAAGCAACAAATAACACTTAAATTCCGTACTTTTGCGCCAAATGATTGCGATAAATAATCTGACGTTCGAGATCGGTGCACGGGCATTATACGACGAAGCAAACTGGCATATAAAACCAGGTGAGAAAATAGGACTGATCGGTGCTAACGGAACCGGAAAAACAACCCTCCTGAAAATAATTGTTGGTGATTACACACCCACCAGCGGTACCATATCCATGGCGAAGGACATCAAGATCGGCTACCTTAACCAGGACCTGCTGTCGTACCAGTCTGACAAAAGCATTCTGCATGTAGCCATGGAAGCTTTCGGCCGCCAGAACCAGCTTCACACAGAGATTGAAGAACTTCTGAAAAAAATAGAAACCGAATATACTGATGAGCTGATCAATAAGCTCAGCGATAAACAGCAGGAATTCGAAGCCCTCGACGGCTATAATATCGAATACCGGGCGCATGAGATCATGGCCGGGCTGGGCTTCAGCGAGGCAGATACCCATCGCACGCTAGCCGAATTTTCGGGGGGATGGCGGATGCGCGTGATGCTTGCCAGGATCCTGCTTCAGGCGCCTGATATTCTTCTGCTGGATGAGCCTACGAACCACCTGGATCTTCCCTCGATCAAATGGCTGGAAACCTATTTACAGGCTTTTGAAGGCGCCATCGTGATCGTATCGCACGACAGGTACTTCCTGGACAGGGTAGTGAAGAAGATCGTCGAATCGCGCAAGGGAAAACTGATTCCGTATGCAGGAAACTACAGTTTCTATGTGGAAGAAAAAGGATTGCGCGAGGAGATCCAAAGCGGGCAGTATAAAAACCAGCAGGCTAAAATAAAGCAGGAAGAGCGGCTTATTGAGCGTTTCCGCGCTAAAGCCAGCAAGGCCAAGATGGCGCAGTCAAGGATCAAGGCCCTTGAAAAAATGGAACGTGTGGATGATGTGGATGATGATAACCCTTCCGTGAACTTCAGCTTTAAGTTCAGCAAGCAGTCGGGCCGCCACGTGGTACGCATTGAAGACCTGACCAAATCCTATCCGGGTGTACCTATTGTTAAAAATGCAACAGCAACTATCGAAAAGGGTGATAAGATAGCCCTGATCGGAGCCAACGGACGTGGTAAATCCACCGTTCTGAGGATCATTGCCGGTGCGGACAAGAACTTTACAGGCATGTGCGAAACCGGGCATAACGTAACGCAAACCTTTTTTGCGCAGCACCAGCTGGAGGCGCTGCACCTTGAGAACGAGATCATCCGCGAGCTTCAGGCTTTTGCACCGAAACATACTGAAACAGAACTCCGCTCTATACTGGGCTGCTTCCTGTTCACCGGCGACGACGCCTTCAAAAAGATCAAGGTCCTGTCCGGGGGAGAAAAATCAAGGGTTGCACTCGCGAAGGCCCTGACGGCTGATGCCAACTTCCTGATCCTGGATGAGCCTACCAATCACCTCGATATAGCATCTGTGAACATCCTTATCCAGGCATTGGACCAGTTTGAAGGTACTTTTATTGTGGTGTCGCACGACAGGTACCTGCTGGATAACGTGGCCAATAAGATCTGGTTTATCGAAGACCAGGAGATCAAGGAATATCCCGGAACCTACGCCGAATACGAAGAGTGGAACTCCAGGCGGGTGTATGTGCCTAAGGCCATAGTTGCCGAAGCACCTAAAAAGGAAGAGAAGAAAGCGGAGAAACCCAAAGTTCAGTCTGAGAATAAGGCCAATGATCTTAAAAAGCTGAACCAGGCGCTTCAGAAACTTGAAGAAGAGATCGCTGAGCTGGAAACATCGGTAAAGAATGCAGAGGCAGAACTGGCGAAAGAAGAAATATATTCAGACAGCGGGAAACTATCTGAAGCCAACCGCCGTTATCAGCAGTTAAGTCCCCGTTTACTAAAGGCCCAGGCCGAATGGGAACGGATGGCTGAGGAGATAATGAGCTATGGGCTGTAAGCTATGGGCTATGGGCTTTGAGCCAGGGGCTTTGGGTTTAGGGCTATGAGCTTTGAGCCGCAGCCCATATCTCATATCTCATGGCCCATATCTCACAGCTCATAGCCCAATACTGATCATTATGCAGCGAACATTAATTCTCTTCTTAATACTGTCCGGGATCAGTTCCGGGTTCGCTCAGAAAAAAGCCAGGGTACGGCCTGCAGAAACTCCGCAGAATGAGATCCGTTATGAGAATTTTGTATACATCCCCGAGATCCGGACGGTAGAGTTTTACAATCGTTCGAAGGAGCAGTCAACGCCTGTTTACACCCTGGGAAGCGAGGAGGCACTAATATTAGCTTTCGACGACCTGCGCGGCGGCTCGCGGAGCATCAGCTATTCATTGGAGCATTGCGATGCAGAATGGAAAAGCAGCCGCCTGTCGCCGATGGATTTCATTGAAAGCTTTACGGAAGACCGCATTATCGACTACCGTTCCTCGTTTAACACTCTTCAAAAGTATACACATTACGAGCTCCTGATCCCAAACATGACGGTCAAACCCAAGATCTCCGGCAATTACCTGCTTAAGGTCTATGAGGATAACGACCAACGGAAGGTTCTTTTAACCCGCCGCATGTATGTGCTTAACCCCCAGGTTGCTATCGGTGCTGAGATCGCCAGCTCAAACCTCATCGGCGAGCGTGAGCAGAGGCAGAAGCTGAACTTCATTGTCAACCACGGGCAGCTGAATATCAGCAACCCGTATATCGACGTAAAGGTCTTTATTACTCAAAACAACCGGCCCGATAATATGCAAACCGTTTTGAAGCCCACCTTTATACGGCCCGGGCAGCTCGTTTACAATGATCTTCGCAGCGTCGATTTTAAGGGCGGTTCAGAATTCAGGCGGTTCGATATCCGCAGCCTGCGTTTCCGTACCGAGCGGGTTTCAAAGATCAGCAGCGACACAGCCAACACGATAGACCTGGTCACCGAAGTTTCAGAAAACCGGCCCGGCTATACTTTTATGTACGATGAAAACGGCGCTTTCATGATCCGGAACACCGACGGCCGCGACAACCGTACCGACGGGGATTACTCCACGGTCAGGCTCTCCCTGGCAAGCAAAAAGCCATCTGCCGACGGTGATGCCTATGTGGTGGGCCAGTTTAACGACTACCAGCTAAACAATAAGCTGACTTATGATGAGATCAGCAACCGCTTCCGCGGATCTGTATTCGTCAAGCAGGGTGTGTTCGATTATCATTACATCTGGGTAAGCGGCGATGGCAAAACCCGCGATGATATTGTCTTCGATGGTTCTCACTTTGAAACTGAAAATGATTACCAGATTTTCTTTTACTACCGTAAACCGGGAAGCAGGTGGGATGAGCTGATCGGGTTCAGCCAGGTGAATACGGTTAAAAGGTAGTTGTACGTGATACGTTATACGCTGTACGTTCTCGTGTTAACGCCTAAAGAGGCTTCTACTTAGACGTTACTTGACAGCGTTTAGATACTTATAACGTAAAACGTATTACGTACAACGTTATAAGTTCCCGTGTTAACGCCTAAAGAGGCTTCTACTTAGACGTTACTTGACAGCGTTTAGATACTTATAACGTAAAACGTAAAACGTACAACGTATAACTATATTTGTCCCCATGAGCATCCTGTCCAAAAACCCTAAGAACTCATTCACAATAATGAATGAACTTGTTCTTCCCAACGACACCAATACCCTGAATAATTTAATGGGAGGCCGGCTGCTCCACTGGATGGATATTGCTGCGGCCATTTCAGCCCAGAAGCACTGCAACAGGATTGTGGTTACCGCATCGGTTGACAACGTGTCATTCCAGCATCCGATCAAGCTCGGTGATGTAATTACGATCGAAGCAAAGGTAACCAGGGCATTCAACACTTCGGTGGAGGTCAGGCTTTCAGTATGGGCAGAGAATATCCCCTCCGGATCGCGGGTTAAGTCGAACGAAGCCTTTTATACCTTCGTAGCGCTCGACCAGGAGGGCAGAACTATCCCCGTCCCGCCTATTCAGCCTGAAACGGATGAGGAGCAAAAACTATATGATGGCGCCCTGCGCCGCCGGCAGCTGCGGCTGGTACTGGCCGGTAAAATGAAAGCACACGATGCGCTGGAATTGAAGGCTTTGTTTTTGGAAGGAAAGGCTTAACCCGGCGGTGTTCGGTGATCGGTGGTCAGTGACCGGTATTCAGTATTCAGTAATCAGTAATCAGTGATCGATAGTCAGTTTCACACTTTCAGTTTTCAACCCGATAGCTATCGGGTTTCAACTTTCAACTTTCAACTTTCAACTTTCAACTTTCAACTTTCAACTCCTGACCCGCTTCCCATCTCCACTATCCTGTCAAACTCTTCCCTTTTTATTGAAACAACCGATAACCTCCCCTGCCTGACCAGGTTGATATCCTTCAATTGCGCATCCGCTTTGATCTGAGCCAGGGTAACGGGCTTTTTTAGCGGTTCTACCGGGGCGAAATCTACCACTACCCAGTTCGTATCATCAGTCGTCGGATCCTGGTATGACTCACCAACCACCTTGGCTATTCCAACTACTTCCTTGCCTTCATTACTGTGATAAAACAACACCAGGTCGCCCTCTTTCATTTCCCGCAGGTTGTTCCTGGCCTGGTAATTCCTTACTCCATCCCAGAAGGTTTTACCGTCCTTGTTAAATTTATCCCAGCTGTATTTGTGGGGTTCGGATTTGATTAGCCAGTAGTTCATTTGTTTTGTTTGTATTAGGATTCAAAAATAAGAAATTGTGATCACAGCAGCTTATCTGCCGGCAAATTAAAAATCAGTCCTGCTAATTTCTGTTTCGAGAACTGGAGCATCAGAATCGGAGAACTCATCAGAAATTCCAAAGTTTAGATCCGGATAATCCAAAATCAGAGTCAAGACAATCCAAATTAATCTACCCAGACATTAAGCGGTCCGCTATTAAAAAATCTGCAACATTTTATTGAATTGGTAGAGCCACAATCTGTTCGTCCGCATTTGGTGTATGGAGGAGATCAAGCTTTAGTTCGAAGCAATGTACAGGTATTATCCTGGAAATGCTCTACCGTGGCTCCCCCTTACGCTGAAACGTGGGTGGGGTGATTCGCTTCCAGCACGTCCTTTTTTCGTATCTTTGTGCTAACCGGCATTAACTATCGCGCTATAAAGCCGGTTCTCAAAAAAGAAATATGTCGATTACAAACGAGAGTGAATTGCTCGGTATGAAAAAAGCCAGCGACGCCGTTGCTTATACACTGAAGGAAATGAGAAATTTTGCCCGGGCGGGCATGACGACGAAGGAACTGGATAACTACGGCGGGCAGATCCTCAGGGACCTGGGAGCCAGATCAGCGCCGCATCTGACCTATGATTTCCCGGGCTGGACCTGCATCAGCGTGAACAATGAATTTTGTCACGGCATCCCGTCCGAAAAGCGAATACTGGGTGAAGGCGACTTAATAAACATTGATGTTTCTGCAGAACTGGATGGTTTCTGGTCTGACAATGGCGATTCCTTTGTGATAGGGACAGATATTAACAAGCACCAGCAACTGATCGATGCTTCAAAACAGATCCTGCAGAAGGCCATAGCCAATATAAAGGGCGGGGTCCGGATTGCCGACATCGGCCACCTGATCGAAACTGAAGCGAAGAAAAGAGGCTACAAAGTCATTAAGAATTTAACCGGGCACGGTATAGGAAGAAGCCTCCACGAAGAGCCCGGAGAAATTGCAAATTACCGCGATAAATATAACCCGGCCAGGTTTAAGAAGAATTCTGTGGTTGCTATTGAGACATTCATCTCCACCGCATCCACATACGCAGAAACCCTGCCCGATGGCTGGACAATGGTTGGAAATAAGGGCGGTTTTATGGCGCAGCATGAGCATACGATTGTTGTTACTGACGGCAGGCCGGTTATATTGACAGCGGCGAATGGCATTTGGAACTAAGGTAAAATTCCCCATTGTAGCCGATCCGGCGTTAATTAATCTGCATATTCCCTCTCCCAATTCTTAATCTAAATCAAGAAATTCCAGGGGGCACCGACGTAAATTGCATTCATTAAATGAAAGGAATTTTACGATGAAAAAGCTCATTGAAAAAGTTGTAGCAAATACCACCAAACCGCATATGGTTGGTGATGGATTCCGGGTCTTCAATTATATACCGGGAGCGGGTATACCGCAGGAACGGATCAGTCCGTTCTTACTGCTGGATTTTAACCCGGAATATGATTTTGGACCTTCCGAGCATTCAAGAGGCGTGGGTGTGCATCCCCATAAGGGCTTCGAAACGGTTACTATTGCCTATAAAGGAAGGGTAGCCCATCACGACAGCACAGGGAGTTCAGGCGTGATCAACCCAGGCGATGTGCAATGGATGACCGCCGGCAATGGCATCCTGCATAAAGAATACCATGAAGAATCTTTCTCTAGGACTGGCGGCCTTTTTGAAATGGTGCAGCTTTGGGTCAACCTTCCTAAGAAAGATAAATCCACCATCCCTCATTACCAGGAACTTACCGCAGCGGGCATGGGTAAATTGGAACTGCCGGACAATGCCGGCCTGGTAAATGTTATTTCGGGAGATTTCAACGGCATTAAAGGCCCGGCAGCTACCTACAGCCCGGTAAACCTATCTGATATTAAACTGAACGAGGGAGGTGAAGTCAGCACTTCTATTCCTGCAAGCCATAATGCAGCTTTGCTGGTGGTGAACGGAGCTATAGAAGTAAACGGCAGGGAAGCCGGCGAGCACAGCTTTGTATTGTTTGCTAATGAAGGAGAAGAAATTTCTATCAGGTCGAAAGGCAAAAGCGTGGTTTTGCTGCTGAGCGGCGAACCATTGAACGAACCCATAGTAAGTTACGGTCCTTTTGTAATGAACAGCGAAGCAGAAATTCGCCAGGCGATCGCTGACTACAACCAGGGAAAGTTCGGGGTTTTAGCGGATTAAAAAATCAAGCGGGTGCCTTTCCTTGCGGGAAGGCATTCGTTTGCGTTACCGAAGAACATCCCCGAATCGCAATGTTAATAAATAGTCAACTATGTAAAAGTATTTTAGGTGTGTTAGTTAATAAGCACCTATATTAGGGTCATAATCAGGATGATAATGCTAAAAGGTATCCCTTAAGCCTTATGGACGGGAGCTCCGACACATTCATCTATTCTGCCATGAAGTAAACATCTACTATGACCACTGCCCAAACAGATACAGACGGTTTGATCATATTAAGGCCTGATGAAGGGCGGAGATACAACCTGGGCTCAATGAAGGCTATTTTCAAGGCCGACGAAGAGGAAACCGATGAACAATATTCCGTTTCAGAATGGTGGCTCGACCCGAACTCTGACGGACCGGGCGCTCATAGCCATGAAGCCAATGACGAAATCTTTTATGTCCTCGAAGGCACCTGCACCTTCCTCGTGGGTGAGGAATGGGTAGACGCCGAAAAAGGATCTTTCCTGAAAATACCGGCAACAGTACAGCATGATTTTGCCAACCGGACCAATTACCGCACCGGCATCCTTAACTTTTTCATTCCCGGCGGATTCGAAAGGCATATGCCATCGATTGTGAATTGGTTTAAAGAAAACAGGAAAGGCTAAAACCGCCACTGCTGCCGGCGCTGTTACTAATTGCCAAATTTTCTTAATTTCACCCCTGATGAAATTTCTGTTCAGGATCCTGCCGGTACTTATAAGCTTTTTTCTTTCCTCCTGCTACTACATTACCAATATCAATGAAGAACCGCCACCCACTTTCACTGACGTGATCGGCATTAAATACAGCGAGGTGCATCGCCGCTTTGATAACGGATTGTCTTTTCACGAGTCTGGTTTCCAGCTGCAGCCCGAATGGGAGGTTTACTTCAGTGCAGAAGATTCGATCAGGATATACAGTCCGGAAAGGCAGCAATATATGCCCTACCGGATCTTCCATAGCCATAAGGCCTTGTTTCATTTTGCACGCGATTGGTTCAGGGTAAAGCATGTCAGTAAAGACAGCCTGATCCTGCAGGTCATGGAGCTCGAATCGAGGGTGGTAAAAGAAGAACTTTCCGATGTTTACATGACCCTGTATTCCCACGATTATATCAGTAAGGTACTGAAAACTACTGCAGAAAAGCTTCGGGAACCCAGCCGCGAGGATAGCCTCTTCATTAAATACCGGGCTATCCAGGCAAACAGCGATCCGGATAGCGCCTTTGCTGCGCGCAACCCCGTGGTATTAACCAGCAGGAGCCCTATCCTGCAGGTCGAAAAAGTAAAACCAACAGCCGACCCCTACCTGGGCTATATCAGCCGGTCGGAAGAATATCTCTATCCTGAATACCGGATCCGCATCGATAAAGCTTACCAGGATTTCCAATACTCGTTCCAGGTGATAGTAGACCACAAGGGGAAGATGACTTTTAAGGACTTCCTGGTTGGCGTAATGCCGGAATTCCGGGAAACTAAAACCCGCGTGGTCAAGGGTATAGTCGATGTTTATCTAAAAAACCTGGTCAGCGTAAATCCCGGCAATACCCTGGGGTACCCCCATTCGAGTGTGATTAATTTGAATGTTGTTGGGAGAAAACGTTAAAATTTTTAACGCAAGATTGCAAAGGTTTCCCTGTCCGGCGGACTTCGTGCCCCTTGCGTTTAAATTACACGCCAGGCCATCCGCAGGCTCCTTTAATGAATGATCTTAAACAATAACTCCTTTATTAATTCCGCGTCCTCTGTATTCCCGCTGGCATCGACCCCCTTAGTCTTCAGGTCGCATTCACGCAGGTAGCTGATTATCTGAAAGGTTTTCTGCTTGCTGAAACTCCTTCCCGCAGTTTCATAGTCCTTTACAAAGAATGGCGCAACGCCGAGTTCCCGCGCCAGCCCCTGCGGACTGCGGTCGGTTGCGTAATGATACTTCAATATCTTCGAAAAATAGGTATTCAGCGTACCCAATAACAGCTGAACAGGGTTATTCTTTGGATTGGCGGCAAAATAGTTAATGATCTGGTTCACCTTAAATGCATCCTTCCTGGCAATAGCAGTCTGCAGTTCAAATACATTATACTCTTTACTGATTCCAATATTGTTCTCTACATCCGTAGAGCTGATCTCCTCGCCCTGTTTTACGTTAAGCATGAGCTTTTCAAGCTCATTAGCAACTTTGGACAGGTCGTTGCCCAGGTATTCTGCCAGCAGCGCCGAAGCCCGGGCATGTATGGAATAACCCTTTTCCCTGACAAAATCTTCTATCCAGCCGGGGACTTTGCTTTCATATATCCCGGCCGACTCGAATACGAGGCCTTTTTTTTCAATAGCTTTGTAGGTCTTCTTCCGCTTATCAAATTTGCCGTTCCGGTAACAAAATACGAGGATAGTACTTGGAACAGGATTCTCAAGGTACGTTAACAGCGGGTCAGCTGATTTCTTCCCATCGTCATCCTTGCCCCACTTCAGGTCCTGGGCTTCCTTAACGATCACCACCTGGTATTCACTCATCATCGGGAAGCGCTTGGCGGAATTGACGATGCTCATCACATCACTGTCCTTTCCATAAAAAACAGACTGGTTAAAACCCTTTTCGGCATCGTTCAGCACGTTTGCTTCGATATAATCACTTACCTTATCGATATAATAAGATTCTTCTCCGTGCAAAAGATACACCGGCTTGAATTTGCGGTTTTTAAGGTCTTTAATAAGGTCGCTGATGTTCATTTTGAGGAGGCAAATTACGAAATATTGCGTCCTTTCAAGATGCATAGGTTTAAATAATGCAACAATTAAAGTTGGAGAAGAAGGAAATTATTGGAATTTTGCAGGATGCCTGTTTAACCGCTGAGTATGATACGGGGGCAAGCCCTATGTCATAGTTTAAAAGGAATTCTGGCCTTGATATTCAAAGGGCACAAAGCAGGCCTGATTATACCAGACAACATTTTTAAAACTTTGCGCTCTTCGCGTGTACTTTGCGATCTTTGCGTTTAAATATGCGTAACTAAGCTCTGCGTTAAAAAAACCGGCCAGCAAGGAAAAAATGTTTAAACCGATCAAATTAAACCTCCCTCAATACCCCTTCCGTTTAAAACAGGAAGATGACACACTTTCTATTTTTGACGAGATAAGGAAGAAATTTCTTGTTCTTACTCCGGAGGAGTGGGTCAGGCAGCATTTTGTACAGTTCCTTATTCGTGAGAAAGGCTACCCGCGTTCGCTTGTTAAGCTGGAGGGCGGGCTGAAGCTGAACTCCAGGCAGAAGCGCTCAGATATTCTGCTGTTCAATAATAGCGGGGAAAAGGTCGTTCTTGTAGAATGTAAGGCGCCTGCCATTAAGATTTCCCAGGAAACGTTCGACCAGGCAGCAAGGTATAATTTTGTCTACCGCGTACAATATCTTGTAGTTACTAATGGGCTGGAGCATTTCTGTGCTGAAATAGATTTCGGGAACGAACAATATAAGTTTCTGTCAGACTTGCCTGCATATTCTTCCGGGATATAATCGCACGAGCCGCGGGTCTGAAGATTTCTTAGCCGAAAGTCAATCTTTTTATAAACCTTCCGTAATATCCGGGCGATTTTTACCGTATAGCCCTTATGACAACAATAAGAATTCCCGGCCTCCCACTGGTCAGAACAATTTTCATAACAATTCTTGTATTTTTTTTAGGAAGCATAATAGCAGCCTGCCAGAAGCTCGATCAAGACCAGCCGCAGGAATTGCTGTCGGCCGTAAATGTGGTCAATGCGAGCATCGGGATGAACCCGGTAGGTTTCTTTATCGGCGGTTCTAAAGTACAGGGTGCCCCTTTGCACTATACCGGGGAAAGCGGGTATTTTATTACTTTCCCGGGCGAAAAGACTTTCGATGCAATTGAGGACACAGCACCGGACTACTTCCTGAAAACGAGTGTTACCTTTAAACAAAACACTTATCACACCATTTTTATAGCCGGTGAGCCCGGGTCAATTACGACCCTGTTTACGGAAGATGACCTGACCGCGCCGCCTGCGGGCAAAGCCAAAATAAGGTTCGTTCAGTTAAGCCCGGATGGAGGAAGCCTTATACTGTCTCTTAAAAACGGCACGGTGCTTTTCCCGGAGCAGGGGTACAAAACGGCGTCAGCATTCAAGGCCTTAGATCCCGGAGTATACGACCTGCAGTTAAAAACCGCGACGGGCGAATTGCTTGCAGAGCAAAACGTAACGATCAATGCAGGGATTATGTATACTGCATGGGTGAAGGGATTAAGATCGAACGCTTCTAACTCCCCTATAGGCTTACAATTGCGTTCTATTAACTAGATTATTAAGGCCGATTTATCTTCTCACCTTGCCAGGCAATGGCATATTTTTATATCTCAATTGCTAAAATGATATTTTAATGGATTATTTTTGCAGCTACAACACGGGCGGGCTTGCTTAAACACACCTGACAGCGGCCTGATCTTTGCTCTCTATGATATTAAGCGCTCTAAAATAAGTTTATACATAAAAATGAGAGTTTATGTTGTCTTATACTTATTACTGATAGCGTTATCCGGCACATCGGTATATGCTGCAAACACTTCAAACTTCAAAACTCCTCAAGCCCGGAATGGAGTCCTGGACCTGCGTAACAATTCTTTCTCTGATGAAATAAAACTTGACGGCCAGTGGCACTTTTACTGGCAACGATTAATAAACCCGGGGGATACGCTGCCCGGCAACGGAATCCTGGTAAATTTTCCACACCGCTGGGACGGGTATCTGCTGAACGGTAAAAAATTGCCGGCTTACGGGTACGCCACCTACACCCTGAAAGTTCTACTACCTGCTGATCACGGCCCTTTAAGGATAGCGATGACCGATGTATATACGGCCTACCAGCTATTCATTAATGGAAAGCCGGCAGCAAAAAACGGCAAGGTCGGTACCTCGGAGAAAGACTTTGAGCCTTCCTGGCAGTACAAGACGATCGATATCCCGCCCAATACAGGCAGTCTCGATATCATTCTGCAGATAGCCAATTTTGCTCACAGCAAAGGCGGCACTAAGAAATCTGTTACCCTAGGCGACCGCGACTTGCTGGAGTTAAATCATAACCGTGCTGATGCCATAGACCTGGTTCTCACCGGATGCCTGGTAATGGGCGGCTTTTTTTTCCTGGGCCTGTATCTCCTCGGTAACCGCGACAAGGCTATTTTACTTTTTGCCCTCTTCACGATCATCTATAGTTACCGGACAATTGGTATCGATAACTATACTTTGCACAGCCTGTTCCCCGATATTTCCTGGCACATAGCGGTCAGGCTGGAATACATGACGCTATTTCTGGGTATCGGTCTGTTTGGGCTCTATACGAGGTATTTGTACCCGGACGATGTTAACCATACTGTAGTGAAAGTAATCACGGTGTTATGTGCGTTCTTTACCATCGCCTCCCTTACACTCGCTCCGTTCTACTTCTCGCAGCTAATTAATCCTTTTTTAGTGGTGATGGTGTTCTGCCTGATTTATATTCCTTATATATACACCATAGCCCACAGGGAAAAGCGGCCCGGCTCCCTGTATGCGCTGATGAGTTCAGTCTCAATAATGTGTGTATTTGCCATTTCCTTACTTCATTACTGGCTCTTCATTCCTGACATGCAGCTTCTGGGCTTCATCTGCTACCTGAGCTTCTTCTTCCTGCAATCGCTGATCCTGTCGCACCGGGTATCTTTCGCGCTCCGGCAGGCGAGCGAGCAAGCTGAAATGGGGCTTGTCGCGAAAAGCGAGTTCTTAAGCACGATGAGCCATGAGATAAGGACACCACTGAATTCGGTAATTGGGATGAGTCACCTGTTACTCAAAGAGGAACCGCGGGCCGACCAAATTGAAAAACTTAATGTGATGCTGTTTTCGGCCAATAATCTTTTGGCAATCGTAAATGACGTTCTCGATTACAGCAAGATCGAAGCCGGCATGATCACATTTGAGCATATCGAAATGGGCGCTGCTATGATCGTAAGAAATATCGTAACGGGCTTGCGGGAGACGGCATCAGACAAGGGCATCGGGCTTACAGTTAAAATTGACGATGAGCTTAAACACAAGGTCCTTGGCGATCCGACAAGGCTCTCGCAGGTTATAACCAACCTGGTACATAATGCAATTAAATTCACACAGGCAGGTTCTGTTGAAGTAAGTATAGAGGTAAAACGCCAGGATGATCAGCAGATGGCGCTTTGTTTCCAGGTCAAAGACACAGGTATAGGTATTCCCGAGGAAAAGCAACGCATAATTTTCGAGCGGTTTACACAGGCAGATTCGTCGACATCACGGGGCTTTGGCGGTACGGGACTGGGCCTCGCTATCAGCAAAAAGATACTGGAACTTCAACATTCCACCCTTCAGCTCGTCAGTGAGGAAGGAAAAGGATCTACCTTCTTCTTTACCCAGATCTTTGAGAAGTGCACCGCCACCACTGAACAAAAAAATAATGAATTCGCCGGGCCGCGGGAAGATAATATGCCCCTGAAGGATGTTCACATATTGGTTGTAGAAGATAACCCGATGAATGTGCTGGTGGCTCAGAAATTTTTGGAGCGCTGGGGCGCCACAATAGATACAGCCATAAACGGCGCCGATGCATTAGATAAAATAAACCCTGCAATACATGGCCTGGTGCTGATAGATCTGCATATGCCGGTAATGGATGGCTACGAAGCTGCCATGAAAATGCGCGCCAGGGGTATCAAAGTGCCCATCATTGCCCTTACCGCCAACCTGCCAAAGGAGGTAGGCGACAAGGTACGTGAAGCCGGCATGAATGATATTGTTGTAAAGCCATTCCTGCCCGATGAGCTATACAGAATGGTGCTTCACTATACCGCGAAAAGAAACCTTACTGATCTACGCTAGATCCTGCAGGCTGTCTTCAAGAATTTTAATCTTGGACAGCGCATCATCCTTTTTCCTGCGTTCGTTGTCCACTATATCGGCTTTGGCGTTCTGAACAAAACGCTCATTAGACAGTTTAGCCTCTACCGATTTCAGGAAGCCTTTTAAGTAATCGATCTCTTTCCCGAGGCGCTCTCTTTCTGCACCGGCATCAATAGTACTGGCCAGTTGAATAAAGAACTCGTCCTTCCCGGCCATAAAAGAAGCGGCACCGCTTACCTTGTCATCTACGAACCGGACCTCGCTGATGTTCGCCAATTTGGAGATGATGCTAAGATATTTATCGTAGGCCATTCCTGAATTGACTCTTATGTTTAAGGGTAAAGGTTCTTTCGGCGATATCTGTTTGATGTTCCTGATGTTCCTGATCTCGCTAACCAGCTGTTTGACCGTATCAATATCCCTTATAAGTCCGCCATCTACCGCACCCAACTCAGGGTAGGCAGCCACGATGCAGCAATCTAACTCAGTTCTTTCTCCAAACAGCTCGTCGTGCCATAGTTCTTCTGTCAGGAAGGGCATAAGGGGGTGAAGCAGCTTTAAGATACGTTCGAAATAGCGAATGGTAGCCTCGTGGGTTTGGGCATCGATGGGCTGCTGATAGGCCGGCTTGATCATTTCCAGGTACCAGGCACAGAAATCATCCCATACGAGCTTATAAATTCCCATCAAGGCTTCTGATAGCCGGTATTGTTTGTAATTCTCCTCTATATCATTCAGCGCCTGGTTAAAAGCTGAGTCGAACCATCTAACAGCCTCCCGGTTAGTACTTACCAGTTCCCGGTCGACCTCAAGTCCTTTGACCAGGCGAAAAGCGTTCCATATTTTATTTGCAAAGTTTCTTCCCTGCTCACAGTAAGCTTCGTCAAACATCAGGTCATTACCCGCCGGGGAGCATAAGAGCATTCCAACGCGGACACCATCAGCACCATATTTATCTATCAGATCGATCGGATCGGGTGAATTACCTAGCGACTTGGACATCTTTCTGCCCTGCTTATCCCTTACGATACCGGTGAGATAAACATTTTTAAATGGCGCCTGGCCCCGGAATTCGTGTCCGGCCATGATCATTCTCGCTACCCAGAAAAATAATATCTCCGGAGCAGTTACCAGGTCGTTAGTAGGGTAATAATAATTGATATCGGCATTATCCGGATCTTTAAACCCATCAAAAACAGATATTGGCCAAAGCCATGAAGAAAACCAGGTATCCATTACATCTTCATCCTGGCGTATAGCACCTTCGGCCGAACCCGGGAACTGGGCCCTGAACTCTGCCTTTGCTTCCTCTTCGGTTTTTGCAACCACCCACTCCCCTTTTTCATTATACCAGGCTGGTATCCGCTGGCCCCACCAAAGCTGCCTGCTTATACACCAGTCTTTCACGTTCTCCATCCAATGCCGGTAGGTATTGATAAATTTCTCGGGTATCAGCTGAATCTCGCCTGTCAGCACATAATCGAGAGCCGGCCCCGACATCTCCGACATCTTACAGAACCACTGGAGCGATAGCTTCGGCTCGATGGCTGCGTCCGTTCGTTCAGAAAAACCTACCTGCGACCTGTATTCTTCGACCTTTTCCAGGCTTGCTTTTTCTTCGAGCATAACTGCTATCTTCTTCCGCGCTGCAAAACGGTCTTCACCAACAAGGATCTGCGCTTTGTCGTTCAATGATCCGTCATCATTCAATATATCTATGACCGGAAGATTATGCCTGATTCCCAGCTCATAGTCATTAAGATCATGTGCGGGAGTTACCTTCAGACAGCCTGTTCCGAATTCCATGTCTACATAATCGTCTTCGATAACCGGGATTTCCCGGTTGATCAAAGGGATTATAACTTTCTGTCCTTTAAGATGCCTGTAACGACTATCGTTGGGATTGATGCATATCGCAGAATCGGCCATGATGGTTTCAGGCCGGGTTGTGGCGATAACGATGTAATCTGAAGCCGGAGGTTCTGAGGTCTGAGACCCCGTACCTGATACCTCAGACCTGATACCTGATACCTCAGACCCGACACCTGATACCTGATACCTGATATAATAAAGCTTCTGGTTTACTTCTTTGCGGATAACTTCCTCATCGGATACTGCGGTCTTCCCTTTCGGATCCCAGTTCACCATCCGGATACCCCGATATATCCAGCCCTTTCTATAAAGATGGATGAAGGTATCTATCACAGCTTCGGAAAGATCATCCTCCATGGTAAACCTGGTACGGTCCCAGTCGCAGGATGCCCCCAGCTTTTCCAGTTGTTTCAGGATAATACCCCCGTATTTGTCTTTCCACTCATAGGCGTGCCGCATGAATTCCTCACGGCTGACATCCTTCTTTTCAATGCCTTTCTCCTTAAGCAAAGCCACAACTTTTGCTTCCGTTGCTATCGAAGCGTGATCGGTACCGGGTACCCAGCAGGCGTTTTTGCCTTGCATCCTGGCTCTGCGTATCAGTACATCCTGAATTGTGTTGTTGAGCATATGGCCCATGTGCAATACGCCGGTAACATTAGGCGGGGGTATTACAATAGTATAAGGTTCACGCTCATCAGGCACTGAGCGGAAAAACTTCTTTTCAAGCCAGTACTTATACCATTTATTCTCAGATTCTTTAGGACTATACGTTTTCGGAATGCTCATTTTAACAAAGGGGAATTTATTACAAATTTAAGTATTTAAGCGCTGAAATTCGAAGCAGCACACCTAATTCCCGCAAAAAAAGCGGTATCTGAATGCAGGAGAATCACATTTTTTCGGACGGGGGAGCAATAATATTGCCAGCAGATAGTTATATATCGTGATCTGCCTGTTGAAACCAAGATGATAGATACAAGGGAAACATGAAAATTACTCCGAATTTCAAGATTTCGTCATTTTTCCTTGATTACTTAAGGATTGGCCGCATTCTTAGCTGGTTCAACAAATAAAACTTTCCTGTCAATTTTATTCTCCCGGAGAATACTCTTAAATTCACGGGCTGATTCTCAGCTAACTAACCATTTATTAATATGAATAGAAATTATTTAAAAGCCATGCTGTTTGGGGCGGCAAGCTTAGCGTCGATTAACGCAAATGCCCAGCACGATTCGAAACCGGTAAAAAAGGTTGTCCTTATTGACAGGTCGAATATGGACCTGACTGTCAAGCCTGGCGACGATTTTTACAACTATGCGAGCGGCACCTGGATAAAGAATAATCCGGTACCAGCCAAAGAAACCCGCTGGGGAAGTTTTAACCAGCTGCGCGACTTTAATATCAACGCAGTTAAAACCATCCTTGCTGAATCTGCCAGCAGTAAAGCGCCTGCAGGTTCAATTGAAAGACGTGTAGGTGATTTCTATATGGCAGGAATGGATAGTTTAGCCATTGAAAAACTGGGCTATATCCCGATCAAGGCGGACCTGCAGGTGATCACAACGCTTACAGATCTGAACAGTGTGATTGACCATGCTGCTGCTATGCGTACGCGCGGCGCAGGGTCTCCTTTCTTCGGCTTTTTTGTAGGCCAGGATCGCAAGAATGTGAAGAATATTGTTCCGCAGCTTTCGCAAGGCGGCACAACTTTGCCCGACCGGGATTATTACCTGAAAAATGATGCCCGCAGCACAAAGATCCAGGACGCATACAGGGCTTATATTACCCAGCTTTTTACGCTTACGGGAACACCTGCTGCTGAAGCCCGCAAGAATGCCGAGACGATATTCGATTTTGAGAAGAAACTGGCAGCTGCCCAGATGAGCAGAGTCGAAATGCGTGACCCGTATAAAACTTATAACAAATTTGCCGTAAACGACCTGAGCAAGACAACCTCAAACCTTAAGTGGCAGCATTTGCTGCCGCTGATGAAAGTAAGCGGCCAGGATACCGTCCTGGTAAATTCACCGGCTTTCTTTTCAGAGCTTAATACAGTGCTGGCCAGCACTCCGGTCAGCGATCTGAAAACTTATCTGACATGGAATCTGCTGAAAAGCTCGGCACCTTACTTAAGCTCTGATTTTGTGGATGCAAATTTCGCTTTTAACCAGGCACTTACAGGGCAGAAGATTCAAACCCCACGCTGGCAGAGGATGTCATCTTTAACAGACGGCACTGTTGGAGATCTATTAGGGCAGCTTTATGTAGAGAAACATTTCAAGCCGGAAGCTAAAGCACGGATGCAGGAATTAGTAAGCAACCTGGTAAAGGCTTATGAAATAAGGATCAAAAACCTGGACTGGATGAGTGCTCCTACCAAGCAAAAGGCGCTTGATAAGCTGCATGCTTTTACGCCGAAGATTGCATATCCTGACAAATGGAAAAACTATGAAGGACTGCAGATAGACAGAAAATCATTTTTCCAAAACTTGAAGAATGCAAGTGCCTGGAGTTATCAGGATATGGTCAGCCAACTGGGGAAGCCGGTTGATAAAACCAGGTGGGGCATGACGGCACCAACTGTAAATGCTTACTACAATCCGGTAAACAACGAGATCGTTTTCCCGGCAGGCATCCTGCAGTTTCCTTTCTTTGACCCTAACGCGGATGATGCTGTGAACTACGGCGGTATCGGCGCTGTGATAGGCCACGAGATATCGCACGGATTTGACGATTCGGGCAGCCAGTATGATAAGGATGGCACTTTACGCAATTGGTGGACTGAAGAAGACATGACCCGCTTCAAAGCAAAAGCAAAAACCTTGCAGGAACAATTCGATGCTTATACTGTTCTTGATACGCTGCATGTAAATGGCAAACTGACCCTTGGCGAGAACATCGGCGATCTTGGCGGACTTAACGCTGCCTATGAAGCATTTAAAATGACCGCGCAGGGAAAAAGCAATGAGAAAATCGACGGGTTTACTCCTGATCAGCGCTTCTTCCTGTCGTGGGCTCAAGTCTGGAAAGGCAATATTCTGAACGAAACAGCTGCACAGTTTATTGTTACCGATCCTCACTCACCAGGCCCGTACCGTACAATCGGTGCACCCGTTAACATGGATGCATGGTATGAAGCGTTCGACATTAAGCCTGGAGATAAGCTATATAAGAAACCAGAAGACCGGATCCGGATCTGGTAATTTTCAGTAATAATTTGTAGAAGCCCTGCGTTTGTGTAATTTCAAATTCAGGGCTTTTTTATGTTTGATTCGTTGAATATCGCAGATATCATCCTGATCCTGATTATGGGGCTGACAGTTTACAGTGCATTCAGGAAGGGATTCATAGAGTCACTAACCGAGCTTAGTACCTGGCTTGGCAGCTTCCTGGTGGCATTTTTCTTATCCGACCAGATCGTCCGCCTCTTACATCAATTTAATATTACCGGCTTTTGGATAAGGCCCGTTTTTTTTATCATACTACTTATCCTTACCAGTCGTATGATTTTGATCTCATGGGACCGGCTGTCGGCATACATCCCTGGCGACGCCCACTATCATTGGTCCAATAAAGTTGCGGGAATTCTCCCTGGTCTCGTTTCGGGCGTTGTATATGCATCATTAGTCTCATTTTTCCTATCGGCCTACCCTCTCGGAAATCTTACCCAACGAACCAAAGACAGTAAGTTGGCGGGATTGTTAAATAACCCTGAGAAATGGCCGGGCAAACCCATCGCTGATATGGCAAGTGATCTCGGCTATATGGCGCAGCGGAATATTACCGTTCGTACGAAAGGCAATGAGATGGTTACCCTGCCTTTTAAAACAGACCGCTTTCAGCCGCGGCCCGACCTGGAAATAAGGATGCTCCAACTTATAAATAATGAACGGAAAAAGAAGGGGCTTCAACCCATGGTTTTTGATAAAAAGTTAGCCGGAGTAGCCTTGAAGCATTCTGCAGATATGCTTCAGCGGGGCTATTTTTCACACTATAACCCCGAGGCAAAAAGCCCTTTCGACCGGATGCGGGCAGGCCGGGTATCTTTTACTGTCGCGGGTGAGAACCTGGCCTTAGCTCAGACACTGCAGTCGGCTCATGAAGGACTAATGGAGTCGCCTACTCACCGTGCCAATATTTTAAGCGCATCATTTGGCAGGGCAGGGATAAGTATTTTAGATACCGGTATTCATGGGATCATCGTTACCCAGAATTTTAGAAATTAAAGCAAATAATAACAGACTGCTGATATTTACCTAGCTTTGCTTGCAATCTTTTTTAAGCAGAAAATTGACAACAATTGCGCTCCACGCCCGTTTAAACAAGATCGAATTATATCAATGTTGAAGTATTTATTAGTTTTTCTTATTTGCTTTTGTGGGATCAGTTTGTCGGCCCAAAATACAAAACCCGGCTTTAAAGCCATGATTGATAGCCTAACTGACCCTCGAATACCCCGGCTTACAGTAGAGGAATTTATTAAGATGGACAGAAATGACGTCTATTTGCTTGACACCCGGGAAAAGGAGGAATACGAGGTTAGTCATTTAAAGAACGCCAGGAATGCAGGTTACTTTTGGTTTGATATGCGGACTGTTTATGACATACCCTTCGATGCTCACGTTGTTGTTTACTGCACGGTAGGCAGCCGGAGCGGAAAGATAGCTGAAAAGCTTCTTAATGCTGGATATAAAAATGTCTATAACCTTTACGGCGGTATATTTGAATGGATCAATTCCGGCCAGCCGGTGTATAAACAGAATGGGGCGCAGACATCGGAAATTCATACATATAGTAAAGATTGGGAACCCTGGGTTGAAAGAGGCACAAAGGTGAATTAGCTTCCCGCATTTATGAACGAACAACTTAATTTCACAATTACTGCGGACGGTTCAAAAACTATTTTCAATCCGGCAATTGGTGAGCATTATCATTCCCGCCATGGAGCCTTGCAGGAAAGCAGGCACGTCTTTCTTCAGTCCGGCCTTAATTATTTCCTGGGCGATGAAATAAAAGAGGCGAGTGTCCTGGAGGTTGGATTTGGTACAGGGCTTAACTTCTTAGTATCCGCAGATCATTGTTATCTGAATAATATTAACCTGCAGTATACCGGTATTGAGGCTTTTCCTTTGAGTCTGGAGATTATTCGCGACAGCGGCTACGATCAGTATATTTCACCCCAGGTATGGCGGGCATACGCACACGCTTATGAAAAGGCGCTCCGGAAGGAAACATCCATATTGCCCGGATGCCAACTTTACATTGATACAACCACCCTGCTGACCTTTCAATCAGAGAAGATTTTTGACGTCCTCTACTTCGATGCGTTCGCAGCTATCCACCAGCCGGAAATGTGGACTGAAGAAGCGCTCAGGCATGTCGCCGGATTTCTTCGAAAAGGCGGTGTTTTTGTAACATATGCCATCACCGGCAATCTTAAACGAACAATGAAATCTCTTGGCTTCTCCATCGAAAAAGCTCCCGGGGCCGCGGGAAAACGAGAGATGCTGAGAGCGGTGAAGCTCTGACAAGGCTCATCTCATAACTTAATTATTATTTTTGCTGCAAATTATTCATATGCCCGTTAACACCATTCCCCCTTCAGGCGCAACTCCGGCCGAATCCTTTGAGCGCTTATTAACCATCATGAATACTCTTCGTGAGCAATGTCCCTGGGATAAAAAACAGACCATGGAAACCCTGAGGCACCTGACCATAGAAGAGACCTACGAGCTATCTGATTCTATCCTGGAGGGTGATATGACTGAGATAAAGAAAGAGTTGGGGGATATTATGCTGCATCTGGTTTTCTATACACGCATTGCCTCTGAATCCAAAGCTTTTGACATCGTGGAAGTCTTAAACGGAATATGCGATAAGCTTATCCATCGCCATCCGCATATTTACGGTGATGTAGTAGTGGATGATGAGAATGATGTTAAACGCAACTGGGAGCAACTCAAATTAAAAGAGGGAAACAGGTCTGTGCTTGGCGGAGTACCGGTATCACTTCCTGCCCTCGTCAAAGCCTCAAGAATCCAGGAAAAAGCACGCGGAGTTGGATTTGACTGGGATAAAAAGGAGCAAGTCTGGGAAAAAGTTGAAGAGGAACTGCGGGAGTTCAAAGAAGAGCTGAATGTTGGGAATGGCGAGGCAGTTGATAAAGAAAAAGCAGAAGCCGAGTTTGGTGACCTGCTGTTCTCGCTGATAAACTATGCGCGTTTTATAGATATCAACCCTGAAGATGCCTTGGAAAAAACCAACAGAAAGTTCATCAAGAGATTCCAATACCTGGAAAGCCAGGCAAAAGAATTGGGAAAAAACCTTAAGGATATGACCCTCGCCGAAATGGATGTTTTCTGGAACCAGGCTAAAAAGCTATAAATGATCAGATATTTATCTTCCATGTTGCGTTTTAAAAACAACGCTCGTATTGACATGTAAAAGTGACCTGGAATGAAACGATTAATTTTCTCAGCTATCGGTGTTACTCTGACCTTTATTTGGATCGTCTATACCGCGCCGCCTATACAGGGGAAGAATAGTACGTCTGATGATGTTCAGATCAAAACCATCAACAAATCCGGATCGGGATCAGCCATGAAACAATCTGTTTACAAAACGTTTAAGCCTGACACAACCAATATCAGAAAAACATTGCTTGTGAGCTCCACTTCAGAAGTTTTTATTATGAACCGGCCATAGAAGAATAAACCATATGCTATCATCCTAATAACGATATAGCCTGACGCGATAAATTTGTAAATGTTTAAGAAACCGGTTGTTTCTGAAGAAGAGCTCATTCAGAAATGCAAGCAGGGTAACCTCAGGCACCAGGAAGCGCTATACATGCGGTTCTATAGCTATGCTATGGGTGTAGGTTTGCGCTATCTGCCCGACCGGGATGATGCATTGGAAGTTGTGAATGATTCCTTTATAAAAGTATTCAAGTCCATAGAAAGTTTTAAAAACGAACAAAATTTTAAACCCTGGCTAAGGAGGATAGTTGTTAATACCGCGCTCGACAGAAGAAGAAAAGACCTGAAGCATCAAAATCAACTAGCCCTTGAAGATGCTGAATATGTGTCTTTTGCTCCGCAAGCGATCGCACATTTGAATTCGCAGGATATCCTGAAGCTTTTAGATACCCTTCCTTATGTACAGCGGACAGTTTTTAATATGTATGAAATTGATGGTTATAATCACGAGGAGATTGGAGAACTGCTCCAGATATCCGCAAGCTCTTCCAGGGTTAATCTCAGCCGGGCTAAAGAAAAATTGAGAGAGGCGCTTAGGTTGGAACAATCAGAATATGAAAGAAAATGACGGATCAGGAACTTACAGATAAGATCAGTCAGGTATTTGACGAATTCGAAGACCCGGCAGCCGGATACGGTTGGCAGGAACTCCGGAAGAAATATCCTGAAAAGCATGCAAGGCCTGCCCTGATCTGGTGGAGTACTGCTGCGGCTATCCTTCTTATGATTTCCGGAATTTGGTTAGCAGTGCCTGATACTGAGGTCGGCAAGCTTGCCGCGGACAAAGCCGGGGTAAAGGACCAAACAGAGAATCACCCAAAGACAACGGAAACCATAAGGAAAGATCGCCTGAGCACACCTGAGAATGCCGTGGACGAGATACCTGTCCCGGCGTCCGGGAATGTAGCTATCAACATTTTAAAGCGGTCCAAAGCCGATGACAAAAAATCTTCCGCTCCGGATAATAAACTGCGGTCATCGCAGGTAGCATCCCCGTCCGCGGCCATGGATGTGAACATGCTGTCAGCTTCTCTCTCACCAGCTTTGCCAGTAGCTGGGAATAACCCTGGCCAGGCACCGCTGATCACTCTACCGCAGCCCCTTAGGCCAGCACTGGATAAGACGGACGCCAGTGCAGAAAGGGATTCGGCACTTAATGTTACGGCGAGAATGCTTGCTTTGGCACAACCTGCGGCTGCCGGGGATGATCACCTGCATAAAGTGGAGGAGCAACCTTATAGATCACAGAAGGTGGCTTCAAAAAATAACATGATAAGCTTCTATGCCGGATCGTTCTTTAATTATGCTCTGGGAAGCGAAACCACGCTTAACTTCGGGGCTGGCTTTACTTCAGATATTAAGCTTGGTAATAATTTACGGCTCTCTACCGGACTCGCACTTGCAAATAATAGTCTGAGTTATAATAACGGTGTTCCGGCGAGCGGGAAAGAGAAGTTGACCTTTGACATGCAGCCTTCATTTGCTGCCGGAGGTAACAACAACCTTACCACGATAACGAAGTATGATGCAAGCCTGCTTGCTTTAGACATCCCGCTTAACATCAAGTATCTTCTTATCCCTGAAAATAACACGCTTTATATGCTGGCCGGTCTCAGTTCGGGAACCTATCTTAATGAAAAATATTCATTAAGATATAAGAAATATAACCCTGCAGGCTTCTACGCCGGCCAGGATCAGGGGAGCACTGTAAGAACTAATTTCCAGACATTTGACTTCGCCCGCACACTGAATATTTCTTTCGGGTATAGTACCAATCTGGGAAAAACACAGAACATAACGATTGAGCCGTTCCTGAAATACCCTCTGGGGGGCCTGGGCAGTGAAGACCTCAGATTTGGCTCTACCGGGCTGAATATTAAGTTGAATTTCTCAAGTTTAAAAAAATGAAATTAACGGCCTGCCTTCAAACATTTATAAATATGCTTATGATAGTCCCATTCGGACGGGCCTCATCGCATATAAACGTATACATACGATGAAAAACCGGATAATCATATTACTTTTGACGGCCAATATGGCGTTCATGACAGGCTGCGAAGAAAAAGAGAACCCGTTGTGTGGAGGCAGCGACCCTGCAAGTGACCTGCCCTGGTTAAAGCAGGAAATTAACCGGCTGAGCGCAATAAGCAGTTGCAACAGCATTTCCAGATCAACCTATAAAAAAGAAACTGTGTTCATTTTTTCGAGTTGTGAGCCAAATTTCAACAGCATTCCCTTTTTGTACCGGTGTGACGGAACGAGGATCAATCTTGAACCCGCAGATTACCAGGATCTGAAGTTTACCGGAAGCATTGAACTGATCTGGAAGAGCAAGTAGAACAAAACGAATTTAACCTTTAACCTATGAAATATTTTTTAAAAACATCTGTAGTTATCCTTGGAGTAGTCTTTATGTCAAATACTTCTTGCGAAAAAGAAACGCTTACCGGCGTAAAAACATCCCGTTTCGATAGTCCCGTAGAGCTTTTGGTAGATGAAAAGGTAACCTTTTCAAAGAATTCCAAAGAACTTACACTCACGCTCGTAAGCCTGTCTGACAGCCGCTGTGCCAAAAACGTACAGTGTATATGGGCAGGGAATGCAGTGGCTAAAGTTCAGTTAAGTGGTGCAGATGGCTCAGAAGCCGAGCTGAGTCTATGTATTGGTGAATGCGATAAGGTGGTTAAGACATCAGATACACTTTCAGTGAGCCTGAATGATACAAATTATAAAGTCATTCTGAATGAGGTCAAGAACGAGGGGATCAATAAAGCAGTTCTGACGGTAAAAAAGATTTAACTATTTAAATGTTATCGCCTTTAAAGGAGAAATTCTTGTAACAAGCAGGGAAGGAATTAGCAGCACAAGGATGCTGATTAACAGTGTACCCGCATTTAAAAGGAGAATATCCTGAATTTCCAGCTGTACCGGAACGAAACTTATATAATACGAAGCCTGATCCAGCTTAAAAAAATGAGTTTTGTTTTGGAACAGGCCCAGGCCTGCGCCTAAAATATTGCCAAGCAGTAGCCCAAACGCAATGAGGTAAGAAGCGTTGTAAAGGAATACTTTCCTGATCTTCCAATTCGTGCTTCCCAATGCTTTAAGGATGCCGATCATGTTGGTGCGCTCCAGGATCATAATAAGCAATGCAGAAATCATATTAATAACCGCGACCGCCATCATTAATACCAGAATAACCTGGGTGTTCACATCCAGAAGCGATAGCCATTCAAATATGGTAGGATAATATTCTTTAACGGTGTACGAGCGTAGGTCGATATTAATATCATCGTATACTACATTTGCCGTCTGATCCAGTTCTTCGAAATCCTTAACCCTCAGTTCATATCCGCCCACCTGAGCGGGGCTCCAGTTATTAAGACTCCTGACCAGGTTAATGTCACCAATCACGAAAGTTTTATCTACTTCCTCCACTCCCAGGCTGTATATCCCGGAGATAACGAATTTTCGCTTCCGTAACGAATTTTCGATAAAATACATCAGAAAGTCGTCACCAACCTTCAGGTTAAGTCTGTCGGCGGTATATTTAGAGATCAGGATCTGCGTCCTGGATTTGACACTATCCGTAAAGTCTATGACTTTTCCGGCGACAAGAGTTTTCTTAAAATAAGCCCAGTTGTAAGTTTTATCGACCCCCTTTAATACGACCCCTTCTACCTCGTCATTGGTATTAATGATACCCGGTTTCGTAGCAAAAGGCTGGACGTAAGCGATATTAGGTGTAACAAGGAGTTCGTTTAGCTTCTTCGGATCAATGATAAAAGGCGAGTTCTCATAGGAGCTGTTCAGGTCCAGCCGGGATATTTGAATGTCGCCGGAAAATCCCCTGACCTTTTCCCGGATTTCGGCTTTGAATCCTTTTACAATAGCCACTGCCAGGATCATCACAGCCAGGCCAAGCATAATGCCCAGGATGGCAATGCGAACAATTAGCTTCGAAAAAGTCCGCTGAGAATTAAACGTGATCCGTTTAGCAATAAATAGAGGAAGATTCAAGCTGCTATAGTTTAGTGTCCTGTTCAAAGATGCAACTTTTGCCGGACTAATCGTTACATCGTCACGCGCCATAGTTTCGGATTTTCGGCTTAAATTAGCAGACGATTTGACTGAAAGCTGAAAGCTGAGAGCTGAGAGCTGAGAACTGAAAACTGAAAACTGAAAACTGAGAGCTCATACCTAACACCTGACATCAATATGAAAGTCGTCTTTATGGGTACGCCCGATTTTGCTGTAGCTTCCTTAAAAGCACTTCTGGATAATGGGATTGAAATCGTTGGCGTGGTTACAGCGCCGGATAAGCCGGCAGGGAGGGGTCAGAAAATAAATGAGTCGGCTGTAAAAAAATATGCCGTTGAACAGAGATTAAAAGTGCTTCAGCCCGTCAAACTCAAAGACCCTGCATTTCTTAATGAACTTCGCTCCCTGAATGCTGATCTGCAGGTGATAGTGGCATTTAGAATGCTGCCGGAGGTGGTTTGGAATATGCCTCCCAAAGGAACCATTAACTTGCATGCCTCTCTCCTGCCGCAATATCGCGGTGCTGCTCCAATAAACTGGGCGATCATCAATGGCGAGAATGAAAGCGGCGTGAGCACATTTTTCTTAAAACAAGAGATCGATACAGGAGACTTGCTTTTTGCCGAACGTGTTGCCATTAACGAGAGCGATACTGCCGGCGATCTTCACGATAAGCTTATGGCCACCGGGGCGCAGCTTCTCGTCAGGACGGTAAAAGCGATCAGCAACGGCGGATATACCGAAGCCCCCCAGCCATCATTGCCCGAGCTGAAGATTGCACCGAAAATCTTTAAAGACGACTGCCTGGTCAACTGGGACCAGCCGGTAGAAAGCGTTTACAACTTTATCCGCGGCTTAAGCCCCTATCCTACGGCCTTTACACCCTTGCATGATAAGTCGCTGAAGATCTTTAGTGCAGTTCCCGAAAAATCGGACCCGGATTTGCAGCCTGGGGCATACATAACTGATAATAAAACCTTTTTAAAGTTTGCCTGCAATGATGGCTTTATTTCTGTAAAAGACCTGCAACTGGAAGGAAAGAAACGAATGAAAGTTGACGAATTCCTTCGAGGCGCCAAACTGTAAAGGCATTGGCATCAGGTATTCAGTTTCTGTGTAAGAAACCTCGAAACCTCGTTAAAATACCTCTTATTATTATAGCCCATCACCCACTGAATTCCCCGGGCTGCGTTGGTTAGGAAAACTTCATCGGCTTCATTTAAAATATCCGGACTGATCTGTGCCTCTATTAATTCAACATCGTTCTCCCGGGCAAGCCTGATCACAGCCTGGCGCATAACGCCCGCAATACAGCCTTCTGCAAGAGCCGGAGTGTATAGCTTCTTGTCGTACACCACAAAAACATTACTGCTCATGGATTCGCACAAAAAGCCGCTATTATTAAGTACCATTACCTCGTCGAGCGAGTTTTGGCTTTTGAAGATCCCTGCGAGAACATATAGAAGAGAATTGCAGGTTTTCAAATTCGAGAGAATGTTTACAGGCTTGGTGATTTCATCAAACACGTCAATGATCAGCCCCTTCTCATTAAAAGCATAGTAATCTTCAGACAATTTGGAGGCCTCCAGGACATAACCCATTTTATTGGAAGCGGGACTGTACAATCCTTCGCCATCGCGGTAGGCCGTCAGCCTTATCCGGGCGTTCGGCCCTGTTTTATTTCTCCGGGTGAGTTCTTCGACCTTTTCCCGTATGAACCAGACATCTACCTGCGCCCAGGAGTCCATTTTAAGCAGCTTCAGGCCCTTCGTGATCCTGTCGCAATGCATATCCACAAATTTCACTTCTCCCTTCATTAGCCTCATCGACTCGAAAAGACCGTCCCCGAACTTAAATCCACGATTTGATGCCGTTAAAATCTCCTGATCAGCGGGCACGATAGCCCCATTGAAATTAATGAACTGCTTGCTCATGAATTATTCTTTAATGTAATTGCGCCATTTTTCGAGTACCGAATTAAAATCTACAGGAAGATCAGTTTCGAAATGAATAAACTTCCGGGTGGAGGGATGTATAAAACCCAGGGATTTAGCATGGAGCGCCTGCCTTGGCATCAGCGCGAAGCAATTCTCTACAAATTGCCGGTATTTGTTAAATACCGTGCCTTTGATTATCCGATCGCCTCCATATGTGCTGTCATTAAATAAAGGGTGACCAATATGCTTCATATGGGCGCGTATCTGATGAGTGCGTCCTGTTTCAAGCTGACATTCAATCAAGGTCACGTAGTTAAAGCGTTCAACGACTTTATAATGCGTTACCGACCATTTTCCATGAGCTTCATCGTCATAAACCGCCATTACCTTTCTGTCCTTCATACTCCTTCCGATATAGCCCTTTACGGTTCCGTCATCTTTAAGATCGCCCCAAACCAGGGCCAGATATTTTCTTGTTATAGAATGATCGAAGAATTGTTTTGCAAGGAAGGTGATAGCCCATTCGTTCTTACTCACCAAAAGCAATCCTGAAGTGTCTTTATCGATCCGGTGTACAAGCCCCGGCCGGCCATCATTACCTGGCAGCTGCGGAAGCTTCCTTACATGGTGAACAAGCGCATTTACAAGCGTACCTGTATAGTTGTTAAATCCAGGGTGTACAACCATGCCCGGAGCCTTATTTACCAGTATCACATCATCATCCTCGTACACAATGTCTATTGGGATATCCTCAGGATAAATCTCGGTATCCCTTGGCGGATGCGGCAGTACCAGGGAGACCACATCCAATGGTTTGACCTTATAGCTCGCTTTAACTATTTTATCGTTAACCAGAACGTTACCTGCATCGATTGCATTTTGTATCCGGTTACGGGATGTGTTCTCCGTACGTATAATTAGAAATTTGTCCAATCGCAGCAAGGACTGCCCCTTATCCACCACGATCCGCAGGTGTTCGTACAGATCCTGTTCCTCTAATTCCTGGACGTCATTTTCCTCGGTCATGCCGCAAAAATAATTCTTTATAGCCATTATCTTCACATAAAACAAATGCCATAATTTGAGGTTTTTTGGTAATGCGGGTAAACTCCGTTTAACAGAATTATAAAAAGAGTTAACTTTACCTGTAATTTTATTTCAACCAGGATGAAAAATATTCTTAAAACCACATTGGCAGTTTTCTTTTTATCGGCTTTAGGTGCTGCTAACGTTTCTGCCCAAAGCGATATTTCTGAATTGATAAAGTCAAGCCCTGCAGATGCGACTAAACTTGCGCAGGCATATCTAAGACCTCTTTTTAAAGGGTTTGGGGTTGGCTTAAACTCGGGCTGGAACAATACAGCTCATTCTAAGAATTTGCTGCGTTTTGATCTCCGCTTCGGAGTGACCGGAGCTGTGGTGCCTCAGAAGGACGAATCATTTGATGTTACCAAAATTGGCTTGTCGTCTAACATCCGGCCGACAAATGCGGCGCAGGTAATAACTCCCACGCTTGCCGGCAACACCAATGATGGAGTTCAACTTTCCGTGTACGATTCACAAAACCGCCTGCTGGAAACGTTCAGGATGCCGGAAGGTACGGGTGTAGGGTTAATTCCAGCACCACAGCTGCAGGGCAGTATCGGTTTACCGAGAGGACTCGAATTTACTTTGAGGGCCATGCCAAAAGTTAACCTTGGGGATGATCTCGGCGAAATAGGAATGTTTGGCGGCGGACTTAAGGTAGAGATCTTGCCTTTAATTTCGGGAGCAGTCGATAAGCTGACGCCGGTTGATGTCGCTGTTGCCATCGGATATACCCAATTCAATTATACAGTGCCGCTTGATGTTCCCGTACCATCAGGCGCCCGGCCTGCTTCCGCAGGACAACCGACCGACTTTTCCGGGCAGAAAGTCGATGCACAATTTTCCGGTATAAATACGGAAGTGATCCTTTCAAAACGATTGCTGGTCTTCACGCCATTCATAAGTCTTGGATATAATTCATCAAAGACCGATGTGGGATTGATAGGGAACTATCCGATCGTAAGCGGTGCAGACCTGCTTGGGCCTACATATACAGTTTTTACCAATCCGGTTAATATTAAGCAGACCGATATCAGCGGCTTCAGGACTAACCTGGGCTTTCAGCTAAACCTGGCATTTTTCCGGATTTACGGCTCTTACAGCATGGCCGAGTACAACTCTTTCAACGGCGGGATTGGCTTTGGACTAGGGAAATAGCTCAAATCCCTTGACTGGATTAAATACTGACAGCCCGGTTGAGCAAATTTTCGATCCCTTATTTACTGAAAAAGGAATTGAAGTTTTTGTAAAGCGGGATGATATGATCCATCCGTTTATTTCAGGAAATAAATGGCGGAAACTTAAATATATTCTGCTTGAGGCCGACCATCTGGGTAAAAAACACCTGGTCACCTTCGGGGGCGCGTATTCAAATCACCTTATTGCGACTGCCTGTGCAGCCGCCAGGTTTGGCTTTAAAAGTACAGGTATTGTACGTGGTGAAGAAGTTCAAAATGACATCCTTATGCTATGTAAGCTTTTTGGGATGGAACTCAGGTTTACAGACCGCTCATCTTATCGCGACAAGCTCCTTTTATTCAGCGAACTGTTCGGCGATGATCCTGAGACTATGTTTATTGATGAAGGGGGTGCTGGGGAACTGGCAGTAAAGGGCTGTGCTGAACTTATAACAGAACTGTCGGAAGAAGCCTACGACCATATCTTCTGTGCAGCCGGAACGGGAACTACAGCGGCCGGAATAACACACGGAATTGGAGAAGGATCGCTGGTTGCCACAGCCCATATCGTGCCCGTATTAAAGGGCGGTGAATACCTCACCGACGTGATTAAAAAATACACGCCTCATCAGTTTGAAATGCATACAGATTACCATTTCGGCGGCTATGCTAAAACGTCTCCTGAGCTCCTTGATTTTGTGCATTCCCTTTGCCGGTCGACTGGCATTTTGATTGAACCTGTTTATACGGGTAAGATGTTTTTTGCACTTTTTGATCTTGCCTCCCGTGGCAGGTTTGCGCCGGGGAGTAAAATCCTTGCGGTGCACACCGGCGGATTGACGGGTCTGTTGGGTATGTCATCAAAATTCAATCAAGCGGCAACATTCTAAGCGCAAAATACGCCGGGATCTCTATAAAATGCTAAACAAAATTTTGCTGCCTCCGAAATCCAGGCGTTAAAAAACAGGTTTAAACTGTTTAAACCTATTTTTACATAAAAACGCACATAAAGTGCTGAAATTTGCGCATTTGTGCGGTTTATTTTATTTTTGGGAATAAGCAAAAGAGCTATGTATAAATTATCAGTATCCCCGGATCAGGTCAATAAAACGCTTAGCAAGCACATCCTCGCAGACGGATATGATCTTACGTTTGATATGGAAAAAAGTAATGGCGTTTACATATACGATTCCAAACACCGCCGTACTTTACTTGATTTTTTTACATGCTTTGCCTCGGTTCCTCTTGGATACAACCACCCGAAAATGGTTAACGACGAAGAATTCAAGAAGAACCTCATGCTGGCAGCTCTGACAAATCCGTCGAACTCTGATATTTATACGACACAATACGCCCAGTTTGTAGAGACTTTTTCCCGGGTAGGCATACCGGAATATCTTCCACACGCATTTTTTATTGCCGGCGGATCACTGGCCATTGAGAATGCGTTAAAGGTAGCTATGGATTGGAAGGTTCAGAAAAATTATCAGAAAGGTTATACCCGCGAAAAGGGAACAAAGGTTATTCATTTTGAAAAAGCTTTCCACGGCCGCTCGGGTTACACACTCAGTCTAACCAATACCTTGCCCGATAAGACAAAATGGTTCGCCAAATTCGACTGGCCCAGGGTAAGTACCCCAGCAATCCATTTTCCATTTAGTGATGAGGGATATGAAGATCTGAAAAAGAGGGAAGCTTTGTCCATTGCACAGATCAATCAGGCTTTTGCGGATAACAAAGATGACATTTGCGCCATAATCATAGAGCCTATTCAGTCTGAGGGTGGCGATAATCACTTCAGGCAGGAATTCCTTGAACAGCTCAGGCAGTTGTGCGATGATAATGAATGCTTCCTGATTTATGACGAAGTTCAGACCGGAGTAGGCCTCACGGGGAAATTCTGGGCTCATCAGCATTTTGGAGAAAAAGCCCGGCCGGATATCTTAGCTTTCGGTAAAAAAATGCAGGTATGCGGGATCCTGGTTGGCAACAAAGTCGACGAAATAGAAACCAACGTATTTAAAGTACCTTCGCGGATCAATTCTACCTGGGGAGGTAACCTGGTGGACATGGTCAGGTCAACAAGGATCCTGGAGATCATTGAAGAGGATAACCTCTTAAGCAGCGCAGCAATAACAGGTAATTATCTTCAGGAACGCCTTCGCAAGATCTCCGAAAAACATCGGAATATTTCAAATGTACGCGGCCGTGGTTTGCTAACCGCCTTCGACTTTCCAAATAAGGCAATGAGAGATCAATTTATCGCGAAGGGCATGGAAGAGAACGTGATGTTTCTCGGCTGTGGTGATAGAACAATACGTTTCAGGCCGGCACTTATCATTAACGAGGAACAGATTGACAAGGGTCTGGAAACTTTAGAGAAGATCATAGGCTAAGAAACAAACGGCATTCAGTAATCAGGGCAGTGTATATCAGCTGCCGTCCACCGGATCCGGTTATTGATAACTGCCATACATTCATCCATTACTTTAATTCGAACAAGTCATTAACGCCCAACAGTTTTTTACTGGTAAAGCCTTCAGCGTGCACTGCTCCGATAGATTTTCCGAGCTCCCTTGAGCGGGCTTCAATGATCTTGAGAAAATCAGGCGATGATATATAGGTTTGCTGATCATCATTATCAGGATTGAAAAATTGTGTTTTGAAGGCGTGAATACTTTCCAGTTTTTTCTCCCAAAATTCGGTAACGTCTACTAAAATATCAGGCTGAATATACCTGTCCTGGATATATTGCAGAAGCAGACGCGGCCGGAAAGCTTGCTGCTCTTTTCCATCCAGTTGCGTTTTCACCTTAGCAAGGCCAGATAAAAACAGGGCATCATATACTAATTCACCCGCCCGTCCGTGGTCTGGGTGGCGATCATGCAAAGCATTACTAAGCACAATCTCGGGAGCATATTTCCTGATCATCCGGATGATCTTTAATTGATGTTCTTCATCGTTTTTGAAAAACCCGTCGCGCATCCCCAGGTTCTCACGGATATGGAGCCCTAGTATTGCTGTTGATGCGGCCGATTCCTGATCCCTGGTTTCCGCAGTCCCGCGGGTTCCGAGCTCCCCACGGGTAAGATCCACTATGCCGACCTTTTTGCCTGCTGCAATATGTTTTAATATAGTGCCCGAACAGCCTAACTCGGCATCATCGGGATGCACCGCAAATACCAAAATATCTAATTTCATAAGGTTTTACTATTCAATAACTTAATAATTTTCTTTTTTATCCGGGAAGAACCAGGCTTTGTAAATGGGTAGAAAAAATCAACCACTTCACCGTCACGGTTTATAAGATATTTATGAAAGTTCCATCGTGGCACTGCGCCGACATGCCCGTTATGCTTCTTATCAGCCAGGAACTTATAGAGCGGGTGAGCATACTCGCCTCTCACCCGGATTTTCCCAAACAGGTCGAAATGGGTGTCATAGTTATCTTCGCAAAAGTTTGCTATCGCATCACCTTCGAGGGGCTCCTGACCGCCAAAATCATTCGATGGAAAAGCAAGTATCCTGAAATCATCCCCTTCAAAATCGGTTCTCAAAACTTCAAGTTCTTTCAACTGCGGAGTAAAACCACATTCGGAGGCTATATTTACAATAAGAAGTACTTTGTCCTTATAATCGATTAATTTCCGTTCCTCACCGTTCAAACAGGGAACGGTGAACTGGTAAATTGATCTTTCCGTCATAGATTGTACATGTAATAACCCGAGGACTGGATAATTGCTTCTATATCCCGATCCTCCTGCGGATCATATTTGTTTTTGAGGTTATTACCAAAGATACGTGCTACAGACTGATAAAAGAAGGCTGTGACTCCTCCTTTCATTTCCTTAACCAGTTCATAACTGCTATTCCCGGTTTCCCGGTCAATTAGCTTTATTAAGATGCCGCCCTGTGTTATCGTTAAATTTTTGATCTCACGATTAAACATTGCCTTAATTTCATTCTCAAAAGTCTTCACCAGCACTCTTTGCTCCTTCTTGTTCCTGGTGTGCGCAAGATCGGTTTGCAGCCGGGCATATCGCTGTCGTGCAAACATCGCATAAGGCATAACCTTCATAACATTATACCTCAGCCTGTTAAATTTTGCCCTTTCCAGGGGCGATTTGAAAATACGGGTATCTACAATGGTAATTTCAGGAAGGCCTACCCATGGAATAAGTTCGTCGTCAATATTCGTAACAGCAACGACTATGGTATCCTTAACTCCTTTTATGGTTGGATCGTTCTTATATTGGGCTAATGCCATTTTTGACATCAAAGCCACACAAAACATTACCAATAGCCTAAAAAAATTCATAAATTTATACTCTGCAAATTTACAGCTAATATTTTATATATATTAATACCCGGCACGCGTTTAATGTAACCCATAGCGTATGCTTAACGTTTTAATATATTGGCTATTGCATTAGAACGATGAAAGAACTTGTGATCGATCTGGAGGCGGAGAAGAAAGAGATTCTCAAGCGTTATCGCGCATTGCTCAGGGCATGTAAGCCTACTTTGCAAAAAGGCGATAAACGTATGATACGCCTTGCTTTTAACATGGCTCTTGAAAGTCATCAGGATATGCGCCGTAAATCTGGCGAGCCTTACATTTATCATCCCATCGCCGTTGCACAGATCGCTGCTGAAGAGATCGGCCTGGGAACCACGTCTATCGTTTGCGCCCTTCTACATGACGTTGTTGAAGATACCGACATCACTCTGGAAGACATCGAAAGGGAGTTTGGAAAGAAAGTAGCCAAAATTATTGACGGCCTTACGAAGATCTCCGGCGTATTCGATTACAATAGTTCCCTGCAAGCCGAGAATTTCAGAAAAATGCTGCTAACGCTGGCTGATGATGTGCGGGTGATCCTTATCAAACTTGCTGACAGGCTCCATAATATGCGTACCATGGATTTTATGCCGCGCGATAAGCAGCTGAAAATCTCATCGGAAACCGTTTACTTGTACGCACCGCTCGCGCACCGGCTCGGACTCTATACACTGAAATCGGAACTGGAAGACCTTTCCATGAAGTATATGGAACCGGTTACTTACAAGTTCATCGCACAGCAGCTCAATGAAAAAAGAACAGAGCGCGAAAACTTTGTCCGTGATTTTATTGCTCCTATCAGTGAAATTCTTAACGAACAGGGACTCCAGGCTGATGTTTATGGAAGGCCAAAATCCATTCACTCGATATGGACAAAGATGCGGAAGAAGAATATTCCCTTTGATGAAGTATATGATCTTTTTGCTATCCGTATCATCCTGAACAGCAAGCCTGATAATGAAAAGTCAGACTGCTGGAAAGCCTACTCGATTGTAACTGATCTTTACCACCCGAACCCTGACCGCTTAAGAGACTGGATTTCCTCGCCGCGGGCAAACGGTTATGAATCGTTGCACACCACAGTCATGGGACCCAGGGGCCAATGGGTCGAGGTTCAGATCCGTACCACCCGGATGAACGAAATTGCTGAAAAGGGCTTTGCTGCACACTGGAAATATAAAGAGCCTTCCGCCGATAGCGGCGGCGACAGTGGGCTTGATCAATGGATCCATAAGGTCAGGGAAATGCTGAACAATCCCGAATCGAACGCCCTTGACTTCCTGGATGATTTCAAGATGAACTTATTCTCGGACGAGATCTTTATTTTTACACCGAAGGGCGCCCTTATCCAGCTACCGGTAAATGCAACTGCACTCGACTTCGCTTTCGAAATACATACCGATATTGGCGCCAATTGTATAGGTGCTAAAGTCAACCATAAATTGGTACCTCTTTCTTATAAACTTCAAAATGGCGACCAGGTCGAAGTTATCACCTCCAGTAAACAATCGCCGAAAGAAGACTGGCTAAGTTTCGTAGTCACTGCGAAAGCCAAATCAAAGATTAAGTCATCCTTAAAAGAGGAAAAGCGAAAGATCGCAGAGCAAGGAAAGGAGATACTTGAACGAAAGCTAAAGTCGCTCAAAGTCACTTATAACACAGATAATCTTTATAAACTAACTTATTACTTTAAACTACCTTCCACTCTTGATCTTTTCTTTAATGTAGCAAAGGGCCTGATCGATGTTAAACAGCTCAAAGAGTTTGTCGCTTCGGAAAAGATAGTAGAAAACAAACCTGAAAGGCCTGAAAACCTGACACCGGATCAATTTACCAAAAAAGTTAAGAGCGACAATGATACCCTGCTTATTGGAGAAGACCTCCAAAAACTGGATTACAAGCTTTCTGCCTGCTGTAACCCGATACCCGGGGATGACGTATTTGGCTTTGTGACCGTGGGAGATGGAATAAAGATCCATCGCACCAACTGCCCGAATGCGGCAAAACTAATGTCGAACTACGGGTACAGAATTGTTAAAGCCCGGTGGAACTCACAAAAAGAACTGGCATTCCTTACAGGCCTAAGGATTATCGGGATCGACGATGTAGGGCTGATCAGTAATATCACCAGCATTATTTCCGGAGATTTTAAAGTCAATATGCGTTCTATAACTGTAGATACGAACGAGGGCATGTTCGATGGTTCTATAATGGTTTACGTCAATAATACAGAACACCTGAACGATATGATCGCTAAACTTAAAACCGTTCCGGGGGTCACTTCTGTTACCCGGTTTGATTCACAATCGGAGGATCTGGTCAAAGCTTCCTGAATTAAATAAGGATATTCATAATTTTTTGGATAAATTTGCGGGTCATTTAATCACACTATGGCCGGACAAGATACTATTGCACTGGTAATTAAAATTTTTGAAGCTTATCTGGAAAATAAAAGTCTCAGGAAAACACCTGAGCGCTACGCCATTCTGGAGGAGATCTATTCACGAAATGATCATTTCGATGTGGAATCCCTTTATATCCACATGAAAAATAAAAAATACCGTGTTAGCCGGGCCACGGTTTATAATACGCTTGAACTGCTCGTGGCCTGCGACCTGGTTACTAAACACCAGTTTGGCAAGAATATGGCGCAGTTCGAGAAATCATACGGCTATAAACAGCATGATCATATTATCTGCATTGACTGCGGAAAGGTTGTAGAATTTTGTGATCCCCGGATACAGCAAATTCAAAGTATGATGGGTGAGATATTAAAGTTTGATATAAAACACCACTCCTTAAATCTCTATGGCAATTGCGACCGGCTCAAAGCAGGTCATTGCGAATCATATTCCAATAAAAATTAATCTTCATACCATACCCATACTCCCTTAATTTAACTAATGACAATCGATGTATTACTAGGCCTCCAATGGGGCGACGAAGGAAAAGGAAAAATTGTTGATGTTTTATGTCCGCAATATGATTTGATCGCACGTTTCCAGGGCGGCCCGAATGCAGGGCACACACTTGAGTTCAACAATCAAAAATATGTGCTGAACACCATTCCTTCAGGTATATTTAATGATAATGCGATGAACCTGATCGGGAACGGCGTTGTTATTGATCCGATTATTTTAAAAAGGGAGCTCGATAACTTAAAGAAAAACGGATTTGATCCGGTGGCACAAAAGAAGCTTGTAATAGCCAGAAAGGCACATCTGATCCTGCCTACACATCAGCTACTTGACGCGGCTTCCGAAACCAATATGGGAGCCGACAAGATCGGTTCGACCCTTAAGGGAATCGGCCCAACCTACATGGACAAGACCGGACGTAATGGCCTTCGTGTGGGCGACACTATGCTCACAGATTTTCGTGACCGTTACAATAAGCTTGTGAACAAGCATCGTTCAATACTTTCCCATTACGGAGAGATCCCTGATTTCTCTGAAAAAGAAGCGGCTTTCTTTGAAGCAATCGAATTGTTAAAAAGCATCCCGCAGGTTGACAGCGAGCATTTTGTTAATCAGTATCTTAAGGAAGGCAAAAAGGTTCTCGCTGAGGGGGCCCAGGGAACTATGCTGGATATCGACTTTGGTTCATATCCGTTCGTGACCTCGTCAAACACCACTTCTGCCGGCGCATGCACCGGACTTGGCGTAGCTCCTAAAAATATTGGAAATGTAATTGGGATATTCAAGGCCTATTGTACACGTGTAGGAAGCGGTCCTTTTCCAACCGAGCTTGAAAACGAAACAGGCGAACAATTACGCCAGGTAGGCCGGGAGTTCGGCGCAACAACCGGTCGCCCGCGCCGTTGCGGATGGATTGACCTGCCTGCTATGAAGTATGCGATCATGCTCAATGGTGTTACCGAACTGGTAATGACCAAAGCCGATGTCCTAAGCGGGTTTGACACCATCTATGCCTGCACCAGCTATAAGTACAACGGCGACATCATTGACTATATGCCATACGATATCCATGCCGTAACAGCAGAACCGATACTCGAAGCCATCCCGGGCTGGGCGGAAGATTTGACCGGAATAAGAAAAGTGAGCGAAATACCTGCGAAGCTGAGTTCCTACATAACGTTTTTGGAAAAACACTTAGAAGTACCGGTAAAGTATCTCTCAGTAGGGCCTGACCGTGAGCAAACGCTTATTCTTAGCTGAAACGGAGTATGATTATCTAGATCAAAGTGCCTGCTTCAAAAGTTTTTGTCGCTCCCGAACCGGATACTTTCAAATTAAAAGCCCTGCAATGGGCCAATACTTTTGACGATGCCTGCTATTTTGATTCAAACAAATATGCAGATCCCTATACCGCCTTTGATACATTTATCGCAGCGGGGGCAGTCCGAAAATTAAGTTCGGCCGGGGCCGGATCATTTGAAAAGCTCGATCGCTTTTTATATGAAACAGACACCCTGATCCCAGGCTACCTGGCTTATGACCTAAAAAATGAACTTGAGGATCTGAGCTCGGGAAACAGCGATCATCTTGGCTTCCCTGATCTCTGCTTTTTTATTCCGCGCCACACAGTCCTTATAAAGGGGACCGAGGTTGAGATCAGCAGCAGCGATCCGTTAAGTACGTGGCATGCTATAAATAGGTTGAACGTTGCCGATAGAAGCAATAAGCCCGTTACGGGCATACAATCGCGTTTTACCAGGTCCGAATACGTCGAGGCTGTCAATGACATCAAGCGTCATATACAGCGCGGGGATATCTATGAAATCAATTTCTGTCAGGAGTTCTACGCCGAAAATGCTGAAATAAACCCCCTGGATACCTTTATCAGGTTAAATAAAATTTCGCCGACTCCATTTTCCGGTTATATGAAAACCGGCAACCGGTTTATCATGTCTGCTACGCCGGAACGTTTTTTAAGCCGGCGGGGGCAAAAGCTGATCTCCCAGCCAATAAAGGGAACATCTGCCAGGGATCCCGACAAGAGAAAGGACGATAATCAGAAAAGGAATCTTCAAACCGATGAAAAAGAACTGGCAGAAAATGTGATGATCGTGGATATTGTAAGGAACGATCTGACAAAGAGTGCTAAGCCAGGCTCTGTGAAAGTGGAAGAGCTGTTCGGCATTTACAGCTTTACTCAGGTTCACCAGTTAATATCAACGGTAACATGCGAAAAAGCTGAAGGTTTATCCAATGCTGAAATCATCGCCAATACCTTTCCCATGGGATCAATGACCGGCGCCCCAAAAGTACGCGCGATGGACCTGGCTGAGCAATATGAAAGAACAAAAAGGGGAGTATATTCAGGTGCCATGGGTTACTTCGCCCCGAACGGCGATTTCGACTTCAATGTTGTGATCCGTACCTTACTGTATAACCAGGAGAACAACTACCTTTCCTTCCAGACCGGAAGCGCCATTACTCTCGATTCTGATCCGGAACACGAGTATAACGAGTGTGTACTTAAGGCTAAAGCCATCCTGGAAGTGCTGAAACAAAAAAACCCGGATTGACCGGGCTTTTACTTAGTTCTTAGTTAGCAGCTGTTCGGCCGCCTTTATAAAACTGTCTCGCTTCAGGAAGCAGATTTTGAATAGCGGCAATCCGGGTTGCATCACTTGGGTGAGAACTAAGGAATTCGGGAGGTGCACCGTTGCCTTCCTTCGCAGCTGCCATTCGCTGCCAGAACGCCACGGCATTATCTGGATTATAACCTGCCATCGCCATAAATATCAATCCCAACCGGTCTGCTTCGCTTTCCTGGTTACGTGAATATTTTAAAAGTGCGAGCTGTCCGCCAAGACCATACAATTGTCCGACTATCTGCTGTGTACCTTCGGACCTGCCCCCTACCGCTGCTCCGACGATAGCACCGCCACCCTGCGCCAGGGTCATTTGAGAGTATCGCTCTGCGGCATGCTGAGCGATAGCGTGAGCAATCTCATGACCCATCACCGTAGCCAAACCTGCATCATTCTGAGTAACCGGCAGAATACCGGCATATACCGCAACTTTACCACCGGGCATGCACCATGCATTAATTTCTTTACTGTCCACTAAAGTGAACTGATAATTATAATTGTATTTATCTCCATAGCCATTAGCCTGCATGTAGCGGTTGATCGCACTGGCTAGTTTATTACCCACTGTTCTTACCCTTTGTGCGTCTGTACCGCTGGATATTACTCTTGTGGATGGGTCAGAAAGAAATTGCTGATATGCTTGATTGGCTTGTTCCCGGAGAACAGCATCGTCTACCAGGCTTAGCTGGCTTCGTCCCGTGAGGGGAACTTGTGAACATGATAATAACGCTGTGCTAATAGCGACAACGCTAAATAATTGTAATCTTTTCATAATTCTGTTTTAAATAAGCTTGGTTAATTTTATTTCCTTTTAAACAGATTTACTTTGGATTCCCTACCTTTGATCAGACGTTCAATGTTTTTTTGATGTGTTACCAGAATGAGTACGCAAATGCTCATCCCATATAATAATACTGAGCGTATTGGAGACTGGAATATAAATATGATACTTAGCGGAAAACTGAATCCGGCAAGGATCGAACTAAGTGATACATATTTGGTTATCAACAATACAATAACAAAGGTAAGAACGCAAAGCATCGCTGCCTGCGGCTGTACTGCTAATATCATTCCAAATAATGTAGCAATACCCTTTCCTCCTCTGAAACCTGCAAATACGGGAAATAAGTGTCCCATTACAGCCGTGATACCCAAGGCCAGTTGATAGTTTACGAACTGAACCGAATTTTGCGGTCCCGTAACCGAAAGGCCAATAAGATATGCAAGATTTGTGGCAGTATACCCCTTAAAAATATCCAGCAGCATGACTGCTATTCCTGCTTTTTTGCCAAGTACCCGGAAGGTATTCGTGGCACCAGCATTGCCGCTGCCATATTCCCGCACATCAATCCCATAAAAGGCCTGACCGATCCATACTGCCGTAGGTATTGAGCCAAATAAGTAGGCAAGTATAAGAGCTGAGACCGAGTATATAGATATCATTCAGGTACAATTATACTAATTCAAAAAGGTGTATAGGATAAGATTTATCAATTTAATTGCTCTCAACAGCCTTTAAACTCATATCTAGGCTTTTAACGGAGTGGGTTAATGCACCCATCGACACGTAATCAACTCCACATTGTGCATATTCCAGGACATTGTCCTCCGTTATGCCACCAGAAGCCTCCGTAATAAACCGTTTGTTTATCACAGCAACGGCTTCCTTTAATTGATCAAAAGCAAAATTGTCAAGCAGAATGCGGTCAACACCACTGCTGTTTATAACTTCATTCAATTCGCTGATATTCCGTACTTCTATTTCTATTGGAATGTTTAAGCCGTTAGCATGAATATACGATTTTGCGGCTTCGATAGCCTTGGCTGTCCCGCCGGCATAATCGACATGGTTGTCCTTGATGAGGATCATATCATATAAACCAAACCTGTGATTCACCCCACCTCCTATTTTCACAGCCAACTTCTCCAGGTATCTGAGACCTGGTGTAGTTTTTCGCGTATCGAGCACTTTCGTATCAGTTCCTTCAAGAAGCTTAACGACCCGGTGGGTTGTTGTAGCTACGCCGCTCATACGCTGCATAACATTTAATACCAGGCGCTCGGCTGCTAAAATTGAATGTACACTCCCTTTTACAAAAAAAGCAATGTCTCCCGGCTGTACCTCGGCACCATCAGAAATGTGAACTTCAACCTTCAGGGCCGAGTCAACAGCCTTAAATATCTCAAGCGCTACAGACACGCCGGCCAGTATGCCGTGGTCTTTAACCAGTAGTTTTGCTTCTCCCTGCTGGCCCGCGGGAATGGTTGAAAGTGACGTATGATCCCCGTCGCCGATGTCTTCTATTAGGGCCTGTCGGATAAATGTTTTAAGGTGAGTAATGTCTGAATCCATTCTAATTGGTTGAGTACAAAAATAGAAATACTTATCGCAATTGTTATTCTTTATCGTACTCTATTCGTATTTCTTTAATAAGAAATCTCTCCCCATTACTGCTCAATGACGTATAAACGCGAAACTTATCTTTGGCAGTTACCATCGATAAGACAGCTAATTTATAGTTTGGATTGGATGTTAAACGATGGATAACTTTCGCAGAAACCGGCCTGTTCTTGAAAAAAAAACCTCTCAATATCTGTTCGGCCTGTGCTTTAGAATACAGGTTTTCCTCCGAAAGGATGTTAAGTTCAACGGTCGATGAGAAATATCCCGAGACTTTCTGAGCATCTCCTGAGCTAAAGTACCTGGCAAGCGAATCTATATCCGTTGCCTGTTTTGTTTTTGCGGCGGTCAGTATAGTCAGAAATACAATTAAAACAGGTAAAAGTCTTGTTTCCATATCTAAATAAAATTGCGCTAAAAGCATGCCATGATGTAATTAGGTCTGGAATTTTGCTGCAGCAAATGTATATTTGCGTGTGGAAAATAAAAAAGCGGTACTCCTTATATTAGATGGCTGGGGATATGGAAAGCACGATAGTTCTGATGCAGTCAGCATTGCTGAAACCCCATTTTTTGACAATTTATTAAAAACATACCCCAACTCAAAGCTTGAAGCATCCGGGGAGGCCGTAGGCCTGCCTGCCGGTCAAATGGGAAACTCTGAGGTAGGACACATGAACCTGGGAGCCGGCAGAATTGTTTATCAGGATCTCGGGCGGATTAATAAAGCAGTACGGGAAAATGAACTGGTAAATCATCCTGTTTTAAAAGCAGCTTTCGACTACGCTAAAGCGTCTGGCAAAAACCTTCATTTTATTGGTTTACTTTCCAATGGCGGGGTGCACTCCCACATCGGCCACCTTAAAGCCCTCTGCAGCGCAGCTAAGGAAAACAATGTTAAAAATGTATTTATTCATCCTTTCATGGATGGCAGGGATACTGATCCCAACTCCGGACTTCCTTTCATTCTCGAGCTCGAAGACCATCTTCAGAAGTCCGGGGGTGTTATAGCATCTGCAATCGGACGGTATTATGCGATGGACCGCGATAACCGTTGGGAAAGAATAAAACTGGCCTACGATCTTCTCGTAAAAGGTGAAGGAACGCCTACACATGATATTTCTGAAAGCATCCAGCAATCGTACGACAACGGTGTCACAGATGAATTCATCGAACCAATAGTGAAGATAGATAACGATGGTGTGCCTGTCGGTAAAATTGAGACCGGCGATGTGGTTATCTGCTTTAATTTCCGCACAGACAGGGGAAGAGAAATTACAGCAGCGTTGACTCAGAGGGAGTTTCCGGAATACAATATGTCTCCTCTTCCGCTGCACTTTATTACCCTGACATCCTATGACGACACGTTCCAAAATGTAAATGTTGTTTTTACAAAGGATGATTTGAGTAATACACTCGGGGAGGTGCTTGAAAGTTTTGGCAAAAAGCAGGTTCGTATTGCTGAAACTGAAAAATACCCCCACGTAACCTTTTTCTTCTCGGGGGGAAGGGAAAAAGCGTTTGAGCAGGAGAAACGGATCTTGATCCAATCACCTAAAGTAGCTACTTATGATCTTCAGCCCGAAATGAGTGCTGCTGAAATCACCACGGCGATCTGCGAGGAGCTTAAGACAGGCTGGCCGGATTTTGTGTGCCTGAACTTTGCCAACCCTGACATGGTTGGGCATACCGGTGTGTTCAGCGCCGTTGTCAAGGCTGTAGAGACAGTAGATCAGTGCCTTCAGAATGTTGTAGAGTGTGGTATAAAAAACGGCTACTCCTTTATTATTCTGGCAGATCATGGCAATGCCGATTTTATGATCAATGAGGATGGATCTCCGAACACAGCGCATACAACCAACCTGGTGCCCTGTATATTGATTGATAAAGACTATCACCATATCGCCGACGGAAAACTTGGTGATGTTGCTCCAAGTATCCTCGCATTAATGAACATTCCTGCACCGGAGGTTATGACGGGTACCGTACTCGTATCATAATGCTAAGCAAGTCCACCTTAGTTGCACTTCTTCTTTTTGCGTCTTGCCAGGCGCCGGGAACGAAGCAGGCAAAGAAATATATGGACTTAAAGGGCTTTTTTGAAAAAGAATCAGCACGGCTATCACAGACGGGCGTCAGGGTTGCGAAAACCGTAAGCAGAAACGGATTGTCTGAAAACAAAGACAACGTTTTGCCAAACTGGGAAACTGAATTGAGTCTTTTTACCGAATCAGATATCAATAAGGCTGCCTGGAGAGACAGCTACAAGATAGTCCAGGATAGCACAATGACCACGTACATAGCTCTTGACAGTAAACTGCGCACCCGCTCGATCGAGATCAGAAAAAATCAGCAGGGTAACCTGCAGGGTATAACTATCGTTAATCATACAGCAAACGCCCTTTACAGTTCAGCCGAAGAACTGATTTATATTCCCGACTCCATTTATCGCATTGCAAAAAAACAAGACGTGATCCTCCTGGGAAATAATAACTATGAGATTTCCGGTATTTTTAAATAGCGATCCAATAATCAGATTCTTCCGGCGTTAATACTCTCATCAGTATTATGCGTTTCATTTTAACTATTCCCGCGCTGGCGTTATTATCGTGCATGGCGCTAAAGAACGACCCGGATAAGCCCGCGTCGTCAAATAATTTTCAGAACGAATTCCTGAACAGGGTTAACAAACTTCGTACATCCGGATGCAAATGCGGCCGTACATACATGCCGCCTGTGGAGCCTGTGACATGGAATAATGCTTTGGAAAACTCGGCCTTTAATCACGCCCGTGACATGTACAGACGACGATATTTTGCACACACGAGCTTATCGGGCAAAAGCATAAAGAACAGGATAGAGGAAGCGGGCTACACCCTCTCGGGCTTACGCAGTTATGCTTACGGCGAAAATATCGCTGCAGGCCAAAAATCTATCGACCAGGTAATGAACAGTTGGATCAGGAGTGAGGGGCATTGTAAGAATATCATGAACAAAAACTTCAGGGAAATTGGCGTTGCTGAGGTAAATCTGTACTGGGTCCAGGACTTTGGGGCGAGGAACTGAGGTTTGACGCGGAGATGGGAGGTCGGAAATGTAGGAGCGGCTCTGACGAGATCCCCGACTAAATCGGGGGAGAGTCTCTCCGCTTATATAATGACACGGTTAATTGAGCACTACCACGGCTCTTCCCCGACTTGATCGGGGATCTCCTCCGGAATAGGATACACGACCTTGTTCGCCAAGTATCTCCACCCCGGCCAAATCAGACCTCAGTCCTCAGACAATGTCAGTCAGTTCAGCCTCCTTCGTCCTCGGCCTGACAAATATATAATAAAAAGCAAGCGCCGCCAGTCCTGTCAAAAAGAACACTATGGCATAGGGCCTCAGGGTATCATCAAAAAAGAATTCTCCAATCATCCAAACTGTGTTCGCAAGTATCCATGAGCAAACTGCCAGGTTATGATAAAGCTCGGACAGAACCTTCCTGAAACGGTAAGTTATATAAAACGCCAGGAATAAGGTCGGAAAGATCATGACGATCCCTGCAGTTTTCAGGTCCATAACCCAGCAGGTATCTTTCAGCAACCAGCAGACAATGTGAAGATTTTCAAGTTTGCGTATGGATCGTAACACGGCTCTGTTTTGAAAGTCCGGATCAAAAGAAAAACCCCGCTTATTGCAGGGCTCCTATTATGTTATATGAAAAATCTCAATTTAAATTCTTCAGGTAGCTCTTAGCGTCTTCAAGCTGAGTGGTAATATCCTTGCGCCCCGGTGTAAGGCTTAAAACCTTCTCAAAGTCACCTATACACGACCGGAATGCATTAACAGCCTTCGCCTTGTCGTAGAAGCCTGGTATTTTCTGCCCCTTCAATACACCGTAGTCCCGGTAGGCTACTGCCCTGTTCTGATACAGTTTAACATCTTCGGCATTCAAGTCTATCGCCTTGGAGAAATCCCTTATTGATGACAGAAGCAATTTCTCGCGGTCCGGATTAGACATACCTTTGGTATCGTTCGCCATAATATTCCGGGCTTTGCCACGATAATAATAAGCACTGTTTTCGCTCGGTTTCAACGAGATCACCCGGTTAAAAGTGGCCACTGCCTTGTTGTAATTCCCTGAATGATAATATGAATACCCAAGCATATACAGGGTATTGACATCATTGGTGTCGGCTGCAAGTGCCTTTTCCAGGCTGCTTACTGCCGATTTAAAATCTCCGTTGATGAGTGCCCGCTCCCCCATTTTATGGTACGGACTCTGGGCGAATACTGTAGTGGTAAATAACGTTAGGAAAATGAATAGTGGCGTTGATCTCATGTAGGTTATAAAGAAAATTTGTCTCGATCAATTAACGGGTGCGAGATGTATTTATTTTTAAATGTACTACTTTTAGTAAATACAAGAAAAAAAATCGCTTATTTAAATAGATTTTGGTGTTTTTGAAAGCACTGACGAAACTATCGGCATGTACCCATATCAGCAGTTTTGTCGGTTTCTCAACTGCAAATCTGACTAATTTAATATAAAGGAAGAATTGGCACATACCTTGCACTTTTAGCTTTCAACCCTTTCAAAGGGCGATTAGGACAAATTACTGTCATTATGACGTTTTTCAGATATAGATGAGCAACTACGACAATTTCGATTTTAACAGAACCCTACCATTAATAAACGAAGATACTGAGTTTTTCCCCCTAATGTCCCAGGAGGACGAAGAGGAGATGAACAATGAAGATACACCGGACGTATTATCTATCCTGCCATTGCGGAATACTGTATTATTCCCCGGGGTAGTAATTCCTATCACCGTAGGCAGGGATAAATCAATAAAACTTATTAAAGATGCTTACCGCGGAGATCGCATCATCGGCGTTGTATCACAACGCGATGTTGGCGTTGAGGATCCGGCTTTTGATCAGCTGAATGAGGTGGGAACCGTAGCACTTATCATCAAGATGCTGCAAATGCCTGACGGCAACACGACGGTGATCATTCAGGGGAAGCAGCGTTTCCGTTTAAAGGAAGAGGTTCAAAGCGATCCTTATATAAAAGCATCGATTCAGAAATTCGAGGAACTCAGGCCCAAAGCTGATAAGGAGTTCAAAGCGCTGATGGCTTCTATTAAAGAACTGGCTATGCAAATTATCCAGCTCTCTCCTAATATTCCAAGCGAAGCGGGCATAGCGATCAAGAACATTGAAAGTGCTTCATTCCTGATCAACTTTATATCCTCGAATATGAATGCGGACGTTGCAGTTAAACAGCAGATGCTTGAAGTTGCCAATCTTCGCGAAAGGGCTAAGATGGTTCTCGAACATTTAACTGTCGAGCTGCAGATGCAGGAGCTGAAAAACCAGATCCAATCGAAGGTTAGAGTTGACCTTGACAAGCAACAGCGCGACTATTTTCTGAATCAGCAATTAAAAACCATCCAGGAAGAATTGGGAGGAAACTCTCCGGACCTTGAAATCGAAAACCTGAGATCAAGGGCTGCAAAGAAGAAATGGTCGAAAGAAACCGGCGATCACTTTGGCAAGGAAATAGAAAAACTTGCCCGGATGAATCCTGCAGCTGCCGATTATTCTATACAAATAAACTACCTGGAGCTTTTGCTCGACTTGCCCTGGAATGACTTTACCAAAGACAATTTTGATCTTAAGAGAGCCGAGAAGGTACTTGAAAAAGATCACTATGGACTTGAAAAAGTCAAGCAACGGATCATCGAATATCTTGCCGTGCTTAAATTGAAGCATAACATGAAAGCGCCGATCCTTTGCCTGGTTGGCCCCCCGGGAGTAGGAAAAACTTCCCTTGGTAAATCAATTGCCAAAGCGCTGGGAAGAAAATATGTACGGATGGCGCTTGGGGGTATCCGGGATGAAGCGGAAATAAGAGGTCACCGGAAGACATATATTGGCGCAATGCCAGGGCGTATTATCCAGTCTGTAAAAAAGGCAGGCACTTCGAACCCGGTATTTGTCCTCGATGAGATCGATAAAGTGGGGAACGACTTTAGAGGCGACCCTTCGTCAGCCTTACTGGAGGTATTGGACCCGGAACAGAACAATGCGTTCTATGATCATTATGTTGAGGTTGATTACGATCTTTCGAATGTTATGTTCATCGCGACAGCCAATTCATTGAGCAGTATTCAACCGGCTCTTCTGGACCGTATGGAGATCATTGAGGTTAACGGATATACTATCGAAGAGAAAATCGAGATCACCAAACAGCATTTACTTCCAAAACAACGTGAGCAGCACGGACTAAAAACCACGAACATTTCGCTTAAATCGCCTGTCATCGAGAAAGTGATCGAAGACTATACCCGCGAATCAGGGGTACGCGGACTTGAGAAAAAGGTTGGTTCACTGGTAAGGGGTATTGCAACGAAAATTGCAATGGAGGTAGAATATAGTTCTGCGATCAGCAAAGCTGATGTTGAAAAAATACTAGGCCCGCCGCTATTCGATAAAGACCTTTATGAAAACAATGACGTTGCGGGTGTCGTTACCGGTCTTGCCTGGACCCAGGTAGGCGGAGATATTTTATTTATAGAGGCCAGCCTCAGCCCTGGAAAAGGCAAATTATCTCTTACCGGAAACCTTGGCGATGTAATGAAGGAGTCGGCTACAATTGCGATGGCCTATCTCCGTGCTCATGCATCGAAATTTGATATTGACCACCGTCTGTTCGATCAGTGGGATGTACATGTTCACGTTCCTGCCGGCGCTACACCTAAAGATGGTCCCTCGGCAGGTATCACTATGCTAACCGCATTGACCTCAGCATTTACCCAACGCCGGGTTAAATCACACCTGGCGATGACCGGCGAGATCACCTTGCGCGGTAAGGTGTTACCCGTGGGCGGAATCAAGGAGAAGATTCTTGCGGCAAAACGTGCCAACATCAAAGACATTATCCTTTGTAAATCAAATCAAAAGGACATCCTGGAAATCAAGGAAGACTACATTAAGGACCTCAATTTCCATTATGTAACGGAGATGAAGGAAGTTATAGAACTGGCGTTAATCAAGGAAAAGGTGAAAGACGCACTTGACCTGACGGTGAAGGAACCAGTCTCCCCCGCTTTGAACTAATAGAATAAGGAACAAGGAACAAAGAGTAAAGATATCCACAAGGCGCCTCTAATCCTTGCTCTTTGTTCCATACTCTTTGCTGCTATTTCTTTTACTATTTTCGCTTCATGAAATTTCTCTATGTGTTTTTAGCTGCTATTCTTTTTAGCGGAATATATGCAATAGCACAACCGCCTTCCTTTAAAAACGAATTCGGTTTCAGAAGCGAAAATGATTCATACCTCGCGTATGGCCAGGACAGATATTATACAAACGGCCTTTTCATCTATTTCAGGAGAGCTACCGATCAGGGCAGGCTTGATAAAAAACTCAACAAGATCATTTGGGAAGCCGAAGCCGGGCAGAAAATGTACAATGCTCAATCAGGAAATGTCCCTGACATAAGCTTCGTCGATCGGCCATTTGCGGGCTACCTCTATCTCGGCGGGAATGTTAATTTTCTATTCTATTCTGAAAACTCTTTAAAGGTAAGCTTGCAGGCGGGTACTATCGGCCCTGCAGCAAAAGGCAAGGAAGCACAGGAATTACTGCATGACATTGTAGGATTCTATGAGATCAATGGCTGGCAATGGCAGGTAAATAATGAAGCGGCATTAAACGCCTCGGCAAATTACAAGTATTTCCTGTTCCGAAATAAGACCGGCAAGCTGGATCTCGGCATTGAATCTTATGTAAATATTGGGAATACCTTTTCCGGTGCGGGTGCAGGACTTATGTTCCGTACGGGCAGTCTTAATCAGCTCTTTCATTCGGCAAGTACAGAAAGCACTGTTTCTCATAACTCAAGGTCAAAAGATCTTGTGGACAAGGAATTTTTCTTTTATGCTAAACCTATGCTACATTATATAGCTTACGATGCAACAATCGAAGGCGGATTATTCAGGGAGGATAAAGGGCCGGTAGTATTCGGCGTGAAGCCGATGGTCTTCAGTCAGCAGGCGGGAGTCATTTACTCTAAAAACCGCTGGACAGCCGACTTCTCCCTTATCTTTAAATCCAGAGAAGTAAAAAGCATGGCCAGGCCACATCAATATGGCTCGGCATCTTTAAACTATCGGTTTAACTAGATGGGCTGTGAGCGATGAGCTGTGGGCAATATTTCGCAAAAACTAACTGCTCATAGCTCAAAGCTCATAGCCAGAACTTCATTTCATGGTAAACATGCCACTGCTTAGTCCCAAAGATCTTTCTTCCGGTTGATCTTCCTGAGCGCTGTCGCACGCTTATGTTTCAGCCTTTTTTCAATTACGGCTTTACCTGGTCTGGTTGCTTTTCGCGTCTTTGGCTGATGAAGAGCCGCTCTGAGAAGTACGATAAGCTTTTCGATACCCCGTTCCTTATTGACTAACTGGCTTCTGTCTTCTTCGGTAATGATCTGCAAAATGCCGTTAGAATTGATCTTGTTAGATAGTTTGAATAATAAAAGGGCTTTTTGCTCTTCAGAGAATAAAGCTGACGACCTGATATCTATATTCAGTTCAACCTTACTCGAAACTTTGTTGACGTTTTGTCCTCCCTTACCCCCGCTTCGCGATGTCTTGAAGGTTATTTCTTTCAGCAAGTCTTCTTTAGAAAAATTCATGGTCAAAAGTAGCAATAGAGAGAGAAACAAGAATCAAGAGCCAGAACAAATCAGGTAAGCTTGACCCCGAAGGTGGTCGTATGTTTATAGAAAAATCATTCTAACCGTTTCCCCGACCCCAACCCTTTTAACCGGAAACCAGTGGGACAGATCCGTCTCTTTGATAACACGATCAATCTTGATTCTGGCGCTTATCTCTCAATAAATAAATATTTCTTTCCAATCCAACCTAAACCCTAAATTTGTTGCCGATGAGCAAAAACATCGTTATCGCCATAGACGGCTATTCTTCATGCGGCAAAAGCACCATTGCAAAGGCTCTGGCCAAAAAACTTAATTTCATATATATAGATAGCGGCGCCATGTACAGGGCCGTTACCTTGTATTTCCTGAGAAACAATATCGATCTCAATGATCATGAGGCTATTGCTGATGCCCTTAAAGACATCCACCTGAACTTCCATTCCCGGGACTACAAAAGTCATATTACCCTGAATGATGAAGAGGTATCCGAGGAAATACGGCAAATGCCGGTTTCTGAACTTGTAAGTGAGGTGAGTGCCATTAAAGAGGTAAGGATAGAAATGGTCCGGCAACAGCAGCGGATGGGCAAGTCTAAAAATATAATCATGGATGGACGCGATATCGGAACTGTTGTTTTCCCGGGTGCCGATGTAAAGATCTTTATGACAGCCGACCCTAAAATACGTGCGGAACGAAGGTTCAGGGAACTTATGCTTAAAGGTGAAGACGTAACGATGGAGGAGGTTTTTGACAATATTGCCCACCGGGATTACCTCGACACCACGCGGGAAGAAAGTCCACTTGTACGAGCCGATGATGCTATCATACTCGACAATACAACCATCGATCAATCGCAACAGCTTGATTTCGCGCTGGCCCGGATACTTCCGTTAATAAAGAACGTTTAGGTCAGTCGGCTTCTTCGTCAGAATAGTTACTCCTGCGATCATCATATGATTCATTCATCTGCTCATCAAAAGGCTTCTGGTGCAATACGAATTTATTATCCTTGTCGGCCGCATTATCCCTTTTTCTTACTTCAACAATTCTGGGCGCATCCTTTGTAGCAGATGCATCCTCTTCGGGTTCAATGTTTTTTATCCTGCTGTCAGGTCTTTGCTCTTCTTTACTCATAGCCAATATATTAATAACATTATAACCGGGCTGCCCGGCGAATGTTTGATGCGGCTTTAGAATGATCTTATTATCAAGAAAATAAACAACGAAAATGTTTTTTAATAAAAATGAATTTTTCTACCTTTGCAGTCCGATTTAATATCGGAAAAAGGAGATAAATTAATTAATGGCCAAAAAACTAGAAGCCGAAAAGGAGTTAACAGCTAAACAAGCGGAACTTCAGGGCGAAGAAACCACTGCGGTTAAAGAAAAAGAAACTATTGAATCAGAAGCTGATTCAGTATCGATCGAAGAGATCAAATCAAAATCTATGATCACCCCTACAGGCGATTTCGACTGGGATGCGGATGACAAGGGTTTTGGTAATTACAGCGCTGAAGACCGTGAAAAGTTTGAGGCGATGTATGCTGGAACATTTAATTCGATCGAAAAAGGCGAGATCATCTCGGGCATTGTCGTATCGATTAACAACAAGGATGTGGTATTGAACATCGGATTTAAATCTGATGGCCTTGTATCACTATCTGAATTCCGTGATACACCGGACCTTAAGGTTGGTGACTCGGTTGATGTATTTGTAGAATCGCAGGAAGATGCTAACGGACAGTTGGTATTATCACGCAAGCGTGCAAAAACACAACGTTCATGGGAAACTATCAATGAAGCATTAGATCAGGACAAGATCATTACTGGTTTTGTTAAGAGCCGTACTAAAGGTGGTCTTATTGTGGATATTATGGGTGTTGAAGCCTTCCTTCCGGGATCGCAGATCGACATCAAGCCTATCCGTGATTACGATATCTATGTAGGTAAAACAATGGAGTTCAAGGTTGTTAAGATCAATCATGAGTTCAAAAACGTTGTAGTATCTCACAAGGTGCTTATTGAAGACGATTTAGAAAATCAAAAAACTGAGATCGTTGCTAAGCTTGAAAAAGGTCAGGTACTTGAGGGTACTGTTAAAAACATCACTGATTTCGGTGTGTTCATCGACCTTGGCGGCGTAGACGGCCTGTTACACATAACTGATATTTCATGGGGCCGCATAGAGCATCCGCGTGAAGTATTAAACCTTGATCAGAAGATCAACGTGGTTGTTCTTGATTTTGATGACGAGAAAAAACGTATCGCATTAGGATTAAAACAATTAACTCCGCATCCTTGGGAAGCTTTAGATACTAACTTAGAAATAGGTTCTAAAGTTAAGGGTAGAATTGTTACTGTTGCTGATTATGGCGCATTCCTTGAGATTACTCCTGGAGTTGAAGGCCTGATCCACGTATCAGAAATGTCGTGGTCTCAAAACCTTCGCAATCCACAAGAGTTCCTGAAAGTTGGTGATGAGGTTGAAGCTCAGGTATTAACTCTTGATCGTGCTGAGCGCAAAATGAGCCTGGGTATCAAACAACTTACTCCTGATCCTTGGAAGAATATCGGCGATCGCTATCCTATCGGAAGCAAGCACAAAGCTGTTGTTAAGAACATGACTAACTTCGGTGTGTTTGTTGAGATTGAAGAAGGAATTGACGGATTGATCCACATTTCTGATCTTTCATGGTCTAAGAAAGTAAATCATCCTAACGAATTCACTAAAGTTGGTGAAGAATTAGATGTGGTTGTTCTGGAACTCGACGAAGCTAACCGCAAACTGAGCTTAGGTCACAAACAGCTTGAAGAAAACCCTTGGGAAACTTTCGAAACAGTATTCACACTGGATTCAATCCACGAAGGAACTGTATTAAAAGTAACTGACAAAGGTGCTATCGTAGCTTTACCTTACGGTGTAGAAGGATTCGCTCCTACTAAGCATATGGTTAAAGAAGATGGTTCTTCAGTTAAAGCTGAAGAGACCGCTGATTTCAGAATCATTGAATTCAATAAAGATTCTAAACGTATCGTAGTTTCTCACGCCCGCATCTGGGAAGAGGCAAAAGCTGAAGAACGTAAAGAAGAATTCAATGCTAAGAAGAAAGAAGCTAAGGCAACAACCAGCGCTGTTAAAAAAGTGAAAGAATCTGTTGAAAAATCAACTTTAGGTGATCTTGGTGTATTGGCACAATTGAAAGAAAAGATGGAAGGTGCAGAGAGCAAAGCCAAAAAAGCAAAGAAAACTGAAGATGATGCTGCCGAGGCAGCTAAATCTGAAGCTTCTGAAGAAGCTGAAGAATCAGCAGAATAAGCTTAGCTTTAATATTATAATTAAAAGCCTCCTGTAAACCGGGAGGCTTTTTTATTGGGCAGACAGGTATAACTTTCAACTTTCCACTGTCAACTTTCAACTTAATTCCCTACTTTTGGTCAAATTAAGCACTGATGCAAAACCTTACCTTGCTCGACGGTCAAAAATTCCAGATCACCATTCAGCGCCTTTGCCATCAGTTAATTGAAAATCACGACCTTTTTGATAATTCCGTCATTATCGGCATCCAGCCGCGGGGTATCTTCCTGGCCAAGCGTATTATTGACGAGCTTCAAAAAAAGCTGCCTAAGGCTACCATTATAAACGGGAACCTTGATATAACTTTTTTCAGGGATGATTTCCGTCGCAAAGACGGATTGGTTCCCAGTCCGACGGAGATAGATTTCTTCATAGAAGGAAAAAAGGTAATACTGGTTGATGATGTGCTGTGGACTGGCAGGACCATCCGTGCCGCTATGGACGCCCTGCTTGCATTTGGCAGGCCTGCAAAAGTAGAATTGCTCACCCTGGTTGACCGGAGGTACTCAAGGCACCTTCCCATCGAAGCGGATTATATTGGTATCAAGGTAGATACGATCGACTCGCAAAAAGTTGTTGTAAGCTGGAAAGAAACGGATAAGGAAGACAAGGTAATCTTACTTTCAGAAAAATAATGACAGATAAGGCTCAAACATTAAGCACAAAACACCTTCTGGGTATAAAAGATCTCACTTTAGGGGATATTGAATTAATTTTTGAAACTGCTGATACATTTAAGGATGTTCTGAACCGTCCAATAAAAAAAGTACCCTCATTGCGGGATGTTACGATAGCAAACATTTTCTTCGAAAATTCAACCCGCACCCGGCTTTCCTTTGAGCTGGCTCAAAAAAGGTTGTCAGCAGATACAATAAATTTTGCGGCTTCCTCTTCTTCGGTCAGCAAAGGCGAGACCCTGATAGACACCGTGAACAACATCCTGTCTATGAAAGTGGATATGGTTGTTATGCGGCACCCTTATGCAGGCGCAGGAGTATTTTTAAGCAAGCATGTTAACGCACAAATCGTAAATGCAGGAGATGGTGCCCATGAGCATCCAACGCAAGCCCTGCTGGATGCGTTCTCTATCCGGGAAAAATTTGGAGAAGTTGGGGGGAAAAAAATTGCTATTATCGGCGATGTGCTGCATTCAAGGGTTGCACTTTCTAATATTCTTTGTCTTAAGAAATTGGGCGCCGAAGTGATGGTTTGCGGTCCGAGTACGCTCATTCCTAAATATATCCAGACACTTGGTGTAAAGGTAGAACACGATCTTCTAAAAGCGCTAAACTGGTGCGATGTTGCCAATATGCTTCGCATCCAGCTTGAACGGCAGGATATCAAATATTTTCCATCGCTAAGGGAGTATTCGATGATGTACGGCCTCAACAAAAAGATCCTGAATTCTCTCGACAAAGAAATTATAGTGATGCACCCCGGCCCCATTAACCGTGGTGTCGAAATCACCAGCGATGTAGCTGATTCTAAGCAGTCTATCATCCTGGACCAGGTTGAAAATGGGGTGGCTGTCCGCATGGCTGTATTATACCTGCTGGCCAGTCAGCGGAATTAATAGTCTTTACGTTAATACCATCTTGAGTTAATTCCCGTTTAATAGTCTGTTTTCAACAGATGTTAATTACTAATGTGAATTCACTAGGTAGGTTTGACTTAATTTAGCAATAACTATTTTGGTTACGTATGCTCAGAAAATACATATTTAAATCGCTCCTTTTCGTTTTTATCACGTCCCCCGTCTTCGCTCAGAACACAGCATGGTTTGAACTGAACCAGGCATATAAGAGCGGCATCGAACTTCTTGAAAAAGGAAAATTTGCTGCGGCCTCCGGTCAGTTTACCCGGGTTGAACAGGCCGGTCCAAAATCTTCCGCAGATCCGGGAAGCACGCCCGAAATCAGCCTTTTGAAAGAAAATGCCCAGTATTACCTGGCATTATGCGCCCTCGAACTGGGCAATGACGATGCTGAGGGCCTGTTCCTTAAGTTTATCGCAGACAACCCTGTCAACAATTATACAAAGCTGGCGTTTTACCAGGTTGGCCGTTCATATTTTGGACAGAAAAACTATCCAAAGGTGGTAGAATGGTTTAGCAAGCTCGATAGGAATAGTCTCGGCGGAAAGGAATCTGCAGAATACCGTTTTAAACTTGCCTATTCTTATTTTGAGCTTAAAGATTATAAAAATGCGGAACCCCTGTTTGCACAGTTAAAGGATGAGAAAAGCGTTTACAGCGAACAATCGGTCTACTACTATGCATATCTGAATTATCTGTCTAAGAACTATCGTGTTGCGCTGAAAGAATTTGAACGCCTGAAGGGTTCCAAAGCTTATGAGAACACCTATCCATATTACATTGCTGCATTGTATTTTCTCGACAAAAGGTATGATGATGTGCTCGCTTACGCTGTCCCTATACTAAAAAACACTAAACAGCAGTATGAGACAGAAATGTTCAGGATAGTTGGAGCTTCGTATTTTGCTAAATCGGATTATGTAAATGCGGGGAACTATTACCAGAGTTTTCAGCAGAAAGATCTTGGTAAAACACAGAATAACCAGGATAACTACCAGATCGGATATACCTGGTTTAAGTTAAAAGACTATAAAAAAGCGATCGTTGAATTAGAGAAACTGGAAGCCACAGATGAGTATTTTCAGAATGGCATGATCGCTTTGGGCGAATCCTTCCTTAAAACCAATAATAAGCAGGGGGCACGGGCCGCATTCTTTAAAGCATCCAGGCTTAATTTTGACAAAGAACTGCAGGAAGAGGGCTTGTTTAATTATGCAAAACTCTCCTACGAGCTTGAATTTCATCAGGTTGCCTTAGACGCTACCCAGCAATTTATTAAGACTTATCCCCGGTCACCAAAGCTGGATTCCGCAAAAACCCTGCTTGGCGAGATCTTGCTTTCAACTAAAAATTACAAAGACGCCATAGATATTTTGGAATCCATTCCGAATAAGAATAAAGAGGCGAAAGAAGTTTATCAGAAAGTAACCTACTATCGCGGCCTTGAATTCTATAATGAGCGTGCATTTCAAAACGCTATATCCGCGTTCATGCGTTCTAATGACAATGCAATGGACGCCGACATTCACTCTTTATCGACGTACTGGCTTGCAGAGGCAATGTATGAAGTGAGAAAATTCGGCGAATCTGTAGATAATTTCGAGAGATTCCTGGCCATGCCTGCGTCCAGGAAAACTGATCTCTACAATTTTGCGAATTATGCTTTGGGATATGCCGCATTCGAACATGAAGCCTATCGCAAATCAGTGACCTACTTTAGCCGCTTCCTCCAGGGGAACGAAAAAGACCGTAACACGATCAACGATGCTATACTAAGATTGGCAGATTCCTATTTCGTACTGAAAGATTATGGCGATGCGCTGACGTACTATGACCGCATTATTTCTATGGGCGCTGCACGTGAAGATTACGCCTTATTTCAGCGAGGCATGATCCAGGGTTTACAGGGCCAGAACGATACTAAGATCGAGACGCACAAGTCGCTTTTACAGCAATTTCCAAAATCAAATTATGCAGATGATGCTGGTTTTGAAATCGCTTATACCTATTTTATTAAGAACGAGTTCGACATCGCAAAGACAGACCTGAGCGCGCTGATTGAGAAATATCCGCGTAGCAGCTATGTGCCGAGAGCTCTAATTACTATCGGGCTGGTGCAGTTGAACCAGGATCAGTCTGATGCGGCGATCGAAACATTTAAGCGGGTGGTTGCTGAATATGCAACTACCGACGAAGCGAAACTTGCTTTGGAGTCCATCAAAAACATTTACCTGGAAAAATCCGACGCAGCCGGCTACCTGGCCTATGCAAATACAACAAGCATTGGGAATCTAAGCACCTACGAGCAGGACAATATTACTTTCCAGGCAGCCAATAACCGTTTCATGAGAGGTGAATACCAGGCAGCTTTTGAAGCGATAAATGCTTATTTCGATAAGTTCCCTAATAAGCCTGTTCATGATAAGCATGCAAAGTTCGTCAGAGCTGAAAGCCTGGTGAGGCTTGGCCGTCCGGATGAATCGATCCCTGATTATGAATATATCCTTAATGACTGGACAAGTGATTATACCGAGCGCGCCCTGATCAGCATATCTAAGATCTATCTTTCCCAGAAGAAGTATAATGAAGCGATCGTCCATCTGAAAAAGCTTGAACTTACCTCAGAATACCGTGCTCATTACGGGTATGCTATAAATAATCTCATGGAAGCCTATGCGAATTTGAATCTTCCTGATGAAACAATACAGTATGCCGAGTTCATCCGCGAATATGACAAATCCTCGCAGGAAGAAAAATACCGTGCCGACCTGTATACTGGTAAGGCAAACCTTATCATCGGAGATAAGGCAGAAGCCTTAAAATTCTTCCAGTTGGTTGCAGATAAGACACAGACGGTGACTGGCGCAGAAGCCAAGTATAATGTGGCGAATCTGCAATATGAAAAAGGCGAATACAAAACGTCGCTGGCAACTGCTTTTGAATTGACTAATAAAATGCCATCCCATGATTACTGGGTGGCGAAAACATATATCCTCATTGCAGATAATTATGTTGGCCTTAAAGACAACTTCCAGGCAAAGAGCACACTGCAAAGCATCATTGAGAATTATGAAAGCGACGATGATGATATCCTGGCTACCGCGAAAGAAAAACTGGCTGCAATAAAATAAATAGCATTAAGATGAAGATCCCATTTTTTAGACATACGTTATTGTTAGGATGTTTGAGTATCAGCTTACCCTTGTTAGCCCAGGATAAACCTCAGCCTCCACAGCCGACAGGCACCCTTACGGAAGAGATCGAAGTTGTACGGCCTTACAAGCCGGTGCTTTCGGATGCCGTAAAAATTCGCCGCAATCCGAACCTCGATAATGAGCAGACATTCAAACCTGTGCTTACTTACTCCATCGTAGACAAAAAGCTGGAGCTGAATTCAAATATTAAAGAATTAGAGGCTCAGAGAATGGCTGGCGAACAGGAAACCGTACTGAGTAATAATTATGTTAAGGGTGCGGCAGGTAACTTCGGTACTGTTCTCGGCGAAGCCTATTTCAATACTGGCCGCGATCAGGCATTGCAGGCAGGTGCATTCGTTAAACATTTGTCGCAACAGGGCGACCTTGATAAGCAACAGTTCTCCAATCAGCAGCTCGGCATATTCGGAAGATCTATTGCAGATGCTTATTCCGTTTCAGGAAAGCTGATGTACGACAGGAGGTCTACATTTTTCTATGGCTTCAATCCTGTAGCCGCCGCTCCTGTAAGTATGGATAAGCAGCGGTTCGGAACACTCAGCGGCCAGGTGGAACTGATGAATAACTCCTCTGAGTCGTCTACGCTTGATTACGCTTTGAGTCTGAATGCATACCAGTTCAACAATATTAATGACGGCAGAGAGGGTACAGCTATCTTAGCTGGCTCTGTAAATAAAGCAATGAGTGCGTTTAATGTGGGGCTTAATGCCTCAGCTGATTTTACTGCCGTGAAAGATGCCGCATATAAGATGGGGAATAGCTTCCTTAGAGCAAATCCTTATGTTAAATTACAGGGAAAAGGATTTATATTGAATATCGGTGTTAATGTCGTGCAAGAATTTGGCGATAACAGCCGGACAAACATCTTCCCGGCTGTCTCTGCCGAAATGCCTATTGTTACCGATTATGCAATTCTCTTTGGCGGTGTTAACGGCGATGTTCTTAAAACTTCGCTGAGAGACCTTTCTTTGGAGAATCCATATCTCAACACTAATATAGACATCCGGAACTCTGTGGAGAAGATGAATATTTATGCCGGAATAAAAGGTAATGCCGGGGCAGAATTTGGCTATAAAGTCACTGGTTTTTATAAGACTGTTGATGATCTTTTATTGTTTGTTAATAATCCCCTTCAGGTTAACCGGTTTGATGTTTTATATGATACCGGCAGTAACAAGATTTTCGGATTGGACGGACAACTTAATGTTAAAGCATCGGATGTACTGAATATAAGCGGTAAGGCCGAGATATACAGCTATGAGCTGGAGTCGGAAAAAGAGGCCTGGTTTAAGCCTTCATTACGTCTAACGTCTAACGCCAAGCTTACGCTAAATGACAAAATCGCTCTCGATGGCGAGCTGCTGTTCCAGAGCGAAACTTTTGCGAAGACTATAAGCCCGGGAGTTCCGGCTACAGAATCGTCGGTGAAGATCAAAAGCTTTATGGATGTAAGCGCCGGGGCGGAATATAGGGTTAACAACAAGATCGGGGTGTTTCTCCGGGCCAATAATTTATTAGGAACGTCTTACCAGAAATATCTTTATTATTCAAGACTTGGGTTGAATTTATTCGGCGGGTTGAATTACTCATTCTAGTGCTTTTTTTGGCTGCTTGAGAATTAAAAATTAACTTTACCGCTCATGGATATTGGCTTTTATATTGCGGATTTATTGCGGAATCAGGATGAAGTGAGCCTTCCCGGTTTAGGAACTTTTACCAAGGAGCGGGTTGCCGGATCTTATGACAGTTCAAGCAATACTTTCAGGCCTCCATCCTACCAGGTATCATTTGACAACAGGTCGAATGATTTTTCCACCCTATCCGAATATATCAGTACTAAAAAGAACCTATCCCGTTCGTCAGCCGAATACTTCGTAAAGAAATTTACCACCACGATTTCCGAACTTCTGCAAACCTCAGGCACCGCCGAAGTCAAACCACTGGGTATCATCCGCCAGAACAATGATGTTATAATTTTTGAAGCCTCACAGGCATTGGAAGTTTCTGGTAAGTACTACGGGTTAAAGCCTGTTTTAGAGCGTACTCATACGTTCGAACCTCAGGTTGCTGAAGCACAGATCCCCCTAAACGAAGCCGTTGGTAATTCAATCAGTACGGAGAAAGGAAGTTTTATAGAGGATTTCATCACGGGGCAAGGCAGCGAAACCCAGGAAGAGGAAGAAGAAGAATATTTTGAGGAGACGCGAGGCAATAAAACACCGCTGATAATCCTGGTTACACTTTTGCTGGGACTTGTTACGATTGTATTACTCTATCTGTTTAACCCGGCTACAAAGAACATAATAGATGGTATGTTTTTAGGTCCGGCCCCGGCCGCTTCGGCCGCATCCGCGCCTGATAGTCTTATAAGCACAGCAAGCCCTGTACCACCTGATTCAGGTAGCAGACAGCAAACGGCGATCGATACACCTGCAAATGATGCTGTATCAACACCCCCGGAAAATAAAAACACACCTGTTGAAGTTATAACATACGAGATCGTGGGAGCCACCTTTGGTAAAAGAAGCGAAGCGGAAAGTTATATCAAGACGATGAAAAGTAAAGGGATAGAGGCTAGAATTCTTGAGAATATGCCGGGAACGCTTTTTAAAGTGAGCATAGGGTCTTTCCCGGATTCAAAAACCGCCCAGGACGCACTGAACAGAATAGTAAAAGAGGTTGAAAAATCCGCGTGGACAACAAAATATAAATCAACGAAAACCCAATAAACAATGTTTTTACTACAAATAGATACGCTTACACCTATTGCTGATACCGCCGCTTCGGCCGCTGCCGCAGTTCAAACTATGCCAACAGCAGAAGAATTGAGATTCATTGACCTGCTTTTCAAAGGCGGCTGGGTTATGATTCCTCTGGCTATCCTCGCTTTCATAGCTCTCGTGATCTTTGTCGAGCGTTATATTACCATCCGGAAAGCATCCAAAGATGAAATGAATCTAATGATGCAGGTGAAACAAAGTATACAGTCGGCCAGGCTTGAATCGGCCATGGCACTTTGCCGTAACAGCAACACTCCCCTCGGCAGGATGCTTGAAAAAGGCCTGATAAGAATTGGCCGGCCTATAAAGGATATTGAAGGCGCAATAGAGAACGTAGGTAAGCTGGAAGTTTCGAAACTTGAGAAAAATATCAGTATTCTTGGAATTATTGCCGGAATTGCGCCGATGCTGGGCTTCGTAGGGACCATTATCGGTGTGATCACCATTTTCCATGAGGTGTCGGTAAAAGGTATCATCGAGATAGGTACTATATCAGGCGGCTTATATACCAAGATGATCACCTCTGCTACGGGTCTTATCATTGGTATTATAGCTTACGTGCTTTATCACATATTAAATATTATGGTAGACAGGATCATCCTGAAAATGGAAACTGACGCTATAGAGTTTATTGATCTGTTAGAAGAACCAGGGAAATGAATTTCAAGAAACGAAAACGCGGCGCTGTAGAAGTCCACACCTCGGCATTGAACGACATCATGTTTTTCTTGCTGCTGTTCTTTCTGTTAGCATCTGCTGTAGCTAATCCTAACGTTGTAAAGCTCTTTTTACCGCGGTCCAGTTCAGGACAGTCAATTCCGCAGAAAACAATTAATGTGTCGATCACTAAGGACCTTGAATATTTTGTCGAGAAACAGCCGGTTGCATTGGCAGATCTTTATAAAAGCATAGAAGTTTACCAGCGTGCATCACCTGATCTGACAATAATTCTTTATGCAGATCGTACTATAGCTATTGAGAATGTAGTTGAACTTACGGATATTGCTAACCAGTTAAAGGTGAAGCTGGTCCTGGCTACTGAAACAAAGAAATAAATGCAATACCAAAGACAGGAAGAAAATAACTACCCAAAAGCATTCGCTATCTCCTCGGGGATAATGGGTTTCCTGGTGCTTATAAGTTTTTTTATTATTGCCAGCAGGGTCGAGCCGGAAGATATAGGCACAGGAGGAATTATCGTAAATTACGGTACCGCAGAAATCGGTATGGGGGACGATTATATGAGTATAGAAGAACCCTCCGCAGCACCTGATGCTAACAATACGCCGCCTGATAAGGTGATAACCGACAACCAGGAAATTTCAGACCCTGTGTCTGAGGTCACCGACAAATCAATTGCAACTCAGAACACGGAGGACGCTCCGGAAATAGTGACCAAGGAAAAGACTACTGCAAAATCACCATCAGTAAGCCTGCCCGCTAAGGAAAACAAGCCTACCGTTAACCAGAATGCACTCTACAAGGGAAAAAAGAATGACGGGAAAGGACGTGGCGATGGAACCGGCGACGTAGCCGGCAACCAGGGAAGTAAGGACGGCGATCCGCTTTCTCCTGACTACGGTGATGGAGGCTCGGGGTTCGGTAACGTGGCCCTGGACTTAAAAAGCAGGAAATTCACGAACTTAACCGTTCCCAAGGACGACGGGCAAAAGTATGGCCGCGTAGCAGTTAGGATATTCGTTAATAAAAACGGCGTCGTGGTCGACGCAATACCCGGAGTAAAGGGCACAACACTTTCTGACAAAGCAATTTGGGAAAAATGCCGCCAGGCCGTGATGGGAGCTTCTCTGAATAAACTTGAATCTGCGCCTGAAACTCAAATTGGGGTAGTGATGTTTAACTTCAAGGTAAAATAAGCTGCGCTCCCGCGAGGGAGATTATCATGGCTCCGCACCACTCTGATCCTTCATCCACTGATCCGCCGGCTCCGTCTTATAAGGAAACTCTGGATTATTTATATGCCCGCCTGCCCATGTTTACACGGGTAGGTGCAGCTGCCCTAAAAGCAGACCTGACCAATACCCTTGAACTTTGTGCACGAATAGGTAACCCTCAGCACGGATTTAAAAGCATTCATATAGCCGGAACAAATGGTAAGGGTTCGACATCTCACATGCTCGCGGCAATACTACAAACTGCAGGGTATAAAACCGGCCTGTATACCTCGCCTCACCTGAAGGACTTCCGTGAACGTATACGGATCGATGGAGAAATGATACCGGAGCAGGAAGTTGTCAGGTTCGTTAATAGTCAGCGGTCGAACATCGAAGAAATTGATCCCTCCTTCTTCGAAGTAACTGTTGCGATGGCATTTCGTTATTTTGCTCAGCAAAAAGTCGATATCGCAGTTATTGAGGTGGGATTAGGCGGCCGGCTCGACTCAACCAATATTATCAAACCGCTTATCTCCGTGATCACAAATATCGGCTTTGACCATGTGAATATTCTGGGTGATACACTGCCGCAGATAGCCGCAGAAAAAGCAGGGATCATAAAGCCCGGGATCCCGGTGGTGATCGGTGAGAAACATCCTGAAACGATTCAAACCTTCATTCAAAAAGCTGCACAAACGAAGTCTCATATAACATTCGCCTCTGATCACTGGCTTATTAACAGATCCGGTTCTCAAACTGATAATCGTTTCCTGAAGCTGGATGTTGCTAATAAGCTCCCGGCTAAGCCTGCCTATGGGAAGCTTGAATTGGACCTGACAGGATCCTATCAACTTAAGAATCTTGCTACTGTACTGAGTGCTGTGGATGAGTTAAAAAAGGCGGGGTTCATCATTTCAAAGGAGCAGGTCAAAACAGCCTTAAGACAGGTTAAACAGCTTACAGGATTACAGGGCCGCTGGCAGCTCCTTAAACGAACTCCATTGATTATATGCGATACCGGCCATAACGAGGATGGGATTCGCGAGGTCTTGAAGAACATTGCCCTGCAAAGTTTTGATAAGCTGCACATGGTGATCGGCATGGTAAAGGATAAAGATATCGCGAAGATCCTTGCCCTGCTTCCGCGAGAGGCCACCTACTATTTTTGCAGTCCAGATATGCCGAGAGCAAAGCCTGCCCATGAGCTCAAAGAAGAAGCGCATCGGTTCGGGCTTACCGGAGATAACTATGAAAGTGTTAGCCTGGCACTGGAGGCCGCTACGAAAAATGCTTCCCCGAATGACTTCATATTTGTTGGCGGGAGTACGTTCGTAGTAGCGGAGATCGTGTAGGGCCGGAGCTAATTTCCAACGTTTCATCGCGGTTATGGAATTCCCGGCTTTTTATCATCAATCAAGTATTAAACCTAATAACTGAACTGATGATAAATTTTAACCAAAATTTATACACGACCCAGTGGCTGGATCTTGTATTTCAAAACCGTAACAAGTCTTATGGTGCCTATGAATTACGCAAGCACAATAACGAAACAACGGCAAAGGCTTTTGCATATGCCTCAATTTTGTTCGCTGGTTTGATTGTTTTCGCATGGATCTACGGCCAGATCGGTCAGACCATCCCGCCCGTGCCTACCGCGCAAACACCTGATCCGGTAGAAGTAAGCCTGGCCAAAATACAGGAAGAAAAACCTTTAATTCCTCCGCCAGCACAAGCCGCACGGCAAAAGCCTCTGCAGAGTATTCAGTATACGACGATGGTAGTCGCTCCTCCGGCTGCCGATAATATCGAACCGCCTTCCCGGTTGGACATCTCACAATCAGTCATAAGTACAATTACTGCAAGTGGTACTGATGCCACGGGAATCAATCACCTTGAACAACCGGCAGGCGTACCGGGGGGAACGGGAACGGCTGAGACCGTATCAGAAAATACTATATACAGTCTGGATGCCATTGAGAAGTATCCTGAATTCCCGGGCGGACAAGAGGCATTTGCTAAATACCTCAGCAGGCATTTGAGATATCCGGGAATGGCTGCCGAGCACGGTATCCAGGGAAAAGTGCTGGTTAGTTTTATCATTGAACGGAATGGTGAACTCTCACATATCAAGATACTCCGCAGTATAGGAGGAGGATGCGATGAAGAAGCTATGCGGGTTCTGGCAAAATCTCCAAAATGGGCACCGGGACTGCAGAATAATCAAAGCGTCAGAGTAGCTTATAATATTCCTATTAACTTTAAGCTGCCTGATTAAGACTGAAGTCTGAGGTCCTTAGACCTCAGACTTCTTATCAGTTGCCCTCCAAAGATAATATATCGGTACTCCGCTCAGCATTATTCCAAGCCCGACCCAAACAAACTCTTGCTTATAAAGGATTAACAAGGTGCAGAACGTAAGCCCCATAATGATGTATAAGGCAGGTAGATAGGGATATCCAAAAGCTTTATAAGGCCGGTCGGCATCAGGCAATTTAGACCTGAGGACATATATTCCGAAAATTGTAAGCATATAGAAGACTACCACAACAAATGATATCATGTCGAGCAGCTGACCATATCGACCGCTGAGACAGAGTACCGAGGCCATGATGCACTGTATCCAAAGCCCGAATTCGGGTACGGCATGCTTATTTAAGCTAGCTGTTTTCCTAAAAAACAGGCCATCGTTGGCCATGGTGTGATATACCCTCGCTCCGGCAAGTATGAGTCCGTTATTACAGCCAAAAGTAGAAACCATGATCATTAAAGCAATTATGATAGTACCGGCATTTCCAAATATTACCTGTGAAGCTGTAACAGCAACCCGGTCTTTATCAGCTGTAGCGATCTCTGTAAGCGGAAGAACAGCTACGTATACAAGATTTGCCAGAACATAAACTACGGTTACGATAAGGGTTCCCAAAAATAAGCTTAACCCAATATTTCTTTGGGGGTTTTTAATCTCCCCCGCGATGAACGTAACATTGTTCCAGGCATCGCTGCTAAAGATGGAGCCAACCATCGCGGCCGACACAGCGGCCAGTGCGGCAGCAGTGGTGTACGACTGCAAGGAGCCATCTACATTAAGCTTTTGCAAAGTCCAGGCATTGGTCCAGTTTGCATCCCACACATCCGGCTTTAACATAATAAATCCGAAAACGATCAGTCCAAACAAGCTCAGCAATTTTGTAAGCGTAAATGATGTTTGGATCATTTTACCACCCTTTACGCCTTTCGTGTTTATATAAGTAAGTAAGATTATAACACCTATTGCCAAAACCCGGGCAGGCGAAATAATGACTGAACCCATCTCAAACAAAACAATATCCTCACTAACCGATGGAATTAAATAGGCAGTAAACTTTGCAAAAGCAACCCCTACTGCGGCAATAGTGCCCGTTTGGATCACGGCGAAGAAACTCCAGCCATACAAAAAGCCGATAAGGGGATTATAAGCTTCTCTTAAATAGACATACTGGCCGCCTGCTTTTGGAAACATTGCGCTGAGCTCACCATAACTGATCGCTGCTATAAGTGTCATCAATCCGGTAATAAGCCACACAGCTATCAACCATCCGGCTGAGCCTACATTTCTGATGATATCAGCCGATACAATAAAAATTCCTGAGCCTATCATGCTACCTGCAACGATCAATGTCGCATCAAGCAGACTAAGCTCCCGTTTCATTTCAGTTGGTTCCAGAGTTCCCTTCATTTTTTAAAATTGGTTTAGGTATATAAGATTAAACTTACATTAAAAAATATCACCAAATCACTAAAATTATGAAAATGCAATTTTATTCACTCGCCTTCCAAAAAAAAGCTTAATTACTATAAATAAAAGTTTCACTTAACCATCTCATTACCAGCATGCAAGTCAAATATCCAAAAGAAATATCACTGAATACCATAACATTATAGTTCAACGTGTTTGAATAATAGAATAAGCCTGCTATTTTTGCGTCACTTAGAAAAAAGTAACAAACTTAAACAGAGATCTATACATGGAGTTTTTACAAGAAAATTTAATTTATTTAATACCGGTTTTAGGTGTAGTAGGAATTATTATCATGGCTATAAAATCTGCCTGGGTAAGCAAACAAGACCCGGGCGATGAAAATATGCAAAGGCTTTCCGGATACATTGCAGACGGTGCAATGGCTTTTTTGAAAGCTGAATGGAAGATATTAGGTTACTTCTCTGCAATTGCGGCTATCTTGCTGGCATACTCCGGTACTCTTGTTGAAACTTCAAGTTGGGTTATTGCTGTTTCATTTTTGATTGGTGCGTTTACATCAGCTTTGGCTGGTTATATCGGTATGAATATCGCCACCAAATCTAATGTTCGGACTACTCAGGCAGCAAGGACAAACTTAGCCAAAGCTTTACAGGTCTCCTTTACCGGAGGAAGTGTAATGGGTATAGGTGTTGCCGGACTTGCTGTTCTAGGACTGGGAAGCCTGTTTATTGTCTTTTATCAGATGTACGTAGTTAACGTAAACGGAAATGTTAACGGAATAGAAATGGTGAAGGCTCTGGAGGTTCTTGCGGGATTTTCACTCGGCGCTGAATCGATCGCATTGTTTGCGCGTGTAGGCGGTGGGATTTATACCAAAGCGGCTGACGTTGGTGCCGATCTTGTAGGTAAAGTTGAAGCTGGTATTCCGGAAGATGATGTTCGCAACCCGGCGACTATTGCCGATAACGTAGGGGATAACGTAGGAGATGTCGCTGGTATGGGCGCCGACCTGTTCGGATCTTATGTAGCGACGATCCTTGCTACGATGATACTTGGACGGGAAATAGTCTCAGTTGATAATTTCGGTGGCATCGCCCCTATCCTTTTACCCATGCTGATTGCGGGTATTGGCTTGATCCTTTCTATTGTAGCCTGTTCATTTGTCAAAATCAAAAAAGAAACAGACAGCGTCCAAAACGCACTGAACCTTGGAAACTGGTCTTCAATAATTCTGACTGCAATTGTATCTTTCTTTGCTGTTCAATGGATGTTGCCTGAAGAAATGATGATCCGTGGGTTCGAGTTCACAAAGATGGATGTATTTTATTCTATCGCTGTCGGATTGGTGGTGGGCGCTTTGATGAGTATAATTACAGAATACTATACCGCTATGGGTAAGCGGCCGGTTATGAGTATCATCAAGCAATCATCTACCGGCCACGCTACAAACATTATATCCGGCTTATCTGTCGGTATGGAATCAACAGTATTGCCGATCCTTGTTCTTGCCGGAGGTATTTACGGCTCGTTTTATTTCGCAGGTTTCTACGGGGTTGCTATTGCAGCGGCCGGAATGATGGCTACTACCGCTATGCAACTATCTATAGACGCATTCGGTCCTATTGCTGATAATGCAGGAGGTATTGCTGAAATGAGCGGTTTGCCGCCAGAAGTCAGGGAACGTACAGACAACCTTGACGCTGTGGGAAATACAACTGCAGCAACTGGTAAAGGATTTGCAATTGCTTCAGCTGCACTGACCTCGCTCGCACTTTTTGCGGCCTTCGTTGGCGTTGCAGGTATCAATGCAATCGATATTTATAAAGCCGATGTACTGGCGGGGCTTTTTGTTGGGGGAATGATTCCATTTATTTTTTCAGCACTTTGTATATCTGCAGTTGGACGTGCTGCCATGGATATGGTAAACGAAGTACGGCGCCAGTTCCACGAAATTCCTGGAATTATGGAATACAAAGCGAAACCGGAATACGAAAAATGTGTTGCTATTTCTACAGAAGCATCTATCCGTGAAATGATGCTGCCGGGCGCAATTGCTCTGATCGTTCCAATTATTATCGGTTTCACTTTTGGGCCCGAAGTATTAGGTGGCTTGCTTGCTGGTGTAACAGTATCTGGAGTACTAATGGGAATGTTCCAATCGAATGCCGGTGGTGCATGGGATAATGCTAAAAAATCCTTTGAGAAGGGTGTAGAGATCAACGGCGAGATGTTCTTCAAAAAATCAGAACCTCATAAAGCGTCCGTAACAGGCGATACAGTAGGAGATCCGTTTAAAGATACATCCGGTCCGTCAATGAATATCCTTATTAAATTAATGTCGATAGTTTCATTGATCATTGCACCACATATCTCAACCGGATCGGGGCATACAGGCGGCGAGATGGATGTTAAGAGAGATATCAAAACAATTACTGTTGACTCAGCGGGAACTCCCTTTGTGGATACCATCAGCAATAAAATAGATACTATTGCCAGATAATTCCGGTAATTATAAGATGAAAAGGGATCCTGACAGATCCCTTTTTTTATGGCTAAAAATCTTCTAAAACATCGCCCATCAGTGTCTTAGTATAAAATTCAGCATCTTATGAGACCCATAACAATTGCTGACACCACGTTTCATTTTTCAAATAAAAATAATTACGTTTGAGATCAGTTAAATGATAAAAGCGTATATAAAACATTACTAAACCAATTGTATGTTCTACAAAAAATCTATCGAACAGTTAATGTTCGAATCAGCTCAAACCGGTGAGGGTACTTTAAAAAGATCACTAAGTAGTGTTAACCTGGTTGCACTCGGTATTGGAGCTATCATAGGCGCCGGTCTGTTCTCTTTAACAGGGATAGCAGCTGCAGAAAATGCCGGCCCGGCAGTAACTATATCCTTCGCACTTGCAGCTTTTGCATGTGCTTTTGCGGGATTATGCTATGCTGAATTTGCTTCCATGATACCTGTCGCCGGAAGTGCCTACACCTACTCTTACGCCACCATGGGCGAATTTATGGCTTGGATAATTGGGTGGGACCTGGTGCTTGAATACGCCCTTGGAGCTGCTACAGTAGCCGTGAGCTGGTCGCGATACCTGCTGGAGATCTTGCATAAATACAACATTAACCTGCCACACGAATTTATTGTATCGCCGTGGGAAACTATGAAGCTGGGAGACGGGACAGTCATAGAGGGCGGCTTAATAAACCTGCCCGCTATTTTCATCGTATGCATACTGTCCCTGGTACTCATTCGTGGTACACAGGAGTCTGCAAGCATGAATAACTTCCTGGTCGTCCTGAAAGTGAGCGTAGTTTTGATATTCATCGTTTTAGGGTGGAGCCATATCAATCCCGACAACTACGTTCCTTATATCCCGGAAAACACCGGCAAATTTGAAAACTTTGGATGGAGTGGAATTTCCACGGGAGCTGCGGTCGTGTTCTTTGCCTTCATAGGCTTTGATGCAGTTTCTACAGCAGCTCAGGAAGCTAAAGACCCACAGAAAGGCATGCCAATAGGTATCTTGGGCTCCCTTATTGTGTGTACAATCCTCTACGTACTTTTTGCCCACGTAATGACTGGTCTGGTTAATTATAAAGACTTTGCGGGAGATGCAAAACCGGCAGCCACTGCTTTTGCGATGACCGGCTACAGCTTCCTGCAGGATGCTCTGATCATAGCGATACTTGCCGGCTACACCTCGGTCATTTTAGTGATGCTTATGGGGCAGTCGCGCGTATTTTATACTATGGCTAAAGATGGCTTGCTGCCGAAGTTCTTTGCATCAATTCATCCGAAATTCCGTACGCCATGGAAAACCAATTTATTCTTCCTTGTCTTTGTCAGCTTGTTCGCAGGATTCGTTCCTGTTTCTGACCTGGGCCATATGGTAAGTATCGGAACATTATTCGCATTTGTGCTGGTTTGTATTGGTATCGTAGTATTACGCCGCACGTTACCTAATGCCGTTCGGCCGTTTAAAACTCCGTTTGTACCCTATGTACCGGCTATCGGTGTTGCCGTTTGCGTTTACCTGATGTATTCTTTGCCTGCCGAGAGCTGGTTCAGGTTATTTATCTGGATGAGCATCGGGGTAGTAATCTATTTTGTATATGGTAAAAAGTATAGTAAAGTACGGGAACTCAGAGATGGAAAGATCATAGAAAAGGACAGGGAATAAACAACAACAGTTTATAAAAGGTTCCGGAATATTCCGGAACCTTTTGCTTTCCGCGTACCTCAGGATCCAGTCAATTACTTTAGTTATCAACTAAATAGCAGTAATGGATAATTTCAACTATAACCAAATTCTTTCTGTTACAATGATCCTTTTTGCGATCATTGATATCCTGGGTTCGATACCGGTTGTTATCTCTTTACGAAATAAGACTGGTCATATACAATCTGAGAAGGCTACGATCGTGGCTTTACTTTTAATGATATTATTCTTGTTTGTAGGTGAAGAACTCCTCCGAATCATTGGTTTGGATGTGTCGTCTTTTGCCATTGCCGGTTCTATAGTGATTTTCATTATCGCTATGGAAATGATTCTCGGGATCAATCTTATCAAGGAAGAAATACCGGCGAGTGCTTCTATCGTGCCGCTGGCATTTCCCCTAATAGCAGGCTCGGGGACATTAACGACCCTCCTGTCACTTAAATCGGAATACGCTACCCAGAACATAATAGTAGGAATCATCCTCAATATGATCTTTGTTTACATCGTATTAAAAAACACCATTTGGCTCGAAAAGATCCTTGGAAAGACGGGTGTACACATTCTAAGAAAGGCGTTCGGTATAATACTGCTGGCAATTGCCATTAAACTTTTCCGGAATAATACGGGACTATAAAAATAAGGGGGGCGTTAAGACTCCAGGGGCTTCAAAAGTCTGGCGGCAAACATGGTATCTGCTTTATGCTCGTATCCCATAAATACTTCCTTTCCCTCGAGGTTTAGACCGTATTCGGATACCAGGTAGTCAACAACATCTTCGTTTTCCTGTCTGAAAACTGAACAGGTAATGTATATCAGGGGCTTGCCTGGCTTCAGGTACTTAATAACATTTGCTGCAATAGCTTTTTGAAGATTCTGAAACCCATGAATCTTTTGCGGCATAAACTGGCTGATCATCTCGGGTGTACGCCCCCATGTTCCTGAGCCACTGCAGGGCGCATCCAGGATGATCCCATCAAATTCATAATGATACAGCACCTGGTCAGGATTTTGAGTCAGATCAAGCAATTTCTTCTGATAGGTACGAAGCCCGGCATTAATAAAGCGTTCATCGAGGTTATCAAGCACGCTTTCGCGGATATCAGATACGACAAGCTTTATATCGGGCTGCTCAGAAAATAAGAGCAGAGACTTTCCACCGGAGGCTGCACAGGCATCCCACCAATGCTCGTACCTGTTCGGCTTAAAGTATTTCAAGGTCTGCTGTGAGGACAGATCCTGCACCTCAAAAGGCTTTGTCGGAAATGTATCATCCGGGAATATCTTGTCCAAATTGGTGCCGTTGGGAAGAGCGAGGGTATAATTCCCCAGCCGGCTAAATGAAATAGACGTTGCATTAATTTCTGACATGACCAGATCTTCCTTACCCGGGTGTATCCTGATGAAAAGATCTGGCTGGATAAAAACCGACCTGCAAAAAAGGGATTCGTTTATCCCCTCGGAAAAATCACCAAAAGGAAAAACGTCCCTTAATTTGAATCGCTCATCCTTTGCCAAATAATCGAGTTTCTCCTCACGGCTCAAATAGATCTTTTCATTGAGATCAGGGCGAAAGTGCTGTAAAAAGGGATTGTCTACCGCAGTACACAGGAATTCCGCATAGAATAACCTCTCTTCAACAGGCAGGTTATGAAAAGCATTGCCAATTCTATAGTAATTGTACAACAACCTGGACGCTGAACGCCGGTCATTTGAACCCATCTGCTTATTTCTTCGAAAGAATTCAGGTAGAAATTTAGCAAGGGGCCGGTCCTCCTGGTAGCTTTCCAAAACGCGCAAAAACGTCCTTAATTGCTGCTCGGATCTCATTTTACAGGCTGCAATTCGAGTCCCCTGAAAGTGAGCAGCATAAGGTTATCGTTGCTGTAGCCGGCTTTGCTATCTTTTGAAAACCGAAAATCATTGTGAAGTCCCTTATAGCTTTCCTCTGTAAGATGGCGTGCATAATTATTTCCATATTTTTCAAGTAAACGCCCGAAATAGTACCCTGTATCAAATCCTTTAAAAGCAAATTCAGAGGGATCAAAGCCATATTCATCACGATAATGGGCTATAAAATGCTTTACTTTCGGGGACTTATAATCCACAAAATATGAGGAGCTCAACTTCGTTTTCAGGGCCTGAAGCTTTGCACCATCCAAAAATGTTGCTTTAAGCCAGTTCGGGTGTCCAAAAACTTCGATCCTATAGTTGTCGCGGCTAAGCTGATACAGCTTATCGATTGTCGGTGTCAGGAAAACCCGGTCGGACGAGGAAATAATAACCAGATTGTTTTTCGAAACGTTCAGATACGACTGCAAGCCTATAGCGTTGGGTCGCTCAGTTATCTGAAATTTCCCTTTCGAAAGTCCACTTATATACTTTCGCACTGGTGCTGAAAATTTCTCGTCGTCGGTCTTCTTAGTATTTACAAGCACAATATTCACCTGATCCGGATGGTAAGTCCGGGTGATATAATCCGCTATCTTCCATCCATGCTGATCGATGGTATTATTCAGCATCAGCAAATTCGGATTTTCAACCTTCGCAGGCAACGATGCAGCCAACGGATATACAATAATTTTTGAAGGGTCCGGATCTGTGAATTCTGAAAATGTACTCAGCGCGTTGGGAAAGACAGGGCCAATGATCAGGTCATTGTCAATGACCGAGGCAGCCCTGGCAAGATTCACTACCCGTGTTTCCTGGTCCTGGGTATCAAAAACCTGCAACTTATAGTTATGTCCATTTTTAGAAAGTGAATCGAGAGCAAGCTTAAAGCCCTGGTAGAAATCTATGGCAAGGTCAGCTTTACCGATATCTTTTGCCTTTGCGTTCTTTAAATTAATAGTATTTAATTCAAAAGGCAGCAGGAGACCAATAGAATGATCAAGCTTTTTTTCTACAGCAGGTTCCTTTTCAGGTTTTTCTTGTACGGGCGGAACTTTAACATTACCCGGCTTAACAGGTGCAACTTTCCTGGAACAAGCTGAAATAAAAGCAACTACCAGCAGGCATAAAATTAATACAGATCTATTCCCACTCAATGGTAGCAGGCGGCTTGGAACTAATGTCATATACTACTCTGTTAATTCCTTTAACATTATTAATTATGTCATTGGATATTTTAGCGAGAAGCTCGTATGGCAAATGACTCCAGTCGGCAGTCATACCATCTACCGAGCTTACTGCACGTAAACAAATAACATGCTCATAAGTTCTCTCATCTCCCATAACACCCACAGACTGAACAGGTAAAAATATCGCACCGGCCTGCCAAACCTTATCGTACCAGCCGGATGCCTTAAGATTGTTTATATATATAGCATCTGCTTCCTGAAGGATCGCAACCTTTTCTGGGGTGATATCATCAAGAATACGTATTGCAAGTCCGGGACCAGGGAAAGGATGTCTTCCCAAAAGGTTAGTATCCATCCCTAAAGTCTTACCAACTCTCCGTACTTCGTCCTTAAAAAGAGTATTTAGAGGCTCAACAACTTTTAATTTCATAAAGTCCGGTAGGCCTCCAACATTGTGATGCGATTTAATCGTCGCGGAGGGACCTTTAACAGACACTGATTCTATCACGTCCGGATAAATTGTACCCTGGCCTAACCATTTGACATCCTGAACCTCATGAGCAGCGTCGTCAAAAACCTCAATAAAAACCCTTCCTATGGCCTTTCTTTTTAATTCAGGGTCCTTTATTCCGGCTAGCTGCCCTAAAAACCGGTCTCCTGCCCTAACCCCACGCACATTTAATCCCATATGCTGGTATGAATCTAAAACCTGCTCAAATTCATCCTTTCGTAGTAAGCCATTGTCCACAAAAATACAATGCAAGTTCTTACCGATAGCCTGGTGTAACAGTACAGCAGCAACCGATGAGTCGACACCTCCCGATAAACCTAAAATAACTTTATCATTTCCCAGCTTCTCTTTAAGCGAAGTAACCGTGCTTTCTATGAATGCATCCGGTGTCCAGTCCTGGCTGCAATTACAGATATCTACAAGAAAATTTTGCAGAAGCTGCTTTCCGTCGGTGCTATGTGTAACCTCAGGATGAAATTGTATGCCGTAAACTTTGGTGTCCTTTATATGGAATGCTGCTACCTTTACAGAATCGGTACTCGCAATGATCTCAAAATTAGCCGGAATTGAAGCGATCGTGTCCGCATGCGACATCCAGGTTTGCGAACCTTTGGAAATATTCTTGAAAAGAGGATGTGCGTGGTCAATGAACTCAAGATTTGCCCGCCCATACTCCCTTGTCGAAGAAGGTTTAACATCACCACCCGACTTCTGTGCTATGTATTGTGCCCCATAGCATACCCCCAGGATCGGATAGTTTTCCTGCAGGCTAACAAAGTCAATTTGAGGTGCGTCGTCCTGCCTTACGGAATAAGGACTTCCTGAAAGGATCACTCCTTTTACAGTACTGTCAAAACCGGGAAGATTATTAAATGGATGTATCTCGCAGTATACGTTTAGCTCCCTGACTCTCCTTGCAATAAGTTGGGTATATTGCGATCCGAAGTCAAGAATTATGATCTTTTCTTGCATGCGCAAAGATAACTTTTTGAAGTGAGATGCGAGAAACGAGAAGCGAGAATTACCGTACGTGAAGGACTTTTTCATTACTTGTCCCGGTCAGACATCTCATTTCTCGTTTCTCGCCGCATCTGTATATATTTGAATATAAAAGCCGTAAAATGGAACCTGTATCGTTCAATGTTGTTCTGGAGCCTCTCGATGAAAAAATGGTTCATCACCTTATTGCAGTTCCGAACGAAATAGCAGACAGGTTCGTCAATGGCAAAAGCGCGCCCCGCGTCTTTTGCTCGGTTCAGGGAAGTGATGAATTCCCCTGTGCACTCAATCCCCGGCATGGCAGATATGTGATCATCGCAAGCAAACAGTTAATTAAAAGAAACAAGCTGGTTGTGGGCGTACCTTTCATGGTTTCCATCCGCCATGATCCACAAAACGGCCTTGGCTTACCCGAAGAACTGGCAGAAGTTTTTGATCAGGACGAGGTCGCTCTCAGGGTGTATGATGCACTCGGCGACGGACATAAACGCGGTCTCATTCATTATATCAACCAGGCAAGATCGGTCGATACCCGAATAAAACGATCCCTTGAAATTATGGAGAAGATCAAGGAAAGAGGGAACTGGTCTTAAAATTAAAATGGCTGTAAGTTTAGTCCTGCCTAACCAATTTGAATAATCTCCTGCCTGTATATTTGGACGCATATTTGTATACAGCTACAGATGAGGTTCTCCTTTTTTTTCTTATTCGTCCTGATAACTGTGTCCAGGTGTAATTCCGGTTCTCAAAAACATCATATCCCTAAAACTTCACGCGTTGGTGACTCATCTATTGTACACAATACGTCTACCCCACAGGATACTGTAGCCGATACCAGTACAGCACCTGCCTGGAATTACGCAGATTCCCTTGATGTTCAATATATAAATCCGGGCAGAACCCGGCCGGATGAGCTTGTTGACTACGCTGAAACACTTATCGGCACTCCATATTTGTATGGATCTTCCGATCCGGCCAAAGGATTTGATTGTTCGGGCTTCATTACTTTCGTTTTTAATCGCTTTAATATCGCGGTACCGAGATCATCTGAGGGTTTTACATCAGTCGAACGAGAAATTAGCCTTAAACAAGCTAAACGCGGCGACATCATCCTTTTTACGGGCACCGACAGTACGAAACGTGTTGTTGGACATATGGGAATCATCACCTCTCAAAACAACGGGCACGAGTTTATCCATTCTACATCCGGAAAGGCGTATGGGGTAACAATAACACCCCTGAATAAATACTACCAGGGAAGATTTGTCAAGGCGATAAGGATATTCAATTGATCGTTGACACCTAAACAATTCCACTTAAAGACCCGCCTTTGCTGCCTAGGGCGTCCACCTTTTTTTCGACTTCGGGATCTTTGATAAGAAGCGGCGCATGATGAGGCTTAATACGGGCATCAATGATCATGGGTCCTTTGCAGCCCCAGTGTTTATGATCCGTAAAGGAATTAACCCCGTGAATATCATGAGACGGATTACTCCGTGTGAAGGTTACCCAAACGAAATTATTAATAGTCCCGGCTGTGAACCCAGCGTCGTCGCAAAGAACGATCAAGGGTAACCCGTCCAGGTTTTTGAACCCTATCGATTCATCCAGAATACGTATTTCCTGAGCCACCTGCTGGGAATCCACATACGTTGGCGCATCCACAGCGAGTATTCCCGGCATAACCATTTTATATTTATCAAATGGCCTTGGCAGGGAAAAAGTGGATGGAAGGTCTGCCCATAAGTTCCGTTTCTTGTCGCCAGCAGCAGCAATCGCAACCTTCGAACCTGAATTAATATCAGTGCCGCTATAATCCAGTGTATCGATAGTTGTTTTTGTATAGAAATGCAGATCCCGTGACAGGTCAACCCTTTCAAAAACATGCTGCAGGAATCCGGGAATGTCAGCTGTACTGAGCGATGGATCATCCTCTTTGCTAGTTATAAAAAGGAACTTTGCAAGACTAAGCTGGCTTTTCCCAAGAATATGATTAGCAAGTGTCAGGATTTCCTGCGGTTTCTTTTCCTTTAAATAAGGAGTATATCGTTCGCTTCCTATCGCGAAAAGCAAGGGATGTACACCAGCGGCGTCAACTGCGTTTACTTCGTGCAAACCTGGTATCTCCTTCGGAATTGCAGAGCCTGTGATTTCATGGATAAGTGCTCCGAAGCTGGTATCCTCCTGCGGAGGGCGGCCGACCACCGTGAAAGACCATATAGCATCCTGCCGGTGATAAACGTTCCGGACTTTCATTAAGGGAAAGGGATGTTTTAAGCTATAATATCCCAAATGATCTCCAAAAGGGCCTTCATCTTTTGTCTGTCCCGGTTCAACCGTACCCGTGATCACGAAATCGGCATCAGACGACATGCAGAAACCTTCGTCATCATAAAAATACCTGAACCTTCTGTTTCCGAGAGCCCCTGCAAACATCATTTCAGAAAGACCCTCCGGCAGCGGCATAACAGCAGCAAGCGGATGTGATGGCGGGCCTCCGACAAAAATACTGACCTTCAGCGCTTGCCCCAGCGCGTTCGCCTTAGTCTGATGCACACCTATCCCCCGGTGCAGTTGGTAATGCAAACCGATCTCGCTATCCTGAATGTAATTGTTACCACCCAACTGGATCCTGTACATCCCCAGATTAGCATTCATTATTCCAGGCTTGTCGATGTCTTCCGTATAAACCTGCGGCATCGTGATAAACGGACCGCCGTCCATTGGCCAATGAGTAATTTGCGGCAGCTCACTGATACTGGTCTTCCCAAACTTCACAGGAGATCTGAAGCTGGTTTGCCATGGTAATGCGGAGAAGGCGATGAAACCTGCTTTAACATATTTCAGCGGATTCTTAAGTGCTTTTATGGGATCTGACTTTATATCCACCAACGTCTTAATGTCGTCGAGCGTGTCTCTGAACATAAACTTCGAGCGTTCAAGAGTGCCAAAAAGATTCGAAACAGCCGGAAATTTACTCCCCTTAAGGTTCTCAAACAATAAAGCCGGCCCCTGGTTTTCATACACGCGCAGATGGATAGCTGCAGCTTCGAGGTATGGATCCACCTCCTCCCTGACCCTTACAAGATGGCCATGTTTTTCAAGATCTGAAACACAATCGGCAAGACTTTTATAACCCATTTATTATTCCGCGAGAGAGGCGCAATTTACGAAAATTAAATTCGAGGTCCGACCTCATACCTCATACTTCACGCATTCCACTCCAAACCTATTGAGAAAATCTACACCTTCATCAGAAGTCAAACCTTTATATTCTGCATAGGATGCTTTAAACCATACCTTCTTAATTCCGGATGAGTAAATGATCCGTGCACAGGCAAGGCACGGCGACAGTGTCAGATAAAGCGTTGACCCGTCCAGGCTGGCGCCATTTTTTACCGCATATAATATTGCATTTTCCTCGGCATGCAGCGCCAGTGAACAACTATTCTTCGAATCACGGGGGCATCCTGTTTCCGGCCATTCCTCGTCGCAATTGTGCGTACCGGCCGGCGGCCCGTTATACCCGATTGAAATGATCCGGGTGTCTTTGGTTAACACCGCTCCTACCTGTGCCTTCACGCAATGCGACCGCGCGGCCAGATCGCTTGCAAGTTTCATAAAGATCAGGTCAAAACTCGGCTTCGCTACCATTAATGTGTTGCTTCTACGTCCAACTTACTTACATCGATACCTTGTATCTTTAACTCTGCGCTAACTCTGAACGCAAAATATACCAGATATGCGAAACAGATCACAGGAATGATATAAGAGATATGAATGCCGCTCGTGTCGGCAAGCAATCCCTGTACCGGCGGTATGATAGCACCTCCGAGAATCATCATAATCAGGAAAGCTGAACCCTGGCTGGTATATTTACCCAAACCGGCGATCGACAATGCAAAGATGCTTGGCCACATGATCGAGCAAAATAAGCCTCCGCTGATAAACGCATAGATCGCTACTTTGCCGGTTGTGGCTACGCCGATAATCATTGCTATCGCTCCTAAAACACCAAATGTAAGCAACGTTTTGGCGGGCCTTTCCTGGCTGTAAAAGAAACCAGCTATAAGAACAAGCACACAAACCGCATAAACGTAAAGCTGACTAATGTCTGTACCATTCAAGTCGTTTGCAAGCAATATCACTCCGAAAGCAACGAATGGAACCACGATAGTAAGTATGTTCTTTGTACTTTTTGATAGCCTGAAAGCACTTACAGCTCCCGTCCAACGGCCTATCATCATACTTCCCCAATAAAGCGATATAAAAGGTGCTATGGTTGAATCATCGTATCCGCCAAATTCAGGAAGTTTCAAAAGTGTTCCCATATTCCCCTGGATAGTTACTTCTACTCCCACATATGTGAATATTGCTATCATTCCCAGGATCAGCTGCGGATAACCCATAGCACCCCAACCCGTCCTGTCTTTCGAGGCCGCATTAAGTGTTAAAAACAGGGTGAAAATTATGATCACAAGGGCGGCGTATACAAAATATGAAAGGCTCAGGCCCGTCCAGTCAGCCAGCGGGATCCCTGCAAGCACCAGGACGAATGCTATAAAAATAACAACGAGCGGAAGGTTTGTCTTGTCGCTGGATTCGATCTTTTCATCACTCGTAACTTTCGGCAGCCTGGAAATTGCAAAGAAGGCTGCAACTGCAAGAAACAAGCCCGCGAGCGCATAATACAGGGTATCTATCGAACTGATCTCCACAGCTTTGGGAGTAACAGCCCTGGCACTTCCAAACAATATCACACTCACAGCAATCGGACCTAGGATACTTCCAAAATTATTCACTCCGCCAGCTAAATTAAGGCGGTTAGCTCCCGTTACTGGGCTTCCCAAAGCCACAACAAAAGGGTTAGCGGCTGTTTGCTGAAGGGAAAACCCTATCGCCACGAAGAAAAAAGCGGTAAGTATATAGGGAAAAGAGCCTGAGTGCACTGCAGGAACCATTAATAATGCGCCCAGAGCAGATACAACGAGACCTATAATAATACTGTTTTTGTAGCCTAGTTTATTTAAGATGTCTACCCCTGTAATTTTTGATGCGTAAAACAAGATCAGCGACCCTATAAAATACCCTCCATAAAAAGTATATTCTATAAGCTGGGACTCGAACTGTGTCAGGTCAAAATGCGTTTTACAAAATGGAATAAAAATACCGTTGCTGGCTGCCAGAAAGCCCCAGAAAAAGAACACTGTAATTATAGTGTATAAAGCAGACCCGTAGCTTCTTTGCTGGTTATTCTCCATAGTGCAAATGTTACCTTTTTAATGAACCCGAACATAAATCAATTTTCTCATATGTGGAGGATTTTATTTAAAGGCTTTAGGGTTTAGGGTTTAGGGCTGGTCTAACGCCTAACACCTAATACTTTTTTTTCATTGTTATTAAACCGTTAATTCGCATATTCGCAAAATTGGATTAGTAATTCGGGATGATCGAATCAATTATATCAGGTATAGGATTGGGATTTGTGCTTTCTTTTTTGACCGGCCCGGTATTTTTTGCTCTGATTAAAACCAGCATCGAAAAAGGCTTCTATGCCGGGGTGTCACTGGCTGGGGGAGTGGTAGTAAGCGATGTGTTTTATGTTGCGCTGAGCTTATACGGCACCTCGTTCCTGGCACTTGAAAATAAATACCGCGTTCAGATCGGCGTTGCCGGAAGTGCTATTCTATTTGCGATCGGTATCTATTACCTTCTTAAAAACGTTAAGGTTAATTACGAAAAAACAACGTCCAAGCGTCACAATACCGGATATTTCCTTAAAGGATTTATCATGTGCATCTTTAATCCGGCAATTCTTCTTTATTGGCTTAGCGTAACAAGCGGTGTAATTTCGATTTCGGGTGAGATCGATCCATCGGAAGTTGTGCCCTTTTTCGGCTCGATACTGGTAACCCAATTCAGTGTGGATGTTGTTAAAGCTTACTATGCTAACAAATTGCGATACAGGATCAAGGAAAAGACGATTTCCAACCTAAATCGTATCGCTGGGGTTCTGATACTTGTTTTCGCTGCGAGACTTCTTTACAATTTACTGAGCGGGCACTCACTTATTTAGTTGAGAGTGGAGAATGGAAATAGTTCTCAACTCTCAATATGCTCTCTGATTCTTCCCTTCCATCCAGTTCATAAAGGCTTTATTCACTACTTTATTACCGCCCGGTGTTGGATAATTCCCTGAGAAGTACCAGTCGCCGAGATGTTGCGGAGTAGCTTTGTGAAGATTGTCAAGTGTCTGATAAATAACCTGAACTTCAGTTCCAATTTCTTTCGGAGTAATGATCTGAGCGATACGGTCGGAGATCTCCTGATCGGTAAACTGGTCGTAGATCTGCTGAACATAGTTCTTGACCTGCTTGTTTCCAAGCTTCTGTGATTCAATACAATTTTGGTAGACTTCGTCGATAACATTCTCCCTGCCCGTTTCCTTTAGCAAAGAAATAGCAGCCTCAAATGCAACAAACTCTCCCATCCTCGACATATCAATTCCATAACAATCCGGGTAACGTATCTGTGGTGCAGAAGACACCACAATTACCTTCTTAGGCCCCAGCCTGTCCAGAATCTTAAGAATACTTTGCTTGAGGGTAGTTCCCCTTACAATCGAATCATCCAGGACAACCAGATTATCGGTGCCTTTCTTTATGATACCATAAGTAGTATCATAAACGTGGGAAACCATCTCTCCGCGGTCGGCATCCTGGGTAATGAAGGTTCTTAATTTTACATCTTTAATAGCAATTTTTTCTACTCTCGGAGCCATGGCAAGCACTTCCTCAAGCTCCGCATCAGTCACACGGTCGGCCCTGTTTAAAAGCACGTCACGCTGGTATTGCTTTACATATTTGTGTACGCCCTCTACCATTCCGTAAAAAGCTACTTCCGCCGTATTGGGGATAAACGAAAATACAGTGTTTTTCAGGTCATGATCGATAGCGTTCAATATCTGCGGGCAAAGCAGGCGACCTAACTGCTTTCTTTCACGATAGATAGACGCGTCGCTTCCCCGGGAAAAATAAATTCTTTCAAAAGAACAGGACTTTTGTTCCTCTGTTTCGCGAAACTGCTCTTCTGTAACCCGGCCGTTCTTCTTAACGATAAGAGCATGCCCCGGTCTGATCTCTTTAACAGATTCGAGGGGAATATTAAAAGCCGTTTGAATAGCAGGCCTTTCAGAAGTAACAACTACGATCTCGTCGTCATAATAATAAAATGCGGGTCTGATGCCAGCCGGGTCACGCATTACAAATGCATCTCCATGCCCCAGAATACCACTGATGGTGTAGCCGCCGTCCCATGTTTTAGCTGATCTCTTTAAAATAGATGCGACATCGATTTGTTCGGCAATCTGGTGGCTGATCTCCTCATTGGAAAAGCCTTCCTTTTTATATTTATCAAAAAGCTCCTGGTTCTCTGTATCGAGGAAGTGCCCTATTTTTTCCAGAACAGTAACGGTGTCGGTACGCTCTTTCGGATGCTGCCCCAGCTCAAAAAGCTGCTCAAGCAATTCATCCACGTTTGTCATATTGAAATTCCCGCTGATAACCAGATTACGGGTCATCCAGTTATTTTGCCGAAGAAACGGGTGACAGCTTTCAATGCTGTTCTTTCCATGAGTGCCATAGCGCAGATGACCCATTAAGACCTCTCCGGTAAAGCTTATATTTTCCTTCAGCCACTCTGTATCCTGCAAAAGCTCCGGCGCATTTTTCTGAACATCGGCAAACTTATTCTGAACATATTCAAATATTTCGGCAACTGCATTAGACCCCATTGCGCGGTGCCGGCTGATATACCTTTTCCCAGGCTGAACATCAAGCTTTATCGTAGCGATACCAGCACCATCCTGCCCCCGGTTATGCTGCTTTTCCATTAACAGGTACAGCTTATTCAGCCCGTAAAGTGCCGTGCCGTATTTTTTCTGATAATAAGATAGAGGTTTTAAAAGACGGATAAGTGCGATCCCGCACTCGTGTTTTATCTGCTCGCTCATAAATGGTTGTGAGACTGCAAAAATAGATATTTATTCGCTAAGAAGCCAATGAAAATTGCCAGCTGCAACAAATTGACAATGTGATTATTAATGAAGGTTTACTGTTTCAGAGCATAATTTAGCTATGATCAGATCGTGGCGTTCAACCCCTCCGGGGTTGAGGTTAACCGGGTTTAATAACCACAGGCTTTGCCTGCGGTTATTAATATTCAAGCCCTTCAGGCTTGAGACAATCCTGTAATTAAAGCTCTATCCGCTCCGATTCCTAAAGATAGTCGCGATGTACAAGCCTGTAGCGCTTGAATAGCCATAACCCCGGATGAAGTCGGTGGACAGAGGAATAACATAGCCGACATCCCAAACCTGAAGGGCTTGAATAGCCATAACCATGGATGAAATCCGTGGACTAATGAATAACATAGCCGGCATCCCAAGCCTGAAGGGCTTGAATGCCCATAACCACGGATGAAATCCGTGGACTAATGAATAACATAGCCGACATCCCAAGCCTGAAGGGCTTGAATAGCCATAACCATGGATGAAATCCGTGGACTAATGAATAACATAGCCGGCATACCAAGCCTAAAGGGCCTGAATGTCCATAACCCCGGATGAAATCCGTGGACTAATGAATAACATAGCCGACATCCCAAGCCTAAAGGGCTTGAATGTCCATAACCATGGATGAACCCGGTGGATAGCGTCACGCCATCTCTACAAAAGCTTCTGTATCGGTGAAGGAAAAAGAATAAAAAAGATCAGCAGAAAAACCAGGAACAAGGTGATATAAACCTTTGGCGAACCTTTGATACCGGTGACCTGGTTCTCCCCTGTTCTTAAGAATGCATTCAGAGGAATCCTGAAATAATAAAAGAGCGACACAACCGTACTGATGGCTCCTGTGATGATAACGATCATCATTAACGCCGACCCTGATAAATTGTACGCTTCAATGGCGGCTGAAAAGATCAGGAACTTCGCAGTAAATCCCGCTGTCGGTGGTAAGCCGGTAAGCGACACCAGCACAACCACCATGGCGATCATGAGCACGGTAAACGATTTGCCAAGCCCTTTATAGTCGTCGATATTCTGCTTACCAGTCCGTTCTTCAATCTCGTCCACTATCATGAATGCAGCCATATTCATGATAGAATAGATCACCATATAAAATATAAGCGCCTTGAAACCGCTGGCCGAGAACACAAATAAGGCCATCAGCATAAATCCGGTATGCCCGATAGAAGAATAGGCTAACACTCTCTTCACATTATTCTGCCATATTGCTCCGAAATTTCCAACAACCATACTCGCTATCGCCATAACCGCCAGAACAGTGGTCATACTAAATATAGAGCTGTCAATACCTGATAAATTAAATGGCTGAAAAGGCGCTAAAATCCTGATAAGCAAAGCAAATCCGGCTATTTTAGGGCCGGTGGAAAGAAAAGCGGTAACAGGTGTCGGCGCGCCTTCATATACATCGGGCGACCAGAAATGAAAAGGCACCAGGGAAAGCTTAAACGCTATGCCTGTCAATAACATGATCAGACCCAGGCCCCAGGAAGCAAATGGTGTGGTGATCAGAAAGCTTGCAAACTGCGGCGAATAAATTTCGAGACTCCCGGTAAAGCCATAGAGCAAGGACATGCCGTAAAGCATGAATGCCGAGCACACAGCTCCAAATAAAGCGTACTTCATTGCGGCCTCACTTTGCTTGGGATTCCCCGACAGGTAACCCACCATTAAATAGGAGCCGACAGAAACCATTTCCAGAGAAAGATAGATCATCACCAAATTTTGTGACATCACCATAAGATGAAGGCCCAAATGTACAGCCAGCAAAATACTGTACAGGTCTCCCGTTCCTTTGCTGCTATTCTGCAGACTTTGATTATATCTCACGAATAACACAAAAAGGACGCTTACGAAGCAAAAAATAATCTTAAAAACCACTGCGAGACGATCCACGATGATCATACCCCCAAAGGCTGCCTCAGCGGGATACCCTAGCTGCGAAAAATTTAAACAGCCAACCAGGGCGAGACATAATATGGTTAGCATGAACGAAGCCTGAGGACTTCGCCTATGGAAGAAAAGATCCGCCAGAACAACGAGAATAAAGCCTGTTGCTATGCCAATCTCGGGATAAAATAAGGATAGGCTCCTGATCGTGTCGTTGATAGACGGCGATATATTTTGGATAAAATCATTCATCATCCGGAGAATAATTGAATGAAAGCCAGGATTGAAGCATTCATCTTGCTGAAAGCCAGGGATGGGAATATCCCCAAAGCAAGTGCAAGAACAGCCAGAGGCACGAGTGCAACTTTTTCACGGATATTTATGTCTTTAAGCTGCGACAGCCAGATGTCACCGCCCTTCAGCCGTGTTTGACCAAAAAACATCCGCTGCAGTGTCCACAAAAAGTATGCTGCACTTAGCAGTATTCCAACAGCACCGCCGATTGCCATCCAGCGGGGCAGCAGGCCATTTATTTCCGCAGAAGTAAAAGCTCCTATCAGGCTGAATGCCTCTGCCATAAAAGCTGAAAAACCAGGCAATCCGAGAGAAGCAAAAAAAGCGATGACCACGAATGCAGTAAATTGCGGCATAATTAGCGCCAGGCCACGAAAACTGGCTATGTCACGATCATGCACACGGTTGTAAATCATCCCAACCAAAAAGAAAAGCATTGCAGACAAACCGCCATGGCTGATCATTTGAAGCATTGCACCACTTACGCCTTCAACAGTACCGGAAGCTATGCCCAATAGTACAAATCCCATATGAGAGACGGATGAATAAGCGATCAATCGTTTTAAATCAGTCTGCGCCAGCGCGTTTAGAGCCCCGTAAAGGATCGATATCACGCCTATAAGGCCTAGCCACCATGCCGATTGAACGGCAGCTTCCGGGAAGATACTGATGCAAACTCGCAGTATTCCGTAGCCGCCAACCTTTAGAAGCAAGCCTGCGAGAATAATAGAAACTGGTGTTGGCGCTTCAACATGGGCATCGGGAAGCCATGTGTGCAACGGAACGACAGGAACTTTGATTGCAAAAGCAATAAATAAAACAATGAAAGCCAACAGCCTGGCTGAGATACCGAAAAGCTCCTGATTAGCAACAGTAGAAAATATGGAATTTCCAATATAATTGGATGGGTCCATCATCAGGATCATGTTAAAGGTGTGGTTCCCTGTAGCCGGGTTTATTACTGAGAAGTAAAGCCCGATTATAACCAGCAGCATAAACACGGAACCAAAAAGCGTATAAAGGAAAAACTTTATGGCAGCATATTCCCTCCTGGCGCCTCCCCACATCCCTATAAGGAAATAAAGAGGGAGAAGCATAAGTTCGTAGAAAACATAAAACAGAAAAAAATCAAGGGCACAAAAGACTCCCATGACCGCGGTGTTCAGCAGCAGCAGCAAGGCAAAAAAAGCTTTGTGATTAGTTTTGATTTCCCAGGAGGCCAGCGTTGCAACAAACATCACCAATGCGGAGAGTACGAGGAAGGGCATCGACAAACCGTCTATCCCTAAGAAGTAATCAATCTCCAGTTTCCCTATCGACCCAAGATCAAGCCTTATCCAGGGAATTTTCTCGAGAAGCTGAAACTGGCTTTCCTTATTTATTCCTGCAAAAGCAGTTGAACTGCTGAAATCAAGATATATGGCAATACTGATGAACAATTGGATAACCGTTACAGCCAGGGCAATATATTTAAATCGCTCCCTGAAAGACGAGCCCAGCACAATTATAAGCAGCGCGGCTACCAGGGGAAGAAAGATTAGTATAGAAAGTATATAGTCCATTTTTTTATTGCTCTTAAACTATTTTTTGCTCATGAATGCAGTCATTATAACTATATGAAGTATGTTAGAATGAAAAATCCTACAACCAATGTTAACATTGTAATGAGATAATGCTGGAGTCTTCCGCTTTGGAACTGGCGTGCGAAATTGCCTGTGTGGCGGGCAAGCACCGCTGCTCCGTTAACAGCACCATCTACGATATAACGGTCGAGCCAGTCTGCTACTCGAGACAGGACACCCATTCCAGCACCGGCTAAGTTGACTACTCCATCAACTATAAGTTTATCAAACCTATAGCTATAATGTGCGATGCGTTCAACTGGCTTAACAAACATTAAATTATATGCTTCATTAAGATACCAGGCACGATTTGAAAAACGATAAAAGAAACCTTTCTCGCGGAATGTTCTGCCATCGCGCTTTGCATATATCCTGAAACCAATCAATACCATGAGAATGCTGCCGATAGTTACAACTATTGGTACGATCGAATGAAATACCTCAAATGGCTTAACGCCTGAACCTGTGAAACCAGCCAGGATCCATGAACCCTCATACGATAAGGGATTAAAGGATACCAGTATAAACAGGCTGCATATTGCCAGGACAATAAGGACCCTGCTCATTGATGACGATGCCTCCGTTATTCCTTCGTATCGTAGCTTACCAAAAAAAACTTTAAAAATCAGCCTTGCTATATAAAAGGCGGTCAACCAACTTGTCAGCACCAACACGTATGGAACCAATTTCTTAAACCCATGGTATCCCGAGGCCCATTCGAACGACGTTATAAGGACCGCATCCTTAGACAGGTACCCGCCAGTCAGGGGAAGTCCGGCAAGTGCTGCTGCTGCAACACACATTGATATAAATGTCACCGGCATCTTCTTCCCCAGGCCGCCCATCAGACGGATATCCTGGTGATCAAATTCGAGCTGGTGATGCTCTTTGTAATGATGAAGCTGATGGATCACGGCTCCGGCTGATAGAAATAATAAACATTTAAAGAAAGCATGGGTTGCAAGGTGGAAAATACTCTCTCCGTAAGCGCCAATTCCCATAGCTGCAATCATGAAACCTAACTGGGAAATGGTAGAATAGGCAAGAATACGCTTGATATCGTTTTGAGTGAGCGCGATGGTAGCACCCAAAAATGCTGTCAGAACGCCTATAATTATTATAACATTGAACACAAGGCTGTCAAACAGGGGATATACTCTGCCCAGAAGGAAAACACCTGCGGCGACCATTGTAGCAGCATGAATTAATGAAGACACAGAAGTTGGGCCTTCCATAGCATCAGGCAGCCAGGTATGCAGCGGGAACTGAGCCGACTTCGCCATAGCACCTATAAAAAATGCAAACCCTGCAACACTAAGCCATACTACCGGCATCTGGCTTACAGGGCTTATCCAAATCCCGTCAATGATGGATGCCGAATCAACAAGCCCCATAGGACCAAAAAGCTTTACTACGTCGAAGGTTCGGAACTGAGCATACATGATCATAAGTCCGGTCAAAAGGCCAATATCACCTATCCGGTTTATGATAAAGGCTTTTTTTGCAGCCTGCGATGCAGCGTCCCTGGTAAACCAAAAACCGATTAACAGATAGGATGAAAAGCCAACAAGTTCCCAGAATATATATATGAGCAATAAGCTGTCGGATACCACCAAACCCAGCATAGAAAAGCAAAATAAGCCAAGATAAGCCCAATATTTGTTAATACCGGGATCTCCCTTCATGTACATAAGAGAATACACATGCACCAGCAATGATATCCCCGACACCAGAACCATCATTAATACAGAAAGATTATTCAACAAGATCCCCGCAGTGAAAACATTTTCACCAATCGTGAACCAACCGGTCTGCAGGTGAATAACTTCTTTATTCCATACGCAACAAAACACTATAAAGGATGCTATGAAACTGATGAAAGCATTAAAAATTGCTATATGCCCCAGACTATCTTTTGAACGCCAAAGGATAGTGAACAAAGAAATGAATGGAAAAGCAAGCGCTATCAGTGAAAAAGCGCCAAGTGTACCAGCTGAAAAACTTAATACTCCCATTTAATCCTTCAGTGAGTCAATTTTGGCAGGATTAATCGTCCTGAAATGTTTATAAACATTTAAAATAATAGCTAATGCAACAGCCACCCCCGCCGCAGCAAGAACAATAGTAAACAGGGCAAACATCTGTCCGCCTCCAGTTGCTTTATCAAACCTGCCAAATGCAACAAAATTCAGAATCGCTGCATTGATCATAAATTCGATGCCTATCAGCACCTGTATCGCATTCCTTTTGGTTAGTACAGCATATAGTCCTAAACAAAAAAGAACAGCGCTTATGAACATAAAATGAGACAAGGGTATCATGATCTTTTCTCCTTCCTGGCCAGGTGGGCCGCACCTATAAGAGCCATTAATAAAAACACCGATACCACTTCAAAAGGAAGAAGGTAGCGGGTCATCGTGTTAATCCCGATTTGATGGACGGTATTATCACCGGGACTGATCTGCTGGCTTTCTTTTATCCATGGCAGGTTTACAATATCTGTCGAGGCGATTGCCATATAAAGCAGAAAAAGAAATCCCAGGCTTATCATTAAGCCTGCAAAATGACTCATCTTAAAACCCGTCTGTACCGCTTGCAAGCCGCTAAGCAACTCCCTGTTTGAAAGCATAAAAGCGAAAAGCATCAAGACCAGCACCCCCCCAACATAAATCACCACCTGCGTAACTGCTATAAAATCTGCAAGTGCAAAAACAAACATCGCGGCGAGCGAAAAAATAGTCACAAAAAAAAGGAAGATACTCCTCACCAGATTCTGCATGGTTACCACCAAAAACGCTGAAATTAACGTTAAAGCGGCAAAAAAGTAAAACAGAATTTGTTCGGGGCTCATTATTTATCCTTAGTTGATTGCATTGCTGCTTCTTTAGCCGCGAGGCGTTCTGCATTTAATTTTTCCAGTGCTATCCTCTTTTCTTCAGCTTCTGCCTGAGTCATGTCTGAGAACTTATAAATCATCTCATTCAATTTCAATGTGCTCCTGTCATACTGGTCGGTCATGATGATACATTCTGTAGGGCATACCACGGTACACAGGCCGCAATACATACACTTTGCCATATCAATATCGAACTTTGCCGCGTATAAGCGCTTGGTTGTACCGTCCGATGTTTTACCAATAGCTTCTGTTGCTTTTATGCTTTCTATCTCGATACAATCTACAGGGCATATTTTTGCACAAAGGTCGCATACTATACAGTCGTCGATCTCAACATCCAATTGATATCGGCCTACTTCCGGCAGGGGTAGTTTTTGATGCGGGTATTGAATTGTCGTTGTACCGCTATCCTGTGCGAAGTAATTATTGTCCATGACAGGCTTTACTTTCCGGCTTTCGCTTGCTGCAAAGAAATGTCCGAGGGTAAGCCGCAACCCCTTTCCTACGGTTTTAATAACATTCAGCAATGCGCTGTTCATGACATCATGGTAAGCCTCCACACTCCGGATATTAGCATGCACAAGAACGCCAGAGGCGTTAATACTTTCCAGCAAAAACTCATCAGCTGATCGACCCTCAGCCGTGGCAAGGTCCACCTGATCCATATCTGCACCGCCACTACAATCAATGTTTTGACAACGATCCAGAATATGCCCCATCCTATCCCGGTAGTCCAGGCAGCCAGCTTTATTGAACCAATGTTTGGAACAGGACTATTCCAGCCGCCCAAAAACAAAATTACCCCGATCATACCTACCAGGAACATCATCGAATATTCTGCAAGAAATATAAATGCAAAACGGAGCCCGGAGTACTCAACATGGAAACCCGCTACAAGTTCAGATTCAGCTTCCGGAATATCAAAAGGTGCACGGTTACATTCTGCCAGGGAGGCAATGAAATAAATGACGTAAGCTATAATGAGATGCGGCGCCTGAAAAATACTCCAGGCCAGAAATCCTCCGATTGCTTTAACGTCCCAAACACCCAGAAAAAGAATTCTTTCAGGCGATAAAATGCCCTGTTTAATGCTTATCTCCTGCATATTAAGAGATTGAGATATCATCACAGCTGAGATCAATGCGATCGCGGCAGGAATTTCATAGGAAACCATTTGAGCTACAGACCGCATAGAACCCAACAGAGCGTATTTGTTATTTGACCCCCATCCAGCCATCAGAATACCTATTGTTTCCATGGATAGAATGGCAAAAATGTAAAATATGCCTAGGTTTAAGGATGAGGGAATCACGTCGGGCGCCCACGGCAACGCAGCAAATCCCAGGTACACCGATACAAAGATAACTATCGGAGCGAGCGTAAACAGGATCTTATCAGCGGCTGAAGGAATAATGAATTCCTTTTGGAGCATCTTCAGAATATCGGCGAAAGCCTGCAACGAGCCATATTTACCCACTTCCATCGGACCAAGGCGATCCTGTATGAACGCCGAAATCTTTCTCTCAGAATATAGGGCAAACAGGGTAAAAAGTGCTGTAAATGCGAATAAAGCGGTAGCTACTAATACATATGTCAGATAGAAATTCAATTCTCCGGGCTTATGTACGCAAACTTACATAATTTGAAGCGAGAATCAAGAACCAGGACAGTGCCCCTTTTAACAAATTATCCCCTTTTTGCTTATTGTTTGGAAGAATTACCTGTAGCAGTCGTATTTTCTCTTAGTCCCATATCGGATTAAGGATGAGATTGATCTTCTCGCCAAAAAACAACCTGGTACTCTTTGCAAATGAGGGGGTATAATCAGACACAAAGAACTGATGCTTCTTCGGTGTCCCGTCATTTAATAAATTAAGATCTTTCAAACGATCTTTGACATGCTCTGCAACAATCTCTGCAGTATTAACAATCCGTACCTTTTCCTTATAAAAGGCTGATATTTCTGATCGTATCAGCGGGTAATGAGTACACGCCAGGATAAGACTGTCGATCTTTTTCAATTTTGCCGAGGATAAATAAGAATTTATCACCGTTTTGCTGATATTATTATTGAAAAACCCCTCTTCAATCATTGGCGCCAGCAATGGCGTTGCCAGCGAGCTTACCTCCAGCTTAGGATTAGCCGCCTTAAACTTTTTTGCATAAATATCTGAGCGGATTGTTGACTTTGTTCCAATAACACCGATCTTCTTATCGTCGGCATTCTTTACCATCAGGTTGACCACCGGATCTATTACATTAATGATCGGGATCCGGTCACCTAAAAAATGTACCAGTTCATGAAATGCGTGAGACGAAGCCGTATTACAAGCTATCACGATAACCTTACATCCTTTATCCATCAGGAACTTAGCGATCTTAAGGCTGTAGAATTTTATGGCTTCGGGAGATTTATCACCATAAGGCATATGGGCCGTATCGCCGAAATAAATGAGTTGTTCATTCGGCAGTATTTTACGAATGGCATTCGCTACGGTTAGCCCGCCGATGCCGGAGTCAAAAATCCCAATAGGCAGTGCTGAACTCATTTGGTAAAATTATAAAAAACTAGTTGAAACCCGATAGCTATTGGGTTGAAAGGGGAAAGTGGAAAGCGAATTGAAACGTGCATTAGTCCTATTACTCCGACCACAAACATATTTCTTGAACCCCGAAGGGGGTTATATGTTTATAGAAAATCAACCTTGCCGTTTTTCCGACCCCAAAGGCGGTCGTATGTACCCGTCCTGGCTCCTGACTCTTGATTCTTGACTCCTGGCTCTTGATTCCCGACTCCTGACTCCTTTCTAAAAGACATAAAAAAAGCGTAACCACACGTGATTACGCTTCCTTCTAATAATATAGAGATGCTCTTATTTACTTGCAGTAGTGATGCCTAATTTGGTTTTAACCGCTGCTAAAAGGTCTTCGCCACCATCGAAATATACAACCCCTGGCTGAGAGACATCGAAAACGTATGCGAAACCTTTTTCTTTAGCTACAACCTTAACTGCATCCTCGGCTTTCTTAAATACCGGCTGATAAAGTTCAGTACGTTTTGTAGTTAATTCCTCCTGAGACTTTTCCTGAGTTTCAGTGATCCGTTTCTCCATATCCTGGATCTCCTTTACCAAAGCTTCGATCTCTTTGCCTAAAGTTTCCTTGTTCGCTTCGCTTAAGGCTTTTGTTTTGTCGTTGTATAGGGTGATCTTCTTGGTACGTTCTGCATCCATTAATTCTAACGCAGTTTGCTTTTGCTTAGCAAAGGTCTGAAAGCTTGCATCTGCTGTTTTCATTTCAGGCATAGATTGCAAAAGATCCGCAGAATTGATATGCCCGAATTTCTGCTGAGCATTTGCGGCGCTTCCAGCCATGAATAATCCTGCTGCAACTAATCCTATTCTTACTAATTTCTTCATTGTTTTTATTGCTTGTTCTGTTTTGTTTTTAATTTATATAGAGCTTTAATTGGTAACAAAAGTGCCTGGTTTAAAACCCAGCCGTGTAATAACGTCATTGCTTTTATCTAAACGCGGACTAGCATACAATAGTGTGATCTCACTAGTCTTATCAAAGATCATATCCAGTTGCTGCGCATCTGCTACGGCCTGTATGGCCTTGGCCACACGGTCCTGGATAGGTTTGATCAATCGTGTACGCGCCTGGAAAAGCTCGCCTTCAAATCCAAACTTAACCCGCTGGAATTCTTTTGCCGCGTTTTCTTTTCCAATAATTTCTGCCTCTCTCCTCTTGCGCATCTCCTCGGTTAATAACACCTGGTCTGCCTGGTAAGCTTTGAACAATCTTTCAATTTCCGCAAATTTTCCGTCTACATCTTTCTGCCATTGAGCCGATAAGGCGTCTAACTGCTTCTGTGACGAAGTGTATTCCGGAATATGCTTCAATATATAATCGCTGTCAACATACGCAAAACGCTGCGCAGATGCAGACAATGTTATACAAAATAATAATAAAATACCTAAAATTAATCGTTTCATTTTAATTAATTAAATCCTCCGTTTAACGCTTGTGATATACTAAACGTAAAAGGTTGTCTGCCATTGCTTTCCAGTCCAGGTATTTTATCAAACGCAAAACCGTAATCGATACCAAGCAAACCAAAAATAGGTAAAAACACCCTCGCTCCAAATCCTGCAGCACGTCTCACATTAAAAGGGGCGAAATCTCTGAACGAATTCCAGGTATTACCGCCCTCGGCAAATGCAAGAACGAATATTGTAGCCGACTGGCTTGCAGTAATAGGGTGCCTCAGCTCCAGAACATATTTGTTAAAGATCGGGCTTCCTGATCCCTGGGCAATTGTAGGATTGGAACCCGCCGGAATAACGGCATTGTTTGCATACCCACGCATGGCTATAATTTCTGATCCTTGCAGGTAATCAAATCCCTGCATACCATCACCTCCAAGCTTAAAACGTTCGAAAGCAGATTGTCCGACGGCCGTATTGTATATTCCCAACAAACCGAACTGCGCCTGGGCCTTCAGCACCAGCTTTCCGTAGATCCTCTGGAACCATTGAGATTCAAACTTCCATTTATGGTATTCGGTAAACTTATATTTTTCCTTATCGGTTGCTACCGCATAGTTCTTATTGTTTAGCAAGGAATATGGCGGTGTCGCCTGGATGGTCAGCTTAAGGTTAGACCCTGAGGTCGGGAAGATCGGCGCATCTACCGAACTGCGGCTAAGCTCCTGGGTCAGGTTGAAGTTATACGAAGTTCCTGTTGAGAAAATGAACTGGTTATAATTATTCAGCTTATACTGCTGAAGATTGATCGACGTATTTGCCTGGAAATAGTCATCCGGCCATTTTAACCGCTGGCCGAGGGTAAATGTCAAGCCGTTTAAGCGGATCTTCTGCTGGTCAATATCACTATCCCTTAATCCGTTCGACTGAAGCGAAGTAAATGCACTGATACCGAAATAAATAGGCTTCTTGCCGCCAAGCCATGGCTCAGAAAATGAAAAGCTGTAAGACTGATAGAATTTTCCATTGGTCTGGCCCCGGATGCTTAGCTTCTGACCATCGCCTTTAGGAAGCGGCTTCCAGGCGCTCATGTTAAATAAGTTCCTTGCCGAAAAATTATTAAAGGTTAAACCCAGAGTACCTACAACACGGCCGCCACCAAAACCACCTGAGAGCTCGATCTGATCGGAAGGCTTTTCAACCACATTATATTCGATATCTACTGTTCCCTCGTTGGGATTAATATTTATCGGACGGGGATCTGTTTTAGTATCATCAAAGTTCCCAAGCTGAGCGATCTCACGCGTACTTCTTACGATAAGCTCTTTGGAAAATTTCTGCCCCGGCTTAGTCCTTATTTCTCTCAGGATTACCTTGTCATTGGTCAGGTCATTACCCTTTACCATCACTTTATTGATCGTGTATTGAGGGCCTTCATACATCCTTATTTCAAGATCAATGGTGTCACCGTATATCTTGGTCTGCACCGGGTCAACATTAAAGGTCAGATAACCATCATTAAGATACAAAGAAGAAATATCGTCGCCATTAGGGCTGCTGGAAAGCTTTCTGGTTAATTTCTCTTCGCTGAAAACCTCTCCCTTTTTAATTGAAAGGAGGGTTTCAAGAAATTCCACAGGATATTTAGCGTTCCCCGCAAAAGAAATATTACCAAAATAGTATTTAGGCCCTTCATGAAGGTTTATCTGTACGGTTACCCCGTTCTCACTTGACCGGTAAACAGAGTCACTGACTATCTCTGCATCCCTGTAGCCCTTTTCGTGCATTTTAGCCACCATGGTGCGCTTATCCTCGTCATATTTAGACTGAAGAAATTTAGCTGAACCAAATACTTTGTAGAAAGCACGTTCTTTTGTCTTCTTTAGATATTTTTTAAGGCTTTTGTCCTTAAAGTCCTTATTACCTGTGAAGACTATCTCATCGACCTTTACACGTTTCTTTTTATCGACGGTTATATCCAGGATCATATTATTCGCTTCCGCGGTATCCTTTCTTTGTGCAATAGACACCTCTGTAAATAAATAACCCTTTTCATTAAAATGCTTCTTAATAATGTCAGTTGTTGTCTTTATCAGGTTTTCGTTAACCACCTTCCCTGTCTTATCGTTCAGCTTGGTACGTATATCCGTAATTTCGCCTTTTTTTAGACCAAGAAGGTCAATTCGCGTCAAACGCGGGCGCTCAACCACTACTATGTTAAAAAAGATAGAATCTCCCCTGATTTCAGCGATATTTAATTTTACATCATCAAATAATCCCTGAGCCCATAAATTCTTCACAGCATTTGAAGTCGCATCACTCGGTACTTCAATCTTATCTCCTTTTGTGAGCTTGGATATAGTTATGAGAACGTCCTTATCTAAAAATTCAGTACCGGTCACGGTAGTTCCGCCAATCGTAAATTCCTGCGGGTTCAGGTAACTGATTTCAGACCTGGTAGCCGTACTCCTCGGGGGTGTCGGTGTCCCCGTCCTTCCAAACTGCGCCATCGCAGAAGTACCTGAAATAAGTAAAAATATTATTATTAAAATGCGGTTCATTTGTCGTGTTTAACGGTGCTAAAATAAGCTAATCACTTGTTAAAAAGTGTTAAAGTTAAAAATTAGTTGAGCTGCTCGCTGGTCATTCCAAAACGCCTTTCACGTTTTTGAAAATCAATGATCGCTTCAAAAAGATCTTCTCTTCTGAAATCGGGCCATAGCTTAGGGGTAAAATACAGCTCCGAATAGGCCAGCTGCCATAAAAGATAATTACTTATCCGGTGTTCGCCGCTGGTTCGGATCATAAGTTCGGGATCCGGCATGCCAGAAGTGCTTAAATATGAAGCAAAAGCTTCTTCTGAAATGTCATCTGCCTTAATTTTTCCGTCTTTCACATCTTCAGCAAGCTTTCGGGCAGCATCAGTTATTTCCCATCTTGAGCTGTAGCTTAAGGCGAGAGTGAGAGTGCATGCTTTGTTGTCCGACGTCTTCTTAATTGTTTCCTGCAGCTGGCGGTAACATTTATCCGGGAGCGATTTCAAATTGCCGATTGCATTCAGCCTCACGCCATTTTGCATCAGCGTTTTGGTCTCCTTATTAATGGTTGCAACAAGCAGCTCCATAAGGGCCATCACTTCTAACTTAGGCCTGTTCCAGTTTTCTGTAGAAAACGCGTATAAAGTGAGGTATTTGACACCAAGTTCAACAGCTCCTTCAACGGTGTCACGAACAGATACCACACCATTCTGGTGACCGAAAACCCGGAGTTTTCCTTTTTCCTTGGCCCAGCGCCCATTGCCATCCATTATAATGGCAACATGCTGCGGCAAACGGTCTTTATCTATTTGTTCAATCAAACTCATTGACTCATATTGGTGCCTAATCTGTACAATTAGAATTACTCTAAAATTTAGAGCTGCAAAGGTATGAAAAAATGTAGTTCACAGTTCATATCCCATATCTAAAACGTAGGACATTTAACAGGGACAAAAGTATAGGTGAGGCTGATAGCGGTGATCATGTAGGTATCGCGCTTCCGGAAATCCCCCCGTTGCTGACCTCTGCGGTCTGCTGCCGTCAGAGAGCGATCTGACAGGGCAGGGCTCAGGGGGCTCACTGGTGGTGTGACCGTAAAATCAGGATATCGTCCGCTCAGGTCGTCGAGGTAATCCGTAAACGCTGTGCGGTAGCCGATCTCACCAATGACGTTCCAGTTGCCTTTAATGTTATATTTTACTCCCGCGCCATAAGGAATGCTGATTGCATTCCTTTTGTACTCAACTGCTTCAGTCTGAAGAGGCTGGAGTTCAATCTCACTTCCGTTATAATCGGTTACAGGGTTGTAGGAGAAGCCGCTTATGCCAGTAAAAATATAAGGACTTAATCTCTTTGAGCCGAAGCCCGGAAGTAAGCCAGGCAGATAATTAAAGAAGTTAAATTCCATTTGAAGCGACAGCTCAGTAATATCCGACCGGAAACTCAGATTACGGTTCACTTGATCCGCATTGTCTGATTTACTGTCATCCGCCTGGATCCTGCCGTGGGTAAAACCAACTTTAGCCGACCAATAGCCATTAAAATTGCGCTTAACAAGGGCACCAAATGCCGGGTCGGTAAACTTATAAAACTTAACGGGGTTGATATCGCCCATATAACCCGAAGCACCAACTGAAACACCGGCCTCCCATGTCTGAGCCAGGACAATCAGGCTCTGTGAAAAGAAACAAAAAAACAGGACCAGTCTGCGCATTAAAAAGAGTTACTTAATAGTTTCTTGTATCTATTCCCCAAAGTAATTTGTTTCTTAACGTAGATAAATAGTTTTCATTATTCAGCCTGATGAGATTTATTCCAAAATCAGCCTTCTTAACGGTTATCTTGATAGATGTATCTATAACCTCGGTTCGTGAATCACATGTTACCAGGTATTTAGAGCTTCGTCCCTCAATCTCAAACGACAGTATGTTACTGTCCGAAAGGACAATGGGCCTTACATTCAGGTTGTGTGGCGAGATCGGAGTTACTACCATGTTTCCCGATCCCGGGAATATAATAGGACCTCCACAGCTTAAAGAATAAGCCGTAGACCCTGTAGGAGTGGCGACAATAAGACCGTCAGCCCAATATGAATTCAGAAAATCGCCGTTAAGATATGCATGAACAATCATCATCGCCGACGTATCGCGCTTGTGGATCGTAATGTCGTTCAGTGCAAAATTCTCACTGCCGAAAAGATTAAGGTCTGATTCTAGCTTTATCTGTTCCCTCCTGTCCAGGGTAAACTCCCTGTTTACCAGCCTTTGAATAGCCGAATCGATATCAACCTTATTAATACTTGCGAGGAACCCGAGCCTTCCAAAGTTTATACCTATCACCGGGATGTTTGAATCACAGATAAGAGTAACCGTGTCGAGCAATGTGCCATCCCCTCCAAGACTGATCATCACATCTACTTTAGCGGTTGTGAGGTCATGGTAGTTTCTGAATATCTGGAACTTTTTCGGAAAGAAGATCTTGCCCGAAATAAAATGGTTGTACTTATCGTACACGAAAGTCTCTATATCATATTTTGCCAGGCTATCAAAAACCTGTTGAACATAAGGCAGAACCGTATTATTGAACTGCCTGCCGTAAATTGCAATCTTCATGCTGATTTTTTAGATATCAAGGTAATTCATAAGCTGATCATATCTGTCTGAAGTGCCACCATCTGATTTTGAATCATTAAAAGTAGCCCTTACATTATAATCATACCTCAAAAATGAAGCTAAGATGGATGATATATCTGTCCGGTTGAGTTTTAAAGTAACTTCCAGACGGGTTGAATCCGGGAAAGACTTTATATAGGAACTAAGGATCTGCGCATTATCTGACTCAACTATCTGAGCGATGTGAGAAAGAGAATTATTCCTGTTGCTGATCTCGAGAATAACAATGCCGCCTGGCTCCTTCACCGAGGTCATTGTGGCAATGTACTCCATCATAGTATTGATTGAAATAAGTCCCTTGTAATTCTTGTTTATATCCAGAACCGGAACGATGCTCAGCTTCTGCTCATAAAACAAGCGGATGACGTCATAAATATGCTGTTCTTCGAAAACAAAGGGATTATGAAGCGAAAGACTTAAACCACCGATCGGGAAGCTGCTATCGGGAACCTCGATCAGATCTTCGTCAGACACTAAACCAAGGAATTGCTTATCATTAACTATAGGCAAATGATTCACCCTGAACTCCGTCATCCGTTCCATAACTTTCTGAATGGTATCAGAAGTTCTTACCGGAGGTATGGCGTCGGATATGAGTTCATGTGCATACATAACTATTCTTTTTGCTTATCGAGAAACTTCCTCAGATACATATTAAATTCTTCAGGCTGCTCCATCATAGGCGCATGCCCGCATTTGTCGATCCAGTTTAATTCTGAATCAGGGAACAGCTGATCAAACTCCACGGCAACATCCGGTGGCGTTATCTTATCATCCTTGCCCCATATCAAACATACGGGAACTTTGATCTTATGGATGTCTTTCGACATATTATGCCGGATCGCAGATTTAGCCATCGCTAATATCCTGATTACCTTTACACGATCATTGACCGTCTGATAAACTTCATCAACCAGTTCTTTGGTTGCTGTTGCAGGATCATAAAATGTAAATTCTACTTTCTCCTTAATAAAGTCATAACTCTCACGCCTTGGGAAGGAGCCACCGAAAGCATTCTCATACAAACCCGAACTGCCGGTAAGAACAAGGGATTTTACTTCTTCAGGGTGATTGAGCGTGTAGATTAACCCAACATGCCCGCCGAGAGAATTACCCAACACCGTTATATTTTGAAGCTTCTTATACTTAACAAACTTATGCACAAATTTTGCGAGGGTCTTTACCCCGGTAGTCAGCAGCGGAAGGTCGTATAGCGGCAAAAGTGGTATAACGACCCGGTATTCTTTCCTAAATTCAAGAACCACATCAGTCCAGTTGCTTAAAGCACCCATCAATCCATGAAGCAGTACAAGCACTTCGCCTTCGCCTTCGTCAATGTATTTAAAACCGTTTTCTTCTTTAATCGCGAACTCCATAGAATCGTTAAGTGCGTATAATCGTGTTACTTGCTAAGATAAAAGTCTAAAAGTAAAATCAGTATAAAAACTAATTTATATGCTTATAAATATAAGTTTTTACGATCAATCCCTGAAATAGCCCTTCCTGGCTCAGGCCAGCAATTCTTTGACCACCTCGGAGATGGTTTTGCCGTCGGCCTGACCGGCCAGTTCCTTATTTACCTGTCCCATTACCTTGCCCATATCCTTGATGCCCGCCGCTCCTGTCCTGGCGATAACATCTTTAACATGGACTGCAACATCGTCGCGGCTCATTTGTTTCGGAAGGTACTTTTCGATCACCTGCATCTCTTCGACCTCTATCTGATAAAGATCGTCCCGCTTTTGAGACAAATAGATGTCTGCAGATTCTCTGCGTTGTTTGACGAGCTTCTGCAAGACCTTTATTTCGGCTTCATCTGTTAACACGTCTGAAGCTCCCTTCTCAGTTTTTGCGACCAGTAAGGCTGCCTTGATTGCCCTTAAGCCCCTCAGCCGCCCGCTATCCTTTGCCAGCATGGCAGATTTAATATCCTGATCTATAGTTCCCTGAAGTGACATTTGGTTATTTGTGAATTGGTTAATTTCCTGCAAAACTACGGAAATGATATGGGTTGAAGGGAATTTACCTCAAATCTCCCGCAACAAATGCGTCGTATTTGCCTGAGCTGTTGGCATCACGATCATATCATTTATATTCACGTGAGGGGGGCGTGATACTACGAACCAGATTGTTTCAGCGATATCCTCGGCATGAAGTGGCTCATAGCCATCATAGACCTTTTTTGCCTTTTCTGTGTCCCCTTTGAAACGGACTTCTGAAAATTCTGTCTCTACAGCTCCTGGATGAATGGCGGTTACCCTGATTTTATAAGGGAGAAGATCAATCCGCATCGCCCGGTTCAGCGAGTCAACAGCATGTTTCGTGGCACAATACACATTCCCGTTAATGTAAGTTTCCTTTCCGGCGATCGAACCAAGGTTGATGATATGCCCGCCGCCGTTCGAAATCATCCAGTTCGAGACTATTTTCGTAACGTACAACAGTCCCTTCACATTCGTATCGATCATAACATCCCAGTCGGTTGTACTCCCGGCGTTTATCGGATCGAGTCCCTGAGAAAGGCCGGCGTTATTGATCAGAACATCTACCTTTTTCCAATCTGCAGGCAGGGCCTCAAGGTTCTGAACCTCTTCCCTGATCCTCACATCTGCGACAAGCGTTTTAACTTCAATACCAAATTCTTCACTAAGCTTTCCGGCGAGAGACTCCAGGCGGTCCGCCCTGCGGGCCAGAAGGATCAGATTATATTTTTGTTGAGCAAAAAGGAGAGCACATGCTTCGCCAATTCCGGCGGTTGCGCCTGTTATTAAAGCTATTTTTGACATAATGGGATTAAAATCCGAAAGTAAGGAAAATAGTGGGGAAATGGAGAATGGGAAAATAGAGAATGGGGGAATGGGAAATGGAAAATGGGGAATGGAATTGAACGCTCGACTATTTTCCTATTCCCTATTCTCTATTTCCTATTCCCTATTCCCCTACTCAAAAAACAAACTAAACTGAAAATTCCGCAAAAACATCTTATCAATCGGAGATGTATAGGGGTTTTCAGCCCTGTCCCGGTCCAGCAATACACTTTTGGTTGTCTGCGCAAATTTAATCTCGGGGGAGAGTTTGAACCATTCAAAATAAATATCAAGGCCTACACCTGCTTCATACCACAATGAGTTGGGCACGCTTTTAAGAAACTTTTCAGAGCCGATGAATCCGCTGTCGTCTTTCTTCTTTCTGGAAACGATATCCATCGAATACTTCGCCCCGGCTATCAGGTATGCGCGGTAATTGTTTTGACGGTTAGATTTTAACTTGAAACTAACCGGCAGATCGACAAAGGTGGCCTGCACTTTCTTTTGGACATTATAAGATGGGTCTGCAAACTCATAATTTGCAAGAACGTCAGAAAACACAAGTCCCGGCGTAAAACGTATATTGGCATTTTCCGTCAGTTTATAATCGGAAACGAATCCCAAAGCAAAGCCCTGGGATACCGGTGAACTAATGCTCGTTAACGGGCTGGGAATAAACAATGTGCCATCTGCCGGATCCGCAAGAGGTTCCTTCCAGTCTGCCCTTTTTAAGATCTTATATTCTGCTGAAATGTACTGAAACTTAAACCCGAAATGCAGGGTCTCGTTATCAACTCCTCCTCCCCAATTCTGCTGTGCAACTGAACTAGCAGTAAATAACACAGTCAGCAATAAGACAAGGATAACGCCTTTTTTCATTTAGTACCGGTATAAATGGAACAAATCCCAAACGCCAGGGGACGCCATTTCGTATTTCCGTACCCAACTTTCTTCATCAGGTTTAAAAACTGCTCCCCGTCGGGGAATGCAGCCACAGACTCAGGTAAATAAGTGTATGCACTCGCGTCCCTGGAAAATAGCTTTCCTATTGCCGGGGTAACATATTTAAAATAAAAATTATAAGCCTGTTTCACCGGGAAAACCCGTGGTTTTGAAAACTCCAGAACAACCGCCTTGCCTCCCGGCTTTAATACACGCAGCATATCAGCAAGGCCTTTCTCCAGATTTTCAAAATTGCGAACGCCGTAGGCCACGGTAACCGCATCAAAACTTTCATCATCAAAAAGGAGCTTTTCGGAATCGCCAAGGTTCACCTCGAACTTGTCCTGCAACTTTCGCTTGATTATCTTCTCCTTCGCGATTTCCAGCATTCCCTCAGAAATGTCTACCCCAACAATTTTCTCAGGCTTCAGTATTTTTATCGATTCAAATGCAAAATCTCCTGTACCTGTTGCAACATCAAGGATATATTTCGGCTTATCAGGCAACAGTTCCCTGATCGCCATTTTCCTCCATATCACATCAATTCCCAGCGATAAAAAATGATTCAGGAAATCATAGGTGCCGGAAATATTATTGAACATCTTTGCGACCTGATCTTTCTTGGAAGCATCGGAATCGCGATAAGGGGTGACTGGGTTTGACATACGGGACAAATATAGTTATACGTTTTACGTTTTACGTTGTAAGTTGCTAAACGCCGTGATGCATGACGTCTATTTAAACACCCGGCTGAACACCGTTCGGACAGGCAGGGAGCGCATGGCTAAAAGCATAGGGCTAAAAGCGTAGAGCATGCATATAGCACTAAGCGATCTCCGCCCGGCCTCAGCGTCCTCTGCGTTTAAAAATGCCGGAGGCATTCGGTAGGAACGTATAACGTAAAACCCTTACCTTTGCGGCAATGATCATCAAAAGCGCAGAATTTCAATGCAGTAATACCCGGACCGATAAATTACCCCCGCCGGTATTGCCTGAATACGCATTTATAGGCCGTTCAAATGTTGGCAAATCCTCCTTGATCAATATGCTGGTTCAGAAAAAGGGGCTCGCCAAGACATCCCAAACTCCCGGTAAAACCCAGCTGATCAACCATTTCCTGATCAATGAGAACTGGCAGCTGGTGGATCTTCCCGGCTATGGCTATGCAAAAACTTCGCGCAGCAACCGGGCAGACTGGCAAAAATTCATCAGTTTTTACCTGCGCAACAGGGAAAACCTGCAATGTGTCTTTGTGCTCATCGACAGTCGTCTTGAGCCTCAGAAAATAGATATCGAATTCTGCTCCTGGCTCGGCGAAAATGGGCTTCCTTTCCAGCTGATCTTTACAAAAGCAGACAAACAGTCGCGGGTTAAAACAGATCAGGCCGTAGCTAAATTCAGAAAGGCATTGTTAACGATCTTTGAAGAAGTTCCTCAACACTACATTACCTCCTCAGAAACGCAGGACGGACGGGACGATATCCTGAATTTTATCAACGAGTTAAACAGGTCATTCTCGCGCTAGCTATGAAGAAATATTTATCTCTGGTATTGTTTGCACATACAGTGTTCGCCATGCCTTTTGCATTTATCGGCTTTTTTCTTGCTGTGACAACCACCAGTCATCATTTCAACTGGATCAAGCTTTTGCTGATGGTGCTGTGCATGGTATTTGCAAGGAATGCGGCGATGGCCTTTAACCGTTATCTTGACAGGGAAATTGACGCTGCAAACCCGAGGACCGTTGTACGCGATATCCCCTCCGGCCGGATATCATCCGGGGAAGCGCTTGCGTTTACGATTATAAACTGCCTGCTATTTATTGCTACCACCCTGCTTATTAACCGCCTTTGCTTTTATCTTTCCCCTGTTGCCCTCGCTGTTGTTTTGGGATATAGCTATACCAAACGGTTCACTCCCCTGTGCCATCTTATCCTGGGGCTCGGCCTGGCGCTTGCACCCATTGGCTCTTATCTGGTAGTAACAGGCGAATTTGCGATGCTTCCGGTATACTTTTCCCTGGCGGTTCTATGCTGGGTCAGCGGCTTCGATATTATATATGCCCTTCAGGATGAAGAATTCGACCGGCAAAATAATTTAAACTCCATACCCGCATGGCTTGGAAAAAGAAAAGCCCTGCAGGTATCAGCGGTCCTCCATTTTCTGGCTGTCGTATTTATCAGCATACCCTATTTCCTTTCCGGGCTGAGCTGGTTCTACCTGGCCGGGATCCTCTTCTTTATCCTGTTGCTGGTTTATCAGCACCAACTGGTCAGGCCCGATGACCTGTCGAAGGTAGACCGGGCATTCTTTACAACTAACGGCATTGCTTCAGTAGTGTTCGCAGTGTTCTTTATGTTAGACGTTTATTTGAGAAATCAATTATAATCATGAGTACCCTTAAGATCGAAAAAAAACCTCGCACCTATATCCCTGAAAATCTGAAGGTGAAATGGGATAGTCTGGAACCTATTTTTAAAGAATTACTGTCGCGGAAACTAGACTCAGTTCATGCTTTGGAACAATGGCTCAGGGACAGGAGCGAACTTGAGGCAGCCCTTGAGGAAGATTTTGCCTGGAGATATATCAGGATGACCTGTGATACCACAGACGAAAAGCTGCTGGCTGATTTCCAGTTTTTTGCAACCGAGATCGAACCAAAGATCGCGCCCCTGAATAATGACCTGAACAAAAAATTTATTGAGAGCGAATTCGCAGACCAGCTGGATAAAGGAAAATACTTCGTTTACACCAGGGGCATCAGGAAGGCACTGGAATTATTCCGGGAAGAGAATATACCATTGCAGACCCAGATACAGGTAGAACAGCAGAAATACCAGGCAATTACCGGAGCTATGTCGGTCAAGTTAAACGGAAAGGAATACACGCTCGAACAGGCAGCAGTATTTTTAAAGGATACCGACAGAAACGTCAGACAGCAAGCATGGGAAGCGATAACCGCGAGAAGGCTGCAGGATAAGGAGAAACTAGATGAACTGTTCAACGGTCTTTTAAAATTAAGACACCAGGTAGCATTGAATGCCGGATTTGAGAATTTCCGCGACTATATGTTCCAGGCTTTAGGCCGGTTCGACTACACGCCGCACGACTGCTATAAGTTTCACGAAGCAATAGAAAAAGAAATAGTGCCTGTTCTTCGTGAGCAAGCTGCGGCACGGCAGACGGCCCTCGGGTTAAAAGCGCTGAAGCCCTGGGACATGGATGTCGATGTTTCCGGCAAGCCTGCATTGAAGCCGTTCAAAACTGGCGAGGAGCTGATTGATAAATCTATAAAGTGTTTCCAGGGCTTGAGCCCCTATATCGGCGAACGGCTGGAAATAATGAAAGCTAATGGCTTCTTTGATGTGGAGAGCCGTAAAGGGAAAGCACCCGGCGGTTATAACTATCCCCTTGCTGAAAGCGGCGCACCATTCATTTTCATGAACTCTGCAGGTACATTTCGCGACCTAACAACGATGGTGCATGAGGGTGGCCATGCCGTGCATACATTTATTTCTGCTGACCTCGAACTGAACGATTTCAAGCACCTCCCTTCGGAAGTGGCCGAACTCGCTTCCATGAGTATGGAGCTGATCTCCATGGACCAATGGGATGTCTATTTTGACAAAGCGGAAGATCTCAAGCGCGCTCGCAAAGACCAGTTAAAGGATGTGCTGAAGACGCTGCCGTGGGTAGCAGTTGTAGATCAGTTTCAACACTGGATCTATACGAATCCGGACCACACGAGTGAAGAACGAAGCGAGGCCTGGAAAAAGATCTTTGAGCCCTTCGGAAATAACTTTTCCGACTGGTCGGGGCATCCTGAAGCTCTTGAGAACTTATGGCAGAAGCAGCTTCACATTTTTGAGGTGCCCTTCTACTATATAGAATATGGTATCGCACAGCTTGGCGCTATTGCGGTCTGGAAAAACTATAAAGCCAACCCGGAAACCGGGCTCAAAAACTACCTCGACGCCCTTAAACTGGGATATACGAAAACCATCAAAGAAATATATGAGACCGCAGGCATCGAATTTAATTTCAGCGCCCGGTATGTAAAGGAACTGGCGGAGTTTGTTAAGAAGGAACTGGCGGAGATTGAGACCCGATAGCTATCGGGTTGAGAGTTGAGAATTCAATTAAGGAGCCTCACCCAGTTCCAAAAATGACCAAACTGGAATTAGGGAACGCCAGGCTTGATCACCACGTCCTGTCTTTAAGCAACTCCTGCATTTCTGCTTTGGAGAAAGGCAGCTTACCCGGGTTGGCATTGATCCATTGTGCAAAATCTGCTTCAATAGCATCTGTCCAGCGGCTATCAATCTGCCCCGGAGTATATTTTCCCTCGCGAAGCCTTATCTGGCCAAATTCATCACGTACCAGTACCAGCTCCCCGGTTTTAACTACCCGCTCTACCAAATGGGGAGGAATGAACATGACGCCATCCAGATGACCTAATATTATATCCCCCGGCAACACAGTTACATTTCCTATCCGGATAGCGACATTGATCCCCGTAAGCATCATCTCCTGCTGATAAGACGGATGATCTCCCCTGACAAACGAAGTAAAACCAGGCATCGCTTCCAGGTCTCTCAGATCCCTGACAGCACCGTTAAAAACCACGCCGTTACCCGATTTCGCAAGAATTGCCGTTCCAAGGTTGCTCCCAATAATGGGGCCGTCTTCCAACTTTCCATAGGAATCGGCCACATACACATCGCCTTTGGTCAGCATATCGATCGGCCAGGAAACCATATCGCCCACCCTTCCGTCCTTTGTAGCTTCTTTTTGGATCTGTTCTTTTACCTCCGGACGTACCGGCATATACTGAACCGTTAAGGCCCGCCCAACCAGGACTTCTCCGGCACGGATATTTTTCCAGTTCTTTTCGTACTGGTGAGTATAACCCTCCGCCCTGAGAACACCCCAGGCCTGCTCAACGGGCACTCGCTTCATTCGCTTCAAAAGATCGTCAGACACCTTTGGCCTGCCGTCAGCAAACCGCTCACCTTTCCATTTGGGAGTAAGCCCGATCATTTCTTCCCGGCTTAAAGTCAGGTTCTGGCTAAAAAGATGTGTTGGAAGGAGTAAGACGGCAAGAAGAATATAAATATTCAGAAGATTATTTTTCATAAAAGGATTCATTTGTTTTTAATTCAAGTTTAAGTTTCTAATATCCAGCTACCTGGCCATCTTTCCTGGATTCCGAAGCTCCAAAATAAACCTTCCGCACGGGATCATATCGGATGGCCTGATACCCCCCATAGGCCGAAGGTGCAGCTGTATAGCCGACCAGGTGACCTTTCTGCAGCAGTTCACGGATAACCTCGTAAGGATACCCGCTTTCAAGTGTTATCATTCCCCCTGTCTCAACCATCTTCTCCCCTGTTGGTTCCGAGGATCCCTCATGATTCATTCGCCGAAAATCTCCGGCCTCCTGCACATTCATACCGAAATCAATAATATTCATCACTATCTGAACATGGCCAAGCGGCTGAAACGTCCCGCCCATTACGCCAAAACTCATCATTGGCTGACCATCTTTTGTCATGAAGGCGGGAATGATCGTGTGGAAGGGTCGCTTTCCGGGTGCATAAGAATTCATTTCCCCCTCAGTCAGACTAAACAATTCACCCCGGTTCTGCAGGATAAATCCAAGCTCATCGGGCATCATACCTGAACCAAAGCCCCGGTAATTACTCTGAATTAGTGAGACCATATTGCCTTCCTTGTCGGCAACAGTCAGATAAATAGTATCTCCATCCTTCAGGGCAGGATTTCCGGAATCAAAATGTACAGCAGCTTTATCAGGATTGATAAGCTTTCTTCTTTCCGCTGCATATTCATCAGAGATCAGCGATCGTACGGGAACCTTGGCAAAATCCATATCCGCATAAAATTTTGCCCGGTCTTCAAAAACCAGCTTTTTAGCTTCAGCAAAAAGGTGAATATGCTCTGCACTGCCTGGTTTGATCTTTGAAAAATCATACCCCTCGAGAATATTAAGCATTTGCAGAACAGCGATGCCCTGTCCATTCGGCGGCAGCTCCCAAACATCATAGCCGCGATAGTTCACAGAAACAGGATCAACCCAGGTCGAGGTATGACGGGACATATCTTCATAACTAAGAAATCCCCCGCTCTTTTTCATGAAAGCATCTATACTGCGGGCTATGTCACCTTTATAAAACACATCCCTTCCCTCCTTTCCTATCCTTTCCAGGGTATTTGCCAGGGCGGGATTCCTGAAGAGATCTCCTTCCTGAGGAAGGTGTCCACCCTGGTAATAATGTTTTGCCACATTGGGAAAATTAGTATATAGGGCTGGGATCCGCGGTAAGGCAGCAAATAATTCAGCATGGACTGGAAAGCCATTCCTGGCATAGGAAACAGCATTTTCGAGTACCTTATTCATTGGCATGGAGCCAAATTTTTTATGCAGTTCAAACCAGGCATCCACACATCCGGGCACTGTAACTGACAAGGGTCCGTATGGCGGTATATGCTTAATACCACGCTTTTGAAATTCAGCAAGCTGTAATGATCGGGGCGACCTGCCGGATCCGTTCAGTCCATATAGTTTCTTTGTTTTAGCGTCCCAAACTATCGCATAAAGGTCTCCGCCAATCCCATTCATGTGAGGCTCAACAACTCCCTCCATGGCACTTGCCGCAATCGCCGCATCAATAGCATTACCTCCGGCTTTCAAGATATCCAGCGCCACCTGGGTAGTTAATGGATGAGATGTGGCTGCCATTCCATTTTGAGCGATCACCTGCGAACGCGTTGCCCATAATTTCCCATAGTACCGATCCTGGGCATAAACGCCAAGCGGTAATAAAAATAAGATCAGAATATATTTCATTTCAGCTGATTAATTAACGGATATTGATCACCGCTCCAGGAATTCATAACCTTTCGGGGGCCACGGACCTATACTCGCTCCGGTTGGACGCGGGTTCCCGGGCAGGATGGGTTCATATCCTTCGGCTGTGTATTTAATGCCCAGGAACGGCGTCTGCTTGGGCTCACCATCATTGAGGGATCGAAGTACGGTGTCCATTATGCCGCTGGTCAGCAGATTGCGCTCTATTGGTGCTGTCGGCTTTCCCGTCACTATAAACTTCTGGATATTAAGCGGATAGTATCTTGAGATATTCTTGCTTCTGTCCAGCACAAATTCAGTTGCTACCATTTTGCCTTCAGCATTGGCGGCATAGGCCCAGTGTTCATCCATATATCCCTGCAGCATCAGTATTGATCCTTTGGTGCCATCAATGTAATGAATTAATACCGCATACGGCATTTTAACAAGATCCCGCATAGAACCTGCCGGCTTATTTTTAATCAAATTAACTCCCGCATTAACCAGTTCTTTGGAAATTTTGCCTGAATCTATCGCTGCCCAAACATCATTTCCCGCCAGCGTGTGTACGCTTCTGACACCCGTTTCCCCCCCTTTCCGGCGCTCAACCATGCACTGAAGGATTTCGATAGCATGAATGCCATACGAGTCAAGCGAAGCATAGCCTATAGCTACGGCCTCTTTAATTTTAGTTCCCAGAGGATGCTGAAATACGGGATCGCGCCACGCATAAGGCAGAGTTGAACCAGCCATCATGGGCACGTTCAATTCTTTAGCCCGGTCATATATCCACTTACTGTCCAGCCAGCTATACGACAGGTGCTTATCACTAAAAAGCGGAACAACTTTCTTAGAAGCGTCAAACACCCGGAAGATCTGTTCCAGATAATTCATCCTCGGATACATGGTCGCTCCAAGGCGGCTTTTTTTATACGTTCCGTGCTCGCCAATATAAATGACGGCATCAACAGCCAGTTTATCGCCTCCAAGTGTAAGGGCCTCCGCAATGGTGGGATAAACTGCTGCGCCATGCATTTCAGATAAACGAACGCCGGTATCCGTAGCATCAATCTGGTCAATCCACATAGACACAATTTTTACCTGGGGGCTTATCATGCCTTCATCCGTGGGAATCCCGAGAAAGAGTTTAGTCCCTATTACGTCGGCATGTGAACGGTTCCTGTAAACATTGGCGATAAAAGCCACGGTTTTGATGGAATTCTCCGTCTCATTGTTTTCTTTTGATTGCATAATCTATGTTCACCGTTATACGTTTATACTACCTGGCTTTCCCGTATTCCCGGGCTGCAATACCATTCAGATCCCATACTACTTTTCCGTCACGGATCGTCAGCACGGCCTGAAACTTTTGATCCCCCCCGAGCTTAAATCCCGCTGAATCAATAAAACCGAAATTTCCTTTCTCGATGTTTAGTATTGCTATGTCTGCCACGGCGCCTTCACTCAAATGCCCCAGGCCGAATTGCTGTATCGATTTGGCGGGCAGCCAGGTGGCCCGGGCAATGATGTCGTTCACACTCATCCCCATGGCCAGGAATTTTGACATAATATCCAGCATATCCTTCATCCCGGAGTTCATACTAAACCTGTGCAAGTCCATTCCAAACGAATCGGGCAAAAAACCTTGCTTTACTGCAGGTATGGCCTGGCTAAACCAAAAACCAGCACCCCCATGACCGACATCAAACAGTACCCCCTTATTTCTCGCTTCCAGAATAAAAGGCTGTACAGATCCCTTTTCGTCAACCAGGGTTTTTCTTTTATCATTGGGCACCGGCTTTCTTGCAGCAACATCCTGGTAAGCATGCGTTACTATGTCACCGGGCCTCAACCTTTCCAGGATCTTTTCATACGGGAGTTCGGGCAGCAAGCATTCTACGAGAATCGGGACTTTGCGATCATTTGCAACCTGGATACCCTTATCAAAGGGGATCCATTCTTTGCCGTGATAGTGACCGATAACGATCCCTACGATCAGGCCGGGGTATTCTCTAATCATGTCCGACATGCTGGCCGCGTCGATATCATCTATACCGGGAAAGCCTGTAAGCGCCGGCCATTCACCGGTCAGCCCCGCACCGAAAATATTCAAAAAAGAAAGTATCCGGGTTTTAGACTGATCAATGACCTGCTTCTTGAACTGCGGGAAATTACGCCAGCCTGATGTGCCCGCATCAACAACCGTTGTAATTCCTGAACGAAAAGAAAAATCATCAGGAGAAACACTCAAAACGCCATCGGCAAATGTATTAGGCTTGCTGCCGACAAAAACATGGGTATGTATATTTATCAAGCCGGGGGTTACCAGATAACCTTTCGCATCGATCACTTTAGCAGATTGCCCTGCCGAGATATCCTTGCTTATTTTAGCTATCTTCCCTCCCCTGATTGCGATGTCCATCTTTGAATCTATACCGTTCTTCGTGTCAATCACCTGTCCGTTCTTAATCAGCAAATCGAATTCCTGGGCGTGTACAAGCATCGGAACAAGGAATAAAAATGCGGCAAGCGAAACAGCGAAGGGCCTTAAGATCGCTGAGGGCTCTTTGACAATCTTCCTAACATCATTCATCGAATTCATGCATTATAGATTAAAATGATCATTATAATTCAGGGCTCTTTAAACGCCTTCTGTTACTTTCCGGATAACCCGCAGCCAGTTCAATCCGCAGATCTTTCTAATCCGCTGATCAGTGTAACCCAGGTCCTGCAGCGCTTTCAGCATTTCCGGATAATCGCTTACGTCCTTAATTTCTCTGGGGAGCTGCGGACCACCGTCGAAATCTGACCCTAACGCAACGTGGTCCTCCCCAAGTAAACGAACTCCGTAGTCTACTACTTTAGCAAGCTGGCTTACGCCCATCCAATACTTATCAGGGATCAATCCCTTAAAAACAAAAGGTAAACCGGTGGCAACCTGTTTATCGATATCCTCGATAGTTGAATCATGCGACACTTGCAATACCTTCGGTTTTTCAACTGGGTTCTGAGATTTTATCCAGGCAGCGTATTCAGGATTATTGAAACTGCTTCCAAATTGAATTCCGATAACACCCCCCTTCGCCGCAACGGCTTTTGCGCTTGAATCGCTTATACAACGCTGGTTATCCACAACCCCTCTGAATCCGCCGTGGCTGTAAATTACCGGGTGATCACTTGCAGCTGCAGTTTGAAGAATAGCTTCGTCAGATGCATGGGCGACATTGATCAGCATGCCCAGCCGGTTCATTTCACGAATGATATTCCGGCCGTGATCGTTAATTCCTCCCCATAACCTCTTGCCATAACAGGAGTCAATAAAAGCGTTGCTTTCGTTGTGCGCTGTCAGCTGGAGCGAGCGGACTCCCAGACGATAAAGCGCTCTCAGGAGCCCCAGATCACCGTCAAGGTCAAATCCCCCCTCAACATCAAGAAAAGCAGCTATCTTTCCCTTTTTGCTGATCTTCTCAATATCCCTGGCATTAAGGGCAAGTTCTATCACCCTGCTGTTCTTTTCGATCTGGTCCAGCGCCAGTTCTACCACCCTGAACGTATTTTTAATTTCATGCCGTCCGGGATAGTAGGGTTCAGGGGTATAAACTGAAAAAAATACGGCATTGAGCCCTCCTTCAATCATACGCGGAAGATCCACGGAACCATCTGTATACCTCTGACCAATATCCAGGCCCTGTAAAAGCTGCCTAGACATCACATGGATATGGCCATCCATCACAAAAGGCTTGGCAGCACTTGATGAAGTTAATTCAGAAAATGAAATATTGTCATCCATCAAGGGAGATATGTTTGCATTTGCCGGGAGTATCCTCCCGGCCAGCGGCAAAATTGTTAAGTACCTTATAAGGCTTCTTCGTTTCATGTTTAGATCAGATCCGGGCGCTATTTCCGCCAGCCCAAAAACTCATAGCCCTGGGGCGGCCATGGAACGGCGTTCGTCGGTAATGGATTTGGCGACCGGAACGGCTTATAGCCTTGTGCTGAATATTTAATATTCAGGAAAGGCGTCTCCTTTAGTTTACCCTCATTCAGGGATCGGATCCCCATGTCAATAAGTTCGCTTGTTAATAAGTTCCGTTCAAACGGTGCCTGCGGCTCCCCGGTCTGGATCATCCTGTCAACATTATAGAGTAAATAACTAAAATGAGAACTGCGTAGTCCGATGTCCAGGTAGAACTCTGTTGCAACGGTCTTGCCATTGGCTTTTGCAGCATATGCAAATCCACCCGGCCGCGGCGGCAGGTCATCGTTTCTCTTACCGGCCGTCCCGGTTAATATCAGGATAGCTCCTTTAAGGCCGTCATTATATTTCACAATCACGGCAGAAGGGTTTTTAACCAGTTCCCGCAAAGAACCCGGAACCCGGAAAGAAATGGTATCACAGGCTGCATTTACCAGGTCCCAGGAGATCTCCCCTGAGTCCATAGCAGCCCATACCGCATCACCCTGTAAGCCCCGTACACTGGCAACACCTGTTTCCCCGCCGGCCCGGCGTTCTACCATGCACTGAAGAATTTCTGTAACATGATGGCCGTAGCCATCAAGCGTACCGTAGCCCACTGCCACGGCTTCAGTAATTTTTACGCCCATAGGATGCTCAAGACCTGACGGGCGATAAGCGTACGGGAGCGACGAGCCCGACATCATGGGCACCTTTAATTCTTTAGCCCGGTCATAGACCCACCTGCTATCAAGCGCGCTATAGGACAAGGCCTTGTCGGAAAAAACCGGCACTGATTTTTTGGAAGCGTCAAACACTCTGAAGATCTGTTCCAGCGTATTCATCCTGGGATACATTTTTTGCCCCAGCCGGTTGTACGGATAATCACCATGCTCTCCGGTATATACAACAGCGTCAACAGCCAGTTTATCGCCGCCCAGCGTTAAAGCCTCGGATACGCTGGAATAAAGAGGTACCCCATTCATTTTTGCGATCCTGACGCCAATATCTTCGTCTGTTATCTGGCCAATATGCATGGAAACGACTTTTACATTCATACGTTTCATGCCGTCATCCAACGGAAGCCCGACAAAAAACTTAGTAAAAAGTACATCGGCATGAGACCTTCGGTAATAGGCGTGGCAAATTAAAGCCACGGTCTTCACACCCTCCTGCACAGGTGATACCTGGACTTTGTTATTATTGGCCGGGGTATTATTAAACTCCTCTCCAAAACCGAATGCAGGAATGATCGTCAAACCGGTAGCTGTCAGAACTGATTTTTTAATAAAATCCCTGCGGGTATTACTTTTATCTGTTTTCATAAAACATCTTTGTTAAATAGATTAATGAGTTAATTGCTTTGTCCTGTGCCCGGCCCTACATCCCACCACATTCTGCCTTGCAGGAGATCCGTATTTTGTTCAGTAAAGTTTTGTCTTTTAATAGCGTCTTGGTAATTGACGGAATTTACGTCCCTTTCACTGAGCGGTAAAGAGAACCTTCTGAACATTTTACCTCCCGTAACGTTTCCGGGCCATGGGATCCTGGCAGTACCGGATACCCAATTTGCGTAGTTGAACACAGGATATTTAGTACGGCGCCAGTTTGAATAAACTTCGAAAACATCGCCATGCATGCTTATCCACTTCTGGGTAGATATTTGCTCAAGCTGCTTCGCAAAGGTGTCATTAACTAAATAAGGATTTGCTGTCAAATATGCATTTACAGACGAAGCTGGAATCACTCCGGAGACAGAACCTACAGCCGGCCATAATGCCCATTCTGCCATCGCAGCACGTACCCCGTTTTCATACGCCGTTTTAGCTGTTGTTCCAACATTCCAACCTCTGGCGGCGCCTTCTGCCAAAAGAAGGTAAGCTTCGGCCGCACCCATGGTAATAATAGGCGCCGCACGGTTTAAGTAAAACAACGAGGGCTCAGAATAGGTATCAAAATCTGCCGGCAGTAAGTTCATAGTACCGTTTATCATTCCACGCTGCTTAGCCGGGGTATTATCCGGATTATAGGTACTGCCGGAGCGCACCCATACAACGGAAAGCATAGGTAAACGAGGATCATTCGTTGCTTTTAAGTGATCAATGAAGGTGGCAGCCCATTTGCCTCCGCTCGAATTGTCGCCTCCGGGGGTTGCAAAATCAACACTGATGTACTGATCTATCCGCGGATTTGTCTGCCCGGCAACATTTGCATACTTGATATATGCAATATCGCTGAAGTCGGCCATTACCCCCCCGGCGACAGCCTTTTCTACCCAAATCTTAGCAGTTGCAGGTTCAACATCCGAGAGACGCATGCCCAGGCGAAGCATCAGGGTATAGCCGAATTTCTTCCATTTGGTTATATCGCCTTTAAAATAGAGATCCGACGATCCAAAAACATTTGGTTTGGAAGCATCCATGGATTTTAAGGCTGCGTCCAGTTCGTTCAGCATGGCTGTGTAGATACTTTTTTGAGTATCATATTTTGGCTTTAAATTGTCCAGGCCCTTCATAGCTTCCGTATACGGCATATCGCCTGCAACATCAGTTACTCTATGTATGGCAAGTATCCTGAGTATGTTACATGCAGCTCTTTTATTGACGTTCTCGGGGCCCGGTATCTGGGCAACAATCTGAATAAGCCGGTTCCATTGATTTTTAAACACGTCGAAATTGGCGATGGTACCACCAAAGGAGGAGAACCGGTCGCCCGGGGATGATACCGTATTTTCCTTATAGGTAGAACGATATTGAAGGCCCGTTTCAAGAGTGCCGTAACTTTGAGTGGGGCCGGATTCCAATACCGCTGAAGTAAATGAATATTGAGGCACTGCATATTCTATGGCGTTCGGATTCTTGTTCAGGTCAGTCAGGTGTTCCGAATTGCAAGATGGAATAACGAAAGCAATAAGAAACATGCAAGCGACATATATCGATTTAATGAATATCTTTTTCATGTTCTGGGATTTATTAGAATTTTAAATTGAGGTTGAACCCAATATTCCTCGTGCGGGGCATAGAAATTCCCTGGGTACCCTGGGCATTCGTTACAGACTCCTGGATCTCCGGATCGATACCTGCCTCCTTGATGCGTTTATCCTGGTAGAGGATGGCGAGATTTAAACCGGTAATACCAACAGAAGCCGACTGGATTTTCAGGAATTTGAGAGAATTGACCGGCAGGTTATATTTTAAAACAACTCGCCGAAGCTTTACAAAATCCGTTTTATAAATAAATTCTTCCCGGTTATTATTTCCATAGTTATTATAATAAGTGGCAAGGGTTGCAACCGGCCATACTCTCGTGAACGGAGCGCCGGTCTGATCGACACCACTTACGGTCAGTCCATTTTCCCTGCCTGGCAACGTACTCTTCGTTTTACCAAACCGGGCGGCATATTGCATCATATTACTGTAGCCTACCGCACCAAATTTTGAATCGATATCCACTGCCATAGACAGACGTTTATACCTGAAAGAGTTACTGAGGCCCATCAGGTATGGCGGATTGCCTACTCCAACATCCTTAAGGCCGACCACCTGGAATCCGGATGTTCTGTTGAAGATCTGCACTCCGTCGGCATTCTTTAAAAATACATTTGCGCGTAAGGTCGAATAAGGCAGGCCAACTGCATTGATCATACTCACCCCCCCGATGCCGCTTCCCAATGAAAGAAAATCGATTCCTTCTGCAAGCTCAACGATCTTACTTTCATTATAGCTGAAATTGTAATTCACATCCCAATTGAAGTTGTCTTTCCTCACCGGGGTACCGCTCAAGCTTATTTCCCAGCCCTTGTTGGTTACCAGGCCCAGGTTTTGCCGGCCGGCAGCATACCCGGTCGTCACGGAGATAGGAGGAGTGAGAATATCGTCCCTGGTACTTCTGGAATAATAGTTCACGTCAAGACCTAAGCGGCTGTCTAACATCTGAACCTCGAATCCGCCTTCTACAGTGGTCACTGCAACCGGGCGAATATTTGGATTTTGCAAAGTATTCGGATTAGACAGGCCCGGTGCATTATACGCGTTCAACGTGTTAATTGTATACGTTTGATTTATACTTCCCGCATTCACCGTAGCGCTTCCTACCTCGGCCCACGATGAACGAAGCTTAGCATAATTAAACAGCGAAGGCAATTTCACTACATCTGAGAGAATAAAGCTTAATCCCACAGATGGGTAAAAGATGGAATTAAAGCCTGGATTTAAAACAGAGAACCAATCCTTACGCCCGGTAACTGTTAAATACAGAAAGTTCTTATAATCGATATTTGCTTCGCCGAAAAGAGAATTAGTTCCGCTTTTATTTTCATTTAAATTAACAAGTTCCCTGTTTACAAGATTGGAAGGGCTATAGAAATCAGGCACTATCCATTCGGTTCCATTTGCGGTTTGGACCCTGCCAAAATCTCTTTCACTTTGAGAACCGGCAAGAATGTTAACTCCTAGCTTGTCGGACAAAAACCTTTGATTATAGTTTACAATTCCCTGAAAATTGGTTTTATCTTCTCTCCTCGTTTGAGAATCGAAATAACCCAGCTGAAAATATTCGTTTGTATTAGGAACATAATTTGATTCGCTGTAATCATTATAATCCTTTGCGACCGTACCTTTGACATAGAGATTCGGAAGCAGATTAACCTGAACACTCGCCCTGCCTATTAATCTTTGAAGGTCGTCTTTGTTACCTAACTGATAAGCTGCGTAGTAAGGATTGACGGACGCTAAAGAAGAATTCCATCGCTGTTCCCGCCCGGTCGCAGGGTCAATGCCGGGATTTTCCGGATTGCCGATCATATTCCTGATATCAACTGAACTCGCCACCATGTATACACCCCATGCCGCATTTAATTCAGCATACCCCACATTCGGCCTGTTCCGGCCTTCGACCATATTGTACTGAACATTGGTTTCAACGGTGATAAAATCATTTTTTCCCATCTTTCCAATTACATTCAGATTCGCAGTTTTCCGCTTATACTCTGAATTCGGCTGCTGATCTTTGGCGCGAAGATCGCTGACAGATAATCTCATCCTTAAGTTTTGATTGCCCGCATTGAATGCAACGGTATTTGTTATATTTTGACTTGTCCTGAAGAAATTCCGGATATTGTCTTTAGCATAAAATGGAGAATAAGGGCGCATAACCCCATCAGCCTGCATTGCCAGTGACCCATCCATTTTTGCGCCGAATGATAAGCGGCCTGAAGCCACTGCTTCTGCCTCTGTTATTGGTTTTACGCCTGTAGAGCCCTGGCCGTATTCATACTGAAAATTGGGAAATACAGAGGGCATCCCAAAGTTTGAGTCTGAGGTAACGTCGATACCAACACCCTTTTGTATACTTCCTTTTTTTGTCGTAATAAGTATCACCCCATTTGCCGCCTGACTTCCATAAAGCGCCGCAGCTGCACCACCCTTCAGAACAGAAATTGTAGCTATATCGTCCGGGTTCATGCTGGATATGCCATCACCACGGTCCACATTCAAGCCGCTGGAACTTGGATTTGCAGACCGGTTTGTATTATTGATGGGCATACCATCAACAACATATAAAGGCTGCTGGTTACCATTCAGCGATGTATTTCCGCGAATAATAACACGGCTTGAGGCACCAACGCCTGAGTTGACCTGGGTGGCGTCGACACCAGCAATTTTACCGGTTAAGGAACTTGCAATATTATTCTGACGTGCCTCTGTAAATTCTTCTCCGCGAACCTCCTGTACCGCGTAACCCAGCCCTCTTTTTGACTTTGTTACACCCAGGGCGGTGACAACAACCTCACTCAAAGCTGCATTCGCAACTTCCAGCACCATATTGATCGACGTCCTGTTACCGATGGGAACTTCCTGACTTGTGTAGCCTATATAAGTGAAAACAAGGATGCCGGAATTATCAGGAACCGTAAGGGTATATTTTCCATTCAGGTCGGTTGTGGTTCCCATGGTCGTCCCTTTGATCTTTATACTCACACCGGGAAGTGTGATCCCATCTTTATCTTTAACCTCACCCGTGATAGTGACCGGGGGGATCACCTCTTCAACCGCAGCTTTAAATTCAACAGGCCTCTCTTTTTCTTTAATCGTAACTGTGTTTTTATTGATGCTATACGTAAGAGGCTGTACACTGAAGATCTCTTTCAGCACAGACTCCAGAGTTGATCCCTTTACTACGATATCAACAGGCCCGGCCATTTGCAGGAGGTCATCAGTATAAATAAAGTTAAACCCGCTTTGAATCCGCAGTTCCTTAAGCACTGATTTTAGCGGGGCATTCGACTTTGACAGGGTGATCCTCTGTGCGAAACCCGCCGCGCTGACCTGCATGAATGTAGCTATTAATATTACCGTTGTCAGGCGCATAACAAGCCCTATTCTTCTGGAATCGGGCATACCCAATTCCTTCATATAATTTTTATACATTTGTCTGTTTGGTTTTAAGCAGAATACCTTGGTTTCGAGGCTGGGGTATTTGCTGATGATCGTTGATAAGTTAATTATTGGCTTTGCCAAACATGAACCAGGAATGTTTCCGCATTTCTGGTTTTTTTGCCTTAGCTTTTCGTTCGTAAGTATTTCTCCATAGCGCTTATTTAAGTTAATAATGTTATTTCCTGGCTTATTTGGTCACAATGATGCGTTTTCCTTCTATCTTAAACCTGACCCTCCCCGTCAATTCAAGAGGCTTCAAAACTTCCGAGACGTTGTCAAACCTCGATACGGAACCTCCAAATTTGCTCTCGGGTATAGGCCCCCTATACTCTACCTCCACGTTATACCAGCGTGATACCATTCGCATAATGTAGCGTATGTCGTCACTTTCAAAAACGAACTGCTGGTTCTTCCAGGCAACGGCAAGTTCCGTGTCAATATTCGCGATATGTATCGTGTTTCCTGTTAAAGCTAACTGCTGACCTGGTTTCAATATTCTGTTGCTGCCATTATTAGTGTTTACTTTAACACTTCCCTCCAGCAGGGTCGTTTTAACAGCAGGCTCATCTTCATACGAGTTGACGTTAAAGTGCGTCCCCAGGACTTCAACCTCCTGTGTCGCCGTTTTAACAATGAACGGGCGTGAATGATCTTTGGCGATCTCAAAGTATGCTTCGCCGGTTAAGTCAACTTTACGGTTTGTATGAGAAGAGAAACTTGAAGGGTAAGTTAGCTTTGAGGCAGCATTAAGCCACACCGTTGAACCGTCGGGCAGATGTATTTGATACTGTCCTCCCTTAGGTGTCTCAATGGTATTAAACTGATTACCGGTGTTCAGGTCCTGCTGCGACGGGTCTAATATTTTATAGACTAACTGCCCGTCAGCGGTTTTACTAATTTGCACGCCGGCTTGTTCGGCAAGTGTGCCATTGCTGGCATCGCTTAAAATGATCTTCTTACCATTGGCCAGGGTAAGCATCGCCTTATTTCCGCCGGGAACGATCTGCTCCTGTTCAACACCCTGGCCGGCAAGCGGGGCTGGCTTATCTGCCTGCGGCTGGTAAAACAAGCCAATCGCGATTACAACTATCGCAGCGGCGGAAGCGGCCAGTCTGAAAACGATTCTTCTCTTCTTCCTGGTCATATCAGCCTGGTGCGATAAAATATTTTCGCTGATCGAGTTCTTCAGATCAGTTTTCAACTGTGCACGTTCGTTTTCCTCCAGACCGGCGGTATAGTCAGCGCGCAAGCCAAATGCTTTATAATAAGCGTCAAGAAACCCCACCTCTTCCTCAGAAGCGTTCCCGGAATTATATTTCTCAAGAATTTCAAGAAACCGTTTCTTTTCGAGCTGATCCATGTATGGGTTTTATATACATGTGTCCTGAAAGCCTGGTTTTGCCCAGCGGGATTGAAAATAAATTTTAAGGTTCCTTTTTAAGGGCGCTCAGTACTTGTCTGTAAGGATAATAAATAATTGGAGCAGCATGAAGGTTGTTTTCAACTTCAATAAGGCCCTGCCCAGGTGATTTCTAACAGTTTTCGGGGAAAGACTGAGGGTGGAAGCTATCTGATCGGGACTAAGCTCATCGTGGTACCGCATCTTAAATATAATACGCTGCTGATCCGGGAGCGAGTCAACTAAGGCATTATAAGCCCTGATAAGCTCCTTTTCTATGATAGCAGCATCCGTACGGTCGCTGCAGCTAACCAGTTCAGACAAAAGGTCGGGGACGGATACATATCGCTGCTGCTTTTGCAGGAGCTTATACACCTGGTTTTTTGTTACTGTGTATAGCCACGCCGGAAGATTTTCAATAGGCACTTCCTTATTCCGGGTCCACATGACAGTAAATACTTCCTGGGCAATATCTTTTGCCTGATCTTTATCTCCAAGACGCTTATAAGCTTCGTCAACTACGTTATGCCAGTACTTTTCATACAATACGTCAAAAGCATGGCTGCTTCCTTCGCCTAACTGAATAAGAAGAAGCCCGTCGTGTGCTGTATGTGATTTCCCTGTTAACATGATCCTGCCTGACAAGGTCTATTGCAAGTAATTAATTCCATAGGAAAGCATGAAAATCCTATAATAAAAATTATACAAATTATAATTTCTCTGCTATGTTTTCCGGGTAGTTACATGATACTGCCTAAGGGCTATACATGAAGGTCTTTAAATATATGGAAATAAAACAGTCAATTGCAACAGAAAAAGAAAGATCTCTATGTCCTTTACCTCAGGGCATATGGTTGTCGAAACAGGTTAACTATACATAGGCAATACAGTCTATTTCAATAATTGAATTGCCGGGAATACCACCCTTGGCTGCTGCTATAGTTGATCTTGCAGGTGGTTTTTTGCCGAAGCGACCCTTATAAACTTCATTCATTGCGTCAAAATCGGCGATGTCATTCAGAAACACCGTCACTTTAAGAACCTTATCCATAGATGAGCCCGCGTCGATCAATCGCTTCTCCATTTTTTTGAGCGCAAAATCTGTATCTCTTTTTATGTCGTGCACAGACGCAGCATCAGGGCCTGTACCGGATATGAATACCAGCCTGCCAAACTGAGTTGAAGCTGCAAACATTGGGACGTCCTGAAAATTCGTGACATCAAGCACCGATTTTTCGTCGTGTTCCATTTCTTTTGCGCTTACTAGACTTCCTGCGCCTGCGATCCCAATAAATGTGGCCATTAGTCTTTTCAGTACCGACCTTCGTTTTAATTCCATGTTCCTGTTTTTTTATTATTAATACTAGTGTTTAAATGCAGCTCATTTCTCACCTTCCTGACCCCTGTTCCGTCGCCGGCTTTGTGCGCGGGAACTTCTTTGCCAGCCGGACCGGCAAAACTTGAATCCGGGATAATGCTCAATCCAATGTACCAAATACTGTTTGCTTAATGAAATCCCTGCGCAGATTCTCGCTTTTTAGCTCAGTCTTCTATATACTTATGAAGGATACCTTTCTTATTTCCCTTCCGTTACTTCCCTGATCACACGGAGCCAGTTCAGACCGCAGATCTTATTTACCCGCTGATCAGAATATCCCAGGTTCTTAAGTGCCTTTACTATTTCCTGATAGTCACTCACGTCCTTAATTTCCCGCGGCAGAGGCGGCCCTCCGTCAAAATCTGAACCCAGCGCAATATGATCTTCGCCCACTAATCTGACCCCATAATCGATCACCCTGGCGAGCTGATCTGTTCCCATCCAATACTCGTCTGGAATAGTTCCTTTGAATACAAACGGAAGCGTTTCAGCTTCCATCTTATCAATATATGCTATTGGTGCATCCGCGGGAATTGGCGTCAGCTTCGGCTTTTCGACAGGATTTTTAGATTTTATCCAGGCAGCATACCGGGGATTGTTAAAGGTGCTGCCAAACTGGATCCCGATCACACCTCCTTTAGCGGCCAGCGCCCGGGCTGCTTGGTCACTTATGCATCTTTGGTTATCCACAATTCCGCGAAAACCGCCATGGCTATAAACAACCGGCTGCCGGCTTTCTTCGACGGTTTGCAGGATGGCATCATCAGATGCATGGGCTACATTGATCAGCATGCCCAGCCTGTTCATTTCCGAAATCAATAAGCGGCCATGATCATTAATTCCTCCCCATAACTTTTTTCCGTAACAGGAGTCAATAAAGGCATTGCTTTCGTTGTGTGCTGTCAACTGAAGCGAGCGGACGCCCAGGCGATAAAGCGCCCGCAGGAGTCCCGGATCACCGTCAAGGTCGAATCCCCCCTCGATATCAAGAAAAGCCGCTATTTTCCCTTTTTTGCTGATCCTCTCAATATCCCCGGCATTGAGTGCAAGTTCGATGACCTTATTGTTCTTTTCTATCTGGTCCAGGGCCAGTTCTACAACCCTGAAGGTGTTTTTTACTTCATGCCGGCCAGGATAATAAGCCTCAGGCGTATAGACAGAAAAAAATACCGCATTAAGTCCTCCTTCGATCATACGGGGCAGGTCTACGGTACCGTCCGTGTATCGCTGGCCAATATCCAGGCCTTGCAGCAATTGTCTTGACATTACGTGAATGTGGCCATCCATAACGAACATCTTCCTTTTGAAACCCTTACTGTCATCCAAAATCTCATCCCCATGGAAAATCCTGCCACCAGTACGAAAAACTGCTGCCCCGCCAACAACAGGAAGGCATAAAGCCATACCTGCCAGGCTTAGATCAAGAAAATTCCGCCTGTTCATCCGTTTAGCCGGTTGCTCATTGCCACCTTCAGTGAGAGGCGGAGACTCCTTTATAAAACGTGACGATTTCATATATATACTATGCCTTTAATTACAGTTCCAATTTTCTTCTTCCCTCACCTGTTATAAAACCAGAATTCCACATCGGAATCCAGGTTTGGGTTAGTGTAACGTTTTTTACACCAGGCACCTTCATTAATGCTTCCGGGATGGTCAGGGATGCTTTGCCTGTCCCAGGCCCCTGTTGTACTGAACTTGACCCATGGGTGAAATAAGCACCAAGCGGCCTGCCCCGGTGCGGCATACAAAGTACAATATTGACCGTGTCACCTTGTACCGTTACATCATACACATATCCTAACTCTACTATACTTATGTCGGAAGAGTAGAACTGCGGGTCCTTGCAATGCTGAAGCGCTTTCCAAAGTAATTCCTTCGATACCGGGCTATCGCCCGATTCACCCGTCTTTGCCAAGACTGGCTGTGACCGGGCGACAACCTGATTTTTCGGCAGTATACCGGCTTTAACAGTTACCGGCGCTTTCAATTCATTTCTTAAGCGTTCTACTTTACCCGGGCCTTCTTCACTGGTAAACGGCAAGCTCACATAAGCACTTTTTGAAAAAATAGCTGATCCCTCTTTCATAGGCCCGCTCCGGTAAGGATACCTCGCCCAGACCTGGCCATGAAACTTAGTGGTTTCTGTTCTTGGCACCCCGGTATGCAGGATATCGACTCCCTGTCCGGTATGCTCCAGATGAAGCGCCATAAATGAATCTGAAGTATCCTTATTGAAAAATCCTACGCCCCATAACTTTTCTGAAAAGGCAGGAGGTACGGCACCTGTATTTAGTTTACCATCAGGGCCAATCCATAATACTTCCGGAAGCGACTTCCCGGGAAGTACCCATTCATCATCCCTGATCGCACCTACATTGAACGTCTTTACTGCACTCATGCGCGAAAACTTGTGAAAATATGGCAAACCTGCATAAAACCGGTATTCAACATCGATATTCAATCTGGCTGGTGAAAAAACCGGATGCAGGGGCGAATACGGAAAGCCCCAGCACCTGACTATCGTACAAACCGGGCCCCGTACTACTTCGTAATCGGGAGATTCATCCCATAAAGCGATCCTGAACTTTTGAAATCCGCCCTCAGCCATATAATCGTTTGACCAGTCGATGTTTCCGGGCTCACCATGCCCCACACCGCCGGGATATAACACCAGCCCGTGATTTCGCTTGATGGTCAGCCTTTCTATTTTGCCGGCCTGAGGTGAAAGATTAGCTTTATAGAAGTTGTTCTCTATTTCAAGCCGGTAGCCCTCACCTGATGTTGTAAGATCACTTTTATAGACAGGTAGTTGCGCATTATCATTTCCGAAGAAAATAAGATAAAATTGCTTTTCATTTGCTTTTGCCCCGGCAAGAAATATTACTTTGCAGAACCGGTCATTCCCTCGGGTCGACTCTTCAAATACCTGCGACTTTATCTCTGACAATTTTCCCGCTTCTATTTTCGCGACCCTTACTTCGCGGCTCAGGAACTTAACCTTGTCGCCGGGGAAACCTAAAAAGGCCTCAACCGGTTCCAGCTCCCGCGCAAAACCACTTTTTTCTTCTGTAATCAATACTTTGTAATACTTCCATCCCTTCGCAAACTTCTGCCATTCCGGCGAAAGTGCGCTAACTTCATGGAAATCTAACGACCCGGAGACCGGGGTATCCAGCGGGCCTTCCTCAATCCGGGCCTGAAGGCTTGAAATCCTGATTGAGTTGGCAAGCGCCCTGACTTGCCGGAAATCTTTACGTTCCCAGGCAGACTTAATCAGTTCCTTCTTGATCTCGAACTTGTCGGTTCTATCCCAATAAGATCTTTCAATCCCGGTAACCATCCGCAGCAATGAGGATCTTTTCACCTTTGTTTCTATAATTCCGGCCATCGCAGAAATCGAGCATAGGGCCATACTTGTTACTCCGCCAACTGTCAATCCCAGGAAACTCCGTCGTCTTATCTTTGTTAACGGCACATCTTCCGTCAGATACGTTAGCGATTGTGCGTCGGTAACGTGAGAATCATCTGGAATAACAGATGCAGGCAAATCAGCATCAGGCAAATTCGTGCTATTGTTAGTTTTGATCATATTATAATTTCTAATGTTTAGAGGCCAACATATAAGCCTGCTTAAATAATCTGGTTGATCCCGGCCCGGGCTGTTAAGAGATCATATTGCCGGCAGCTGCAGCTTTTTCCTGCCCTCGTCTGTGATCAGGTTTGACGTCCACACCGGATACCAGGTCTGCTGAAAGACCACTTTCTTTACCCCCGGGACAGTCAATAATGCCTGCGGCACATTTAGAGAACCTTTATAACTTACATGAGAACTTGACCCTGACTCAAAATATTCTGCCCTCGGCCTGCCCCTGTGAGGCATCGCAAATATGACAGTTACAGTGCCGCCATCGACGGCAAGATCATATACGAATCCCAGTTCGACTACGCTTAACAAGCCTGAAACAGGCGTTCCGCTCAGAAACTGTCCATCTTTCGCCATTTCTAATGCCTTCCATAAGGATTCTTTAGGAATGATCGAGTCCCCAGCCTCTCCGGCACGGGCTAGAGCTCCTGAGACCGTCTCATTTTTTGTCAGCACAGGAAGTTTACCGGCTTTTATGCGGAGGGGATTAATCAATTCCTCCCTCACATCCTCCACGATAGCCGGCCCATTGGATTCAGTAAATGGAATTACCAGATAAGCATTCTTCTGATACAGGGTTGAACCGGCAGGTACCGTAGTATTCTGCCCCAAAACCGCCCTGCTCCAAAGCTGGCCATGCCATTTGTTAACAAGTACGGGCTGCCCTGAGTGATTGATCGAGTCCAATCCTTCCGCTCTATGGTCCAGAAACAGCCCGATGATTGAATCCATGTTGTCGTCATGGTAAAAACCTGTACCCCAAAGATTATTTTTGCTTTTCGCGTCCGGTTCCCCCAAATTCACTTTCCCGTCCTTACTGACCCATAGCTTGTTAGTAAAGGCCTGACCTGTAAATACCCATTCATCATCCCGCAGATTATCGACCACAAGTTCTTTCAATGCAGTGAACTTGCTGGACTTAATGAAATAGGGTACTCCTGAGTAAAACCTGTATTCTACATACATATTGATACGACTCGGGGAAAATACCGGATGTATGGGCGAATAAGGAAAGCCCCATCTTCTGACTATTGTACACACAGGCCCGCGAATTATCTCATAGTCGGGGCACTCATCCCATAAAGTTGTTCTGAGCTTCTGAAAATATCCCTGCGAAATATAATCATGCGACCAATCCAGGCCCGGAGGCTCACCATGGCCATATCCCCCCGAATAGAGCTCAAGACCGCGCTCTCTTTTAAAGAAAATGCTTTCGATCTGACCTGTCTGGCGTGACAGCTTAATTCTGAAAAAGTCGTTTTGTATATCCAGGGCGTAACCGTCACCTTCTGTTTCCAGGTCGGAAACATAGGCGGGAAGCTCTGCATCCGGATTGCCAAAGAACACCAGATAAACATTCTTGACGGCTCCGTTACTCTCAGCGAGAAATGCAAGCTTGCAGTGCCATGAATCGCCCCTTCTCACTTCGTCATAAACCTGTGAAGGGGTTTCGGCCAAACGGCCGCCTTCTAACTTTGCTAAACGTATTTCACGACTTGGCGACCTAACCTGCGCAGATTTAAAAGCCAGGGATAACTCTACGGGTTCGTGGCTCCTAAACTGCGGATCAGGGATATTATTAACCGGGTACCCCAGAAGTTCGGCTTCCGGCGAAATTGTCCTTTTCGGCTTACTTACCTGTTCAAGACTGATCACTTTGAAATATTTCCATCCTTTGGCCCATTTCCGGAGGGGTTCAGGAAGTGCGGAAACTTCTGAAAAATCAGTCGAAGCTGAGTCGGGTGCCGAAACCCCGGCATGATCTGACTGCGCCTGAATTCCGCTTATTCTTAATGAATTTGAGATGGCGCTTGCCAGGCGGTAGTCCTTACGGTCCCATGCCGACTGGAGAGCGTCCAATTTTTCCTCAAACCGGTCGGTACGATCCCAGTAAGATGCTTCTTTAGGCTGCAAGCTTTCCCAGCCTGGTGTCCCGGCATCGCCTTTACCGCGTTTCGAAGCCGGTAAGGCCGGGACAGGCAAAGCTAAACCTGCAAATCCAAGCAAAGCTTTACCAAGAAAAGCCCTGCGCGGGGCAAAAGGGGCCTGGCCTGATATATGGTCGGGGCCGCCTGCTTGCTCGTGCGAGTGTTCTACAGATGAAGGATCTCTTTCCTTCTTCATCATTAATTTTTTAATTGATACTTTCATGCAGTGGAGTTAAAGCTTTCTAATCGCTATTTCGGGTTTTTATCCCACCAAAGGGGGGTTGCTACGTTATCAGGCCCACCCAGAAGAGGTACCGCAGCTTTAACAGCCTCCCCGTTAGCAATAATTTCCCGATCCAAAAAGGAGATCCTGCGGATCATTTTGTCAGGTGCTATATCCGGATTCTGCGAATTCAGCAGAGGATAAAATCTGGGATATCCTGATCTTCTGATTTCCGCCCATGCTTCATGAGGTTCGGGGAACAATGCCAGCCACTTCTGCGTTCCGATCTGTTCCCTTTGAATTTTGACATCGGCAGAGAACTTAACAGGAACGGTAGTCACAGGCGGGCTTTTGTACATATCGTTCAGTGCACTCGCACCTGTTGTCCCGTTAGTATAAGTGCTTATCGTGGCACTATTGGTAATTCCGTGCTCGTTCATTGAGGTTTCGATGCCCTTTTCATACAGGTCCTTTGCATTTCCACCCATGTTCCAGCCGTTCAACGCTCCCTCAGCCCTGAGGAAGTAGACTTCTGAAGCATACATGCATACCATAGGTGTAGTGTTCGCGGTGGACGGTGAATATTTGAGTCCCACGTTAGATAGATTAGTTCTTGAATGCACCGGCAAATTCTGATCGGCAACTGTCATACCGTTCCTTATTCCCCGGTACTGGCCGTCACTGGGAGCCGGACTCCAGTACACTTGCATGCGCGGATCATTATAGCCCTTCTGAATGCTTTCCATGGTTGCGCTCATCCGGCTATTGTTCCTGGCAATATGAGCATTCAGCCCGTGAGGAAAATCCGATGAAGATTTGATATAGGCACCGTCTCCAACTGCCATCATCACTCCTCCGGCGAACGCCTTTTCCGCTTCCTCTTTCGCCTTGGCCGGTTCAACATTCGAGATCCTGATCGCCAGCCTCAAACGCAGCGAATTTGCAAATCTCAGCCACTTTGCATTGTCTCCCTGGTAAAGCAGATCCTTATCTGCAAAAGACACCCGCGCCATATTGTTTTTCAATAAGACTGTGGCTTCATCCAGTTCCTTAAAGAAATCGTAATAGATATCTTTCTGAGCATCATATCTGATGCTTCGCTCCTTCGTCCCGATCTGGGAATATGGAATAGGCCCGAAGTAATCGGTCAGCCGCTGCAAGGTAACCACCTTCCATATTCTGGCTATGGCATTTAAAGTAGGTTCTTTACTGTCAGTGTTTTCAATGATACTTTGCAGATTAGACATGACATTGGTGTAGGTAGCAGGCCATATATCCATCCAGCGCTGAACAATTACATAACGATGCGATTCCTGGGCGGGCTGTACCCCGGCAAAGTGCTGGGAATACATTCCGGCGAACAGCATGGTCATCGTCTGCCAGTTGTAACCGGTTCGTTCAGTAAACACATTGTACTGAGCTGAAGGGAAAAGGCTCCTCACATCCGAGGGATCCAGAGTTTTCAATCCGCTTGGTTTGGTGTTTATTTCTTCGAAATCATCGGTACAACCAGGCGATAAGATGCAGACCATCAGTATCAGACAGGCAAATTTTCGTATACCGAACTTTATAGTAAAATTTTCCATGATTAATTACTTGTTAAAACCAATAATAATTCGACCCTTTTTAAAACGACAGTTTCAGGTTTAAACCAATGTTTCTTGTCGATGGCAGTGAAGCATACTCGATCCCTCCCCTGTTTGAAACAGCAGTTGCAATTTCAGGGTCAAATGGCGCATCCCGTTTGAAGAAATATAAATTTCGCCCTACCAGAGAAAGCTTTGCCGACTGAATGAACCCGGATTTTTTTACGAAATCGACCGGAATGCTATAGCCAAGAGCTACTTCCCTCAGTCTCAGATTGGTGCCGGAATATGCATACAAGTCCTTTACGGGGGTCCTGTTCCCAACTGCCTGGAAATAGGCTTCAGATGAAATAGATTTTGTATTCTTGACCCCTGCCTCAGTATAGGCGTCCAGTACAATACCGCCCTCCCTACCAAATAAGGAATTTACCGAAGTGCCGTTTGCATCCATGGCTGCCTGGGTACCGCCAACCACGGTTCCACCATGCCTGTAGTCGAGTAAAAAGCTCAGCGATAAGCCGGACAGGTTAAATGAATTGGATACTCCCAACAGGTAGTCAGGATTATAATTGCCGGCATATGCTGTTTTGGCTGTTACCACCAAAGGAATTCCTGCGGGAGATACTAAAAGGCGGCCCTGAGCGTCCTTTTTCCATTCTGCCATATACATCTCACCGTAGGTTCCGCCCTCTGATACTGTCTGCAATACTTGGCGGTCATCCCCAAGAACAACTGTTTTCAGCTCGTCTGTTAATTTGACAACCTTGTTTACGTTCTTTGAATAATTAAGCATTATATTCCATGAAAAATCATTCGTTTTCACCGGGGTTCCGTTCAGCATAAGTTCTATCCCACTGTTCCGGATCAGCCCGGCATTTATATATTCATTTCTGAATAAGCTGGCATTGGGTACAGAAAGGGTGATCAACTGGTTCTTGGTATGACTCTTATAATAGGTAACATCGAAGCCTAAGCGGCTCCCGAAGAATCTCCAGTCCAGGCCGGCTTCAAACGTGTTTGTAATTTCAGGTTTGTAATTTCCGAGAGACCTGGTTAAGGGTGGAGTTATGACCCCGCCGACCCCCACTGCATAATAATTATCTGTAAGATACTCTGTACCACCGTATCCGGCACTTGCCAGGGTTATCCTGGCTTTTCCATAGGAGACCCAGTTGGGAAGTTTAACCATATCGGAGATAATGCCGGTCAGGCCCAGCGACGGATAGAAATAAGATTGATTCTCTTTCGGCAGAGCCGAAGACCAGTCGTTTCTCGCAGTTACATCAAGATACAGGTAGTCTTTGAAAGCGACAGTTGCCGTCCCGTACAATGACTGAACCTGTGGAGTCCGGCCATAGGAATTTATATTTTGCGGGTTCTGCGCATTGCTCATGAAAAAATAGTCCTGCTTATTCAGCCCGTTTGCCAGAGACTGTACTGATTCGTACTTACTTTCCTGTATTGACGCACCAAGGTGTCCTGACACATCGATATGTTTGGTTATGTCCCTTTTTACCGAAAGAAGTGCATCCAGATTCGTCGATTTGCGCTTGCCGTTATACAAGGTAAATACCTCGCCGTAGCCGAGTAAATTATACGAGTCTTCATACAGCTTTTCCTCGGTGTCCTCGATCGTCTGATCTACACTTGCCCGTACCTGGAGATCCAGCCAGTCTGTGAACCGGTATTTTGCCGAGAACAATCCTAATACCCTGTCTTTATGCTCGAAAAACAACTGCCTGTTAAGCGTCCAGTAGGGATTCCCCAGGAACAGGGAGCCGGGACTCCAGTAGCTTTGCTTTCTGTTGTTCAGGGCATCAAAATATTCATACTTCTGCATCTCAGCCGGTGGAATAGAAACAGGGGCATAGTATATTCTTGATGTAGCGTCGTTCCGTTCACTTGTAAATGGCTTGTTGTCCACATCTTCCAGTATATAGGATATCTTGCCGAAAAGAGAAAGTTTTGAGCTGATATCGTTTTCGACCTTGAGGTCAAGATTATTTCTCCGGTACTCATGATTTCTCAGGATACCTTCAGCCTGAGTATTACCGTAAGACAAGTATGTGCGGAGCTTTTCGCTGCCCCCGCTTACACCGACGGTATTGGTATAATTCCCGGCAGTTCTGTAGAAATCCTTGATCCGGTCAGGATAAGCGGTCATATTCACCTGGCTACCGTTCCATAATGTAACTTGTTGTCCGGCAATTTCAGGGCCCCAGCTACTTTCAGACACCGCGGAGTATAAGCCCTGGTTTCCCTGACCGTACGCGGTTTGCAGTTCAGGCATGATGTTCGGTTGATCAAATGAAGCATTTGAGATAAAATCAACCGCGATCTTGCCTGCCTTTCCCCTTTTTGTAGTAATGATTATTGCACCATTTTGCCCCTGACTTCCATATAAGGCAGCGGCAGATGCTCCTTTCAGAATTGTCATGGTTTCGATGTCATCGCTATTGATCATTCCTATTCCGTCACCTCCATCCCGGCCTCCATTACTGCCACCCACACCCTGCTCCCGGCTTGTATTGTCCATGGGAACTCCATCTATCACGTATAGCGGCTGATTATTTCCTGTTATTGACCGGTTTCCGCGCAGAACGACTTTGGAGGAGCTTCCGGGGCCTGTAGCATTGCGGGTAATTGTGACCCCGGCTACCTTTCCCTGCAGGGAGTTGATCAAGTTAGTTTCTTTTGCCTCATTCAGCTTATCTGCTGTGAGCGTCTGCGCTGAGTATGAGAGAGATTTGGCCTCCCGCTCGATACCGAGAGCAGTGACAACCACTTCTCCTAAAGCAGTATCAGTAACTTCAAGCCGGACATCAATGGAACTTCGACCATTAACTGCTACCTCCTGAGTGAGGTACCCGATATAAGTAAATACCAATACACTTGAATTATCCGGCACCGTAATAGAATACTTTCCGTTTACGTCTGTAGAGGTTCCGAGCGTAGTTCCCTTGATCTTTACACTCACCCCGGGAAGAGTGATTCCCTCAGCATCCTTCACCTCACCGGTGACAATGATCGGCGGATCAGCCTCAACTGCCGTTGTCTTAGTCTCGGGGAATACTTTGGGAGGAATAAGATTAGTCTTCTTCTTAACTACGACTATGTTATTACTTAGCGTATAAGTTAAAGACTGGTCAACAAAACATTTCTCAAGAGCCTCCTTTAATGAGGCCCTGCTTACGTTTATATTTACCGGCCTGGCTTCAGTAACGTCCGGAACAGCGTAGACCAGATCTACCCCGGCTTGTGCCCGGATCTCCTTTAAGACCGTTTCGAGCTTTGCATTTTTAAATCTTAAGGTTACTGTTTGCGAGTATGAAGCAGCGCTGCTCATTTGAAGAAGTGCGGTGATCAATATAACAAACGTAAGTTTTATCATCAGTAGAATTTTAACATATCCAGATGGCTTGTACGAGGCATAAGAATAAATATTCATATATTTGATCGTTTGGGTTTAGGAATGATTGTTCGCAAAATATTCTGTTCTGCAACCCATGCTACAGGCCAGGAGCGGTGCAAACGTTCCTGGTTTTTCATGAATTGCTATAGTATCACTATGGCATAACCGTAATCCTCCTTCCCTCAATCTTAAAATGTATCGAATTGGTTAACTGAAGTGCATTAAGAACCTCTGTAATATCTGTCGAGCGGGAAATAGTACCGCCAAATCCAATATCAGGTATATTACCGCTGTAGCTAACCTCAACATCGTACCAGCGGGCAATTTTTCTCATTATGCTCTTAATGTTTTCATTCTTAAACATAAAGTACCCATTTTTCCAGGCGAGAGCTTCTTCAAGATCAGTATCCTTAACCTTCATTTCATCCTTTTCATAAACCGCCTGCTGCCCCGGCTTTAACACAACCTGCTTGCTGCCCTGACTGAGCCTGACTGAGCCTTCAAATAAAGTAGTTTTATCAGCCCCCTCATCAGTATAAGAGTTTATATTAAACTGCGTCCCAAGCACTTCAACGACCTGCTTGTTAAATTTCACCGAAAAAGGCATATGCTTATTTTTGGCCACCTCGAAATAAGCTTCTCCGGTGAGCTTCACAACACGTGATCCATCGCTGAACTTAGTCGGAAAGCTCAGGCTCGACGCGGCATTTAACCATACCTTTGTGCCATCGGGCAAATTGATCTGGTAGCTTCCGCCTACGGGGGTTTCAATAGTATTATACATTAGTTCGTTCCCCGATTGCGCGGCCGGCGCTGTTGAATTGGAAACCGAATATATCAGCTGGCCGTCTGCAGTTTTTTGAATAGATACGCCTGACTGGCTGGCTAAAACTCCCGTTTCAGCGTCATCCAATATTATTCTCGAACCATCTGATAAGGTAAGTGTCGCTTTGGTTCCGCCCGGAACTATTTTCGTTTCTATGACCTGTGCAAGCCGGGTATCCGTCTGTTGTGACCTATAAAAATATATCCCAAGTACCACGATAAATACTGCAGCCACAGCAGCTGCTATTTTGTAGAGCGGAAGCACACGATATCTCCTGGCATTCTGAGGTAAAGGCAGCGCATCAAACACGCTCTGAAGATCGTCTAGTCTTTCCTCTTCAGTCAAACTGGCGGCTGAATTATCCCTGTACTGTAAATACCAGGATTCTATTATAGCCTTCTCCTCGTCGGAGCAGTTACCTGAATTATACCTCTTCAGTAGGTTGATGATTTCGTTTCTGTCCATTCATTGGGTGTCAATAATATATAGACTGGAAGACACCCGGGGATGGGGTAGGTATTTTTTAAAAAAAAGTATCTGATCTAAAAAGGATGCCGGATATTCAAAAGAACTGAGAATAGGGTTAGCAAACCCAGTTTTACCCGAAGAAGCCTTAAAGCATTCCTCACCTGGGTCCGGACGGTTTGTTCCGATATAGAAAGCTCCTCAGCAATTTCCTTATGGCTTAAGTTTGAGATCCTGCTCAGCCGGAAAACCTCCCGCATCTTTCCGGGCAAAGCATCTATCTCCTTTTCAATAAGCTCAGCGAGCTGGCGCTCGCGGACACGATGATCTGTTATAAACTCACCCTTATTAATAAAATCGCCCAATGACGATATATACTTCGATTCCACCTGCCGGTGAGCGATCATGGTCAGCACCCTATTGCGAACGCCGGTGTACAAATACCCGGATAGATTTGATTGTACATGTATCGACTCGCGATTAACCCACAGATTAGTGAATAATTCCTGGAGTACATCTTTTGCTTCATCCCTGTCCTTAAGCATATTCAATGCATGCTGATGCAAGACCCCTTTATATCGATTATAAATTTCAGTGAATGCGTAAGTATCCCCCATGATCAGGAGGTGCTGAAGTTCAGAATCACATAGTTTTGAGTAGTCGGCCATCGCAGACTCAATTTACCTAAAATTTTAAAAAATGCAATTTTTAAACTGGCGGAGTTTGTTAAAAGTTGAAAGTGGAAACCCGATAGCTATCGGGTTAAAAGTGGAAAGTTGAAAGTTGAGAGTTGAAAGCGTCTAAACGCTGTGTGGTAGTGCTCAATTAACTGTGTCATTATATAAACGGTTACCAAAATAGGTATTTAGATCGTAATTAACATGCAGGCTGAATGTCCCAGTAATAACCTGCGGCGGAAGCCGCGGTATCATAACGAGATCCCCGATCCAGTCGGGGACGAGCACCGCCAAACACCCATCTGTGTTATACATTAACACAGTTATCTGAACATACTCTTTAGTTCACTTTCAGTTTTCAACTTTCCACTTTCAACTTTCAACTCTCAACTCTCAACTCTCAACTTCTAAGGCACACTTCTTGCAATACCCCTCCCCATGAAAGCAATATTCCTGACACTAGCCCTTTTTATTCTGTCGAATACCTCCTATTCTCAGGAATGGGAAACCGTCCGGATCGACAGCGCTGTTTCAGTAAAACTTCCGAAAGGATTTAATAAGACTGAGAAAAACGATAAATACAGCCTTGTTGCTGTAAGCCCATGGGGAACCATCCTGATTTTTAAGACGCCGGATGATCCTATGGTGACACCGGATATCGAAAAAGATAAACACCTTCAACAGTATTACGACGACTATATTAATAATGTAAGGACAGTATCAACGGGATCCGTCATTAAAGATGAAAAAAATGGCTTGCTGGGCGAGCTCAAGGTAAAGGATTTTACACTTCAGATCGATACCGGAAGCGGGGTTCTGTATCGGAACTTCAGGCTTTTACATGCCAGCAGTGCAACCTATATTTTCGAATTTCTCTACCAGGATCTGCATTCCCAGTTTGCAGTGCCTGAAAAAGAGAAGTTTTTTAACTCTATCCAGGTAAACGAAAGTTTAAATAAAAAAGACCAGTTTACCAGCGACGAGATCAACAGCAATAACGCTGCAAGTAAAAAATACCTCTACTGGGCTATCCCGGGAGGAATAATTTTACTGGCTTTAATTGTGTTTCTGGTTCGAAGGAGAAGAATTTGAGAGCGGCACTCTATCTCCTTTTCAATAAACTACCGTCCAGCGTCGGAGAATGGTACCATTCGGTGTTCTCCAGGCACCAGATCAGCTGAAAAGTTAAAACCACCCCGAGAACAGCTCCCGCAAAAACATCCTGGAAGAAATGCTGCGCCAGGTAGACCCTTGAAAAAGCAGTGAGCACCGCTATTGGGATAATGATCCAATGCCGGCTTCGATGGGACAATATGAATGATAACACAACCGCCAATGTAAATGCATTGGTGCTGTGCCCGGATGGAAAGCTATTCCATTCGTACAGCGGATATCCCTCGATGGTGCGGATAGGATTCAACCCTTCAAAGAACTTGCTTGGCCGTGGTGAATCGAATATTCTTTTCAGGATCTGAACAATAACCGATGAATAGGCATAAGCCAAAAAAGTGAGGACCGCAAAACGGTACCTGATAAACAGCATTGCTATGCAAATAACAAGGGTGGTTACCACATCCCCCAAAAGAGTACATATTTTAAAGAACTCATCAAAAAACGCATTGTGGTAGACATTAGTTCTGAGAAATAGTTCGGCCTTAGCGTTCGTCAATAGAATGACGAAACATATGATCACCAGGATTAAGAATGGGATAATGAAGGTAATATGTTCCCGAAGTATGTCCCGAAAGCTTTTGCGCATTTTTAAGCTTGTTGTGTATTCAAAATTAAAGAATTTTTAATAGTAAGAAGGTATGAGGTATGAGGTATGAGGTATGAGGTATGAGCTGGGCGGAGAAGCACAACGGATATCAAATGTCGGAAATCCATCATACCTCATACCTCTGAAAAACTCTCTGTTTATTCTACAAAAGCGATATAAAGTCACCCGCCAAGCTGACCCCGAAGTGGGTCAAATGTTTATAGTGAAGCATTAATAACGAGTTTGTCGACCCCGAAGGTGGTCGCATGTAACAAAACGACACATGCGACCACCTTCGGGGTCGGGGTTTCGGGCTAGAAAGATGTTTTATAAACATTTGACCCGTTCCGGGTCATTGCATTGATTAAAAATATAAAGTGGGTACACGGTAGGGCGCCAAGGGGCTTGAGCAAGCTTCATATATGTCCGATGCCTTCCAGGAGCTCCTGACCTCAGATACACTACCGCACCAAACATCCTATTTATTCTACAAAACAGACATAAATAAAATTTTATATCGCCTATGCCTATGAATGCAGAATTTAAATCATCTTTATAAAATTATTAAAAAGATTTGAGATCTTTTATTTTATTTTATTAAGTTTGATTTAAGAAGATCAAAAATGTCTGTAAAAGTTGAAAACGGCCAACGCCTCAGAGCGGATATCATTAAATATCTCTATTATAAAAAGACACTTTCCTTAACCGATCTGAGCAAGCTCACACAACGAAGCCTGCCGCTGGTCACTTCTACTGTGAATTCATTAATAGAAGACAAATACATTAAGAAACAGGGTCTAGCCCCCTCAACAGGTGGCCGCAGACCACTAATGTTTTTAAATAATCCGGCTAAGCAGAAATATATCGTGGCTGTGGCTATGGACCAGTTGATCACCCGTTTGGTGATCTTCAATTTGGCCAACGAGATCGTATTGAAGCTTCAGCTGCTCAATCTCAATATCAGCGAAGATCACCAGGCCGTGAATAAACTTATCACGTTTATTAATACCAGTATTCAAAAGTCCGGTATCGACAGGATAGCCTTATTAGGTATAGGGATAGGAATGCCCGGGCTTGTAAATGCCGAAAAAGGAATTAATAACTCTCACTTACCCACTCCTAGCGGAGCTAACCTGGCTGATTACCTGACGGAAGAACTAGCCTTGCCAGTGTTCATCGACAACGACTCAAGTCTGATCACCCTGGCCGAGCTCCATTTCGGTGAGGCAGAAGGAATGCAGGATGCCCTGGTAGTTAACGTGGGCTGGGGAACAGGTTTGGGAATAATTATGAAGGGCAACCTGTACCGCGGCAGTACGGGCTATGCCGGAGAATTTAGTCATATCCCCCTCTCAACAACCAACAATCTCTGTTCATGCGGTAAACGGGGCTGCCTGGAAGTAGATACTTCCCTATGGGTGATGGTCGAAAAAGCAAAGGCGGCACTTGCAGAGGGGACTGAATCAAGTATGAACAAGCTCTTTAAGGACCGATCAAAACACTATGGCGATCATTTTTTAGACGCAGTTGTTCAACAAGACCCATTGGCAATATCCATTCTTTCTACCGCCTGCTTCCAATTAGGAAAGGGCTTATCCACATTAATCCATATCCTGAACCCGGAATGTATCGTGCTTAGCGGCCGGGGTGCCCGGGCAGGTAAAATGTTACTCCCGGCAATACAGCAGGCCATCAATGAATTTTGCATACCCCGTATAGCTGATCAAACCAGAATTGCCTTATCAACATTGGCAGATAACGCCGAATTGCTGGCTGCCGCCAGCCTGGTGGTAGAGAACAGCCTGTATGAATAAATTAAAATAATGGCCGGTACACCCGGTTAAAGAATATATACGATAAAAGACCAATTATAAACAACTAACCACGATCAATTAAAACAACAACAACATGAAAAAAAACTACTTAAGGTGTTTAAGTGTGTTGATGCTCATCATGCTGAGCATTACTGCATTTGCGCAAAGAACCATTACCGGAACGGTAAGGGACAATTCGGGGCCGGTTCCCGGAGTTAACGTTACAGTCAAAGGTACAACCAGAGTAACCCAGACTGACGCAGGTGGAAAGTTTTCGGTTTCGGCGAGTCCAAGCGACATACTCGTCTTTACCATGGTAGGTTCTGCCAGGCAGGAAATCACAGTCGGTACACAGCAAACAATTGACGTAACACTTACGTCGTCAGACAGTGAGCTCGGCGAGGTAGTTATTACCGCGTTAGGGATCAAGCGAGAGAGAAAATCGCTGGGATACGGCGTGCAGGAAGTCAAGGGAGAAACATTAGTTTCAGCTAAAGAACCCAACCTGGCTAATACGCTCACCGGAAAGATCGCCGGTTTGCAGGTGGTCAGGTCAAGTGACGGGCCTGCCGGATCTTCAAAGATCTTACTCCGCGGAAGTAATTCGCTTACTGGAAGTAATCAGCCGCTGATCGTTGTGGACGGAGTGCCGATCGATAACTTTACCGGAGCACCGGACAATGGCTACTGGAACAGGGCTTTAGACAGGGGTAACGGTATTGCGGATATAAACCCGGATGATATTGAGACGCTTTCTGTGCTGAAAGGGCCTTCTGCCGCTGCTCTGTACGGTTCACGTGCGGGCAACGGGGTTATCTTGATCACCACAAAATCCGGACGCGCACAGGACGGCCTGGGTATTACCGTATCCAGCACCTATGGCATCTCCAATATCTTCACAAACCCGGAGGTTCAGGACTCGTTCGGTCAGGGTAATAACGGTACTTATAATGCGCAGTTAACCACGAGCTGGGGGCCGCAGGCCACCGGGCAGGCCGTCACAAACTGGAATGGACAGCCTGCTAACCTGACGACCTATGATAACGTGAGCAATTATATGCAGCCGGGTTCAAACTTCAATAATAGCATTGCCTTCCAGCAGCTATACAAGAACACTTCGGTGTACAGCTCTTTCAATCGGCTGGAGGACGAAGGTATTGTACCGGGCACGAAACTCGTACGTAATAACCTGACTGCAAGGGCAGTGAGCAAATTCGGCGCCAACGAACGCTGGGTAACTGATACCAAGATCCAATACAGTAATTCCACAGCCAACAACAGGCCGCAGGGTGGCCGCGACAACAGCAGCGCCTATGTACTGTACATGCTGCCGCGCTCTATGGATGTGAGAGATTTCGAATCCGCCACAAACGCTTCCGGCAATATGCTCTGGTATCCGGGCAGCGGAAACGCCATTAATCCTTACTGGAACAGGCAGTATAATCTGAACGAAGATTCAAGGGACCGTTTCATTATGACCGGTTCGGTTAAATATAATTTTAACAGCTGGCTGAATGCTGAAGTAAAAGGCGGAGCCGATCTATATACTACGAATACCAACTCCCACGTTTACGCCGGCAGCCCGATTGCTGCAAGCGGCCGTTATGGCATGGGTAAACAAACGTTTTCAGAAACTAATTTCAGCACCATGGTAACTGCACGGAAGGACAACCTTTTCGGCAAGGTGGGCGGTATGCTTACCCTGGGCGGTAACCTTATGGCGACTGAATTCACTTCACTGAGTTCAAGCGTAGGCTTGCTGGTTGTTCCCAACCTGTTTTCACTGAATAATGGTGTAAGCCCTGCAGGGGTCAGCGAAAGCGTCTCAAGGCGCAGGATCAACTCTGTATATGGCAGCGGACAACTAAGCTATGACGGATTCCTGTACCTGGATGCGACTTTCAGGAACGACTGGTCATCAACCCTGAGCCCGGCAAACCGTTCATTCTTCTATCCTTCAGTGAGTTTATCATACGTGTTTACCGAAATGATGACCAATATGGGCAGTACTTTGCCTGACTGGTTCAACTACGGTAAGTTAAGAGCGTCTTATGCACAGGTAGGTAACGACCTTGCCCCTTACCAGTTGTACAACACCTTCAACATCGGCAAAGACCCCAACGGAAATACTACAGCGGGAAGAAATTCGGTGCTGTATGATCCAACCGTCCGGAGCGAGCTGATCAAATCCCTGGAATTAGGTGCCGAGATGAGGTTCATTAAAGGCCGCTTAGGATTAGACTTCTCTTACTATAAATCAAACGCCACCCGGCAGCTGATCGATTTGCCGATGGATGCTCAAAGCGGGTACACAGCGATGAAAATAAACGCGGGCGATATCCAGAACACGGGCTTTGAGATCGTGTTAGACGGCCGTGTTATTGAGAAACCAAACGGCTTCAACTGGGCTACCTCGTTCAACTTCTCACGAAATAACAACACCATCGAATCACTATATCCGGGGATCAACCGCTACGCACTAGGTGGCTTTGATGATGTATCAGTACTTGCAGTTGTAGGCGAGAAATACGGCGATATTTATGGCACCCGCTACTCACGCGTGAAAGACCCCGCCAGCCCATATTTTGGCCAGGTTATCCTGAATGCTAACGGAGTTCCAACCCGCGACCCGGAAATTGTGAAATTAGGAAACCAGCAGGCTAAAGCACTGGTAGGCTTCACCAACTCATTCGATTATAAAGGTATTGGCCTGTCGTTCCTTGTTGATGCAAGAATCGGCGGCGAGATATTCTCCGGCACACAGGTAGCCATGCAGGCTGCAGGAACTGCGGCTATAACAGCTCCGGGCGGTACGAGAGAAAGCTTTGTAGCACCAGGTGTAAAGTCTAACGGTACCGGCGGCTATACTCCTAATACCACAGCGGTAACTCCGCAGCTTTACTGGGTTGGTGTTGCCACGGCAAATAACCTGGGTATTTCTGAGGCAAACATTTATGATGCAACTAACGTCCGGCTGAGAAACATTCAGCTTAGCTACACCTTACCGCGTAAACTGCTGGGAACTTCGCCGGTGAAAAGCGCGAAGATCGGGGTGTCAGCCAACAACGTGTGGATGATAAAAAGTCACATGAGAGGCATTGACCCGGAGTCGATCTATGCTACTAACAGTAATGCTGTAGGTTTTGAGAACGCAGGACTGCCGACAATGCGCACGATATTATTTAACCTGGGATTAGGATTTTAATCTTTAAAAAATTACAAGATGAAACCATCATGATTTTGCCAAAGCCCGCAGGGGTATAAACATTAAATCATGATAGCCCGCCCGGCTGAACGCCGTTCGGACAGGCTTCATCACCATTGAAAACCAAATTATATACAAGATGAAAAATAGATATATAGGAACATGTTTACTGGCTGCCGCTTTAGTAACGGCATCATCATGTAACAAGTTCGACGAGATCAATAACAACCCCCTGGCAGCTAACAGCGACCAGGTGCAGGTTGACTATTTTATTAACAACAGTATCATCTCTGCGCAGCAGGATCCGCATATTGCAGAGCGTGTATTCGTACTTTACTGGAAAACTGCAGGACGCCAGCAAATGGGCGGCGGAATTTCAAGCGGCGGCTACGATGACGGATGGTCGTCTGACTACTACGGCGGAGGCTACATGTCCGGCTGGCTGAACCACGCCAATTCTGCCATCGAGGTGGGGAATGACCAAATTGCCAAAGGTACAAGTAAAGCCTACACAAAAAACCTGGTCCAGGTTGCCCGGATCTGGCGCGCCTACCTGATGAGCGAGCTGGCCGATAATTTCGGACCTATTCCCATTAACGGCTTCCAGGGTAAAAACCCCGAGTTCTCCAGTGTAAAGGATGTTTACTATCACTTACTGGACGAGTTGAAAGACGCCACATCAAAACTGGATATGAGTGTGGTCAATCCGGATGCTGTCAAGAAACAAGACCCTGCATTTGCCTATGACTATGATAAATGGAAAAGATATGCTAACTCATTGCGTTTGAGATTATCTATGCGCCTGTCGGAGGTAGACGCCGCCAAGGCCAAAGCTTCGTTTGAAGAAGCTGCCAGTCAGCCGCTATTAACCGGTGCCGATCAGATGTTTACAATTAAAGAGCGTCCGGGATGGGATGCGCTGACAGGTGTAATGAGCCGCGAATGGAACGCTCAGATCATGAGCGCGGCTTACCGGAACATCACTTTTAACCTGGGAGGTATCCCTGCAGCCACCCAGGTGGGTGCAGCGTTGCAGCCGGCGGTTAAGCCGGATAACTATATCGGGCTGCGTTACCTGGATCACTTTACCACGAAGACCAACGATCCTTTTGCAGGATATTGGCTGGACGGTTTGCCAAACAAAGTAGATCCGCGAGCCTTTAAAACATTTATCATTCCCGGTGATGTAACTAATCCGAATTTTAACAGTTACCCTTCCTGGGATAACACTGCAAAAACAACGACCAACACGCTGACAAATGGTACCACTACACTTCAAACCATTGATGCGAAGTATACCTGGAACGCATACACCAGCGGCGACTGGGGAACTCCCGGCTCCAAAAATAACGTAAGAGCTTTCAACGGTACCATGCCGCGTGTTTCCAACGAGTTCAGGACCAGTGCCAGCTCAAGGATATTCTTCGCTAACTGGGAAACTTATTTTCTCTTAGCAGAAGCTGCCGTGCGGGGCTGGACTGTACCTATGTCAGGCAAAGCAGCTTACGAAGCAGGTGTAAAAGCCAATCTGGATCATTGGGGCGTGGGCGCGCAGAGCACTGCCTACTTAACTTCCACAGCTTATAACAATAATGGTACTTCGGCCAGCTGGGATCATACCACTGAGCCGCCTGCCACCCATGCGATGGACTATAAAGATGGCTATACCAACACCACCGGCACGGTTCAGATCAAATATCCGGACAATACCATTTATAAAGCTGGCGCAGTAAAAAATGACCTGCTGACCAAGATCATCACCCAGAAATTCATCGCGCAAACTCCATGGCTGCCTTTGGAAACGTGGAGTGATCACCGCAGGCTTGGTCTTCCGTTCTTTGAGAACCCGGCAATTGAAAATCCCCTGGTTAATTTGCCAAACCTAACCTCAGGCAACTTCATGACCAATAGCGTGAAAAATTTCCCGCAAAGGCTAAGATATCCTTCCGGGCTTAAAAACAGTAATGCTGCCGGCTATGCTCAGGCTGTAGGGTTTTTAGGAGGCGAAGATGCCGTGCTTACCCCGTTATGGTGGGCTAAGAAGTAATTAAAACTAACCGTTTGAAGGCTGCTAAGAATAGATATTTTTAGCGGCCTTTTTTTATTTGCTTACCCATCAATTACCTTTGCAAATTCACCCCCATCAATCCGAATAAATTTTTAAGTTTGATGGTAAATCACCTCATGCAATATGGCCGGGACCTTTTTTCGTAAAAAATCTATTGACCGGATAATGGCAGACCGACACGCCGGTTTTTCAGATTCTGAAGTAGCGGAACAGGGCTTGCGAAGGATCCTCACGGTAAAAGACCTTACTTTCATGGGCATAGCTGCGGTGGTCGGCGCCGGCATTTTCTCCACCATCGGTAACGCGTCTTTTCACGGAGGCCCGGGAGTAAGTCTCTTATTTGTAATCACAGCCATTACCTGCGGGTTCTCCGCCCTATGCTATGCTGAGTTTGCATCCAGGATACCCGTGGCTGGAAGCGCTTACACCTATGCGTATGCTTCGTTCGGCGAGCTGATCGCATGGATAATCGGCTGGGATCTCCTGATGGAATATGCAATTGGAAATATCGCTGTTGCAATATCATGGAGCGAATATTTCACCAACCTCTTAGCAGGATTTAACATACATATTCCGGCTTACCTGACAATGGATTACCTCTCGGCTGCAAACGCTCATGCGGAGGTTTTAGCCGCCGGCGGCAATCTGAGCGCTATAAGTGACAAAGTAAAATTTGCCGCCCGGGCCTGGGATACAGCACCCGGACCGGGCAGCTTCAAACTTATTGCCGACCTGCCCGCGCTCGGCATCGTCTTTCTCATCACCTACCTGGTCTACATTGGCATCCGTGAAACGAAAAAAGCTACTAATGCGATGGTTATCCTTAAAGTCGGGGTAGTTGTCGGCGTAATTATGCTGGGTCTTTTCTATGTCACCCCGGCCAACTGGGACCCGTTTATGCCGAATGGCTTCGAAGGTATGATGAAAGGCGTATCGGGGGTTTTCTTTGCGTACATCGGGTTTGATGCAATATCAACTACCGCCGAGGAATGTAAGGATCCGCAGCGCGACCTGCCCAAAGGCATGATATATTCCCTGGTCATCTGTACCGTTCTCTACATCCTGGTTGCCCTGGTCCTAACCGGCATGGTTAATTATCAATACCTGCAGGTGGAAGATCCGCTGGCTTTTGTTTTTAAGAGCGTCGGACTTGACAACGTCAGTTACGTGATCTCGGTTAGCGCGGTAATAGCCACAGCAAGCGTACTGCTGATCTTCCAGATGGGCCAGCCCCGGATCTGGATGGCCATGAGCCGTGACGGACTGCTGCCTGAAAAATTCTCAAGCATTCATCCCAAATATAAAACTCCCTGGTTTGCTACCATTGTAACGGGCTGCCTGGTGGCCATACCCGCGCTCTTTATGAACCTCACTGAGGTTACCGACCTGACCAGCATCGGAACCTTGTTTGCTTTCGTGCTCGTTTGCGGAGGGGTGCTGCTTTTACCCCGGGAGTCCCCTGCCGACGCCAATCACAAACGCTTCCGGATACCGTATATCAGCAGCCGTTATATTGTGCCGGCATTAATGATTTTCCTGTTTATTGTCTTCCGCACTCAGATCCAGTCCCTGTTTCAATATGACGGCGACTGGCATGTCTATAAAGATAAGCTTCCCTATTTTTTGTTTCTTATCGCTGCAGTAGTGATGTCGGTATTGTCCTTTGTCAAAAAACTTTCGCTGATACCTGTTTTAGGCCTCCTGAGCTGTTTATACCTGATGACAGAGCTTGGCTATACCAACTGGCTGAGGTTCCTGATATGGCTTGGTTTAGGGCTGATCATTTATTTCACCTATGGGTATCGTAAGAGTAAGCTGAATGTGAAGCAGGAGCTATGAGGTAGGTCCCTCGCTACGTTCGGGATGGCAGGTGTTTTTGAAATTATAAAAGGGTGAGGAGGCTCACTGCGGCCAATGTCATGAAGTTAAGGGATTTTGATGTCCTTTTGCTAAATGCAACCTATTGAGACAGATTCACTGACTCCGAAGGAGTCAAATGTTTCCAGAAAATTATTTAGCGCGTTTTACCGACCCCGAAGGGCGGTCGCATGTGATAAACACATTATCATTCAATCCAGCACATACGACCCCGTCCGAACGGTGTTAATCCGGGCGGGCACCCTCGGGGTCGGGTATAGGTGAATGCATTCATCTATAAACATGCGACCCCTAGAGGGTCGGCTGTATCCCGAACGCAGCGAGGGACTACAGCCTCGTCAACCCGATATCATCCTGCGATGACACGATCAGCGGAACACGTTCGATCGTTACAAAACTGATATCCAGCCCGAAGCCACGCTCTTCAGAAAGGGAGAACTTTTTCAGGATGAAATAGTAGTCCATGATAAACCTCTCGACAAAGGTAAGAACATTGGATTTCGACAAGACCTTCTCCAGCACAATAAACCTGAAATCGCCTATTATCCTGTGCTTATTGAGTGATTTATACCTACTGGTAATATCAACTTCGCCGTTTTTTACCAGTTCTTCCACCACCTTCCGGAAGAAGACATTGATCTGCTGCTCCACCCGGAAACCAAGTTTAAAATCGATACGTATCAGCTTATTAGGAATCAGGAAATCCACTTTATAATCACGGGTAAATGGTTCATCAGTTACATCGACATGGACGAGCCAATATACATCTGCCCGCTTCGGCTGCTTTTGCAGGATCGAATACATGATCTTGGATTCAATTTCCGAATTGAAGTTCGCACTGGTCAGATACACCAGCTGTGAGGCATATTTCGGCACCGACTGATCATCGCTCAGTTCCTTCAGAATAGTATAATAGGAATCAATCTCCACGAACTTCACAAAGCGGTTCTTGATCCTGCGGGCAGAAGACCAGGCCCACATCACTGATAGGATCATCGAGGCTAACAATATCGTAAACCAGCCACCGTGCATAAATTTTGCCATATTAGCCACGAGGAATCCCAGCTCTATGATTCCGTAGATACTCAGGAATATTGCAATGATATAATTTGGGAATTTCTTTCTTTTGAGATAAGCAGCTACCAGGATGGTGGTCATGAGGAACGTCAGGTTTATAGCAAGGCCATACGCCCCTTCCATATTTGCTGACTCACGGAAAATAAGAACCACAATGATACATCCTACCCACAAGAGGATATTGATGGATGGAACATATAGCTGTCCCTTCTGATTGCTTGGATAATTAATCTTCACCTTTGGCCAGAGATTTAAACGCACCGCTTCAGATATCACAGTAAAAGAACCCGATATCATTGCCTGACTGGCGATAACAGCCGCGGCCGTCGCGATACAGATCCCAAAAATCCGGAACTCTGCAGGCATAATGCTGTAAAATGGATTTTCGGTCTTTCCTAAGGAACCGCCCAGGTGCTGCCATAACCATACTCCCTGCCCGAAATAATTTAGAAGGAGGCAGGTTTTAACAAAGATCCAGCTTATGCGAATGTTTGCCCGTCCGCAATGGCCCAGATCAGAATAAAGCGCTTCTGCTCCGGTAGTACATAAAAATACTGCGCCGAGAATGAACAGGGCGTTCGGATTTGCCGACAAAAGCGCATAAGCGTAATACGGATTAACAGCCTTCAATATCTCAGGAAGCTGTACGAGATAAATGCTGCCCAGCACAGCCATCATGCCAAACCAGACCGACATAATGGGTCCGAAGGCCTTCCCGATAATGGACGTTCCAAACTGCTGGACTAGAAAAAGAATAGAAATGATGATAATAACGATAGGTACCGTCGGAATATCCTCATAGCCTTTAAGAACCCTTAGTCCCTCAATCGCTGCTGACACTGTGATTGGAGGAGTGATCATTCCATCGGCCAGCAATGCCGAGCCGCCGATCATAGCGGGGATCACCAGCCACTTGGCCTTCTTCTTAACAAGTGAGAAAAGCGATAGTATTCCACCCTCCCCTTTGTTATCGGCGCGTAACGTAATTATCACATACTTTATTGTGGTCTGTAAAGTCAGGGTCCAAAATATGCAGGATAACCCCCCTAAAATCAGGTCGCTCGTTATGGTTCGATCACCGACGATGGCTTTAAAAACGTATAAAGGCGACGTTCCTATATCACCGTAAATAATCCCTAAACTTAATAATAAACCTGCTGCAGATAGTTTATGGAGGTTTTTTAAATTTGACACGCTGATAAATCTATGTCACAAAAGTACACGTTAAAAACAATTAAACAACCTTCAGAAATTTATGTTTAATTATCTGGGGTTTTCCGTAATTTCAGCAGGCTGGCAGCAAGAATATTAACCTAAACGAGAGAATTTAGTTAAAAATTGTTAAAAACTTTATGGACCTGCCAGCGTATAAGTAATAAAGCCCTATATTTATTGTGAATTTAGTGCGTATGAGAAACAACTACCTTAAACTACTTGTATTAATCGTCCTTTTTGCCAGCATCACAATGCCGGGGCAGGCGGATGTTATTGCGGGTATGCGGGCAGTTTTATCTGATACGTCCAGGATTATCAAAGCCACTATCTCCACTAAGATCACGGATACGCGTCTTAACAAACCTGCCTTTCTTAAAAATGGCGTAATGGTAAACTTTGTTCCCTTTAAACCCTCCAAGGAAAAGGTTTTTGCGGGATCACCGAAGTCTATAAAACAATCTGACAATGATAAGGTGTTAAACAACGTTAAAGTTTACCCTAACCCGGTGGCAGATCACCTTAACCTATCTTATTCTATATCCAAAGACGCGAATGTGATAATTAAGATCATGGACGTTCTTGGCAATGAGGTTACAACACTTCTGACTGAGAGGCTTTCGGCCGGCGAGCAATCCAATTCCTTCAATATCGCATCACGCCTCAACAGCGGGTTCTATTTTATCCGGGTTAGCGTATCAGGCGAGACGGTTACGAAACGGATTTCGATTTTATAAGGTATCAGGTGTGAGGTGTCAGGTATCAGGTACTGGATGCATAGCTGGAAAGCGATTTATATAGGAACACACCTCATACTCATACTCATACCTGACACCTGACACCTCATACCCGATCCTCTTCATTATTTGAGAACTCTTTAATAAATTCCATGAAAATAATTGCTATCGGCCGTAACTATGCGGAGCATGCCAAAGAACTAAATAATCCCGTTCCTGCGGTTCCGGTAATATTTATGAAGCCGGATACTGCTGTTCTGAAAGACAATAAGCCGTTCTACCACCCTGAATTCTCATCCGACATACATCATGAGATAGAGCTGGTACTTAAGATCTGCAAAGAGGGAAAGCATATAGCAGAGAAATTCGCGTCCAGATATTACGAGGAAATTGCCTTGGGAGTGGACTTCACGGCCAGGGATATCCAGCAAAAGCATAAGGAAAAAGGATTACCATGGGAACTTGCCAAAGCATTTGATAACTCAGCGCCTGTAAGCGAATTTCTGCCGAAAACTAAGTTTCAGGATCTTGAAAACCTGCATTTCAGGCTGGATGTTAATGGTACAACAGTTCAGACAGGAAACACCCGCGACCTGTTGTTTTCCTTTGAAAGGATAATCGCATTTGTATCGCAATACATTACCCTGAAAAAGGGAGACCTGATCTTTACCGGAACCCCGGCAGGTGTAGGCAAGGTTAATATCGGCGATCATTTGGCAGGCTATTTGGAAGAGGATAAATTACTGGACTTTTACATCCGGTAACACTTCAGCGCAATTATGTTTAGATACCTGGCTTTATGCCTTTATATTTTCGTGTATACCGGTGTGCTCGCACAAGACAACCAGAAGGTTTACCCCGGCTCCTATTTCAGGTACCCACTGGACCTGAGTCCTATTATTTCCGGGAATTTTGGGGAGTTAAGGTCCAACCATTTCCATTCGGGGCTTGACTTTAAAACCAACCAGCGTCAGGGCTACCCTGTCTACGCTCCGGCAGATGGATACGTATCGCGGATCCGCGTTCAGATAGGTGGCGGCGGGAACGCCCTTTATATCACTCATCCTAATGGCTACACGTCTGTGTATATGCACCTGAAAGACTACAATGAACGGATCAGCCGGACGCTAAAGGCCTACCAATACCGGATTGAAAATTACGATGTCGACTTTCCGCTTCTTGCGGTTGAAATCCCGGTCAAAAAAGGTGAGGTCATTGCCTGGTCGGGAAACACAGGCGGGTCGAGCGGACCGCATCTGCATTTCGAGATCCGGGATTCAAACACCGAGGAAACCATCAATCCCCAGCTTTTCGGGATCACTATCCCCGATAGGGTGAGGCCGGTGATAAGCGGGTTATACCTGTACCATCTGAACGGAGAGCCTTTTAGTGAGAATACCCCGAAGCAATACTTCCCGGTAAGCGGAACAGCCGGCAGATACCAGCTGAACCCATCAAGGGTTATTAATGTAAGCGGAGAAGCGGGCTTTGGTATAATAACAACAGACAGGAATTCGGCGTCCGAAAACACGAACGGGCCTTATTCTATCGAACTCAGACTTGACGGTGAGACAATTTATTCATCGGTATGGGAGAAGTTTTCTTTCGCCAATTCGAGAGGAATTAACTCGCACCTGGATTACCCCGCATTAATCAGCACCGGCAGAAGGATACAAAAAGGTTTTATTGAACCGGGCAACCCCTTACAGATCTACAAATCCAGAGTTAATAATGGCCTTATAAATCTTAGCGGACAGGATATTCATGACCTGCAATATATTGTAAAGGATGTTGCCGGGAATGAAAGCATTCTCAATTTCAAAGCCACGTATAACGAAGCTTCGGCAAGGGTTTCCAAAAAAGTTCCGGGTACTCTTTTCCGGTTCGACCAAACCAATGAGCTGGACACGAACGGGATGAAAATTGCCGTCCCTGCTAATGCGCTTTACAGCGATCTGAACTTTGTGTATTCAAGTTCACCGGGGCCGCCGGGCTCATTCTCACCGGTTCACCATGTGCACAACCGCTTAATACCTGTTCATACTCCTTATACCTTGTCGATAGCGGTCGACCCAGGTATGCCTCAGCAGCTTCAATCGAAAGCCCTATTGGTAAATTCCACTAAAATAGCCCAGGGAGGTACGTATGAAGGAGGCAATATCAAAGCTGACCTCCGGGCATTTGGAAGCTACTTTGTGACAGTTGATACAATCCCGCCGAGAATAAGCGCTGTAAATATCAGTGAAGGAAAATCTTTCCCGGCTAACTCTTCCATTCAATTCAGGATCTCAGACAACCTCTCTGGGATCAGGTCATTTACAGGCAAAATTGACGGAAAATGGGTGCTGATGGAATATGACTCTAAAACCGCATCGCTTTGGCATACCCTGGACGACCGTACACCGCCCGGCAGGCATGAGTTCGAACTTACGGTGAGTGATATGAAGTCTAACACCAGTGTGTTCAGGTCGAGTTTTTCCCGATAACCGCCTATACGTGACTTGTCATCCCGATCGAAACGGGTAATGTCATTACGTTAAGGAATTTTGATATCCTTTTGGTTGTTAAATGCAACTTCTTCAAACGGCTTAGCCGCCCTCGTAGGGCAATGCCATTATTTAAGGAATTTTGATATCGTTTTGTCAAATGCAACCTCTTAAGACAGATTCACTGACTCCGAAGGAGTCAAATGTTTATAGAAAATTATTTAGTGCGTTTACCCGACCCGGAGGGGTCACACGTTTATAGAAAAAGCAGCCAGCGTTGATCAACCGACCCCGAAGGCGGTCACATGTTTATAGTGATCGATATTCCCGATAAATCGACCCCGAAGGCGGTCGTATATGTTTAAAATCTTACATACGACCCCGTCCGAACGGTGTCCATCCGGGCGGGCACCTTCGGGGTCGGAAAAAGATCATAATGAATTCTTCTATAAACATGCGACCCCTTCCGGGTCGGCCTATAGTGTGATCTACAGATCAAATCGCTTAAATGATGTCAATCAAAATTCTGAATCCCTTAAATAATGCTACCGCAGGCAGACCAGAACCTCCCAAATCATTCGTTCAGACACTTTTCATTACCTAATACCCTTACGTTATTTATTTTATTAATTTAGCCCTCAAATACCTCTTCTATGGCTGAACTACGCGAAGGACAAAAAGCGCCGGGCTTTACCTCTAAAGATCAGAATGGCGATACCATTTCGCTAAGTGATTTCCTGGGCAAAGATGTGATCCTATATTTTTATCCCAAAGATGATACACCGGGATGTACTGCTGAGGCCTGCAGCTTCCGGGACAATTACGAATCGCTGCTGGGAAAAGGATTCCAGGTATTGGGAGTGAGCACAGATGATGAAAAATCGCATCATAAATTCATCACAAAATATAGCCTGCCATTCCCGCTCATCGCGGACACCGGTAAAAATATCGTCGAAAGTTATGGTGTGTGGGTAGAAAAGAACATGTATGGCAAGAAATACATGGGAGTAGCCCGTAAAACTTTCATTATTGGTAAGGACGGGATCATTAAAAAGATCATTGCAAAAGTGGATACCCAGAATTCATCACAGCAGGTTATCGATGCTGTTAACGACCTGTAATTATTAAGCCTTTCGAACAGTCTAATCCATTTAACCTTCTCAATTCAAACAACATTAGCTAATTTAGCGGCGCTTTAAGCAAATATTATGACTCCAGACATTGATAAATTAACAAAACTTGCTGCCCAGGTTCGACGTGACATCGTCAGGATGGTACATGGATGCCAATCAGGCCACCCGGGCGGTTCTCTTGGCTGTGCCGATTATTTCGTGGCTTTGTATTTCCACGCGTTAAAACATAATAAGGATTTCAATATGGACGGAACCGGCGAAGACCTGTTCTTCCTGTCGAACGGACATATTTCCCCTGTATGGTATAGTGTGCTTGCACGTTCAGGATACTTTGACGTAAGCGAACTGGCGACTTTCCGTAAGATAAATTCCCGGCTGCAGGGGCATCCTACAACTCATGAGGGCCTGCCAGGCATCAGAGTTGCTTCCGGTTCACTTGGACAAGGAATGTCGGTGGCCATCGGAGCAGCATTGGCAAAAAAGTTAAACAACGATGGACGTGTCGTTTATTCCCTTCACGGAGACGGCGAGTTACAGGAAGGCCAGACCTGGGAAGCAGCTATGTATGCTAGTCATAATAAAGTTGACAACCTGATCTCGGCAATCGACGTTAACGGACAACAAATAGATGGCTCAACTGAAACTGTTCTTTCTCTGGGGAATTTAAGAGCTAAGTGGGAAGCATTCGGCTGGGATGTATTAGATATGAATGGTAACGATATGGCTGATGTTGTTCGTGTTCTTGACCTGGCTCTTGCAAAAACAGGCAAAGGCAAGCCGATCATGATACTCATGCAGACCATGATGGGCAACGGAATTGATTTTATGATGCATTCACACAAATGGCACGGCGTGGCTCCGAATGATGAGCAGTTAGCCCTTGCCCTTGCCCAGGTTGAAGAAACGCACGGGGATTATTAGCTGTGAGTTGGGGGCTGGGAGCCGTAGATATCAGGTGTCAGCTATCAGCGTCTTTCAAGCGCCTAACTACCGTCGCTTAGAAGCCCTAAGCTGAAACCTGATACCTGAAACCTGATACCCGATACCGCTCAGTAATTATTAAACTTTCACCTTACAAAGGTTTTTAAATGAAAAAATACACATACACCGAGAAAAAAGACACCCGTTCTGGCTTTGGGGCCGGTTTATTGGAAGCAGGAAAAAGAAATGAGCAGGTTGTCGCCTTATGTGCCGACCTGATAGGTTCCCTGAAGATGGACGCCTTTATAAAAGAATTTCCTGACCGCTTTTTTCAGATAGGGATCGCGGAAGCTAACATGATGGGAATTGCTGCCGGTTTAACCATCGGGGGCAAAATACCGTTCACCGGCACCTTTGCGAATTTCTCTACCGGCCGTGTGTATGATCAGATCAGGCAATCTATTGCTTATTCTGACAAAAATGTAAAGATCTGTGCGTCGCATGCTGGTCTTACCCTCGGCGAAGATGGTGCTACGCACCAGATCCTTGAGGATATAGGCATGATGAAAATGCTCCCGGGGATGACTGTGATAAATCCATGTGACTATAATCAGACCATGGCTGCTACGATTGCTATCGCAGACCATCATGGTCCGGTTTACCTGAGATTTGGCCGCCCTGTAGTTCCTGTGTTTACTCCGGCGGATCAGAAATTTGAGATCGGCAAAGCCTGGATGGTCAATGAAGGTACCGACGTTTCCATTTTTGCTACAGGCCATATGGTGTGGAAAGCTATTGAAGCGGGAGAGAAACTTGCAGAAATGGGCATCAGTGCAGAGATTATTAATATCCATACCATTAAACCATTGGATGAGGAGGCAGTCTTAAAGTCGGCAGCCAAGACAAAATGTGTTGTTACCGCCGAAGAACACAACCGTTACGGTGGTTTGGGCGACAGCATCGCACAGGTGCTGAGCACAAATAACCCGGTGCCTCAGGAATATGTTGCAGTGAATGACAGTTTTGGCGAGAGCGGCACTCCTGACCAACTGATGAAAAAATACGGTTTAGATACTGAGGATATAATTAAGGCAGTCCAGAGGGCGATGAAACGGAAGTGATCTTGTTGGTGATTGGTATTCGGTGATAGGTAATAGGTAATGGGTAATGGGTAATGGGTAATGGGTAATGGGTAATGGGTAATGGGTAATGGGTAATCGGTGATCGGTAATCAGTGCCAACGTACCTAACGCTTAGTACAATTCTTAATACTGATCACCTGGCGCAGCCACTGATCACTGATTACCGATTACTGGTTACTGATTACTGATTACTGATTACTGATCACCGATCACGGCGCAGCCACTGGTAGCTGATCACGCGGCGTAGCCACTTGATAACAAACAAATGCACGCAGAAGACTCTGAAATTCTCGAAAAATTCGCTTCTGACAGCACCCGCAATGAGGCTTTCAACCTGCTCCTGAAGAAGTACCAGCAAAAAATCTACTGGCACATCAGGAGGCTCGTCATCGATCATGATGATACGGATGATCTCGTGCAGGAAGTTTTTATTAAAGTTTGGAAAAGCCTGGCCAATTTTCGCAGCGATTCCCAGCTTTATACATGGCTTTACCGGATTGCTACGAATGAAAGTATCACCTTTCTTAATCGTAAAAAACAAAAGAACAATATTTCATTAGATGAAACTGCGGGCTATGAGCTTGCAGAAACTCTTGAGGACAGCCCTTATTTCGATGGCGACAAGGCTCAGATGAAACTCCAGAGAGCCCTGCTAACATTACCCGAAAAACAAAGACTCGTCTTTAATATGAAGTATTTTGACGATCTTAAATACGAAGAGATCTCTGAGATCCTTGGCACAACAGTAGGTGGCCTTAAAGCTTCGTTTCATATAGCGGTTAAAAAGATCGAAGACTATTTATTGAACACGGATTAAACCTTTTTATACACAGAGTATCAAAAGAGTATGGAATTAAATGATAGAGATATAGATTTGCAGAGGGACGCGCCAACGCTTGCTGCAATAGGGAAAGCAATTCCTTTCACCGTACCTGCAGGCTATTTTGACGAATTACCCGGTATTGTTAACAGCAGAATATATATAGAATCCACCCTCGGTAAAGGTTCCAATGGATTGAAGGTTCCTGAAAAGTATTTTGAAGAACTTTCTTCAAGGATTGAAAATAATATTGCGGTTGAGAACCTTAAAGCAATAAGCCCTGCCGGGGGATTTGCTGTACCGGACGGATATTTTGAAAGCCTGTCTGAGAGAATAAATCATAGGCTGGAACCGCCGGTAAGAAGTAAAACACCTATCCGGAGCATAATGACCTCATGGGTTGGTTATGCCGCAGCAGCCTGCATCACTGTGATGATCGCAGCAGGTATCTATTTTAACACCGACGCCTATAATTTTAACGAGCAACTGTCTGAAATACCCGAGCAGGAAATTATTAATTACCTCCAGGTCCACAGCACTGCGGGTGATACACCTTTCATCATAGAGAACCTTAATCCGGAAGCACTTACTAAGGTTTCCACGGGCGTTTCGGCAGATGAACTCGAGCAGTACATTAATAGCACAACATTATGAACGGATTAGTAAAAAGGGGCTTGTGGATTTTCGTATTGTGTTTGATGTTCACCCTACCCGCACTTGCACAAAAAACCTGGGGCAGATCACAACAGATCGAATCGTTAAAAGTTGCTTTTATTACAAGTAAGCTGGACCTGACGAGCGAGGAAGCAGAAAAATTCTGGCCCGTATACAATAACTACACAAAAGAATTTTTAGAGCTCCTCAGGAAAAGAAGAGAGGCGCGCTATAATAAAAGTGCCGACCCTGATGAGACTATCAGCGCCGATCTTGCTTACGAAAGCAAAATGCTGGAATTAAAAAAGAAATACAGGAAATTATACGCCAGGGCCATTCCTCCGCAAAAGATCCTGGCTTTATATAAAGCCGAAGCCGAATTCAGGGAACACTTGTACAGGCAATTGAATAACAGGCGAAAGGGGAGTGATTAGAAGATGATGATCGGTAAAGGGTAATCGGTAATCAGTATTCGGTAATCGGTAATCGGTAATCGGTGCGTACGACTTGGGTTACCTATCACCCGTTATTGATCACTGAATACTGATCACTGATTACTGATCATTGAATACCCATCACTGGTCACTGGTCACTGACTATTGATCACTGATTACTAATTACTGATTATTAACTACTGATCACTGGTCACGTATCTCCTGATTACCTTGTTAAGGAAAGTTTCCCTAATTTCGCAGATGCTCAGTACCCGTCAGCTTTTCCTTCTCAATACGGCGCAAACATCTTCTTCTCCCCGCTCTCTTGAAGTTGAACGTGCCGAAGGCATGTACCTGTTCGATCCGTCGGGGAAAAGCTACATGGACCTTGTATCAGGCTTTGCGGTCAGCAATACCGGCCACCGGCATCCGAAAGTTGTTGATGCCATCAAAGAGCAGGTTGATAAATATTTGCACCTCACGGTATACGGCGAATTTATCCAATCGCCACAGGTAAAATTTGCAGAAAGACTGGCATCAATACTCCCTGACAATCTGCATTCAGTATATTTTGTTAATTCTGGCACTGAAGCAACAGAGGGCGCTCTGAAACTTGCTAAGCGCTATACCGGCAGGTCAAAGATCATTGCCTGCGCCAAGTCCTATCATGGGAGCACCCAGGGTGCGCTTAGTGTGATGGGAAATGAATATTATAAGCAAGCCTATCGTCCGCTCCTCCCGGGAATTAGCTTTGTAGAATTTAATAACCCGGGCCACCTGGACCAAATAACAACTGAAACAGCTGCTATTATTCTTGAGACAGTGCAGGGTGAGGCAGGAATACGGGTGCCGGATATGGAATATATGCAAATGTTGCGCAGGCGATGTGACGAAACCGGAACGCTTTTAATACTCGACGAAATTCAGACAGGCTTTGGCCGGACCGGCAAGCTCTTTGGCTTCGAGCACTTTGGAATTGTTCCCGATATTCTGCTAATCGCCAAGGGAATGGGTGGCGGAATGCCGATAGGGGCGTTTGTGTCGTCGGGGGAAATAATGGGTGTCTTAAAAGAGAACCCCATACTCGGGCACATTACGACTTTCGGCGGGCACCCTGTGAGTTGTGCTGCCGGCCTGGCTAATTTAAACGTCATTCTTGATGAGCATCTCATTAGCAGTGTTGATACTAAAGAACGGCTCTTTCGCAAACTGCTTCAACATCATCAAATCAAGGAAGTCCGGGGCCTTGGCCTCATGTTGAGCATCCAGCTTGACTCCTTTGAGCAGGTTGAGAGCATTAGCACACGGTGTCTGGAAAATGGGATCATTATAGATTGGTTCTTACATTGTGATACCGCCTTACGGATTGCCCCGCCGCTTATTATTTCAGAGAAAGAGATCATTGAAGCTTGCAGGATTATCGTTGAAGCGATGTCGGAGGTTTGACCTCATTCCTCATACCTCATAATAAAGGCGTACATTTGCGCCAAAATAATTGCAGGCATTTTTACCAGCAATCCTAAAATCAATACATGTCATTCGAAAATTTAAATTTAATTGAGCCTATTTTAAAGGCTTTAAAAACAGAAGGTTATACCACCCCTACCCCCATACAGGAACAATCAATTCCGATCATATTAGAACGTAAAGACCTGCTGGGCTGTGCACAGACCGGCACCGGAAAAACAGCAGCATTTGCCATACCTATACTTCAGATACTGGAGGGCGGCAAGATATACGATAAAGGACCGCGGGCCATAAAATGCCTTATACTAACCCCTACCCGCGAACTTGCCATACAAATTGGCGAAAGTTTTGCGGCTTATGGCCGCCATACCGGGATGAAACATAGTGTTATATTCGGCGGAGTTTCGCAGGGCTCGCAGGTGTCTGCGCTAAAGTCTGGGGTCGATATTCTTATAGCCACTCCCGGCAGATTGCTTGATCTTATAAACCAAAAGTTTGTGCACTTACATTATCTTAAGATCTTTGTGCTGGATGAGGCTGACAGAATGCTGGATATGGGCTTTATTAATGATGTAAAAAAGATCATTACCAAGATCCCCCAGAAACGCCAGACCCTGTTTTTCTCGGCAACTATGCCGCCGGAGATACAAAAATTGGCCAACACCATATTAGTTGATCCTGAAAAGGTTGAGGTTACTCCGGTTTCAAGCACGGCAGATACTATAGACCAATCGATCTTTTTCGTTGAAAAAGGGGACAAGAAAAAACTGCTTATTCATTTGCTGAATGATAAAGCGATCAAATCTGCTCTCGTCTTTACGCGAACGAAGCATGGTGCTGATAAAATTGTAAAAGACCTGGTCAAAGCGGGCATCAGAGCAGAAGCTATCCACGGCAACAAGTCGCAGAATGCAAGGCAAAAAGCTTTATCGAACTTCAAAAGCGGGCAGATAAAGGCTCTTATCGCCACTGACATAGCCGCCAGGGGAATCGACATCGAGGAACTGTCGCACGTTATTAACTTCGAACTGCCCAATGTACCGGAAACCTATGTACATCGTATTGGGCGGACAGGCCGTGCAGGTTCAAGCGGCATAGCTCTTTCATTTTGTGACGAGGAAGAAATGGAATATCTTAAGGATATAGAGAAACTCATTTCACGTTCGATCCCGGTAGTTGAAGAGCAGCCTTACCATTTGAGAGGTGCAGCTTACCTGTTATCGAAGTCCACGAAGAAAAAAGGCGGCTCAAAAAAGAAACCAGAACGTTCAGAAAATACGTCGGGTTCCAAGGGAGCTCCAAAGAGGTATTTTGGAAAGAGACGGTAATTAGTTGAAAGTGGAGAGTGGAAAGTGGAAAGTGACTGGATCATTAACTTTCAACTCTCAACCCGATACCTATCGGGTTTCAACTTTCAACTTTCACCTCCCTTCAAGTGCCTTCATCATTAGCCCCGCCACCAATTTATTCCCGGCAGCGTTTAAGTGAACCCGGTCTGTGGTAAGTATCCCTGATTCTTTATTTTCGGGGTTATTAGCGAGGTTATAGGCTAGAAATTCCTTGCGGAGATCTACCAACGTACAATTATACTCTTTGGCGAGATTTCTTATTAGCTGGCTATATTTGTTAAGATCGCCATCCTGGGCATTACTGAAGTCGGTTCTTTCACCAATCACGGCGGGGGTGCATACGATCACCTTTATGCCTGCAGCCTGCATTTTTTTGATCATCGCTGAGTAAAATTTTATAAACTTATCAGCGTCTGTTCCGGTCTGAAGACTCGATTTATGCCAGACATCATTCACTCCGATATAAATAATTACAACTTCTGGTTTCCTGTTAAGGACATCCTCTTCCATTCTTAAATAAAGATCGTACACCTTGTTGCCACTGATGCCGGCGCCTACCAGTTCATAATCTGATGTGGATTGCTGCATTAATGTAATATACCCTCCCGGGCGAACACCCGCCTGGGTTATGGAATCTCCAAACAATACAACTTTCACCGGTTTCTGGGTCGTCATACTTGTTAGCGCAAGTAATAAAATAGCGGAAGCAAATAATTTCAGGTATTTCATCTTTAGGTTTTGGGTAGTAATACGTATTTTCTCTGATCAGCCTTAAATCTAGAACAAAAACTGAACAAAATACAAGGGAATGTGTTAGAAATATAGTAAAAAGTTCAGACGGGAATCTAACACTTATGAAAATCGCATATATTTCTTCTTACACACCACGTGAATGTGGAATTGCAACCTTTAATTACAATCTTATACGGGCGATAAACGCTGACAATCCAGATGGAACTTTAAATGGATTCGTGGTGGCGATGAATGATTCGGATAAACTCGATGAATACGATTACCCGCCTGAAGTTAAGCTCATCGTGAGGCAGGAACAGCAGAAGGATTATATAAAAGCAGCAGAATTTATCAATAACAGTAATGTCGACGCATGCATCGTCGAACACGAGTTTGGCATATATGGAGGAGAAAGCGGTGTATATCTGCTTCCATTGATCAGCAGGCTGGAAAAGCCCCTTATCACAATTTTGCATACTGTTCTCAGGGAACCCACCTTCATGCAGCAAATCATTATTCGTGAGATTGCCAAACAGTCTTCCAGGATCGTAGTAATGAGTAAAAGGGCGGTCCAATTCCTGCAGAATATCTACCATATTCCAAAGGAAAAGATTCAGCGTATAGAGCATGGTGTGCCTGATCTGGAACCTATAGAAAGCAACCCTGTCAAAAATCTGCCCTCATTCAGAAACAGAAAAGTACTTTTTACTTTTGGGTTGATCAGCCGGAACAAGGGGTTAGAAACAGTTGTACGTGCTTTACCGGCAATCGTGGAAAAGCATCCTGATGTTATGTACGTGATATTAGGGAACACCCATCCGGGCGTGAGGAGAAATTCAGGCGAGGAGTACCGGGATAGCCTGAAAAGGATGGCGAAAGCACTGAATGTGGAAGATCACCTGACTTTTATCAACCAATTCGTGTCGGAAAATGAACTCCATAATTATCTAACAGCTTGTGATATCTATGTAACGCCCTATCTTAACGAGGCCCAAATAACGAGCGGAACATTATCATACGCTGTAGGCTCGGGAGCTGCGGTATTATCTACCCCCTACTGGCATGCCCAGGAACTTCTTGAGAACAGGAGAGGAAGGCTTTTCGGCTTCAGGGACTTTGAGAGCTTAGCCGCATCAGTCAACGATCTGCTCGACCATCCCGAAAAATTAACTGCATTAAAAAAGAATGCATTTAATTACGGTTTAAACTTACGATGGCCTGCGATCGGGAGGGAATATACAAGACTCCTTGAGGAAGCTTCCATGCAGCCTCGTCCGATAAAAAACAAAACAAGGCATATTATTGATTCAGACATTATTCCTGAATTCAATCTTACACATGTTAAACGTCTCACAGACGATACCGGTATCGTGCAGCATGCCAAATACGGTATTCCTAACTTAAAGGAAGGCTATTGCCTGGATGATAATTCGCGCGCGCTGATCATGGCCCTGATGGCCTATGAACAGAACAAAAGCAAGGAAGCTCTGGAGCTGCTGCCCATCTATCTGAGCTATATCCAGTATATGCAGATGGATGACGGAAACTTCAGGAATTTCCTTAGTTTCAGGAGAGAATACCTGGATGAGGTGGGCTCAGAAGATTCGTTCGGACGAACTATATGGGCCCTGGGCTACCTTATTAATTCTGCCCCTAATAATTCTTACAGGGAATTTGCTGAAGAGTTGTTCCAGAGATCTATTCCTCATTTTAAAACGCTGCACCATTTAAGGGGGCTGGCCAATACAATTATTGGTGTGTCATATTACCTGGCAGTACACCCGCACGATGATGGACTAAAAGATGAGCTCAGCCAGCTAACAAAGCCCCTGATTCACGCCTATGAGAGCCACAGAGATAACAAATGGCACTGGTTTGAAGATAAGCTTAGCTACGACAATGCCATATTGCCGCTTGCTCTCCTGCACTCCTCGGAAATAACAGGCGATAACCGAACGCTTGAAATTGCGCTTGAGTCTATTGAATTCCTTGATCGCCTCACTCTCAGCAAAGGTTATCTCAGTCCGGTAGGCAGTGATGGCTGGTATTACCGGAACGGAAGCATGGCTTTGTTCGACCAGCAGGCTATAGAGAGCATGGCAATGGTGCTGATGTATTTTAAAGCCTTTGATATTAGTGGTGAAAAGCAATATTTAAGTAAAATGTATTTGTGTTTTCAGTGGTTTCTTGGAGAAAACACGCTGCGCCTTCCACTTTACGATCATGAAACCAAAGGCTGTTGCGACGGTTTACAGCCAGGGGGTCTAAACCGAAACCAGGGGGCGGAAAGCACGCTGGCGTATTTCATATCGCACCTTCTTGTGCTTAAGGGGCTCGAACTTGAGTCTGTACAGAGTGATGAGAAAAAGGTAATGATCATACAGGCTGAGGCTGATGTAGAAGCAGCCTGATGAGGGTCGCAATATTATCTCCGATTGCATGGAGAACGCCCCCGCGGCATTATGGGCCATGGGAACAGATGGCGTATAATATCGCCGAGGGAATGGTGAAAGCTGGCATTGAGGTAAGCTTGTTTGCAACCGGTGATTCGATAACCTCCGGCAAACTTAATTACGTAGTAGATACCGGGTATGAAGAAGATAAAACCCAGGATGCAAAGGTTGTAGAATGCCTTCACATCAGCAATCTTATGGAAAGATCGGCTGAGTTCGACATCATTCATAACCACTTTGATTTTCTGCCGCTTACTTATTGCGGCCTTATTAAAACCCCTGTTATCACTACAATTCACGGGTTCTCATCGTCAAAGATAATTCCGGTATACCAGAAATATAATCACTTATCGTCTTACGTTTCGATCAGCAATTCCGACCGCTCGCCAATTCTCAAATATATAGCTACCGTATATAATGGCATTGCGACAAACGATTTTAGCTTCAGCCCGGTGTCAGATGATTACCTCTTGTTTCTGGGACGCATCCATCCTGACAAGGGAACACTGGAAGCAATCCGCATAGCTACAAAAGGTAAAAAGCGGCTGATTATTTCCGGGATAGTTCAGGATGAGAGCTATTTTAGAGAAAAAATACAACCTCAGCTCAACGACGATATTATTTTCGTTGGGCATTCCGGGCCCCAAGCGCGAAATAAGTTGTTGGGCAAAGCTCTTGCTTTGCTGCATCCTATAAATTTTAACGAGCCTTTTGGTCTTAGTGTAGTCGAGGCAATGTACTGTGGAACCCCGGTCATAGCATTTAACCGGGGTTCAATGCCTGAATTAATCCGTGACAATAAGAACGGCTTCCTTGTTGAGAATGTCGACGAAGCTTCCGATGCTGTTGACAGGATCCACCTTCTCGACAGATCAGACTGCCATCAGTGGGCGAAAGCAAATTTCTCAAGCGAAAAAATGGTTGCCGATTATCTTGCCCTATATAAACAGATCGTACATAGATGATGATTTGCTTTTTAGCTTATCCAGAAGTGCGTTTATATCAACAGTAGCGAACGATGAACAATAATCAGACAAGCCATACGGTATTATCAGCTTATCATTATGGATAATAGAGCCGCATGAATAAAGTACGTTAGGAACGTAACCTTCCCTTTCATCTTTATTAGGAATGATAAGGGGCTCAGACAAGCGGCCGATCTCAACAGAGGGGTCGTCGAGTTTCAGCAGACTTGCACCAAGACAATAACGACGCATCGGTCCTACACCATGTGTAATAATAAGCCATCCATCTTCTGTTTCGATGGGAGAACCGCAGTTGCCTATCTGGATATACTCCCATGCCGCATGAGGCTGCTGCAAAAGTTCGGGGCTTTCCCAGACCTGGATCTTGTCTGAGTACATAATGTAATTATTCCAGCCATCAATTCGCGACATCATTGCGTATTTGCCGTTTATTTTGCGCGGGAATAGCGCCAGGTTCTTGTTCTGCGCACCCGCGCCATAGAGAGGACATATCTTGAAATCATAAAAATCGGTTGTCTGGAGTAGTTTGGGCATGATCAGGTGGCCATCATACGCGGTATATGTCGCATAATATATAACTGAATCATCGTCGTCTATAAACTTGACAAACCTCGCATCTTCAATTCCCTTTTTTTCAAATTCAGAAATAGGAAAGATAACCCTGTCTGAGATATCTGTATCTTTTGAGAAACTGATATCGTGATACGAGTCTGACAGCCAGAGCACCTTATCGTAATTCAGCCTGGCTTCGTCCGAAGTTTGCTGATTCTTCAATCCTATAATAACATTCCGGAGCTCCTGATATTCGAACTTATCGCCCAGCTTTTCCCTTACGTTATTCAGAACGTCGCCATCGATATTATTATCAGCAGCTTTGCTAAAAAACAGCTTTTTGATGTACACTGCGTTCCTCACTATCTCAGCCTCATCGATATAGTTACCGGCAGGTATCACTGTGAGATCGCCATTCTTCTCAACCATCGCTCTCCGAAAAACTATGGACGAAATATGCCCTTCCCCCACAGCCCTGAAGCTGATGATCATTCTCTTTTGTCCGTCTACAAGTTCAGACTGGTCAGGATCTTCTACAATAGACGGGTTAAAGAATGCGGCCGATTCAATCGAATACTCGTGGGTGAAATACGACCCGATAAGCAGCTTCCGGAATTGCTCGATCGAGGCGTAATCAACTCCAACTTCCGCAATAAGTCTCTTGACCTTGTCACAATGCCTGTTAAGAATCTTGGTGATATTACGATGCCTTTTAGAATACTCTTGCAATAACGGCGAGATGATATTGAAAACCTCTTCTTCGGATAATGCCATTACCCGGAGTATTAACTCTTTGGCACGTTCATCCTGGCTAAAGAAAAATCTGGCTATAACACGTTTGGGATCCGGATAAACTTTTACAGGACTGCGTTCTACTGATAATCTCATATATAATTGTTCGGCTAAATTCCTTTACTAAACAGATATTATGCCATCTTCGCCCGTTTTATCAGATAAGAATATAATATCTGATAAAACCCTGCATGAATATCGGCGTCTACCAGGTCAATCTTGTATTGGGCACATTTCAATTTAAGCTCCTGATGATACGAATCTATTGCATTCAGATACGCCTCCTTAATATTTCCGGGATGTACCTTCAGCTCCTCACCGCTCTCAAGATCAATGAAATGATAGGGCCGGCTTTCAAAGTCAAACTGTAACTCCGTCTTATGATCCAGAGTGTTAAAGATAACCACTTCGTGTTTGTTATGTTTGAGATGCTGCAATGCTGAGAATATTTCGGTAAGCTGGCCCTGGTCTCCGCCTTCCAGCATATCGCTGAATATGATGACAAGCGAACGTTTGTGTATTTGTTCAGCAATTTCATGAAGCGCGGTAGCTACCGTGGTACTGTCGCCCCTTCCCGTCCTGCTCATCAGCTTCTCAAGTTCTGAGAACAGATATTTTTGATGAACAGCGGTTGATTTAGCAGGAGTTGACAGCTCAAGTTTATCTGAAAAGCAACTTAACCCAAATGCATCACGCTGTTTTTTAAAAAGATACATCAACGAAGCCGCAGAATAAACAGAGAATAACAATTTATTGAAACTCTTTTCCGGATAATACATCGACGAAGACACATCCATCACAATCTGACAACGCAAGTTAGTCTCTTCCTCAAAGCGCTTTACAAAGAGCTTATCCGTGCGGCCATACAATTTCCAATCAATGTTCTTGATCGAATCTCCCATATTGTATAAGCGGTGTTCTGCGAATTCTACCGAGAAACCGTGAAACGGACTCTTATGAAGCCCTGTTATAAATCCTTCAACAACCTGCTGGGACAGCAGCTCAAGATTCCCAAAGTCCTGGAGTTCTCTATAATTGGTCAGATTTGGTTCCATACCCTAAAATAGGAATTAATTATTTTTCTATCAGGATGCATGAAAGATTCGAAGGTAATAAAGTGACAGTTAACTGTCTACACTGCTTAGCGGATGGCATTTATTAAAAAAGATTTATACCTTCGGTGTTTGTACGTCGTTTTTACCAGACGATATCATTCCATCAATTTACTCGAATTATTAACGCAACAATCAGGCATACGATGATTAATACATCCAGGGTTGTAATATTATTGAGCTTCCTGTCTATTTCATTTACTGCTGCCGCCCAGCAAAAGGAATTAAGTTTCCGGGAGATTTTTGTAGCCCCCGCGAAAGACATACTTAATCCATTACCGGTCTATTCGGGATGGATAGATGACAATCATTATATAGAATACCGGCAGGAGGGGCAGCAGACCAAGCCTTATACTGTGGAAGCGAAAACGGGATCTGCCGTTCCATCAGCGCCCGCCCAGGTGAACGAAGCAACAGTGTTTATCCTCAATAAGGATATTTTCTTTAAAGATGCCGCCGGCAATGAAAAACAGCTTACGCGGGATACGCTGCTGGAAAAGAACCCTACGCTTTCACCTGATAAAAAACGGGTCGCGTTCACACGCAATAATGACCTTTTTTCAGTTGATGTGACATCAGGAAACGAAACCAGGTATACTACTGATGGCTCGGATGTTATCTATAACGGCTGGGCTTCCTGGGTTTATTTCGAGGAGATCCTTGGCCGGGCGACACGATATAAAGCCTTTTGGTGGAGTCCTGACAGTAAAAGAATTGCTTATATGCGTTTCGACGATTCAAAGGTTCCTGTATACCCTATTTACAATTCCGCGGGACAACATGGCTTTCTTGAGAACACACGTTATCCAAAAGCAGGGGATCGTAACCCTGAAGTAAAAGTGGGTATAGTATCGGCTGGAACAAAAGGAACAGTATGGGCTGATTTCGATCCCAAAGCTGATCAGTATTTTGGAACCCCTTACTGGATGGCAGACAGCAAGAGTCTTTGGGTGCAGTGGATGAACAGGGATCAGAACGACCTGATAATTTATAACGTAGACCCTCTTTCAGGATCGAAGGGTATCATTTATGAAGAAAAACAGGAAACCTGGGTCGATTGGTTCGATAGTATGTATTTTCTTAAAAATGGTTCGGGGTTTATCCTTAAAAGTGACAAAAGCGGATGGGGACATTTTTACTTTTACGACCTGAAGGGAAACCTGAAGAAACAGCTTACATCAGGCTCGTGGAGAGTTGGCGAATTACTGCGGGTGGACGAGGGCGATCAGGAAATATTCTTTACGGCCCGCCAGGAGGTCTCGACACGATATGACCTTTACACAGTTGGATTAAGGGGCAACGACGAGCCCAAACGGCTAACTTTTGGAAATTACGATCACCAGGTTAGTCTCTCCCCGGACGGAAAATATTTCATCACTACTTATTCGAGCCTTAGCAGTCCGCCGAAAGTTGCTCTGGTCGATCATAAGGGAGAAATCGTACGAGAACTGGCAAACGCCCAGGGGACGGCCTATGAGTTCCATAATATCCCAAAAACCGAGTTAAGCTACTATAAGACCCGTGACGGGCTGGAATTGCCAATGACCATAACCCTGCCGCTCAATTTCGATGCGTCTAAAAAATATCCGGTTTGGATAACGGTATATGGAGGACCCGATGCAGGAACTGTTTATGACCGATGGAAAAGCCCTCTTGGAATTAACTATTGGTGGGCAAAAGAAGGCATCATTCAGGTGGTAATCGATAACCGGAGCGCCGGGCATTTAGGGAAAGTTGGGATGGATTTTATCTATAGAAAAATGGGCAAGTACGAAATTGAGGATTACATGGATGCTGCAAGCAGCCTGAAGACAAAGCCGTACGTTGACCATACCAGGATAGGGATTACGGGGGGAAGCTTCGGCGGCTATATCACCACTATGGCATTGACCTATGGCTCGGATATATTTACTCACGGGATCGCAAATTACTCTGTTACGGATTGGGCGCTTTACGATACTCATTATACAGAGCGCTTTATGGGAACACCGAAAAATAATGCTGAGGGCTATAGGATAACTTCACCTCTTACTTATGCCGACAGATTGAAAGGTACCCTGAGAATTGTACATGGCACTATGGACGATAATGTTCATATGCAAAACAGCATACAACTTGTAAACAAGCTACAGGATCTGAATAAGCATTTCGAGTTCATGTTATATCCCGGCGAAAGACATGGCTGGGGAGGATTGAAGGCAAAGCACAGCACTCAGGAAACAGTACGATTTATGTATACCCATATATTGCAAAAGCCGCTGCCTCAGGAGTTCCTGGATTATTGGAAGAAATAGTTGCGAAACAAAAAACTCCATCAACTTGCGTCGATGGAGTTTTTTTAATATGTTAATATATTAAGATTAAGCTAATTGTTTTATCAATTTTTCGGCTAGAACCGATTTAGGCACTGCCCCGATCTGCTTATCCACAATTTCACCACCTTTAAAGTATAATAAAGCAGGGATATTGCGAATACCGAATTTCATTGAAATTTCCGGATTATTATCCACGTTTACTTTACCGATTACTGCTTTACCTTCATATTCTTTAGCCAATTCTTCTACTACCGGCCCTACCATGCGACATGGCCCGCACCATTCCGCCCAAAAATCTATCAATACCGGTTTGTCCGATTTAAGCACTAACTCGTCGAAGTTTGCATCTGTTATTTCTAATGCCATGATATTATTATTTACTGTTTATAATCAAATATACTATTCAATATCTCTGCCACAAATTCGTTCTGCTAATGTGACACTAATTCAACTTATACCGCACCCCGACCAATTTGGAAATATCCTCCAGAAATTCATTGCTCGGACTAATCTTCAAAGTTTTCGAGGGCATTTCCAGCGTCGTCTCCTCATCATAATCCATGATCATGAATTTAAGCTGACAATTCCTTACGGGATTCTGTTCCGAATTAATTTTAACAATCTCGTCAATCTTCTCCATAAATCCATCAGAAACCTCAGTTAGTGGTAATTGGATCGTAAGACATTTTGACATCTTATCTCTTAACTCGGAGAGAAGAACAATACTGTTAACCTTAAATTCCCAGTTGTCTTTTTGCTTAAACCGCTCAGTTACCAGGCCCCTGACCTGGATGAAATATCCTTCATTTAAATACTGTTTCAGCCTGACATAATCTTCCCCGAAAAGCACTACTTCAAAGGTATCGCCATAGTCTTCCAGCATAAACGAGCCAAAAGGCTTGCCGGTCTTCGTGGTTCTGTGACTGGCAGCAGACACCAGACCGCCAATGATCAGATCGCGATTGCTGATCTTTCTGAACTCTTCCTGGTCTTCCGGTAATACCTCTGCGCCCTTCATGCGATTTACAAGGCTAAGATGTTTAACCTGGTGTGAGCAAAAGTTATCCAGTTCGAACTTGTAGTTATCCAGAGGGTGCCCGGTTAGATATATACCGATCGATTCCTTCTCATATTTAAGCTTCTCGATCAAACCCCATTCTTCACACTCAGGAAGCTGGGGTTCAACTATCTGGGCATCACTTGTGCCTCCGAAAAGGGAAGCCTGGGATGAATTCAGGTTGTTTTGGAAGTCATTTGTATATTTTACCAACCGCTCTATACCGTTATAGAGGCTTCCCTCAGGCTTATGAAAGAACTGAGATCTTTTAAACCCGAAACAATCGAAAGCACCGCCATACACGAGATTCTCGTATACCTTCTTACTAACAGCCCGCGAATTTGTGCGTCTTGAAAAATCATAAATACTCTGATAAAGTCCGTTTTCCAACCGCTCTTCTACAATACTCTCGACCGCCTTCTCTCCTACTCCCTTCATTCCGGACATACCGAACCGGATTTCTCCCTTCTTGTTTACTGTAAAAGTCAATTCAGACTCATTGATGTCCGGGCCAAGAACAGGGATCCCCATTCGCTTACATTCTTCCATGAAGAATGAAATCTTTTCTATGTTATTCTGATTGTTCAGGACCGCAGCCATATATTCTGCTGGGTAGTTTGCTTTCAGATATGCAGTTTGATAAGCTACGAACGCATAACAGGTTGAGTGGGATTTGTTAAATGCATATTGCGCAAAGGCCTCCCAGTCTGTCCAAACTTTTTCAGCTACTTTAATATCATGTTTATTGGCCTCACAGCCTTCCATGAATTGTGCTTTCATTTTGTTCAGCACTTCGATCTGCTTTTTACCCATAGCTTTACGAAGTACGTCTGCATCCCCTTTACTAAACCCGGCAAGCTTCTGTGATAAAAGCATTACCTGCTCCTGGTACACGGTGATTCCGTAGGTTTCCTCCAGATGTTCCTGCATATCCTGCAGATCATAGGTGACATCTTCGCGGCCATGTTTTCTTGAAATGAACTTAGGAATATACTCCATCGGCCCGGGACGGTAAAGGGCGTTCATTGCGATCAAATCTTCAAACTTGTCGGGTTTCAATTCCCGCAGGTACATCTGCATTCCGTCGCTTTCAAACTGGAAAGTACCGTTTGTATCCCCACGCTGATAAAGTTCGAACGTTTTCTCATCCTCAAGAGAGATATAATCGATATCAATGTCGACATTGTGGTTCTGCTTGATCAAACGGAGCGCATCCTTAATAATTGTCAGGGTTTTAAGTCCCAGGAAGTCCATCTTGATTACACCTGCATCTTCGATAACCCGTCCGTCAAACTGCGTCACGAGGAGGTCCGATTCTTTTGAAGTTGCAACCGGTATGATATCGGTAAGATCATAGGGCGCGATTATTATACCCGCAGCATGGACTCCTACGTTCCTGACTGAACCTTCGAGCACGAGTGCTTCCTTCAGTACTTTTGATTGCGTGGTGTTCCCGTCTTCCAGTATCTTTCGAAGCGTTTTTATATTTTCAAAATCTTCCGGATTCTGTTCCTTACGCACACTGTCAATAGGCGCCGTCATGACCTGCACAAGACTTGTTCCCGGTCTGTCGGGCACTAGCTTGGCCAACATGTTAGATTCAGCTAATGGAAGATCCAGTACGCGGGCAACGTCCTTGATACTGGATTTGGCGGCCATTGATCCATAGGTAATAATCTGAGCTACCTGATTTTTACCGTATTTATCGACCACATAGTCAATTACCTTTTGCCGGCCCGCGTCGTCAAAGTCGGTGTCAATATCGGGCATTGACTTACGATCGGGATTCAGGAATCTTTCAAAAAGCAGGTTATATTTAATAGGATCTATATTAGTTATCCCGATGCAATAGGCAACGACAGATCCGGCGGCAGATCCTCTTCCAGGGCCTATAAATACGCCCAGGTCGCGGCCAGCTTTTATAAAATCAGCAACGATCAGGAAATATCCGGCAAAACCCATTGTTCTGACCGTAAACAGTTCAAAATTAAGCCTCTCTTCAACCTCCGGGCTGATGTCGCGATACCGCTCCTTTGCCCCGGTGAAAGTAAGATGTTTAAGATATTCCCATTGGTTCATATTATCCGACTCGGGACCGGTATGAATTCTGAACTCGTCAGGAATAGGGAAATTAGGGAGCATAATATCCCGTTTCAACTGCAGGTGTTCTACCTTATCTACAATTTCATTGGTATTATCAAGAGACTCGGGGAGATCATGAAAAAGCTGTCCCATTTCAGCCTGGCTCTTAAAAAAGAACTGATCATTCGGAAATCCAAACCGGAAGCCTTTTCCACCTTCCTCATCTGTGGCGATGGGAGTACTCTGCATATCGCCGGTATTCACGCAAAGTAAAATATCATGAGCATTTGCGTCCTGTTGATCTACATAGTGAGAATCATTAGAACAAATGACCTTAACGTTATATTTTTTTGCAAATCTCAGGAGAACCTCATTAACGGTTGACTGCTCCGGAATATCATGGCGTTGGAGTTCAATATAATAGTCTTCACCGAAAAGATCCAGCCACCATTTGAATTCTGCCTCGGCTTCGATTTCTCCCTTTTTAAGGATCACTTGCGGAACGGAGGCACCGAGACAACAGGTTGTTGCAATCAGGCCTTCGTGATATTTCAGGATCAACTCCTTATCGATACGCGGCCATTTACTATAAAGACCTTCCATGTACCCCAGCGAGCATAGCTTTACAAGATTCTTATAACCCTGAGCATTTTTTGCGAGTAAAAGCTGGTGGAATCTCTGGTCGCGCTTCTCTTTCGTAAAAGATTTTATGGTCCTGTCCTCAACCACATAAAACTCACAACCAACAATTGGCTTTATCCCGTGTTTTCCGGCTTCCGCAACAAACTTAAATACGCCAAACATGTTACCATGGTCAGTGATCGCCATAGCCTTCATGTTATCGGCCTTCGCTTTCTTAAAAAGCCGCGAAATATCTGCGGCACCATCAAGAAGCGAAAACTGTGTATGAACGTGGAGATGCGAAAAATCAGGCATATAGGACCGCGGTAGTTAATGACATGGTTGAGGTTCAAATTTACAAATCTTTTAAACGGCGGATGTGCTTGTGGAAAAGTAAAAAATAAATTTTACGGATGATTTCCCTGCCCCGGCACGATTTTTTATGTCAACCTGGAATTACAATATTTCGTTTAACTGAGAGTTTAATTGCAAACCGACTTACAAATTATGCGTTTCCCCTTTCTTTACCTGGCGATCCTACCCATTCTTTTTGCCAGCTGTTCTTCTCTTTATATGCCTAATGTCCCAAACACGCCAATGTTAAGCTCCAAAGGCGAATTAAATGCAGCAGGACACACTACACTCAAAGGAAACGTATCTGTAAACGCAGCCTATGCCCCGGGCGAGCATTTTGGCATATTATTAAACGGATCTGTAATGAATAACAATAGGGCACGCAAAGATTTCAACCATAACCTAATCGAAACAGGTCTGGGGTACTTTGACACTTTCGGGCCTGAAAACAACCGTATTCTCGAAATTTATCTGGGGCTTGGTAAAGGCAATAGTGAGCGGGTTTATAAGGATAAAACATCCGCGGGTATCGTTACTGAAGATCGCCAGGAAACGAACTTTAATAAAACATTTATCCAGGTAAACTACAGTTCCAAACGAAAACAGGACCTTAAACTTTTTGGTGCACGGTTTCCGCTTAACTATGGAACAGCATTACGAATCAGCCATGTAAAGATGACTGACTTCAAAAGAAACGATATAGACCAAATTAAAGAAGACAATATATTTCTTGAACCGGTATTCTTTACGCGCATGGCGCTGAGCAATGCCGTCCAGATACAATATACCAGCGGCAGCAATTTCGGTTTAAAAAACAGAAAATTTCTGACCGCCGGAAATTCTGTTTTCAGCCTGGGATTGGTTATCAACGTCGGAGGCCGAGACATGGGCGTCTCTGGACAACCGATGCCTTAGATCAGCAGCTTCGTCGGAAAACTGTATTCTTATCTTCCATCTTTAAGTGCACTGTGAAAAATAAATATTACACAAATACCACCCTTCAATTTCATAAAAAAGATACTAATCTCTATATTCGGGCAAATATTTTTCTACAAACAAATCAATTTTAAATTGAAGCAGGCTGGAACGACTAAAACATGTAAGCTTCCGCCTTTTATATCATTAAATAATTAAAAAAACATGAAAATTACAGTTGTAGGAGCCGGTGCAGTAGGAGCAACCTGTGCTGATAACATTGCAAGAAAAGAATTAGCGGAAGAGCTTATCTTACTGGACATCAGGGAGGGTTTTGCTGAAGGCAAGGCGATAGACATGATGCAGACATCAGCCTTGCTTGGCTTTGACACAAAAATAAAAGGTGTTACTAACGACTATGCCAGCACTGCCGATTCAGAGGTTGTAGTTATTACCTCCGGTTTACCGCGCAAACCTGGTATGACCCGTGAAGAACTGATAGGCACAAATGCAAATATCGTTAAAAGCGTAACTGAAAACATCCTTAAATATTCTCCTAATACCATCATAATAGTTGTTTCCAACCCGATGGATACAATGAATTACCTTACTTTAAAAACCTCAGGTCTTCCAAAAGAACGTATTCTTGGAATGGGTGGTGCGTTAGATTCTGCCAGGTTTAAATATTACTTAAGTGTAGAATTGGGCTGCTCACCTGCCGACCTGAATGCTGTTGTAATTGGGGGCCACGGGGACACCACAATGATTCCTCTCATTCAGCATGCAACCTGGAATAGCATTCCTGTTACTCAGTTACTATCAAAAGAACAGCAGGATCGCGTAGTTTCCTCTACTATGGTTGGTGGTGCTACCTTAACTAAACTGATTGGCACTTCTGCATGGTATGCGCCGGGAGCCGGAACAGCTGCAATGGTTGAAAGCATTGTTCGTGATGAGAAAAGATTGATTTCCTGCGGTGTTGCGCTTGACGGTGAATACGGCCAAAAAGATATTTCTCTTGTTGTACCGGTTATCATCGGCAAAAACGGATGGGAAAAAATCCTTGATTTTAAACTTTCCGATGCTGAGCAGGCTGAATTCAACAAGAGTGCAGATGCCGTTAGAAATATGAATCAGGTTCTTCGTGATTCAAACGTGATATAAAAATCCGGGCGGATAAGGCTGCCCGCGAGCAATGAAAAGAACAACAGTTCCTTTAGAACTTATAAATTTACAAGACGACGGCTTCCACCTTTTGGTGGAAGTTGTCGTTTTTGGCAAAAAATTTAACGCCGTGCTGGATACGGGTGCGTCTAAGACAGTGCTTGACAAGTCGATCGTCGAACACCACATCCCGACAAACGAGCTCCTTCTTTCCGATAAACTTTCTACAGGGCTGGGTACCAACACAATGGAAAGTCACACTGCTGTTCTTCCATATTTAAAAATTGGCAGACTCAGGCTGGAAGCTTTCGAAGTCGCCGTTCTGGACCTTTCCATGATAAGCACTGCTTATGAACGCCTGGATCTGCCGCCGGTAATCGGTGTATTAGGCGGCGACATTCTGCAGAGCAGGGGTGCGACGATCAGTTACGAAAAATTAACGCTAAAACTTTTCTTGAACAGTCTGCTATAAAGTAATTTAAAATCGTTAACTTGATTTAAATTGCTGCAGTATGAGATGGCTTATACTTTTTGTAGTCTGCCTGAGTTTTAAAAGTTCTTTTTCTCAGAACGTCCATGGAAAGTGGATAGGCAAGATCACTCAACAACCAGGTGGCTACAGCCAGCTTTATGATCTTGAACTGGACCTTAATCAAAGGAAAAATATCTGGGGCGATTCCTACGCCTATGAAGGTGACTCTATACAGATAAGAATTGGCCTGTCAGGATTTATAGACAAAGACAGTATTCGCCTTAATGAAAGTGTTGGATGGATCCGTGAAGATAAAGTTCCTTTCAGCTGGATTGCCTGCGTGAAAAAATTTGTTCTTGCCCACAGGATTGAGGGTAATTTCGAATATCTTGAAGGAAGCTGGTCGGGAGTCAGCAAAGACAATCCAGCGGATCCTTGCTTCCCTGGCAAGGTTATTCTGTCCCGGACTATCGAAGGACTAAACCGGTTTCTTGAGGATCACCGCGATTCTGTGATCGTTGCCCAACCTATCGCAGTATCCAGTGCGCCGCCCGTTTTAGATTTCAGCCAGCGTTTTCTGAATACCGAACCGAAAAAAATAACTGAAATTACAGTTACTCATCCAGACCTGCAGATCCAAATCATAGACTACATGAAAGTTGATAATGATACTGTATCTGTTTATTTGAACAGAAATCTACTTGCCAGCAACATTCGTATAGATAAGCGGCCTGCATTGATTAATTTCAAACTTGATACCCGTATTGAACTGCACGAGATACTGTTATATGCTGAAAATTTAGGACGAATTCCGCCAAACACATCGGAAATGATTGTTGTAGATGGCGATAAGAGACACCGGGTTATGATCGTTTCCGACAAAGAAAAAACTGCAGCAGTATATCTCAGGTATAAATCCAAGAAACGAAGTTAATCAAGCTGATAAATTGGTAAGATGAAAAAATTACTTCTCCTATTCTTGCTGTTCTTATCGGTTCATGCCGGGATAGCCCAGGATTACAAAGGCATCTGGACTGGATATCTCCGCGCTGAGGTTTATGATGCTACCGTTCTTAATATACAATACGTGCTCCACGTTAAGGATCAGAATCAGAATATTATAAATGGCAAAGCCTATCTATACAGAAATAACCCGCTTAAAGCTGAGGGAGCGCTCGACTTTATTGGTGTGATGAAGGGGCCGGAACTTAAGATCAAGGAACTTAAGATCTTGTATTCAAGAATACCTGCAGATACTGCCAGGTTTCTTTGCATCAAAGACCTGGAACTAATGCTTTCTCAGGACAATGGCCTTGATGCGCTTAGGGGTACATTTACAGGTGCGGGCGAAAACACTTTGCCTTGCTACCCGGGAAAAGCTTATTTGCAACGTTTTAATAAAGACAATCAGCATAACATTCCCGCACAAATGCTTACAAACCTCTTACTTGACGATCGCGATCCGAACGTTTTTATGCAGACAAAATTAGCCCGGCCTATAGTAATCGATGTGAGCAACAACGTTATCGAGTTAGAAATTGGCGACTATTTGAAAGAAGATGGGGATATTATCTCTATTTATCACAACAGGAAGCCGTTTATAAAGAATTTACCAATAGTCAATAAGAAATCGACTCATACGTTACGGCTCAACCGGGATTCAGAGCTACATGAAATCATTCTTTACGCTGAAAACCTGGGAAGAATATCTCCAAATACATCCACCCTAAAGGTATTTGACGGCACTCGTGAACACCAGATACAAATTACCTCCAGCAGGGAAGTTAGTGCCGTAGTATATTTACGGTATAATCCTGCACAAAAAAGCCCTTCACAATAAATGTAAAGGGCTTTCTGATATAAGAAAATTAAATATCTATTCTTGCATATTTGGAGTTCTTCTCTATAAAGTCGCGTCTTGGTCCTACCTCATCGCCCATCAACATAGAGAAAATATGATCGCATTCTGCGGCATTTTCAATGGTAACTTTTCTTAGTGTTCGGGTTTCAGGGTTTAAAGTGGTATCCCATAATTGCTCTGCGTTCATCTCACCAAGACCCTTATAACGCTGAATACCTACACTTTCTTCCTTACCGCCGCCTTTCAGGCGCTGAACAGCAGCATCACGCTGATCATCGTTCCAGGCATATTCGAACTCCTTACCTTTCTTAACCTGATACAATGGTGGTGCTGCAATATAGATATAACCATACTCTATAAGTTCTTTCATGTAACGGAAGAAGAACGTTAATATAAGAGTCGTAATGTGAGAGCCGTCAACGTCAGCATCCGTCATAATAATGATCCGGTGATAACGCAATTTCTCCATATTTAATGCCTTGGCATCGTCGGGAGTTCCGATACTCACCCCCATGGCCGTGAACATATTCTTTATCTCGTCATTCTCGTAAATCTTATGTTCCATTGCCTTTTCCACATTCAGGATCTTGCCCTTTAATGGAAGAATTGCCTGGAAATTACGGTCGCGGCCCTGCTTAGCGGTACCACCCGCAGAATCTCCCTCGACAAGGTATAATTCACATGCAGCCGGATCATTATTTGCGCAGTCAGCGAGCTTACCAGGCAAGCCGGATCCGCCCATCACGGTTTTACGCTGAACCATCTCGCGGGCTTTACGAGCCGCTGCCCGCGCGGTAGCCGCCAGAATCACCTTGTTGACAATCATTTTCGCTTCCCGCGGATTTTCTTCAAGATAGTCACCCAGGATTTCGCCAACAGCTACATCAACCGCACCCATAACTTCATTATTTCCCAATTTAGTTTTGGTTTGGCCTTCAAACTGCGGTTCCTGAACTTTTACTGAAATTACAGCTGTTAATCCCTCACGGAAATCATCACCTGTGATTTCTACCTTCATGTTCTTCAACATCCCGGATTTTTCCGCGTATGCCTTGAGCGTACGTGTTAAACCACGACGAAAACCAGCCACATGAGTTCCACCTTCATGGGTATTAATGTTATTTACGTAAGAGTGCACGTTTTCCGTATAAGTGTCATTATACTGAAGCGCCAGTTCTACCGGAATCCCTTGTTTAATTCCTTCGACATAAATCGGCTCGGGTATGATTGACGAGCGCATTCCATCGAGGTATTTGACAAACTCCTTCAGGCCACCCTCAGAATAATACTCCTCTGCTAACAGAGAACCATCTTCCTTCACCTCGCGTTCATCTATCAGCGATAAACGAATACCCTTATTCAGATAAGCAAGCTCCCTGAGACGGGCAGCCAGCGTATCAAATTTATATTCCGTTGTGAGCGTAAATATTTCGGGGTCGGGCTGGAACGTCACCATCGTGCCGGTACGCTCGCTCTCACCGACTATCTTAACATCGAAAAGAGGCTTTCCGCACTCATATTCCTGGGTAAATATCTTGCCTTCGCGATGAACGACAACCTTTAATGGCTTTGACAGGGCATTCACACAGCTCACACCAACTCCGTGCAAACCTCCGGACACCTTATAGGTATCCTTATCAAACTTGCCCCCTGCATGGAGAACAGTCATGACAACTTCAAGCGCAGACTTTTTCTCCTTCGTATGCATTGCGGTCGGGATACCTCTTCCGTTATCTTCAACCGTTATGGCATTGCCCTTGTGAATGGTAACTTTAATATCAGTACAATACCCAGCGAGTGCCTCATCAATGGAGTTATCAACCACTTCGTAAACCAGGTGATGCAGGCCTTTGAAACCCGTATCGCCTATATACATTGATGGTCTTTTACGAACGGCCTCAAGCCCCTCTAAGACCTGTATATTATCCGCTGAATAATTCGATTTATCTATTGTTTCTTCGCTCATATTTTAAAATAACGATAAGTACAAAAATAACGATTTTACACCGGATATCCCACATTGTGGATAAATTTAACGCTCTTTCAAGGTACTGTAAATGAGCTGGAATTAAATGGTTGGGATACTTAGATTGAAAGATTATATTTGCGTAAATTTTTATTAAAAAACATGAAGAAATTATTGGCAAATTTAAGTAAAGCAGCAGCCGGATTTGCGATTGCAGCAGTTGTTATCTCCTGTGGCAAAGAGCAACCTAAAAGCGCTGCTCCGGCCACGTCGAATTCACAGAATTCAGAGACTATCGTTTATGTGAACTCGGATTCATTATTGAATAGTTACGAATATTTCAAAGACGTTAAAAACGTCTTCCAGGAGAAGTCAAAGAAAGCACAGGCTGATCTTACAGCTAAGGGAACTGCTTTTCAGCGGGAAGTGGCTCAATACCAGCAAAGCGCAGCCAATTTGAGCGCTGAACAACGCACAAGCACTGAAGAACGACTTGCAAGGAAACAACAGGAACTGGCCGCTTACAATCAAAATGCCGGCAATGCGCTTGCCAACGAAGAGGCTGTAGAAAACGAGAAATTATATAACAAGGTTTCGGATTTCCTAAAAGGTTTTGCTAAAACGAAAGGTTATAAAATGGTTCTCACTTATTCTAAGGCCAATCCCACCGTTTTATATGCCGACGAAAGCCTGGACGTTACAAAGGAAGTTTTGGCTGGTCTGAATGCTGAATACAAGAAAGAGAAGAAATAATTTAATGATAGATCATTAGAAAGGAACCCCGGCAATGCTGGGGTTTTTTATTTTTGTATACAGGCAGAAACTGCCTTAAAAATATCTTGATATGCAGGGTAAACAACATGAAGATTTTATGCGGATAGCCATCCGGCTATCGGAACAAAATGTGAGCAATTCATTGGGAGGCCCCTTTGGTGCCGTTATCGTTAAAGAGGGTAAAATTGTTGGTAAGAGTGCAAATAAAGTGACCAGGACACTTGACCCTACTGCGCACGCTGAAGTATCTGCAATTCGAATAGCAAGTAAAAAGCTTAAGACCTTTGATCTCAGTGGTTGTCTGATTTACACAAGTTGCGAACCCTGCCCGATGTGTTTAAGCGCCATTTACTGGGCACGCATCGACAAGATATACTTTGCGAATACCAAAGATGATGCCTGCAAAATCGGATTTGACGACCAATTCATTTACAACGAAATGGCCCTGCCCCGAGATCAGCGTAAAGTTATTATTGAGCAAATGTTAAGGGATGAGGCTTTAAATGCCTTTAGGCTTTGGGATAAATCGCCCATGAAAATCAGCTATTAATCAGTTCAACAAATTGGCGAACATGAGCTATTACATATTCACCCGTAACTGTTCAATCAAACCAACCCTCCTGCAGATCATCAATTTCCCGTCTGTCTTTCTTGGTAGGTCTGCCGGTACCCCGATCACGGCTGAGGTTGGGTGTATGAAACATCGATTTATATGCCTGAGTATCTTCAACCGGAGTTAGGTCTTCATAAAAAGTCACGGCCGTTTTGGCATCCACACGTCTTTCCAAAAGACCGGTTACCTTGATAACCTTTTTATCCGGCCCTTTTTGAACGGTATATTCTTCTCCTGTTTTAACTATGTGAGAGGGTTTAAGATTTTGTCCGTTCATTTTTACACGCCCGGCCTTGCATGCCTCTGTAGAAATGCTGCGTGTTTTGAAGGCGCGAATAGCCCATAAATACTTATCAATGCGTAATTTCTCAATCTCAGCCATGATAGCAAATTTACACAACGATCGGCTATTTGCCAGAAAAATCCCGTATTTTGGCTCAAAATTACCGTATGACTTCTGATTTAAAAAAACTTATAGAAACGGCCTGGGAAGACAGGACGCTTATTACATTTAAAGAGTACAGAGATGCTATAGAGCGTGTCATTTTACACCTTGATAAAGGCGAATTGCGTGTAGCCGAACAAATTGGAACTCGCTGGCATGTTCACGACTGGATAAAAAAAGCTGTCATCCTCTATTTTCCAATCAGCGAAATGAAAGAAATAGAAGTTGGCCCGTTTGTGTTTCACGATAAAATGAAATTAAAAACGGATTATAAAGCTACCGGCGTACGGGTTGTGCCTCATGGAATAGCCCGCTACGGTGCCTATTTGGCTAAGGGAGTAATTATGATGCCTTCGTATGTTAATATTGGTGCTTATGTTGATGAAGGTACAATGGTTGACACCTGGGCGACAGTGGGTTCCTGCGCTCAAATTGGGAAGCATGTACATTTGAGCGGAGGTGTTGGAATTGGCGGTGTTTTAGAGCCTGTGCAAGCATCTCCTGTAATAATCGAAGACAATTGCTTTATCGGTTCACGTGCAATAGTTGTAGAAGGCGTACATGTAGAAAGCGAAGCTGTTTTAGGAGCAAACGTTGTGTTAACGGCGTCTACAAAGATTATTGATGTAACGGGCGACGAACCTGTTGAATATAAAGGCATCGTACCGTCCCGTTCTGTTGTGATTCCGGGATCGTACGCCAAGAAGTTTCCTGCCGGCGAATTTCAGGTACCCTGTGCATTAATCATAGGCAAAAGAAAGGAATCTACAGATAAAAAGACCTCTCTAAACGACGCGTTGAGGGAAAATAACGTTGCGGTTTAATTTCAGTCAGCATCAAAGTTTAAAAGGCTGAAAACGATTTCAGCCTTTTATTTTATACACGGGCGATGAGAATAGGTTTCGACGGCAAACGTATGACACAAAATTTTACCGGCTTAGGCAACTACAGCCGTTATTTAGTTCGTTTACTGACAAAATTTTATCCTGAAAATTACTATAGTAGCTATGCTATCAAAGCCCCGTCAACCAAACTTCTTATTACCGGTGTTAATTATAAATATCCCGGCAGTAAATCAATTAAATCCTATTGGCGAAGTTTAGGTATTATACAAAATCTCAAATCAGACAACATTGATGTCTTTCATGGTCTGAGTAATGAGATTCCCTTCGGCTTAAAAAATGCAGGAATTCAGTCAGTTGTTACAGTCCATGACTTGATCTTTATAAGATATCCTGAATATTATGCTTTATTCGACAGGATTATTTACAAACTTAAATTGCGTTATGCAATTTCATCAGCCGACAAAATAATAGCCATCAGCAATCAAACCCGGAAGGATTTGATACACTATCTTAACGTCGAAAGTGACCGTATAAAAGTGATATACCAAAATTGTGATCCCATATTTTTCACAAAAGCTTCCGTTGAGAATAAGCATAAGGTTCAGAAAAAATATAACCTGCCGGAAAGATATATTTTGAACGTAGGCACGATAGAAGAACGAAAAAATCTCTTATTGGTAATAAAAGCGTTGAAGGATATTAAAGATATTCATCTTGTAGTTGTTGGCAAGGATACCCCCTATTCAACCCGGGTAAAGTCCTATATCATGAGTCATGACTTACAACAACGGGTGCATTTCATTAAAAATGCAGATCACAGCGATTTACCGGCAATCTATCAATCGGCGCAATTATTTATTTATCCATCTCGTTTTGAAGGCTTTGGCATACCAATCGTAGAGGCCTTGCATTCCGGCATACCCGTTATTGCGGCTACAGGTTCCTGTTTGGAAGAAGCTGGCGGGCGGGGAAGCATTTATATTGATCCCGATGATGAAGCCAGTCTTGCGCGACAAATAAATATGGTGCTTGGCAACAGTGAACAAAGAAATATGATGATCCGGGCAGGCTATGACCATGTAAAGAATTTTAGCGATGAGAAAATTGCAACTGAAATTATTGAAGTTTATAAGGAGGTTTTAACTCATGCTTAAGGAAGAAATAAATAAGGCTTTTGAGGTTTTAAAGAATGGCGGCTTGATCCTTTATCCCACTGATACAATATGGGGCATCGGATGCGATGCAACTAACCCTGATTCAGTAAAAAAGGTTTATGAATTAAAAGGCCGCTCTGATGAAAAAAGCTTAATTATCCTGTTAGATACGGAAACCAAGCTTCAGAGTTATGTGAGCGAAGTTCCTGAAATTGCATATGATCTGATTGAATTTGCTGAAAATCCCCTGACGATTATCTACTCAGGCGCAAAAAATCTTGCTTCAAATGTGATAGCCTCCGACGGAAGCATTGGAATACGTGTTGTGAAACATGATTTTTGCCAGCAACTTATACATCGCTTCCGGAAACCAATCGTTTCGACATCAGCAAACTTAAGCGGTGATAAGTCACCCGTAAGCTTTTTTGATATAAGTCCGGAAGTTATGAACGGAGTCGACTATGTTGTTAATTGGCAGCAAAATGTGATAACCGATGGTAAGTCTTCAACGATCATGAAACTGGAATCAGGGGGTAAATTCTCTTTTATCCGGAAATAACGCCTGCTAAAAACGATTTAACGATATTTGATTAAAATTTTCGAGCATTATCCCTGATCCTGTAAGGATTGGACTCTATGAAAAAATACTTGCAAAACCCCATTTTTAAAAAACTCGGCAATATAGCTGATGCTTCTGATACCGAAATCTATGTGATTGGTGGATTTGTCAGGGATATATTCCTGGATCGGCCTTCAAAAGATGTTGATATTTTGGTCGTGGGAAATGGGATAACGTTTGCTGAAGAAGTGGGTAAGATCTTCCGGACGAAAGTTTCTGTTTTTAAAAATTTTGGCACTGCAATGCTTCGCCATGACAACCTTGAAATTGAATTCGTGGGTGCAAGAAAGGAATCTTACCGCGCAGATTCCAGAAAACCTGTTGTAGAAAACGGCTCTCTTGATGATGACCAAAAGCGACGTGATTTTACAATAAACGCTATGGCCATCAGCCTGAATGCATCCAGCTTCGGCCGCCTGTTGGATCCATTTGACGGACTGACAGATCTAAGCCAAAAACTGATACGTACTCCGCTGGATCCGGAACTAACGTTCTCTGACGACCCTTTAAGAATGATGAGAGCCATTCGTTTCGCCTCGCAACTAGGCTTTACCATCGATACACGCGCCCTTCATGCTATTCAGAAAAATAATAAGCGCATTAAGATTGTTTCGACGGAACGCATTACCGATGAGCTAAACAAGATCATCTTATCACCCAAACCTTCTGTTGGGTTTGAATACTTATTTAATTCTGGTCTCTTAAAAGAGATATTCCCACAGATGGTTGAACTCCATGGTGTGGATATAATAGACGGAAAAGGGCATAAGGACAACTTCTACCATACGTTACAAGTGCTTGACAACCTATCAGAAAATACAGACGATCTTTGGCTAAGGTGGTCGGCCATTCTGCATGACATTGCAAAACCAGCAACCAAACGGTTTGAGCCAGGGCATGGCTGGACATTTCATGGACATGAGGACCGCGGAGCCCGGATGGTTCCAAAGATCTTTGCTCAGCTAAAGCTACCATTGAACGAAAAAATGAAAATGGTCCAAAAGCTTGTACAACTTCATCTAAGACCTATCGTGCTTGCCCAGGATGTTGTTACAGATTCAGCAGTGAGACGGCTTCTATTCGAAGCAGGAGAAGACATTGAAGGCCTTATGTTGCTTTGCAATGCCGATGTAACCACAAAGAACGAATATAAGATTAAAAAGTACCGCCGTAACTTCGAACTGGTTAAACAAAGGCTTAAGGATGTAGAAGAAAGTGACCACATAAGAAATTGGCAGCCTCCGGTAACCGGAGAAGATATTATGATGGCATTTAATTTGAGGGCAGGTAGAGAGGTGGGTATTATCAAAAATCAAATCCGGGAAGCGATTCTAGAGGGAGTAATAAAAAACTCCCGGGAGGAAGCCATGGAGTATATGATACTTAAGGGTAAGGAAATTGGACTAATTCCCTCAAAAACGACTTAATAAAAATTTAAACAAAATCAATAATCGTTTTTTGCAAATCGTATTTTTGTACTTTAAAATAACATACAATAATGGCTATATATAGATTTAGGGTTTCTTTTGAAGATTACGATGATGTGGAGCGGGATATTGACATCAAATCGAACCAAACCTTCGAGGATCTTCACAGAGCCATACACGAATCTACCGGATATAAAACTGAAGCTTCTTCGTCATTTTACGTAAGTAACGATCAATGGATCAAGAACGAAGAAATTGCTTACTTACCGAATCAGAGAAAGATAAATAATGGTGTCGCTTTAATGGAGAACTCCAAACTGAGTAGTTTCATAGACGATCCCCACCAGAAGTTCTATTATACCTACAACTTTGACAGACCTTATGACTTCCACGTAGAACTTATTAAAATCCTTCTAAATGAGGAGTCGGGTAAAAGCTATCCTTATATTTCAAGAAGTCTCGGTGAGGCGCCTAAGATGGCCGGTATGGCAATTGTGCCACCTGTAGCTGCCGCTACAGCTTCCTCTGACGACTTTGATTTTCTTAATGAGGAAGAATTTCAATTGGAAGACACGGACGACCTGGAACAAATGACAGACCTGGGAATAAGCACAGATCAAAAAGCCGATGAGGGCGAGGATGAGGACGAAAAAGACGAATTCATGGATGAATTCTCAGATAACGAAAATTACGATGCAGATGACCTCCAGAAAGATGACTATTAATTTTTAAAAAATCATCTCTGCTAATGGCTAAGACACTGATTATAATCACAGGGCCAACCGCCATTGGAAAAACCTCTTTGGCTATTCAGCTAGCCACTCACTATCAAACAGAAATTGTATCTGCTGATTCCAGGCAGTTCTACCGGGAGATGGATATTGGTACGGCTAAACCCTCATCTGGGGAATTGATGGCCGTAAAACATCATTTCATAAACTCACATTCTATTGTTGACAACTTTAATGTTGGGGATTATGAAAAAAAAGCCCTGGAATTAATCGAGGACCTGTTCAGTAGACATAATGTAATCATTGTTGTGGGCGGATCCGGGTTGTTTATTAATGCAATAACCAACGGCTTTGACGAGCTTCCATCATCGACAAAGGAAATTCGTGAAAAACTGAACCAGTTATTCCGCGATAAAGGTATTGCTCCTCTTCAGGAAAAATTAAAAAGAGTTGATCAAACATTCTACACAGAAGTAGATATAAATAATCCGCAACGGCTTATACGGGCGCTTGAGGTGTACGAAGCGACTGGAAAACCATTTTCCGAATTTCGTAAAAGAACTAAGAAGCAGCGGTCTTTCAATATTGTAACTATTGGCCTCAATACTGATCGGAAAGCGCTATACAAAAACATTGACCACAGGGTTGACTTAATGATAGAGGCTGGTCTTGTAAAGGAGGCAGAGGGTTTGAAAGAGTTTCGTCACCTCAATCCACTTAATACCGTGGGCTATTCTGAGTTATTCGATTACTTTGACGGACTTTACACTCTTGAAGAAGCTGTCGAAAAGATCAAACAAAACACAAGAAGGTTCGCAAAACGACAACTAACCTGGTTTAACAAATCCGAAAACATCAAGTGGTTTGAACCAGCGGACGATGAAAAGATATTTAGCTATCTCGATTTCCAGCTGAAAAATCTTGAGCTCCCCGCGCAAAAGAGTTGAAGAATAATATAAGAAATGATGGTGCGTTAAAGTGTCTCTTCACTATGCTTGCGCAGGTGGTCCGCCGAAATTCATGGGAAAGGCAGGAGGATCTTCGTTAATCTTGATACGCCCGTTAATTGTCTCGAACTTTTCCAGATTGTCCTCCAGTGCTCTCATGAATCTTTTAGCATGCTCGGGAGTTAACACGACCCGGGACTTAACTCTGGCCTTTGGAACTCCTGGCATTACACGCACAAAGTCTAACACAAATTCTGTATTAGAATGTGTTATTATGGCTAGGTTTGAATATATGCCTTCTGCGACTTCTTCAGACAATTCGATATTTAATTGATTCTCGGGATTTTGCTCTTCCATAATGTAATAAAAAAGTCCTCGCCAAATAGGAGGACTTCATCGTTATAATTTTGAATTATTTTATTATAAAATTAATAATAGCCAAAACTGAGCCTGTAATTGCCAGAAATTGGATAAGGCCCACAACATAAATTGACTTCGTAAGATCGGACTTCACATTACCCACGTCATCCTTAGTAGCAAAGATTTCCTTCCTGTTATCAAATTCATTTTTTATCTCGGAACTTACGAAATGAACTAACGCTTCGGCTTCTTTGTTACCAAGCCTATCTTTAAGTATTTGATACAATTTAATTTCAGATACACTCATCAGCTTCGAAATTTAATATTTAGGATCAACTAAACAATCGTAAAATTCATATCATAAAATTACAAATTCTGCGCCACACAAAAAAGCCCCCGATCAGATCGGAGGCTTACAATTAGTTAAAGGCTAGGACTAAGCTTCTACTTCTTCCTGTTTTGATGCCAACAATTTATCGTATTCTTCCTGAGAACCAACGATGATACGCTCGTAGTGACGCAATCCTGTTCCTGATGGAATCAAGTGACCTACGATCACGTTTTCCTTCAGTCCTAACAAGTTATCACGCTTACCGCTGATCGCTGCCTCATTCAATACTTTGGTAGTTTCCTGGAAGGAAGCTGCTGAAATGAATGATTTAGTTCCCAATGATGCACGGGTAATACCCTGAAGCATCTGGCTTGAAGTAGCTGCAATAGCATCACGGGTTTCAACAAGTTTCATGTCTTTACGTTTAAGAACTGAATTTTCATCCCTTAATTTACGCACAGATATGATCTGACCAGCTTTCAGGTTAGTTGATTCTCCCGGATCAGTAACTACACGCTTGTCATATATCTCGTCATTTTCCAATTGGAAATCCCAACGGTCAACAAGCTCTTTTTCAAGGAAACGTGTATCACCGGCATCCTCGATCATTACTTTCTGCATCATCTGGTGAACAATGGTTTCAAAGTGCTTATCGTTGATCTTCACACCCTGCAGACGGTAAACTTCCTGGATACCGTTAACAAGATATTCCTGAACTGCCGCCGGGCCTTTGATCGAAAGAATGTCAGCTGGAGAAATCGATCCGTCAGATAATGGCATACCTGCCTTCACAAAGTCGTTATCCTGTACCAGGATGTGTTTTGACAGTGGAACGAGATATTTCTTGATCTGTCCGTCTTTTGATTCGATAGACATCTCACGGTTACCACGTTTAACTCCGCCTAAGGTTACCACGCCATCGATTTCAGTTACAACTGCTGGATTCGAAGGATTACGAGCTTCGAATAATTCCGTCACACGTGGGAGACCACCTGTGATATCTCGTGTTTTACCGGTCGAACGAGGGATCTTTGCAATGATCTGCCCCATTTTCACAGATTCGTTCTCCTCAACAGCAATGTGCGCTCCTACCGGAATGTTATATCCTTTAAGACCATTACCTTTCTTATCCGCTACACGGATAACAGGGTTTTTAGTTTTATCACGGGTGTCAATAATAACCTTTTCTCTGTGACCGGTTTGCTCATCCGATTCTTCACGGAAAGTAACCCCTTCGATGATCGCTTCAAATTCAGCTTTTCCTTCAAACTCAGAAATAATAACCGCGTTATATGGATCCCAGCTACAGATCTTATCTCCTTTAGAGATCTTCTCGCCATCCTTAACATACAGATAAGCTCCATAAGGGATGTTATTAGCCATGATCATTTTGTTCGTTCCAGGCTCAACGATCCTGAACTCACCCGAACGCCCTAAAACAACTTCAAGAGGTCCTTCTTCAGTTTGGTGACTCACAGTTCTAACGTTTTCGAACTCGATCACACCATCGAACTTAGCCACGATCTGAGATTCTGCAGCTATGTTAGATGCAGTACCACCCACATGGAATGTACGAAGTGTCAACTGCGTACCCGGCTCACCGATTGACTGAGCAGCAATTACGCCGACAGCTTCACCCATTTGAACACGTTTACCAGTAGCGAGGTTACGTCCGTAGCAAAGAGCACAAACACCGCGTTTGCTTTCGCATGTCAGAACCGAGCGAATCTCAATACCTTCAAGAGCAGAGTTCTCGATCTTTACTGCAACATCCTCTTCAATATCCTCACCTGCGTTAACAAGCAGTTCATTAGTTAATGGATCGTATACATCGTGCAGACTTGTACGTCCCAAAATACGATCGTATAATGGCTCAACGATATCCTCGTTGTCTTTTAATGCCGTAGTGTATATTCCTCTCAACGTTCCGCAATCAGTTTCACCCACGATCATATCTTGAGCAACGTCATGTAAACGACGGGTCAGGTAACCCGCATCTGCAGTTTTCAGGGCTGTATCGGCAAGACCTTTACGTGCACCGTGAGTAGAGATGAAGTACTCAAGTACCGATAATCCTTCTTTAAAGTTAGACAAGATCGGGTTTTCGATAATTTCACCACCTGAACCTGATTTCTGAGGCTTAGCCATCAAACCACGCATTCCGCAAAGCTGACGGATCTGCTCCTTGGAACCACGGGCTCCGGAATCAAGCATCATGTACACCGAGTTAAACCCTTGATTATCGCTTGACAGTTGGTTCATCACATTCGCCGTTAAACGATTGTTGATACGTGTCCAGATGTCGATGATCTGATTATAACGCTCGTTGTTTGTAATGAAACCCATATTGTAGTTATTCATTACTTCTTCAACTTCTTTACTAGCCTGACCGATAAGCTGTGCTTTTTCAGCCGGAATGTTAAGATCCTGAAGGTTAAACGAAAGACCGCCCTGGAATGCCATTTGGAAACCCAGCTCCTTAATATCATCAAGGAATTGTGCTGCGCGTGCCATACCAGTAGTTTTCACTACCTCACCAATAATATCACGAAGTGATTTCTTCGTCAATAGCTCATTGATATATCCAACTTCAGCAGGAACTCTCTGGTTAAACAAAACACGTCCTACGGTAGTTTCGATCAGCTTATTAACGATCTGACCATCCTTCTCTTTCACATTGGTTTTAACCTTGATGAAAGCATGCAGATCAAGCTTCCGCTCGTTATAAGCTATAATTACCTCTTCAGGTGAATAAAAGCTTTGATCCTGTCCTTTAACCACGCGCGTTTCATCAGTTCTGCGGCCTTTAGTTATATAATAAAGACCTAAAACCATGTCCTGAGATGGAACCGTGATCGGCGTACCATTTGCAGGATTCAAGATATTGTGTGAGGCAAGCATTAGCATCTGCGCTTCCAGGATAGCAGCATTACCTAATGGTAAGTGCACCGCCATCTGGTCACCGTCAAAATCCGCGTTGAACGCTGTACACACTAATGGGTGCAACTGAATTGCTTTTCCTTCTACCAGCTTAGGCTGGAAAGACTGGATACCCAAACGGTGAAGTGTAGGAGCACGGTTTAGTAATACCGGGTGACCTTTCAATACGTTTTCCAGGATATCCCAAACAATAGGATCCTTGCGATCAACGATCTTTTTGGCTGATTTCACTGTCTTAACCACGCCTCTTTCGATCATCTTGCGAATGATAAATGGTTTGAACAGTTCAGCTGCCATATCCTTAGGTAAACCGCATTCGTGCAGTTTCAGGTTTGGTCCTACAACAATTACAGAACGTGCTGAATAATCTACACGCTTACCCAACAAGTTCTGGCGGAAACGTCCTTGTTTACCTTTCAGGATATCTGAAAGAGATTTCAAAGCACGGTTACCTTCAGTTTTAACTGCATTTACTTTACGTGAGTTATCGAATAATGAATCGACAGACTCCTGAAGCATACGTTTCTCGTTACGTAAGATCACCTCCGGCGCTTTGATCTCGATCAAACGTTTCAAACGATTGTTACGGATGATCACACGACGGTAAAGATCATTCAAATCGGAAGTAGCAAAACGGCCACCCTCGAGTGGAACGAGAGGCCTCAACTCAGGCGGAATAACCGGAACGATCTTAACGATCATCCACTCTGGGTTATTCTCAATACGAGTATTTGCACCGCGGAAAGCTTCCACAACCTGAAGGCGTTTCAGGGCCTCAGTCTTACGTTGCTGTGAAGTTTCAGTAGCGGCCTGGTGACGAAGGTCATAAGACTGCTGATCCAGATCCAAACGGCTTAAAAGATCCTGAAGCGCCTCAGCGCCCATCTTAGCGATGAATTTCTCCGGATCTTTATCGTCCAGGTATTGATTTTCTTTTGGTAAAGTATCTAAGATGTCAAGATATTCCTCTTCTGTGAGGAAATCCATTTTCTGAATACCGTCAGCTTCTTTCAAACCTGCCTGAATAACAACATAACGCTCATAATAAATGATGAGGTCCAGTTTCTTTGTAGGCAATCCAAGAAGGTAACCGATTTTATTCGGAAGGGAACGGAAATACCAGATGTGCGCAACAGGAACTACAAGATTAATGTGTCCCATACGCTCACGACGTACTTTTTTCTCAGTTACTTCAACACCGCAACGATCACAGACAATTCCCTTATAACGGATACGCTTGTATTTACCGCAATGACATTCGTAATCCTTTACAGGACCGAAGATCCGCTCGCAAAATAAGCCATCACGCTCAGGTTTGTAAGTCCGGTAGTTGATAGTTTCCGGTTTTAACACCTCGCCACTTGACCGCTCCAGAATAGATTCCGGAGAAGCCAGGCTAATGGTTATCGAGGTGAAATTACTCTTGATTTTATTATCCTTTTTGTAAGACATAGCTCTTTTTTAGTTGAAAGCTGAAAGTTGAAAGTTGAAAGTTAGCGGGCGTACCGTTTTTAACTTTAAACTTTCACCCTTCACCTTAATTAGTCTAATGTGATATCCAATCCCAAACCTCTCAGTTCATGAACCAATACATTGAATGATTCCGGAACTGACGGCGTTGGCAGGTTTTCACCTTTAACGATCGCTTCGTAGGTTTTTGCACGCCCTACAACGTCATCAGACTTAACTGTTAATATCTCCTGAAGTATGTTAGCAGCACCAAATGCCTCAAGTGCCCAAACCTCCATCTCACCAAAACGCTGACCGCCAAACTGAGCTTTACCGCCCAATGGCTGTTGTGTAATTAATGAATATGGTCCGATTGAACGCGCGTGCATTTTATCGTCCACCATGTGACCCAGTTTCAGCATGTAAATAATACCTACTGTGGTCTGCTGATCGAAACGATCACCAGTTAAACCATTATATAAGTATGTTCTTCCTGAGGTTGGCACACCTGCTTTAGCAACCCACTCTTCAACCTCATCATGCGAAGCTCCGTCAAAGATTGGCGTTGCGAACTTCATTCCAAGTTCTTTACCAGCCCATCCTAACACAGTTTCGTAGATCTGTCCAAGGTTCATACGTGAAGGTACACCCAGCGGGTTCAACACGATATCAACCGGAGTTCCGTCTTCAAGGAACGGCATATCTTCGTCACGAACGATACGGGCAACGATACCCTTATTACCGTGACGTCCAGCCATCTTATCTCCAACTTTTAGTTTACGCTTTTTAGCAACATAAACTTTAGCCATCTGTACAATTCCTGATGGAAGCTCATCTCCTACACTGATCGCAAACTTATCACGTTTGTAAGCACCAAGCTCTTCGTTAAGCTTAATGTTATAATTGTGAAGGGTTTGTTTGATCAACTCGTTCTTGTCTTCATCAGTTGTCCACTTTGTTGGGTTCACATTTGCATACTCCAGTTCAGTAAGGATCTTCTGAGTGAATTTCACACCCTTCGCTACCAGTAACTCTTTGTACACATTGTAAACGCCTTGCGATGTTTTACCATTCACAATGGTGAACAATTTATCAATCAAGGTATCTTTCAATTCCTTGGTGGCCTTATTATGTTTGTTATCCAGTTTCTCGATCATCACCTTCTCTTCAGGCTTAGTGGTTTTCTTAGCACGCGAGAATAGCTTAGTATCGATAACTACACCATGGATTGACGGTGGAGTTTTAAGTGATGCATCTTTCACGTCACCGGCTTTGTCACCAAAGATGGCACGTAAAAGTTTTTCTTCCGGTGAAGGATCAGACTCTCCTTTCGGAGTGATCTTACCAATAAGAATATCACCTTCTTTAATTTCTGCTCCAACCCGGATAATACCGTTCTCATCCAGGTCCTTAGTGGCCTCCTCAGAAACGTTAGGAATATCTGGAGTAAGTTCCTCTTCTCCACGTTTTGTGTCACGAACTTCAAGTTCGAACTCTTCTATGTGAAGTGAAGTAAATATATCCTGGGAAACAACACGCTCAGAGATAACGATCGCATCCTCAAAGTTGAACCCTTGCCAGGGCATGAATGCCACTTTCAGGTTTCTACCAAGAGCAAGTTCACCATCCTGGGTTGCATAACCTTCACAAAGAACCTGTCCTTTTTCAACCTTCTGGCCTTTTCTTACAATTGGCTTCAAGTTAATACAAGTACTTTGGTTGGTTTTCTTAAACTTGATCAAACGATATGATTTAACCTCTCCTTCAAAAGATACAAGAACATCGTCCTCATTTCTTTCGTAACGGATACGGATTTCATTCGCATCAACATATTCGACAACTCCGGCACCTTCAGCGTTGATCAGAGTACGTGAATCACGTGCAACACGCCCTTCTAATCCTGTTCCAACGATTGGCGACTCAGGGCGTAACAACGGCACAGCCTGGCGCTGCATGTTTGATCCCATCAATGCACGGTTGGCATCATCATGCTCCAAAAATGGAATCAATGACGCAGCAATTGACGTGATCTGGTTAGGAGCAATATCCATCAAATCAAGCTTAGTTGGCTCGATTACAGGAAAATCACCTTCGTAACGCGCTTTAACGTGCGGAGTTTCGAAATTACCTTTATCATCATACACTGCACTCGCCTGACCAATAGTCTTACCTTCTTCATCCTCTGCAGAAAGGTAGATAACCGGCTCTTCAACTACAACGCGTCCGGCATCAACCTTACGGTATGGAGTTTCAATGAATCCTAAGTTATTGATCTTTGCATGTACACATAGTGAGGATATCAAACCAATGTTCGGTCCCTCAGGAGTTTCGATAGTACACAAACGCCCGTAGTGGGTGTAGTGAACGTCACGAACCTCGAAACCTGCACGCTCACGGGAAAGACCACCAGGGCCTAAGGCTGAAAGACGACGCTTGTGCGTGATCTCTGCCAGAGGATTGGTTTGGTCCATGAACTGTGACAACTGATTCGTTCCAAAGAACGAATTGATCACAGAAGATAGCGTACGTGCATTAATTAGGTCAGTCGGTGTGAACACCTCGTTGTCACGGATGTTCATACGCTCACGGATAGTACGAGCCATACGAGCCAGACCAACACCAAACTGTGCGTATAACTGTTCGCCTACTGTACGAACACGACGGTTTGATAAGTGATCGATATCATCCACCTCAGCTTTCGAATTGATCAGTTTGATCAAATATTTCACGATGGCAATGATGTCCTGTTTCGTAAGAACCTTCGTTTCAATTGGAGTAGTAAGCTTCAATTTGCGATTAATACGGTACCTGCCTACATCGCCAAGGTCATATCTCTTATCAGAAAAGAATAAACGGTCAATAATACCACGTGCTGTTTCCTCATCAGGTGGTTCAGCGTTACGCAATTGACGATAGATATGCTCTACCGCCTCCTTCTCTGAGTTTGAAGTATCTTTCTGTAAAGTATTATATATAATAGTATAATCACCGCTGTTCACGGCATCATCCTTAGTTAAGATGATCGTTTTTACGCCAGCTTCGATGATCATATCAATATGGTCTTCTTCTAAAATGGTTTCGCGTTCCATGATGATCTCATTACGATCAATTGAAACCACCTCACCGGTATCTTCATCTACGAAATCTTCTACCCACTTCTTCAACACTCTCGCTGCAAGCTTACGTCCGACCGCTTTCTTTAAGCCAGACTTACTTACTTTAACTTCGTCAGCTAATTCGAACAATTCAAGGATATCCTTATCAGAATCATAACCTATAGCACGGAGAAGTGTAGTTACTGGGAATTTCTTTTTACGATCGATATAAGCATACATGACGTTGTTTACGTCGGTAGCAAACTCGATCCATGAACCTTTAAAAGGTATTACCCGGGCTGAATACAATTTAGTTCCGTTAGTGTGGCGGCTTTGGCCGAAGAACACACCCGGAGAACGGTGAAGCTGTGATACAATTACACGCTCGGCACCATTTATAACAAATGTTCCTTTAGGCGTCATATAAGGGATAGTTCCCAAATAAACATCCTGAACTATTGTTTCGAAATCTTCATGTTCCGCATCGTTACAGGATAAGCGAAGCTTCGCCTTCAAAGGCACACTGTAAGTTAAACCACGCTCTATACACTCGTGTATATCGTAACGCGGGGGATCAATGAAGTAATCAAGGAATTCTAAAACGAAGATATTTCTTGAGTCAGAGATCGGAAAATTTTCAGAGAACACTTTAAACAAACCTTCCTGATGACGGTTGTCTGAAGTAGTTTCCAATTGAAAAAATTCCCTGAAAGATTGTAATTGAACATCCAGAAAGTCAGGATAGTCCATCACATGCTTACTGGTAGCAAAATTTACTCTTTCGGATTGCTTAATTTTGTTTGCCAAGGGACTGAGAATTTATTTAAGTAAATAAACTTCGACTTGTTTTCCGCCAAGGGACGGAGATGTAAGCCATACATCAAATGGGTATTATACAAATGGCAATAGACCCCGATGAAAATCGGAGTCTAAGGCCATAATTTTATGAGTTAAGATTACTTAATCTCAACAGTAGCTCCAGCTTCTTCTAATGCTTTTTTCAATGATTCAGCTTCTGCTTTATCAACACCAGTTTTCACTTCTTTTGGTGCACCGTCAACTAAGTCTTTTGCTTCTTTCAAGCCAAGGCCTGTAAGATCTTTAACTAATTTAACAACACCTAATTTAGAACCACCTGCTTCTTTCAGGATTACATCGAAAGAAGTTTGTTCTGCTGCCGCTGCTGGTGCATCACCACCTGCTGCCGGACCTGCAACTGCAACTGCTGCTGCAGCTGGCTCGATACCATACTCATCTTTTAAGATTTGAGCTAATTCGTTAACTTCTTTTACTGTTAAGTTTACTAATTGCTCAGCAAACGATTTTAAATCTGCCATTTTATTTTATTTTTAAAATTTCTGTACTTGAATAAATTACTTGAACTTTCAGGTAGTTCTTAACCTCTTTCTTGTAATGTTTTAACAATTCCTGCAAGCTTGTTTCCGCCTGACTGTAAGCCAGAGATAACATTCTTAGCCGGAGACTGAAGCAATGCAATGATGTCTGCCACCAATTGTTCCTTAGATTTAAGATTAACCAGGGCATCAAGCTGATTGTCGCCAATGAATACCGCCGAATCAATATATGCTGCCTTGAGTACTGGCTTATCACCTGTTTTTCTCAATTGTTTAATCAGCTTTGCCGGAGCATTTGCTGTTTTTGAGAACAATATAGATGAAGATCCTTTTAGCACATCAAAGATTTCGCTATAATCACCCTCAGAAGCTTCCATAGCTTTTCTGATCAGTGTATTTTTAGCGACCTGCATTTTGATACCGTTATCGAAACATTTGCGGCGAATATCATTTACTTTTGCTACAGACAGGTTTGCCGTATCGGTAATGTAGAAATTACCATACTCAGCAATCGTCTCTGTTAAAGCAAGAACAACGTCGTGTTTTTCTTCTTTTTTCATGATTAGATTCCCGCTACTGATTTAGTTTCAATTTCGATTCCCGGACTCATTGTCGAAGACATGTGTATGCTTTTAAAATAAGTTCCTTTTGCTGCTGATGGCTTTAGTTTTGAAATTACCTGAATAACTTCAAGTGCATTCTCATAAATCTTATCTGCGTCAAAGGATACTTTCCCAATAGAGGCATGGATAATTCCTGTTTTATCAACCTTGAAATCGATCTTACCACCTTTTACATCAGTTACTGCTTTGCCCACATCTGTGGTAACAGTTCCTGATTTAGGGTTAGGCATCAGGTTACGCGGACCTAAAACACGTCCGAGTTTACCTACCTTAGCCATAACACTAGGCATTGTAATAATGATATCAACGTCAGTCCAACCGCCTTCTATTTTGGCAATGTATTCATCTAAACCGACATAATCTGCACCTGCTGCCTTAGCCTCTGCTTCCTTATCGGGAGTACAAAGAACTAAAACACGGACAGTCTTTCCGGTTCCATGAGGAAGAGTTGCAATACCACGCACCATTTGATTCGCTTTACGAGGATCTACGCCTAAACGTACATCAAGGTCAACCGAAGCATCAAATTTGGTAGTAGTTATATCTTTAACTAAAGCCGCAGCTGCAGTTAATGAGTATGCCTTTCCAGCCTCAATTTTTGAATGTGCCAATTTTTGATTTTTTGTTAATCTAGCCACTTCTTAAACTGATTTGTATAATTAATTATTCCAGGGTGCATCACCGCTAACGGTAATTCCCATACTGCGTGCTGTACCAGCAACCATCTTCATGGCTGACTCGACAGTAAATGCATTCAAGTCGGTCATTTTATCCTTTGCGATAGTCTCAACCTGTTCCCAGCTCACACTGGAAACCTTCTTACGGTTAGGCTCTGCTGAACCACCTTTCAAACCTGTAGCATCCATTAACTGGATAGCCACCGGAGGTGTTTTGATGATAAAATCGAATGACTTGTCGACATAAACAGTAATTACAACCGGTAAAACTTTACCTGGCTTATCTTGGGTACGCGCATTGAATTGCTTGCAAAACTCCATGATGTTCACACCTTTCGCTCCCAACGCGGGACCTACTGGTGGAGATGGATTTGCAGCGCCGCCTTTGATCTGTAATTTTATTAAAGCACCGACTTCTTTTGCCATTTTAATTGATTTATTTGTAACTCAATGTTAGTAGTGGAAGCTATGTAACATTTAAGACCTTTTGTGAGTTGTACGTTTTACGTATTACGTTCTAAGTGTCGCATGCGACGTATAACTTAAAACGTATAACGTATTACTCCTTCTCGACTTGCATATAATTCAACTCAAGCGGTGTCCTTCTTCCGAAGATCTTAACCATAACCTTGAGTTTTTTCTTTTCTTCATTCACCTCTTCAATGACTCCGGTAAACCCGTTAAACGGACCATCCATCACTTTCACATTCTCTCCAACGTAGTAAGGAACATTCATAGACTCGCCCTGCTCAGCCATTTCATCTACCCTACCCAATATCCTGTTAACTTCTGCCGTTCTCATTGGAACAGCGTTCCCGCCTTTATCGCCAAGAAAACCAATAACACTATTGATTCCTTTAATAACGTGCTCGAGCTCCCCGTCTAATGCAGCCTCAATCAGTACATATCCGGGATAGAAATTACGTTCTTTAGCAATCTTTTTTCCATCCTTCATCTGATAGAACTTTTCCATAGGGATAAGCACCTGAGGTAAAAGATGTGAAATACCCAAACGGTTTATTTCCGCTTCGAGATATTGTTTAACTTTCTTCTCTTTGCCGCTAACCGCCCTAACCACATACCATTTTAATTGATCGCTCATAGTGCCCTAATTATCCAAGAGAATTATAAAACATTTTCAGTGCTCTACCAACGCTTTCATCCATAGCCAGGATCACAAGTGATATGATCACGGATGCGATTAATACCAATACAGCTGAATTTTGTAATTCTCCCCAAGTCGGCCAGGTAACCTTCTGGGTCATTTCGGTATATGATTCCTTTATAAATTCTACTACGTTAGCCATCTTCTATTTAGCGTGAGCACGGGAACAAGGATTCGAACCCTGATCAAAGGTTTTGGAGACCTCTATTCTACCATTGAACTATTCCCGTTAATAAGAACTGTATTCCCTGCTGAAATCCCAGTCCGTGTATTATAAGAAAACATAAGTCCGCAATAAAGGGACTTATGTTATCCAATTAACCTTTTATAAGAAATTGATTTACTTTACAATTTCAGTTACTTGTCCGGCACCTACCGTTCTGCCACCTTCACGGATAGCGAAACGAAGACCTTTCTCCATCGCGATAGCGTTGATCAACTTTACGTCGATAGTAACGTTATCACCCGGCATAACCATTTCTACTCCTTCTTGAAGACTGATCTCTCCGGTAACATCTGTTGTACGGAAGTAGAATTGAGGACGGTATTTGTTAAAGAATGGAGTGTGACGTCCACCTTCTGCTTTTGACAATACATAGATCTCTGCTTTGAAGTCAGTGTGCGGAGTTACCGAACCTGGTTTACAGATAACCATACCACGACGGATATCAGTTTTCTCTATACCACGTAACAATAAACCAACGTTATCTCCTGCTTCACCTCTATCTAATATCTTACGGAACATCTCAACACCAGTAACAACTGATTTCAAGTTCTCAGCACCCATACCCAAGATATCAACAGCCTCTCCTGAGTTAATAACTCCTCTTTCAATACGGCCTGTTGCTACAGTACCACGACCAGTGATCGAGAATACGTCTTCAACCGGCATAAGGAAAGGAAGATCAGTCAGACGTGGAGGGATTGGAACGTAGTTATCTACAGCCTCCATAAGCTCCATGATCTTGCCTACCCATTTTGGATCTCCATTTAATCCACCTAATGCAGAACCCTGAATTACAGGAATATCATCACCAGGGAATTCATAGAAGCTTAACAGTTCACGGATTTCCATTTCTACCAGTTCAAGTAGTTCAGGATCGTCAACCATATCCACCTTATTCATAAAAACAACCAATGAAGGTACACCTACCTGACGAGCAAGAAGGATGTGTTCACGAGTTTGTGGCATCGGACCATCGGTAGCAGCAACCACAATGATAGCACCATCCATTTGTGCAGCACCAGTAACCATGTTCTTCACATAATCCGCGTGACCTGGACAGTCAACGTGAGCGTAGTGACGGTTAGCCGTTGAATACTCCACGTGAGAAGTATTAATGGTGATACCTCTTTCCTTTTCTTCCGGTGCAGAGTCAATTGAATCAAATGAACGTGCCTCAGAAAGACCTGCATCAGCCAACACCTTAGTGATAGCAGCTGTAAGTGTAGTTTTACCGTGGTCAACGTGACCGATAGTACCGATATTCAAATGCGGCTTGCTCCGGTCAAATTTTTCTTTTGCCATTTTGTTTTATACTAATTATAGGTTAATTTTATTATTGTTCTATTCTAAATTAATCTTGAGCCAACGATGGGACTTGAACCCATGACCTCTTCCTTACCAAGGAAGTGCTCTACCGCTGAGCTACGTCGGCTAATTTGCTCTCCGGTTCATGCGTTCCATTTTGAAGCTAAACCAATGAACCTTTGAGCGGAAGACGAGGTTCGAACTCGCGACCTATAGCTTGGAAGGCTATCGCTCTACCAACTGAGCTACTTCCGCATATTCAATTACGTTTACGAATGATCAATTACGAATGCCGCGCACGTAATTCGTAACTTACAATTCGTAATTGAATTGTGGGGGGGGAAGGATTCGAACCTTCGAAACCGAAGTAACGGATTTACAGTCCGTCCCATTTGACCGCTCTGGAACCCCCCCAAACATTTCTGAGCCTCCTATCGGGATCGAACCAATGACCTACTGATTACAAGTCAGTTGCTCTACCAGCTGAGCTAAGGAGGCATTTGAGACTAAACCAGCTAATGCCGGGAAAGTCGAAATGTTTAATTAATTATTATAAGAACCTACCTTTTCAGAGTTAATTATCACCCAACGATAACCCCCTTCTGAAAGGGACTGCAAATCTACGAAAATTTAGAGTTGGACAAAATTTTTTAGCAAAAAAAATCGGCAGTCTTTTTGACTGCCGAAAAAGTGCCTTATTACTAAGTATTTATAGATTAAATTATTTCATCGGCTGCAAGTACCGTTTTATGATTACTCATTCGAGCCCTCACTTTTTCTTTGTGTTTGTCGATTTGGTGCTTTAATGATTCTATCGCCTTGTCTGTCGCTTCCTCAAAGGTTTTGCATTGCTCTTTTGCAAAGAGGTCGTTTCCCGGTATCAGAAGTTTAATTTCCGTTATCTTATTAGCTTCGTCTGCCGTGTTTTCGAGTTTTAGATAAACTTCACCACTAATTATCTGGTCAAAAAACTGATCCAGTTTGTCGGCCTTCCTTTGGATAAAATCCAATAATTTAACATCTGCTGAAAAATGGATCGATTGCACTCGGATTTTCATGTTTCCTCCTTTTAAAAATTTAGAAATTAATTTATCCCCGTAGGCCGGAGATCTTACATTGGTAAGCGTAGAGTTAGTTCATAGTCCTGGGGTTTATTTATGCTTTAGGGTGTGCCTGTTTATAAACAGCCTTTAATTTCTCCACTGAATTGTGAGTATATACCTGGGTCGCTGCAAGACTTGCATGACCAAGAAGTTCCTTAATTGCGTTCAGGTCAGCACCGTTGTTTAACAAAGCGGTTGCAAAGGTATGCCTTAAAACGTGCGGGCTCTTTTTATCCTGGGTAGTTATGTTCGACAAACTTGACTTCACAATCCGGTAGATGAACTGGGGATATGCATTCTTCCCTTCATTTGTAACAATTAAGGCCGTTGCTTTGTTGTCGAAATTCTGACTTAATTTTTCTTGTAAATAATCTTTGATAAGTTTCACGAGCGGCGCCGCTACCGGAATAATACGCTCTTTGTTTCGCTTGCCCAACACTTTAATATATTGCTCGTAGAGATTAACATCCTGGTCCTTAAGACCTACCAGTTCGGCGAGACGCATACCTGTACCATACAGCAATTCAAGGATAAGCCTGTTTCTGATACCGCTAAACCCTGTATCAAATATAAGCTTGCTGTCTAGTAACTGATCCATTTTCTGTTCCTCGATTACTACCGGTAAACGCTTTGGAATCTTGGGCGCCTGAATATGCGTCATAGGACTAGCATTCACCAGCCCCTCGCGTTGAAGGAACTTATAAAACGATCGAAGTACCGATAACTTCCGGTTGACGGTCTTTGGTGTAAAACCCTGTTCCGTAAGCTCCAGCATCCAACCGCGAACATCCTGGCGCGTGATTAGCAGCAGGTCAAGGTTTAGAGGAACTAAGAAATCAGTAAATTGGTGAAGGTCTCGCCGGTAGGCGGCGACAGTATGCGGCGAGAACCGCTTTTCAAACTGAAGGTATTGTGTGAATCTCTCTATAAACATCAAAAAACCATTTGCACATCAATAAATTGAATATACAAATAGTTTTAAGATTTTATATGCTTAAAGAAAAATTAAACAGATTCGATGTTTAATCCTTGCTTGTAGATAGCTTTTTTTACTTCTGTACGGCGGGTAATAGATTTCTTCTCGTAGGCCTGACGGCTTCTGAGTTCTCTTAATACACCGGTTTTTTCGAATTTCTTTTTGAAGCGTTTTAGTGCTTTGTCTAATGATTCGCCGTCTTTTACATTAATAATGATCATAATATACAGATACCCCCTTTCAGAATTGGATTGCAAATGTACAAAAAATATTAAAGATCAAAAGATCAGATAAATAAAATTCTGAACATTTACGTCTGCGTGGTGTTTAATTCATGTACCACTTATTAATATTATGAACACTACCAAGAGCAAAGGACGAAAAGCTTCGGATACTGATAAGGCAATTGCCCGGGCAGGACTTGAAGCTCCGAAAAAGACGGGTAACATCACATCTGACATATCGCCTGATACAATCATCGCAGAAAAAGACGAGGTAAAGAAAGCTGAGGAAAAGCTCAGACAAAGAACAAATAAAAAACGCAATAATGGCTAAATGTAATATATCAATAGACTTCAGCGGCGACCCGGAGCAACTGATCAGATCGGCAGAACAGGCAATATCTGGTGCAGGGGGAGCATTTACCGGAAACAATTCGGATGGCAAGTTCTCCATTAATTCACCGCTTGGGAAAGTTTCAGGCACGTATATAGTTCAAGGGCAATCCTTCAACATCAGCATAACCGATAAACCTTTCCTTGTTAGCTGCAGTCGTATTGAAGATGAATTGAGAAAACAGATACGCTGACTTTGTCAGGAAGTTGATATCAATCCTTTAATTCCTGATTATACGACCTGGCTTTTAGGTTTGACAGGGTAGCCAGCCTGTTTTTGAGATCAAGTGGATTAAAGGGCTTAGAAACGTAGTCGTCCAATCCGGCAGAAGCTATTTTGTTATATATATCGTTGGCAACAGATGCTGTAAGGGCGATTATCCAGGGTTTCTCGTCGTTATTTTTATAAATATCCAAAATACGTTTTGAGGCTTCATAGCCATCCATAACAGGCATATGTATATCCATGAGGATCACGTCGTATAAATTCTGTTCGGCCTTATCTACTGCTTCCCTGCCATTGACAACAAAATCAGCATCAACTTCCCAACTTGAAAAGAGTTTCTTCATTAGCAATACGTTCATGGCATTATCCTCAGCAACAAGTATTCTCAAATCAGACAAATCTGAGTTTGCAGACTGGAACTGGGGAGTGAAGCTGTCCATGGTTTGTCCCTTTCCTGCACTCCGGTATTTTATCTGAAATTCAAATGTAGTTCCCCTGCCCACTTCACTATCCATCCGGATGCTACTGTTATGCAGATCCAACAGTTGTTTCGTTATAGCAAGCCCGAGACCCGTTCCGCCGAACTTCCTGGTGATATTGCTCGATGCCTGCGAGAAAGGTTCAAATATAACATCACGCTGATCGCTCGAAATCCCTATCCCTGTGTCCTGAATAGTGAATTTGAGTTCAGAAAAGTCGCCCGGCTTCCCGACAATATGCACCATCAGTGTAACCTTACCTTTGGAAGTGAACTTAATTGCATTCCCGATAAGGTTAAATAATACTTGCAGTAAACGGGTAGAATCTCCGATCAGGTTGGTAGTATGCAACCTATCGTCAAGCTGTAAAGTAAAGTCCAGCCCTTTTTCTTCAGCCTGGAATTTCAAGCCGGAGTAAATACTGGTGATCAGCTCTGCAGGATTAAACGCGATAGACTCCAGTTCAAGTTTGCCATATTCAAGCTTATTAAAATCAAGAATGTCATTGATTAGCGAAAGTAAGCTCTCTGCAGAGAAATGAAGCACCTTCATATTCTCTTCCTGGTCTGCACGAGGGTTATCAGCCAGCAATACGTAACTCATTCCGATCACGGAATTAAGGGGAGTCCTCAATTCATGAGACATCGTAGAAAGAAAATCTGATTTAGCCCTGGAGGATGCCTCGGCTACCGAAATAGCTTCTTGAGCTTCTCATTTAGTAGTTTCTCATCCTTCTGCGATTCCTTCATCAGATTTATCGCAAAATGAAAAGCTCTCAGAAAATGATAATTAATGAAGATAAGCAGGAAGAAGTTAAACATCATCACAGTAACAAACACCGGATCACTGGCCTGCTGGGAACTTACTGATACTTGGATATTATTTGTTCCGCTTAATACAACATGCAGTATCACCGGGGCCATGACAACTATTGAGTATATCATCCCAGCCCGGCCATTAAGCATGTAGAAACTACAGGTTATGGTCATCAATACATACTGGATAGTGACAATATTAATGGCGTGAATTATCAGGAAAATATTAGACCAGACCAACATAGCCAGGAGCAGGATCGCAATATGTGCTGCCGGTTTGTAATCGTGCGAAGCAAATATCTTATACACCCCGTATACCATGGCGGCGCAAATAAAAGCCGATCTTATGAGCTGGAAGAGGGGACCATTAAGCGCATAGGCAACCACCAGTCCTGCTGTAAACACAGATGTAATGGTCATGGTGTAAAACAGGATGTGCATCCTCGCCCTGTTGATAGGGTCCGAATCAGCATTTAACACGCTTTTTATATAATTCAGGATGCCCGAGATGACCTTCATTTCGGAAATGAAGATGCATAAATTTTCTTGAAATAAAGACTGATTCTTTTAAAGAACCTGTTATTCAGAGACGCTTCCGGTGAGCGCGTCTGTGCGCGGATCAGTCCTAAGTATCTCCATGTCAGGTTTTTCAATGTGTCCGGCATACCAACGTATAGCATCGTCCATATACGCGTATGAAAGCTCGTCATCAAGGCTCACCTCAAAAGCATACAATCCCGGGTGGCCGTTACCATATAACTCGATACAATTCTCAGCAACGATATAATCCGTATCAGTAAGAGAATAAACCTTTAACTCAAAATCGGTTCCCCACATTTTTATTACGTCCAGGCAGTTGTATTTAATTTCAGCCGACAGGTAAAATTCTTTGTCTTTCATGTTATGTTAACAGGTCCGGTTTATGGGCAGTGCCCGGAAGTATCCTACAAAACATATTCCATTCTTATCAGAACTGCTGTGAATAGTAAAAAAAACTTCCAATTGCAGATTATTCACCATGAAAGACTAAATTTATTCCGAATCGCAAATACCTATTAGATTAATGAATTATAAAATATCCATCTTACTATCTGCAGCTACACTATTTATACCCGCAATTGTTACCGCACAGGAAAAGAAGATTGAAACCTACACTCAACGAATCCCCGGTGTAGAAGTAAAGTTTGACATGAAAGCCATCCCGGGAGGAGAATTTAAAATGGGGAGCCCTTCTACAGAACCCGGCTATAAAGAAGACGAAGGCCCTCTTCACCCGGTAAAGATCAGTCCGTTTTGGATGAGTACTCATGAAATAACCTGGGATATCTACGAGCTTTTTGTATATGAAGACTATGACCGGACCAAAAGCCTGGGTGTGGATGCGATAAGCCGGCCTTCGAAGCCGTACCTGGATATGACCTTTGGGATGGGCAAAGAGGGCCACCCTGCCGTGGGCATGACCCAATACAATGCCCTGCAATTCTGCAAATGGCTTTACACCCGTACCGGTATATTCTACAGGTTGCCCACAGAAGCTGAATGGGAATACGCCTGCAGGGCCGGTACACAAACCTCCTATTCTTTTGGAAACGATGCCAGCCTGCTGAACGACTTTGCATGGTCAGCTTCTAACAGCCAGGAAAAAACACATCCTGTCGGCAGCAAGAAGCCTAACCCGTGGGGCCTTTATGACATGCACGGGAACATCGCCGAATGGACATTGGATCAATACTTCCCAAGCTTTTACTCACAGTACGGCGGCAAGGTGGTAAGTGATCCCCTGGCCAGGCCGGAAAAACTATACCCCCATTCCGTACGCGGAGGATCATTTGAAGATGGTGCCCAATTGTTAAGGTCAGCGGCCCGGCGCGGGTCAGACCCTGAATGGAAGAGGATCGACCCTCAGATACCAAAAAGTAACTGGTGGTTCCCTGAAGCCCGTTTCGTGGGGATCAGGCTGGTCAGGCCCGCCACACCTCCATCAAAAGAAGAGATAGAGGCATTTTATAATCAACAACCTATTGCAGACTTTTAAACTGAAGATAATGAGTGCAAACAAAAAAGACGTAGCTCTATCGCCGCGCAGAGACTTCCTTAAAACCTCAGCTATTATTGCCGGCGGCGCCATGCTGAGCAACATCCCCTTCTCAGGCGTTTATGCCAACGAAGGCGGAACCATAAAGATCGCCCTGGTAGGGTGCGGCAGCCGGGGAACCGGGGCATTGTTCCAGGCCTTGAGCACGAAATATAATATTAAAGTTGTGGCCATGGCAGATGCCTTTCGTGACCGGCTTGATAAGAGCTATAACGATGCCCTTGCAAAATTCGGCAAGGACAAGGTGGATGTACCCGAAGAGCGAAAGTTTGTAGGGTTTGACGGTTATAAACATGCCATTGCCGCAGCAGATGTTGTTCTGCTGGTAACCCCTCCGGGCTTCCGCCCTGTTCACTTCGAGGAAGCTATTAAACAGAACAAACATGTGTTCATGGAAAAGCCGGTAGCTACCGACTCTCCAGGTATACGGAGTGTATTGGCTACTGCGGAAGAGGCGAAGCGTAAAAAGCTGAATGTTGTTGTTGGCCTGCAGCGGCGTTATCAGAATGCATACCTTGAAACCATTAAGCGTATTGAAGATGGTGTCGCAGGAGATATTGTATCCGGACAGGTTTATTGGAACAGCGGCGGTGTGTGGGTAAAACCGCGTGTTGCCGGGCAGACAGAAATGGAATACCAGATGCGTAACTGGTATTATTTCAACTGGCTCTGCGGCGATCATATCACCGAGCAGCATGTTCACAACATCGACGTGGCTAACTGGGTTAAGAATGCCTACCCGGTCTCTGCACAGGGAACCGGCAGCCGCTTCCTTCGCACAGGCAAAGATTATGGGGAGATATTCGACAACCATACGGTAGAGTTTATCTACGCCGATGGCACCGTTATCCAGAGCCAGTGCCGGCATCATGAAGGAACCCTGAACCGGGTAGATGAAAGCTTCCAGGGCACAAAGGGCAGGGCTTATCTGAATGCCAATAACAATTCAGGTAAATTGTGGGACACCAAAGGAAACCTGCTTTTTAACCATGATGGTAAAGGAAACCCCAACCCCTATCAAACCGAACATGATGAGCTGTTTGCTGCAATAGACAAGGGCGAATATAAGTTTGCCGATGCCGAGCGTGTAGCTAAAAGTACATTGAGTTCCCTGCTTGGAAGATACGCCACGTATTCTGGCAAAGAAGTGAAGTGGGAAGAAGCATTGAACTCACAGATCAACCTGATGCCTGAGAAATTGGCCTGGGATGCCCTGCCTAAGATCTTGCCTGACGCTAACGGGATGTATCCTTTTGCGATACCTGGTAAAACGAAAGCCGTTTAATTTCTAAATAATAAAGCCCCGCTTGATCGCGGGGCTTTAATTATTATCCGGGTCAGGAGGTAAACGATACTATCGCATAATCTCTCTGGCAATAACAATCTTCTGGATCTCTGAAGTGCCCTCTCCTATTGTACATAACTTGGAATCGCGATAGAACTTCTCAACCGGAAAATCCTTGGTATAGCCGTAGCCGCCAAAGATCTGCACGGCTTCTGTTGCAGTTCTGACACATACCTCCGAAGCAAAATACTTAGCCATTGCCGACTGCTTTGTCACGCTTTTCCCCTGGTTCTTCACGTCTGCTGCGCTCATGATCAGTAATTCGGCGGCTTCTATCTCGGTGGCCATATCCGCTATCTTAAATGATATCCCCTGGAAATTAGAGATCGGCTGCCCAAACTGAAAGCGTTGCTTTGAATATTCTACTGATGCCGCCAGTGCTCCTTTAGCCATGCCCAGGGACAATGCCGCTATAGAGATCCGCCCACCATCAAGCACATACATAGCCTGTTTAAAACCCTCTCCCTCTTTCCCCAGCAGATTCTCTTTGGGCACGCGACAGTTGTCAAAGATCAGTTCTGTCGTCTCTGACGCCCGCATTCCCAGTTTGTTTTCTTTTTTACCGTGCGTAAATCCTGGTGTACCTTTCTCTATCACGATGGCGGAGATACCTTTGGAATCGCCTTTCTCTCCGGTACGCACCATAACCACCGCCACATTGCCCGACTTCCCATGAGTGATCCAGTTCTTGGAACCGTTAATCACATAATGGTCGCCGTCCTGGACGGCCGTAGTGTTCATACCCAGGGCATCCGAGCCAGTATTGGCTTCCGTCAGTCCCCAGGCTCCTATCCACTCGGCAGTAGCCAGTTTAGGCAGCCACCTGCTTTTCTGCTCATCATTGGCAAAAGCCAGGATATGCCCGGTACAGAGCGAATTGTGCGCTGCTACCGATAAGCCTATTGAGCCGCATACTTTTGAGATCTCAGCTATCACATGAACATACTCCTGGTAGCCGAGGCCTGCTCCTCCATACTCCTCGGGAACAAGGACGCCCATCAGTCCCAGTTCTCCAAGCTTCTTAAAGGTTTCCACAGGAAAAGTCTGTGCTTCATCCCACTCCATCACATGCGGCCGGACGTGCTTTTCAGCGAAATCGCGCACCATACGGATGATCATCTGTTGGTTTTCGGATAAATGAAAGTTTATCCCCCCTTGCTCAGGGGCTAATGTTGATTGCATAATATTATAATTGGTTATATGCAAGGTAGTAATATTAGGTTGTACGTTGTACGTTTTACGTTATAAGTTTCTAAACGCTGTGCTATCCACCCAGACGTATAACGTAAAACGTACAACATACAACTCTAAACGCTGTGCTATCCGCCCAGACGTATAACGTATAACGTACAACGTAAAGCCTAACTCAGTACGAAGCGAGAATAATGATATTTTCAGATACAGCTTTAAGTTTCTCCTTTCCGTTTAGGAAGTCGAGACTGATGACGAATGAGTAACCGGCAACTGTTCCGCCAAGTTTCTGCACCAGGCGGGTAGCTGCTGATACGGTCCCGCCGGTTGCCAGTAGATCGTCATGGATCATTACACGCTGGCCTGCCTGCAAGGCGTCCGCATGCAGTTCCAGGATAGCTGAGCCATACTCCAGTTCGCAGGGCTCCTGTATAGTTTTGGCAGGCAGCTTGCCCTGCTTTCTGATAGGTACAAAAGGGATCTGCAGACGGTTGGCCAGCATCAGTCCGAAAAGGAAACCCCGGCTCTCGATACCCGCGACCACGTCTATCTTATTTGTCCCCATACGGCTGACAAATGCCTCGATCACTTCCGAACAGAGCTTAGCATCCTTAAGGATGGGAGTAATGTCCTTAAATATAATACCCGGCTTGGGGAAGTCGGGAATATCCCTGACAGCGTTTTTCAGTTCCGTACTGATCATAGATCAAATGCTAAATAAGGCTCAATTTTACGGATAATTTCTTCATCCAGAATAAGAACTTTCCTTAAATCGGCCGGGCTTGAATAATAACCATGTTGCCTGCGATACTGAATAATAGCGTTTATTTGTTTATAAGTAAGATAGGGATGAGCTTTCAGTTGCCCGAACGTTGCTGTATTTACATTGAGCTTAACAAGCAAAGCCTGGTTAACAGACACCTGACCGGCAAGCTGCGAATACCTTAACGAGTCCATGCCGTATACCTCCCTGAGCTGTTCCTCATGATGAAAGCCACCCAGCCTGGTCCGGTAGCGGATGATCCGTGAGGCAAAAGCCGGCCCAATACCACGCAAGCGCTCTAACTCTGTTGAGTCGGCAGAGTTGAGCTCCACCACCAGCACTTCTGGTTTCTTGCTGTAACTGGTCTGGCCTGGTTCAGGTTGCCGGTATGCCCGGTCTTCTCCCCCATCCGGAGCGATCCTGATATAAGGCTTCAGGTTGTTATACTGCTTCTCTGTGATCGAGTAAATCTTTCTGAGATCTTCATCCCGGTAGAACTTCCCACCCTTGCTGATATAGTTACGAATAACCCCTGCCTGTCTTGATGAAAGCCCGAGACGCTGCCATCCCGGTTGGGGCAACGTGTTAGGATCAAATGTGAAATAAGTTGGCTGCTGTTCGCTTTCTTCCATTTTTTTCTTGACTGAGCGGTAGCTACCCTTTGTCCGGACGGCTGATGCCCTGAACTCAGCGATCTCCTTTTGGTAGCTTTCCAGGTCGTAAGTTTCCGGTTCATCAAACAGTCTGTAAGCAAAGGGGAAGCCCAGGGTAAGGACGATGATGATGAAGAGGACAAGCATCCCATTCAGCTCCTTTTTGCTGAACGATAAGTAGGATTGTATCTGTTTTCTCATGGCAGTGGTATTAAACTCTGCCAGGCATCAGTAAGAATGTAATCAATATGTACTAAAACATATAATTAAGCGAATAGATCAGATGATTGTCTAAATTTAACGGAATATTAGCAAATTTACATAATCATTATTCTGCCCGCCTGGTATGAAGATCATTACTAAAGAAGATTTCTCTAAAGCTGCCAGGATCGACCGGCTGCATCTGCCGGGACTCGCTTCCCTGCTTATGGAAGTGATGAAGATTAACGAAGTTAACGAGGTTTTTCAGAAAGCAGAACACCTCAAAGGTCCTACCTTTGTAGATAAGATCCTGCAGATCATCGGCATTACTGTGGAGTTCGATGAGAAGGATCTCAGGAATATACCCAAGGACGGTGCGTTTATCGCGATAGCAAATCATCCCTATGGCGGCATTGAGGGGCTGGTATTACTGAAGCTTTTGTGTATGGTCAGGCCCGATGCAAAGCTGATGGCAAACTTCCTGCTCAAAAAGATACCCAATCTCAGCGATTACTTTATTGCGGTAAACCCATTCGAGAATATAGAGCATTCGTCGAGTATTAGCGGCATTAAGAATACGCTTGAGCTTTTACGCTTAGGTACCCCGATCGGCATATTCCCCGCGGGCGAGGTATCTACATTTAAGTTTGAGACCCAGCAGATCACTGATAAATTATGGCACCCGGTAGTGGGCAAGATCATCGCCAAAGCGAATGTACCGGTAGTTCCGGTGTATTTCCACGGCAATAACGGCCTGCTGTTTAACCTGCTGAGCCTTATTCACCCGGCTTTGAGAACCGCCAAGCTCCCCTCCGAACTGTTTAACAAGCATGGCCACAAGATCCGTGTCCGCATTGGAAAACCTATCTTGCCTGCCGACGTATCCTACCAGAACAATACCACCCGGCTGCTCGACTTCCTCCGCGCCAAAACCTATGCGCTTGGCACCGGCCTGGAAGACGAGAAGAAGATATTCGATCCGCGCAACCTGTTTAAGATCCGTAAAAAGCCAAAACCGATAATAAGCGCTACCCCGGCGAGCATTCTTGAAAAGGAGATCAGCACCCTGGAAGAATTTAAGGTATGGACCGAAAAGGATTACGAAGTTTATATATGCCCCACTTCCAGCATCCCTAACATCATGAAAGAGATAGGCAGGCTGCGTGAAATCACCTTCCGCGAAGTGGGAGAAGGGACCAATAATGCTACTGACCTGGATGAATACGATATCTACTATAACCATTTGTTTATCTGGGATGCCGAAACGAAAATGATCGTCGGCGCATACCGCATAGGCAAGGGCGATGAGATCTTTTACAGCATGGGCAAGCGTGGCTTTTATATCGCCGAGCTGTTTAAGATCAAAGACCAGTTTTACCCGGTGCTGAGACAAAGCCTGGAGCTGGGGCGTTCATGGATCAGAAAAGAATATCAGTTGAAACCGCTCCCGCTTTTCCTGCTATGGAAAGGCATACTGAAATATCTGATGGAGAACCCGCATTACCGCTACCTTATCGGACCGGTGAGCATCAGCAACAACTTCTCGAGGTTTTCCAAGTCCCTGATAGTGGATTACATTAGCACCAACCATTTCGACCATGAACTGGCACAATACGTAAAGCCGAGGAAGGAGTTCAAGATCGACTTCTCAAAGATCGACAAAGACTTGCTTCTGGAACCAGGGGATAGCCTCAAAGACCTCGACGGCCTGATCTCTGAAATAGAAACCACGCACATGAAGGTACCTGTTCTGCTTCGCCAGTACCTGGCGCTGAATGCCAAGATCATCTGCTTCAATATCGATCCAAAGTTCTCGGATAGCCTGGACGGATTCCTGGTGGTCGACCTGGAAAAGATCCCCGCAGAGATGCTCGAAAAGATCGGGAAGAACTTCTAAGTGTTGAAGCCGTAGCTTCCCGGTGTCTCTATAGGGCTTAGGTACAGTTTGGGATGCATCATCCTACGCTCATCCTACGTTTATCCTACGTTTATTCTACGTTTATCCTACGTTTTAGCAATAGCTTAGGAAGGTCTTTTATATAACTTCCTCATACGTACCAACCGAAACTTAAACGCAGAGGACGCAAAGTACAACGCCCGCCCGGCTGAATCGTTCGGACAGGCAGAGTTCGCAAAGGTTTGCAAAAATGTGCTTGCCCTAAAACTTCGTTTTAAGCCATACTCGGCGTCCTTTGCGCGGGACTTTGCGGCCTTTGCGTTAAAAATAGACGCCTGACCAGTTCTTTAAGTATACAAGATAGGGCTGCCCTATATCATACTCTGCAAGTACCACCACAATAACCCGCTTACGAATTTGCTTCTTACATTATCTTTCCGTATATTTAATATTAAGTTAATGTTAACAAGTGCCTCCAGCCATTAAGTACACGTATAAATTAGTCCTGATACTTTTCCTCACGGTATCACCGGACTCTCTCATGGCTCAGAATTTCAGTTTCGAATTCTATGATGGCACCTTCAATTTCGAGCTGGATAAAACAACAGATATAGCTATTCCCGAAGAGCTTTCCAGAGAGACTGTCGCCGGCTTTTATGCGGCTATGGAGTCGGGCAGGTACCAACCCTTAATGGACAGGCTGCTTAATTACAAGGAAAAGTACGGCCTTAACGATTGGATCTACTACCAGCTGGTACGGAAAACGGCCCAGCAGATCAGCCCGAAAGCAGACAACTATCACCGGTACACTTTATATAAGTGGTTCCTGATGGCCAAATCTGGCTATGATACCCGCCTGGGTATTGCCAAAGACCGGCTGATATTCTATATCCGCAACGATGAGAACATCAATGATATTCCATTTTTTATGGAAGACGGGCGGAAATATATGTGCCTCAACGTCCATGATTACGGGTACCCGGACCTCACATCAGAATCTATGATCCCGCTGGGCATACCGGTGCCGGGTGCTAAAAATTCCTTTTCTTACAAGGTTACCCGCATGCCCGACTTCAAGCCCGAGACCTATACCCAGAAGGATATCAGCTTTCAATACGGACAGAAATCGTATCATTTCCAGGTAAAGCTGAATAACGCGGTTGAGGGTATATTTGCCAATTACCCCGGAGTTGATTTTGAAACCTACTTCAATATACCGCTGAGCAAGGAGACTTATGGCTCGCTTATCCCTTTGCTGAAGAAAAACGTGAACGGTATGAGCCAGAAAAAAGGTGTGGACTACCTGATGCGTTTTACCCGGTATGCCTTTCTTTACGAAAATGATGAGAATAATTTTGGCCGGGAAAAGCGCCTGTCGCCGGAGCAGACCTTACTTTCGAGGTATAGCGATTGCGATGACCGGGCGGCATTGTTCTTTTATCTTGTCAGGGAGATCTACGACCTGCCAATGATCGCGCTGATGTATCCTACCCATATCAGTATGGCGGTGCAGTTCGACAAGCCTACCGGGAAGTCTATTTTGTATAACGGAGCCCGGTATTCTGTATGCGAAGCAACGCCACAGAAAGAGGATTTAAAAGTGGGTCAGATCGCTGCTGATTTTAAGAATGTGGCTTATGATATTGTTTATCAGTATAAACCGTTGGGCAGGTCAGGCAAGAATAGTATAAACTGAAAAGGCCCCTTGCTCGCGCAAGGGGCCTTTCTCATAGACAGATAGACGAATTAATATGCTTTGTTATTTGGGTCCCAGTTGGTCCAGTCTTTGGTCCAGTCAGTTGTACCAAATGCTCCGCGGTAAGTTGTTGAGCTGGCGCCGGTAACAGCAGCGAAAGTACCTTGTAAAGCTGGCGAACCAGTAGCAGGCAGGAAATTCGGAGCCGTTAATTTAAACGGATCAGTTAATTTAACATCAGCAGGGTTAACTCCAAGAGTCACATTACCTTCCGCCTCTGCTTTTAACTTCATAGCTGCAGCTGCATTAGCTATGTCGCTATTATAAGGCTTATCTAAAGCTTGAACAATATTATTTTTGAACTGTGATACACCAGTGGTATAATCGCTGTATGAGCTTGCTGATTCAATTGAGAAACCAGCTTTCGGCCACGCCATTATGATGGAGTTGTTAAAAGTAAAGTTAGTAGCTCTTCTCCAACGGTTTCCGAACCCTATAATACCTTTTTCCGGAGTAGCTGTATTCGGACCTATCAGTGTAAAGTTCGATAACTTAGGGTGAGTTCTTAAAGTGGTCACTGTACCCTCACCATTGTTATCGCATTCGATACCATTGTTTTGGTCTGTATCTCCGATTTTTTGATTACGAAGTGAAACAGCATATTGGATAGAACCTGTATAACCAAAGTCGAAATCATAATCATCATCAGCAGTTGCAAATGCTATCAGGTTTTTACCGTTAACGGTTCCGCCAAAGAACTCATAGGCGTCATCATTTGCGTAGGACACCTGGATGTTCTCCAGCACAGTGCCGCTACCAACCGCACCCAGAGTCAATGCATTGATCTCAGAGTTCTGGAAAGCAGATATACCTGCAAATTCAATACGAACATACTTTAAGGATCCTGAATTATCTGTATCGCTTTCGCCACCATAGTATTTGTCAATACCGCCTTCTATAAGTACCTCAGCCCCTTTATTGGTTTTAGCTTTTCCCAGAAGAACAATTCCACCCCAATCACCGGGAGCACGTTCGCCAACAGGCTTGCCGGACGTAAAGACAATTGGTTTGGCAGCAGTACCATTAGCTATTAATTTAGAGCCTCTTTCAATAATCAGGGCACCCTTATTGGTAAGATCGCCCTTGATTACAGTACCCGCTTCAATAGTTAATGTTGCATTACTATTTACAAAAACATAGCCTTTTAAAATCCAAACCCGATCAGCTGTTAATGTTTTATTTGCTGTTATAACGCCTGTAACAGTCTCAGGAGCTTGTGGAATGATAGGATCGTCATCATTATTATCTTTCCGGCACGCGCTTATTGCCAACACGCTACATAGCAGAAGAGCTACTAATTTCAGTTTTTTCATTTTAATCTGTTTTGTTTATTTATTACAAAAGTAGAATGGCACAATTACCTCTTGATCAACTCTATGTTAAGTTATCCTTAAGTTACCCCGGTAATTTCCGGATTATCTTGTCCTTGAATTCAGATTGTAGGAAAATGAAAGCGAGACAGATGTTCCGGGCTTATAGGTATTCAGATGATTATCTATGTTGGACTCATACGTCTTTTTGCCGTTCTGGTTTTGATAGAACACAATGTTCTGATTTAACAGATCCGAAAAGTTAAGTTTAATCTCAGCCCTTGATTTCAGGACTTTCTTACTTACCTGAGCATCAATCAGATCTCTTGAGTTTTCATAGATCGATGGATAACCTTCAAATCCTACGTCAGAGATACGCTGACCAATACGGTTGTACATCAAACTTAGGCCAAAGTCGCCCCTGGTATTATTGTATTGAAGACCGGCATTGATAAGGTAAGGTGATTGGCCTTGCAACGGACGTTTTCTCTCGGACGCTGAAGTTGTAGTATTCGATAGATCCACATCCGAAACGATATAAGAGTAGTTAGCAAAGAGGATCAGATTCTTTAACCATTCCGAAGAATCGTCAAGGAAATTCAATCGCTTGCGCATTTCGACCTCGAAGCCGTAGTTGCTCGCCGAGTTGGCATTCGCGTAAGTTCTCAGGCGGTTATTAGCATTACTCCCCGCCGGGATAACCTGCTCTATTGGATTATTAAATTGCTTATAAAATATTCCACCGGATAATAACTCTCCTCCCTGCGGATAATACTCAAACTTGATATCTCCGTTATAAATATTCGTACGGATCAGGTTAGGGTTTCCGGAAGTAGTACTGTTTGAAATAAAATCATAATACTGGAACGGAGCCAATTCCCTTAATTCCGGGCGTGCAACAGTTTTCGAGCCTGAGAAACGGAAATTTGACTTATCGGTTACGTTGTAAGTTAAATTAAATGACGGCAAGATGTCCAGGTTACTTACGTCAGCATTCACCTTCTCATTAGAGAACCCTCTGGCATCCAGATCCTGGTTATAATACTCTAAACGGGTACCCCATGATAAGCGCAATTTGTTGCTTAAACGGTTGTCCATCAATAGATAACCTGCATATAGATCGGCTAACGCCTTGTATCTGTCATTATTATTGGTGATCTCATTTAATACAAATCCATTCTCATTAATATTCTCCGGAGAAAATATCATATCAGGAGCCAAATTGCGTAGAGAGTTATCGAATTGGCTGGAAGCACCTACGTAACCTAAAACCCTGGCACTAAATGTACGGTCCTTTAGCAGCGCTGAACCTCCGACTTTAAAGATGCTCTTCTCCTTGTTGAAATTGAACGGTATAGCTAAAGACGCTGACGCTCCGTAAGCATAGTCGTCCAGGCGTGAAAAGAAACGGCTCAACGGACGGCTTGCAGAAGAACCACTTGGCATCTCTGCCCGAAAAGGTACGGATGCATCGTTCGCAGCATCCAGCGGCTTTGCGTAAGATTGAACTCGCAGATCCGGTTGATCACGGTATGTGAACGTGTAATTAGCATTCCAGTTTAATTTCCAGTCGTTCTTGCCAATCGCGTGTTCGCCATCTACCTGACTATTCACCAGGGCCTTATCAGTCAGGTCGATAGTGTTACTTCTTCTCGCAACGGCATTATCATTGTTTATTCCGTTACGGAAAGTATACACATCGTCGAAAGACTTATTGATGATATTTCTGAAAGAGAACCTGCTCCGGTTTTTCTTATAGGAGAAGTTAGCTAAAAGACCAACGTTAGTTGAATACTTGTAAATATCATCTCTGAAATCGTACGCCGCATGCCCGTCAGTCTCGTAGTCAAGCCTGTGAGAATTGTTGATACTCTCTGAGTTCCTGTATGAAAGAGAGATGATGCTTCCAAATGTGGATAAATTCTTAAACTCCTTAACGGCACCCCAGGTCAACTGATAATTCTGAACCGGAGAGGATGTTCCGTTATTAATATTAAATGAGTTTGAGAATAATTTAGTTTGTGCAAGCTTTTGCGATAAAGACAATGTATTAAAACGTGAGCTGCTTGCAAATCCGTTGGGAATTTGTCTGTCACCGTTGTCGAATCCTAAGATATCTAAACCACCTCTGCTGCCAGATTTAAAATCTTTAAATGTAGACTGGCTATTATAGCCGAAACCCACACTAAAATTTAAAAAGCTTTGCTCAGGAAAATCTTTGGTATTTATCGTTACCAATCCGCCTGTAAAATCACCCGGGAGATCCGCACTGGCAGTTTTATTAATGATTACATTGTCGATCAGGTTAGACGGAACGATATCAAAAGAAAATGCTTTACGGTCTGGCTCTGAACTTGGCAGGGTTGCGTTATTTAACCTGGCAGAGTTATATCTATCGCTCAAGCCTCTGACCACTACAAACTTATTATCCTGAATACTCGTACCGCTGACGCGTTTTAGTACCTCCGACGTATTTCTATCCGAAGATCTGCGTATTTGTTCAGACGATATTCCGCTTGAAATACTAATACTGTTCTTCTGTTGGGCATATAAAGCGTTCAGGCTTTCCTGTCTGAGCGTCGCGGTAATTACAACCTCCTGTAATGTCTGTGAGGTCGCCTCATCCATAATCACATCCAGGTTCGTAGTCTTGCCCGCCCCAACCTCTATATCAGTGATATTCTTTGACTGGTAGCCTATATAGGAAAAGGTAAGGCTATACTTTCCCGGATTCAAATTACCGAGCGTGTAGCGGCCTTCAACATCAGTCGAAGCGCCCATGGTGCTGCCGGTAATTTTAACCGTTAAACCTATTAGCGTTTCACCGGTTTTTGTATCAGTTACCTTTCCGGCTATTTTACCGGTTTGCTGGCTGAATGCCGAATGTGAAATTAATAAGAATGATAGGAAGAAGCCTAGATTTAAAAGAAATAGCTTGTGTTTCACTTTGTTGAGTTTTAATTTCAACAAAAGTATTACCACAATATTAACTCATGGTATTATTAGAGTTAAGTAACATTTACCAAAATGTGAAGGATAGGTTAATAATGTTAAGGGAATGTTAAGGCTTTAGGGGTTAGGTATTAGGCATTAGGACCGACCCTGACTTCTAAAGCCTAACCCCTAATACCTAATACCTAATACCTGATCCCTACCCTCTTAAACACAAAATGAACCAGCCAGATGGGACCTATGAGCAGAAATTTAACATCATCAAGGAATGACGGCTTCTTACCTTCAATCTTATGCCCGATGAATTGCCCCATCCAGGCTACGACGAATATAACCAGGCATACATGCCACATCTCAGGCCAGCCGTTAAGGCGATGTGCCTTTTCAAGTGATACAACACCGGCGCTGAAAACCATGATGATCAGCAGCATTACGTAGGATAAAACAGGCGATAGCTTATAATAGTAATAGACTGCAAAGGCGATCAAAAAAGAAGCCCAGTTTACATAGCCGTTATACTTGCCCAGGAATTCAAGATGGGGAAAAGGAATAGCCCATATCAGTCCGAATAAACTGAAAACGATCAAAGGTACGCAGATCCAGTGGATCAGTTTATTGGTTGGGTTCTCATGGCTTTCGGCGTATTTATCAAAGTATACGTCGACGAGCCGTCTTGTGGGTTGGCTTTTCATATAGTTATACGTTGTACGTTTTACGTTTTCTAAACGCTGTGTTATATATTGTATTCTATGTGGTACGCTTCCAAACGCTGAATTATCAGTATAATGGAGTTATAGGTTTTTTTAACCACCATACTATCCGCCCAGACGTACAACGTAAAACGTACAACGTATAACTAATTTACTTCGCGTACGATACCGACCTCGTCTCCCTGATCACCGTCACCTTGATCTGTCCCGGGTAGGTCATTTCAGTTTGTATCCTGTTAGAGATATCGGCTGCTAGTATTTCTGCGGCAGCATCAGTGATCCTCTCACTTTCCACAACTACACGGAGTTCGCGCCCGGCCTGGATGGCGAATGTCTTCTCAACTCCAGGGTACGACAGTGCAAGGGCTTCGAGCTCTTTTAACCTGCGGATATAGCTTTCCACAACCTCACGTCTTGCTCCCGGGCGGGCGCCTGAAATAGCATCACACGCCTGTATTATCGGAGAAATCATCGAAGTCATTTCCACTTCATCGTGGTGAGCGCCGATCGCGTTGCATACTTCAGGGTGCTCCTTATACTTTTCAGCAAGTTGCATACCTAAAATTGCGTGAGGCAATTCCGGGTTATCATCAGGCACCTTGCCTATATCATGTAACAGTCCGGCACGCTTAGCCATTTTTACATTCAGCCCAAGCTCTGCGGCCATAGTGGCACAGAAGTTAGCAACCTCGCGTGAGTGCTGCAGCAGGTTCTGGCCGTATGATGAACGGTAACGCATTCTCCCCACCATGCGGATCAACTCGGGATGCAGACCATGGATACCCAGATCAATCACCGTACGCTCCCCGATCTCTACGATCTCATCTTCGATCTGCTTCTTGGTCTTGGCAACAACCTCCTCAATCCGGGCCGGATGGATCCTGCCGTCCGTAACAAGGCGGTGCAAGGCTAATCGGGCAATCTCCCGTCTTACCGGGTCAAAACCGGAAAGTATTATTGCTTCAGGAGTATCATCCACAATGATCTCTATACCGGTAGCTGCTTCAAGCGCCCTGATATTACGCCCTTCACGGCCAATAACACGTCCTTTAATCTCGTCATTCTCGATATTGAATATCGATACAGTATTTTCAATCGCGCTTTCGGTAGCGGTCCGCTGGATAGTCTGGATAACTACTTTCTTCGCTTCTTTACTCGCTGTTAGCTTAGCCTCATCTACAATATCCTTGATCTGGATCATCGCCTGGGTACGCGCTTCTTCCCGTAGGGAATCAATCAACTGGTTCTTCGCATCCTCAGCAGACAAACCGGCGATAGCCTCCATTTGCTGAATATGTTGGTTTTTTAAGGCGTCAACTTCGTCCTGCTTATTGCGGGCAATTTCAATCTGCTTCTCAAGACTGGCTTTAACTCCATCCAGTTCCTGCTCCTTTTTAGTCAGGTTGTCAAGTTTCTGATTGATAGACTGCTCCTTTTGCTTTACCGAGTTCTCACGCTGGTTTATCGTATTGTTTCTATTGTTGATCTCCTGTTCGTGATCAGCTTTCATCTGAAGGAACTTTTCCTTTGCTTCCAGAAGCTTATCCTTCTTTAAGATCTCTGCGTTGGTCTCTGCGTCTTTAAGTATCTTTTTTGCTTTATTCTGTGCACCTGCTTCCTGGTTCTTCAGCAGCTTTCGAAGGAGAAACCTCCCTATCACTATGCCGCCGGCAAGTCCGAGTAAAACATAAAGTAGTATTTGTAATATGTCCATAATTCTTTAGGTATAAAAAAACCGCAACTAAATTTAAGCATCATGTATTATAAGCTTCGTTCTTGAAGTAGGGTTAAACCTTTAGCCAGATGCCCGAGCAAATGACCGGCTTTATGCCCTTCAATATTGAAGTGTTAAGCTTTAAATAGTGAAACCTAAAATTTAACTGCGGTTAAATCTTTAGTGCTCTATGTATAAAGAACGATATTACTTTGCAAAAAAATCAGTTAACAGCTGGTCTAATTCATAAACTTTCTCGGCCACGTCCGTATCTACATTCATTACCTTTTTCTCTGCCTTCAGCGTAGCTGTAGCATAATGTAGTACACACATGGATAACAAATCCTGTTTATCCCGAACCGCATAATTGTCCTGGTATTCCTTTATGCGGTCATTTATTATCTTCGCTGCCCTTCTAATAACCTCTTCTTCTTCCATGTTTACCTTTAAGGGGTAAACTCTGTCAGCAATATTTATTTTTATGGAGATTTCTCCCATTTGAGCTTGATTTCACTATGTATTACTTCTTGAGCAACACAATACACTTATCTATTTCGCGTACAAATTCGGTAATTTTTTGCTTTATGTCAAGAGTTTTTTCATTCACTCCCAAATCTGCAGCAGGTATACCTTCCAATGAGCGCGCAAGGGTAAGAACACGCAGCTTTTCTTCCAGATCTTTATTCTTGCTATCCGTGTTCTGAATAACTTTCTTCTGCGACTCGTTCTCTAATTTCAACAACTCGTTTTCTTCCTGCAGGGCCGCGCAGAGGTCGATCAACCTGCTGGTTTTATCTATTACTTTGCTGAGCTGATCGGCGACATTCATGAGTTGTACGTTATAAGTTGTACGTTATACGTTATAATTTAGGGTTAACTAATAATTTAAATCGCAAGAAGAAAAATACGTTATGCGTTCTAATTCAAACTAAACTATCCATTTCAATATTAGGAGGAAAGAAACTTACAACGTATAACTTACAACGTACTACTTCCTGATCTCCGCGCCCGCCTGCTTCTCGAAATTAAGAATTAATTTTTGCATGATAGCGTCAATCTGCTTATCTGCAAGAGTTTTTTCTTCATCCTGAAGTACAAAACTTAAAGCGTATGATTTCTTTCCTTCAGGAAGCTTGTCGCCGACATACACGTCAAAAACGTTAACTTCCCGGAGTATACTCTTTTCTGTCTTCAGAGCAATTTGCTTTAACTGTTCAAACGATACTTCCTGATTAAGAAGCATAGACAGATCGCGCCGTACCGATGGGAACCTGGAAACCTCCTTATGAGATATCTTGTTGTTTCTTACCGACCGGATAACGAGATCCCAGTCGAAGTCGGCATAAAATACCGGTCCCGAAATATCAAGCTGCTTTAGGGCTGGCTTTGAAACTGCACCGAATTCAACTAATGTCTTCTCACCTTTACGGTAGGCTATCCCTGAAGAAAAATTGCCGGCAGTGGCATCATCAGAAATAAGACCCTTGATGTTTAACCTGGCAATGATCATATCTACCGCTGACTTCAATTGATAGAACCCAGCCGCTGAAGGCTTCGCGTTCCAGTTCTCAGGCTCAATGGAGCCCGTCAGGAAAACGGACAAACGCTGGCTCTCTTTGTAATTTTCGCCATCCAGACTATACACTTTACCGAATTCATACAACTTAAGGTCGGCGTTCCTGCGATTCTGATTGTAGGAGATAGCTTCAAGTCCTGAAAACAACAGGTTCTGCCGCATAACATCGAGGTCGCTGCTTAAGGGATTGAGTATTTTTACCGCCAGTTCCGGCTTCGAAGAATAGCTAAGCTTAGTCAGTGAATTACTTAATATTTCTATAAAGCCATTCCCCGTAAGCATATCTGCAACCTGGTTCTGCAAAACCTCCTTGTCTGGTTTGGCAGTGTAGTTTAAGGAAGCTTTTATCTGGGTCGGAATATCAATATTATTGTAGCCATGGATACGGAGGATCTCCTCGATGATATCCACCTCCCGGGTTACATCCACTTTATAAGGCGGCACCTTCAACGACATTCCCTCGCTTGTTTCAGCACTAATGGCAATACCCAGGCCGGTTAAGGTTGCCCGGATCTCTTCCGGAGAGATATCTTTACCGATTAGCCTGTTAACATTCTTAAAAAAGATCTCAATATCAAATGGCCTGGCCGGAACCGGATAAATATCCGATACTTCCGAAGAAATGTACCCTCCTGCCAGCTCCGTGATCAGGATCGCCGCTTTTTTAAGTGCTGTCACAGTCATATCAGGATCTGTTCCGCGCTCAAACCGGAATGAAGCATCCGTTTTAAGACCATGCCGTTTAGATGTCTTCCGGACAGATACTGCATTGAACCAGGCGCTTTCCAGGAAAATGCTGGTAGTAGACGAAGTCACTCCTGAAGAAATACCTCCAAACACACCAGCGATGCACATTGGCTCTTCGGCATTACAGATCATCAGGTCGTCGGCCGACAACTGGCGGTCAACTTCATCAAGAGTTGTGAAAACTGTCGCTGAAGGACAGGTCCTGACAAACACTTTGTTGCCTTTTATCGCTGCTGCGTCAAAGGCATGTAACGGCTGACCAAGATCGTGAAGGATATAATTGGTCGCATCCACCACATTATTTATGGGGCGTACTCCAATTGCATTCAGTTTGTCCTTAAGCCAATCCGGTGACTGGCCGACGGTGATATTGCTTATTGTGACCGATGAATAGCGAGGGCAGGCCTCTTTATCTTCTACGCTTACTGGAATATTCAGGGACTGTTCCTGCACATTAAAAGCTGAAATATCGGGCAATGTCAATGGGATCCGGAGATATGCCGCCAGGTCGCGCGCAACTCCCAGGTGCGACGCCGCATCGGCACGGTTTGGTGTGAGCCCTATCTCAAACACGAAATCATCTTCAAGCTTAAAGTACTCCTTCGCTGCTGCCCCGATCCGCGCATTCTTATCAAGAACCATAATCCCATCATGATCATGTCCCAGGCCGATCTCGTCCTCGGCACAGATCATTCCTTCAGATACCTCACCCCTGATCTTTGATTTATTGATCTTAAAAGGTTCGCCACTTACAGGATAGACCGTAGTATTGACCGTTGCGACCACAACTTTCTGCCCGGCGGCAACATTGTTGGCACCACAAACAACCTGAAGGTCCTCGGCCTGTCCTACATCAACTTTTGTGACCTTTAAACGATCTGCATTAGGGTGCTGCACGCATTCCTTTACATAACCTATCACCAACCCCTCCAACCCACCGGGTACTCCCTCAACTTTCTCAAGACTCTCAACTTCTAATCCAATATTGGTTAAAATGAGTGAAAGTTCATCCGGCGTCTTATCGGTTTGAATAAATTGCTGCAGCCACTTGTACGAGATCTTCATGTTCTAAAAATGATGAACGACAAAGATAGAAAGAGATGTGAGAATTGAGACGCGGCAAGCGAGAATTTCCTCGGTTAATCAATCCTGATCCGTGCCAGAACAGGTAGATGATCTGAGGGATAACGCTGATCTTTCGAATCCGACAAGATGCCAAATTTAAGTACTGAAAAATGCTTGCTTGTAAAGATGTAGTCTATCCTGTCTTTCAGAGGAGCGTCAAACTTAAACCCATTGAACGAACCTGCCGGGCCGTAGGCAGGCTCCCTGGAGACTTCACGCGCATCTTTTAAGAATGTCTTTATAAGGTCCACTGCCCCGGTTCCAGGAGTCACATTAAGATCGCCGGCAAGGATCACGGGAAATTCGCCGGCTATAAGCGGGATCTGTGTTTGCAGAAGCTGGCTTGACTTGTACCTCGCGACTGTTCCCAGATGATCATAATGTGTATTGAATACATAGAACTCATGCTTACGTACCTTATCAAATAAGCGGATCCAGGTACAGATACGGGTTATTGCTGCATCCCAGCCTTTGGATGGTACCTCAGGACTTTCTGATAACCAAAAGTTCCCCGAGGCCCTTTTCACGAAGCGTGAGGGATTGTAGTATATCGCAGTGAACTCACCGGCCCGCTGACCGTCATCGCGGCCCACACCCTCAACTGCAAAACCTATAGCTGTTTTAAGATAATCTACCTGGTCTGCCAGACCCTCCTGAATACAAAGTATATCGGTATCGTGGAACTTAATAAGAGAGGCAACCCATTCTTTTCTGTTAGGCCATGCGTTCACGCTGTCAGCAGGATTATTATATCTTATGTTGTACGACATCACGTTTAGTGAGCCATAGTTTACTTGCTGTGCCTTCAGTACCGGGCCGGTACTTATAAGGGCAAGCAGGATTAAAATCTTCTTCATAGGTACCATCAGGTTAGGATGCCTTCATCCGCGAAGCTCAGAAAGCCTTGGTCTGTAATTATCAGGTGATCTAATACCGGCAGGTCCAGAAACTGGCCCGCGGACCTGAGCTTCCTCGTTAATTCGAGGTCAGCATGGCTTGGTTTCAAATTACCAGACGGATGATTGTGAGCTAATATAATGGAAGCTGCATGATTTTCAAGGGCTATATTGAAAATGATCTTCGGATCTGCTATAGTCCCTGCCTGTCCGCCTTTGCTTACCAAATGTTTTGATGTGATCCTGTTTGCCCGGTTTAGCAATAGTATCCAGAATTCTTCGTGATTGAGATCTTTAAACTGGGAAGATATCACTTCATAAACATCTATACTGGTGGCTATCTGGGTGAGTTCAGGTGAAGCCTGGACCTTCCGGCGCCTGCCCAGCTCGAGGGCAGCAATGATGCTGATTGCCTTTGCTTCACCGATCCCTTTAAATCTTGATAATTCTGCGATACCTAACCTGGCTAATTGGTTCAGATTATTATTGCAGTTATAAAGAATTCGCTTGCTTAATTCAACGGCACTTTCGTTCTGGCTGCCTGAGCCGATCAGGATCGCCAGGAGCTCTGCATCACTGAGGCTTCGCCTGCCTTGTGTACTCAGTTTCTCCCGTGGACGGTCTTCTTCCGACCAGGATTTGATGCTTATTTTGTGTTCATATGTTGTCTCCATAACTAAACGTAGTCCAAAACATATAAAAACAAGAAAGGGGTACCGATATGCTCGGAACCCCTTAGTTAAAGGTCATTATAAAAGCTCTTACTTTAAACCGTTAACGAACTTCGTCAATTTCGATTTATTATTTGATGCTTTGTTTTTGTGTATGATGTTCTTTTTAGCCAAACGATCAAGCATAGAGATCACTTTACTCAAAAGCGGAGTTGCTTCTGATTTTTCAGTTGCAGTACGTAATCTTTTTATAGCGGTTCTTGTAGTTTTCGCCTGATAGCGATTACGTAAACGCTTAGCTGCGTTTGATCTTATTCTTTTTATCGATGATTTATGATTTGCCATTTGTTAAGCTGTTTTTTCCGTCCCTCTTTTAAGGACTGCAAATATATGGCGATTTTTTTAAACTACAAAGTGAAATTCAAAAAAACCTAATGTCGTATCTATTGTTGGTAAATCCAGTAAATAGGACTTCCCGGCTATAACCGATGCATAAGTGCTTTGCTCCAAACACCCGGGGCTAGCACAAACTGGCTATTTTTAATGAATGCAACGCAATCTATATTTTCTGATGCTGATCCTGCCATGCCTGCTGAGTTTCAGCTGGGGCTTCTTCGCCCACCAGAGCATTAACCGCCTTGCTGCCTATACCCTCCCCTCGGGGATGATGCGTTTTTATAAAAATAATATCCTGTTCATTACAGAACACTCAGTCGATCCGGATAAACGAAGGTATGCAGACACCTCAGAAGCGGCAAAGCATTTTATTGATATAGACCGTTATGGTACTTCACCGTTCGACAGTATCCCACTGAAATGGAAAGATGCCGCCGGAAAATATGGTGAGCAGGTATTGCTGGAGAATGGCATAGTGCCCTGGCAAATAGAACGGGCATATTATTCCCTGACTGAGGCTTTCCGGCTGAGAGATTCACTGAGAATCCTCAGGGCCTCTGCAGATCTTGGGCATTATGTTTCCGATGCCCATGTTCCCCTTCATACCACTGCTAACTATAACGGCCAGCTGACCGGCCAGATTGGAATTCATGGCTTCTGGGAAAGCAGGCTTCCGGAACTATTCCATACGGAATACGACTTCGTAGTTGGCCGGGCCCAATACATCAGCGATCCGCTGAAAGCAGCCTGGGAAATCGTTAAGATCGCACAAAACTACACAGATTCTGTACTGCTAATAGAAGCCAGGCTAAGCAGGTCATTCCCTTCAGGCCGCAGGTTTACGTTCAGTGAGCGCAACGGTCGCATTGAACGGCAATATTCGGAGGAGTACTCAAAGGCTTACCATACGGCCATGAAAGGCATGGTTGAAAAGCAGATGCGCTCATCCATCCTCAAAACGGGAAGTTACTGGTATTCTGCATGGATAGATGCCGGCCAGCCTAACCTTAAAAACCTGGCAAAGGCGGAACTAACTACCGAAGAGCGATTAAAACAGGAAACGATAGAAGGCCTTTACGGGAAAGGGGCAATTATAGGAAGAAATGAAAATTAAACTTCTTTCTCGCCCATAGTTCTGCGCGCTTTGATTGCCGCAAATACTGCCGGCATGATCGTCAGCACGATGATCACGAGCATCACGTAGGTAAAGTTATCCTTAATGAACGGTATATTACCGAATATAAAGCCTAGCCCCAGAAAGCTGACTATCCAAAGGACACCTCCAACAACGTTGTAATAAGTAAACTGGCCAAAGTTCATTTTACCAACGCCGGCTACAAAAGGGGTTACTGTTCTGAAAATAGGCATGAAGCGACTAATAATAAGCATACTACCGCCTTTTTTATCAAAATAGTCCTGCGTCTTATTATAGTAATCGACCTTAAGAACGCGGTTATTCGGCTTAAACACCTTAGGACCGAAATAATTTCCCAGAAAGTAGTTAACAGTGTTTCCCATTATGGCCCCGGCAATTAAAAGTAAGCCCATTATATAAATATCCAGGCCGGTACCCCCTTTAGCGATAAGCGCCCCTACGGCGAAGAGCAGTGAGTCGCCGGGAAGAAAAGGCGTTACTACAAATCCAGTCTCGGCAAATATGATAAGAAAGATTATCAGATAGGTCCAGGTCTGGTAATCGTTAACTATTTTAACAAGGTACTTATCAATATTAAGAATGATATCAAAAAGCTCGATTATAAATTCCAAGGATTCGGGTGATTAATGATTAACAGAAATGTGAGGTGCTATATCCCGGCAGACTTCCTGCGTCGTTCCCGGAATATTTCTACGATCGGCGGCAGAATAGATAAGATAATAATTCCGAATATGACATAAGTAAAATTGTCCTTTATTACAGGAAGTCCACCGAAAAAGTATCCGATAAATAAAAATGATACAACCCATATCACTCCTCCTACCACGTTATAGGAGGCGAAGCGGCTGTAACTCATAGTTCCGATACCGGCTACAAACGGTGCAAAAGTCCGCACTATCGGGATAAAGCGGGCATATATGATAGTTTTGCCGCCATGCTTGATATAAAACTTTTGGGTTTTCTCAAGATATTCGGTTTTAAGCCATTTGTACTTACCGCTAAAGGCCTTCGGGCCAATGTAATTACCAATGTGGTAGTTCACAAGATCTCCCAAAATGGCAGCTACAATTAAAAGCAGGCACATAATGAAAATATTCAGTCCGCTTTCAGGCTTTGCAATTATTGCGCCCGCAGCAAAAAGGAGCGAATCGCCCGGCAAAAAGGGCGTCACCACAAAGCCCGTTTCTGCAAAGATTATAAGGAAAAGTATGAGGTAAGTCCAGGTTTGGTATTCCCGAACAATTTCAATTAAATGCTGGTCGATATGGAGAATAAAATCGAGAAGCTGTTGAATTAGTTCCAAGAGTCGTTTTTAAATTTTGACAAAAATAGAAAACTCAGGCTAAAAGACCTGAGTTTTCTGTTTTATTGCAATTTGATTATAATTAGTTATGTGTAATCAGGGAGGCAGTTACGCTGCTTGTCAGCGAACCCGACGTATAGATCGTATATATCTTACCGGGTTGCAATGTAAAGCTTCCAAGATTGACGGCTGCTGTTCCTCCTGCCGCCAGACCAGTTTGCAGGCTAAGGGTCCCCGGATCTACATCGCTAAAACTTGACGCTGTACCAAATGCTATATTTGAAGCGATCGTAGCTCCGTTTGCAATAAGCAGGTTAGCTGTCGTTAGCCCGGAAGCGGCGTTTACAAATCGAACCCGGGCCTTGCTCGGAGAAGGGCTGGTTGTTTCATCTCTGAACACGGCGCTGCTGTTCCCTGTTCCATCAGCTGAGGCAGTATAGAAAAATGTGTAGTTTTGATTAGGTAAGATGTCCACATAGCCGGTAAAGTTTGCTGTGGTCGACCCTGTATTTCTAAATTCTGCCTTACGATCGTAGCCAACAGGCACAGAAATGTAGGCCGTACTTTGTGAATATGCTACCGCTTCGGTATTTACTTTAGTACCTTCAAGATAAAAATCCTGGGCCGCGGAACCGGATGCTGAGTTAACGATCATAACTTTGGCCTGTCCTGTAAGCACCTCATCGTCATCATTTTTACTGCATGATGTTAAAAAAACTGTCAGGGCCGTTAGGGCTATAAAGAAAATACTTGCCCGTTTCATTCTGCTTAAAATTGATGTTTTCATAATTTGATTTATTAATAGATTATCTAACTAGTACGCGTTAGATGCATAGATTATTACAAACGCGCACAAACAAAAAAGGCCTGATTCAAAAATCAGGCCCGTTTTAAGTCAAGTTAAATTCTCTTTATGCGTAGGTATTAAGCATTACCGGCATAACCAGCATCAGGACATCTTCCTGTTCATCATGGGTCTGCGGCATTAATAGTCCGGCACGGTTAGGGCTGCTCATCTCAAGAAGAACTTCCTCACCACTCAGGTTATTTAACATCTCAATAAGAAATTTCGCATTAAATCCGATCTCCATATCCTCTCCCTCATACTGGCAGCTCAGGCGTTCATGGGCTTCATTCGCAAAGTCGATATCTTCGGAAGATATATTGAGCTCGCTGCCGGTGATCTTCAACCTTACCTGGTGAGTTGTCTTATTTGCAAAAATAACAACCCTTCTCAGGCAATTCAGGAAAAGTGACCTGTCTATCACTAATTTATTCGGATTGTCTTTAGGAATTACAGCTTCATAGTCAGGATACCTTTCATCTATCAGACGGCAAATAAGATTAATGTTACCAAATCTAAAGAAAGCACTTGTGCTGTTATACTCCACGGAAACAATGACATCGTCAGAAGGCAGTGACGACTTTAGTAAAGTCAGCGCTTTTTTGGGTAAAATAAAAGTTGTAGCCGAATCAGATTTTGTATCCAGTCGACGGTAGCGGACAAGCTTATGCGCATCGGTTGCTACGAAAGTAATATGCTCAGGACTCAGTTGACAGTAAACGCCAGTCATAGCCGGGCGGAGCTCATCACTACTCACGGCAAAAAGCGTTTTATTAATAGCCTCTGCAAGTACAGAGGCAGGCATAGTAACAGATGAGGCATTTTCCACAACCGGTATTTTAGGGAAGTCCTCACCATTTTCGCCGCTCAGTTTATACTTACCATCGCCAGCACTTATTTCAATCGAGAAAGTTTTATCATCGACAGAGAAAGAGATGGGCTGATCGGGCAATGTTTTCAGGGTTTCCAGGAGGATCTTTGAAGGAATCGCAACCTTCCCGTCTTCTTTAGATTCTACCGTCAGCGAGGTCGTCATGCTGGTTTGAAGGTCTGTTGCCGAAACCGTCAGCGTCCCGCCTTTAATCTCAAAGAGGAAATTCTCGAGAATAGGCAAAACTGTACTGCTGCTGGATGCTCCGTTAACCGCAAGCAGCTGTTTTAATAAGGTAGATGTAGAAACTATAAATCTCATGTTCAAATATCTGAAAAACAATAATAGTAAAGCTTTTCGGTAGTTCCTAATCAGCTGTTAACCGGTAAAATTTAGGTAAATTGGTAAATAATACCTGTAAAAATATACAATTTAACGAGCATACTTCCTAATACGGAAGTAATGTTGAAAAATACCGCAGGCTATCAACATTATCAGGGGCAAACCTAGATTTATTACCTGCCAAAACGTTTTATCGGCTTTAATTTTGGCCTTATCCAGTAAGCGCAGACGGACTTCCTTATTTCTTAATCCAATAATCCCCGAGTCGTCCATCAGATAGTCCGCTGTATTCAATAAAAAGTTCTTATTGCCATACTGTTCTTGCGTATACCGGTCAAAGCCTAGGGGATAGTGCGAACCATCTGTTGTGTTCACTTGGTTTTTAAAGATATCACCGTCGGCGATGATCATCATCTTTCCGAACTTGCTTTGCGCAGGAATTTTTACCCGCCCGTTTATTCCCGAAGGAACCGGCCGGTTCCTGAAAACAGATGGAAATTCTCCTTCAAGGAGCACACCGGCAACTCTTAAGGGACCCTGGAAGAGCTTGGGATCAGGTTCCTGGTCTACCATCTGCAGGGATAGTAATGTGGGAACGTCCAGCTTGCGGTTATAAGGCGACGAAGAAAGGATGATTTCGCTTTTTACACCCTTTACGTCAATGATATCTACACTTGATGGAAATTCCGAACGGATACCGTCCAGGTTCTTAACAATGGGATGAGCAGTTACCGGTACAAATACGGGGTAAAAAAGCCAGGGTACCAGCTCAAACTGCGACTGCCCCCCTGCGTCTCCCATCTTAAGAGGAATACGCGAACTATTCATATCCAGGATCAGGTCATAATTGATCCTGGCACCATACCTGAAAAACATGTCATCCAGGTTTAGCTTCCGGGGGAAGGCCAACTGCTCCTCGGCACCGCGCAGGCTATCCAGTTCGGCGTAGACCTGGTCTATGGCCCATAAAACACGGCCGCCATTCATTACAAAATAGTCGATCTTATATTTTTCAGCCTCGGTAAACTCGCTGCTTGGCTTGGCTACAATAAGCAGTTTTAACTTGTCGAGACCCTCAAAAGTTATTGTGCTCAGGTCCACACGTCCAACTTCCGACCAGTTTGCAAGAGAGTTCATCGCATCGCTCAGCTGCAGATCGCTTAACTCGCCATGGCCCTCAGTAAAGCCGATTCTTTGTGCGCCGCCGCTGTTAACTTTTTTTATTGCACTGGCAAAAGCATACTCAAGATTCTGGATTGAGTTATTAAGCACCTCCTGCGGATCGACACCTGCCTGAGGCTGCAAAAGCTTTACAGGAAGCTGTACCCCTTTATAGCTGATCAGCGCAGACGGGAAGACGATCTTTTGAGAGTTTCCACTCTCAGTGGTAATATTCAGGTTCGTTGCTTCAATACCCTGTTCTAATAGCTTCTGATAGTTTTCCTGTTGCTCCTCTTCGCTTCCAGTCATCGGGTTTACGAAATCAAAGCTCAGGTTGTCATCCGAATAGGCTTTCAGATCTGTAAGGATATCAAATGTAGAGCTTCTCAATCTCTTAAAGCCCGCAGGAAAATCATCGCCCTCCAGATACACCGTAACCTGTACCCTGTCGTCTAACTTTTGCAGAATATCGCGCGTTAGCGGAGAAAGGGTATATCGCTTTTCACTTGTAAAGTCAATCCTGGTAAAGAAAAATGAAGAGATGATATTTGCCAGGGCAATAAGTAATGTAAATGCCAACGCATAAATTAAATCCTTTTTCTTCTGCCTTACCATTTCCTCGCCCCCAGAACAGTCTTGGTAAATAATAAGAATATGGCGTCCAGACTCAAAAAGTAAATGAGGTCGCGCGTATCCAGCACCCCCCTGCTGATGGACTGATAATGCTGATTAATGCCTATTACAACTAAGAAGCTATCCAGGCGACGTAAGGATAGCACCTGGCTGAACGAATCAAATCCACTGAACCATATAAAGCATAAAAACACCGCGATGGTAAATGCGATAATTTGATTTTTCCCTAATGACGAAGCAAACAAGCCTATACTAACAAATGCGGAGCCCAGCAATATCAGACCGATGTACGAGCCTATCACCGCCCCCGTATCTACATTACCCTTAACAACGCCCAGTTGGTATACTGTGACATAATACACAAGGGTGGGCAGCAAGGTAAGAATAACGATCACCAGGGACGCAAAAAACTTGCCAAGCAGGATGTCCCAGTCTGTAACCGGCCTGGTAACTAATAGCTCGAATGTACCATCTTTTCTTTCCTCTGCAAGCGAGCGCATGGTGATTGCCGGAATCAGGAACATAAAGATGTAAGGAGAAATATTAAAAAAGCTGTCTAAACCCGCATATCCATAATCAAGAATACTTGATTCAGGAAACACCCATAGAAAAAGCCCGGTAACAACAAGAAATGCGGCAATGGTAATGTAGGCTACCAGCGAGCTGAAAAATCCTGATATTTCTTTATACAGTATGGCTAACAATTGATTCCAGATTTAATTGGTACTAATTCACGTTCGTTAACTCGATAAAAATATCCTCCAGGCTCTTTCCCTGATATTTCTTTCTCAGTATGCCTAACTCGTCATCCGCTACTATCTGTCCTTTATTGATAATAATGACCTGGTCACACACAGCCTCTACCTCCTGCATGATATGTGTAGAAAGTATCACAGTTTTAGTTTTACCGAGCTGCTTAATTAAGCTTCGTATTCCCACAACCTGATTGGGATCGAGACCCGAGGTAGGTTCATCCAATATCAGCACCTGGGGATCCGGCAAGATGGCCTGGGCTAATCCTACCCGCTGCCGGTAACCTTTCGATAAAGCCCCTATTTTTTTAAACTGTTCGCCCGTAAGTCCGGTCATTTCTATAACTTCATTGATCCGGTTTTGCTTGTCGGCAATATGATGAATATCGCAAATAAACCCAAGTGCTTCCTTTACATACATTTCCAGATATAAAGGGTTATGTTCGGGAAGGTATCCTATGTTCTGCTTAACCTCCATAGGATTATCATTCACATCAAATCCGCAAACCTTTACAGTACCGGATGTCTGAGGAATAAAGCACGTCAGGATCTTCATCGTCGTTGATTTCCCTGCGCCATTAGGGCCTAAAAACCCGAGAACCTTCCCGGCAGCAGCTTCGAACGAGATCCCGTTCACAGCTTTCTGCAGACCATAATCTTTGCTAAGATTCGTTACGGAGATGCTCATGGCTCAAAGTTAAGGATAGAAGCGAGAATCGAGACATGAGACACGAGATTTTTCGGAATCGGGTAAAGACATTCCGTTATATCAAGCCGTGCCTCAGATCTTCTCGCTTCTCGCATCTCGTTTCTCGATTCCATTACTATCTTTGTCGTGTTATGAGCAAAAACAACGACGAACTATTTAAAAACGTTATATCCCACACCAAAGAGTATGGTTTTGTATTTCAATCAAGCGAAATATATGATGGATTAGGCGCCGTATATGATTACGGACAACTGGGTGCTGAACTAAAAAACAACATCAAGACTTACTGGTGGAAATCCATGGTCCAGCTTAACGAGAACATCGTGGGTATTGATTCAGCGATCTTTATGCATCCAAAGGTCTGGAAAGCCAGCGGCCACGTGGATGGCTTTGCTGACCCGATGATCGATAATAAAGATTCCAAGAAGCGGTACCGTGCCGACAACTTAATTGAAGATAAGATAGCCCGTTATGAAAAGGACGGTAAGGCTGATAAGGCAAATAAACTGCAGTCTGATATGGATGCGGCCCTGGCTGCTGATGATCTTCCGGCATTAAAAGCGCTAATCGAACAGCATGAAATAGTGTGCCCGGTTTCCGGTACTCGTAACTGGACTGATGTCCGTCAGTTCAATCTGATGTTTTCTACGCAGATGGGAGCTATGGCAGAAGACTCCGATCAGGTTTATCTGCGTCCGGAAACTGCCCAAGGTATATTTGTAAACTTTCTTAACGTGCAAAAGTCAGGCAGGATGCGAATTCCATTTGGAATTGCCCAAATTGGGAAAGCATTCAGAAATGAAGTTATTGCCCGTCAGTTCATCATGCGTATGCGCGAATTTGAACAGATGGAAATGCAGTTCTTCGTAAAGCCCGGAACAGAAATGCAATGGTACGCACATTGGAAAGAATCCAGGCTAAAATGGCATCTCGCTGTAGGTACCAAGCCGGAAAAGTACCGTTTTCATGATCACGTTAAGCTTGCACATTATGCAAATGCTGCGGTGGATATTGAGTTTGAATTCCCCTTTGGATTCAAAGAAGTTGAGGGAATTCACAGCAGGACAGATTTTGATCTGAGTCAGCATGAGAAATTCTCTGGAAAGAAGCTCCAGTATTTTGATACTGTAGAGAATAAGAACTACGTTCCCTATGTTATTGAAACTTCAATAGGATTGGACCGTATGTTTTTGCTCACCATGTGTAATGCATATGAAGAACAAGACCTCAGCACCGAAGAAAAACAAGATTCAAGGACTGTCTTAAGACTGCACCCTTGCCTGGCACCCGTTAAGGCTGCGGTATTGCCGCTTACAAAAAAAGACGGCCTTCCTGAAAAAGCGAGAGAAATAATGGATAACCTGAAGCTGGATTTCAACCTTCAGTACGACGAAAAAGACTCCATAGGAAAACGCTACCGCAGGCAGGACGCCATTGGTACACCTTTTTGTATCACTATTGATCACCAGACATTGGAAGATAATACCGTTACTATAAGACATAGAGATAGCATGCAGCAAGAACGTGTTGGCTCTGATGAGCTGGAGAAGATCATAGGCGACCTTGTCAGCTGGAAGAATTTATTAAAATAAAACCAGATTAACACAAGAAACGCCGCTCCTGTGAGCGGCGTTTCTTGTTTATTACCCCTCCGTTTTTTCTTCGTCATAATTCGCATCTTAATTAAAACATTCTCATTCATTTAATGTAATAGTAGAATAAACTCGAGGAAATATTTAGTCTTGGTTGGAATCCTTCTATTACTTTGGCAGAAGTACTGCTTTTGAAAATAATTATAGAAATGAAAATAGCGATCACTGGTGCCAATGGATTCGTAGGGGCTGCTCTTTGCAGATATTTTCATTCAGAAGGGCATGAGATCCTTGCGATCGGGAACCGGGAAACACCCAATCGAAATCTACTGAAAGTAGCAGGATATATTAAGGAAGATATAACGGGGGTTATGAACCTTATCGATGCTGATGTATGTATCCATGCGGCCGCTCTGGCTTCTGATACAGATACCTACAAAAACCTTATTCTAAGCAACGTAGAAGGCACGCTTAACGTCGTAGAAGCGGCCAGAAATTGCCGGTTTTTCATCCACATTTCGTCCTCATCTGTTTACCAGTTCAAAGGCCTTCCGGTTACAGAAGACGATGCTAGCATACAATCTGAACTAAGCGATTACGGCGAAACCAAATTGCTGGCAGAAGACATTGTGGAATTGGACATACCGGAGCATCAAAAACGCCTTATACTTCGCCCAAGGGCTATATATGGCGTTGGAGACCGCATTTTATTACCTAAACTTCTCAGCCTGGTAAAAGGTAATTTCCTATTATGCCCGTTTAAAAAAGAAACACAGAGCTCTCTCACCCATATTGACAATATTGGTTACGCAATTGACCTTTATTTAGCCAGAAAGGATCAAAAGCAGTTTCAGGTATTTAATATTACCGATGAAAAACCGTACTTGCTATGGGAGCTGGCATTAGAATGTGCCTCTGCGGTTAAGAAAGTTAACTTAATCCCTCTGGGGCTGCCCGCGCCTCTTGTCCGGATGTTTCTTCTGCTTAACACTAAAAAAGGGGTTGTCAGAAACATTAGTAAGCCCGTTCTACAATCAATGGAAAATAATTCTGTGCTGGACATTTCTCTAATTAAGCGGGAACTAAATTACAGACCTACCAAAAACTTTCATAATTCATGTTCTGAGATCGCCAGCTGGGTGCATAGTTTCGGAACACCCAATAGCTATCTGAAACAGCTTATAGATGCCCCGTGGACGATAACTAGCTGAAATTCTTCTACTTTCAGATGACAATTGACTTTTCATAAAATCGTATATTTGTATATCACAAAAGCCAAAACTATACCTAATTCATATCCTTACTCACAACAATATTTTAATAAACTGTTTCGTTTAATAAACATTAACTGAGGAAATCTATGAAGAAATACACCGTGTGGGCGATTGGCATGCTCTTACTTATTTGTACCTTACCTGCTATAAGCTGGGTATCGGCAAAAAAATCACAATTGCAGTTCTTTAATTCAGCAAAAGACTCGGCCGCCGTTAAGGTAACTGCTAATTATTCAAATACCCAGATCTTCGATCAATATGTTAATTCGGCATATGAAAAAATTGGCCTGGCAGCCAGAGATCTGGATGCAGCGGTTTTCAAGAAAGCGTTAATTGGCTATTATAATCTTAAAAAAACAAATCTGATTTCCCCGGAACGTCAGATCCTTACCATCATTGATTTTAATCTGAAAAGTACGCAGAAGCGTCTCTGGATTGTGGATCTTGCCAGCAACAAAGTCTTATTTAATACTTTAGTAGCGCATGGCCGGGGAAGTGGCGGCGATATGGCGACAAGTTTTTCTAATCTTGCAAATTCACATCAAAGCAGCCTTGGTTTCTATATTACAAGTGAAACTTACTTTGGAAAACATGGTCTTTCAATGAAGCTGGAAGGCATGGACAAAGGATTTAATACCAACGCCAGGGACCGTGCAGTAGTAGTTCACGGAGCCGATTATGTAAGCCAATCGTTCATAGATAAAACTGGCCGTTTAGGCCGAAGTCATGGTTGCCCGGCTCTTCCTGCAGAACTGACAAAAACGATCATAAATACGATCAAGGGCCAGACCTGCATGTTCATTAACGGGCCAGGAAATGATTATACCTCAAACTACCTGGATCAGGAGATTGCGGTATCAAATTTTGTTTCGTCAGGAAATACAGTCCAGGCCAGCATATAAGAATATTAAGCGTTAAAAAAGAGAGATCCTGATCCCCGGATCTCTCTTTTGCTTTTTATATCTTTGCCGTACTGTATGGAGAGACTGGAAAACTTCCTTGACCGACACCCCGAGAGAGGGTTTTTCCTTCTGTTACTAGTCGCTTTACCTGTATTTTTTATCAACCTCGGCCTCCTCCCCCTTTTCGCTGACGAACCAACACGCGCAAATGTGGCGCTGGAAATGATCCTTACGAAAAACTACTCGGTACCAACCATCGGCGGCGAGTATTATTATAATAAACCTCCTTTTTATAATTGGATATTAGCTGGTGTTTATCAGCTTAGCGGAGCCTTTACGGAGTTTAATACGCGGCTGCCGGCTATAATCCCCATGTTTTTCTTTGCGATCACTATTTTCTATTCGGTCAGCTATTTCCTTAAAAACCGCCATATCGCCCTTCTAAGCGGATTATTATTCCTGGTGAATGGCCGCATGCTTATTTACGATTCGATGCTGGGGCACATTGATATTTTTTACTCCTGGTTAACCTTTGGCTCATTTATGCTGATATTTTATTTTTTTCAGCAGAGAAAGTGGTTTTGGCTGTTCTTTATCTCCTATCTTATTACCGCTGTTACCTTTTTATGCAAAGGCCTGCCTTCAGTAGTATTCCAGGGATTTACACTAGTCGCCTTGCTCACCTACACTGGCAATTTAAAAAAATTGTTCAGCTGGCAGCATATCCTTAGCGGATTGTTCTGTCTGACGATCATCGGTGGGTATTTTTTAAATTATTACCAGTATAACCCAAACCTTGAGGGATATTTTAGCACAATATGGGATCAAAGTAGCAGGAGAACAGCCACCGAGTTCGGCTTTATTACTACTGCGTTGCACATGCTGTCTTTTCCTTTTGAACATGCCGGGCACCTGTTCCCCGCGAGTATCCTTTTGATTTTTTGCTTTCACAAAGACTTTATACGGGGGATCAAAGCAAACCCTTTTCTTAAATATATCGCAATTGTCTTCCTTGCAAATATCTGGGTATACTGGCTATCGCCCCAAACCAGGCCCAGGTACCTGCTGATGCTCTATCCGCTGTTATTTATCATCTGGAGCCATGCATATTACACTTATCGCGATAAGCTACCAAAAACAAAGCGTGTCTTCGAGATATCCCTGATGGTTCTCGGCACCCTTGTCACACTCGCTATGCCCGCCGCCTTATTGTTCGATCTTTCGGAATTCGTGGATCATATTGTGTTAAAAGTTTTCCTGCTTATTCTGATCAGCGCTTTTTTCGCCCTCCTCATCTACAAATTAAAAAGCCAAAAGATAGTGGCGTTCCTGGGCTTAATGTTAATTGTCCGCCTGGCATTCAGCCTTTTTATCCTTCCCCATCGCGCTCATCACAAAGTCGAAAATTATTACAAAAGCGCTGCTATAGAAATGGGAAGGGTTAGCAAAGGAGCACCCTTCTTTTTCTACCAATATCATCCCCAAGAAGCGGGAATCCCGTTCCACGACCGTCTGATCTTTTACATCCAACGAGAGCGTATGGCACAAGTGAAATTCACTGAGGATGCTTCGAAGCCAGGTTATTATTTTACCTTTGACAGGGAGTTGGAGCATCCAAAAGCGTTGTTGATAAAGAACTACCAGAACTTAAAACTCTACGAGCTAAAATGAGAGAACTCTCTGTTGTGATCACTGTCTTAAATGAACGGGATAATATTGAGCCTTTGCTGGCAGAGATCCGTGCCGCTTTGAATACCATTGATTATGAGGTGATTTTTGTAGATGACGGATCGGAAGATGGCACTCAGAAAAAGATCAGGGAGAATGCTGATGAGCGCAACAGTTTAGTGGAACTGCGCAAAAACTATGGTCAGAGTACGGCGATGACTGCCGGAATTGATCATGCCAGCGGCAAATACATTGCTCTGATTGATGGTGATCTCCAAAATGATCCCTCAGATATTCCTTTTATGCTGCAGAAGCTTAAAGACGAGGATTGGGATGTAGTTGCAGGCAACCGGGCGAATCGCCAGGACGGTATGTTCCTGAGAAAAATCCCATCCAGAATTGCCAACGCTATCATCCGCCGCATGACCGGCGTATATATAAAGGATTATGGCTGTACGCTAAAGATATTTAAACGGGAAATAGCTGAAGACCTCGGTATTTACGGGGAACTTCACCGATTCATTCCGGTACTGGCTAAGCTTCAGGGCGCCAGCATTACCCAAGTCGATGTAAAGCATCATGCCCGTATCCACGGTACCTCTAAATATGGCTTGGGCCGTACCTTCAAAGTGATGGCCGATCTTGTCACGATGGTGTTCTTCAGAAAGTACATTCAAAAGCCTATGCATTTGTTTGGAACACTGGGCTTTATATCATTTGGCCTGGGACTGGTGATAAACTTATATCTCCTGACATTAAAACTCATGGGCCAGGATATCGGGGGCAAGCCGTTGCTTACTTTAGGATTGATATTTCTGCTGGCAGGCATTCAACTAATAACTTTCGGGATATTAGCCGAAATAAACGTACGTACTTACTTCGAAGGAACTAACAGAAAAACATACCAGGTTAGAAGAATATTTAATGGACAAAACGAAAAGCTGGAAAATAGTTAAGCTGCTTTTGAAGCTGTTAGTCACCGGCCTATCTTTGTACCTGGTATCAAGAAAAGTCGAATTAAAAGACCTCAGGGAAGCTTTTGTTGAATCTGATCCGGTTTATCTTCTATTTGCCTTGGTGGCCTTTGTCATTTCCCAAATAATCTCAGCGTCGCGTTTAAATACTTTTTTTAGAGGGATAGGCTTAAAAATATCTGGTGTTTACAACTTCAAGATCTATCTTCTGGGAATGTTCTATAATCTTTTCCTTCCGGGTGGGATTGGAGGCGATGGATATAAGATTTTTTTACTGCGAAAGAAATTCTCCATAAAGGGCCGGAAGCTTTTTCAGGCTATATTCTTTGATCGTCTGAGCGGTTTATGGGCATTAGGATTGATCATATCAACGCTCGTGATTTTTATCCCTTATCTGGGTGTACCCAACTGGATTCCGATAATAGTCGTTCTGGTTGGAACTGTTGCGTATTATCTGGTGATGACCCGCTATTTTCAGGAATACAGCCGCAACTTTTTACTTATTCATAGCAAAGCACTGCTCGTCCAGTCCATGCAAGTTGTTTGCGTAATTATAATTCTTTACGCACTGAACTATGAGGGGAAATTTGCACCGTATTTGTTTATGTTCCTTGCTTCGTCTTTGGTAGCTATTTTCCCGTTCACCGTCGGCGGCCTGGGAGCAAGGGAATTAGTATTTCTGTATGGTGCCCAATACTTTCAGATGGATCAGCATCTTGCCGTGATTATAAGTCTTTTATTCTATTGTATCTCTGCGATACTGTCTTTTAGCGGTATCTATTTTGTGTTCTATCCAAAAGAACTCGGGGAGAAGAAGATCGAACTAAAATAATCTACAATGGATCTTGTTCTTGGGTTTGCCTGTACCACGAGTAGAAATTGTCAAGGCCGGTCTTAAGATCGGTTGAGGGACTATATTGTAAAATCTTCCTGGCTTTAGCAATATCAGCATACGTCTGCGGCACATCGCCTGGTTGTTCGGGCTGCCGGTCAATTATCGCTTTTTTACCACATGACTCTTCTATAGCTTCAATAAGTCCTTCTAACGTAATCGTACGATGATTGCCCAGGTTAATTACCTCGAAATCGGATGATTCATACAAGATGGCCGCTTCAATACCCCTTACAGTATCCTCAACATAGGTATAGTCGCGGCTCGTGGAACCGTCGCCAAATACCGGGATAGGCTGACCACTGCTAATTGCCCTGAAGAATTTGTGAATAGCAAGATCCGGTCTCTGTCCAGGCCCGTAAACCGTAAAGAACCTCAGAGCCAGAAACCTGATCCCATACAAATGACTATAAACGTGGCCAAGCATTTCACAGGACAACTTGGTGGACGCGTATGGACTGATCGGCATTAATTTATCATCCTCCGACCAGGGAACATGAGCGTTAATTCCATAAACACTACTGGACGATGCGAAAACAAACTGCTTAATGCCCCGCCTGCGGGCGAATTCTAAAAGATTTTGTGTGCCGCCAACGTTAACATCCTGATAAAGGATGGGATCTTTAATGCTCGGCCGTACTCCAGCCTTTGCTGCAAGATGTACGATCACATCTATATCATCCAATGCATCCAGATCGGCACGATTTCTGATATCCCCCTCATAAAATCGAAAGTTCTTATCCTCAGCAAAGGGGGCTATATTTTGTTCCTTTGCGGCACGCGGATAAAAAGCATCAAAGTTATCCAAACCAATGACACAATAGCAGCCAGTCTTCAACAACTTATGTATCAGGTTGCTTCCGATAAAACCCGCAGCGCCAGTTATAAGAATTCGCTTTTTCATAGCAATGTTATCGTCAAAAGTACAAAATTATCCACGTTATAGGCCAAAAATGCCTGGGGCAAAACAAGAGGCTTAAAAAACCTTAACTTTATACCGGGTACTCTACAACCAATACAATGACAAGCTTTAATGATTTTGGCAATCCACAGGTAAGAAAATTACCGAATCATCTGCGTCAGTTTATAGTTGAACAGCAGTATGCACACTATACACCAGTTGACCATGCTGTGTGGCGATATGTGATGCGTCAAAATTATAGCTACCTGAAAGACATAGCATACTACCCTTATATTCCCGGACTTGAAGCCGCGGGCCTGACCATTGAAAAGATTCCCGACCTGCAGGACATGAACAATGCCCTGAAGAAAATAGGATGGGGCGCGGTAACTGTCGATGGATTTATTCCGCCTTCTGCGTTTATGGAGTACCAATCGTACCGGGTTCTGGTAATAGCTGCCGATATCCGTCAGTTGCATCATATTGAATATACTCCCGCTCCGGATATTATTCATGAATCTGCCGGCCATGCACCGATAATTGCCGACAAAGATTACCACGAGTATTTGAGCTATTTCGGATCAATTGGCGCCAAAGCGATGTTCTCATCGAAAGACTTTGAATTATACGAGGCTATCAGGCAACTCTCTATACTCAAGGAGATGCACGATGCTGATCCGGCAGATCTAAGGAAAGCTGAAAAGAAAGTTAATTTTTGTCAGAAGAATATTGGCGAACCATCGGAGATGGCTTTGCTCAGCCGTCTGCATTGGTGGACTGTTGAGTACGGCCTTATCGGCACCATCGACGATCCTAAAATTTATGGTGCAGGTTTACTTTCGTCTATCGGAGAAAGTACAAGCTGTATGGATCCGAAGGTCACAAAGATCTGGTACACAATCGATGCACTCAACTATCCTTTTGATATAACCAAACCGCAGCCCCAGCTTTTTGTCACCCCCAATTTTCAGAATCTCATTGATGTATTGGAACGATTTGCAGACACGATGGCATTCAGACGAGGCGGCTCTGAAAGCGTACTTAAAGCTATCGAATGCAGAAATGTCTGCACAGCGGTATATAGTTCGGGACTGCAGGTCACAGGGATATTCACTGATATGGGCATGGGCTCTGACGACGAGCTTCAGTTCATAAAAACCAGCGGACCCAGCGCATTGGCTTATCACGACAAAGAGTTAGCCGGTCACGGTAAGAATTATCATGCCGAAGGCTTCTCATCACCGGTTGGAAGACTTAAGAATTTCAATAAGCCTCTGGAAGATGCAACTGAAAACGAACTGGAAAACCTCGGACTAATAGAAAACAAGGAGGCTTACCTCTCTTTTGAAAGCGGTTTGACCCTAAAAGGAATTGTGCAGTCGGTGACCAAAGAGAACGATAAGGTTATTTTGATTAGCTTTTCCGAATGTACAGTCAGCGACGAAGCCGGAAATATATTCTTCAAGCCAGAGTGGGGAGCTTATGACATGGCTGTCGGCGAAAAAGTAATATCTGTTTATTGCGGCGCCGCGGATAAGGATTCTTTCGAACAGGCAGCGCCTGTTTCAAAGACAAGTACCTTTCATCCGGAATACGACGGCCCAACGAAGAAATATCATGAACTTTTCGCTATTGTACGGGATTGCCGGGAACATCATCGGTTATATGAAAAATTAGTAACCGTTTGGGAGACCCTGCAAAAGAACTTCCGTAGAGATTGGCTCTGCTCAATGGAAATCCTGGAGATCCTCGTCCATGAAAACATCTTTCCTGATATTGCCCGCGATATCAGAATATACCTGGAAATGAAAGCCGAGAGTGAGCCCGGGCTGAATAAATTGATCCGTGACGGTTTTTACCTGATCAAAAATCCGGTAAGGCAATTAACAAATTAGTAAAATGAATATTGTAATTACAGGTGCAAGTAGCGGTGTCGGCTTTGAAGCAGTATTGGAGCTCACCGGATTCAGTTCAAATAAAGTCGTTGCGCTGGCACGATCTGAAGATAAACTAAGTAAACTGCAGGAAATTGCCCTTGCACTTAATCCTGAGTGTTTCCTCTATAGCGCCAAATTCGATATCGCGCATGATGATTACGAAACAGGACTTGTTCCATTCATCAAAGAGCGAATGGGTACGGTTGATGTTCTGATCAACAACGCTGGTTCTCTGATTAACAAGCCTTTTATGGAGATCTCGCAGCTCGATTTTGCCGAGATGCTTCAGAATAACCTGTTGGGCCATGTAAAGATGATCCAAAACATGGTGCCTTTAATGCCACCTAAAAGCCATATTGTTAATATAGGAAGTATGGGAGGTTTCCCCGGAAGCCATAAATTTCCTGGCTTGTCCGCATACTCTGCAAGCAAGGGCGCCTTGCACGTATTGACAGAATGCCTGGCCAGAGAACTAGCTGATCGGGAGATCAGCGTCAATTGCCTCGCTCTGGGTTCAGCACAGACAGAAATGCTGGAGAAGGCTTTCCCCGATTACCAGTCGCCGGTCATGGCATTCGAAATGGGAAAGTATATCGCTGATTTTGCACTGACCGGACATAAATTCTTTAATGGCAAGATCATCCCTGTGGCACACACTAACCCTTAAAAAATGAAAAACCTCATATATTTAAGTATTGTCGCACTGTTTATTTTATCCTGCCAGGGTGAACCCACAAAAACAATAGACCTAAAAGAAGAACCTGTAAACCTGGACCACGAAAAATCACTTGTACTTCCATGGAGTGTGCAAATGAATGACAGTACACAGGTTATGGAGATCCGAAGAGATCCCAATGCAGATACAAACAACCTGCAGCCCGAAGATATGGTCGATGCTTTAAATTTAAAATACCCCCAAATCATCCTAAGCTGGAACAAGCAGGAGGGAGACAAGGCCTTTGTTAGTATCGCCGACGCCACATACCTTACGCAACAGTCCGGAAGCGGGGGTGCCGAGGCATACCTTGCCGAGGCCACCTATTCGCTAACAGAGATAGCAGGAATAGCTGTCGTTGAATTCAGTTTTAAGGAAGGCGATCACGCGCGGCCCGGAATTTATACCAGAGAGGATTTCAAGTTTTAGTAACGTGAGGCTCAGTCCCAAATAAAAAGGACAGGAGACTGGCTCCTGCCCTCCCATCTAAATCTACTCCTACTTTTTGCCAAGCATGAGTACCTCATTCACCACGATTTCGGTGAAATACTTTTTAACTCCTTCCTTATCGGTATAGGAACGGCTCGTTAACTTACCCTCGACAGTTACTTCAGAGCCTTTGTGCAGGTATTTCTCTGCGATAACTGCAAGCCCGTCCCACATCACCAGATTATGCCACTGCGTTTCCTCTACTTTCTCACCCTTGTCGTTCTTGTACGAATCATTTGTGGCAATAGTCAGTTTAGCAAGTTTTTTCTTTTCTCCGATTATTTTAATCTCCGGATCAGCGCCGAGAAATCCAATCAGGCGCACACTGTTTCTTAAGTTACTCATTTGTTAAAAAATTTAAAATATCCATTATAGAATACTGGTCAGCCATCGTCCAGCAACAAGTCAAAGATGCGCAGTAGAAGAAAAATTTACCGGAAACTAAACGGATATACACGGCTATATCCGTTTCTAAACGCCGAGTGTTAAATTCAGTCTAAATATTTACCCTATGGAACGTCCGTGTTTAGACTGTGGTACCGCACTGCGAGGCAGAACTGATAAGAAATTCTGCGATGATCATTGCCGCAGTAATTACAACAATCATCGCAAAGCAGGCGCTGCCTCTGCCCTGCGACCGGTAAATGCGATACTTCGCAAAAACCACTCTATTTTATCCCGGCTGTGTACCCGGGATAAGATCAAATTAAAAAGAGAGGACTTACTCCGAAATGGCTTTGATCTAAATTATCATACACATCTTTACAATACTCAGACTGGTAATACTTACTATTTTTGTTACGACTACGGATATATGAGGTTGGATGGGGAAGTATTTTTGGTAGTAAAAAAACACAGAAAACCACTTAGCTAGAATTACAATTACATGACAGCCGGTATTCTGGTGGGGCATGTCTCCAAAATCAGAACAATGGCAGCACAGGAGGTTTTACCCTTGCTGCCGAGAGAAATGCAGACCCATTCTCAAGCACATGCTGTCGGGCATATCGAACGAATAGATCTTCTATATCAGTTTTTATCGCTATCTTAATATACCCATTTTATACCTAATGATTCGCCCGATCAAGACCCTTGTACTTGCCGCTATAACGGCATACCTGCTAAGCGGCTTCGTAGCGCTACCGCACCTGCAAAACGGAAGGCCCGACTGGCTGGTGGGGACCTGGGAAACCAAAATGGCCAGAGGAAACCTGTATGAGACCTGGAAAAAAATCAGCAATGCGGAATTTTCCGGGAAAAGCTACATGATTAAAGATAAGGACACACTTGTATTTGAGACCATCCAACTGATAGAAAGGAACAATGTGCTGCATTATATCCCGACAGTTAAAGGCCAGAATAATGACAAGCCGGTCATATTTCCACTAAAAACAAATACCGCAACGCAACTGGTGTTTGAAAATCTCGCACATGATTTTCCACAGGTAGTTTCTTACACCAGGATCACGGCAGATTCTTTGTACGCTGAAGTTTCCGGAACTAGTAATGGCAAGACGCGGAAGCAGAGATTTGGTATGAAAAGGGTCTATTAAAGCTGCAGGGCCTAAAAGACGTTGAACAAATTGTATTCTATTCTTGCTAAATACAAATTCTTAAATCTCCTTTCCATATTTCCCCATAGCTGAACCCGCTTCGAAAGGTCGAGCCTGAGTTTACTACCTATTATGAATTGCAGCGAAGGGGAAGCATCCATAAAGTTTCTGCCGGATCCGGTATGAGAATCACCCATGAACTCAAGATATAGATTTGTGTTCAGCTGCTTATAGTTTTTATACTCCCTCGGGAACAAAAGGTAGCCAGAAGAGAGTGTGTAAACGAAGCTGTTATGAGCATTGTCGTGCATCATCTCGTGGCCGGGAGCAAACTTATCGAGCGACTGTGTATAAGAAACTGAGCCGGAAAGAGCTAACTTATGCATCAGTTGAGTGAACACAACTCCACCCTGCAAACCATTATTTTCGCCCGCGAGATTGATCTCATCATGCACGATCGGAAATTTAACAGTTGTATATTGGCCAAAGACAGCGCCCCTGAAATGCTTTTGCACATTGTCAACATTAAGGAAACGGTATTTGGCATAGAAAGAATAACCGCTGATTCGCTGCTTTCTCTGATAGAAGTCGGCCATATAAGCATTCGCGTTTATCATCAGATCGCTGCTGAGCCCATACATCACTCCCAGGCTGTTGCGGCTCTTAAGGTCTGATTCGTTAACGCCTTCGTTGGTCAGCCTGACGCGTATGGAGTTCTTCGGCATATTACTTGCAGGCTCCGTAGTTACAAATAGCTCCTGGCTACTTGAACCTGTTGACACAGCGATAAGAAAACTACAGCAAGCAATCTTGAAGGTACTGATCAATGCGAAGAGGGATTAAATGTGAATCCTGGCGAACCAATACAAAAACTAAACAGGCAGGATCATAATCCCACCTGTTTAATTGATTAACCCTTATGAGCTTGCGTTAATTAGAAATTGATGTTCCCTCTTAGTTCGCCCGCCGGTACGGTTGAACTGTGAATATTGAGGTACCATTTACCGGCGAGTAACTGTGCCACTTCGACATCTGTTAACACCCTGGTAGTTCCCGAAATTGTTCCCGTGTTAGCTGTGGTAAATCCAGTAATCCCAATTATAACTCCAGAACTCTTTGTCGGGGAACCATCCTCTGCACCATGAAAGTGCATATTGGTTGTGGTAGCCGAGGCAGAACCGAGGGTCCAGGTCATATTATAATTAATGGTTTTCAGCACCGGGTCGAACACCAATTTAGCAGAACCTGTCCCTGAAGATGTAACAGCTGGTACTTCCTGGGCTCCGCTAAGAGTAACTGTCACCCGTTTCATCGGATCCACTTCCTCATCGTCATCCTTCTTACAACCGGAAAACGAAACAAGCAGAATTGCGCCTATCGCAATCAGCGAAAACAATTGGCTTTTCAAAATAGCTTTCATAAAATTAGTTTGATTAGTGTTAGTTATAGAGACTACGTCAGCGTATGGCAAAGGGTTGCTTCCATCTTTTTATCATCTTTATTTAATTGCTCAAGTTGAGCTTTAAAGATTTTGAGAAATCAGTAACTTTTCATTTACTTTATAGTGCATTTTACCAAATGACAGATGAGCGATACCGATCATAGCCAAGACCCATTATATAAGTTTGAGCACTTTTTTGAGTTATCGCCGGATCTGCTTTGCATAGCTGGTTTTGACGGCTATTTTCGGCGTATAAATCCAGCCGTGTCTAAGCTCCTCGGCTATACCAATGAGGAACTTTTATCCCAGCCGATCAGTACCTTTGTGTACGACGAAGACAAAATTATTACCAAGGCATCAAGGGAGATTGTTCTCAGCTCTAATCCACTGCTTAACTTCGAGAACCGCTATCAAACCAAAAGTGGCGAGATCGTCTGGCTCGCATGGACATCAATGCCATCCCCAAAAGATGAGTTAGTATACGCCATCGCTAAGAATGTTACCGCAAAAAAGAAACTGGAAGAAGAAAGAAATCTGCACCTCGCCAATCTCACCAATATCAATAAAGAACTGAAGCAACTCAGTTATACCACGTCTCACGATCTCAGGGCGCCGGTAAACAATCTACTTTCCCTGTTCAGTTTGCTGGATCCTGCTAAGATATTTGACGAAGAGACAAGAGAATATATGGCGGTTCTGAGGGCTACAGCAGAAAATTTAAGCGAAGTCCTGAACAACTCAGTTGACACACTTATCCAAAAAGATAAGCTTCCTGTAACAGTGGAAACTGTACAACTTAACGAGAGCCTTCAATCGGTACTTACGTCGATAAAATCGCTTATCCAGGTGTCAAATGCCGAAATAACATCCGATTTCTCTGCATTTGGCGAAATCAAATTCAACCGGGCATATATGGAAAGTATCTTTCTCAACCTGATCACGAACTCCATTAAATATGCACAGCCGGGAATAACACCGGCCATTTCAATAATAACGGCAATCAACAACGATAAAAAACAGTTGATAATAAGTGATAATGGGATGGGCTTTGATATGGAGCGCGTCAGCGAGAGGATCTTTGGCCTCAACCAAAAATTCCATGATCATATAGATAGTAAAGGCATAGGCTTATACCTCGTCTATAATCATGTAACGAATTTAAAAGGCACCATTGAGGTAGTTAGCGGTATCAATGAAGGCGCCAAATTCATAATTACTTTCAAATCATCATGGTAAGCCCGCACTCATTTCATTGTCACTGTTGTGACGAATCCATAATTTATCGGCGAACTTTGTAGCTTCTCAGAAGGTTTTCCTTTTTTGCACCTTGTCGTGGTACGGTAAATATTCAGACAAAGCAGCAGAACCATACCAGGGGAACAAATCCGCATCCAGCATTCCGGCCTTTACCGCAGGATCTGTATCCACAAGCGCCCGGGCCTCTTCCACCTTAGGTACGTTCAGTATAAAAATACCACGGTAGTTCTTGTCGTTTTTCCCTATCGGACCAGCTACCACAAGCTTTCCTTCGCCAGTAAGTTTCTGCATATTACTGAAATGCCCCCTAAAAAGACTGTCAACCACCTTTTTGTCGGTAATACCCGCCGTACCCGTTTTAAGCATTACGAGCACGTACCTTTTCATACCATAGTCGTCAGCGCCGAGCTTGGTTGCCAACGCCTGGTCAAATTTAAAATTGTCTGATTGCGCATTCGCAGTTAGGACGCAGGTAAGAACTGCCGCTATTAGGATTAATCTTTTCATTCGGTTTATATTGGCTTAACGAATTTGCAAAATACCTTTCCAAGTTTCACATGTATCAATGTTGGTAATAAAATAATACAAGAAGTTTTTCTGTTAATTTTATTCCGCCTGTTACCAGACGAAAAAAGGTATTCCCTCAATGAAAGAGATAAAAGCAATTATCAAAGCTTACGAAGCGATAGAACCAGGAATCCATGCGGCATTAGCCACCGTGGTACGGGTTGAAGGCTCTTCATACAGACGCACAGGGGCGAGAATGCTGGTGCTTGATAATGGTTCATGGACCGGGGGCATCAGCGGCGGCTGTCTTGAAGGAGATGCCCTCAAACGGGCGCGTCTGGCTATAAACAGTTCCAGGCCAACCTTAATAACCTACGACACCACGGAAGACGACCCTCATCAGATCGGTGTAGGCCTCGGCTGCAACGGCATTATTGATGTCCTCTTCACTCCGCTTGATCTGAATGATGCGAATAATCCTGTGGAGACATTGAAGAGCTGTACAGCAAACGGCAGGGACACCCATACTCTGATTACGATAACCAACGTTGAAGGCAAATGGAATCACATCCAACGCGGCGACGTGATCAGGTATACCGGGCCTGATAATCTGAGTAAGCTCTTTTCTGATGACCTCGCACGAGAGATCAATGATCGCATCCACCTCCAGATGTCGGAAGCAAAGTCTGCCCCGGCCCAATTTAAAAGTGCTGATAGAAGACTTGAGCTCTTTATAGAGATCTTGCCTCCGGAAATTCATATTGTTTTAATGGGGCACCAATATGATATTTATCCCATGAGCCGGCTGTTAAAGGAATTGGATTGGCGCGTAAGCGTCTGCGGTGATGTGATGAAGATCAACCCCCTGGTGCTGGCTCATACGGATGTCATTGTAGCGCCCGCAGGCCTTTCCGATCTCACCATTGATGAGCATACAGCAGTCGTCCTGATGTCGCACGATTATAAAACCGACAAAAAAAACCTTTCCAGGGTATTGGCGACTTCTGCTTCTTTCATTGGAATGCTGGGTCCAAGAGTGCGTTCAGAAAGGATCTGGAGGGAACTTGAAGAAGAAGGTTCTGCAATAAGCCAGGCTGATATGGATCGTATCCATGCTCCCGTTGGCCTGGATATCGGTGCGGTGACTCCCGAGGAGATTGCTCTTTCCATGGCTGCGGGAGTCAAAGCTGCCTTCGCAAAACGAAACGGAGCTTTCCTGAAATTCAGGGATACCCCTATCCATCCCAGGACTTAAAGACCACCCATGAAATTGTCTTATAATGTAAAGAACTATTCGGTAATCATCCTCGCTGCGGGCAGATCTTCACGACTCGGGCAAGCGAAGCAGCTTCTGGCTTACAAGGGCAAAATGCTTTTACAGCATGCTATAGACAGCGCCAGGCAAGTCCACCCGCAGCAGCTCATCGTGGTACTGGGAGCCAATAAAGAACTTATCCTGAATCATATCGAACTCCAGGAAGGATCCGTCGTCGAAAACCCGAAATGGGAAAGCGGCATTGCCTCGTCTATTAAAACCGGCTTAAAGGCATTAAACAGCACCTACCCCGCTGCAGATGGTGTAATACTTATGGTTTGCGACCAACCCTTCGCCGACTCAACTATCCTGCAAAAATTAATTGACGCGCAAAAGACGACGGGGAAAACTATTATAGGATGCAGCTATGACGGGGCGTACGGTACTCCTGCCCTTTTCCACTCCAGCCTCTTTCCCGATCTTTTGGAGCTTACAGGAGACAGCGGAGCTAAAAAGTTATTCGAGAAATATCAAAGCCAGTCATTCTTCGTTTCTTTTGACAAAGGCGGTATCGACATAGATACAAGCGAGGACTACCAGAAATTGCCTAAATAACTTAACTTTATACATGCTTATTGATTCATTCAACAGAGCTCATAATTACCTGCGGATATCTCTTACAGATAACTGCAACCTTCGCTGCTTTTACTGTATGCCGGAAGAGAACTATGAATTTACGCCGGCAGCAAGGTTAATGCAGCCGGATGAAATTGAGTCGCTCGCAAAAATATTTGTAGAGAATGGGGTAAATAAGATCCGTCTTACCGGCGGTGAACCACTTGTCAGAAAAGATGCTGCAGATATTATAACCCGCTTGTCACGCCTTCCTGTCGATCTCACGCTTACGACAAACGCAACCCGCCTTCACGATTTTGCAGATGTTCTTACAAAAGCAAAAGTAAGATCTGTCAACATCAGCCTCGATACCCTGGACGCCGACAAATTCAACATCATTACCCGCCGTGATGGTTTTGCGAAAGTGATGGATAATATCCATTTGATGCTGAGCTGCAATATCATCGTGAAGATAAATGTTGTGGTAATGAAAGGATTGAACGACGGCGAGATCAACGACTTCATCGCCTGGACTAAAGACCTGCCGTTGCAGGTGAGGTTCATCGAATTTATGCCCTTTGATGGAAATCGCTGGACGAGCAACCAGGTATTTACTTGGAAGGATATGCTGGAACAGATAGAAACTCAGTATACTCCCCTGCGTTTGCACGACGGCGTTCACGATACTGATAAAAAATACAGGATTGAAGGGCACAAGGGAAGTTTCTCTGTCATCAGCACAATGAGCTCCCCTTTCTGCAGCGGATGCAACCGCATGCGCCTGACAGCAGATGGAAAAATGAAGAACTGCCTGTTCTCCGATAAAGAAACAGACCTTCTTTCCGCGCTGAGAAACAAACAGGATGTACTCCCGCTGATCCTGGAAAGCATACATTCCAAGGCAAAGGAACTTGGCGGGCAATTCACCAAAGATTTTGAAAAAATAGACGCTGATGACCTTCACAATAGAAGCATGATCAGCATTGGGGGATAAGCCATGGGGGGAGAATTTATCTCAGTTTCAGAAGCTAAGAACTTAATAGATAAATACACCGGGCTGCTCAATCCGGTTATCGTGCCGCTGATAGATGCCGGCGGTCACGTCCTTTCCGAAGATGTCTTTTCTAAAACCGATGTACCGCCTTTCAACCAGTCGTCAATGGACGGCTACGCCTTGAATTACAGCCATTGGAAACAATTTGGCAAGCTTGACCTCAAAGGTGAGGCTGCTGCCGGCTCGCGACAACTAGCACCTCTTGAGCCAGGGCAGGCGGTGCGGATATTTACCGGGGCGCCCGTTCCGGAGGGTGCAGATACGGTTGTAATGCAGGAAAGGACCCGCGTAGATGCAGGAAAGCTGATAGTTGAAGACGAAAACCTGGCAGAAGGCTTAAACTTCCGCCCAAAGGGAATAGAGATAAAAGCAGGCGCACTGGCTATGGAAGCAGGAAGCTTTCTTACACCCGCTGCGCTGGGCTATCTTGCTGGCGTCGGAGTAAGCGAAGTCAGCGTGTACCCCAAACCGTCTATAACCGTTATCCTGACCGGCAACGAGCTGCAGGTACCTGGAGAACCGCTACAGTATGGCCAGGTTTACGAGTCCAACTCTTTTACCCTAAAAGCCGCCCTGATTCAAACTGTCGCTGAGATCGACTTTCTTGTTGTCGAAGATACCTTGCTAAAGCTTACAGCAGTTCTGGCGTATGCCCTGGAAAAAAGCGATGTTGTCTTATTGACTGGTGGAGTAAGTGTAGGCGATTACGACTTCGTGATCCGGGCGGCAGAAGCGAACGGAGTGGACCAGGTATTTCACAAAATACGGCAGAAGCCCGGGAAACCACTATTCTTCGGAAAGAGAGACGAAAAGATCGTATTCGGGCTGCCCGGCAACCCGGCGTCCGTATTAAGCTGCTTCTATGAGTACGTACTGCCCTGCCTGGGCCGGATGAGCAAGCGCGAAACTGCTTTGGAAAGCCGGAAAGTTCCATTAAATATGGCATTAAAGAAACCTGCCGGACTTACCCAGTTTCTAAAAGGACATTATGATGGAAAAACTGTGAGCGACCTGAAAGCCCAGGAATCCTTCCGGCTAAGCTCATTTGCCAAAGCAAACTGCCTGATAATACTTGAGGAATACCGGACAGATTATACGGAAAATGAACTGGTAGAAATCCACATGTTACCGGAATAATATGGAAAGCATCTATTTATTTTATTGCCTTCTGTTCATTGTTGCAATGTTGTACTCGTCGGTCGGACATGGCGGAGCAAGCGGCTATCTGGCTTTAATGGCAATCTATGCCTTCAGCCCGGAGGTAATGAAGCCTACAGCACTGATCCTGAATCTATTTGTTTCGCTGACCTCCTTTATCCAGTTCTACCGGGGGGAGCATTTCAAATGGAAGATATTCATGCCATTGGCATTAGCGTCCATTCCATTGGCATTTCTTGGCGGATTGGTTATAATGGAAGCCTCTGTTTATAAGAAGATACTCGGTTCCTTGCTCTTTATTCCCGTCATCCGGTTTTTGTTCTTCGCAAATATTCCTGATAGCGAATTAAGAAAGAGCAATATATTCCTGTCAGTGCTCATCGGATCTCTTATTGGCTTTTTATCCGGGCTGATCGGCATAGGCGGCGGAATTATACTATCACCAATACTCCTGCTGCTGAGATGGACAAACCAAAAGCAGACAGCAGCGATCAGCGCGCTGTTTATTTTTGTGAACTCATTATCGGGATTGGCCGGGCAGCTCACCAAAGGAATTAACTTCAGTCCCGATATGCTCGGTTATGTGAGCGTTGCCTTTGCCGGAGGCTTGTGCGGAGCTTACCTCGGTGCCTTGAAGTTCAACCAAAATATTTTAAAAAACACCCTGGCGGTTGTTCTGATGATGGCCGGCTGGAAGCTTATCTTTACATAATGCAGGTTAAGGTTTTAATATTCGGACAACTGACGGACATTACGGGTCTTTCGGAGCTTTTGGTGACTGATGTTTCTACGAGCAATGAACTTATTGAATCTCTTACCGGAAAATATCCTGAACTCGCAACTGCTAAATATGTGGTCGCTCTCGATAAGAAGGTTATCAGTCAGGAAACCCAACTGCCTGACAATAGCACTGTGGCTCTGCTTCCACCCTTTTCCGGAGGATAGAATATGGCATATAAACAGGGAAACCCCAGATATCAGCGCCAAACAGCTCTTAAGGAACTGGGCGACCAGGGCCAGGAAAAGCTTCAAGATGCCAAAGTACTGGTTATTGGAGCAGGCGGGCTCGGCTCACCTGCGCTGCAATACCTGGCCGGGGCAGGCATAGGAACCCTCGGTATCGTGGACCATGACTTGGTTTCTTTAAGCAATCTGCACAGGCAGACCCTTTACTCGGCCGACGATACCGGCCTTTCAAAAGCTCTAAGGGCACAGGAAATCCTGGCGGCTCTTAACCCGGAAATTGATATCATTTCTTATAATGAGATGCTTAACTCGTCTAACGCGCTGAATATCATTTCTGGTTTCGGGATCATACTCGACGGCACGGATAATTTTGCAAGCCGTTACCTGATCAACGATGCCTGTGTGCTTTTGAACAAGCCCCTGGTATATGGTGCGATTTCAAGATTCGAAGGACAAATAGCAGTTTTTAATCAGCTAACAAACGATACACCCGTTCCGGCCAACTATCGCGATCTTTTCCCTGACCCACCGGGGGAAGGTGAGATCCTTAACTGCGAGGAAGCCGGAGTGCTTGGGACACTGCCCGGAATTATCGGGACAATGATGGCAAACGAAGCTATAAAACTGATCACCGGAATTGGCAAGCCGCTCATTAATACTTTGATGACCTATAACTCATTAAACAACCTGATGTATGAGATGGAAATTCAGGCGGCGGAGCACACCAGGTCGCTGATCCCGGCAGATCAAACCGAATTCAGGAATACAGATTACGAGTGGCTGTGTTCAAGCCGCTCGGAACTAGAGGTCGACCGCGTTTCATTTGATAGGCTGATAAATGATAAATCCGCAACCTTTATTGATGTCAGGGAGCCGGATGAAATGCCATTTATCACGGAATTCGATCACATAAAAATCCCCCTGGGCGAAATACTGGAAAATGCGGCTGTTGTTGACACAGAGACAATTGTCTTATTCTGTCAATCCGGAATAAGAAGCTTAACGGCGGCGGGTGCCTTAACTGAAAAGTACGGCAATTCAAAAAAAGTATATAGTTTAAGGGGTGGAATTCTCAATTGGAAAAATCTAAAAAGATCCTGATATGACGGAGAGAAAACCTAAAAATATATTTAAGGACGGGCCGATACCCGCATCATTTATTGCAGAAAGCATACAGAAGCACAGCACCCAAAAGGCTATTGGCGGTCATAGTATATTCCTCGGCCAGGTAAGGGCTGATGAAACGGAAAAGGGAGTGGTATCAGCTATCGAGTACACCGCTTTTGAGGAAATGGCATTGGAGAAAATGCACCTGATAAGGGAAGATATATTTGCCAAATACCCGCTTACCTGCATGCATGTACATCATAGCCTTGGCACGGTTGAAGCCGGTGAAATATGCTTATTCGTTTTCACCTCTTCGGCACACCGCAAGGCTGCAATAAACGCTTGCGAGGAGACTGTAGAGCGCTTGAAGGCTGAGCTGCCCGTTTGGGGCAAAGAGATCATAGGGGGCGAATCACATCAATGGAAAGTGAACCGGTAATCTCCTCACACATCTGATGCGTCTGCAACGATTCCGCACTTGAAAACTCCGGCTTTCCGCCAGATCCAACAGCCTGCAGAAAATCTCCCACTATCTGCTCAAATCCTCTTTTATAAAGCGTGGAATCCCAGTCGCCCATCCCTTTACTCGTATCGTCCCTGTTAGATTGAATATGTACTGCGGATACGTTCAGAACACTTCGCTTCTCTCCGGAGCTAAACACTTCTACTTTTTCTTCTACCAGTCCCGAGTCACGGTTCATTATACCCATTGCGATCGCCCCGTTATCTGCTATCAGTTGGATGACCACATGGTAAAGCAGATTATCCTTCTTCATACCACTTACCTTCAGCTCTTTAACAGGGTAAGGGAATAGGTAACGTATAGTATCTACAACATGAATAAAATCATCGAAAATGAAGTTCCTTACGTCGCCTGGCAAGGCTACCCGGTTCTTTTGCATGATGATCATATTAGGTTCGGCTACTTGTTTCAGTTCACGGTAAGCCGGGGCGTACCGCCGGTTGAAGCCTACCATCAATAGCAGCTTCCTGCTTTCAGCTAATCGAACCAGGCTTTTCGAAGACGCATAATCGTAAGTGATCGGCTTATCTACATACACATGAATATCATTCATCAGCAACAGCTGGATAATCTCCACATGACTGCTCGTTGAGGCATGGACAAATGCTGCCTGGATACCGCTGTTCAATATCGACTCAAAATCACGGTGCAGGTTTTGAAAACGGTACTGCCTGCCAATCCGCGAAAGCTTTTCCTGGTCTGGAGTATATAGGTGAAAATCCAGCTCCTTATTGCATAATACCGGTAAATATGCTTTTTGAGCAATATCCCCGAGGCCAATGATACCTATCTTTAGCACGATCTTATAGTAGTCAAGCTTATTTACGAACCGTTTCTTTCCTCAGCACATTCCATCCCTCAGGGTCTTCACCACCAAGTACCCACACGGAAATACCTCTCAGGTTATATTTCTTCAGCAAGTCAAGTTTTGGCTTTAACGACTGCGCATCCTCGATAAATAAATACTCGAACACGCCATCTTTGTCCCACATCGCCCAATTCACCTGAGCTTTCTCATGCCAAACCTTCTTCGCGTTATTCTGTCCCAAAAGATGCTGCACCATTGGGTATTTGGCACTTCTGCCATTTGCAAAACCGCCACGCTCAGTAGTATAATCGGTAAACCAGTGCACCGAATAGTTTGGAATCCCCATCGAGAGTTTCTCGGGTTTAACACCTTGATCAAGAAGGTATTTAATAACCTTTTCCATCCACTCCGGACTTGCAACCGGTCCTGGCGGAGTACGCCTTGTATGCTGATCGTAGGTCATGATAGAGATAAAATCGCCGATCTCTGATAATTCTTTGAAAGAGTATCCCGCTCTCCAGTTTTCATATAAAAAGAGGTGATATGCGGTAGGTCCGCCTACATTCTCTGTTGCATGGACCAGGGCAGCAGATAACTGCAGCTTATTTTTGTGAAGTGCGTCTGCAGTCTCCTTGAAATACTGAGTAAAATATGCCATGTCGCGGATGCTTAATCCTTCCAGATCAAACTGCCAGCCATCCAGATCATATTTCTTAGCGTACTCAAGCATCATTTCTATGGAGCGCTTGCGTGCTACAGGATTTGACACAATATCATGCAGCAGTTTTTGATCAAAGCCGCTGTTTACAATCAGGGGCATAACCTTCACATTATTTGCCTTAGCCAGAGAAAGCACACGCGGGTCTACTGATCCGGACAGCGTGCCCTCTTTACTCACTAAAAATGTCTGCGGACAGACGATTGATATTTGGTCCACATTCGCTCTGAAGCTCTCGAAAGATTCAGGGGTGTTAACCATGTAAAACAGGTTTTCTGATTTTGTCTGTGCTTTTGTAATGGATGCTGCAATTATGAGCACCGCCATTAAGAATATCCTTTTCAGCATGAGGTGATGGTTTTGGTTGGTGTAAATGTAATCAATGACACTTAGGGGTGCAATGGGGATAATGATTTGTTAAAACTTACTTTCAAGACCCCAACGTGGACCAGTTGCCCGAATTTTATTAATGATGAGTTCCAGTTTTATCTGGAATGACTACGTGATTAGGTATACTCTATGCGGCTAGTTCCTCATATATAATTCATGTATAAGTCGTATTTCAGTCGTCTTCAATTGTCATATGTCCGACCAATATCCGACTAACGTCCGACTAATATCCGAGTAATAAGCCGTGTCAATACAATGTTGTCTATACTTTAAACTGGCCATCACTCACAGAATTCATCCCTTCAAACTTGACAAACAAGTCTGAAGGAATGAATCTGTTTGATCGGATTTAAACTCCCGCTATCCTTCTCTTATACTCAGCCAGGCAATCTTCCAATCTTTCTTTAGCCGTGTCATCACCCGGAACATTATGTGATGGATGAATAAATAATTTGACACCACGCTCAGCGAGGATCTCAGCTACAGTAGTAACTGTCATCCATACACAGGTAATAAATGCCATTGTGGAAACGGGGCCAATTTTATCCTGGTGGTTTTTAAGGTCTACTGAGGCATCGCCTATAGGAGCGCATGAATCTACCACATGGTCAGCGATGTCAAATATGGTTTTACCGCTCGAATGACGGGTTTTCTTCCCTACGGCTTCAGATGCAGACCCGAATACGATCACCTTCATACCTTTTTTCTTCGCTTCGAGCGCTACATCGATGTTTACATTATTTATTCCAGTATGAGAAAAAAGCCACATAGTATCGCGGGTATCGAAAGTATAGCCTTTCATGATCTCTACGCCATATCCTTCAACACGTTCAAGAAACACAAACTGGTGCACGCCCATTTCTCCGGTTATCCTGGTAAAAAATGTAAGAGGAAGTTCCACCATCGGATGGAAGCCTACAAAGCCCCCTATACGCGGGTACATCTCTTCGATCGGTATGGTGGCATGGCCGCATCCGAACGTATGGACCCATCTCCCGGCTTCAATTGAATCGGCCATTATTTCTGCTGCAATGCGGATATTATCCATTTGGGTTTCCTCGATACGGGTCATTACATCCCTTGCATTCTTAAGCCATTGTTGTGCTAACATAATTTGTATTATTTATTGTTGAGTGGATTGATATTTATTTTTCTGATGATTAAAAGTGTTAAGATGAACATGACGGCGTTCAACAAATAGGTAACCAGGGTCAGATTGGATATCCCATAACCCTGGGCTATAAGGCCCATCAGGTAAGTGACCAGTATATTTCCGATCAGCGCGATAACCAGCACAACGCTGAATGCCGTTGCAGAAAGGGCGGCATAACGTTCGCCCACAAATCCAAGCATCACCGGGAAACCGGAGGCAAGACCCGCGCCGGTAATGATCAGTCCGCACACAGCCAGTTCAAAGGAATGATTTAAACGCAGCAGCGTGGCCCCCAGGAAAAGAAGCCCTAATGAAACGTACATAATACTGTGCGGTTTTGCCTTCCTGAACACACTGCCAGCCAAAAGTCGTGTAACAGCCATACCTACCACGTAAAGCGATAGGGCATAAAGTGCGTTACTTCTTGAAACGCTGAGCTGGTCGATAAGGTAACTGGTCGTCCAATTGTTGATCACTGCCTCGTAAGCGCTCTGACAGAAGAGAAAAAAACCTACAAGAAGTATGAAATTATCGCCAAGCAATTTCATACCCTGTAACACAGGTATGTCCTGCTTCTGCTTTGCAGGAGGAAAATTGATCAGGGCAAAGAATGCCGCTGCCAGAAGTGTCAGAAACCCGACAGACGAAAGGATTGCACTGAAAGAATACCGGCCTTCAAGTATGCCCAATATAAACGGCATACCGAGCGCCCCTACCGCGAATGACACGCCAAGCAAACTCAAATTTGCACCTTTATTCTCCATACTGATGTCGGCAACTACAGCATTCGTTGCTCCATTTATAGCACCTCCTGCCAATCCAAATAGAAAAATGAATATTTTAAGGAGACTCAGATCACCGGCGTATGCTATGCCTTGAAAACCTGCGAACATGCAAAGGGAAGATATTATTAGAAAGGCTTTGTAGCCATATTTATCACAAAGCGGTCCAAAGACCAGCGAACCGGTAAGGATGCCAAAAGGCATAATTGAGAACAGAGTGCCGGCGGTAATTTCGTCCAGCATAAACTTCTCGCGAAGGCCCGTGGCTACTGAACCCAGCGTTATCAGCCCTATCCCGAACAACAATAAGCCTAAACAGGCAGCAAAGAAAACTAGTCTGGCTTTATACATTTCACTTATCAATTGGTTTAATGCTTTTTAGAGCCAGATATGCTGCACCGTAAACACCTGCATCACCGCCCAGGCGGGAATGTTCAATGCTGACCTGGGTTACAGAAATAGGTTGAGCCCATTTATCGGCCTCTGCTTTGATTTCAGGTATACAACGGGCTGCAGGACCAAAAACCCCGCCTCCCATAATTATTTTTTCGGGATTGAAAAGACTGATCAGGTTAGCTATGGCCATTCCCCAGAAGCGGATACACTGATCTATTACCTCGCGTGCAATACCGTCGCCTTGATCATAAGCTGAAAACACATCTGCTGCTGTTATATCGTCCAGAGCTTTATCGCTTAAAATGCCGTCGTATTCGGTAGTTTCCTGCAAAAGCTCGCGGCACACTTTAGCGATGCCTTCTCCTGAAGCGTGGTATTCGAAACATCCGCACGGGATATATTTATCCTTGAAGTGCCCATCAAGCGCCATCCAGCCTATACAGCCTGCTATGTCATGCGCTCCCCGAAGTATCGTATCGTTAATCAGAATACCCGCCCCGATTCCCGTTCCGACAGAAAGATAGATCGCATCGCTGCAGCCCTTTGCAGCACCTTTCCAATTTTCGCCCAGTATATAACATGCCCTGTCGCTGTCAATAACAACCGGTATAGATCCGCAAACATCCTGCAATTCTTTAAGCAGCGGATAGTCATCCCATCCAGGAATATTTGGTGCCCAAACGGTCCCGCTACTAATCCTGCTTATACCCGGAACACAAACGCCGATAGCAGTTATGCCGCTTTCCGCTGAAGTTCGTAAGAACTTTTCTACAAGCTCTGTGACCAGGCCGCCGACTTCGCTGCCTTTTTTACCATGGAGCGCAACAGACTCCTTGCTGACCATATCTCCCGCGGCACTAAAAAGAGCTGCTGCTATTTTTGTCCCGCCTAAATCAATTCCGAGTACCGACATAATAGTTAGTATTTAGTACAAAGTATTTAGCACCAAGTATTTTGTAGTTAGATTATCTCTTAGCAAATCCAGGCTGATCATCCATAAGATCATTCAGCTTCACGAAACTGTATCCCATACTCTTTAATTCTCTCAGCAATTCATCCAGCCTGTTATAAAATTTATCTGTCCGGCGCGGATCGGTACCGATGTGTACAAGCAAAATAAAGCCGTTTAGACCATTGGTATCTGTTCTTTCTTTCTCAATTATCGACCGATAAATCTCATCAGCAGGCCGGTAAGCCGCGCCCATCTCAGGGTATGTATAATCGGCTGCAGACCGCGTGCCCGGCGAAAAGTTAATCAGCTTTAAGCCCATCTCATCCGTCCATTTAGCGATGGTAGAATTGTACCATTCATATGGAGGAAGGAAATACGGCGCATCTTTCCTTCTTATACCGAAACCTGCCATTCGTTCATAGTTCTTAAGCAAGTCATCATTAAACTCTTGGCGGCTGACCAGCAGGCTGCCTCTTTTCGTCCAATCCGCGTACAAAAGGTGCCTGTCTGAATGCGCTCCTAGATAATGCCCGTCCTTTTTCAAGCCCTTAATAAGTCCCTTAAAACGAGCGTCAGCATAGAAGTTGCCCGTAAGGAAAAACGAAGCGGGTACATTGTTCTGTTTGAGTGCACTCCTGATCACTTCTCCGCCATCAGCAAATTCGTCTCCTGTAAACACCAGGGCTATCTGCTTCTTTGTTATATCACCACGAATTATCGCTCCGTTGGCATCAATAACTACTTTTTTTCGGCGACTCCCTCCCGTGAATCATGTTCTTTAGCTGCCAGTAAATAAACCAGTGCCGCCGTTCCATCCATGGTTGGCTCATTGGTACTGTAATCACCTATATCATCGTGGTAAACCGCCAGTTTTGATTGGAATTCAGCATACTCATCCTCTTTTGACAACTCAATACCTATCAGGTTTCCATAAATACTGCCGTATACCGGCCCGTCGACTAAACCTCCATCCAATGGATAGTTTTTAAGAACGGTCAGTGATGAATGCGGATCGACCGGGGTATCGCCATGCGAGGGGAGACCGAACACCATGCTGGTGCCCCATGGATTAAGTCCGAAAAGCCAGTCGAAGCTTGACTGCTCTAACTGTACATAAGTATTGTCACCGCTAAGTTTCCGGTATAAATAACATTGTATCGCAAAAGATGTGGTCAGGTTATTAGAGCACCAGATAAACGGAACCCCACGGTAGAAAGCGTTTCCTTTTGATTTTTGCCAGACCTTTTCAATACCTTCCTTGTAGTAGCTGATCAGCTTCGCCTTAGCAGCAGCGTCGCCGCTTTTTGCAAGTTCAAAATGACCGAAATTATGGAACGGATAATATTGATAATGGTTGGCAGTATCTGCGCCCATCCATGGTGTAATCTTTTCCTCATCACTGTATTTCAAGCCTTGCTCCATATATTTCTTATCGCCGGTAAGCTGGTAAATTGCGGCTGCACCCAACTCCATGTCATCTACCCAATTACCTTCGGCATAAATATAAGGAGCCCTTACTGAAGCGGTTTGGGCATTCCCTGGCTTTGCAAGGCCGAAATTATATGCGGAAATCGACCGGTTCCGAAAGATATCGGCCATAAACTTATCCTGCCCATTATAAACCTGGGATGCAAGGGCAAATGCGCTTGCAAATTTACCGGCAGTAGAAGCTGTACCTGTTGCGTTGTTTTTAAATTTACCCAGGCCTTGCTTTTCACCAGTTATAAAATAAACCGGCCTTCCTGTCCCCCTGCCATAGCCGTAATCCACAGAATCAAGATGAGGCAGGCGGTATCCCGCATGATCCCGGTCGTCAGCTATCTGATTAAACATCCAGCCTTCCCTCGGGTGCATTTTCAACAGCCAGTCCAGTCCCCACCTGGCTTCATCCAGCACGTCAGAGGTTCCGTTAGTGCCTTCAAGTCCGTTGGCCAGATGTCTGTCGTTAAAAACAGCGGGAAAGTCGCGGTAGGCAGCAAGCAGGTGATAGGTCGCATTAGCTGAAGTAGTTGAATATTGAAGGTAATCCGACGCGTCATGCCAGCCTCCTGTAACATCAACAGGCGTCTTGTCGGGCATTGGGCCGTAGACGCTATAACCGTCGTGTACATGGCAGCTGGCTTTGAGATATGGATTATACCCGCATCGCTGCTGGCGCATATATCTGAGAGCAAAATCTGCCGACCCTTTATAGGCTTCCGAGCCAATGGAGAATTGGGGCGACCGGGTTTCTCCTGCCTGAAGATAATATGTTCCTGGCTTTTCAACCTCCGAAAAATCAAGACGATAAGAGGATATAAAAGGACCGTATTCTCCAAAATTCTTACCGGCAGCCTTCTTTAAAACTGTTTTGGAAGTAAGGGCATCGACCAGTTCGAAGCTTCTTACCCTGTTCGAATTCTTGGAGGCAAGAACAGCAACTTTTACTGCCTTATCCGAATATCCCATCTGGTTAATCCTGATCCAACTGCTGGCTTTCTCCTGCGCCACAAGACCGGATGAAATGAAAGCAATTAAAGAAATAATTAATGATTTTCTGATAATAGCCATAATGCTTATTAAGAATGCAATATTTTGCGATATCTTATTTTCAAATGTATAATAATTGCAATAAAACGCAAACAAAATATTTAGTTTAGCGAATTAATCCGGCAGTGTCCTTGATTTGTGAATCAGAGTTTAGATTATATTTGACCATTAATTTCAGTAAATAATTCCATAATTAAACGAATGCTTCAGGAAGAACGGCAGAAAATAATTCTAGAACAGATCAGCCTTCATCACAAGGTTTTATCGAACGAGCTCTGCACTTTGTTAGGTGTTTCACTTGATACGGTGCGCAGGGATCTTATGGAGCTTGAAAAAGAAGGCAAGATCCTAAAGGTTCATGGTGGCGCTTTGGCTAAGACCTTTCATCAACCTTTTCAGCAGGCAGCTGTATATGCGAAAGAGGAAAAGATGCGAATAGCCGAAAAGGCATTAAGCCTGGTTCAGAACGGCATGACCCTTCTTACGGGAGGCGGGACTATTATGGTGGAGTTTGCCAAGATGATTCCCGCTGACCTGACAGGTACTCTTTTTACGGTAAGCCCACTGGTAGCCCTCGAGGTAGCGCAACGATCAAGTGTAAACGTGATCCTGCTTGCCGGACAGCTGGCGCCTAATTCTTATATATGTACGGGAGCCTCTGTTGTGAGCCAGCTTTCGGAGATACATGTGGACTTATGCTTTTTAGGAACGAACGGGATATCAGCAGAGGCAGGCCTGACGGATTATGACTGGGAGATTGTACAGGTTAAAAAGGCGATAATCAAGGCTTCACGAAGAGTTGCCGTGATGAGTATCGCCGAAAAGCTTGAAACTAATCACAAACTACAGGTTTGCAGTTTAAACACAATTGATTTTTTACTGACTGACCTGGCGCCTGGCGATAAGAAACTAGAGAAGTACAATCAGTTCTTCAAGGTGATTTAGGGTTAGATTTTTACCGACAAATTACCGACATTCACCGAGAACTAGGGTAACCTCGCCTAATATACGTTTGCCAGTGACCTTTTTTGCCCTAGATTAGATTCAAATTTAATGATATGCAAAATCTAAAAAGCTCCAATCAAAAATCAGGCAAAGCTCTCGTGGGCTTAATAATGCTTGGTGTGGGATGTTTATTATTACTCAGAACTTTAGATATATTTTTCGTGCCCGGATGGATATTCAGCTGGCCGGTATTTTTGATAATCATCGGCTGTTATATTGGCTACCGCCAGGGATATGACCGGCCATCGGCTTTTGTTCCCATCGTTATTGGTGTAATATTTTTAAGCAACAGGGTGCTTCCGGATATGGACCTAAGCAGGTTTTTCTGGCCGCTGCTGATCATTGCCTTTGGAGTATGGATGATCATGGGAAGAAAGACGCCAAAAGGCCTGGATAATTTCGGGAACTGGGACAAAAGCAATGATTCAAATAGCTGGTCGGCACGTTCCGACCAACCCGTAGGCGGAAGTGCTGATCCGTCGAACACTGGCAGTACAGCAGGTGAGGGACAGTTTCCGGAAGACAGGATAGACTCGGTCTCCATATTCGGAGGGATCAAGAAGAACGTTGTGTCAAAGAACTTCCGTGGCGGTGATATTGTAAATTTCTTCGGCGGTTCAGAGATCAACTTAATGCAGGCCGACATAAATGGCAGGGTAAACCTGGAGGTTGTTCAGGTGTTCGGGGGTACGAAGATCATCGTGCCTTCTAACTGGACAATACACTCCGAAATGGTGGCCATTTTTGGTGGCGTGGAAGATAAACGGCCTCCCCAGCTAAACTCAGTTCCCGACAAAATATTAGTTATTACAGGCACGTCACTATTCGGCGGAATAGACATCAAGAGTTTTTAGGATAAGCGGTAATTTATTTTAAACCAGATAATCACAGCGGTGTCTCAACATCAAATCCGGTCAACTAACTCTGTACTATCAAGGAATAAGATCTTCCTGATCGTTATTCAATGTATTGTAGTGTGCGTTATTGCGCAATCGGCTATATTACTTTGGTATGGGTTTACACCCGAGACCTCTATGATAGATGGGTCTATCAGCACGATCTTACTCGCCATAGCCTGTTACCTTATTGGGAACAACCTTAAATATTACAGGCCTGAGAAGAACCGGTACCTGTTGATGTTGATGTATTGCGCTATCCTGGCTTCGATCTGGCTTCTAGTCAACCATTGGATATTAGATTCATTGGTGTTAACAGATCCGCATTATGCAGAGTTCCTTTATAATTCACTGCCGGTGAGATTCTTCCTGGGACTCCTGATCATTAGTTTGATGGCAATGATAAGCGTGGTTTATTATACGCAGCAAGATCAGAAAGAAACGGAGAAACGAAAGATTGAAGCCGAAACCCTTGCACGGGATGCAGAGCTTTATAATCTTCGGCAACAGTTGCAGCCTCACTTTCTTTTTAACAGCTTAAATTCAATTACAGCATTAATTGGCAGCCGGCCGGAAGAAGCGCGTAAGATGATTCATCAATTATCCGACTTTCTGCGCGGGACTTTAAAAAAGGAGGATCAGGCACCTGTTACCTTAGAGGCAGAACTGGAACATCTTCAGCTCTATCTGGACATTGAGAAAGTAAGGTTCGGACATCGCTTATCAACGGAGATTTCATTTCATGAAGCTTGCAGGGCTTTATTATTACCGCCAATGCTCCTGCAGCCGATTGTAGAAAATGCCATAAAATTCGGCCTTTACGATACCACCGGGGTGGTTACCATCAGTATTTTTGCCGAGTGTGTTGAAAATGAGCTCCATGTGACTGTTCAAAACCCGTACGATCCGGATACCACCCGGCCTAAGCACGGAACTGGATTCGGGCTCAGTGGGGTAAAACGCCGGCTTCATTTATTATTTGGCCGCACCGACCTATTGGAAACTACATCTTATACCCATATATTTACAACAACTGTAAAAATCCCTCAGGTATAAAAATGCGTGTTATTTTAATTGATGACGAGCCTCTGGCCCGTTCAGTAGTAATAGAATATTTGCAGTCGTGGCCGCAGATTGAAATCGTACAGGAGTGCAGTGATGGGTTTGAAGGTGTCAAAGCCATTGCACAGCATGAACCTGACCTGATCTTCCTGGACATTCAGATGCCTAAAATAAATGGCTTTGAGATGCTGGAATTGATCGACCAGCCACCGTCCGTGATTTTTACCACCGCTTTTGATGAATATGCTATTAAGGCTTTTGAAGAGCATGCGATCGATTATTTGCTGAAGCCTTTTACCAAAGAACGATTTGACAGGGCTGTCCAAAAATGGCTGGACACAAAGCCAACAGCAGAAGCCAAAAAAGACACTACCCAGATCCTTGACAATATTCAAACATCATCTCCCAAGAACGAACGTGTAGTTGTAAAAACAGGTAACAAAATCAAGATCATCCCCTTAAACGATATTATATTCCTCGCTGCAGATGACGATTATGTAAAGATCCATACTGCTGAAGGCTCTTTCCTGAAGAACAAAACAATGTCTTATTTTGAAAAACTTCTAGGCGACGTTGATTTTGTGCGTGTTCACCGTTCATACATTGTAAAGATTGATGAGATCACGCGAATAGACCCCTATGAAAAAGAATCCCATCTGGCTATTCTTAAATCGGGAGAGAAAATTCCAGTAAGTAAGACGGGGTATCCGAAATTGAGACAAGTCCTGGGACTTTAATAGGTGAAAGTGGAAAGCTGAAAACTGAAAGTTCTGGATTTCCGACACGTGCTTGTACGTTTTGCTTCAGTTTTCAGTTTTCCACTTTCAGCTTTGCTTTTTCGCCCAGACGTACAACGTATTATTTACAACTCAAGAAAGAAGTGCCTTCCACGCCTCAATAACCCTACCCTCCTCCAGAAGCCTTCGGGCATACTGATGCAGCTCACGTTCGCGGTTGGTGCTATCACCGATAGTTGCATCCATGATCTGTTTTAGCTCAGGATCCGATTGAAATTGAGCAATCTCATCGTCAGCAGGCAAGTGTTCGACATTTCCAAGCTGCCCCAAATTGTTCCCCGTAAGAATATGCGAACTTCTGATAGCTAAAGGGATAGAATCCACTCCTATTCCCAGCGTCCGTACAGGTTTTTCGACTTTAAAGAGATTATCTTCTCCTACGCGGCAATACCAATCTCCTCCTAACCGGGCTACCAGATCAATTTTAGCCTGGTCTATCTTGCCGTTCTCGTCAAGAATATCTTCGCGGATATGGATCCGCTTTACTTCAACTATTACAAGGTTCCCGGCGCCACCATTATCTCCTAAATGAATAACCCGGCTTACAATGCATTCCATCTGCACAGGTGATTCAGCTACTCTGGGCGGCTTTACAAGATCGGACGCTAACTGGGTAAATCCAGCCTTTATAAACTCATTTACTCCTTTTGGATATTCAACACTTGCAAGAGAGGTTTGCCTGACCATATCGTAATTCACGATGTTAATTACGCATTCCGGCACCTGGAGAACATTCTCCAGGCTATGTTTAGTAGTATTATCCCTCACCCTGCGCGCAGGCGAAAACACGCATATTGGAGGATTTGTACTGAACATATTAAAAAAGCTAAAAGGACTAAGGTTGATATTTCCCGCTTTATCAATGGTAGACACGAAACAGATCGGGCGCGGCGCTATGGCATATTGCAGGTAATTCTGCAGTTCGGCGGTACTGAGATCTGAGGGGTTCAGGGTTAGCATAGTAATGGATTAATGAACAAGGAGCAAAGAACAAAGACCAATGTTTGCACCTTCGATTCCGCCCGAAAGTCAGTCCTTGTTCTTTGCTCTTTATTCTCTGTTCTTTTTTAATTTAAGTATCGACCAATCTGTATCTGATTTAAGAATCGTATTGGTCAGACGGCCAAGCCCGGTGATCTCCATTTCAACAATATCACCTGGCTGCAGCCACTGGGGCTTGTAGTTCGGATCGTTTAACAGCCCGGTACCGTTTAACTCCAGGAAACATCCTGTGCCTACAGTGCCGGACCCGATCACATCGCCAGGTAAAATATCCGCTCCGTAAGAACACCGCTCGATGATCTCTGCAAAGGTCCAGTCCATATCTGCCATTGATCCGGAAGAAACCTCTACCCCATTGACCCAGCATTTCATCGCAAGATCATAAGCATTCCCAACATGGCCAGCCTTTGGAGATGTTTTAAATTCTTCCAGCTCGTCAGGAGTTACCAGCCATGGACCAATAACCGTTGAGAAATCTTTTCCTTTTGCCGGACCAAGGTTGAGAAGCATTTCCTCCATCTGCAAAGTACGGGCACTGAGATCGTTCATAACCATATATCCTGCAATATATGAATCCGCCTCTGCGGCGGGAATGTTTCGGCCCTTCTTACCGATGACGATGGCAGCCTCAAGTTCGAAATCCAGCTTCTCAAAATGATCAGGCATACACTCAATATCACCAGCTCCCTGAATTGCGTTATGATTGGTAAAATAAAAGATCGGATACTGATCAAATTCCGGGATCATTTCAACCCTGCGATTCCTCCTGGCTGAGGCGACGTGCTGTCGAAAGGCGTAACCATCCCGGCATGAAGATGGATGAGGCACGGGAGCAAGCACTTCGAAGAACACTTCCTCCTTAGCTTCCTGCTTCCCGGACTTAATGTCCAGAACTACCTTTTTTGCCCTATCCATTAATTCCTCGCCCCCGTACAAAAATTCGTTCATATTATCCGGGATAAGCTTATCGCATGAGTTAAGATTATAAATATGACCTTTTACAAAAACACCGAGATGCTCTTGGTCTTCGGTTTTATAGGATATCAGTTTCATAAAATTTCTGTTTGGTTAGCGGCTTACTCAAAACTAATGAATTGAAATAAGGTTTCCGAAATTATAAAGATGCCCGGAACTTTCATTTACCATTGAACTTTCATTAGCAGAAAACGTTACCTTTATGCTACCAATTATACTAACCAATAATTCTAATATATGCCTGTCTACCATACATTAGGATCTATTCCGCACAAACGACATACCGCATTCCGTAAACCGGATGGCAGTTTGTATGCTGAGGAACTGGTCTCTACTGAAGGGTTTTCCAGTTTGTATTCCCTGGTTTACCATTGTCACCCGCCCACTATTGTTAAATCGTTGGGCGAATCCTACTCTGTAGAACCGAAGATCGCCAGGGAGAAGCATTTGAAGCATACCAGCCTGATCGGTTTTAACATAAAGCCTGAAGATGATTTCCTGGAAAGCAGAAAGCCGGTTCTCGTCAATAGCGATCTCCATATCTCCCTGGCCGCCCCGCGCCGTTCAATGACTGATTATTATTACAAAAACAGTCAGGCAGATGAGGTCATTTTTATACATGAAGGCAGCGGCGTACTTAAAACAGGCTTCGGGAAGATCAAATTCACGTACGGGGATTACCTGGTAATTCCGCGGGGCACGATATATCAGATAGAATTTGATACGGAAAACAACCGGCTCTTCATTGTCGAAAGCTTTAGCCCGATAAGAACACCTAAAAGATACAGGAACCAGTGGGGACAATTAATGGAACATTCTCCCTTTTGTGAACGTGATATCAAAAGACCACAAGGCCTCGAAACGAATGATGAAATAGGAGATTTTAAAGTCCTTATCAAAAAACAAGGACTTATTTATCCCTACGTTTACGGTACTCACCCATTTGATTTCATTGGCTGGGACGGATTTCATTATCCATGGGCATTTTCAATCCATGATTTTGAGCCTATTACCGGCAGGGTCCATCAGCCGCCGCCAGTTCACCAAACCTTCGAAGGACATAACTTCGTAATTTGCTCCTTCGTACCGCGCAAATACGATTATCACCCCGAGTCTATTCCCGCACCGTATAATCACAGCAATGTAGACAGTGACGAGGTATTGTATTATGTAGATGGCGATTTCATGAGCCGGAAGAGTGTGGCAAAAGGCCAGATCACTCTGCATCCCGGGGGGATTCCCCATGGTCCGCATCCCGGAACAGTAGAAAAATCGATAGGCAAAGAGAAGACCGAAGAACTCGCCGTAATGATCGATCCATTTAAACCCCTGATGCTGACAGACTATGCCATAAGCATCGAGGATGAGTCCTATCACAAAAGCTGGCAGGAAAACGTGGAGTAACCTTGTAGAAATTCATCTTATGAAAACTGACATTCTTGCAAATAAAGCTCAGGATACAGACTTCCTTCCCTTGAACGGGACTGACTATATTGAGCTATACGTTGGGAACGCTAAGCAGGCGGCCCACTTTTACAAAACCGCATTCGGATTTCAGAGTCTGGCCTATGCCGGACCTGAAACCGGCGTAAAGGACCGCGCCTCATATGTGCTGGTGCAGAATAAGATCAGGCTTGTGCTAACGACGCCACTTTATCCGGAGCACCCGATCTCCGAACAACTGACCAGGCATGGAGATGGAGTAAAGATCATTGCGCTTTGGGTTGATGACGCTTATAGATCTCATAAAGAAACAACCTCAAGGGGAGCCGAGAGCTATATGGATCCTCAAACTCTGGAAGATGAGGACGGTGTACTAAAAATGAGCGGAATATACACCTATGGCGAAACTGTGCATCTATTTATTGAACGGCTAAATTACCGGGGGCTTTTTATGCCAGGGTACGAAAAGTGGGAAAGCCATTACAATCCCGAAGAAACGGGGCTTTTGTATATTGACCATTGCGTAGGCAACGTCGGCTGGCACCAGATGAACAAATGGGTGAAGTTCTACGAGGATGTAATGGGCTTCAAAAACATCCTTACGTTCGATGACAAACAGATCTCTACGGAATACTCTGCCTTGATGAGCAAGGTAATGAGCAATGGGAATGGCTACGTTAAATTCCCGATTAATGAGCCTGCGGAAGGTAAAAAGAAGTCACAGGTTGAGGAATACCTGGACTTTTACGGAGACGAAGGGGTCCAGCATATCGCTATAGCAACAAACGACATCGTTGACACGGTTACGAAACTACAGGATCGGGGAATCGAGTTTCTTAAGGTTCCAACTGTATATTATGATGATCTTGAAAGCCGTGTGGGCAAAATTGAAGAGGACATAGAACCACTTAAACAGCTAGGTATTCTGGTAGATCGTGATGAAGAGGGTTATTTGCTGCAGATATTTACCAAACCAGTGGAAGACCGGCCCACTCTCTTCTTTGAGATCATACAACGGAAGGGAGCCAAATCATTCGGTGCAGGAAACTTTAAAGCATTATTTGAAGCGCTGGAAAGGGAACAGGAGCTGAGAGGAAATTTGTAATCGTAATTTTAAATTCACTTTGGTCCAACAAATCAACAGCAATCGCGTTATGACCACGTATTTATTAAATTCGCTTTCATGAAGCGACCAAAATAATATCTTTGTTAAAAAACATATAGTTTGAAGAAACGAATAGCCATTTTTGCCTCAGGTTCCGGATCAAATGCACAGAAGATCATGGAGTATTTCAAAAAACACGACGACGCAGAAGTAGCTATAGTCCTTACAAATAACCCCGAGGCCTACGTTTTACAGCGTGCAGATAATTTTGAGATACCATCGCATATTTTTGATAAACACGAGTTTACCAAAACCGACGATGTGGTACAACTTCTGAAAAACCTTCAGATCGATCTCATTGTACTTGCTGGCTTTCTATGGCTCATTCCGCAGAATCTCCTGAAGGCCTTTCCTAATAAGATCATTAACATCCATCCCTCACTTCTGCCTAAATTTGGCGGCAAGGGCATGTACGGTGATAAAGTTCATCAAACTATTCTTAATGAAAAAGAAGAAGAATCTGGCATTACCATCCATTTTGTAAATGAGCATTTCGACGATGGTGAGGTTATCCATCAATCGCGCTTCAAAATTGAGAGTGGTGACGATCTGGAAATGATCAAGTTTAAAGGGCAACAGCTGGAACATTTGCATTACCCGAAGATCGTTGAAGGGCTTTTGAAAAAGATGAAATCTTAAAAACTTTCTCGTCAAAAAAACTATCTTTGCGGCTTCAAGTAAACTTTTTCAATGAGCCATCCCGTTAAGATCAAAAACGCCTTAATTTCAGTCTATTATAAAGATAATTTAGAACCGCTTATCCGCCAGTTACATGCAGACGGTGTTACTTTTTACTCCACAGGCGGAACTGAAAAATTCATCCGTGACCTCGGTATCGATGTTGTCGCTGTAGAAGATCTTACCGGCTATCCTTCCATTCTTGGCGGTCGCGTAAAAACACTTCACCCAAAAGTTTTCGGGGGCATTTTGAATCGCAGGGATAATAATGAAGATAAAGCGCAGATCGGGCAGTACGAGATTCCGGAGCTTGACCTGGTGATCGTCGATCTGTACCCTTTTGAAGAAACCGTGAAATCGGGCGCAAAAGAACAGGATATTATTGAGAAGATCGACATTGGAGGGATCTCCCTTATCCGTGCAGCGGCAAAAAATTACAATGATGTGGTTATCATCGCGTCAAAAAACGACTACACAACCTTAAGCAATATTCTGACTGAAAATGCAGGATATACGATGTTATCGCATCGTAAGTCATTTGCCCGCCAGGCATTTAACATTTCTTCGCATTATGATACCGCTATATTTAATTATTTCAATCAACAGGATCCACTAACCGTCTTTAAATACAGCGAGCAGAACGTGAGTTCGCTTCGTTATGGAGAAAATCCCCATCAGAAGGGTGTCTTTTATGGTGACTTGGGTGAGATGTTCGATAAACTGAACGGAAAAGAGCTTTCCTACAACAACCTTGTCGACGTGGATGCAGCCGTATCACTGATAGACGAATTTAACGAGCCTACCTTTGCGATCTTAAAGCATACGAATGCCTGCGGTGTGGCTTCTAAAGATTCAATCCTGGATGCATGGAAAACGGCCCTCGCCTGCGATCCTGTTTCTGCGTTCGGTGGCGTTTTGATATGTAACCGTGAGATTGATGCGCAAACAGCTGCTGAAATAAACAACCTTTTCTTTGAAGTGCTGATAGCGCCTTCCTATAATGAAGATGCCCTTAAGATCCTTAGCGGAAAAAAGAACCGGATTATCCTGAAAAGAAACGATATACAGCTTCCGCCAAAGCAATTCAAAACGCTTTTAAACGGCGTTATCGAACAGGATAAAGATCTTCTGATAGAAGGCCCGGAACAAATGATCCCGGTTACTGACCGCAAGCCTGATGAACAGCAGCTGAAAGACCTGGCTTTCGCAAATAAGATTGTGAAACATACTAAATCTAACACGATTGTGCTGGTAAAAGATGCCTGTTTGATTGCCAGCGGCGTTGGTCAGACATCCCGTGTAGATGCACTACAGCAAGCAATTGTAAAGGCCAAAGCATTTCATTTTGAACTTTCGGGTAGTGTAATGGCATCAGATGCCTTCTTCCCCTTCCCTGACTGTGTGTCTATTGCTGCCGATGCGGGTGTTGTGATGGTTTTACAACCAGGAGGATCGATCAAGGATCAGGAATCAATAGACATGGCGAACGAAAAAGGAATCGGTATGGTAACCACCGGTGTACGTCATTTTAAACATTAAAATAACGCCATAAAAATAAATTCTGATAAGCCTTTTTTCACAATAATGATTAGTAAAAAGAGTTTATCTTAGCATACATTTTCAACATCTAACAACACAGGAATGGGTTTATTTAACTGGTTTACACAAGAGATCGCGATTGACCTCGGCACCGCAAACACTCTTATTATTCATAATGACAAGGTTGTGGTAGATGAGCCCTCTATCGTGGCTTTTGACCGCACTACCAACAAGGTAATTGCCATTGGCCGACAGGCCATGCAGATGGAAGGTAAAACTCATGATAATATCCGGACCGTAAGACCTCTAAAAGACGGAGTGATTGCCGATTTTAATGCTGCGGAATACATGATCCGCGGTATGATCAAAATGATCAATAATGGTAAAGGCTGGTTTTTTCCATCGCTGCGTATGGTTATTTGTATCCCTTCTGGCATCACAGAGGTTGAAAAACGCGCTGTACGCGATTCTGCCGAGATCGCCGGAGCGAAAGAAGTTTATTTAATACATGAGCCAATGGCAGCAGCTGTAGGTATTGGTATTGATGTTGAAGAACCGATGGGAAATATGATCATTGATATTGGTGGTGGAACTACTGAAATTGCAGTTATTGCTCTTTCCGGAATTGTCTGTGATCAATCTATCCGTGTTGCCGGAGATAATTTCGATAGCGATATCGTTCAATATATCCGCCGCCAGCATAATATTATGATCGGTGACCGTACGGCCGAAAAGATCAAAATTGAGGTAGGCGCTGCCTTGCCAGAGCTTTCTGATCCGCCATCAGACTACGCGGTACAAGGACGCGACCTCATGACCGGTGTTCCAAAACAGATCACTGTTTCATATACTGAAATTGCACACTGCCTTGATAAATCTATTTCCAAGATAGAAGAGGCAATATTGAAAGCACTTGAGATCACTCCGCCGGAGCTTTCAGCAGACATTTACCAGACAGGGATATATCTAACCGGTGGTGGAGCACTACTTCGAGGTCTTGATAAACGTATTGCAGCAAAAACCAAACTTCCGGTTCACGTTGCTGAAGATCCGCTGAGGGCAGTGGTCAGAGGAACGGGCATTGCTTTAAAAAATATAGGTAATTTCAAATTCTTAATGCAGTAAACGAGTTGTAAGTTATAAGTATTAAGTTTGATTTCCGTTGAATATGGCACTTATAACGTATAACTTACAACCTATAACTCACCTATGCGTAATCTCTGGCTTTTCATAAGTAAGTACAACGCATTCTTTTTGCTGGTGATTTTCTTCACAACTTCGCTGATCATGCTGGTAAACAACAATTCTTATCAGCGGGCCAGCGTGTGGAACTCTTCGAATCAATTTGTTGGGAGTGCTTACGAAAAAATGAATGAATTCAGCAGTTACCTGGTGCTTGGAAAAACCAATGACAGTCTTGTGGCCGAGAACGCGCGGCTGCGTAATTTATTAAAGTCTTCCTTCTACAGCGACAGCATTAAACGGGTTACGGTCAATGACACCCTGCTTAAGCAGCAATATACGTATACCGTTGCGAAGGTTATCAATAATTCCATTCATCAGAAGAATAATTATATCACCATCAACCGCGGTAAAAAACACGGGATCGAAAAAGGGATGGGCGTTACATCGGCTACAGGCGTTGTGGGAATCGTATTGAATGTCTCTGATAATTTCTCCACCATTCGTTCTCTTTTGCATACCGAAACAAAGGTCAGTGCAAGCGTTAACGGAAACATAGGTTCACTCGTTTGGGGAGAGGGAAATTTCGATGCCCGCTATGCCACTCTTAAAGACATCCAGGGCCACCTTGTTGTTAAAAAAGGTTCCCGGGTAATTACGTCTGAATTTTCGTTATTCCCGCAAGGAACGAACATCGGGGTGGTGTCAAAGACAGGTTTAAAAGGTACTGAAAGCGCATTAAATATCGAGGTTAAACTGGATACTGACTTCTCTGCGCTGCATTATGTATACGTAATTAACAATGTGCTATCCAGGGAGCAGTTATCCCTTGAAGCGCTAAACAAAGCTGAATAATGGGAAGGGCGGTTATTATTAATGCGATTCGATTTGTGCTGCTGATAGCCACCCAGGTTTTTCTGCTGAAGAATACCGGATATTATAACCTCAGCGTTCCATACCTTTATATTCTTTTCATCTTATTGCTGCCTTTCAACATCCCGAACGGACTGCTTTTCTTACTTGCCTTTGTTACAGGACTAACCGTTGACGTTTTCTACGATACCCTGGGCTTGCATGCGCTTGCATGTAGTGTAATGGCGTTTGTCAGGATTATATTTATTAGTATTACGGTGCAGCGCGACGGCTTCGACAATGAGCCGGAACCTCGTCTCGGAATCATGGGATTCAGATGGTTTGTATTTTATGCTATTATCCTCGCGTTCTTCCACCATCTTGTCCTGTTTATCTTCGAGGCATTCCGTCTATCTGATCTGGGCCACACCTTAGTAAGAGTGGTGCTCAGTTCCCTTCTCAGTACGTTTTTAATCCTGGTAACAGAGTTTGTGTTTTATCGCAAAAAAGTCAGATAGCTGTTTTGACCTTCTTATCCCGGCTCATTTCGGGAACGTAATGAAGCCCTGGTGTCAGGTAGTATAAGAGGATAAGCCTTGAATACCGGTAATTAAATGGCGCCAGAACAACAACCACCGGGAAGATTACTGCCATATATAACCATGGGCTTTCGCTGTTATGCGTAATGAAATAGGTCAGCAAACCTGCTATTATCATCTGCGCTACGTTGAAACCATAACTCACGAACATGGCGACGTAAAAATATCCGGGTTCCCTTTCGAATTTAAGGTTACAATGCGGACAATTCTCGTTCATCTTCTGTGCTCTAAATCCATACATAGAGTTCTGAAAAACATCGCCTCTTCGGCACCTCGGACATTTCGAGTTAACAAGAGCGTACAATTGTGAGATCCTATGATCTTCCTTTTTTTCAGTAAATAGTTTCATGGTTTATATGCTTTTTTAAATTCCTCGGGTGTCTGCCCGACATGCTTTTTAAAGGCTTTTGTGAAATAGGAGTTATCAGTAAAGTTCAACAGATGTGCTATCTCCGAAACACTGAGGTCAGGGTTAATCAGTAGCCGCCTGGCTTCCAAAAAGATCCTGTTTCTGATTACCTCACCTGCTGATAATCCCAATAGATCGTTACATAAGGCATTCAGGTGATTAGGAGTTATATAGAGCAGTTCGGCGTATTCTTTAGGGAATTTAAGCGTTCTGTAATTTATTGATATGAGCTTCTGGAAGTTCTTCAACAATGTATAGTTGTACGAAGATGTGTCATCTTTTGGCAAAGAAGGAAACAAACGCGCTACCAGCACGAAAACATTAATCGCTAATACCTTCACCATAGTTAAGCCAAAATGATCGTCACAAGCACTTTCCAACAGCATATCCTCGAAAAAAGATTCAATTTTAGACTGCAAGCTAATGGGGATGTCTATCACTGAATCCGAAACGTTCCCTCTAAAAAATCTGAAAGAGTCAATAAAATCAGGCTTGAGCAGAAACGACTGAAATACTTCAGCGGAGAAATTGATGATGTATCCGTCTACAAAGCCATCAAGATCCCAGCTATGCACCTGACCAGGGGCCATGAAATATATCTGATAGGGCCTGATAGCAAACGTTTCAAAATCAATCGAGTGCGTACCCCTACCCTGAGTAAATAATAGAACGTGATAGAAGTTGTGGCGGTGAGCGTGCCTCAGATGATTGTGTGCTTCAAAATACGGACTAAAGCGACTTACCTGGATGCGGTCTTTACGAAATTCGGATACAGAGGAGATATCATATACGGGAATTTCATTTTCCATATACAAAATTACCTATTAAAGACATCATTCCATGGTAGAATTTATTGAATCAATGGCATTTTTTACTTATTTATCTGAATTTACTTTAAGCACAATGAGGGTGGCGGAAGAGGCGTTAAATATTGAATTGCCCGGCAAAATTTCAAGAAAAATTCCGCTAATCAAAATCTTAACAGAACGTGTATAATACTCAATTTGAACAATTTCTTTTATTACTTTTACACTGTAATTGCAGCAATAAACAGATGCTTTTTTTGAGATCTGCACTACTGGCTGTCACGTCCTTAAGTAACCCGGCATTTAGAGTAACCCGTTAATGAATAGTTTTTTTGCAAGAAAGTTTGTTGTTCAGGGTATTTTTATTGTCATTGCGATTATTCTGCTTGCACGATTATTCTACATTCAGGTTATCACCGACGAATATATCCTATCAGCAGAAAATAATGTCATCAGGCGTTTGCCTGTATATCCTGCCAGGGGAGTAATTCTGGACAGGAAAGAAAAGATCCTTGTTCAGAACGAGCCGGTTTATGATCTGATGGTCATACCCCGGGAAGTTAAACCTTTTGATACGCTCGAGTTTTGCAAACTCATCGGTATAGACAAAGCAAGATTCGACCGGCAATTCAAAAAAGCAAAATCATATTCTCCTTACAAAGCCTCTATTTTTGAAAAGCAACTTTCTGTCCAGATCTATGCTTCCTTTCAGGAACGGCTCTCGGATTTTTCCGGTTTCTTCGTTCAAAACCGGACAGTCCGCCGTTATCCTGATAGTCTGGGGGCTCATTTCCTGGGCTATATCGGGGAAGTAAATCAAAAGGTTATCGCAAATTCAAACGGCTTTTATAACCAGGGCGATTACCACGGTATAACCGGGGTTGAGAAATCGTACGAGGAACTTTTGCGCGGCCAGCGCGGGGTACAAAACCTTATGGTAGATGCACTGAACCGGCCAAAAGGACATTATGCTGATGGTAAGTATGATACTGTTGCAGTGGCGGGTGAGCACATGATTTCTTCCCTCGATAAAGAACTTCAGGGACTTGGCGAGCGACTTATGAAGAATAAGATTGGCAGTATCGTGGCTATCGAACCCGCAACAGGGGAGATATTATCTTTTGTAAGCAGCCCTGGTTACGATCCAAACTTAATGGTTGGCCGTCAGCGCGGAAATAATTACATGGCACTTCTTAATGACAAATACAAACCAATGTTTGTTCGCCCTATACAGGCGGAGTATCCTCCCGGTTCAATTTTCAAGGTAGTGAATGCCCTGGTTGCCCAGCAGTTCGGTGTGATCAATGATAAAACATTGTTTTTTTGCCCCGGAGGCTACAGGTATGGCCGGCGAGGCTGGATGGGCTGCACACATGTTCATGGTGCTACTAACCTCCGCCGCTCTATTCAGGGGTCCTGCAATACTTATTATGGATATACTTACGCCAGAATGATCGATCAGGCGGGTATGCGACCTGTAAATGCGTATAAAAGGTGGCGCAACGCTGTATCCGCATTTGGAATTGGCAGCCAGCTTGGGATTGATCTTCCGGGGGAACGCAGGGGCCTGTTACCTACCGATGAACTTTATACTAAACGATTTAAAAGTGACAAGTGGGGATCTTCTTACACCATTTCTTTATCAATCGGGCAAGGTGAACTGGGAATCACACCTTTACAGATGGCCAATGTAATGGCGATTGTTGCTAACCGGGGCTTCTTTTACAAACCTCACCTTATTAAAGCCATAGGTGATAAAAAAGTCGTGAAAGACGAGTTTACAATAAAAAATGATGCAGGTATCGACCCCAAATATTTCGAAGCTGTAATCCAGGGGATGAGTGATGTTGTAAACCAGGGCGGCGGAACGGGGTATTATTCGAAGATCACCAATATTGAAATGTGCGGCAAAACGGGTACGGTTCAGAACCCCCATGGTAAAGACCACTCGGTGTTCGTGGCATTTGCGCCCAGAGTTAATCCAAAGATCGCTATCGCGGTTGTAGTTGAAAATGCCGGTTTCGGTTCTACGTGGTCTGCTCCTATCGCGAGCCTGATGGTTGAAAAATACCTTACAGATTCCATTTCAAGACCGAAGTACTATATAGACAGGTTGCTGGAGGCAAATCTTTTACCGGGAGCAACGGTTAAACCAAAAGCGCCTAAAAAAGCAGGCTCTGATACTGTAAATACACAGGGAGAAATTAACAAACCAATAGCCTTAACAACAAGATGAATAATCAGCGAAGCCTATTCTTTAATGTCGACTGGTTTATAATTCTTACATATCTGGCACTATGTATAATTGGCTGGTTTAATATTCATGCAGCCGTTTACGATCCTGAAAACCCCAGCATTATTGACCTTGACACAAATTATGGGAAACAATTAATTTTCATAGTCTCCGCCGTAATTATAGGCTTCGTCATATTATTATTAGACGGGAAATTTTTTAACGCCTTCTCTCCGGTCTTTTATGGTGTAACATTACTTCTCCTGGTTGTTGTCTTGATCATAGGAAGAAATGTCGGAGGAAATCAAGCCTGGATACCCATAGGAAACTTCAGGCTGCAACCCTCGGAGTTTGCAAAATTTGCTACCTGCCTATTGCTTGCCAGGTACCTCAGCTCCAGTACGGTCAAAGTTCAGGAGATAAAGACACAGCTTGTAGCAGCAATGATCATTTTGATCCCAACCGCTCTCATCCTTTTGCAACCAGACGCAGGCTCAGCGCTTACATTCAGTTCCCTGATCCTTGTACTATACAGGGAAGGGCTATCGGGATATTTCCTGGTAATCGAGGGCCTTGCTATTTTGCTGTTCATCCTGACAGTGTTATACAATAAGTATTACGTACTGCTAGGCCTTATGGCTGTGGTAGGGTTGCTGGTATATCTTTTCCGGAAGAACAGAAAAATGATCACTGTCTTTGCTATCGGATTCTTTTTCTCCATCCTGTTTGTTTTTTCAGTTGACTTCGCATATAACAGCATATTAAAACCGCACCAGAAGAACCGGATCGATGTAATATTGGGAAAGGTAAACGATCCTCGTGGAGTGGGGTACAACCTAAATCAGTCAAAGATTGCTATTGGTTCTGGTGGGATGTGGGGGAAAGGCTATCTTCAGGGAACTCAGACGAAATACAACTTTGTTCCCGAGCAGAGTACAGACTTCATTTTCTGTACAGTAGGTGAAGAATGGGGATTTGCAGGCTGTTCTGTTGTGATTGGCCTCTACCTGTTCCTTCTTTTAAGAATAGTTGTTATCGCCGAAAGGCAACGGTCTGCATTTTCCAGGATATACGGTTACGGGGTTGCATCCATACTATTCTTCCACTTTTTCATCAACATAGGTATGACTATTGGCCTCATTCCCGTCATCGGTATTCCGCTGCCATTTCTAAGCTATGGCGGATCTTCATTGTGGAGTTTTACTATTCTACTGTTTATCCTGCTGAAGCTGGATTCAAACAGGATGGGAATTATTTAGCAAATCTCCGGCTTAGTATCTCATAAAACTTATCAGCAACATCCTGCTTAGCGGACCAATTATTTTTGGCGGCATAGTTCTGCTTCAGGAAATTATCCGCCGATTCAAAATTATCAAACCTGTTCAGCAATTCAATCGCTTCGCTATATGCCAGGCTATAGCCGTTAAACAGGTCCCTCACAAATAAAAGTTTGTCATTCAGGCTGACCATGCCTTTAAGATCCTTAGTTTGTCTCGAACTAAACTGGCTGCTGACGGATTTTTGCTGCAGAGTTCTGGAAAGCAAATCATTCACTGTTAGCTTAGGATTTTCATCCAAAACCTGATCTGAAGGAACGGCAATAGTCCGTTCGGAAATTACCACCTCCTTTACATGAATTTCTTCCGCTTCCTCTTTTCGGATACTTATTTCGTCATTGCTTTCGGGCTCAACATTCTCTTTTTTTGCAGGTTCATTAAAGGTATCTGCGATTTCATTATCTTCCTTTTTCGTCTTTTCATCGATAACCTTCTCCTTCTCTTCTGTTAAAGGCGGGTCGATGAGCTTATCCGTTTCCTTCTCCTCAAAATCAAAGGTTAAGCCGGAGTCCTTCTCTAGTTCAAACTTCCAGTCCGGTGAGATTGATTCCTCGGCATGAGCTGATTCTTCAGTCGTTCCAGGCTCTGTTTCTTCAAGAGCTTGTGCCTGCGCGACTCTTTCCAAAGGATCTGGCAAACTCTGCTTAGCGTTCGTATTGGAAGCCTTTTCGTTTAGTTTAACAAGAATAGATAGGTGATCTGAAAGGAAAGTTGCATTAGCTGAAAAAAGCTCCAGTTCCAATTCACTCAGGTTATCCGGGTTCCGGGAAAGATATTCATACTGCTCATTTAATTCATTGAGTATACCGCCCGCTTTTCTTAAAATTTCCTTACTGTTCATCATTGTCTGAATATGGCTTCTTCTATAAAATTCCTCTGTTCCGGCTTAAAAATCGTTATTTCAAAGATAATTACAATATTAATAACGGGGACTATTTTTCTTTGCATATTGTCCCCAAATCATCGTATTCCCAGCTGAAATTCGGATATTAGAAACCTTAACAAAGCATACAGATGTTATTTAGCGAGCATAACTTTAAACGCAGAAAAAAACTAGGCGGGAGCATTGAAGTGATCTGCGGATCGATGTTTTCGGGAAAGACTGAAGAATTGATCAGAAGGCTGCGAAGGGCGCAGATCGCGAAATTGAATGTAGGGATCTTCAAGCCTAAAACAGACACGAGATATGATGAAACATCAGTTGTGTCACATGATCTGAATTCAATTCATTCGACCCCGGTTGAAACTGCCAGCTCAATTCTTTTGCTTAGCGCCAATACTGAAGTTGTCGGGATCGACGAAGCTCAGTTTTTCGACGATCAGCTGCCGGATGTCTGTAATAAGCTGGCGAACAGAGGAATCAGGGTTGTGATAGCCGGCCTGGATATGGATTTCCAGGGAAAACCGTTCGGCCCGATGCCAGCACTGATGGCCATAGCTGAGCTGGTAACTAAGGTACATGCAGTTTGTGTACAATGCGGGGGGCCCGCAACATACTCCTACAGAACCGCAGCGAGCGAGGCAAAAATTCTCCTGGGAGAAAAGGAAAGCTATGAACCGCTATGCAGGATGTGTTATAACTCCCCTGCATAAGCAGGCATTTCAACGGATCATTTCGCAATGATCATTTTCAATGTTTTTTCCTTTCCTTTATACATCATCTTGTATAAATATACACCTGCCTCGAGGTCCGAGAGGTTTACATTTATATTATACACCCCTTTGGGCAAATTTGCATTCACCAGTTCACGAATCTGCTGTCCGCCGGTATTATATAAGGTAAGTGATGTCAATCCCAGCTCGGGCACGCTAAACTCTATAATAGTTTGGTCATTTGCCGGGTTAGGAAAGTTTTGATCCAGGGTAAACCTGTCTGCAGGCAGTGATGAACCTGGTTGTAATACTTCGTTATATTTTTTCTGAGCAGACTGGGCACTCAACTGGAGGTCTGCCAGGTTGTCTCCCGCAATATACGCAAAGGCTATTTTCACCGACCCGCTGGCTGGAATTGATAGAGGACCATAACCGCTCACAAACATGACATCAAGGCCATGGGCCGATGTTTCGCCCAGCGAGCTTGCTTTCACCCCACTCGATAAAGTTTCAAATTTTTCACGGATACTAAGGCCGCCACCGCTTTGGGATGGGTCGCCGAGAACCTGATCTGACAGGGGGTAATAAGAAGGTGCATATTCTGAATTTAATAACTTAATACCGGCATAAAGACGGCTTCCCGATTTCGGGTAAACCATTGCCAGTCGCTCCACGACATCAAACCGCGTGGCATTATCGTCTGAGGTTCCCACATCCCAGTCAGTAAGCATACCTGCATAAACCCCGCTTAAAACAGTGCCACCCGTGTTGCGGATCTCATATTCGGCAATTGTATATTTGTCATCAGGTGTGGAAGCGAATGCAGTTTGAGTATGTCTGACAAGCAAATTAAGATTACTGACGGCGCCTGAATCGTCAAATTCTGAAGTGGCTTTAAACGCAGCCTGGCCGTCATCGATTTTCCCGACGCGCACCTTCTTAACGAAATGCTCGTCTGCACCTCCGCTGTCGTTCCGAGCATTGTTAGAAACCCGGGATGTAGACGTTCCAATCATCAGCGCGCTTTCAAACAACAGTTGTTCACCATTATATACGAATCCCTGTCCTTTCGTAGCTTCAGGCCCGCTAAACCCAACGCGCCCATTGCTGCTAATCGTCGTAGAGATTGCATTCACGTTAATATTCATATAATCGAGAGCGACACGAATCGTAAAACTTTCTGAATCGGAATAAGTTGTACCGGAGGTATATGTGACTTTAAAAGTCACTTCTTCATTATCTGAGATACCCGGCTTGATATACACTCTAAAAGCCCCAACCATAGTTCGCGTTTGCAAGGTTCCGAGCGCACCCACGTTCATCTGATCGTCGATAACCTGCACATCGGGATTGGTTGATGAAAGCGTAGCGGTAAGCGCCGATACGGGAGACAGAAAGTTTTTCAGGTCAAAAAATATCCGAAGAGTGTCACCAGGTGGGATTGAACCCCTGCTTTTATCCACCAAGGTAATTTTTTGTTGCCGTATTGAGGGTGGCGTTTCTGTAACTGCGCGGAATACATTTAATCTTCCCTTTCCCAACAGTCCACCGAAACCCAGGTTGATGGGATCAATATTGTCTGCTGTAACTCTTAACTGCTCCTTTACCTGATCCATATTGAAGCCTGGGAATCTAGTTTTAACCAATGCAGCCGCGCTGGAAACGATAGCGGCGGAAAATGAGGTGCCCCTGGCTGCAGTATAATTATTTCTGTTTCCAGTTGTAAAAGTTTCGCCTGGGGCGGATATTGAAACGTGAGATCCGAAATTGGAAAAGTTACTTTTTCTATCAGCGTTATCGACACTAGCCACCGACATCACACCAGAATAAACTGCAGGGTACTCAGGTTCGTTAGAGCCCTCATTGCCAGCAGCAGCTACTATAAGGCACCCCTTGGCCAAAGCATAGTTAACAATGTCCTGCCCATAAGCCCCGCCTGCCGGACCTCCCCAAGAGCAGTTGATTATATTTGCACCATTATCCGCAGCAAACTTAATACCTTCATAACCCCTGTAAATGGCTGTGGCGTTATTGTCGGCGCCGGCCTTTACGATCAATAATTTAGCATTGAACGCGGTACTGCTCACTCCTATTCCGTTATCTGACATGGCGGATGCTAAGCCGCTTACCCGTACACCGTGATCTGTTGAATCACTTTTGACATCAGGATCATTATCTTCGACCGTCGTCAAATAACTTGCACCCACAAGGTCCTTGCCCGGCAGCAATAAGTTGGGCTTCAAATCTTCATGATCCATATCCGACCCTGAATCGACAATCGCTATAACAATGCCTGCTGAGCCCCTGATAACGTCCCAGGCCAGATTTGCTCTTATTTGCCTCAAATAGCTCTGTGACGGATTGTAAAAAGGATCAGAGGGAACATAGGAGGTATGATAAATATAACTTGGTTCAGCGTATTCGACCATCGGACTTCTCAAAACCTCGTTAATAACAGCTTCAATAGGCTTGCTCCCGTCAAACTGGAGCTCATAAATTCGATCAACTCCTATCGTATCGCTGTAATCAATACGGCCGGTGGCTTTAGTTGTTGCCTGAAGCGATTTTTTGAATAACTGGTTTACATTTCTAATGCTTCCGCTTGTAATATTGGGGAGTTTAGTCTTGAAAATGGTAGCGATATTCTGAATTTGACCTGGAGTAGCATCTACCTTAAATTTAACGATGACGGTATTCGGCAGATAATCCTTACCGGATACTCCTTTAGGCATTTTATACGTCCTTGGAATACCATGAGAACCGTCTTGCCCATAAACTGCCAGCTGAAGAAAGAACAATATTAGCAGTAAAAAGATTCTCATGTAGTGGCGTTTCTCAAAAATAACAAAAACGTTAAATTATCAGCAAAAATCGACTGAACAGAATATCGGCAGACCGTACCCGGATCAGGATTCCTAAGCTTAGGTTTGCTTACCGCCGGCATCTGGTCATTTTTCAGGAGACCAAGTTTAAACAAAATTTTCTCCCATTAACCTGTAGTTAAGTATCTGCTCGGCCTGCTAGCCTTCTAAGGACTATAGCCCGAAATTTATGTTATTTTTATAGCATTAGATTAGCATGAGGATACACCAAACAACGATATACGACATTGCAAAGGAATTAAAGATTTCGAAGTCAACGGTATCCCGTGCCCTAACCGGCCATCCCGAAGTAAAATCGGAGACGCGTCAGGCTGTCCTGAGGCTTGCTGAAGAGCTTGATTATCAACGCAGCAGACTATCACTTAATCTAATAGCCAGGAAGAGCAGCCTCATTGGAATTATTGTTCCTGAATTCAACACCTCGTTCTTTCCTCAGGTTGTTATAGGCGCACAGGAGACCGCTAGTAAACATGGCTATAACATTATCGTCAGCCAATCAAACGAGCAGTTTGAAACAGAAGTAGAAAATACAAAGGTAATGCTGGCGAGCCAGGTTGATGGTATACTCGTATCTGTAACTAAAGAAACGCGAAGCTTTGAGCATCTCAAGGTTTTTGAGCGCAAGGGTATTCCCATCGTATTTTTCAATAGGGTGTGCGATGAAATGCTCGTCCCAAAGGTGGTAATCAATGATTATGAAGCTGCGTTTGGGGCTGTCGAACATCTTATCCAGACGGGAAAAAGAAGAATAGCCCATCTGGCAGGACCTGAATCGTTGATCACTAGCAGAAAGCGATTAAAAGGGTACGAGGATGCTCTAAAAAAGCATCAGATCCCTCTTGATGAATCGCTGATCATCCCTTATGATCTTACCCTCGGAAAGGTAAAAGCCTTTGTCAAACAGTTGATGGAACTTAAATACCCACCGGATGGATTATTCATGGTCAATGACCCAGCCGCAATAGAAGCTATTCAGACTATAAAGCACCTTGGCATCCGGATCCCCGAAGAGATTGGGATAGTAGGTTTTAGTAATGACTATGGCTCCGAACTCATCGAGCCAAGTCTCACTACAATTGCCCAGCCACAACGGCTAATGGGCAGTACAGCAGTGCAATTACTCCTGGAACTCATGGATAAGGAAGCCTCTCAATGGAAAGCCATTACAAAGACGCTCGATTCCAGCCTGATCATCAGAAATTCAAGCGTACGCCTGGAATCAGAGCCGGTCTGATGCTCAAGGTATCAATATATTAGAAAACCTGAATTTCGAATAATGCGACCGGGACATTGTGCGCCGGATGCTCCAGGTGAATTTCGATAGAAGCCGTGGTGATTCCCTGATCAAAAAACACCTCGTTGACCGTCTGATAATTTCCTGTCTTTTCGACGATCAACTGGCCCTTATCACTGAGAATCTTATAATTTCTTACCGTATGAGGCACAACTCGCTCGGGATGCACCCTTAAGGTCGATTCCAACGGATGATCAAAATCTGAGTCGAAGAACAATACTATCCGCTTAATCTGAACTGGCTGATCCCACTGCAATCTTACACATGGATCAGGGTCTTCAACACCGGCAACCCAAGCATTTGTTTTGTTTGTTGGACGGCAATAACCATTGGTCAGGTTGGAGACTTTAAATGGCTCGAGAGACTTTGTAAGTTTAAATGCCAGATTTTGCTCGGCGGGTCGTCTGGAAGGAAGCCAGAATTCAAAAGTATCTATCCCAATATCATCAGGCGGCAGCTGCACACCGCTGGTGGCAACTGCTTTATTGTATCTGTTCATTAACATCATGGTTCCCGTTAAAAACATATTACTTGTTTTAATAGAAACCAGTTCATTTTTCAATATGCACGCAAAAACATACTGTTCGACGCCGATCACATAATCGAATTCTGCAATTACAGTACTTCTCCCTTTTGAAACGGAAACTTCACGGGTCTCAAGAACAACTTCGGGAGTGTAGTTATACGGCTTTTCACTTGAGCGCAACTGGAAAGTCAAAATTGTATCTTCCACTGATTCAACTTCAAAACTGATCTGGATCTGATCACCAGCAGCGCCAGGCAATAATTGAGAAGCGGAGTATTCAAGTTTTTGCCAGCCTCCATCAGCTGCCATTTCCATCAGTCTAAACTCGGAGGTGGAGCTGAGCTTTGCCTGATGAGCCAAATTTTTTCCTTGAGCGATCAGTCCGGGAATAAAATGCCCCTTTTGCATAAGTTCCTGCTGCAATTCCTGAACTGAGGAAGAATTAGCTAGTTCGGATGGAGTGATTGCTTTTCTCAGACAATACTGGGTGGCCAGGCCGAGCACCTGGGCTGAATAAGAGACCGTAGCCATTACTCTTGCAGACCCGAATGCTACATGACTTGCACTGATTATCCTTCCGGCCAGCCAGAGGTTCTTAATATTTTTGCTGTACAGACAGCGGAGGGGAATTTGATAAACGCCCTTCGAATGCCATTGATTACATCCCGGACGGTCACTAAACACGCCGTCGGCGGGGTGCAAATCTAAAGACCACCCACCATAAGAAATAGCATCGGGATGATGCAGTTGCTCAACTACGTCTTTTTGCGAAAGCATGTAGTCGCCTTCAAAACGACGGCTTTCACGTTTTCCGGGAATATGACCAACCCATTCGAGGGTAAGGGTTTCGGCTTCGGGATACTTTCCGGAATTTTTTACATGATCCCATATCCCATAGATCACTTTCCATAATTCCCATTTGATCTCCTCGGTTTGGTGAATGGTATCAAGTCTGCCACCATATTCAAGCCACCAGAGCTTGCATCCGTGATCGCTAACATCGTATGAACGATATTTCACGATGGAAGAAACATCTTTCAACGCGTAAGATGGAGCAGTAAATGTAATGGGCCTGCCAGCATCCTTGGTAAAAAAGTAGATCGAATGTCCTAACAGTTCCCCGTACTCTTTGTCGGGGGCGAACCCCTCGTCAAATTCATCTTTTGATTCTGCCCCCATCCTGAATGCAGCTCCTGCCTGAAAGGCGACGATACCATCGCCTGAGGCATCGCAAAAGTAGGGTGCTGACAAAATATAGCGGGTAGAATTCTGGCTGCAGAAGCCTATTACCGATCGTATTATATCTGCTTCGGATTTAACTACTTCATAGACTGCCGTATTTAAAAGCAATATCAAGTTCTGCTCCTCCTTTACCTTTTCCAGTAAAATAGTATCCAGAATGATGGCATTTCCATCCGGGTTTCGGTACATATTTTCGACGAGTATCTCATTTAATACCCCGCCCTCTCTGGACCAACGATTATTATTTCCCATACTTGAGGTCGCTCCTAATATCCACAGTCTTACTTCACTTGAAGCATTACCGCCAAGCACTGGCCTGTCTTGCACCAGAATAACCTTTAGACCCTCCCGGGCAGCAGCAATGGCTCCGCAGGTTCCGGCAATTCCTCCGCCAACAATAACCAGATCGGCATCCAATGACCGCTCCTGAATGGAACGGCCGACAGATGAAAACTCACTTTTTATCATAATTATCTTATTTGGTAATAGATATTCTAGTTCAACGGACCGGCGACTATCTTAGCTGACGCCCTCCAGGGAATCCAGGCCAGGATAAGGATTAAAGCAGCGATCGAACCTAATAGATCAAGATTTTTGCCGGTAATCAGCCCAAGCAGTAATAGCAAGAATGCGGTAAATGCCAGAGCAAATGCTGTAATTTTCAGACCAAACTTATTTTGCTGTAAGGATTGCCTGATCTCTTCTTCCGTCAAATTATCCTGTTGAACTTTTCTCGAGCTTTTAAGTCTCCTAAACTCGATGTACCGGGGGCTTATATAACCAGCATAATATGTCCTGATTTCGTTGGCAATTAAAAGCATCAAAGGAACGCCCACACCGACAAGCATTTCCTCTCCTCTCGTCAATCCGAAATCTATAAAGAATGGTAAAATAATTTTAAAGACCAGATTGATTGCCAGACTAATGTAGGTAATAACCAAGGTTGCCTTCCCACTCAGCCGTTTAGAAAACAGGGCCCATAGCGGAGGAGCGAGAATCGGCCCACCTGTTATGGCACCTACACTAATTGTAACATTCACCAGCCCGCCAATATAAGGTACGGTCAAAGCGATTACTATCATTCCCAGACCAATTAGCCACGATGACCATCGCGCAACCCGCATCAAGCGCCGATCGCTTGCTCCAGGGTTAATCCGGCCCTTATAAATGTCGTTTGTAAAAACTGCTGAGACCACATTCAGGGTTGTATTTGCAGATGCTGAAGTTGAAAAATACATTCCGGTAAGCATCAACCCTAATAAGCCTGGAGGAAGTACTAACTGGCAGATCATAAGATAGGCATTTTCAGTATCGAGGCCGGTCAGCGCCGGATTAATGGTCTTATAAATCATAGGCGGAAGCATCCATAGCACTGGGCTGATCAAATACAACCCTGCAAACAGGTACGCCACTTTACTGGCTGACCTGTTATCCTTGACACTGGTGTAACGCTGCACAAAAGTCCAGTTCCCTCCGATATAAAAAATATGATACAGGGTGAATGCGATGATGAATCCCAGAGTAAATTCCCCATTTATCAATTCAAAAAAACCTGCAGGGGCGTTCGCCTGAAACTTTTCCAGACCTCCCGCTGCATCGAATGAGAGCGGAAGTATAATCAGAACCGCAGCCGTTAATATTACAAACTGAAGAATATCGGTAACCATAACCGCCCAGAGCCCTCCAACTGCTGTATAAGCGATCATAAATAGACCCAAAACTACAGTAGATGGCATCAATGGATACCCTAATGAAGCACTGACAAGCTTGGCTACCGGGTACAATACAGTTCCCTTAATAAATAGGGAAACCAGCATAAAAATGTAGATATAGGTTTTCTGCACATGCGGGCCAAGACGCTCTCTGATAAACTCCGCTGCGGTAAGGTTACCTGTTGATTTCCACAACGGTGCCAGATACACGCCGCTAATCAACGCTCCGATACACATTGTCCATTGAATGGTAATAGCCACCCATCCATATTTGTAGGCTATTGATCCCCACGCTACAAAGGTGCCTGCAGAAAAGAAACTCATGAATAACGATAGGCCTCCGATAAACCAGGGAACAGACTCCCCGCCGGCGAAGAAAGACTTTAAATTAATTCCGGTCCTTGCAAAAACCAAACCTATGAATAATACAAAGGCCGAAAAAACAAAGATGACTATGGTATCTAAATCCGGGCTCATACTAATTTAAGCAGCTAATATTTCCGTTTATCGACCGCTCAAACTTAATTTAGAATAGAGCCTTGGCCATTGGGACAATAGTTTTATAAATGTATCTCTTAGCACTTCTAAACCATAGTAAGTAACAAGAAAAAATCTCCGGGAACAGTCCCGGTAGTCGGGAGCGATCCCGAAAAGAGTGCGAAAAGCTACCAGGTCGCGGCAAAAGGGGTCGTCGCCACCTCTTACCAAAGGATCAAATTTCAGTCACGCCGGGGCCGGCAAAATTTCAATAAAAAAGGGACTAAGGTCCCTGTTTTCTTTAAGCCGTCGTTTAAACGGCGACTGATGTGGGAAATACTGGGTTCGAACCAGCGACCCCTACCTTGTCGAGGTAGTGCTCTAAACCAGCTGAGCTAATTTCCCGGTTATACCTAATTTAAGGAGGCGCTTCCGCTACGGGGAATACCCTCGTCCGGATACGATGTAAAACTACAATATATTTCCCAATTGATCAGAAGTATAAAGTAGCTGTTTTTTTTTCCGGAACCCTATATATTATATCCAGCGATAGCATACAAAGTCTCAGCTATCCTGCACCGAAATGGTAGGCCCTTGCGAAGACTTAAACTTTTCGAGCTTCGCGATGTTAAGCAGAAGCAGCTGTTATATCCCTGATAGAAGAACATGATTATGAGTTTGAAAAAGTATATAGATAAGCGAGACTTTACGAAAACTTCAGAGCCGAAGGCAGGAAAAAGTAAGGCAAAGGACGAACTTCGATTCGTAATTCAAAAACATGACGCAAGCCGCCTACATTATGATTTTAGGCTCGAGATGGAAGGCGTGCTCAAAAGCTGGGCCGTGCCGAAAGGCCCTTCCACAGACCCGAACACAAAAAGACTGGCTATGATGGTAGAGGATCACCCTTATGATTACAGGTTGTTTGAAGGTATTATCCCGCAGGGTGAGTATGGCGGCGGGACAGTTATTGTGTGGGATGAGGGCGCTTACGAACCGATCGACAAAATCAAAGGGAAAAAAGCTCAGGAAAAACATCTGATCAAACAATTAAAGGATGGTTCTCTCAAAATCAGACTCCATGGGAAAAAGCTGCGAGGAGAATATGCACTTGTTCATACTCAGGGGATGGGTGAAAATGCATGGCTGCTTATAAAGCATAAGGATGAATTCGCCTCGACAACGGACATTACCAAAAAGGACAAATCTATACTTTCTGGCAAAACGATTGAGGCTATGGAAAACACCGGCGAAAAGGTCTGGAAAGAAGGACATGAGCAGGCTTTAAAAAAAGAAAATTTCAAAAAAAAAGGAGTAACGACTAACTCGTCGGCAAAAGAACATGCTAAATCCGGAGAAGACAGCGAATCTTTACTGAAAAGAGCGAAAAAAACCAGATTTCCAACCGGAATCAAACCTATGCTTGCTACACTTGTTGATGAGCCGTTTGACGATCCGGACTGGGTGTACGAGGTCAAGTGGGATGGTTATAGAGCTTTGGCTTTCTTAAATAATGGAGAAGCTGACATTCTATCCAGGAACAATAAAAGCTTTAATGATAAATTCTATCCAATTCAAAAAACTCTGCAGAGCTGGAAGTTCAATGCAGTGCTTGATGGCGAGATCCTGGTTCTAAATGATAAAGGCGTATCGAACTTTGGAAGTTTGCAAAACTGGCGAAGTGAAGCTGACGGAGAACTCGCTTTTTACGTCTTCGACCTGCTATGGTATGAAGGGAAAAACTTAATGGAATTACCCCTGATCCAGCGCCAGAAGGTGCTGAAAGAAATCTTGCCCACCGACGATGACAATGTACGGTTGAGTCAGGTTTTTAATGCAAATGGGACAGACTTTTTTAGCGCCGCAGAACGACTGGGGCTGGAGGGTATTATTGCAAAAAAAGCTGACAGCACTTACTCGGTTAACATCCGTTCCAGGGAATGGTTAAAAATAAAAATCAGCAAAAAACAGGAAGTGGTTATAGGCGGTTACACTCGCAACAAAGATACGACAAAAGCTTTCAGCTCACTACTCTTAGGTGTGTACAAAAACGGAGAGTTTCAGTACGCAGGAAAAGTTGGAACGGGTTTTTCGCATTCCCAACAAAAAGAGATGCTTGCGAAGTTCAAACCACTGATTATTGACAAAAGCCCCTTCCCTATTGAACCGGACTACAATAAACCGTCTCGCTTCCGTCCGAATCCACCACAAGCCAAGGCTACGTGGTTGAAACCGGAACTCGTGTGCGAGATAGCGTTCACCGAGATAACCAGTGATGGCGTATTCAGGCATCCCTCCTTCCAGGGAATGCGCTCCGATAAACAAGCACACGAGGTTATTCTCGAAGTCTCAGAACATACTGAGAATATCGTTAATGATGAACCCGAAGCCATCCACCAGCATGCCGTAAGGCCACCAAAAGGTAAATTCAAAAAGACGCTTTTAAACCCTAAAGATGAAACCCAGGTAAAGAAGGTTTGCGGGCACGAGCTGAAATTTACAAGCCTGAGCAAGCTTTATTGGCCCGAAGATGGAGTAAGTAAACGCGATATGTTCAACTTTTACTATCAAATTGCTGAATATATAATACCCTATCTGAAAGACCGACCGCAATCTTTAAACCGCTTCCCCGGGGGTATACACGGAAAAAGTTTTTATCAGAAAGATGTGAAAGGGAAAGCACCGGATTGGGTTAAGACCTTCCCATACGTAAATGGTGAAGGCGAGCATAAAGAATATCTTGTTGGCGCGGATGAAGCCACCCTTCTCTGGATGGCCTCGCTCGGCTGTATTGAGATGAATCCATGGTTCAGCCGTGTACAATCGCCGGATCAGCCCGATTATTGCGTTATCGACCTCGACCCCGACAAAAACACGTTTGACCAAGTGATAGAAGCAGCGCTGGAGGTAAAAAAGATTTGTGATGCAATTGAAACCCCTTGCTTTTGTAAAACATCAGGTTCTACCGGTATCCATATCTACATTCCTCTGGGAGCTAAATACTCCTATGATCAATCCCAGATGTTTGCGCGGATCATTGTAAATATTGTACACAGTCACCTTCCAGCGTTTACGAGCCTGGAACGAATGATTGCTAAACGTAAAGGGAAGATGTACCTGGATTTTTTACAGAACCGCCCTGGTGCCACCATTGCCGGGCCATACTCCCTGCGGCCTAAGCCGGGCGCTACGGTTTCAATGCCCCTGCATTGGGACGAGGTCAAATCTGGACTAAAAATGAAAGACTTTACCATCTTTACTGCAGTCGATCGCCTAAAACAAGAGGGTGACATCTTTAAAGGAGTTCTTGGTAAGGGCATTGATCTTGAACAGGTTATTAAGAAGGCTCAAAGCCTATTCCAAACCTGAGGGACCTCAGGACTTGCTATGCCGTCGCATACCTAATTAAAAGGGAAGAGATCATCTATGGGTAAATAGTGCTGTGACTAAGGGCTCCACTTTTCGTGTCTCCTTACCCGCCATTACCCATAGAAACAAGGAAAATCAGATCCAAAATTTCTCAAATACTGCTGCGACAATAAAAGAGCCATTCGGAGAGTTTTAAAATAGGACCGCAGACTCAGTATCTTTAATGAATCCGATACCATTCAGAAAAATGATCAAGGGAAAGGTTATAATAGCCTTCCTGATTGCCTGTACAGCCCTTTTCCTGGCCTGGAGCGTTAGCAATGTAGCGTTCCGGGAGATGTTAAAAACGGTTGAACAGTTTTCTGAACCCGATGAAAGACTTTCAGTTGTAAATAACCTCTATCGGAGGATAACGAAACTGGAGCAGGTTCAGCGATCACTTTCCGCTAAGGCCGCCGCGGAAGCCCCTGCCCTTTTCCGCCGGGAATCCCGCCACCTGATGCATTCCCTGGACACGCTTCAAAAACTTTATAAAGGTGACAAATCGCAGGTGGGCCGTATTTACACAATGAAAGTATTGCTTCGAAAGCGCGAAAAATTATTTGCGGACTACCTGACGATAAGGGGCGCAATTGTGAATAATAAAGCACTCAATGGAGAATTAAGCAGCCTGAACGAGCTCCTGCTTGATAATTCCAAACGCCCTGACAGCACAACCGTGCTTAAAGCAGAAAACAGATCGACAACCACCATTATTCCTGCCAGAAAAGAGGAAACACCCGTTGGTTTACTTAAAAGAATATTTGGTAAAAGAACAAATTCAGAAAATACAACGCCTCAGAAAATCATCAATGAAGAACTGAGTATTACCATTGATACCTTTCCGTCGGCTGTCAAAGACAGCTTGGTCAAGAGTGTAGATTCGGTTTTAGTGAATCTGCAGAAAAAACAGAAACAACAGGCTGTGCAATTTATTTCCCGCGAAAAACAGTTAACCGATGCGGGTAATGTCCTGGTCAGTCAGATGCTCACCATTCTGGAACAGGTTGAAAATGAAGTTGTGAAACAATCCAGGGCAAATCATCTGCAAGCCCTTCTTGTCGTGTCGAAAAGTAGCAGGGAGATCAAGCTAATCATAATGGCGTTTTTTCTTGTCACTGCATGCCTGGGATATTTTATACTGACAGACATTACCAGGAACAATAAATACCGTCAGATGCTTGAACACGCCAATCAGGAGGCCGCTTATCACACGATGGCTAAGCAACGATTCCTGTCAAATATGAGCCATGAAATAAGAACCCCGCTACAGGCCATAATGGGCTATGCAGAACTGACCAAACAACAGAATGAAGCAGGCAGCAAGAATATAGATGCAATCTACAATTCTTCAGGCCACCTGCTTCAAATAGTGAACGAAGTCCTGGACTACAGCAATATTATCTCAGGGAAATTTAACTTTACTAATTGCGTTTTCAGACTAGAAGATCTTGTTGATGAAGTGATCTCCGTGATGAGGGTTCATGCTGAGAAAAAGACGCTTGTATTGATCCCAAACTATGAATTAAATACTGAATTGTACCTTGAAGGCGACCCTTTCCGTTTAAAACAGATCTTTTACAACTTAATTGGAAATGCCGTAAAATATACCGAAACCGGAACAATCACGCTGACGGTTGCCGGTAAGGAAAATAACGGGAAAATACACCTCAATATCCAGGTGGAAGACACCGGAATAGGTATAAGTCCGGAAGACACCCGTCACATCTTTAGTGAATTTGAACGTACAGAAAACGCAGCGAGGAACAACAGTTCCGGCACCGGCCTGGGCCTTAGTATTGTGCAAACCATCGTCTCTCATCTCGGCGGCCGGATCTATGTAAAAAGCACGATGGGCGAAGGAAGTTGCTTCACTGTTTATCTCCCCTTTATTAAGGCTGAGAAACCGGCGCAGGCTATTACTATTCAAGAACATACAGACAGGGAGCCTTACGACGGTAGTGTCTGGATGGTCGATGATGACGGTTTCATCCTGCAGCTTTGCTCTGCTATTTTTGAAAAAAATAATATTGATTACAAATGCTTCAGCGATCCGTTGGCTTTGCTAAAAGAAACGCACGATGAAAAGCTTCGCTGTGTATTATTAGACATGAGAATGCCGCGATTGAATGGGGCTGAACTATGTTCTATTTTACGAAAGAAATTGCCCGTTGGTATACATATTTTCGCTCTTACAGCCCAAGCACTCCCCTGGGAGCAGGAAAATGTAATGAGGCAAGGATTTGATGGCTTGCTAATGAAGCCCTTCAGGGAGGCTGAGCTAGTGAACCTTATTTACAGTACTACGGAAGAACAGGTTGGAGAATCCCTCGAACCAATGCCCGACCTGGAATATCTCACAGAGATGTCTTTTGGAAACAACGCTAGGGTCTTGATGATCCTGAAACAATTTGTAAGCGACTCTTTGTCAGATTGTACTCTGTTGGAGATAGCAATATCCAGCGACAATGTCGAAGATTGCCGGTTATTGCTCCATCGTATTGCAGGTCGAACGGCTCAAATCGGATCGCAAAAGTTGGCTGCCGACTTTAGACTGAAGGAAATTGTGCTAAGTGAGTCTTCTGAGTTAACAATTGACATACAACAACAAATAAATCAGGTGATACAAAAGCTTAGGGGCCTTATAGACATTATAACATTACAGTTTGAGACTGAAAAAGTATCATAACTACTTAATATTGTATTTATCAATCTTGCTGTAGAGCGTCTTTCGATCAATGTTTAGCAATTTCGCAGCAAGGCTTTTATTATATTTTACCTGAGCTAGCGTTGCTGCTATTAACGCTTTCTCATTGGCTTCATTAACTGCTTTGATGTCTGAACTACCTGTTGATACTTTTGGCTTATTAACCGAAAATATCATTTCTTCGGGAAGTGCCTCGATCTTAACAAGTTCGTCGCTGCTTAGCAGTACTACTCGCTTAACTACATTTTTGAGCTCTCTTAAATTGCCGGGCCAATCATAAGCCTGAAAAACTTCCATAACCTCGGGAGAGAGGCTGTTGACATTCCGTCCCAGTTCCGAATTAGCCAAACCAATAAAATGCTCGATAAAAATAAGCAGGTCCTTCCCTCTTTCCCGCAAAGGCGGGAGTTGGATTTTGAATTCATTTAACCTATGATAAAGATCCTCCCTAAAATCGCCGCGATTAACGTTTGAAAGAAGGTCCTCATTGGTAGCAGTCAATATCCGGACGTCCACCGGGATAATTTTGGTACTGCCTACAGGCTGTATAAGCCTTTCCTGGACGGCTCTTAATAATTTAACCTGGACGGCATAATTCAAATTACCGACTTCGTCGAGAAAGATAGTTCCACCATTTGCAGATTCAAATTGGCCTTTCTTATCGTCAAATGCGCCTGTAAACGCGCCTTTAACATGCCCGAAAAATTCACTGGCAGCCAGTTCGCCCGACAATGCACCGCAGTCGAGAGCAATAAATGGTTTTGACGCCCTTTTACTTTGGTCATGAATAGACCTCGCAACGTGCTCCTTACCGGTTCCACTTTCTCCCTGGATAATTACCGACATATCTGTGGGAGCTACTAATGAAATATAATCGTATAGCTTATCCGATTCTCCGCTCCTTCCCTTGATAAACCCTCTTTCCGGTCTTCCTTCATCAGTCTTTTGTTTGCCACGATCCATTGATTCCTGTATGATCATGAGTAACTCTTCCGGGTTCACGGGCTTTGTGATGTAGTCAAATGCTCCGGAACGGATCGCCTTGACAGCTGTTCTGACATCGTTAAAACTCGTCATAACTACCGTTGGAAAGTTCAAACCTTTTTTACGCGCGGCATTCAAAACGTCGAGTCCCGTTCCATCTGGTAGTCTATAGTCAAGTAACATGATCTCATAAGAGCCCACGTCGACAGCCAAAATCCCCTCCGCGACGGTCTTTTTAACATCGACCTGGAAACCATGCTTCTGAAGGAAGCCTTCCAACAAACGGGAGAACGTTAAATCATCTTCAACTAACAGGATTTTTGGCATACGCTTAGAAAATATCCAAAAATACGAAAGCCGGGTGACTTCCCGGCTTTCGTTATATAGATATGGTAATTATGGGCTACTGAATTACTTTTCCGGCCGGATCAATTTTTAGAACCGCCTTTTCCTGACCTTTAGTAACGACGATTGCAAAATGTTCTCCATCTTTGGTCTTTACCCATGTTGCCGAAGCAGGAGTCCAGTCTTTATACGCATCGGCTCCTAAGGTAGCTTTCACCGGCGCCGGAAGCTCTTCCAGTTTAACTTCTTTAGATTGAGTACTATCTTGAACAACCGCGTAAACCGGAATTGTTGTATTTTCAATTGATTTTGCGTTCACCGCGGTGAAACCTGTGATCGCCATGATTGCTGCGGATAAGATTACTTTTTTCATAATATTCATTTAAATGGTTATTGATTAATGTGATAAGCATTATGAAAGTACCATGCCAAGCAATGATTAAATAGCCAAAAAGCTGTTAACGAGCTGTTTAATTAAAAATGCCAGCAACAGGTGTTGTAGAGAAACTCCACACTGTGTGAAATAATTCAACAATCAGGATAAGAGAACAGGTGAGAAAATTACAGGTCTACCTTGAAATGACCATTATTGTTTTTTTGCCTTTATTATTTCTTCGTAAACATAATCCAGCACTCTGGCCCGGAGATTTATTTTAGATACTCCATAGGTTTTATTATCGTCGGGATATACCCGGTTTGTCAGACATATATATATCATATTATATTTCGGATCCACCCAAACATAAGTTCCGGTATATCCGCTATGCCCGTAAGCGAGTTGTGAAGGGAATCCTCTATCAGCATTTTCTTCAGCCTCCGTTAAGCGGGCAAAGCCATAGCCTCTCGGGCTGACTTTAGATTGCCGGGAAGTAAATAAGTCTACCGTGGAGGATTCAAAATAACTATCTCCGCCATAACTTCCCTTATTTAGCAGCATTTGGTAGTAAATCGCCAGATCGTTTGCATTTGAGAATAGACCTGCATGTCCCTGCACGCCCCCCGACATAGCCGCTCCCGGATCATTTACATAACCCTGAACCAACATATCTCTAAACCAGTTATCGTTCTCAGTGGTCGGAACAATCCTTGCCTTTTCGAACCGGTTCCTTGGCCGGAATCCTGTCGCCTGCATTCCAAGCGGGAGGTAGAACTCGTTCAGAACATATTCGTCAAGTCTTCTGCGCGTGGTCTGTTCGACCACCTCTTTGAGCATATACATACCAACATCACTGTAGACGAACTTGCCTCTTGTGCCGCCGTGCGATCTCAAGGTAACCGGCCACATCACCTCTTCGAAATAATTAGCTCTCAGAAAGTACCCGTCAGCTACTTTTATCGGGTAAGCGGCCGACGAATCTTTACTCATTTCACCAGGCTTTAATAATTCAAAGAACTTGATGTAAGGGTAAAACCCACCTTCATGAAGCAGAGCTTCCTTAATCTTCACGTCTTTCTTATCAGGGATGTTCCGGGTGGTGGCAACATATATACTTATCGGACTGTCGAGGCCGATCATCTTCTGCTCATACAGCCGCATCACAGAAGGTGTCGTGGCCGTAACTTTTGTAACAGATGCCATATCGTAAATATCGTCAAGCCTGGTTGGGACAACGCCATTATAAACATGAGTTCCATAAGCCTTATTGAAAATAACCTTGCCATCCTTTGCAACCAGGATTACGGCCGACGGAGCTGAGTGAGCGGCAATTCCGTCCTTCACAAGCGCATCTATACCTGAAGTAAAATCGCTTGATAAAGAAACTGATTCCGGAATGGAATATCCCAAACGAGTCTTTTGAATATTAAAGCCTGATCCCTTTTTAAAAACTTCGCTATAATCAGCGTCTAGCTTTGTATTAGATGCCATCCCGCCAAAAATAACCTGGGCGCTGACCGAAGCGGCTTCCGGACTGTTAAGCTTATGCCAGATTACGGGGGATTTCATTTTATTAAGTTTTGCCAAATTAGCCCCATCCCGTGCTACCACGAAAACGACTTTTGTCTGTCTTTCAAGATCGGCAGCAAAATCAATTAAGGCTTTACTTGCAGACGCCTGATCGGGGAGCTTCAGGAAAATCAGGTTAAAAAATTTTAACTTCATGTGTAGGCCATTAAAGCCCTCAACCGTTGTTATCGTATCCCCACGAAAAGTTTTAAGCGCCCAATATTTTCCTGCGATACTGTCAAAAACAGCTGAATTTGAAAAACCGAGATCCACGCTGGCGATTTCAAGATCCTTCAAGCTTTTTAGCGGAAGCAATGATCTGCTATTGTTTAACGCCACGACACCGGCCTCGGCCACCTGAATCCTCTTCAGTGGACTTTCACTTTGTGAAAAAGCAAAGGCAGAAACAAAAATCAAGATCAGGCTTAATGTATTTCTCATAATTCTGGATAAAAAAAGAGAGGAACAACAGTTCCTCTCTTTAACATCTATAGATAAATTAAATGGCCGGATCAGCCGGTGTATTAGTATTGTTTATCCTCTCCTGATCTGGATATGGATAGAATACTCTGTTACGCTCGGAGTTATTCGCTGGCGGAACAGGACGGTTAAAACGCCTTGTATCGTCCCACTTTAACCCGCTCAGGTAAAGTTCGGCACAGCGCTGCTTATAAACTTCCAGTAATAAGGCATCCTTTGTAACAGCTCCCGAGTAAGCAGGAAGCCCCGCATTCACCCCGAAAAGGTCGCCCGTATTCTGAGTTCTTACTTCGTTAATAAGATCAAGCGCGGTAGTTAAAGGACCATCTGTCCTTAAAGTAGCCTCTGCTTTAATGAGTTTAATTTCATCAGTAAGATAAACAGGGATCGGCGTAGTTTGAGCGGCAGCAAAGCCAGCAAGCGTCACCACCGGATCGGTATTGATCACATCTCTTGGAGTGGTGAAGTAAAATGCAAGACGTTTATCTGCAGCCTCATATAATCCGGCAGGCAGGCCATAATTCTCACGCGGGCGGTAAGATTTGGTTACATTATAAATGGTATATAATGGATTAGGGCTGATCGTAGTGTAAGTAAAGCTTGATTTCTTAGTCAGATCTACCTGGTTAGCACTTGCAAGAGCCTGCGGATAATTACCAGCCATCAGATTTATCCTCGCCTGCATGGCATAAAGGGTATTCCGTATGTCGAAATCGGGGCCGGCTACAAGGCTTGCAAATGAAGCAGATGGTGCTGTTGTGGTAATACCAGTTATTCCCAAGCCTATTAATCTTAGAGCTTCGGCAAAAACCTGTGCCCTCGGAACGAAAGCTACTGGCTCGGTTGTGCTGCTGTTAAGATTGGCCTGTTCGAATGTAGTTGCTAAATTAGCTAACGCCATTGCCTTGAACAGGTAAGCCTGTGCCATGATGCCACTCAGCAAACCTGGCTCAATCCCGGCTACGTTTGGCGCATTGGCAATCAGATTCTCACTCATCTGCATCTGCCTTTGCATAGACGACCAGTAAGTTAGAATGATACCATTGGCGCTTGGAAGGGCAGTACCGCCAGCCTCAAGTTCAAGGGTATTCGTGAAGGTTGCAATACCTTTCATCTCCCGGGCTGTAACGGTTGGAGCAAGCATAGCGCTGCTAAGTCCGTTCGTTGAATAGTTTTGTCTTATACCGATACTTAGGGCAATAATACCCTCCCTGGTCTTCAGCACCTGCTCATCTGTCGCAGAGTTAGGATTAGTTTGATCGAGGTCACATGAGGAAACGAACAGAACCAATACGGGAAGGAGATATTTATATATGAAATTTGTTTTCATCTCTTTACAGTTTTGAGTAATTAAAAAGTATAATTTAATCCGACAGCAATAGTTCTCGGGATCGGAACTTCCACAAAGTCGAAGCCTCGTACGGCTGTACTTTGACCAGCCGCGTTGGTTTCTGGATCCCATCCTTTATACTTGTCAATTGACCAAAGATTCCTTCCTGAAACGGTAACCCTTAGTGGCTTATTATTAAGTGCTTTCAGACGGATGTCGTAAGTGGCTGAGATCTCTCTGAATTTCAGATAAGAACCATCCTCTATCCAATTTTCCATAATACTGAATAAGGCCGCGGAAGTTCCTTTCGGTACTGTACCTCTCAATTCATCTTCATAACCTTTAAGTCCACCGTAGATATCACGATCTCCCACGCGGCGCGTAAAGTTGAACACATCGTTACCATAGGAAGCATCCCATTGCATCCTCAGGGAAAGGCTTTTACCAATCGAAAATTCGTTAGTAAATGATCCTGTCCAATCCGGATTAGGATCTCCAATTACCATTGGCTTGTTTCCGCCTGTGGGTTGTCCGGCCGCGTTGCGGCTTCTTTGCTCCGGCTGAGGAAAGCCCGCAGCATTCAACAGTCTGTTCCCTGAAGCATCACGTGCAAAGGCCGTTGCATAAAACGCGCCCAGAGCGTAACCATTAACAGCTGCCACCTGACCAAAACCGCCCGGGAATGTTACTACTCCTCCTGGCACATCGGTAACTCTGTTTTTTACCTTAGAAAAAATCAAAGTAGAATTCCATTTAAAGTTGGAACTCTGAACCGGCACACCTCTCAACATGATTTCCAGACCCTTATTTGTCATGTTTCCTATATTTTGGAACTGGGTCAGGTAACCGGTTGAAGGCCTGAGAGTAACCGGCAGAAGCAAATCCTGAACACTCTTATCATAAAGGGATATCTCAAGTCCTAAACGGTCGCCAAGGAAGCTTGCATCCAAACCAATTTCCTTTTCAGTCTGGCGCTCTGGCTTAACATCCGGATTTCCAAACTGAGTCGGCGCAGAAAGGCCAGGCAGTCCGGCGAGCGAAACATTTACATAATTACTGAAACGGTCGTAGGCGCCAATGGCGGTAAGATTACCTGACTGTCCGTAAGATGCACGGATCTTCAAGCTAGGGATAACAGAAGCGATTGAGTTCTTCCAGAATCCTTCTTCAGAAATCACATATGATCCGCTCACTTTTGGGTAGTTTTGCCACCTGTTCGCTTCCCCAAAAGACGACGAGCCGTCTCTGCGGATCGCTCCGGTTAAAAACAGCTTGTTAGCGAGTCCAAAAGTTTGCTGAACATAAAAGCCCTGAATATTAAGAGTTGAGTTAGCATCTCCTGTTACGATTGATGCGCCGCTTGACGCCGCCTGACTTACCGGGCTTAACTGGGTGCCTGTAATGCTATTAGAGTTTATTCTCTCTGTTTGTAAAGTACCACCAACCGATGTAGTCGATTCAAGCCAGGACCCAACTTTGGCACGATACGCCATGTTCAGATCGTTATTTAGCAAAAGGCTTATCCTGTCTGCTTTTCTGGCATACCCGGTTGTATTGGCTGGTGTTGTGTTGCCAATAGGAATAAAGGCGGTAGCTAGCTGAGTTGCGTTATCAAAGCCAAGCGTATAGTTTATAGAAAGGTTCTTCATGGGCTCCGCAGTCAATGTAAGGTCTCCTATAAAACGGCTGGTTTGCTGGTTAAAATCAAAGCGGTTAATCGCTTCCAGCGGGTTTGTCCTCAAAAGACCAGTCGGAGCTAATGTAGGATACACGCCGGTAACCGGATCAGGATTAGGATTAACAAAGTTATTCCCAAAAATAAATCCGGTCAAAGCACCCCATGCCGAGTTAATCCCTCCGTTCGGAAGTTCAGAACTCGTACTCCTGGTAAAACTGACGCCAGTGCTTAACTTGAATACATCATTAAATCTCTGATCAAATCTTAAACGGGTTGTAGCCCTTTTGAAATCTGTGTTCTTAACAATACCATCATTGCCAAGATAACCTGCACTTACATAGTACTGGCTATTGTCTGATCCGCCTGACACAGATACATTGGTTTCTGATCCATACGCTGTTTCAAAGATCTGGTCCTGAAGATCATATCGTGTTACAGGAACCTGTGTTAAGTCCGCAGCAACTGTGTTTGCAAATCGGAAGGGGTATTGATTATATTCCAACGGTTTCCGTAAAGAATTGCTACGAAACTGTGTAGAAACAGCAACTACTGGCTTACCCGATTTTCCCTTCTTGGTAAATATCTGAACAACACCGTTACTGGCGCGGGAGCCATAAATAGCCGCTCCTGCTGCACCTTTAATGATCTCGATACGGTCGATATCTGCCGGATTAATATCCACAAGCCGGTTTTGGGTATAACCACCCAAGTCGACCAATTCCGCTGAGCTGTTGTTAATGATTACACCATCTACGATATACAAGGGATCACTCGAGCCGGATATAGTACTGTTACCACGCAAGCGTACACTGATCCCGCCTGCCGGGTTCCCGGAGTTTTGAGATATTTGTGCACCGGAAACCTTCCCAGCAAGAGCCTGATCAACTGATGTTGCAGCACCTCCTTCCAATTGTTTCGCAGACACAGTTGAAATTGCGTTACCTAATTGTCTTTTGCTTGTTGCAACTGTAGTACCTGTAACAACGACCTCATCGATACTTAAGGCGTCTTCAGTCATTTGAACGTTTAAAGTTACAGTACTTTGATCCAGCAAAACTGTTCGGCTTACCGGTTTGTACCCTGTATAGGTTATTGAGACGGGATAACTGCCAGCACTGAGATCCACATTAAGGGTGAATGCACCGTTAACATCAGTAGATGTGCCCAGGTTAGTACCTGTAATTTTAACCGCTGCACCAATAAGCGGTTCCTGGTTACGGGCATCCGTTATAACACCCCGGATCGAGTATCTCGGGGTTTGTGCGACAGCCAACTGAGAGCACATGAGTACCAGTACTGCAAGGAGATACCGGCCTTTTTTAAATGTTTGTAACACTCTTTTCATACTTCTGGTTTTTATTAATTGGTTTATTTGAATTAGATCTATTGCGGGAAACTTATCTTACCCATAGATACTGTTGGCACCCCTGGACGATCACCAAACGGGGTGCTCCCTCCGGCCACGGCTTCATTTGCCAGTAAGGCAAATAATACTGCTTCCTTTGCATCCGGATTAATTCCTAAATCTGATGTAAATTTAAGTTTTCTTCCAAAATACTGCTCAATATAACTCACCATCAAAGGGTTATACATTCCACCCCCACTCATATATATTTCGAATTCACCCCTTCCCTTAACGGATTCAACAATGGCCTGTATAATACCTTTCGCAGAGAACATCGCGAGGGTTGCCATAATATCCTCATTTGACAAATTATGTTGAGTTGATCGCCTCATCGCATCGTTCAGGTAATCCAGGCTGAAAAGTTCTGGTCCGGTTGTTTTAGGAAATTCTGCCTTGTAAAACGGATGATCCAGCAATGCCTTTAAAAGGTCGGTATTTACGGTGCCAGCTGATGCTATGGCAGCATTCTCATCGTAATACCTGCCTGGGTATTTAAGCTGGACGAACTGATCCATGAGGGTATTACCTGGCCCTACATCCGAAGAGAAAAATCCCGTCGAATGGGCGGAAGGTAAAAACGTAAAATTGGCTATACCACCTATATTTAGCATTATCCTGTTCTCGGTGGCACTCGAAAAAATGAGATAATCTCCATACACTGCTAAAGGTGCACCCTCACCTCCAGCAGCAATATGCTTTTGACGAAAATCACTTAGCGTAATAATGCCCGTCTTCATTGCTATGTGATCTGCGTCACCAATTTGAAGTGTCGCATTTGGATATCCCCTCATTCGGTGCTGATGCTTGGGCGCATGAAAGATAGTCTGGCCATGACTGGCAATTAAATCAACCTCCGATGGTGAGATTCCCCATTCTTCAAGGCATTCGAGGATTAGCTCTGCATAATAACTTCCAATAACCGCATTAAGGAGTGTGATCTTTTCCAGGTCAGCGAACTTTTTTGCAAATACCGATTTCAAGTCTTCCTTGAAGTCAGAATTATAGTCGCGCGTGACGAAATTGTTTACTTTAATATCTGTGCCAAGTCCGCTCCCTCGAAACTCACATAAGGCAATGTCTAAACCGTCGAAGGACGTGCCGGACATCAAGCCGATTACTCTCCTTACAGGCTTGACAGAAATACCGGCTAAATTCTGTATATTTTTATTCATGATATGATCGGCGCGGAATATGTCTACGTATCAATATACGCAAAAAAAACACGATTATATATTCCTGTTAAAGATACTTTAGACAGTGTAAAGTGGGAAGTTTTTCGTCACTAAACAAATTATTTTGCAAGTTTTTCAGAAATCCTGCAAAATCCTGCATGAAGTAAAAAACCTAGATGAGTTTAATCTTTTCAGCATATTGGCTAAAGGTCGCGTGCGTATTATTCAGATCAGTGATCATGTAAGTAATCTCGTCGAGACTGCAAACCCGCATTTTTTGAACAGAATTAAGCTTATCTGCAATGGTTAGAATAGCTGTTTCAGATGCTGCTTTAATCATACCCTTCTTAACCTGAACCACTTCCCAATCGGAATCCGTAACACCGTCTTTAATCGACACGCTGTTTGCACCCAGAAAACAGAGATCTGCATGAATTTCAGCTAACTGATGAATCACTTGAGATCCTACCAGTATCTGCGAATTTGATGAGAGCTTACCGGCAATCAGGTGAACATCCAGGTTCGGGGACTCGGCAAGTTCGAGGGCAACCAGCGGACTAATAGTAAAAAAAGTACAATGCAGTTGCTCGGGAATCATTCTTGCCAGCTCAATCATTGTAGTACCGCCTCCCACTAATATGACCATGCCGTCTTCAATCAGCCCCAGTGCTCGCCTTGCTATATCTTTTTTGGCCTCCTTTTTATAAACTTCCCGTTCCGAAAAAGGCGAATGGAAAGACCGCGATATCGCACCGCCATGTACTTTAAGAATAAGCCCGCTTTCAGTTAATTCGTTTAAATCTCTTCTTATTGTATCCTCAGAAACACGCAGCTGCACACTCAACTCGGCTGACAACACTTTGTTATGAATGTTTATTTGATTGATGATGTAATTTAACCGTTCTTCTTTAAGCATGGCGAGATATAAAGTTGGAAGACAAATTAATAAAATAAGCGGACAACTGGCAAGCTGATCCTGCGGCTAATCACACTACTTAATACTTATCAAAACCAATCACCTTGCTATTGTGTTATCCCTAAAACTACAAATATGAACTTCATGAAATCTCTTATTGCCGGCTTCGCAGGCGCTGCAGCGCTTAACATCCTTCATGAAACATTACGAAAATTGGATCCGGACGCTCCGAGGCTTGATCTCGTTGGAAAAGAAGCCCTGAAAAAATCAGCTGCGGCAATGGATGTTGCACCCCCTACCGGCGATCGCCTATATGGTATTACACTCGCCGGTGATGTCCTTACGAATGCGTCTTATTTTGCGGCAATAGGAATGGGCGGTAAGAAATTCATGTTATTACGTGCAATTGGAGCCGGAGTATCAGCCGGAATAGCAGCTGTTAAAGCTCCAAAGCCTATGGGTTTAAATGATCAGCACGTTGCAAATACTGATAAGCGGCAAATGATGACCATCGGCTACTATGTGTTTGGATCCCTGGTAACGGCGGGTGTACTGGCGCTTATGACGAAAAAGTAAGTAAAGAACCGTATTCATTTAAAGTAAAGAACCGTATTCATTTAAACTGAAACGACAATTCACTAAATCGCTGTAGTTAAACTCCTTTTGGTAAAACTTCCGCCTCTTTCTCACGCAATTTACGCAAGCCCTTATTTGCAAGCATTTGAGCTATTTCATCCACCATATTTATTGAGGCTTCGATCTCTTCCTTCCTTATCGCGACGCTTTCAATATTAAATCCAAAGGGAATTGAACGCGCGGTGCAGAATTCAATCAACTCGGAAGCTATGCTCAGGCAAACATTCACCGACTTCTCCAGGATATTATCAGATGTCCTTAGTTCTTCCTTTAGCTCTTCGGGTACATGTATTCCAAGCCATTCCATGAAATGCAGCGTTTTTGCCGAACCACAAGCTGTCAGGGTAAATATAATTGTTGGGACTTTCCGATTATTTTTCGTACATGCGCAATCAAGATCTTCGATAACCTTCTTCGCATATTCAACATTAAAGACACATTGGGAAATAAAATAAGATACCCCGCAACCTACTTTATCCAGGATACGTACATCTTCATCTTTAAGAACTGCATGTCTCTCAGGAATAGTGACAGCACCTATCACGGATGTACTTTCGTGCTTACTCCAGATTTTATAAGCCTCGGGGAGACTCGTTTTTACGGGAAAATCAGGAGCCGGAACCCCCACAAACACCGGATAAAAATTATAACTATGAACATTCTCCAGCCATTCCGAAAGTTCTTCTGTCGAAAATTTACCGGCAGGACGATAGATTATCTTGGGAACATCCAATTCATTGAGGTATTTACTTGCGAAATAAAACGGATCAAGAGCCTTCAGAAAAGGGAATGGTCTTTCCTCCGATGTCCTCGCCGACTCATCCTGCACATCGTATACGATAAGGGCATCGATATCAATTGTAGCTAAACGACCCATTGTCTTTTCAGCAATTTCGGCCACTTTCTCCGGACTTGTCTCCGACTTTGGAGGTGTAATACCATAAAGTAAAATCCCTGACGCGCCGGATTTAATTTTTTGTACAAACATAATTCTTAAGCTGCTCTGCTGTTGCAAAGATATAAAAGTAGAACCAAAATATTTTCAACAACCGGAGCTGAGTTCAAGAACGCTATTCGGGGATGGAACGGAATGCCTCTGGTTTATAACTCTTAACAAAAGCCGATATGAACGATAAAAATAATTCATAAAAACGTTGTCTGCCCATTGATCAAAGCATTTTTTAAAATAAATGACTACTAATTCCATAGACTTTATTGATATAATAGGATATTTACCTATACTTGCGGCATGAAACAACCAGAACGTCCCACTACTAAAGGCAGGATTATGTCAAAACAAGTTAGCTATTCACCTCTTCCCCTGAATTTAAGCCGCTTTTTGCAACCCTGTTGTTGCCGCTGATCACCATTGAATTCAAACTATCAATTTTTATTATTTCCAATAAATCTTTAATAACACATAAAAATGAAACATTTCCCGTATGCAGTAAAATTTCTGCTGCTAAACGTATTTCTTCTCTATTCTGGTTCTTTGCTTGCTCAGCAAGTAGTTTCCGGGTCGGTAAAAGACAGCCAGGGACAGCCTCTGGCCGACGCCACAATTGCAGTAAGAGGGACCAACAACTCAACCAAAGCTGATTCTCTCGGGCAATTCAAACTAACTGTGAATCAACAGCCCCCTTTTTACATCAGGGCAACCTTTATAGGGTTTAGACCTCAGGATTTCCAGATACTCGGTTTCAATACGCCAGTACAGCTTACACTTGTAGAAGACGCTCTGCTTGAAGAAATCGTCGTTACCTCCAGGCGGCGATCAGAGGCATTGCAAGATGTTCCAATTCCGATTTCTGTTGTTGGCGGTGCACAGATCCAGGAATCAGGAGCATTCAATGTGGGCCGCGTTAAAGAGCTCATCCCATCCGTGCAGATGTATACGTCAAATCCCAGAAACACCGGTGTTAATATTCGTGGTATAGGCTCACCATTCGGGCTGACAAATGATGGTCTTGATCCGGGAGTAGGTTATTATGTAGACGGCGTTTACTATGCAAGGCCTGCAGCTGCTACTCTTGACTTTATTGATATCGACCGCATTGAGGTACTGCGCGGTCCACAGGGTACCCTCTTCGGGAAGAATACAACGGCTGGTGCTTTCAATATCGTAACCCGCAAAGCTAGTTTCACCCCTGAATATAATTTTGAAAGCAGCTTCGGTAACTATGGATACATCCAGGCGAAAACCTCTGTCACCGGACCTTTAAGCAAGAAATTTGCTGTGCGTGTTTCCTTTTCTGGCACCCAACGGGACGGTGTGATAGAAAACATCCGAACTGGTAAAGCAACCAACGATATAAACAACCTCGGCTTTCGCGGCCAGCTGCTGTACAAGCCCACAGACAACACCTTCATAACCCTTGCGCTGGATGCCTCTGACCAGGAACCTGATGGGTATGCCCAGGTAGTTGCGGGAGTAGTACAAACCCTAAGGCCTGCTTATCGCCAGTTCAACGCAATTACCGCCGAGCTCGGATATTCGCTGCCTAGCCTCAATGCTTTTGATCGTAAAATTGATCATGATACACCATGGAATTCAGGTAACGAACTGGGTGGTGTTTCATTAAACGCCGAAACAAAATTAGGACCAGGCACCCTGACCTCTACCACAGCCTGGCGCTACTGGAACTGGATTCCGTCAAATGACAGGGATTTCACCGGACTACAGGCTCTGGCCAAATCTCAAAACCCGGCAGAACACCGGAACTGGTCTCAGGAGCTACGTTATGCAGGTCAGCTTTCAGAAAAACTAAGCGGTGTCGTCGGTGTATTTTTCATCGATCAGGAAGTAAAGATCAACGGAACAGAAGAATCCGGTTCCGATCAATGGCGCTTCTCTCAGAGCTCCACCAGCCTACTTTGGAGAACACCCGGCCTGTTTGAAGGATATGGTATATACACTACCGCTTCCATCAAATCGAAAAGCGCAGCTGCATTTGCCAGCATCGACTGGGAGATCATTAAGAACTTCCACATATTGCCGGGCGTTCGCTTCAATTATGATGAAAAGGATGTAAACTATAGCCGGATCGCCCGGGGTGGCCTGCAAACTACAGACCCCGCATTAATTGCGCTAAAAAACGGTGTATACAGCAGTCAGTCGTATGTAGCCGATGCCGATGAGAAAAACTTCACGTATTCGTTCACCGCCGCTTACAGACCAAGCAGACGATTAAATGCTTTTGCTACATACTCTACCAGCTTCAAGCCCGTAGGTGTTAACGTAGCTGGTCTTCCATCAGCACCAGGGGGCGGGGCGGCCACTAACCTGGCGGTTATTAAACCCGAGGACACAAAGCACTATGAACTTGGAATAAAATCTTCACCTGCTGACAACCTTACGCTGAACTTTACCCTTCACCAGTCTGATATTAAAGATTACCAGACCAATGTGCAGTCGCCTGAACTGGGCGTGAACCGAGGCTATATTGCAAACGCAGAAAAGGTAAGCGTAAAAGGGTTTGAACTGGATGCAAACCTGAGAGCAAACCAGAATTTCACGTTCTACGGAGCTGCAGCTTACACGGACGCGAAATATGACCGCTTTACCAATGCACCGCTTCCGCTGGAAGAAACAGGCTTAACAGTTAACGGCGTACAGGTAGCATTCAAAGACATTTCCGGCGGACAGCTTCCAGGCATCTCCAAGTGGGCAGGATCAGCGGGAGGAGAATTCGCTACGCCGGCTAAGTTTTTCAAGAAGGAAGCTAAGTTCTTCAGTGCACTGGATGCTTATTACCGTTCCGACTTTTCGTCAAGCCCTTCGCCTTCTAAATACTTGAATATTGAAGCCTATACCCTTATTAACGGCCGCATCGGCTATAAAGCTACGACAGGCTTTTCGGCATACGTTTGGGGCCGTAACCTGTTCAACAAAGATTATTTTGAGCAATTATTGCCTGCAGGCGGAAATGCAGGCCATTACGCAGGCGTACTTGGAGACCCAAGAACATTTGGGCTGACCCTTCGTTACTCCTTATAAACGGCTGAAAGGTAAAAGGTGAATTGAATGCCTTCATAAAACTCATTCAATTCACCTTCTTTCACCATTTTAAACTTAACCAACAGTGCTTCTAGGATTTGACCTGGTTGTTCCTGCGCCTGCCTTATTGATCCGGAAGTTTAACATCATATAAAAATACCTGGTCATACTGTTAAAGCGGATGTCTTCTATCCTGCTGGCATTAATCGTCCTATCGATGTTGGTATTCTGATTAAGGATATCAAATCCTTTTACAGATAATGTCATCCTCCGCTTCATCAAATATTGTTCGATCCCCGAATTCAAAAGGAACATATTATTATTAAAGCCATCGGCCCTTCCGGCTGTGCCATTGAATTGGAGGTCGGCGGTAACGCGCATATTTTTCACGAACTCCCAACTCACATTGCTGTAATTATAGAAACTGAAATACTTGTTATCGATCGCCGCGGGCTGAGAATTGTTAACCATGCTATACTGTACACCAAATGACACTCCGCTGTTTAATTTACCCTCTATGTCATAGCTGAAAGTCGCATTTGGGCCCATATTATATCGCTTAGTCAGGTTCCGGCTCGCGTTTATAAATGAGGATGTATGCGAAGTGAAAAGGTTAAGCCCGTAACCCATTCTCAAGCCTTTGAGCCCGGTTGGCTTTCCAAAATAGGTCCCTGTCGTGATGAAATAATTACCGTCAACATTTACAGGCTGGACATGCTGCACGCCGTCAACATAGCGCATACTATTGCCAAAATCATCCATCGCGTAATTGATCAGGAAATAACCATTCCAATATTTGTTATTGTCGGCGCTGAAGGTGTTAAAATTGATCGACATCCGGTGATTCTTCCTCGCTTCCAGGTCTTGATTCCCGATACGCTGGTAAAGCGGGTTCGTATTATTCTGCACCGGCTGCAGGTCATTTGCCGAAGGCAGGTTTACGGATGAATTATAGTTCAGCTGGATGGTATGATTGGCCTTGTTTTTAAAGCTGATGTTTAACCGCGGTAAAAAATTATAGTAAGCTTTGTCCAACTGATTAATTGTAGCTCCCGATGTGCTAAATGCTGCAACATCGAATCCCGATTCCTGAAGCCAAAAGCCGAAATTATAGGTCCATTGTGCCCGAGTATTAATAAATCCAAAGCGTGCAGACTGCATCCAGTTCATATTGTCGGTGCGGTTTGAAAGATTCGGAACCAGCGTTTCATACCTGTCAGTGATGGTATTATAACTATAAGTCAACTGCTCGGCGTCAACGAGCCCGTGATTGTAAGCATATCCTGCATTTGCACTCCAGGTTTTGTTCAGCTGGCGATTATAGGTTAATCCCACTGTATAGGTTTTCGACGCATTGTCCTGACGCGCCTGCTGATCCAGTTCAGTCATTTCCGGTGTTCCATTCTGGTAAGTATTGATCTGCGATCGATTTATCCAATCTGCATTATAGGTGTTTTGTGTACCATTGAGACGCAGGGCTATCGAGCCCCTTTTTATCCTGCGAAGCGCCGAAAATTCTCCAAACAGCGAAGGTGTCACGTTCCGCTGGCTAAAATACTGATTCCCGTCATTGCTTCTTCCAGTGCCGTCAAAGGCAGAGTTGAAAGCCCTGTTATGAACATTGGTAGTATAATTCAGGATCACATTCGGTCTGAACGTAATATCAGTCAGAGAATCCGGATGATACTCCGCTTTAAGATTGAAGCGGTGAGCCTCATTGTCGGAGTTTCTGTTTGTGACTTCAGCTGTACGCAGTACATCTGCTTGATTAATGTCCTGAATAGTTGAACGCCGATTGCCTACACCTTGGGAAAAGTAGGTAAAGTAGCTGCTGCTAATAGCCAGTTTGTTACTCATACCCCAGCTATTACTGTAATTTATTCCGCCACTATGAGTGGTCACTTCGCCGATGGCATTGTTATCGAAAACTCCCGAACCACTGATAGTAGTACGCCCGTTATTTACATTTATAGAGAAGTTCCCGCCCGCTGGCGGTGCAAATATATTTCCCACATTTCCGCCTGAGAAACTACTCAGGTCATCGTACTGAAAGCTGGAATTACTAATATTATTGCTCATGCCAAGCACAGCAAACTGCAGGTTTTTATTGAAATGATTTGCGCTCAAGTAACCATTATACCTGTCGGTTGTACCGCCGGAAGCATTTGCATTACCAAACCAGCCCCGCTTTTTATCTTCCTTGATTGTCAGATTCAGCACTTTCTCGCGCTGCCCGTCGTCAACACCGGTTGCTTTTGCCTCGAGGGTTTTGCTGTCTACCACCTGCACCTTTGCTATTGCATCTGCCGGCAGGTTTTTAGTTGCCGTTTTTGGATCAGTGCCAAAGAAGTCCTTTCCATCGACGGTCAAACGGGTTACCTTTTGCCCGGCTACCAGGATGTTCCCGTCGCGGTCAACTTCTACTCCCGGCAGCTTCTTCAGCAGGTCTTCTACCACCGCATTAGGCTGTGTTTTAAAGGAATCGGCATTATACTCGATGGTATCCTTCCTTACTTTTACTGCCAGTTGTTCTGCGCTTATGGTAACCTCATTCAGCGAAAGAGCTTCCTCCTCAAGCTTCAGCAATCCCAGATCGATACTTCCTGCAGCTATCTGAACAGGTCTTAAGATCGACTTATAACCCAGGAAAGATATTTGCAGCAGGTACCTCCCAGCCTGCAGGTCTTTTAAGGAAAATTCCCCGGTTGTGCTCGTGAGCGCACCAGTCCGTTTAGTTGAATCGGTTTCTCCGGTTAAGAGTACCGCTGCGTAAGCGATTGGCTCATTATTTTTTGATGAAACTACTTTTCCGTTTAAACGGCCATCCTGCGCAAACAACTGCGCCCCGATCAGGCTGGTGAAAATAAAAATGATGATGTTCTTCATACGGCTTTCCCGAAGGTGGATTTACCTTCTCACAAAAGACTCCGCTTAAATTAAAATGTGACAGTTTGCGGAAAAATAATTTTCATAAGCTGACAGAATCAGCAAGCGCTTTGATCTTACCTGTACCGATCAGAATTCCGGCAAAGGCCAGGAAGGTGATCAATATCGTGGGCCGGAAAGAATTTAACAGCCACACTATATTCTATTTCATAAATATCCGAGAGAGTTTACCATGGGCCTGTAATTGCCAGGGTTAACCCAGGAGATTGAATATTGACGAACAAGGTTTTTCCTGAAGGGGAAAACACAGGCCCGGCAAATTCAGACTGGCGGTAACCAATATTCTTCGCGATCACGTAGGTTTTGCCTTCGGGTGTGATACCTACGATCCTTGGATCCGATTTATCTTCGCAAATAATCACATCGCCCCAGGGTGCAATGGTCAGGTTATCGCAGTTCTGAAATATATTTATATCATTAGGCTCTATATATAGTTCGAGCGTTGCAGGAGATTCTTTCTCCCTTTCCGCTCCTTCGTATTTACTTGGGATATACTTGAATATCTGTCCGGTACGGTTCATCCCTCCATCGGTACAAGCAAAAAACAGCTCATCTTTTCCATACCAGATACCTTCTCCCCTGGAAAATCTTGCAGCTCCTTTTTTATAACCCCTAAGCCGAAGATCGTTGTCGGGCGCTTCTACGTTATCCAGATCTTCCCAATGTACATTGAAGGCCGTCTTCTGAGGAAACTTATCAGTGTTAAGGTTTGCCCAGTTGCGCGTATCAGCGCTCGTCCATTCATCAACAACCAGGCATTGAAGTTTTCCTCCTTTATGAAGGTCGCCGGGTTTAACCGGCACATAACGATAGAACAGGCTGTCGCTGGTGTCCTCGGTTTGATATACAATACCTTCACGGGGATGAACCGCCACCGCCTCATGGACGAAGCGGCCCATTGGCTTAATTGGAACAGGGGCCGTCAAACCTATTTTCTCAGTCGCAAACACTTCGAAATTATAACCGTGATCTTTTTCGAGCAAGCCCTTCTCTCCGCCTTTAAGGAAACTGGTCTCCTCACAAGTTAGCCAGGAGTTCCACGGAGTAATGCCCCCGGCGCAATTCCGCACGGTGCCGATCAGGCTAAGGTACTCCAACTCGATCTTTTGGCGCTTTTCGTTATATACCAGGGTCGTTGTACCTCCATAGCACATGGCATCCCCGTTTCCGTAATCATAAATATTGCTTTTATCGACCTTATATAGCAACTCATTACTTTTCCCAAAAGGGCCTGAAGTTATAGCGCCTGGCGACAATTCGTGATTTCGGATCAATATAATTTTATTTCCCCGCAGCTTAAACACACCCATCCCGTCATGGGCTCCGGGCGACAGAAGGCCGTCGCTCATCTTATCCCCACGACATGAAATAATTTTCCCTGTAAAGCCTTTGGGCAAACTGAGAATCTCGCCCTGCCTGTATTCCAGCGGACCATATTTGCCCCCCGCATCATTATAATTAACAAAGCCAAGGGCTGCAGCCTCGACTGCCAGCTGATTCAGGCCTAAAAATCCAAGACCTATCAGGCCGGTGCTTTTTATAAAATCTCTTCTCGAATTAATCATCCGATAAATGTACAAGCCCGAATTAAAGCTTAAATTAATAATTTATTAACTAATCATCCACCTTAATACATCAAACAATTTGATTCCTCTTGCCTTTTGTGACAAAGGTTAAGAAAAGATAACAGCAATTTGACAGGGGGCGAGTGCCCTTCCTTGTAACTTTGCAACATGATCAATACTACCGGGAATATAACATTAGATCCTGCTCAAGACCCTATCGAGAAACATTATACCGCTGCCGGCAGATCTGCTGTGGACGATCAACTAAAGTCTTCCCATCTGCGGGACGAGCCGGCCGACCCCACACTCACTTTTGGAGAAATAGATAACTTCTGGGAAACCATGTACCTGCGCCTGGAAACTGCAATTAAAGATACCGGCCTTGCAGGCGTATTTTCGGACCCGGGAAAACATGAATTAAGAGACTGGCTGAACCGGCAGGTTTTGAACAGGCGTCATTTACAGAAGGTGCAATTCCTAAAACTCGATGGTCTGGGCATCCACTGGGATGTTCCCATGAGCCGCGATCACGCCTGGGAGATCATGTATAACAGACTGCTAGCTTTTAATAAAGAGCACGGCCATTGCCGCGTACCCTATCAATGGAAGGAAGATAAGCAACTGGCCCTTTGGGTACTCAGGCAAAGGAAACAATATGCAGATGGTAAAATGCTCAGCTATCGGGAACAATTACTTAAAGAGATTGAATTTACCTGGCAAGTCCAGGACCTGTATGACGCCCAGTGGAATGACCATTACCAGGAGCTGCTTGGATTTTACAACCGGCATGGTCATTTTAATGTTCCGGGAAGTGAGAAAAAGCTTGTGAGCTGGATGGAGCGTCAGCGGTTGCAAAAGAAGAAAAAATTCTTGTCGGAGGAGCGCGAAACCCGCCTGAATAATATTCAGTTTATCTGGGACTTCACAGCGGTTAAAAAGAAGAACTGGGAAGGCAGGTACAAAGAGCTATGCGAATTCAAACAAATCCACGGCCACAGTTTTGTTCCTGTTAATTACAAGAAGAATAAATCGCTGGGCATCTGGATAGCGCTGCAAAGAAAACTGGAAAGCAAGGGAAAGCTCCCGCCGGAAAAAATAAAAAAACTGGATAAGCTTAATTTTGTGTGGAGCCGGGATACTTCTGGCAGACTGCAGTCTGACCTCGATTCCCTATGGGAGAATCATTTTGAAAAGCTGACCGACTACTATCGTAAGCATGGCACGTGTCAGGTTTCTTTGAAAATAGAGCCCGCTCTTCAGGGATGGACGGTGTGGCAGCGGAAGTTATATTACGAGGATAAGTTATCAGCACAACGAATCGCTAAGTTGAATACAATATCCTTTCCCTGGAGCGTAAATGAGGGCTACTGGCAGAAAATGTATCAGCTCCTCCTCGGTTTCCATGAGCAGTTTGGCCACAGCAGGGTTCCATCACAGTGGCCACAAAATCCAAGACTTGCCACCTGGGTCTACAGAATGAAATTATTACGTCATGAGCTAAGTCCCGAAAAAACAAACCTGTTAAACAAGCTCGGATTTGAATGGCCGATACAAAAAAAAGTGTTCGTAGCATGGCCATTCATGTATAAACGCCTGCTGGCGTTCAAACAGGAGTTCGGACACACCCGCGTACCGGTCTATTGGGAAAGGGATCCCAAACTCGGCAAATGGGTCAGCAGGATGAGGAACGAATCGGCAAAAATAAGCCAGGCAAGGTGTGCTCTTTTAGACGCTATCGGTTTTGAATGGCGGGTAGTAAGTAAAGACAAAAAAAAGGCAGCTGCGTAAACTTAATCTTTTGCTAAAATTAAGTTCACGCGGCATGCTTAATTTTAGATATGAAGATTATCTGCCCGGAACATAATTGCTTCCGGCAATAATTACTTTCCTTATACATATCTATTCCAAAAATTCTATCTTTATTTAAACACTATCCAATAAAAACTAAATATTAGCAACATGGGATCATTTGTAATTACTAAAAGGACAAACGGAGAATTTCAATTCAATCTTAAAGCAGGTAACGGACAGACCATATTAGCAAGCGAAGGCTATTCTTCAAAGGCAAGCTGCGAAAACGGCATTGAGTCAGTAAGAACCAACTCACAGGACGACGCCAGGTTTGACCGCAAAACATCTACAAATGGAAAACATTTCTTCAACTTAAAAGCTTCAAACGGACAGATCATCGGATCCAGTGAAATGTACGAAAGCGCCTCTTCACGCGAAAACGGGATCGAATCGGTAAAGACCAATGCGCCAGACGCAAAGGTGAATGATCAGACTGCGTAATACCAGCTTCTTTAATTTGCGAGGGCTTATCAGGAACAGATACGCCATAGGACCGGTATGTAAAATTCCGCGTAGTCTTTTTTTCTTAGTCAGGTATTAATACTTATTTCGCCAGTTAGCCAAACCACGCGCTGAGAATTGCTGTTATAGAGTTAAATCATCATTAAAAACTTTACTTATGGCAAATTCAAATCAATTAACAGGAATGCCGAACGGCCATCTGCACGAATTATTTGTAGATGAATTAAGAGATATTTTAGGAGGAGAGAAACAACTTCTAAAGGGATTGAAAAAACTGGCTAACGGCGCGAGCAGCCCGACCCTGAAAGCTGCCTTTGAAGAGCATTATGCCCAGACGGAACAGCACATCGAGCGGCTAAAGGACGCTTTCAAATCCATCGGTCTAACCGCAAGGGGTAAAAAGTGCAAAGCAATGGAAGGCCTCCTTGAAGAAGCAGATGAAATCATGGAAAGCTTCGAGGACAGCCAGATACTCGACGCTGCCCTTATAGCCGCAGCCCAGAAGGTAGAACATTATGAAATAGCAAGTTATGGCTGTCTCGTTACCTATGCGCACCTGATGGAACATACGGAAGCTGAGGAACTTTTAAGTCAGACTCTCGCGGAAGAGAAAGACACCGATGTGAAGCTGACGGAGATCGCCATGTCGGAATCCAATGTAGCGGCATAACGTCTTCATAAAATGGCCTCTTCTATCCGGACAGAGGCCATTTTTATGATTTGTTAAGCGAACCGTCATTTTTACCACAAATAAGCCAGCTAAGAAATGAAAGGTCTGAATACTTACTGGAAAGAGAAAATATCGGGTAAACGGGTACTAATTACAGGAGGCACCACCGGAATTGGCCGGGAAATAGTCCTGCTGCTCATCTCGTTTGGCGCCAGGTGTATCATCTGCGGGCGTCACCAGGCCCAAATAGACGAAACCATTGCCGAGGCCAACAGTATATCGCCAGGTGCCTACTGCCTGGGGGTGGTAGCGGACCTGTCTAAGAATGAAGATATTGAAAATATCTTCCACACGGTCGATAACATATTCGGCGGTATCGATATCCTCATTAACAACGCAGCCCTTGGATACGGAAGTATCATGGAGGGTGATTATGAAAAATGGAGCTATACAGTTCAAACTAATTTGCTGTCGTACATGGCTTGCACTCATCATGCCGCCACGAGGATGAAAGCCGCGGGAAGCGGTCATATCCTGAATATTGGATCGATGAGTGCGGATGTCAGGGAGGAAGGAAGTTCTGTATATGTTGCCACTAAGTCCGGGATCCAGGGTTTTTCAGAAGCGTTAAGGAAAGAGCTTAACCCGGATGGGATAAAAGTAACTTTAATTGAGCCCGGTGCTACCGACACCGACATGCAGGAGGCCAGTAACGACGAAAAGCTTCTCCAGGTAGCGCAGGGAGAAATGCTTAAAGCAGAGGATATAGCTATGGCCGTTGCATTTTGCCTGGTTCAGCCCGACAGATGCGACATTGTGGGAATGCAGATAAGGCCACATTTACAACTAATATAGCACGATGCCCGCCTTCAAGGATTACTCCCCAGTTTCATTATGGGGCGCGTCAACAGGTTTGGATTCCGGTGAACCCTTCTGCCTCAAGTATATCGACAATATCACGATAGAAGCTACCGAAAGAAATTCACTCTGCCAGTTTTGAAAAGTCTCGAACCAGAATAGAGGCTGACCAAGGTACTCCATCAAACTTACAGCTGCCTCACCGTCAAGCAGATTTTGTTCATTATAGTCATTCATACTTCCGTATAAATGCATACCCCAACTGATGAAAAAGAGTATAAAGAAGGCCAGCGATAAGGACATACTATATAACCTCAATATCCAGCCGCCTTTTTTTACAGCTGCCGGTGCGTCTTTATGAGCCTTCGGCTCACGGTCGACCGCTTCCTTGCCATCCAGCTTTTTAGATTCGGATGAGCCCTCCTGCCGCAGATAAATCGTCAGCACTACGTAGAGCGCCATTTGAAGGAACTCGCTCTGAAAATTTTCGAAGGTAGATGAAATAAAATGCCCGGTGTTGAGGTAAGCTCCAAAAGTTATTGCCGTCCTGCCGGCATCCTCAAGCTCGCTATTATGCTCTTTCCACCCGGTTAAAGCCTGCGCAAGGAGCGTAAAAATAAACAGCGAGAGAAACACGATACTTAAACCATTCCGATAAAAAAAAGTATGTTTTTTCATGTTCAGTAGTTTATACGTGTTGCCAACAACCGTCCGGGGCTTTTGTTCATATATGTTATAATAAAAACTTTTAGCAGAGTCTTTCATACCTACCGCCTCGTTCGCCTTCGGTGTACTAACCGTCGGAGGCGGCTTCACCATACTAACGGCACAATTCGGAAATGTGTGATAGAAACTTCTTGCGGTTTTTCAGCAGGTTTGCTAAAAAATATTTTTTGCATACCTCAATACCGGTTTTATGGCAGGTCCTCGGGGAGAGAATGAACAGGATAAAGGTCGACGATGATATCTTTGACTTTGAGCTATGACACTAAATCGGCATCTTAAAATAGCTTTAAATCAAAAAACCCCCAGATCTCTCTGAGGGTTTCTTTGACCTCCTTCGCTGAAGCTACGGCGATCGATGTGGTACCAGCTGGAATCGAACCAGCGACACAAGGATTTTCAGTCCTTTGCTCTACCAACTGAGCTATGGTACCAGACCATACCCGTTTTGTTCGGGACTGCAAATGTAGTGTCTTTTTTGGTTTAAGAAAATAAAATTTGAAATTAGTGTTAGTTCCGGTCTGCCGGATATTTGTAGTACTCAAAAGCATTAAAACGAAATGATCTGAAAGTCAGACTTTACAAGACAGAAATACATTGAAAGAAATTAATGGCTGCAATTATGACTAAAAACAAATTATTAAGAATGGACAATGTCAGCATCGTCGTTGAGTCGCTTGATGATGCTATTTCGTTCTTCTCAGAGATAGGCCTGACGCTTGAAGGAAGGGGAGTAATAGAAGGAGAGTGGGCTGGCCGGGTTACAGGGCTGAGTTCGCAGCATGTAGAAATTGCCATGATGATCACTCCAGACGGGCATAGCCGGCTGGAACTTTCAAAATTCATTACGCCTCCTATTATGTCGGATCACCGCACGGCTCCTGTGAACTCTCTCGGCTACCTGCGTGTCATGTTCACCGTTGAGGATATTGACGAAATGCTATCCCGGCTAATCAGGCATGGCGCTCAGCTTGTTGGAGATGTGGTGCAGTATGAAAACGCGTACCGGCTGTGCTACATCCGGGGAACCGAAGGACTGCTTATCGGGCTGGCAGAAGAAATAGGTAAAAAATAACACTCCTTTTCATTACATTTAAATCCAATTCCCCGGGATTTAACTTGTATACTATTTTTTGTTTTGAGATACCTACTTCTGTGCATTTTTTGCACGCTTTCCGCTTCCAAGCTTTATTCACAGAAAATAAACAGCGCCTATAAGCTTCATATTTCCGAGACTAAGCTTCCCATAAAAATTGACGGACTTATTGATGAGGAAGCGTGGAAGGTCCGCGACTCAGCCGCTAACTTTTTTATGGTTAACCCCATGGACACCAGTTATGCCAGAATCGGAACCACCGTACGCATGACCTACGACCAGCATAATCTCTATATCTCTGCAGTTTGCTACGAACCTGTAGCAGGTAAAGATTATGCAGTCGAATCTCTGAGACGGGATTTCTCCTATACAAAAAATGATAATTTCCTGCTCATTGTCGATCCTTTCGACGACCAGACCAACGGCTTTACTTTCGGGGTGAATGCAGCGGGCGCCCAATGGGACGGGTTGATATTCAACAGCAATGGCTACGACTTGAGCTGGGACAATAAATGGTATTCGGAGGTGAAGCATTATGCAGACCGCTGGGTTTTTGAGGCGGCCATCCCCTTTAAATCGATCCGTTACAAGAAAGGCATTCGGACCTGGGGGATCAATTTCGCCAGGCTGGACATCAAGGAGCCAGAGAAATCGGCCTGGGCTAAGATCCCAAGACAATTCAATGTTGCGTCCCTTGCCTATACCGGCAACCTGATCTGGGATAATCCTCCGCCTGATGCAGGGACCAATATATCCGTGATCCCTTACGTCCTGGGTGGCTTTACCAAGGACTATGAGAATAACACGGGAACCAAATTTAAACGCGATATCGGTGCGGATGCCAAGATCGGGATCACCTCTTCCCTGAACCTTGACCTGACGGTGAACCCGGATTTTTCACAGATTGAGGTTGATAAACAGGTAACCAACCTGGACCGCTTCGAGCTCTTTTTCCCTGAGCGCAGGCAGTTCTTCCTGGAAAATGCCGATCTCTTTGCAAACTTTGGTTACTCTACGATCAGGCCTTTCTTTTCGCGAAGGATCGGGTTGGGTGTACCTATCGAATACGGCGCGCGCCTGAGTGGAAGCATCAACAAAAAATGGCGGATCGGTGCAATGGATATGCAGACAAAGAATATGGATGAGACAGGCCTCCCAGCGCAGAACTTTGCCGTTCTCGCTCTGCAGCGAAGAGTGTTCTCCAGGTCTAATATCCGCCTTATGTTCGTGAACAAGCAATCAGTTAATTACGACCCGGCGCAGCATCCAGGGAAGCCTGTTTACAGTGCATATAACCGGAATATCGGGTTGGAATATAATCTGGCCTCCACCAATAACCTGTGGACCGGAAAATCCATGTTCGTCAAATCGTTTGGGCCTGTAAAAAGCAGCAACGATCTGGTGCACGCGGCCAATCTGCAGTACAACAGCAGAAAGTGGGTTCTCAGCTGGCAGCATGAGTATGTAGGTGAAAATTATACTGCAGAAGTGGGTTATGTACCCCGCATCAACTATGTCAAGCTCAACCCCAGGATCAGTTACTTGTTCTTCCCTAAAGGTGGTAGTATTCTGAACCACGGCCCGGCGCTCGGCTCCACCTATTATTTTGACAAATCCTTCGACCAGACAGATAACGAAACCTCGCTCAATTACCGGTTTACGCATCGCAACCAAAGTACCTTCGAGGTCTGGACTTCCGATAATTTTATCCGCCTGCTGAGGCCATTTGACCCTCTGAATACGGGAAAAGGGACGTTAAATACCGGCACCGAACATTCATGGAACACCGTCGGAGCAAACTATAGCTCCAAACCTCAAAAGCTATACACTTACTCTTTCTCAGGCCAGTACGGAGGGTATTATGCAGATGGTACACGCCTGAGCATGTCGGCCGACCTCGGCTACCGTTTTCAGCCCTATGTTAATATCGCCATGAGCGCCAGCTATAACCATATCGTGCTGCCCCAGCCCTGGGCGACAACTAACCTATGGCTGGTAGGCCCCAGAACTGATTTTACATTCAGCAATAAACTGTTCTTCACCACTTTCGTGCAGTATAACAACCAGCAGAAAAACCTGAACGTGAATACCCGATTTCAGTGGCGGTATAAACCAGCCAGCGATCTGTTCCTTGTATATACAGACAATTACTACCCGTCCCCCTTTGCCATTCGAAACCGTGCCCTGGTGCTGAAGTTCACCTATTGGTGGAATTAAATAAAAAGTATTATGCGTGCATAGCAATTGGATATGCAGGATATTATTTACTTTAGCACTATCAAGCTATACCAATATGCTTCTACAGGCCCTTTTTCTTATTCTTACAATTACTGCAATAGCACTTTTTTCGTTCAATGCACGGAAAATCATACGGAATATCAGGCTGGGCCGTCCGGCTGACCGCTCAGACAGGCCGGCTGAGCGGCTGATGGTGATGCTCAGGGTAGCATTCGGGCAAACCAAAATGACTAAGAGACCTTTGGCCTTTATCCTGCATCTTTTTGTTTACCTGGGATTTGTGATCATCAATCTGGAGGTGCTGGAGATCATCATTGATGGCCTTTTCGGTACTCACCGTATTTTTGCTTCTCCGCTCGGCGGATTATACAATATCCTGATAGCTTCCTTCGAGGTACTTGCCGCGCTGGTACTGATCGGTGTTATCGTATTCCTGGCGCGACGAAATATCGTTAAGGTCGGGCGCTTTTCGGGAGTAGAAATGACCAAATGGCCGAGATCGGATGCTAATATCATTCTGATAGCAGAAGTACTTTTAATGACAGCGTTTTTAACGATGAATGCCGCCGACCAGAAGCTGCAGCTGATGGGCGCTGCCGGCTATCCGGTGGCGGGCTCTTTTCCTGTAAGCGGCTTATTGCTACCCCTCCTCCCCGACTCGGAAACAACACTGGTGGCTATCGAACGCGGCTGCTGGTGGTTTCACATCATTGGGATCTTTGCATTCCTGAACTATCTTCCTTATTCAAAACATCTCCACATCATACTGGCTTTTCCGAACACTTATTTTTCCAACCTACAGCCAAAAGGCGAGTTTACCAATATGCCGGTAGTAACTAACGAGGTAAAAGCGATGCTCGATCCTTCCTTCACTCCCGAGCCGGTTGCCGACGGGGGGCGCTTTGGAGCTAAAGATATTAAGGATCTGACCTGGAAAAACCTGCTGGACGCCTATACCTGCACAGAGTGCGGAAGATGTACTTCCGTCTGCCCGGCAAACATTACGGGCAAGCTTTTATCGCCACGCAAGATCATGATGGACACACGCGACCGGGCCACCGAGGTGGGCGATCTGGCTGGCAAACATGGCAAAGACCATGACGACGGCAAAACCCTGCTCGATAACTATATCAGCCGCGAAGAGATCTGGGCCTGTACCACATGCAATGCCTGTACTGAAGCCTGCCCCGTGAATATCGACCCGCTGGCAATTATCGTGGAGCTGAGACGTTATGCGGTGATGGAAGAATCGCAGGCCCCGGCAAGCCTTAACAACATGTTCGGTAACGTGGAGAATAATGGCGCCCCGTGGAAGTACTCGCCGGCGGACAGGATTAATTGGAGAGTTGAGAATGGGGAGTGGAAATAGAGAATGGAGAATAGGGAATGGGAATGGAGAACTGGCTTGCCGAGACTGATCACTAAATACTGACTACTGAATACACAGAAATGGAAAATCTAAAAGTCCCTACAATGGCCGAAATGGCAGCAAAAGGTGAATCACCAGAAATCCTCTTTTGGGTTGGTTGTGCCGGCAGCTTTGATGAGCGTGCGCAGAAGATCACCAGGGATATCTGCAGGATCCTGGAACATGTAGGCCTGAAATATGCTGTGCTTGGTACGGAAGAGAGCTGCACCGGCGACCCGGCTAAGCGCGCGGGAAACGAATTCCTTTTCCAGATGCAGGCTATGGCCAATATCCAGACCCTCGACGCTTATTCCATTAGGAAAATAGTTACAGGCTGCCCGCATTGTTTTAATACCATCAAAAATGAATACCCTTCATTAGGCGGCAATTATGATGTGATCCACCACTCGCAGCTCATTCAGCAACTGATAGACGAAGGCAAACTGAAGGCAGAAGGCGGAGAATCCTTTAAGGGTAAACGCATCACCTTTCATGATCCCTGTTACCTGGGCAGAGGCAACAATGTCTATGAAGCACCCAGGGCTGCACTTGAGATCCTCGACGCCGAGCTTGTTGAGATGAAGCGCTGCAGATCTAATGGTCTTTGCTGTGGTGCAGGCGGAGCCCAGATGTTTAAGGAGCCCGAAAAAGGCAACAAGGATATTAATATTGAACGTATAGAAGAAGCCTTAAGCCTCGAGCCAAATATCGTAGCCTCTTCCTGTCCCTTCTGCATGACCATGCTAAGCGACGGCGTTAAAAACTTCAATAAAGAACAAGAGGTGAAAGTATTGGATATCGCCGAAATAACCGCGAAGGCGAACGGGCTTATTTAATAGACTAGGTTGGGAACGGTGGAATAGTTGAAAACTGAAAGCTGAAAACTGAAAACTGAATTCGTAACTTAACAAGTTACCTATTACCTATTACCTATTACCTATTACCTAATACCTAATACCTCAAAAAACAAAAACTCCCAACTTCTTTTGCAGGAAGCCAGGAGTTTTGCGTTATAATAAAGGTTAAGGTTTATTTGATCCTCGTTTGAATTTCATTCACGATGTTTTCGTATTTCCTAAGTATACGATCCCACTCAACGAACTTCTCATCGGCTTTCGGACTTGTTCCTGCCTCACCCGATTGCTCACTCATTAGCTTTATTTTGTAGTATAGCGGGTTATTGGAACCCAGTTTCACAACCACGCGGGTTCGGATGGTATTTCCCTTAAAGGACTGCACCGCCCAGGCAGTACGCAAGTAACCTGTCTCCCTGTCGGTGATTTCGATAATATCGAACTGCGAAGTGATGATTTGGTTCATTAGCCTCCAGGCGTCAGCTTCAGATTTGCTGGTCCGCACATCGATATCATTGTTGGCAAAGTCGATCTTTGTAGAAGCATCATATGAGTCATCACGCTTCATATCAACGAAAAGAGTTTTCGGGATGCTTGCCGCATTCTTTTTATCGCAAAACGAAAGAGTCTCGGTCAGGAAGCCGGTTTTAACGACTTTCACAGTTACACATGAGCCCTTGTCAATCTTGATCTCCGCAGAAGATCCTGAAGGTTTGCCATCCACGTAAATTACCGCATCCTGCTCTGATGCATTGATCTTAATTTTTTCATCTGCTTTTAAAACGAACGATGTTATTAAAAGACCGAAAGAAAGTAGTAGAGCTTTTTTCATAATCATTTTTTTAATCAAAAATATTAAAATTATCGTTCCTGAAATATACCCATTTACGGTGATTTCACAAAAAATGCTGCAAAAAACTACTTGCTTACAAGGCGCTTCAGCTCAATAAGATCGCGCTCCAGCGCTGAGATATCTTCGGGCTCAACTATTCTCAGAGAAAGATCAAATCGTACTGACATCGAATCGACATTCCCACTTCGGTCATTATAAGTTTGAACGATAACATCGTCTTCCTGCGTATGCAGTGTAAGACTGCCAGCTTTGATCGTGCCGTAATAATCGACACTCCTGAGCCGTGAGAGGTTAAGCGAATAATATTCCTGCTTACCTGTGGCATAGGTTCTGCGGTGTCTTAAAAAGCCCTCATCCGAGAGTATGATCTCACATTTCTTAATCCTGTCCGCCTCTGGTTCGGCACTATGAAGCGCAGTCAGCCGGCGCTGTGTTTGTTCTGCAAGCTGATGTATACGTTCGTCAGCCCCGAAAACAAAGACAAGCAGGTATGTAACAACAGCGTACGATACCGTAAGCAAAAATATTATCGGTTTCATTTTTAATACCTCAGGCCTGAAATGACCCTTCTAAAATAAGTATTCATAAATATTTTCAATGAATAATTACAGAAATGAGCTAATAACAACCGCAATTTTCATTAAACAAATTGCTCCACGAGCGGTTATGTTGATCAAATAGGTCAACATAACACTTTGCAAGGCTGTATTACAAATGCGCCTTCATCGCATATTTATTAAATTGCATATCAATTACTCCGGCGTAATTAAATATTCCAAGGATTTCTCTCCTGGGCTTTTGCCAGAGAGGTTTTTATTGTATTTATGAAGATTAAAATCTTTACCCTGCTTATTATCTGTTTCTGCGCACTGCGTGTTTCAGCTCAACGCGAACCGGCGCAAATCGATTCCCTTTCCGGTTTATCGTTGGAAGAACTAATGAACATAAGGGTTATTACGGCATCCGGCTATCTTCAGAAAACCTCTGAAGCTCCTGCTACGATCCAGGTTATTACAGCTAAGCAAATTTCGGAAAGAGGTTATGAAGAACTGAGCGATGCGTTGCGCGATATCCCCGGCATAGATATGATCCATTTGAACGGATACGCCCCTACTCTGATCTACTTCCGCGGCATGTATGGCGCAGAAAACCTCCGTGCATTGCTGATGGTCGACGGAATTGTCGAAAATAATATCATCGGCAGTAACGATATGGCCGGGCCAGCCTATAATCTTCACAATGTAGAACGCATAGAGATCGTATGGGGACCCGCTTCAGTTCTGTATGGTGCGAATGCATTTGGCGGCGTAATTAACATCATCACCAAAAAAGGCCGCGACATAAACGGTGTGATTGCCGAAAAGGGATTTGGAACATTCAATACTTCCCTGGACAAAGTTCACATGGGTGCAGCCAGTTCGAAGTTCGAAGTTGCACTCTCTGGCTCATTGTATAGCACAGACGGGCCAAAATTTTCCAACAGGGACCCAAATTACAGTGCTTCTTACGTCGACAAGGCTTATTCGCTAAACGGCTCCGTTTCCTATCTTGGAAAAAACTCACGCAGTACCCTGGGTTTCCGTGCTTATAAAACACCCATGGGCTGGGGGACATTCTTCAACAGTCCTACCGAATTTCTCGGGCTTCCCTCACAGGGATATGAGAATAAGGGTGTTCTGGGGCTCCTGGCGCGCGATGTGCGGAACGAGCGGTCAGGACTGGAATCTCCTTACTCCCGGACCCTCTTTCTACAAAACGAGTTCACTCCGGGTGAAAAACTTAATTTCCTGGCACGCGCGGTTTATCGCGAGACGGGTGTGGGAGAAGATTCTTATGCCTATATCACCATCGACGGACGGACCCTCTACCGTGTGATCACCGCGAGCCGTTCAACCCGTGCATTTGGGGAACTAATTGGAAACTTCTCCCCCGCGGAAAATCATAAGCTCTCCGCAGGGATCCAGTGGTACCAGGATAACGTGGAGAAAGGTGGAAGAAAATCGACTGTGGATACCGGCACAGTGTACCTGATAGATGGCAGGCACCTCGTTTCCAACCTCTATTCTACATTTCTGCCCAGGCAGTATGATATCAGGAACAATTTTGGGAGTTACCTCCAATATGTGCACAGCACAAGATTTCTAAGGAAGACAACCATTACCCTGGGAGGGCGTTACGATTACAACAGCTATTACGGAAGCAATGTAAGCCCAAAGGTGGCAATAGTTAACCAGCCAACTGACAAATTCACAGTTAAGCTACAGTTTGGTACAGCCTACCGTGCACCAACAAACACCGAAATATACCAGGCGCCGCCTAATATTCCTTTAAAAGAAGAGAAGATAAAAACCTATGAGCTGAACCTCTCTTATGAACTGTCCAGCCGTGCAATGTTCCGGTTAAACGGATTTCGTAATAAATTAAAGGATGTGATCGTTATTGGGAACCTGTCTAATCTGACTGTAAATAAAAATCCCGCAGAAATAACTATCAATGGCATTGAAGGGCAGATTAATTATGCCTATTCTTCCAGACTCTCAGCGTTTACCAACTTTACTTTGCAAGACGGTACCGGAATAAATAAAGCCACCAACCGGACAGGAAATGTGCCGGGTATTGCCAGGATAAAGGGGAATATCGGGATGTCGCTCAATGTTCAGGATCTCTTCAATGCAGCCCTCACCGGCAATTGGGTGGGAGAACGGAGAGCGCCTTCTACGAGCCCCTATGGTGCGGTGAGCGGCTATTTCCTGACACATCTGAATTTGAAAACCAGGAAACTCTTTAATGACCGGGTTAGCGCCAGTCTGAACATTCGCAATTTATTTGACGTAGAATGGCTTGATCCGGGCTCCCGTACTGCCGACGGGTTTTTATTCTCTACGGTGCTGGAACAACCCGGGAGAACCACGATGCTCAAGGTAGAGGTAAGCTTTTAAGAACATGAGAAGGCTAAAAAGGTTCATATTATTACTTTTGGCATCAATTCCGGTGCTAAGCGGCTATACCTTCCAGGGACCCCAGCTGCTCGGCCAGGAGTACAACCTGAAGGCGGCCTTTCTCTATCGTTTCATGGATTATATTGACTGGGGCGAGGGAACTGACCGTCCGATCACGATAGCCGTTCTTGGGGAGTCGGGGATGTATGCGCCTCTTAACCAGATCAGTAAAGCATCCCACAGGTCGGGCAGTAAAATAGTCAATGTCCGGCTGTGTAAGAGTGTGAATGAAATTGGTCGCAGCCAGGTGGTCTTCGTTTCACGGAATTATAAATTTCCCATTGAGGCTGTCGTTTCCAGGCTATATGAGCGCCAGGTCCTGATAATCAGCGAGCAAAAGGGGGAACTGGAGAAAGGCAGTCATATTAATTTTCTTATATCAGACAACAAACTGAAGTTTGAAGTCAATTTGAAAGGTGCCTCCGGCTCTGGCATTAAGATTGGTTCACAGCTACTACAGCACGCACAAGTAATACGACGATAAAAGATAAGATGGTTGGTTTACGCGATTTCTCGATAAAAAACAAACTAGTTTTAATGCAGGTCATTACAGCGGTTACAGTTCTCGGCTTGTGTTTTGCTGCATTTGTGATCACCGATATCAGGGGCTATAAAGAACGGAAAATTGCGAGCACCATCTCATTCGCACAGGTCATCGGCACGAACAGTATTTCTGCGATCCAGTTTCTTGATAATGAAGCAGCCCGTAAAATTCTCCTCGATCTGCAAAATGTCGAGTCAGACGTGGTCAATACGAGTATTATTGATAACCGGGGGAATGTATTTGCAAGTTTTAGTCGCCCGGGCCAGCAGAAGTACCGCTTTCTTCCCCCTTTTAAAGATAAAGCCGTCATCAGGGACGGTTACCTTTTTGTCTATAAGAATATTGACGATAATCAAGGCCTGCCCCTGGCTACCGTTTGCCTTAAGGTTGAGCTCACTCAGCTTGAGGCTATCAAGGCCCAGAAGTTTGAGATCGCTACCATCCTGCTTTTTGTTGGCGTTGCACTCGCTTTCCTGATCGCCTACCTGAATCAGCGCTATATTTCCCGCCCATTGTTAAGCCTGGTTAATGTGATGAAGCAGATCAGGGAGAGTAATGATTATAGCAGGCACGTTACTGTAGCCGGAAAAGATGAGATAAGTAAGCTATCAGCTGAATTTAATAACCTGATGGACGAGGTTGCCAAGAGCCACCAAAAGAAAGACGAGTTCATCGGCATTGCAAGCCATGAACTGAAAACCCCGCTTACCAGCGTCAAGCTTTATCTTGAAACTCTCGCCAAAATGAAGCATGAACCGCTGGTTCATACGTTTATCTTAAAATCAAAGGAAGGTGTCAAGAAGCTTCACAATCTTATCCTGGACCTTTTAGATGTTTCGAAAATCGAGTCGGGACAGCTCCAGCTAAATCATAAAGAGCTCGCCATTGATGAACTGGTCGATGAATGCATTCAGGATGCTCAGATGAGCACCACGACTCATACGATCACTAAAATTGGCGGCGCGTCAGGAGTGATTACCTTGGGTGACCGCGACAGGCTGGAACAAGTATTGATAAACCTGATCTCGAATGCTATAAAATACTCCCCGGCAGGAACGCATATTTTCGTGGAAACCACGAAAACGCCTGCTGAAGTGAAGGTTACTGTAAGAGACGAGGGAATTGGAATCGCTGATACGGAACATAAAAAGATATTCGGCAGGTTCTACCGGGCGAAAGACAGCAATGCGGTTATCTCGGGCTTTGGCCTTGGTCTGTATATCTGTTCGCAGATCATCAAAAGACATGGTGGCAAAATTGGCGTCGACAGCGAAGAAGGAAAAGGCTCTACCTTTTACTTTACCCTGCCACTGCCTTCTTAACAAGTGCCTAATCTCCCAGACACTTTCAACTTTCAACTTTCAACTTTCACCTCCCTAAAACCGTTGCCTTACCGCCACGGTTGCCTGCATTCCCTCTTCAGAAAATCCCGCGACACCACGAAGGAAGATCTTGTTAAAAGGAATGAAGAATATCCCACCTCCAACGCCCTGATGAATGGTCTCTGAGTTCTCTTTCTTAACCCAAACCCGGCCGACATCGTAGAAGCCGATCAGGCCGGTTCTCCCGGGAATTAATGAGCTGATAATATTGGGGATCGCAATGCGTGCTTCCAGGTTATTATAAAGGGTAGTTTCCCCGGCGAACCTGTTCTTTCTAAATCCGAGCAGGGCGTCCTCGCTTCCCAGAAATGCATGCTGGTAAAAAGCAGTTGTTCCTTTTGTGAACCCGGCGCCTGTCCGGTTGGCAATAGTAATATTGCCATCCTTATCCAGTGCCTTATAAAAAGATACCTGCGGAAACAACTGGGCATAGGATGCCGACCGCGTGTTCAGTCCTTCATAACCCTGAATTAAAATATTGACCTTATAACCGCGGCCGGGCAAATAAACATCGTCACGTCTATCGAGGGTGAAATTCAGAACTAAACCGCCATGGGCCTTTTCCTGAAATATATCAGGGTCTTTGTCAATTAAAGAAGGGCCCTCTATAAACCGGCCGCCATTAATTCCATATACGAAATACTGCAGTGAAGGCCCGGCAGTCAGCGTGAAGCCCTCAGCCAATAAAAAGCGGAATGCCGGGTCCAGTTTATAAAAAGAAAAATTTGCACGGTAAAACTTACGAAAGTCGCCCATCCGTTCAAACTCAGTATCGTTTCCTTTGCCAAAATAGTTCATGATATTGCCCTTCAGGTCGGCCAGGGCATTTACTACTATATCGGTATTTTTAAAAACCTTGGCGAACTCTGCATCATAGGCAAGTACTAAGGACCGCGTAGATAGACTATGAAGGGCCTTGAGTTTATGTATATTGACTGCAGAGCCTTTAGTTTCAATTTTGTAGGATAAGCCAAGCGATATGCCATCGACCGAACGCAGATCTGCAGTAGGCTTTAGCCCGGGTCCTTCAAACAATCCCTTTAAGCCGCGCGGCGCGGAGCCCCCGTTAGGAACGATGCTTGTATCCTGCTGAGCAACGGCTGACCAAACGGTAGCAGTTATAAAAACTGAAGCTAATGCTATCCTTTTAAACATACCGCCGTACTTGCAATAATCAGACCCATTACTAATATACCCTATTAAATCGTTAATTTTGCAGTATGAATATTTCTGAGAATTCCAGGATCTGGATCTACCAGGCTAACCGGATCCTGAGCGAAACGGAAAAACAAAAGATCCAGCAAAAGCTTGATAATTTCACTTCGCAGTGGCAAGCCCACGGGCATTCGCTGGCGGCACATGGGGAGATAAGGCATAAACAGTTTATTATCCTGTCTGTTGACGAACAGGTTGCCGGCGCCACAGGGTGTTCTATAGATAAGTCGGTTTATTTGATGAAAGAGATAGAAAATGAATTCAATCTGGATCTTTTCGACAGATTTAGAATAGCTTACCGGGATGGTGAGAATGTAATTAATTGCAGCCGCAAGGAATTTGAAGATCTGTTGGATAGAGGAGATCTTAATTCGGATACCATTGTGTTCAACAATATGGTGTCAACACGTAAAGATCTGCTGACTTCCTGGGAAGTTCCGGTTAAAAATAGCTGGCATGGGAGTGTTTTTGCTGACAAGATAAGCTGGATATAGTCAAAAAGGTAACTTCCCGAGCCTTCGCATATTGCGGAGTATGAGCCCCTGCTTATAGTAAATGTATGATGTAGGTTTTGCAGGCGACCAGCGTCTTGGATTTGGAAGTACCGCCACCAGCAAGGCGGCCTGCTGTTTGCTCATACTCACTGCCGATCTATGGTAATAGTTCCAGGAAGCAGCCTCTGCGCCGTATAACCCGTCGCCTGTTTCAATGACATTCAAATAAACTTCCAGGATACGTTCCTTGCTCCACAACAGCTCGATCAGGCCTGTGAAATAAACCTCGAACACTTTGCGTACATATGATCTGCCCGGCCAGAGGAAAACGTTCTTTGCAGTCTGCTGACTTATTGTACTGCCGCCAATAATACGCTTGCCTTTCTGATTTTTCTCAAAGGCATTCTCCATTGCTTTGAAATCGAAGCCCCAATGCTTCAGAAAATTCACATCCTCCCCGGCTATTGCAGCTGCTTTCAGATTATCAGAAAGATCTTCTAACCTGACCCACTCCTTTTCGATCTTCCAACCCTTATTGTCCACTTTGCGTTCAATACCTCGCTGCAACATCAGAAACGTAATAGGAGGATTAAGAAACCGGTAGGCCAGGACCCATACGAAGGTGATGCCAATAAACCATAAAATGGCTTTGCCGGCTAACCGGGCTAGTTTTCTGATTTTGGTTTGGGTGGAAGGTTTAGGTTTAGGTCTTTTTGCCATTTGGGGATTCTTGGTTCCAGATTACCAGTTACAACTCGCCATTCTGGGCGAACAAATGCCTTGCCTCGCAGCTGAAAGCTGGTAAACTAACAACAGATAATTCCCTAAAATAAAAAATGCTTCCTGAAATTAATCAGAAAGCATCATTTTATCAGTAAAATGAATTATTCCGCTATTACTTCAAACGGAACCTTAACCTTCACTTCTTTGTGCAGGTTTAAGTTTGCGATGTATTCACCTACAAACTTAGGCTCGGTTTCGAATGTAATGCGCCTGCGATCTACATCAAATCCTTCTTTCTTTAAGGCATCAGCAATCTGGATGGTATTTACTGATCCGAAGATCTTACCGCTCTCACCTGCTTTAGCTCCGATAGACAATTTAACACCTTCCAGCTTGCTCGCGATTGCGTCCGCATCCTTCTTGATCTTATCTTGTTTAAAAGCTGCCTGCTTTAAGTTTTCAGCTAATACTTTTTTTGCTGATTCAGTAGCCAGTGTAGCATATCCCTTTGGTATAAGATAATTGCGCCCGAATCCTGGCTTTACATTTACAACATCATCTTTCTCTCCGAGATTCTTGATGTCTTGTTTTAAAATTAGTTCCATGTCGCTTATCGTCCTCTTATTTTAATGAATCAGTAACATAAGGTAACAAACCGATGTGGCGCGCGCGCTTCACAGCCTGAGCTACTTTACGTTGGAACTTTAATGATGTTCCCGTTAAACGGCGTGGTAAAACTTTACCCTGGTCATTAACGAACTTTAAAAGAAAGTTTGCGTCTTTATAATCAATATACTTAATTCCGTTCTTCCTGAAACGGCAGTATTTTTTACGGCTCTCATCAACTTTTGGAGCTGTAACGTATTGGATTGTATCTTTTGCCATTAGTTCGCTACCTCCTCAGTTTTAGTTTCCTTGTTCTTGTTGAAAGCTCCGCTACGCTTTTTCTCACTGAAAGCAAGTGCATGCTTGTCGAGCGCTACAGTTAAGAAACGCATGATGCGCTCGTCACGTTTGTATTCAACTTCAAGTTTGTTAATGAACTCACCCGGAGCTTTGAATGTAGTTAGGTGATAGTATCCCGTTGTCTTCTTTTGAATCGGATACGCTAGTTTTTTCAAACCCCAATTGTCTTCATGGACAATTTCGGCTCCGTTATCAGTCATAAGCTTACCGAATTTGGCTAATACCTCTTTCGCAGCTTCTTCAGATAACAACGGGGTCAGAATGATCACTGTTTCGTACTGTTGCATTGTTGCTATTTATTTTTTTTAATTTATTAATCCCCTCTGGTCCTCAGAACAGGGCTCAAAGCGGGATGCAAAAATAGATATAATTTTCTATTTATCAAATGGTTTTGTTAGAATAGTATATGGAGCTGAAAGGGGAAAACCGAAGCTGAAAACGTCCACACGTCTGCCTGGAAAGCGCTGCAGGGTATCCATAGCCTCGCTATTTAGATATCTACCGTTATTGGAGGAGGGGAACCCGGTCGAGGGATCAGGACCTCATTCGCGGCTTAAAATCGGGAAGTATTATCTGGTATTGCTTTTTACAATAAAAACAAGGAACCCAATCGTAAATCTCAAATACTTATTAAATGTTTTCATCTCACTCTTTCCTATGCAAATATCAATCTATGATGCAACCTGCACCATACCCAGAAATGGGTATTTTCTTTAACAAGTGGTTTGCGGAATTGTTCTTATTTTGTTGTTATCAGCTGTGAGCTATGAGCTATCTGCTATCAGGCTAGATATAGAAGCACAGTTATTGAGATCCACTTATTGACACGATACGTCTTGTTAAGTCTTGGTTCCTCGCCACACACTTACCTGGTACGTTTTGTGGAAGTCCTGGCTCTTGGTTCCTGGTTCTGCTCACAAAAACTGGCAACCAGAAAAATCTCCCCCTAAGTTTGCTTTAACCCGTTCCTCTTTCTAATTTAGGAGCCGATGGATAACTTCATAGTTTCAGCACGAAAGTACCGGCCCTTAACGTTTCAAACCGTTGTTGGTCAGCAGCATATAACCGGTACGCTGAAAAATGCCATTAAGGGAAATCAACTTGCCCAGGCCTTTCTTTTCTGCGGACCGCGCGGAGTTGGGAAAACAACCTGTGCCAGGATACTTGCCAAAACGATAAACTGCCAAAACCTGAGCGCTGAAGCCGAGGCATGCGGAGTCTGCGATTCATGCGTATCATTTCAAAATGGCAATTCATTTAATATCCATGAACTGGACGCAGCTTCGAACAACTCGGTTGATGATATAAGGAGTCTTATAGAGCAGGTTCGTATCCCGCCGCAGGCCGGTAAATACAAGATCTATATCATAGATGAGGTCCATATGCTCTCACAGGCGGCATTCAACGCTTTCCTGAAAACGCTGGAAGAACCGCCTAATTATGCGATCTTCATTCTCGCGACAACAGAAAAGCATAAGATACTTCCGACAATTCTTTCAAGATGCCAGATATTTGATTTTAACAGGATCAAGGTAGATGACATGGCCCTGCACCTGCAGGAAATTGCAGTTAAAGAAGGCGTAAGCTACGACCAGGATGGTTTACACCTCATTGCCCAAAAGGCTGACGGCGGGTTAAGGGATGCCTTATCCATGTTTGACCAGATTGTCAGTTTCTCTAACAAGAACGTCAATTATAAAGCAGTAATTGATAATCTTAATATACTGGATTACGACTATTACTTTAAACTCACTGATGCCATATTAGGAGAAGACGTTCCGGGCAGCTTGCTGATCTTCGATGAAATTCTGAGCCATGGTTTTGACGGCAATCACTTTATCACCGGGTTGGCTTCACACTTCCGGAATTTGCTTGTGTCAAAAGACGCCTCTACACTGAAATTGCTGGAAGTTAGCGAAGGTATCCGTCAGAAATACCAAATGCAGTCACAAGCCTCGACTGCGTCGTTCTTAATGTCCTCGCTGAATATCACAAACCAGTGCGACCTTAATTATAAGACCAGCAAAAATCAACGCCTGCAGGTAGAACTCGCCCTGATCAAACTCTGTCATATACCCTCAGCGATTAACATTTCCAGCGCTCAGCCTCTATCTTCCGAAAACGGGGAACTAAAAAAAAAACCTGAGTCAGTAAAGAAAGAGCCGCTGCCGCCTGATACAAACGTTCTTAACAGCTCGCAAGCGCCTGTTCCAAAAACCGAAGCCCCTCAGGCTGTGCCCTCCACTGTTCGGGTGCCTGGCCAGGAAATAATTTCGCCTGTCTCTCAGGTTGAGGAAAAGAAGAAGATCAGCATTCCTAAGCCTTCACTCGCAGGTTCAGCATCGCTTATCCCAAATCTTAACGATCTGGAAGCCAGTTATTCAAAGAAAGAGGATCAAGCCCCTGAATATCTCATCGGTGAAAGCCGGGAAGATTTTGATGCTGACAAGATGTTAAAGCATTGGAACCAATATGCCGGAAGAATAAAGAAGGAAGGAAAGATCAATATTTTTACGATCATGACATCCAACCCTCCTGCATTGCTGGAAGGATTTATTATCGAATTGATCATAGAAAATAAGGTACAGGAAGAGCTCCTGATGAGCGAAAAGGTTGATCTGCTCAACTTCATGCGTACGGAGCTTAAGAACTTCGGAATTGAGCTCACCACAAGGCAGGTAGAACCTACCGCAAAAAGAAGGCTTTATACTTCGACTGAAAAGTACAGCCACATGGTAGAAAAAAACCCAAAACTGGAGGAATTCAGAAGGAGGTTTAACCTTGACATAGACTATTAACTGAAGGTCGGAGGTTCGGAGCTCGGTGGAGATGCACGACGGACATGCAAATGTCGGAAATCCATCAGACCTCAGACCTCTACCTCAAATCTCCGACCTCACCTATCATTCATCGGATATCCCTCTTCATCCAGATCATCCCTGTCATCTTCCGGCGTCCTTGAAAGCTCTTCATCTATTGGCAGCACTTCAACAATATTTCCATTGTCGACATGCATCCCCAATTCTTCCAGATCAGTCTCCAGACTAAGGTCCTTGTCGTATTCCTTAACTGCCGTCGGGTTGGCCTCATCGAAATCCGAGTCGGCATCACCCCCATTTTCGACAGCGGTGTCGTATGGGTCCGGGTGGATATATTCCGGGTCTTCACTCTGAACGTCAAGCTCATAGCTATTCTTTTCTTCATCGTAGGCCAGATCATCTATGTTCACCTTCATATTCAACTTATCTTTCAATGCCTGGTCTCTATCTGTTTTATCGGGAAGTAATTCTTCTCCGGGTTTTTGTCTGCGTTCCATAAATCGGGCTTGTTTGTTCTATTGAAACAGGAACGTTGGAATTTAGTTTTTAATTAAACCGCATTAAAAATAGTGGAAGAGGCTTTTAGGGTCTACCCAAAATTCCTATCTTTGTGGAAATTACAAAAACCTCATTATTAAGTATATGTCAATACAAAAAATTAAAGTTGCAAATCCGGTAGTAGAATTAGACGGTGATGAAATGACCAGGATAATCTGGAAATTTATAAAGGACAAGTTGATCACTCCTTATCTTGATCTGGATATTAAATATTATGATCTCGGCATGGAATATCGTGATGAGACTAATGATCAGGTTACTATAGATGCAGCGAATGCCATAAAACAATATGGGGTTGGTATCAAATGTGCAACCATCACTCCTGATGAGCAGCGCGTAGAAGAATTTGGACTGAAGCAAATGTGGAAGTCGCCAAACGGAACCATCCGTAATATCCTCGATGGTACAGTTTTTCGTGAGCCGATCGTTATGAAAAACGTGCCACGTTTAGTCCCGAACTGGACCGCTCCTATCTGTATCGGACGTCACGCATTTGGCGATCAGTACCGTGCAACAGATTTCCTGACAAAGGGAAAAGGAAAATTAACAGTAACATTCACCCCTGAAGACGGCGGTGAAGTACAGTCGTTCGAGGTGTTTAACTTCAAAGGTGACGGTGTTGCCTTAACGATGTACAATACAGATGAAAGTATCTACGGTTTTGCCCGCGCTTGTTTCAACCAGTCGCTTTCTAAAGGCTGGCCTTTATACTTATCTACCAAAAACACAATCCTGAAGAAATACGACGGAAGGTTCAAAGATATCTTTGAAGAAGTTTACCAGAACGAATTCAAAGCTAAGTTCGATGGAGCCGGCATAACCTACGAGCACCGTTTGATCGATGACATGGTTGCCTCGGCTTTGAAATGGAACGGAAACTTCGTTTGGGCTTGTAAGAACTACGATGGCGACGTTCAATCGGACACTGTAGCACAAGGCTTCGGCTCACTTGGACTGATGACTTCTGTACTGGTTACTCCGGATGGGGGAACTATGGAAGCTGAAGCAGCTCACGGTACAGTAACACGTCACTACCGCGACCACCAGGCCGGGAAACCAACGTCGACCAACCCTATCGCTTCGATCTTTGCGTGGACCAGGGGACTTGAATTCCGCGGTAAGCTAGACAACAACCAGGAACTGATCAACTTCTGCAACACTCTTGAGGAAGTTTGTGTTGAAACAGTTGAAAGCGGTAAAATGACTAAGGATCTTGCAGTTTGTATCCACGGCAATAAGGTAAACCACGGTGAGCACTACCTTTACACAGAGGAGTTCTTAGCAGCGATTGACGAGAATTTAAAAGCTAGACTGGCGAAATAGTTATAAGTTTCTGAGCGCTCTGGCAGCCTGGCTGAATTACAGCCAATAAAACAAGGGCCGTTTCTTGTGAAACGGCCCTTGTTTTTTGAATCAAAACCGTTATATCCCTATTTGGCAAGTTACTTCAGACCTCAGGCCTCAGACTCTCAAACCTCTCCCAGAAGCCATCAACCGGCAAAGGCGCAAATATGCTTACAGGTTCTTGCTTTACAGGATGAATAAATTCAAGCCGCCGTGCATGGAGGCAGATACTCTTTTTAAGACTCCCGCGTGGATAGCCATACTTATTATCCCCTACTATCGGGCAGTTTAATGTAGAAAGCTGGACACGGATCTGGTGCGGTCTGCCGGTTATCGGATCTACTTCTATCAGGTAATATCCGCCAAGTTCGCCCAAAAGCTTATAATTTAACTCGGCGCGCTGACTGCCAGCTACTTCTTTGTCGTAGGCCTTGGTTACATTTTTCTGCGGATTCTTTACCAGCCAATGAACCAGGTTGCCGGACTCTACAGCCGGCCGGTTCCTGACTACTGCCCAATACGTCTTGTGCATATCCCGGTTCTTAAACATCTTGTTGATCCGGTCGAGGGCCTTACTGGTTTTTGCAAACAGGATAACACCGCTCACGGGCCTGTCGAGGCGATGAACAACGCCTAAAAACGCACCATTAGGTTTGTTATATTTTTTAGCGATGTAGCGTTTGACCTTCTCATCGAGTGATTCGTCACCGGTATCATCCACCTGGACGATATCCCCCGCGCGCTTATTCACTGCAATAAGGTGATTATCCTCGAACAGGATATCGCTGTCACCAATATCAGCTACCAGCGCAGGGAATTTCGATTTCTTGTATGGCGGCTTATTCACACCAAATATTTTAGTACTGCTCAGACTCGTTCGGAAAGGACCCTGATTTAACATCGCTTACATAACTACTCACGGCACCGTTGATCTGATCGAACAGATTAAGGTATTGCCTTAAGAATCTTGGCTTAAATCCCTTGTTTAAACCCAGCATATCGTGTACTACCAGCACCTGCCCGTCGCAATGTGGTCCGGCACCGATTCCAATTGTCGGGATCTTTACACTTTTACTTACCTCCTCGGCAAGTGTTGCTGGTATCTTTTCAAGCACTACAGAAAAGCAGCCTGCCTCCTGGAGCACAACGATGTCGCTCTTCAGCTTTTCTGCCTCAGCCTCTTCCTTAGCCCGCACCGTATAAGTGCCGAATTTATAAATGGATTGAGGCGTCAGGCCGAGGTGTCCCATAACGGGTATTCCGGCAGTAATGATCCTTTCAATAGATTCTCTGATTTCAACCCCGCCTTCCAGTTTTACAGCATGTGCCCCCGATTCTTTCATGATCCTTATGGCCGAATTAAGAGCTTCCTTCGAATTCCCCTGATATGAGCCAAAAGGAAGGTCCACAACAACCAGCGCACGCTTAACAGCCCTGACAACCGATGCAGCGTGATAAATCATCTGATCAAGGGTAATCGGAAGGGTTGTTTCGTGGCCGGCCATAACATTCGAGGCTGAATCGCCAATCAGGATAACATCAATCCCACCGGCGTCAACGATGGTTGCCATGGAATAATCATAAGAAGTGAGCATAGCGATCTTTTCGCCTTTTTGCTTCATCCCCAGGATCGTATTTGTGGTGATGCGTTTCACCTCGTTGTGAACAGACATATGGACGGGTTTAGTAAATCAGCTCAAAGTTAGGATTAAAGAAACAATATGATCTTACGGAAGACGAGAAATGTGTACTTTGATAAGATTATCCAATATGCCCGTAACAGCGACACAGGAAAAGCAATCTTTTTGTAAGAAGTTTTTTCAGGAACGCATAAAAAACCGTACTTTTGTCCTTTGTGATAAAAGAAGTAATAAACTTCCTTCCCAACAGTCAGAATTCATTCGAACTGACTCTCTTTTTACCTGATTTTCTAAATTCTTCAAATAAAATCAATGACTAATTACATCAAATTACCTGCAGTATTACTTTTGGAAGACGGAACCGTTTACCATGGAAAGGCAGCAGGAAAAATTGGTACCACTACTGGTGAGATTTGTTTCAATACAGGTATGACCGGCTACCAGGAGATCTTTACGGATCCTTCCTATTTCGGTCAGATCATGGTTACCACCAACGCGCATATCGGTAATTACGGGATACATGATGAAGAAATAGAATCAGGCGACATTAAGATAGCCGGCCTGGTGTGCAAGAACTTCAACATTGCATATAGCCGTAAGATATCGGATACATCCATCCAGGATTATTTCCAGGATGAGAATATCGTGGGTATTTCTGACGTTGATACACGCTCACTCGTAAGACATATCCGTGATAAGGGTGCGATGAATGCGATCATTTCGTCTGAGATCCTTGACCTGGAAGAATTGAAAAAGAAACTTGCTGCCGTTCCTCCTATGGATGGTCTTGAGCTTTCATCGCAGGTCTCCACGCAAGTAGCTTATGAATATGGCGATCCTAAGGCTGCCCATAAAGTTGCAGTACTTGACCTGGGCGTAAAGAAAAATATTCTTAGAAGCTTTGATACCAGGGGTGTCTTTGCGAAGGTATTTCCTGCGAAGACCAGCTTTTCAGAAATGGAAAACTTCAAACCGGATGGGTACTTCATTTCGAACGGTCCCGGCGACCCGGCAGCAATGCCCTACGCTGTGGAAACTGTAAAAGAGATCCTTGCTGCCGACAAGCCATTATTCGGGATATGCCTGGGGCACCAGCTCCTTGCGCTTGCCAATGGTATCGGTACTATGAAAATGTTCAACGGGCATCGCGGCCTGAACCACCCGGTTAAAAATGTGATCATTAACCATTGTGAAGTTACTTCCCAAAACCATGGCTTTGGCGTTATCCAGGAAGATGTCCGCAAATCAGATAAAGTGGAGATAACACACGTGAATCTGAACGATCAGTCTATTGAAGGCATAAGGGTTAAAGGCAAAAAAGCGTTCTCTGTACAATATCACCCCGAATCTTCACCAGGTCCGCATGATTCGAGATATCTTTTTGATGACTTTGTGGGGATGCTGAAGAAGTGATGAGAGACGCAAAAAGATATCTTTGAATGATCAACGAATAGTGTACAAACTACACTAGTAATTTATTACCATATAAAACATTAATCATGAGCTTAATAATCGACGTACATGCAAGACAAATCCTGGATTCCCGGGGAAATCCTACAATAGAGGTTGACGTAATCACCGAAAACGGGATCATCGGCCGAGCGGCTGTGCCATCTGGCGCTTCGACAGGGATTCACGAAGCTGTTGAGCTTCGCGATGGTGACAAAGGAGTTTATTTAGGCAAGGGCGTTCTGAAAGCCGTTGAAAATGTAAATGAGAAAATTGCACCTGAGCTGCAGGGCATAGATGTATTTGAGCAAAACAGTATCGACAGCCTGCTTATCAAATTAGACGGGACAGACAACAAGGGAAATCTCGGAGCGAACGCTATTTTAGGTGTTTCTTTAGCCGTCGCTAAGGCAGCCGCTCAGGAAAGCCGTCAGCCGCTCTACAGATATATAGGAGGTGTTAACGCCAATACATTGCCTATTCCCATGATGAACATCATCAACGGCGGTTCTCACTCTGACGCGCCTATCGCATTCCAGGAATTTATGATCATGCCGGCAGGCGCTTCTTCATTCTCTGAGGCTCTTCGCTGGGGAACTGAAGTTTTCCATACGTTAAAAAAGATCCTTCATAACAGGGGCTTATCCACTGCTGTTGGTGATGAAGGCGGCTTCGCACCGAAGTTCGCAGGAACTGAAGATGGTGTTGAAACTATTCTGCAAGCGATTGAAAAAGCGGGATATAAAGCCGGTAAAGATATTTATCTGGCATTTGATTGTGCTGCTTCAGAATTCTACAAAGACGGAAAATACGATTACACTAAATTTGAAGGTGAAAAAGGTGCTATCCGCACCAGCGCAGAGCAGGTTGAATATCTTGCTGAGCTGGCTTCAAAATATCCGATCATTTCTATCGAAGACGGAATGGCTGAAGACGATTGGGATGGCTGGAAATTACTAACTGACAAAATAGGTTCGAAAGTCCAGCTGGTTGGAGATGACCTGTTTGTTACCAATGTAACACGCTTACAACAAGGTATAGACACTAATACCGGTAATTCCATCCTGGTTAAGGTAAACCAGATCGGCTCCCTTACCGAAACCATCAATGCGGTTAGCCTGGCTCAAAGTAATGGCTATACTTCAGTAATGAGCCATCGCTCAGGTGAAACGGAAGACTATACTATTGCAGATCTTGCAGTTGCTTTAAACTGCGGCCAAATTAAGACTGGTTCAGCCTCCCGTTCAGATAGGATTGCAAAATACAACCAGCTGCTTCGTATCGAAGAGGAATTAGGTGCTAACGCAAGGTTTATTGGCAAGGATTTTAAGTTTCTGAAAAAATAAAGCTGACGGCCGGCTATATTAGGACTTGCGCCTATTAAAACGCAAAGGACGCGGAGTACGCGCGAAGGACGCAAAGTGATAACACATGCTGGCTACCTTTGCGAACACCTCGGCCTTCCTTTGCGTTTAAGGAACACCCGCTACCAATTTGTTAATAAGTTGATAACTAGGACTCTCTGTTAAGCGATTATTATAGTCCTTAATCAGTTATATTTGCTGTGATGACACAGGCCTTCAATCTCCTCAAGAACAAATACCTGATCTGCGGAATTGCTTTTCTTACATGGATGCTATTCTTTGACCGGAATGACCTGATGTCGCAATACGAATATCGGCAGCAACTTAATGTGCTGGAAGCTGAGAAGGAATTCTATACTACAGAAACCGCAAAAACGGTTAAAGATCTGAATGAACTTACCACCGACCGCGCGAAACTCGAAAAATTTGCTCGCGAGAAGTACCTCATGAAGAAGGATAACGAGGATGTATTTGTGATCATTAAGGAGGAAGAGAAAAAGGAAAATAAGTCATTTTTCTAGCAGCCGGATCCTGCAATTTCTAGCTTTCCAACCGGATATCGAATCCGGAATGCAGGATTCCCGTAACAAATATTCGATATAGATGGTAAACGAAGCATCTTTATGATGTTAACAGAAGATGGGAGTATACACACGATACACTCCCACTCGTTTAAGACTCCGGGATAACGCAGATCCTACAGGTCTTCGATAAATCTGACCGTCCGGCCCAGATAAGCTCCGATGTGATACCAGAGAGTTTCGCCACCGTTGATCTCTGCCTGCTCCCGAACGTTCAGTTCCCGTAATCCGTTTACCATTTTAAGATTTTTCATTTCTTTTAATTTTTAAGTGTTAAACATTTATATATCCCTACTCTTTTCAGGCTTTTCGGCTTCTGCCTTCGCTGATCAGCATTTTCGCGATAGTCTAAGAAACCTGATTTCAGTGGAAAAAAATTAGAGCAAATGGAAAAACCAGCTAGCGTGGGTTAATTTCTAGCAAACGGTGAATTGACATTTGCAGACCGGGCTATTATTCTGTCCTGTTCCCAGGCTCATCGTCGTCCAATAAGCGAAAATCCATTCGAATATGCATTAGATATTGACTCGAATAATAATAAGTTTTGAGTTGTCTTGAATATTCTATGGGTGCGTCGTTTAGTCTCAATTCCTCCATAATCTTATAGATCATCGATGTGGATAGGTTCAGGCGTTTCGCCAATTGTTCAGGCGTGCCGGTTCTTTTATATTTGATAAGCTGGTGGAGCCTGTTGATACGTTCTATCTGTTCGAGTAGTTTCATACTGCGTTTGTTAATTAAGATTGTTAAAAGAGGCATTTTGGGACCATAGTAAGTGATAATCTGATTTAAGGGATATCAGGAACTCATGAGACCCTTCCTCGACGACCTTTCCATCTTTCATCACTATGATTTTGTCGGCGTTCTGAATGGTACTTAACCGGTGTGCAATGACTATCGCTGTTCTTCCCTTTCCCAGAAAAATCTCTATCGCTTTCCGGACAAAACATTCACACCTTGGGTCGAGCGATGAAGTGGCTTCATCCAGGATCAGGATCTCCGGATCTCTATATAAGGCACGTGCAATTGCTATTCGCTGTCTCTGCCCGCCCGATAAAGCAAATCCATTTTCACCAATATTTGTTTCAAAACCTTCCGGAAGATCTTCGATAAATTTCGTGATGCCAAGCTGATCGCAAATGCTTAATACGCTTTCCATGTCAACGTTTTCATCACCTATCGTGATATTGCTTATAACACTCCCGTAAAACAGGTCGGTAACCTGCGGCACTACTCCTATGGCTGCCCTCAAGGATCTGGTAGTAAAATATTTTAACGCATGGTTTCCGATGAATATGCTTCCGTCCGTTACCGGATAAATATTATGAAGCAGCGCCGCCAGGGTAGACTTCCCGCAACCACTTTCACCGACAATTGCGGTCATTTTTTTAAGAGGTATAACTAAGTTTAGATTTTCGAATACCGCAGGCCTTGCACCGTAACGGAATGAAATGTCACTGAACCGGATATCTCCAATGTTACCCGCATTCAACTCTATCTGGGTTTCCCCGGCCGGTGTTTCCTTTTCCAGATCCATAAGCTCAAATAACCTGTCGGCAGCGATGAAAGCATCCTGCACCACGCGGTTCATGCCTACTATTGACGAAACAGGCGCCGTGAAATAGGCTATCAAAGCATAAAACGACAACAGTTCGCCGGGGCTGATCTGCTGATTAAGAACGAAACCTGCACCCAGCCATAATAATATGATCGTAAATAATTGAGAAACAAATTCAGCAGAAATGCCCGACATAACAGAATTCATTCCGGACCGGTATACTGCTCGCATGAGCTTTATAAACCTTAATTCAGTTTTATTATTAGAATAAGCTTCAAGTCCCAGGCGCTTGATCGTACCAATAGAGTTTAAGCTCTCTACCAACTGTGATTCAAGCGCCGAACTCTCCTCCATTAACTTTCGCTGCCATTTTTTGTTCAGTTTGTTCGCAGCAAAATAGATCAGGAAATAGATCGGAACCATAGAAGCCATAATAAACCCCAGTTTCCAGTAGTAGGTAAACATCAGGGCCAGTGAACAAAGCATCATACAAATGTTCACGACGAGGTTTATTGCGATATCATTGATGAACAAACGGATTTTAACGGCATCATTGATGCGTGAGGTTATTTCCCCGACGCGCATCGAGTCAAAAAACTGCTGCGGCAGGTTGAGCAGGTGCTTATAATAACCCAGAATAAGCCTTGTATCAATCAATTGGCCTGTACGCAAAACGAAAACGCTCTTAAAAGAACTTATACTGATCCTTAATAAAAGAAGCAGTACCATCGCTATAGTCATCAGGTTGAGAAGTCTGAAATTTGCCCCTATGATCACATTGTCAACAATTTTTTGAATGTAGACCGACATGGAAAGGCCAAGAACAGTGTAGATCAATGCTCCGAACAGCGACTGGATCAATATGCTGCTGTGAGGGCGGAGAAGAAACCAAAATCTCTTATAGCCGCGTTCGCCGGGCGGCGATGATTCGAGGTCGTCTGAAGGCAGCAAAAGTACGAGCACCCCGCTCCATAATTGTGAAAACTCCTCCCCGGTCTTAAAATGGTACTCTCCGTCTGCCGGATCCATAATTTCAACACCCCTGCCAGTTATCCTATTAATCACCACATAATGATGAATATGTCCCTTTACAACTATATGAGCGATAGCCGGCAAGGGAACTGACTTAAGACTCTCATAGGGTCCCTTTACACCTTTGGCATCGAAGCCAAAGCTTTCTGCCGCCTGGACCAACCCTAGCACGCTGGTTCCCTTTTTGTCGGTACCCGCTTTCTGACGAACCCGGGCAATAGGAAGATCAAGTTTATAAAACTTCGCAATCGAGGCTAGACACGCTGCGCCACAATCGGTGATATCAAGTTGCCTGACTCTTATGTCCATAAACACCTAATTGCCGATATCAGTACTCTTTCCCACCATATCATCTGCGCTTCGATACAGTAACTGAAGCAGACTATAATCGCCTATCCTGAACCGTGCAGTAAAACTCATTCCTTTCTTTAGATAAGCACGGCTGCCTGCCGCCTCGAAATAGTCCCTGTCCAAAAAGCACTCAATCCTGAAAACAGGCACTTCATCGTTTAAAAGGACCACATCATCCGAGATCTCTGCTACCCGTCCGGTTAATGATCCCCATTTAGCATAGTTGAATGCCTCCACCTGGAAACTAACCCGCTGGCCCCTTTTAATCTCTCCTATGTCGGCCGGCCTCACAAAACAGTATGCCTTAAGCTTGCCGTCTGGAGAAATCTCGGCTATTTTCTGACTGGCAAGCGCATAAGTTCCCTTTTGCAGAAGTTTGAGATTTTGTATGGATCCGTCGTACGGCGATATTATCGAATAGAGATCACGCTCCTGCTGCAGCCCAAAGATCCTGGTTTTTATCTGACGCAATTCCTCGCGATATCCGGTCATGTCCGTTTGCCATTGGAAACGATACTGCCTGACGAGGAAAAGAAATCCAGAGACAGACTGATCATGCTCGAATTTGAACCCTTCGAACTCAGCCCGGGTAATAACACCATTCTTATATAGATAGCCATACCTGTTGAGCATGCGTTCTTTCTGACCGCGTGTATTTTTCTTTTGCTGTACTTCTTCAAGAAATTGCTTCAACGCTGCGTTGTACCGCCCTGTTTGTAATGCTGACAAAGGATCGTCGAACCGTTGCCTTTTAGAATACCTCAGAAGGATCTCCAGGTCCTCTATAAATTGCTCCAATTGTAATGCACGTTCATTCAGCGAGGTGATCTGCTCAGCAGTTACGGATGCGTCCATTATCAGTACCGTATCTCCTCTACGTACCTTCTGATTCTCAGCAACAAACACCTTAAGGATTCTTCCCTGAACCGGACTTATCAATTCATAGCGCCTCGATTCCGGCAGCAAAACGCCTGTGGCTTTGACATTGACTGGAATATTAATATACGGCAGTGCTATCAGAACGACGATGAACACTGCTAATACAGTGATATAGATTATCCTGCTCTGCTTCCTGACTCTATAGGCATAAGCTATAGATAAAGGCGGTTCACTATCGGAAAAAGGACTGGCTAATGACATATTTACCCGTTGATTACCTAAAAGTATCAGCCAGGTATCAATCAGAAGATTAAATTAAGCCCGGTTTAGCGAACGGCGAGTTGTGGGCAAGAAACGGCATATTAAAGGCCCGTTAGGTCAAGTATTGTTATGAACAGTTGCTACTCGGCATGCCTCTTAGACTTCCCCATTTCTTTTCCTTGAGAACCATTCTAAACTAAGCAATGCGAGGATGACAAAAAACAATAACTTAACATTAATGAGTTCTTCATATTTACGGTCTTCATAAGACACAGTCTTTATATTCTCATTTTCCTTAATATGCCGCGCCAGATCTCCGATCTGTGAGGGAAATATCATCTTACCCCCGCTTTGCTGTGCCATTGCATAAAGCAATTGGTGGTTCGCCCTTGTTTGTTTGAATTCCGCCTGCTGCTGTGTGATGACGAATTTACCGGCGGCCGAATGCCTGCTCTTGCCATATTCTGTTCGCGCAGTATAACTGTACTCGCCAGCGGGCAATATCCCGGCATCGAGGCTGTATGCATTACTTGTTCTTGAAAAAACAAAGGGATAGCTTTTCCCGGCCTTACTTCTAAGGGAGATATTTACATCCGGCGTATTTACAAGCTCAAATGCGTCATTATAAAGTTCGGCGTTAAGTATGACATGCTCATTTTCATCAAAGGCATTTTTTGCCGGATAAACCCGGAACTTCCTCTTATCTTCCCGTGTTGAAAGGTACTGGACGGTTTTCCCTACTAACTCATCCACAGCCTCATGGTTCCCGCTCTCCTGGAAATCTTCGAGCCTCCATCTCCAGATCCCTTCACCAGCCATTACTGCGACCTTACGCTGTGCGTCTTCTCCAAAAACAAGCAAGGGCATCTTAGTAACAAGTTTCCCGACCTGCTGACTAATCATAACACTGGCAGGGCCTTTCAAACCATAATTCCCGAAAGGACTTATTAGCGGCGCCAGATTACGTATACGCTGCTTGCTCGCATCGGTTAATGTAAATGCATAAAAGTCAGGTTCAAAACTGGCTGTAGCTTCCTGGGTATTACCCGATGAGGTGATTCCCAGAATGGATTGGAATGAAGAAAAGGCATTGACATTACTTTGAGCACCGAGCACAAACCATAGTGGTTTCGAAGGCATTGCTTTTAGCAGCTCCGGAGCGCTGTTACTAAGGGAAGGAAGCTGGTGCAGGATCACCAGACCGGCATCCTCAATATCTGAGCTGGTTACCTCAGCGGCAAACGCTATTTTCGTGGAGTAATTTTTATTAACCTCTATAGATTGCTTTAAGGCCGACAGGTCGGGGTGCGGTGAGTTAGCAAGGAGCAAGACTTTCTGCCTGCCATCGATCACCTCCACGAAAATAGTTTGAGTATTATTCTTGACCGAAAGCTCATTTGAAATCGGCGACAGGCGGATTGTATATTGCTGGATCCCCTTATTGTTAGCCGGCAATGTTATTGGAACAAGCAAACGGAATTCGTTCGAACTAATCGATACCGGTCGCGAAAACACTATACCTGACTTATCGGAGACTGTAAGTACGCTCGAACTGCCTTGCGCCTGATAAGCTTCGACACTAACCTCCACCTGGAACTGATTATCCAGGTATGTGATATTATTATAATTTACGTTGGAAATAAGAAGGTCTCTTTTTGCAATGGTGTCTCCTAATGCGATAGTATAGACCGGGGACTTCAGATTTTTTGCTTCATACTGAGGGTTGGGGCCACGGTTGTAGATCCCGTCACTTCCAATTATTAAAGCTCCAATATTACGATTGGAAAACTGATCGTCTATAAGTTTGAAAATTGAAGCGATATCCGTGAGCGGTGCGTTAAACATGAGATCAAGCCCGTTTTTAACCTCCGATCCAAAGCTGAAAGAGCGGACATCATAGTCGTCTGCCAGGGCTTTTCTGAGTTCCTTCAATTCTTCAGCGTACGATCTTTCATTAAAACCTTTGGTTTTGGAAACAAGGATCGATGCCGAATTATCCTGCGCAATAATGATGAGAGGCTTCTCAGCAGTTGTTTTAATATTCCGGACGAGGGGGGCGAAAAGAAGAAAGGAAATAAAAGTTACAGCAAGAGTCCTGAGCGCAAATAATAGGTTCCGAAGAGGTTTTTTCAGATGCGCAGATGAGCTATAAAGCAAGAAAGCATAGCCCATCCCCAGGGCAAGGCAAGCTAACAGCCAGAAAAAAGTAAGGGATGTAAACTGCAGCTGAAATAACAATGGCATAATTATAAAAATATGCCTTTTTCTTCAAAGCGATATGCTTTAAAGAAAAGACTCGCTAATCTATTTCAAAATTGGCGTTCACCACGGCAACAATTTCCTTGCGGATCGAGCTCACATCATTGATCCCATAATCGGAAGTCAGGTTAGAGTTTTCCGGTGTGATCTGCAATACGCCCATTCGGGCGCTCTTCAGAGTCCCCAGTTTCCTGCCTGTGGCTTCAGCGATCCGTTCCCCCCGGTTCATCGCATCTTTCGCCGCCTGAGCCTGGATCTCAATTTTAATATCACCCAGCTTAGTATAGTAATATTCCGGAGAATTTACCTGGAAACTTACACCCCGCTCTACCAAAGAGCTTATTTCCAGGGAAATTTCTTTGATCAGATTGACGTCAGATGAAGAAATGTCAATCGTCTGCGCGGCATTGTAAGACCGCACCCCTACGTTTTGCCCCTGGGCATTGAAGTTAAAATTCGGATAGGTACTGATCGTCTGATAGTTTACCTTATCGCTGTCAAAGCCCTTTGACTTTAAATATGTGAGCAGGACCGGCTTTTGCAATTCAAGGGCACGGTAAGCATCCCTGGCTGTAGGGCCCTCCACATTAAGTGTTCCCCGTAATATCCCCAGATCTGATACAATAACCTTTTTCGCCGATCCCGTAACTGTAATGATCTGGTTCTCACTTTTAATTTTCTTCCAGGTTCCTGAAAAGATAAACGTGGAAAGGATCAGTGAGATGCCAAGTATCGCAGCAGGGACGACAAAATAGCTTTTTTGTGGGGGAGGGGTGTTATCGGGCATATTAATAGTTATAACGCTTTATATATGGAAATGTTGGATGGTTTTGTTCTATAACATCCCCCCATCCACCGGAATAACCTGCCCGGTAATATACCCTGCCATATCCGAGCCCAGGAACACACAAAGGTTAGCAACGTCTTCCGTTTCACCGGCACGCTTCAGCGGAATAGCCTGCGCCCAGCCTTCAACGACCTTGGGATCCAGTACATCTGTCATCTCTGTGCGGATAAATCCGGGAGCCACGACGTTAGCCCGTATATTTCTTGAGCCCAACTCTTTAGCAACAGATTTAGAAAAACCAATGATACCGGCCTTTGAGGCTGCATAATTTGCCTGACCCGCATTGCCCTGAACACCCACTACAGAGCTCATATTAATGAACACGCCCTTACGGTTCTTCATCATGATCTTGGAAGCCGCTTTGGTAATATTGAAAACCGATTTAAGGTTGATATTCAGAACATCGTCCCAGTTCTCTTCGGTCATTCGCATTAAAAGGCCGTCTTTGGTAATCCCAGCATTGTTTACAACTATATCAAGTGAACCAAAATCGGCTACGATATCATTAATCAGCTTTTCAGAATCTTCAAATTTAGAAGCATCTGACCGGTAGCCTTTTACTTTTGTACCAAAACTTTGAAGCTCATTCTCCAATGCCTGCCCCTGTTCAACGGATGATAAATATGTAAAAGCCACATCAGCACCGTGCTCGGCAAATTTCTCAGCAATCTTGCGGCCAATTCCCTTAGATGCCCCGGTGATTAAGGCGATTTTTCCTTCAAGTAGTTTCATAGTATAATTTTAGAACTGTAAAATTAGGGTTTTTCTTAAAAAAGCGTGAAATTTTATGTGTGAAGGTTGTTAACGACCCGCTTCCCAATCGCTTATTTCTTGAATGCAGAGAATGGCAAGTACACGCGAAGTACCCTGAGTTTTCAATGAACATCTTGACCATAAACTGTCGCTATAAATGCTTTGCGATCTCCGCGTAAACCTTCGCGGCCTTTGCGTTAAAAAGGCGAATGCTATAACACAAGTAGGGAATAAAGTGAGAAGAATTTGAGCACAGAAAATAAAAATCCAAAAACACTAAGAACAAATAAGGAGGCTGGTGGTTAGGAAATAAATCACCGCTATGACCACTGCAAAGATCATCCGCCACCGGCATAAATATCATCATTACATGAATGATGATCTTAAAGATGTAAGAGAAGAAACATTTTTTAAGATCGTATTCTCAGATCCCAAAGAATTTGACCTATGGAAAACCTGGTGCCTTGAAAATGACGGGCTGTATGATTACGATAAGGAAAATAGCTGCCAGAAAGGTTCATTACCCCAGCTTGAGATCTTTAGAGATGAAATTTGCTGGTGCGATATTATGGCGTACTACCTGGTGCACGTTGCTGGGTTTAACTTCCATTCGGTTATTGAACCTTATAAAGGCGAAGTTTATATTAAGTGATGGTCAGGCCGGGATAAATTTCATCGACAACGAATTCACACAGTGACGCGTATTCTTCGGGGTAAATCTTTCGCCCTCAAATACATGTCCTAAATGCGCGCCGCAGTTATTACAAAGAATTTCAGTTCTTCTGCCATCCGCATCAGTAACACTTTTTACTGCGCCGGCAATCTCATCGTCGAAACTTGGCCAGCCACAATGTGATTCAAATTTGTCTTCCGACCGGTACAATGGACTGTCACAGCGTTTACACACATACGTACCGGGCAATTTATTATCCAGCAACTCGCCGGTAAAGGGGCGCTCTGTTCCTTTATGCAGTATGATATATTCTTCTTCGGGTGTTAATTTATTGTACTCCATGTTTATTCGCTTGTACAAAGATAAACACAGGGGAGGCAAAAGAGTTTAAATGGGAAGAGAAATGACGTCGAAGAAACAATAGCTTTAAGCTGAACGCCGATTTTAACGCAAAGGACGCAAAGTTTTTCGCGAAGGACGCGAAATCACGTGACTAGCTTTAGCGAAACCTATTATACGTTATGCAAACTTTGCGTCCTTCGTGTGTACTTTGAGGCCTTTGCGTTGAAATAAAATAACCGTTATTCTCCCGGCAGTGTATAACTTATCTCAACATTCGCCACCCCTTTACCGAACATCCCGATCTCCCTGGCTGCCGCCTGGGAAAGGTCGATGATATAATATTTACTGTGCGGCCCCCGGTCGTTGACCCTCACCTCGACCGATCTGCCGTTGTCGACGTTCGTTACAGTCACCATTGTCCCAAAAGGTAACTTAAGGTGCGCAGCTGTTAATTTCTTGTTGCTGAAAACTTCACCGCTGGTGGTTTTACGTCCGTTAAACTTGCTGTGGTAATAAGTGGCTTTGCCAGTAACGGTAATCAATCCTGATGCTTTGTCCCTCTCCGCAGGCTCACCGAATGCTGTCGAAAAAACTGTGAAGAGTATAAAAATTAGTGTTTTCATATGCTTCATTCATTTGTTGAACGGGGCAAAGATGGGGTTTTAGGGAGGTAAAAACAAAAAAACCGGCAAAAAGCCGGTTTTCCGATGACTAATCACCCTAATTTCACTATAGCTTTGCGAGCTCTTCTGCCATTGCTGCACCAATCTCTGCCGGCGACTCAACAACACGGATACCGCATTCTCTCATTATTTTCATCTTCGCTGCTGCCGTATCATCAGCACCGCCTACTATTGCTCCTGCATGCCCCATACGACGTCCCGGAGGCGCTGTCTGACCTGCAATAAATCCTACAACGGGTTTAGTTCCCAGCCCGAGCAGCTCGTTCTGGCGGGCATTTTCCTTGATCCAGCGGGCTGCATCAGCTTCCATACTTCCGCCAATCTCACCGATCATCACGATACCTTTAGTTTCAGGATCATTCATCAATAATTCAACAGCTTCTTTCGTTGGCGTGCCGATAATCGGATCACCACCAATTCCTATCGCGGTCGTAATACCCAAACCAGCTTTCACAACCTGATCAACAGCTTCATACGTTAGAGTACCTGACTTGGATACGATACCAACACCTCCTTTTTTGAAGATAAATCCTGGCATAATGCCAATCTTAGCTTCATCAGCGGTGATAATACCCGGGCAATTCGGACCGATCAGACGGGAATCTTTATCAGAAAGATATTCCTTAACCAGGATCATATCCTTAGTCGGGATACCTTCTGTGATACAAACTATAACTTTAATTCCTGCTTCTGCAGCCTCCATGATCGCATCTGCAGCAAATGCCGGCGGCACGAATATGATAGAAACATTAGCTCCGGTCTTGTCCACTGCGTCTTTAACAGTATTAAAAACGGGCCTGTCAAGGTGAGTTTGACCACCTTTTCCCGGAGTAACACCTCCTACAACCTGCGTTCCGTATTCAATCATTTGCGAGGCATGGTATGTGCCTTCGTTTCCTGTAAATCCCTGAACTATAACTTTTGAATCTTTATTAACAAGTACACTCATTGAATATATTTTTGTACCGCAAAGCTAACAGAATCAGCAAGAATGTCAAAAGGTAATTGGGAAAAGAATTATAATTAGGATTAATAAGATGACAGGATTAATAGAATGCGGGCGGAAAGCTGACTTTTCGTGTCATAGCGAGCGAAGCGAAGCAAAGGATTAATAGGATAATAATCCCGCACGTGCGGGATAGGCGTTTTCCACTTTCAGTTTTCAGTTTTCCACTTTCAGTTTTCAACTTTCAACTTCCTTTACCCCTCACTAATGAAATCTGCCGTCCGCGGATTAGTTGCCTTTTCATAAGCCGCCTGGTCAAACTCCTTTTCGCTCTTGGCAATAACTATTGCCGCCACTCCATTCCCAATCAGGTTGGTGATTGCACGGGCCTCAGACATAAACCTGTCTACACCCAGTAAGATAGCTATACTTTCTACGGGAATAACCTTCAGCGCAGCGAGGGTTGACGCCAACACTATAAAACCGCTTCCTGTTACACCCGCCGCTCCCTTTGAGGTAACCATCAACACCCCGATGATGGTGATTTGCTGACTGAGGCTCAGGTTAATGTCGAAAACCTGCGACAAGAATATCACAGCCATCGATAAATAGATCGACGTGCCGTCCAGGTTAAATGAATAACCCGTTGGAATAACCAGCCCCACAACCGGTTTCGAACAGCCGAATTTTTCCATTTTCTGCATCATGCTGGGAAGAGCAGATTCCGAGGAAGATGTACCAAGAACGATCACTATTTCCTGCCGGATGAACTTTAGATATTTCCAAAGGCTGAAATCGAAGATATACCCTATAATATTCAATACCCCAAAAATGAAAAGGAACATCGTCATATAAACGGCTATCATCAGCTTACCAAGCGGAAAAAGCGTCTCTATACCATACGTTCCAATGGTATATGCCATACCACCAAACGCTCCGAAAGGTGCGAGCTTCATGATCATTTTCATAATATTGAAGATCACCTGTGAAATTTTTTCAAAGGTATTTATGAGGGAAGTACCTGTTGCCCCCATCCTACTGAGAGCAAGACCAAATAGAACAGCAAAAAATAGTATCTGAAGAATGTCGCCCTTTGCAAACGAATCGATAATGTTTTTGGGAACGATATGTGCAAAAAATTCCAGCCAGTTCATGTCTGCCGCACCATCCTGGTATGCCTGTACCTTGGAAATATCGGGATGAGTAGAACGTATGTCGACGCCTTTACCAGGTTGAAAAATATTAGCCACGAGCATGCCGATAACTATTGCCAGCGTCGTTATGACCTCGAAATATAAAATTGCCTTTCCTCCTACCCGGCCAACTTTTTTCATGTCGCCCATCTGAGCGATGCCAAGAACAATGGTGAAAAATATGATCGGTGCGATAAGCATGGTGATCATATTGATAAAAGTTTGACCGATCAGCTTCGCCGTTGGCGCGAATCCTGGGAAATTAAGACCGACAAGTATTCCTATTACTATAGCTACAAGTACCTGGAAGGTGAGGTGGGTAACGACTCTTTTCATGGATGACTAATATAGAGTTTTAGGTAATACGTTTTACGTTATACGTTCTTCCGCTGTGCTAGCCGCCCAGAACGTCAAACGTATTACGTAAAACGTACAACTTACAAGATTCCTTCCGAATTAAACTGCAGATCGTAAAGCCGCTTGTAGTAGCCATCAAGCTTTAAAAGCTGTTGATGCGAGCCCATTTCCTTGATTTCGCCGTGATCGAGCACGATAATCCGGTCGGCGTTCTGGATGGTAGATAAACGATGTGCGATGACGATAGAAGTACGGCCTTCCATCAATTTTGTAATTGCATTCTGAATTAGTTCTTCGGTTTCGGTATCGAGCGAAGCAGTCGCTTCGTCGAGAACAAGGATCCGCGGGTTATACACCATGGCCCGTATAAAAGAGATCAACTGCGCCTGACCCACTGATAATGTCGCGCCTCTTTCCATGACGTTATAATCGAAACCTGCCGGAAGCCGCCCGATAAAATCTTCGGCACCAACCTCCCGTGCAGCCCTCATCAACTTTTCCCTGGTAATTTCCTTGTTATTCAGATTGATATTATTGGCAATCGAGTCTGAGAACAAAAACACGTCCTGCAATACCGTCGCTATATGGGTGCGCAGATAAGCCAGGTCGTACTCACGGATGTCAATGCCATCTATTTTAACACTGCCCTTATTTATTTCATAAAACCTGTTTAGAATATTTATTGTGGAAGATTTACCGGCTCCGGTAGCACCGACAAGGGCTAATGTTTCGCCGGGTTTTACATGGAACGATATATCTTTTAATACCCAATGCTCATCGTTATATGCAAACCAAACCTTGTTGAATTCAATGTCTCCCCGCAGATTTTCTGGCTTTTGCCTGCCTTTATCCTCAGTCTTTTCATCGGTATCTAATACAGTGAAGATCCGTTCGGCACCAACCATACCCATCTGCAGCGTATTGAATTTATCTGCGAGCTCACGTATAGGTCTGAAAAGCATATTTATAAACATGATAAATGAAACTACCACCCCTGGGGTGATCCGGTCGGTGAGAATAAATTCAGAACCCCACCATACTAAAAGACCTAAAGAGATGGCCGAAATAATTTCGACAACAGGGAAAAAGATAGAGTAATACCAGTTTGAACGGATGTGGGCATCCCGGTGTTTTGCGTTAATACGCTTAAACTTTCGCATCTCCTGGTTCTCTCTTGCGAAATATTGGATGATCTTAATACCGGTGATGTGCTCTTGTAAGAAAGTATTGAGATTGGAAACCTGGTTACGGACATCCTGGAAGGCAGACTTGATAGCCTCCTTAAACACATAAGATGCCATCATCAGGAAAGGCATAGGAATAAGCACGACCAGCGTGAGTTTCCAGTCGATATAAAGCATCACTCCGATGATCGCTACTACCTGCAGGATATCACCCAGTATAACGATCAGCCCCTCGGAAAAAATGTCGGCAATAGTTTCCAGGTCGGACACCGTGCGGGTGATCAGTTGTCCGATAGGGGTACGGTCAAAATATTTCAAGCGAAGACTGCTGATGTGATTGAATACATGAACCCTCAGATCTTTGATCACCGATTGACCCAGGATATTTGTGTAAAAAGTATGGAAATATTGAACGCCGGTTTGAACCAACAACAGGCCGATCATGATAAGGGTCATAGTGAGCAATCCTGCGCTATCGTTTTCGACAATAAATCTGTCCAGCGTGAACTGAATCAACCAGGGCCGGATCGGAGCCAGAACGGCGAGCGTTACGGTCATGATGATCGACCATACAAAAATACCCTTATATGGTTTAACATAATGGAAGATCCTTTTTAGAAGATTCACGTCAACCGCATTGCCGCTCACTTTAGCCATTAGGTGCAGATCTTATGTATGGGTATAATACTTCGGTTAAATATAATCCGCAGGCAGGTACGGATTCACCCGCATTAGATCTGTCCCTGCTTTCAATTATGTGCCGTAAATCCTCAGGTACTATCTCCCCTTTTCCCACTCTCATTAAGGTACCAACAATTGCACGGACCATATTCCTTAGAAATCTATCTGCTGAAATATGAAATATTATGCCTTGAGCGGTGTTTACCCATTCGGCTCGTGATATGATACAATTATTGGTAAAGGTCTGGGTATTCGATTTGCTAAAGCAACTAAAATCGGTGTACTCCATGAGTATCAGAGCAGCCCTGTTCATCATGTCAATATCGGGAATATCGCGTAGCAGCCAGGATAAATTATGTTTAAAGGGATCTTTTTTAAAGTGAATATGGTACTCATATGACCGCTGGCTCGCATCAAAACGGGCATGCGCATTGGGATGCACCTCGATGATACGTTTCGCGGAAATATCATAAGGAAGCAAGGAATTGAGGCTTAGAAGAAAACGCGGGTCCATCAGGTCAGCTTTTTCATAAAGATCAAAATGCGCAAACAGCTGCCGGGCATGGACGCCGGTATCCGTACGGCCGCATCCCACTGTTTCTAAGTCTTCCCGGCAAATGGTAGACAGGGCCTTATTAAGAACTTCCTGAACAGAGCGGGCATTTGATTGAACCTGCCAGCCATGGTATGACGTTCCATTGTAAGCAATTTCTATAAAATATCTCTTTGGTGCGTTCAAGATGCAAATGTAATGACCGGGAAGCAAAGAGACGGAGTTTCGAAATTAAATTTTATCGCGAGTTCAACGAATAATAAAAGTAAGGAACATGGCTTCCGGCATGCGCCGGATGACAGCACATTCGCGACATTGGAAGATCCCTATCTGATTATCATTCCAGTGCATTACCGGAACCTCCTATTCCAGACTATTAATCCTATTCCTATATTTGTCTAAAATTCCAATTTATGATACAAAGGATCCAAAGCATCTGGCTATTTTTCGCAACTGCGTCTATCTTCAGTTTATTCTTATTCCCTTATCTCAGGGTGCTTGATGAAACTGGCTTTGCGAAAGATATTATGGTAACGGGCATTTATCAGAACATCAACGGGCAACAGGTACAAACCGAGCCGTTCCTGGGCCTGACTATAGCTACTGTTATATTGGGACTCATACCATTCGTGATCATATTCCTTTATAAAGATCGCAAAAAACAGGTACTATACTCCTACTTAACGGTCGTCCTGGTTATCGGCTTTAGCTTTTGGATAATACAAAGGGCCCGCGGTGTTATAGGAAGCGCTGAGCTCCAGCCTGAGAACTACGGAATTGGCCTCATGCTGCCGTCATTTGCTATCCTGTTCCTGATCCTTGCTATACGGGGGATGAAAAGGGACGACAGATTGATTAAATCGGCTGACAGGCTGAGGTGATTGCTTCACCAATTTAATGATGGATATGCAAGATCATGTCTGAAAAGACTTCTATGCCCCCTCCTCTAAGCTGGCTGGAATTGTTGATAAAAAATGGCTGATCCTTTACAGAATCAGCCAAAAATCTCTAATCATTCAATACTACCAATTCGGATTTTGCGTGAGAGCAGGCGCTTTTGCTAGCTGTGTTTGAGCAAATGGGAAGCGATACATCTTATCCGAAAAAGTCCTGTTTTGAACGGTAAAGTATGTATAAGTGAAAGGCGCTGCTGTACCCGTTATTTTTACTCCGCTAACTGGTTTATTAAAGAACAGATCGCCTAGCTTCCAACGACGAACATCAAAAAACCTGTGTTCTTCAAAACTAAGTTCAACACGACGTTCATTTTGAATTCTTAAACGCATAGCATCTCGTGTGGGTGGTACATATCCGTTGCCGTTAATATTCGTGCTTTGTAACGCGGCCAAACCGGCAGTAGTCGAAGTAATATCTCTTCGCCGCACACTGTTTACAGCGTTATAAACTTCTATAGATGGTGATGCCTGAGTTTCATTCAGCGCTTCAGCATAGTTCAATAAGATCTCGGCATACCTGAAATAAACATAGGCCCTTCTTGTAGCGGCGGTGTTCGTAGTATTAACAAATTTGCGCAAGTAATATCCCGTCTGCGTAGTTCTGTCAACTGCGGCCTGCGGATTATTGTCTTTCGCTCCAACACGCGTGTCAATCGCAACGCCTCGGAAATTGAGACCATTATAGTTTACAAATAGCGCCAGCCTGTCATCACGACCTGCATAAGGATTGCTGGCGTCATAACCAGAACCTGGTGCATTTATATTTTTCCCCGAGGCCTTCATCTCGAACGCATCCACAAATTCCTGTGTCGGATTCGTTCTTCCTCTGCCATCCGTGTAACTAGGGGGTGCATTATTGAGGTCGATCGTTGTTGCTGATAAGGTCTCAGAAGCAAATATTACTTCTTTATTATACGCCAGTGTTCCAAAATTCCACAAATTGGGAAGCTGGGCAAAAGTAAGAAGTCCGTGTTTAGTACCTGCCAGATCGATAACTGCTTTCGCAGCGTTTGCGGCGGCCTGCCACTTAGTTATATCATTGCCAGGATTATTCAGTGGACTTGCCGCATATAACAATGTTCTTGATTTGAGCGCTAAAGCTGCTGCCTTTGTTGCCCTTCCTTTTAACGCCGATCCATGATCTAAAGAAGTTGCGTAACTAATATTGGCTGCAGCCAGATCACAGTCTGCAACAATTTGTGCTGCTACCTCATCAAAAGTGTTTTTAGGAAGGTCGAGATTATCGGTCAGGTCAAAAGGCTTAGTTGCAATGATCACTCCGCCGTACCTTTTCAGTAATTCGAAATGAAACATTGCACGCAAAAAATAAGCCTCACCTATTAACGTTTGCTTAGAAAGCGTTGCATCGTCAATCAATGCACTTGTTGGTGCATTTTTTAAGAAAACATTAACACTTCGCAAAGCGCGATATTGTTGAACATACACATCATCGTAGAGAAGAGTAGGACTCCAGTTACCATTATTGAATAGATTGATTGCCGCTCCGGGCAATGCACTTACCGCCTCATCACTGCCAGTTGACAATCCCATTTCTCCGATTAAATTATACCGGAAGTCACCGTTCCCGTTTGCTACGAGGCCGCGATAGGCATTGTTTAAGAAGTTTCTGGCATGCTCGTTAGATGCAAAAACCTGATCCTCTGAAATCGTTCCATCAACAGCATAATCATATGTTAAGAAATCCTTTTTGCAAGCTGAAAAGCCTATTAGCAAACAGATCAAATATGCCTGTATTATATATTTTTTCATAACTAATGATTTAAAGTTTAAAATTTAGCAGTCAGCCCAGCCGAATACATCTTAACATAGGGATAGGTTGCGCCGCGGCCTAAGAAGGGAAGCTCAGGATCAATATCCATATCCAATTTGGAGAATGTCAACAGGTTAAATCCGTTCAGATAAAACCGGAGACTTTGCATCTTAACCTTTGCTGCCAAAGTCTGCGGGAGGGTTAGCCCTAGTTCAATAGTTTTTAATTTCAGATAATCAGAGTCCCGAACCCAGAAATCTGAATCTGTTCTGTTGTTTCCGAGGTTAGCCAATCCTACTCTAGGATAGATAGCCGTCGCAGCAGTAGCCGGTGTCCACCTTTTCAAACTTTCGCGATTGAATGCGGAGGGCCCGGTATCAATAATGCCCCTGATATTCATTTTCTGACCTGAGGTGCCTTGAAACTGGGCGTTCAAATCAAACATTTTATATGTAAGAAGCGCTCCGATACCGAAGTAAGTGGGAGATCCGAAAGTATATCTCACCCGGTCATTCGCGTCGATAATATTATCATTATTTACATCTTTATAACGAATATCACCAGGCAGTATCTGGTTTGACAGGGTCGATTGCGGCCCAGCGGCAATCTCTGCAACATTTTGATAGATACCGTCAGAAACATAATAAAGCCCTGATCCGGTCCCGAACCCGATAGTACTTTGATAGTCCGGGATGCCTATTTGTCCTCCCTGATAGACAATCTTCTCATCAGTTAACAAAAAATTTGCATTTAATGAGAGTTTAAGATTACGAAAACCTTTGTTATACAGTAAAGAGCCTTCCAATCCTTTGCTATCTACAATTCCTTCGTTCAAATCGCCGGTAGTTTGCCCAATTATATCCGGTATAGATGCACTCGTAAGAATTCCGTCTCTCCTGTTTTTGAAAACATCAAAAGTGGCGGATAGCGTATTCTTAAATAAGCTAAAGTCTACCCCTAAATTGGTTGTTGTTAACGTTTCCCAGGTTATAGAATTATTTCCAATATTTAACTCATTAGCCGAGCCTGTAAAAGCGAATCCAGTCCCAAACTGATATCCTGCAGCATTACCAACTAAGTTACGGGTATATTTCCCCTGATACGGAAACCTGCTCAGGCTTCCCTGACCAAATCCAATTTGCGTATTTCCGGTTTGACCATGAGCAGCCCTAAGTTTTAAAAAGCTCAGAACATCGCTATTGCTAAACATACTCTCGTCCGAAATTATCCAACCGGCAGATATAGCATGAAATAACCCATATCTTTTATTTGGAGGCAGATCGTCGTCACCTGAATAACTGCCAACGAGGCTTAATAAATATTTCTTTTTATAGTTATACTCTACTCTTGAGGAAATACCCTGCAGTCGTTGCGAGAAATCAGTCCGGCTTGTAAAGTCGACCACCTCAGACCTCATTCCGCGAATACTTCCATTTACCTGATGGTCACCGAAAGTTCGATCATAGTCAAAACCTCCCCAAATTTCACTAGCTCTGAAAGCATTTGCATAAGCAGCACTGCTGTATGCAGGACGGGTTTCGGCCCGGTAAGGTAGTGGATTGCCTGCACCAGTTGCGTCAAAAATCCTGTAATTCTGGGTAAAGCCAGAAGAATAATCCCCTCGGGTATCATAAGAAACCAAGAGATTTGCCGACAAGCCCTTAACAAGCATATCCAGTTTGTGCCGGGCATTAAAGTTGGCGTATCCTACTCGCTGCTTTGCCTGAATCACGCCATTAGAGGTGATAGCCCCCAGAATATTATTTTGATCCTCAACAGTTCCCCCAAAAGTTCCGTCTTTGTTTAAGATAGGATAGGCATTCGGCCTGGTATTATTAATTAGGCTCATCAGCGTCGGAGTTCCTATGGCCGGATCATTCCGGTTCTCAACTCTTCCCGCCAGGTTAACGGAGACTGTAAGTTGAGGATTCACATCAAAATCAACATTGCCTCTAAAATTGAATCGCTTATAGCCATTATTACTGTTATAGTCAGCGCCGTCACCCCCATTAAACAAGCCATCCTGCTGCAAATATCCGATCAGAGCAAAGTACCTGACGTTTTTATCCCCGCCTTGTGCTGAGGTTACATAACGTTGGTAAGGAGTTGTGCTTTTAATAAACCTTTCCTGATAGTTATTATCAGGATATAAAAATGGATTGGAACCGTCCCGGTATGCATTTAATGCAGTTTGATTATACCTTGGTGTTGCAGAAGGGTTATCGTTCAATAAGGCTTCATTATACAATGAAGCGTATTCAAAAGAGTTCAATTGCGCTACCATGTGGTCTGGCGTTTGAAGGCCATACTGGGCATTAAAATTAATGGATGATTTATTTGGACTTCCTTTTTTTGTTGTTACCAATATCACTCCCTGGGATCCTCTCAAACCATACCAGCTCAATGTCGCGGGATCTTTCAATACGGTAAAACTTTCCACCTCTTCGAAATCAAGGTCTGAAAGTTCACGTTCAATACCGTCAATCATAACCAAAGCATTCACAAAGTTGAAGGAATTTCTTCCTCTGACGCGGTAAACGCTCAGGTCGTTACCAGGCTGTGTATTTGTTTGTAACACATTTAACCCAGGCAGTCTGCCCGAGAGTACATTCGTTAAAGAACTGGTAGATGGTTGCGGCAACTCGGAAGTCTTTATTGATGAAATTGCACCTGTCAAATATCGCTTTTGACGAATTCCAAATGGTATATCAACATAATCATCGTCACCAGCCAGAATTTTAGCTGCTTCCAGGATAACTTCAATATTGGCTTCTAAACCTAATTCATAGGTCTTCGATGAAAACCCCATCTTATTAAAAATCAGTACATTATCACTGCTTGTGGATATAGAGAACCGGCCGGAAATATCCGTCAAAACGCTCACAGTTGTTTCTTGAACAGAAACTGTTACTCCTGCAATGCCATTATTATTAATATCCTTTACTAAACCGCTATAGACCACAGCCACCGCAGCATTTTTTCCCTGTGCGAAGGAATACGTGCTTATTCCCATCAGAAGGCAAATAAACATGCACCTTATATTTTTATATAGATTTTCCATTGGCTTTATTTGTTTGTATTCACTGAACATGCCTGAAGACTTCATGGCGATCTCTGAAACAGGGTTAATAACCCCGACTTTATCGTTAGAATTAGTCATAATTATCGTATTAGCCCAGTTAATTAGGCCATCCCGGGTTCTGTACCAGCTTACTGCCTTTTGCTATTTCATTTAGAGGGATTGGATACAGGTGCATGTAATCTTCAAACCTGCGCTGATAACCGGTCGTCATCAATGTTGGAGTATAAATAAAAGCCGTGCCTTGCTTCCTTACATCCATACGACGTATTGGTTGAGCTATTATTTCAGTCCCTTTCTTCCAACGTAAGATATCAAACCACCTTATATTCTCAAATGCCATCTCTACAGCGCGTTCGTTGCGAATCAGATCTCGCATATTTTCTTTCGATGCAGCAATACCACGGGCTGCAAATGTCTGAGCGACCGTGGGCATATTTACCCTTTGTCTTATTTGATTAACAGCAGCCGCTGCTGCTGCAACCGGACCCTGTGCTTCGTTTAACGCTTCCGCGTAATTAAGAAGGATTTCTGCGTACCTATAATATACAAAATTCAATATAGCTGTTGACGTTGCATTCCCTTTTAAAGCTTCAGGCCATAATTTCCGGCAATAATAACTGGTGGTTGTACCTGTGCCTGGAGTTGCCGTAACATCTTTTCCGTAAACTGTTCCGGTGGGCCCGGTAGTATACCAGGTTTCCATTTTCGACGGAGCTTGCCAACTCTGATCGTTATGAATGACATTAAACTCGAGTCTTGGGTCCCTGTTAGCATATGGAGAAGCTAGTGAATAACCCGATCCGCTATCACTAATACGTAAGCCTTGCTTGGTTTCGTAAAGGTCCACATGGTTTTGCGTAGGATTTAATGAACCGCTTTTTTCCAGATATCCATTGGTACTCGGGGAAATAAGATAATCCCTAAAGAAGCCTGCAACATTCGAGGCACGTGGGCCTTTAATATTGGCGAGAATATACTCATGCGAAATAGGGTCGGTTAATATCCTTGAATAATCAGGATTTAAGCTGTAACGACCCATATCTATAACCAGTTTAGCGGCATCAGCTGCCTTTTGCCATTTGGTGACATCACCGGAAGTGTTCCATAATGGACTAGCAGCCAATAGCAGCGCCCGTGAACGTAATGCCCTGGTCGCCCCGAGGTCCGGTCGCCCATTATTATTCGACACATTGCTGCCCGGAATGCTAATGGAGTAATTTGGATTCCAGCCCATTGCTGGATTATAAATTAATAACGGACTGGTACCGGTATTATCCACAAAAGTCGTTGTCGAGAATATTTTTTCCGCCTCATTAATATCCTTTTCGACAAAAGCGATTGTTTCCTCAAAAGTTGACCTGGGGATATCCATATCCTGATCCAAAGCCAAAGGCTTATCCATTATAATAGCACCGCCCCAGCGCCTGGCAAGTTCGAAATAAAAATATGCCCTATAATACAGTTGCTGAGCTCTTATTAATTCACCATTTAATGTAGGCTCATTTGTCCAGGGAATATCAGGATAATGCTGGAGAAAAACATTTACATTTCGGATACCCTCATAAAATTTTACATAGGGTGGCCTTTGCCCTGAAATTGTTTTATTAGAACCAAATTCTGTTCCATGCTCCCTGTTGGTCCAGTCACCACTATACATAGCTTTATAGGGTTCATCTAAGAAGCCACATACGGCTTCGTCGGTAAACTCCGAGATAGTTCCTCTAAAAGGTTGACCAACCGAGCCCAGCCCATAGTAATCACTTACCATAAATGTATAGGAACGATCAGCAAACTGTGAAGCAAATCTAGGGTTTGAAAACACATCGTCTTCGGTGGTAACAACACCTGTATCACGTTTTAGAAAGTCTTTCTTGCACGACGACATCAAAAATAATGATGCACATACTAATATTATATATCTTATCTTCATTGCCTTTTCTTATAGCGTAATGGATAAATTAATTTGATATGTTCGGATGTTAGGATAGGTAACTCCTCTGTTTACATAAGTCCCTACATTGAGATCATCCCCGTTTTCCGGATCAAGCCCAACAAAATTCGTCCAGGTATATAAATTCTGTGCGGTCAGTGATACGGTGGCCTGCGACATTCTCAATTTCGAAACCATTTTTTGAGGAATCGCATAGTGCAAAGAAATATTCCGAAGCTTAATATAACTTGCGTCCTGTAGATTAAAGGCATTAATGATCCCCGTATTCTCACCTCTCAAATCTGTCCTGCCAAAAAATCTGTTCTGCCCTATATTGGCAGCCCGGATGGCCGGGTACTTCGCGTTCGGAGTTTGCGGCGTCCAGCGGTCTAATTGATGTTCATAGTATTGAGGAACAATAAAAATCGCATCCGTCTCAACTAAATTAAACTCTGAACTGACCTTGTCGACAGCTTGAAACAGAGCGCTTAAAGAAAACCCTTTGAACGAAATGTGGGGTTCAAGGCTATATTGGTCTATTGGCACATCAGAATACCCTATAGATGTATAATCCTCTGCAGTGATAAGACCGTCCTTATTTACATCCTTAAGTTTAATATCTCCTGGCATAAACGGAAAACCCTCCATTTTAGCCCAACCATCAACCTCAGCCTGATTTTGAAAAAATCCTTTCTCAACATCGTATGCAAAAAACTGTCCGATTGAAGAACCCGCTCTTTTCAAATTCCCTTTGATATTAATTGGTTCATCCATAATGATCCTCTTGTTTTTTATATGACTGAACTGGAAATTCATTCCGTATCCAAAAGCACCACTTCTATTATTCAGTTTCAACTCAGCTTCTACACCGCCATTATAGTTCTCGCCATAATTATAAATTGGAACACCTTCTCCATAATGCTCAAAGGTTGCTCCTGCCCTTGACATCAGAATATCAGTTCGCTGCTCATCGAATAAGTCGGCAACAATCTGAACCCTGTTATCAAGAAAGTTTGCGTCTATTCCGATGTTTCTCTTAAGGCCTTTTTCGAAAGTGACGGATGGATTACCTATACGGCTATGGGTATAAAGCGGAGCCGCTGCAGGACTTGTAGGATTACCGAGAAGTATACTTCCCGCGGGAGCGTACTCATCTAAATATAAGAACCGCGAAGGTATCGATGCGTACCCTACCAGGCTAATATTTCCGGTTGCGTAGCCTACCATACCAATACTTCCCCGTATTTTTAAATAGTCAAGCTTAATGGCGCTGTTTATGTTCTTCATGAACCCCTCATTACTGAGCGTATATCCTAAGCCCACTGTTGGAAAGAAGCCATAACGATACCCTTTATCAAAGTTCTCTGATCCCTGATAGGAACCATTAAATTCCGTGTAGTATTTGTCGTTAAAATTGTAAGTTGATCTAAAAACCAGCCCCTGGAAAGCACGGGGTGCCTCAGTCCCGGTTAAGAAACCTATCTGCCGTGTAGCAACCAATGCTCCTGAAACATTATGATTATTAAACCCGGCTTTGTAGTTAGCCTGAATCATCATATTTGTTTTGAGCAGTCCACCACCAACGCCCGCGTTACTGTTTAATGGATCTTCTATTCTAATAGTCGCGGGATTAGCAAATGCCGGAACAATTTGGCTCGTAGACCTATCCACCGTGTAGACCGCCCCTGCGCCGGCCTGGGTACGGTAAAACTCAGAACTCTGGTCGTAAGAAAATGTACCGGAAACATCCAACCCTTTGGTTATGAAATCCAATTTTTGATTAACCATAAAGGTGCTTTCAAGAATGTTTTTCTCTCCTGCTGTATAACCACCTCTTTTCAGGTTTATATAGGGGTTCTCCTGGTAGGCTAAAGCCCCTCCAAAGCCTACGCCTATAATCTGATTATACGTATCATCTCTTTCTATTTGATCTGGTGTTCTCCGCGCAGTGGCTGCCCGGTCAAAAGGCATAGACCAGGAGGGAGCAATATACATCCATTTAAATGCCGCTTCGGCGCCGGATCGAAAATTGGCTACTGGTGCTGTCTGTGTATATTTTATACCACGAATGGTATATTCATTCTCGATCCTTCCTCCCAGGTTCAGACTTACCGTTGTGGTAGGTGTTATCTTATAATCAAGGTTAGACCTGAAATTTGTTCTTTTTGCATATGGTGAAGTTCTATATCCCAATGGTGTGTCGAAATGTTTAAACATACCATCTTCATACATATACCCGACAGAGACAAAATAGTTAACTTTCTTGCTACCGCCGCGGAGGCTAAGATTGTGCTGCTGTCTAGGCCAACTATCCTGTGTAAGTTCTTCAAACCAGTCAACATCAGGATACAACAAGGGATCACCCTTACCTGATTTAAACATTTCAATATCCGCTGGAGTAAAAAATTTCAGATACCCGGCGGGTAAAATACCTGCGGAGATCATATTGTCCTCTCCTTCATTATGTAAAACCGCCGCCTCATACGAGCGCAATGGCTTAGGTCTTTGTCCAAATGTATTTATTCCAAACTGGGTGCTATAGGTAACTTTCGCAGCACCCTCTATTCCTCGCTTTGTCGTGACGACGATTACCCCATTGGCCCCTTTAAGACCAAAAAGAGCTGTCGAGGCAGCATCTTTTAACGTACTTATGGATTCGATATCGCTTGGATCGATATCGCCAAAGGTCTCCCTTTCCACACCATCCACAATTATTAATGCTACCGAGTTGTTAGACGCACGACCCCTGATATAAATATCGGAGGTACTTGCACCGGGACGGCCCTGACGTTGCCGGGTCATTACTCCTGCCATACGACCAACCACTGCGTTTGTTACGTCGCCAACAGGAGCCTTAATGAGATCTACCGCAGTAACAGTACTTACTGCAGCAACAGATGTTGCTTTCGTTTGTGTACCGAAGCCTACAACCACCACTTCATTAAGACCTCTCAAATCCTCTTTAAGAACTACCTGGATGGAGGTCTGACCCGTTATAGTTGCTTCACTGTTGAAAAAGCCGATAAAAGATACTACTATAACATCATTAGTGTTTACATTCCTTAGGATGAAGTCTCCGTTTACATCTGTAACTGTTGCATTGCCTGCACCTTTCAACCGAATACTAGCTCCGGGTAAAGGCTGCCCTTTCTCATCCACAACTTTTCCCCTCACCGTTATAGGCGGCTTAGGAATATCCATAGAGAAAGTATCTCCTTTGGAGATTACAATAGTCTTATCTTCAATAGAATAAGTAAACAACTGTCCAGCTAATAAACGGTCGAGTGCAACCTTCAGCGGAACGCTCTTCAGCTTTAAATTAACCGGATCTGCATTTTTCACTTCGTTATATTTATACAGAAAAAAATATCCGCTTTGCTTTTCTATGGAGGATAACACCCTTTCCAGTTTTACATTATTCCCTGAAATGGTAATGTTTTGAGAAAAACCTGCGGCACTGATCTGTAAACAGGCAACTGCTATTAAAACGGCTGTTAGTTTCATGATAAGAAACGTTTTAGATAATAACCTCCGGGGTAATGGGAGTTTATAACATGAATTATATTTCATACTTTCGCGATTGGTTAATAATTTTTTAAACAGATTTGATTAGCCTACTAAATTTAGCCGGGAGTATTGCACCACTTCCCGGCTTTTTTATTTTTCTTTCGTCCTTATTTCTTCATAAATTTGGCTTTTAAGTTTGATTGCTATATTATGTCTAGCCGGTTATAATGATTTTCCGGCCTTCAATTCTAAAATGGATATTACTCAGTTTTAACATTTTCAACGACTGTAAAAGCGTGACGCTCCGTCTGATCTTGCCCACAAATTCATCCGCCGGAATTTCACCCTCATACACAACCTCTATATCATACCAGCGGGCCAGTTCTTTCATAATATCCTGGATATTATTCCTGTTGAAGTGAAAATATCCGTTCTTCCACGCTATAGCAGTTTCGGTATTAGCTTCTGACACAGTGATAAACTGATTGTCTTTACTGAGCACCGCTTGCTCTCCAGGTTTCAGCACCGTTTTAACCTTGTTATTCGCAACTCTTACTGAGCCTTCAACAAGTGTCGTTTTTACCTCCTGGTCATCCCAGTAAGAACTGATGTTAAAATGCGTTCCTAACACTTCAACAGTTTGTTCCCTGCTAGTCACTTTAAAAGGCATTTCTTTGTTATGAGCAACTTCAAAATAAGCTTCCCCGGTTAACTCAACCTGACGGTCGGCTCCTGAAAAGCTGGTGGGATATCTTAAGGATGAGGCGGCGTTTAACCATACTTTCGTTCCATCAGGCAGATCAATTCGGTATTGCCCTCCCATTGGAGTTTCGATCTTGTTATAGCTAACTGGCAGCTCGCTAAGATCCTGAGCATCTTCCAGAACCGCATAAACTAGTTGTCCGTCTGTAGTTTTGGTAACGGCTATTCCGGTCTGTTTCGCAAGTGTACCTTCGTGAGCATCATCCAGAGATATGACTGAGCCATCTGCAAGCGTTAATTTGGCTTTATTTGATCCGGGATCTATATCCTGGTTGTCAGAACTAGTTTTAACAACTACTGATGGCGCGGGCTCATTTTTCATAAAAAACAAGGTACCTGCTAAAGCAATTACCAGGATTGCAGCCGCGGCTACAATACGCGGGATGTATGATTTCTGCTTTCCCTTTTGCTTTACAAAAAGTAATGAAGTACGAATTTTACGCAGATCATCAGCACGTTCAGAATCAGAAAGTTCGGATATTTGGTCATCTTCATAATATAAATACCATGTTTCTAATAAACTTCGCTCTTCTTCAGTGCACGTACCCGCCTTATACTTAGCTAATAATTTTTCAATATCTCCCTTTTGCATCGTTTTATAAAAGATCTGCTATCTCTATTTAAATACAAGACAGGAAGAGTTGATGGAAGGGGTAGAGAAAAAAATAATAATTAATTCAAAGTCAGGAATTAATTCATGAAGATGGGTCAATAATTGAACAATAAAACCAGGAAGCTAAATAAGCCCAGTCTTACCCTAAGTGCCCGCAAAGCATTTCTTACCTGGGCTTTCACGGTCTGTTCTGAAAGGTTAAGGTTCATCGCTATTTCCCTGTGACTTAAATTAGTATTCCTGCTTAATAGGAATATCTCACGCATTTTAGGGGGTAATAAAGCTATTTCTCTCTCAATAATTGACTTGAGTTCACGCTCTCTGACCTGAAAATCTGCATGATATGATCCCTGCTCAGCGAAATCAACTATGGAATCAATATACTTAGATTGAACTCGCTTATGGGCTATTAAATTTAGAATTTGATTACGGATAGCGGTGTACAAATATCCCACAAGGTTGGATGTTAATTCGATGCTCTCTCGTTTTGCCCAGAGCATCATAAATACTCCCTGAACTACATCTCTAGCTTCTTCCCGGTCATTCAATTTCCTATAGGCATGCGTATGAAGCAGCCAGTTATAACGATCGTAAATTTGAGTATAAGCAAGCTTGTCACTTGCCTTTAGTAAATTAAGCAATTCAAGATCAGAAAAAGCACTGTAGTTACCCATATCCACTTACTCAAGGTTATCAATTTATAATTGAACCCACAAGAAAAATTTGGAATATTATCGGTGGCAGACTCCCGGGCAATGCTCAAGGATATACTATATATACCCTATTTTCGGCTTTACGAATAAAATAGGGCTAATTTTTAATACATTCATCAGCCATGTAAAGAACTGACTCGTAGTTCTTCCCAACCGCATCTGACATTGCTATTTCGCATGTCTTTCCTGAAGAATAATAGCCGTCATAGGCCTTAACCTTTACATCCCCTGCTTCCGGCGCCGTAGCTGCAGCAGTAAGTTCCGGAAAGAGAAAACCCCTATCGCCCGCCATACCACAACAGCCGGCATTTACCGGAACATGTACAAACTCAGTAAAGTGGTTAGCCACGGCAAGGAACTTCCGCTCAAGCCCCATCTTTTGGAGTGAACATACCGGGTGAACTACAACGGAACCTTTCTTTTCAACAGGTGCAGAGACAGGAATTATATAATCATGTAAATAATCTATGCTGTCGAGGATTCTCAGCTGGTCAAAATGTTGCTTATTAATTTCATCCAGCACCGGGCGGCATTGCTGTAAGGTGTGCGAACAGGAAGTCACATCCAGAACTACAGGAATACGTCCCTGGTTGGTTATTTTCCAGAGTTTCTCCACTGTCTCATTACACTTCGCGGCGTAAGCCATATTATAGCCCTTTGATGAAAATAATTGTCCGCAGCAAAGCGCTTCGATACCTTGAGGAATGATCACATTGATCCCTGATTTCTGAGACACGCTTAAAAATGTATCGGGCGTATTTTTCTTATTTTCGGCTCCACCCATTATCCTCGAAATGCAGGTTGGAAAATAAACAACGGTATTCTGCTCCTGTGTGAAATCTGCAATAGTCGATTGGTATTTTCCCCTGATCCTTCCGGTTGTATGAAGCTGATTGCTCCAAAGCGGAAAAGGCGGAATAACCTTTTTGATCGTACGTGTAATGCCAATCATGGCATTCTTACCAAATATTGTGTTAATGAAATTTCCACTGGCAAGTGCGAAATTGACAATAACCGTAACTGCCCGGAAATTCTGGGAAACTAATAGAGCCACCTTGTTAGAGAAATTTGAATGGTTCTCACGGCGCAGTCGTTTTATCAGGTCACCAGTGTTAATATCGACCGGGCAACTTGTAGCACAGAGACCATCAACTGCGCACGTATCGATGCCATCATACTGGTATTGATCTGCCAGTTTCCGGTGGGTAAGCATATCACCCCTGGTTTTCAGTAAAGCCAGTTCCCTGCGGATAACGATCCTCTGTCTGGGTGTGGTTGTTATATTTCTGCTCGGACATTTGTGCTCGCAATATCCACACTCGATACACCTGTCCACTTCCTGTTCTACAGTAGGAAGCGATTTCAAATCCTGAATATGGGCATTCTTACTCTCGTTGATGATAACCCCTGGATTGAGCAGGTTAAGGGGATCTATCACCTCTTTCAGGCTTTTCATCACCTGGTATGCTTCTGTACCCCATTCAGTTTCTACGAACGGCGACATATTCCGGCCGGTCCCGTGTTCCGCTTTGAGAGTGCCATCGTATTTTTTAACGACCAGTTCAACCACTTCCTTTAAGAAGCGGTCATAACGATCTACCTCTGACGCCGTATTAAATGACTGAGTTACTACAAAATGAATATTACCATCCTTGGCATGCCCGAAGATAATCGCATTGTCATAGTTATACTTCGCAAAAAGTATATGCAGATCCAATATCGCATCACCCAGCTGTTCGACAGGAAAAGCAATATCTTCAAGGATTACCGTGGTACCGCTCGCCCTTACAGCTCCTACTGCCGGAAACATCCCCTTGCGAAGCTTCCAGTACAATGCCTGCTGTACGGTATCTTTAGTAAAGGAGATTGGCTCAAGCAATAAAAACTCCTGTGAGTAAGGGGTAAGACTTTCAATCTTGGCATCCAGTTCTTCAACCGTATTACTCTGATATTCCACCAGCAATGCAGCCGCTGACTCCGGCAAGGTTTTCAGTATGCCGGGAACACCCTTGATATTTTCTATGGATCTTAAAGAAGCCCGGTCCATTAACTCTACAGCCTCAGCGCCGGTTTCAGTCAGCGGACGAATGGCCTGGCAGGCTGAATATATATCCTGGAAATAAATGAACGCGGTTGATTTATATGGATAATCCTGTACCGTTTCCATCACTGCCTCGGCAATAAAACCGAGTGTCCCCTCGGCCCCGATAAGCAGGTGCGACAAGATATCTAAAGGATGCGAATAATCTATAAATGAATTAAGGGAGTAACCGACTGTATTTTTAGTCAGGTACTTTGTCCTGATCCGGGCAGCAAGGTCCGGGCTGGCTTCAATCTGTTGCTTTAAGCCATGTATTGAAGAGAATATCTCAGGGCACTCCCTTTCAAAGCGTTCATAATCCTCCTTAACCTCTGTAGAGAAACTTTTCCCACATGGGAGAATGAAACGAATATGCCTGGTGGTATGATATGAATTCATACTAACACCGCAGCACATCCCACTTGAGTTGTTTGACAAAATCCCACCAATCATAGCAGAATCTATACTCGATGGATCAGGACCTATTTTACGTTTGTGCTTTTTAAGGAAAACGTTGACCATTGAACCTGTAATGCCGGGTTGCACCCTGACCATGTTACCACCATCCTCTATCAATATCTGGTTCCAGTATTGTTTCAGATCTACGAGGATACCATCCGTAATGGATTGGCCGGACAAACTGGTGCCCCCGGTACGGAACGTCACCGGAATTTTATGATCATGAGAAAACTTTAATATTGCTACAATCTCTTCCTCGCTAATTGGTCTGACCACAGCCTTCGGTCGCAGATAATAAAATCCGGCATCAGAGGCATACGCCACCAGGTCAATTAAACGGCATTTAATTCTCTCTTTTGGCAGGATGCTCTCCAAAAGCTGTTCGATATCCATAGCAAATAATTATGGCCTAAAGTTGTGAGTATTTCTATAGGTTTACAAGTAATTCATGCACGGACGTGCATTTTTTACATAGTCGCCATAACTTCAGCTGAAATTTTTATCGCGTGGTCTATGTCTTCGTCAGTATGTGCGGCACTGATATACCATAAGCCCCTTCCGATAATCCTAACTTTTCTATCGTGCATAGCAGCAATAAATTTACCAAGCTTAGCTTTGTCGAAGCTTAAGGTATCACGATAATCCTTAGCCTTTTTCAGGTCAGTGAAGGCTACATTAAACATTGGTCCCGGGCCTTGAACCAGCAAGTTGATATTATTTTCTGCGGCAGCCTTCCTAAGCCCGTCCATCAGCTTATTTCCAAGGCGGAACATACGCTCATAAGGGTTTTCCTTTTCCAGCACCTCTATAGTTGCCAAAGCTGCAGCAATAGTCGGGTTACTGGAATTCATGGTACCGGCATGAATAACCTTTGCATCCTCGATTAAACCGATCCACTCTCTTTTTCCCACTATAGCACTGATCGGATAGCCACTACCCATAGCTTTTGCATAAATCGACATGTCCGGGGTAATACCGAAGTAAACCTGAGAACCTCCGAGGCTCATCCTGAATCCTGTAATTACTTCATCGAAGATCAAAGCTATTCCGTACTGATCGCAAAGCTCTCTTAAGCCCTGTAAAAAGCCTTCTTCAGGTAGCACACAACCACTATTGCACATTATTGGCTCCGTAATAATCGCAGCGATCTCACCCGAATGTTTCGCCAAGGTACTTTTCACTAACTCGAGGTCGTTCCACGGCAGAATTATAAACTCATCCCTTGCATGATCCGGCAACCCGGCAGTCCATGGATAGACGTTCGGATTTTCCCTGCTTCCTAAAGCATCTGCCGATGGTGCGGAAATCCCCCAAGCAACATTATCCAGCCACCCGTGATAGTGACCTTCAAAACGCAAAAATTTCTGCTTTCCCGTTTTAGCCCGTGCTACACGGAAAGCAGTTTGCACAGCTTCGGAGCCGTCCAGGCAAAAACGCATAAGCTCCGCCGAAGGGATAATACGGTTCAGCGTTTCAGCCAGCTCAATCTCTCTGATATGCTGACCGGCAAACAATTGCCCTTCTTCCGAATATTCATTAACAGATTTTAAAACATGCGGATGCGAATGACCTAAAATCAGCGGACCCTGACTTAATGTAAAATCGAGATAAACGTTGCCGTCAACGTCGAACACCCTGCTCCCTTTTCCGTGGGTATAAAATATGGCGTGCGGATGATTATATTTCCGGAATTCGGAGGATACGCCGCCTGCGAGGACTTTTTTGGCTCTTGAAAGTAATTCTGCAGATTTTGAGTAGCTGGTTTGTTCCATGAATGCAATGTTTAGGTTATTTCTTAAGTTTTTTATTTAGTCAATTGGTCGGCCTTTTTCAAACGGATAAGTTCCTGCTCTCTCAACTCATTCATCCTGGCAGAAAATTGCTCATCCCATTCGTAGTAACCCTGGCCGTTTTTACTTCCGTATTTTTTTTCAGAAACGAGCTTCTGCAGTTCTGGGTAAGATTGTTCGGCCTTACTTATATATTTGAAAAGATTATTTGATACAGAATCAAAAACATCCAGTCCTCCCATGTCCGCGGATAACAGGGGACCGGTTACAGACAGTCTTCTGCCTATACCGAAGGTCACAGCAGCATCGATATCTTCTTTGGTAGCAACACCCTGATCAAGCAGATGCTGAGCTTCGCGGAAAAGTGCAAACTGCAAACGGTTTCCAACCAGTCCCGGAACTTCTTTTCTGACTTCTATTGCCCTCTTGTCCATAAGTTTGAGCAAAGCCATTGTTCGCGAAAACACCTCCTCTCTTGTTACCGGCATTCTTAGCACCTCCACCAGGGGCACAAGATGAGCCGGGTTCCAGAAATGTGTAATTAAGATACGCTCGGGATAGCGTGTACCTCTTGCAATATCAGAAAGCTGTAAGCCGGACGTATTGCTTGCCAGAATTACACCAGGTCCACATTCAAGATCTAACTGGCGGAATAAATTGTTTTTAAGAGCGATATCCTCAGGGACGCACTCGATAATAAAATCCGCTTTTTTGACAGCATCTTTCAGTGAACTCAAAGGCCGTATTCGTCCGATGATCCCGCCAACTTCAGAAGCATCTATAAGCTCATTGCTTACAAGAACCTCGAGTTTCCTGCGGATTCCATCGATACCCGCCGCACAATCACTCTCGGTCAGTCCGTACATATTGACCGGAATACCGGCCCATGCAGCATTCAGGGTTATAGTGTGACCCATGGTGCCAGAACCAATAACCGTTAGCCGTTCCATAATAGATCCTATACAGCTGTTTTACTGAAATTGTATTGTTCCGAAGAACTGAGGTAAATGAAAATTAGGCCTTGGGTTATCCACTACAGCCCAGGTAATATAATTAGGATTGGAAGTCCTGCTGCCCGTTTTATAAAAATTCGCTTTCCAGTTTACGCCTTTAGCAGGGCGGGTAAGATTAGAGTACTTACTTAAGAGGGAAAGCGGTATACTGTATTCAATAGTCCAGGTTACCGGCTCGGCAATTTCAGGGTCAACAGTTTTAGGTAAAGAGTGCGCAATTTCAATTTGTTTCAAGTCGTCACCAGGCAGCTTTATTAATTCTGTCATTGGCTTTTCGATGTAGAACATGAGCGGCGTACCCCCGGCATTTATCTCAAGATTAAAATATTTCAGAGGGAACTGCTCATCAGGCGAGAAAAAGAACTCAACGCAGGAATCACCAGACACGTTTCCGTTGTATTCAGTGACAACGCTTTTTACAAAACGGTCCTTGACCTGAAAGATGACATATACGTGCGTATCATCGTACATCATTTTTGACTGTACTTCAGGTTGGAATGGAGGTATTTTACCCATGTAATTAGTGATACGAATAGGTTCAATTTTTTTCCATTGTGCCTTATTCCAATCCCCGTCGATCTTAAGTTTCTTCTTGAGCCTTTCGACTTTATAAACCGGGGCTTCATTTACTTCCATTGTAACTGCTTTACTTTTAGAATTGGTAACCATCCCACCAGCATAAAATACTGGCAGGATAATTACTAACAGATAATTAATAATATTCATCTTTTACGGAGTTTTTGGCATCGCACGCATTCTGGCAACCTCCTGTGGCAGGACACCGGTAAGATTGTTTTTGAAGTTAGCTCTGACATAGGTCAGGATCAAAGCGATCTGGTCATCACTAAGATAATTGGCCGGCGGCATAACTTCGTTGTACCCTACGCCGTTTACTGTTATCGGACCACTAAGTCCATTTAGAACAATACTGATTAGGCGCCTGCGATCACCCTTAACCCATTCTGAGTTCTCGAGTGGGGGGAACCGGGTACCATCCCCTTTTCCATCAACTTGGTGGCAGGATGCACAATAGGTATTATAAAGCTTCGCACCAGCAGCAATTTTGGCTGTATTTACATTGTCTTTAATGATATCAGGTGTCTTAATATGCGGCTGGGTTTCCTTCCGCTTTTGCATTGCTGTCAGGTCCGCTGCGCTGAATTTCTTTTTATCCCCTTTATACATTACCCGCCAGATCTTGCCTTTTTCACTTTCAGAGAAGTACAGGGATCCATCAGGCCCCATAGCAATACCCATTGGCCGGTATAACGCATTACTGGTATTAATGATGGTATCAACTACAGGGAATCCATCGGCGAATACCTCCCAGTCGCCGGATGGCAAACCGTTCTTCATCGGTACGAAGCCAATAAAATATCCTCCCTGTGGGTAAGGTGAGCGAATAGTAGACCCGTGAAAGGCAACAAAAGCGCCGTCCTTGTAACGATCAGGAAATTGGTTTCCGGTATAGAAGAATAAATCGTTTGGTGCGAAGTGGCCAGGAAAACCTACAAGAGGATCCATGTATTTCTTGGTTGGCACCTTCTTTCCATCTCCGCCATATTCCGGATTCAACAGCTTTTTGCCCTGCATGTAATCATAGTATGCATACGGCCAGCCGCCGTCGGAACCCTCAGTTACCTTGAAGAATTCCTCCGCTGGCAGTAATGCACTTTGCCATGGATTATAAAAGTCTGGGAATTGGCGGACAAAGTCATCCCTTCCATGCTGTACTGCATATAATGCTTTTTCTTTTTTATTCCACTCCATAGCTACTACGCTGCGAATTCCGGTAGCATACCTAACTCCATCCTTTTGTGTCTGGTTTGGCTTGCTGTCACTGAATTTCCATATACCTGCATGGTCTTGTAATTCCGGACAGGGATCCTGGCCAAGGGAACCTGGCTGACGATCTTTTATCCCGCAAACATCACTCGGCGAACCGAAAGGCACATACATATTTCCTTCATCGTCAAATGCCAATGGCTTCGCAATATGCGATGACCCGTACTTAGCATTCTTGTAATCATCTGTTAAAAGTAGTTCTGTTTTGCCTTCCGGAATTAACTTACCCGGCGTAAGTTTTGTGCGATAAACCTCGCCCGCGGTAGTAAAATAAAGATATCCCTTATGGATACGCATTGCCGTTCCATAGTTCCCTTCATCACGATAGTCGCCAAATAATTCAATGATATCCGCTTTCCCATCCTTATTCGTGTCGCGCAAGGCTATACTTCCCTTTTTGTTTATCGGGTTTCTCAGTTTCACATACACATCGCCATTCGAATTTACAGCCAGATGCCTCGCCCTGCCTACAGAATCAGCGACTACAACTGCTTCAAAACCACCTGGAAGGAACAATCCTCCATTTTTTGGTGATTGATCTGGCAGCTTGCCAACCCCGCCAGAGCGTACGAAACTAAGAGTAATTAAACAGGTCAAAACTGCTAGCACAAAAAGCTTGGTTTTAGTAGCCACCCTGTAAAAATATTTTAAGTTAATTTTCATTTTTATGAAGTTTGTTAGTAGAGTTTAAATATGATGCATATTGCTTACTTTTTCCTGATTTTCCAAATAACCGGCGTATTATTTCTAGTATATATTAAAAAAATACCGGCCTTATTAAATTTCATTTTTTGCATAGCTATTTAAAGCAATCTGATAATCGTCATTCTATAAATCGATTCGATCCGTCAAGAAATATATCTTAGTTACCAAATTCAAAATCTCCGCACAAAGTTTATTTCTTCTATTGAAACTTTAGTGTCCCAAAAAAATGAGGAGTGTGAAAATCTGGCCGGGGTTTATCTACATAAGCCCATGTTATCCAATTCGGGTTGGAAGTCAAACTCCCTGTTTTGTAAAAGTTAGCCTTCCAGGTTACTCCCGGAGCAGGATCACTCACATTGGAATACCTCTTAAGCATCGCTAGCGGAACCCTGTATTCTATGGTCCAGGTTACCGGCTCTTTAATTTCCGGGTCAATCTTTGAAGGTAAAGAATGAGCGATTTCTATTTGTTTAATTTCGTCTGTCTTTAGCTTCACAAAACCCGTCCACGGCTTCTCAACATAAAAAATAAGAGGAGTACCGCCGGCATTAACCTCGAGGTTGAAGTATTTCAGCGGAATACTGGCATCCGGAGAAAAAAAGAATTCCACACAGGAATCGCCTGATACGTTTCCATTATATTCCTGAACCACACTGCGGACAAACCGATCCTTAACTCGAAAGATAACATAAACGTTATCATCATCGTACATCATTTTCGCTTGTACCTCAGGTCTAAATCCAGGTATTTTGCCCATGTATTTGTCAATGTTGATGGCTTCGATCTTCTTCCATTGGGGCTTATTCCAATTTGCATCCATCTTAATTGGCTTCTTTAATTTTACCACTTTATAAACGGATTCTTCCGGTTTTTGCTCGTTCAGAACTAAGCCGCGATCCAGTTTGCCTTGCTTTAGTCCAGAGCCTGAGTGAAACAGAGGCAAAAAAAGGATAAGTAAATAGTTTAAATAATTCATGTGTTAATTCCCCGAATTTGTTCCTGATTTACGTTCTCTGCTAACCTCAGCTGCTGAAACTGCATTCGCGTTGTTTTTGAAATTTGCTCTGACATAGGTTAAAATCTGAGCAATCTGATCATCCTTTAAATAGTTATGCGGTGGCATTGTCTCATTGTACCCGACACCATTGACAGTGATAGGTCCTGAAAGACCGTTCAATACAATACTGATCAATTTTCTTTTATCACCTCTTACCCATTCTGATTTCTCAAGAGGAGGGAAACGTGTTCCATCTCCCCTGCCATTACCCTGATGGCAGGTACCACAATAGGCTGCATAGAGCTTTTCGCCGGCTAATATTTGACCTCGGTTAAGGTTGTCCTTTATAATATCGGGGGTTTTAATATGGGGTTGAGTTTCCTTTCTTTTTTGCATTTCAACCAAATCCTGATTACTGAATTTTTTCTTATCTCCTTTATACATTACCCTCCATATTTTGCCTTTTTCACTTTCAGATAAATACAGAGAACCATCAGGGCCCATAGCAATACCCATCGGACGATAAACCGCATCACTGGTATTCACAATTGTATCAACCACAGGAAACCCATCTGCAAAAACCTCCCAATCGCCGGAAGGAGCTCCATTCTTAAACGGGACAAAACCTATTATATAGCCACCTTGCGGATAAGGTGCCCGGATTGTGGAGCCGTGAAACGCTATAAAAGCACCATTCTTGTAGCGTTCAGGAAATTGATCTCCTGTATAAAAGAAGAGGTCATTAGGCGCAAAATGACCCGGGAACCCAACTAAAGGCTGCGCCACCTGTTTAGCGTTCCCTTCTTTGACTCCATCACCACCATATTCAGGATTAAGAAGTTTCTTACCCTGCATATAATCATAATAATAATATGGCCATCCACCATCAGTTCCTTCAGGAACCTTAAAAAATTCTTCTGAGGGAAGTAAAGCACTCTGCCATGGGTTATAAATATCTGGCCATCCTCTGTTCAAACCATCTCTACCGTGCTGAAGAACATATAAAGTATTATCAGATTTATTCCAATCCATTGCTACAGCACTTCTGATGCCGGTTGCATATCTGGTACCATCTTTCAGGGTCTGATTGAGCTTGCTATCACTAAATTTCCAGATACCGGCGTGTTCTTTAAGCTCAGGGCAAGGATCATGTCCCGGGGAGCCCGGTTGCTTATTCTTTAATTGGCATACGTCTCCTGGCGACCCAAAAGGTACATACATATTTCCCTTATTATCGAAGGCAAGAGGCTTAGCAATATGAGAATATCCATGGATATCATTCAGGTAATCATCAGTAAGAAGTAATTCTGATTTGCCCTCAGGAATTAATTTTCCCGGGCTAAGCTTTATACGATAAACCTCTGCTGCAGTAGTAAAATAAAGGTAGCCATTGTGTATCCTCATGGCGGTGCCGTAATTTCCGACATCTGGGTAATCGCCGAAATATTCAATTTTATTTGCCCTGCCATCATTATCTGTATCCCGTAACGCAACGCTTCCTTTCCCATTAACCGGAATTCTGAGCTTTACATAAATATCTCCATTCTTATTAACCGCAAGATGTCTTGCCCGTCCGAGAGAATCGGCTACAACAACAGCATTGAACCCTCCCGGGAGGAACAGCCCGCCATTATCTGAGCTACTATCCGGCAGTCCTTTCTGATCACGCGACTCTACAAATCCTATTGTGATAAGAAAAGCCAAAACGACCAGGATGTATGATTTCATGCCAAAAGAACCTCTATTGGCAATAACGGAACGGATGTTCATATTAAACTAAAAATTATTATGTAAGTGTGGATACATTCAGAGAAACACTACATAAACCTAACACTTAGCGAAAAAGTAAACTATTAATATTTGCTCCAGTTATCCCTTTTTCTTAAAGTTATCCGGAATCATAAAGTCGTACTCCTTAGGGTGCCAGGGAGCTATGCTTTGTCCGGTTGGGCGTGGTGCGGTAGGTCTGATCGGTTCATAACCATCTGCGCTATACTTGATGTTCAGGAAAGGCGTCTTTTTAACCGCCCCTTCATTCAAAGAACGGATTCCCATATCAATAATCCCACTGGTTAACAAGTTCCGTTCTATAGGAGCAGTGGGCTTACCTGAAACTATAAACTTTTGAATATTCAGGCTTAGATAGCTAAAATGAGCATAAGTTGGACCGCCACTAAGTACAAATTCAGTTGCGACGATTCCTTTTGAAGTTTTTGCAGAATAAGCCCAACCTGAATTGACATATTTATCGAGCATCATGATTGTACCCTTAGTGCCATCTGCATAATTAACTATAACAGCATAAGGTGTTGTTACAATCTCGCGCATATTACCCGTAGCCTTGCCCTGTATGGTGTCGCAGGCTGCATCAACCAGCTTTTGAGAAATCTTTCCTGAATCGATAGCTTTCCAAACATCATCTCCCTTCAAGCCTTCGACACTTTTTACGCCAGTTTCCCCGCCGGCTCGTCTCTCAACCATACACTGCAGAATTTCAGTTACGTGAAAACCGTAGGCATCCAGTGAGGCATAACCAATAGCTACCGCTTCTGATATTTTAACTCCAAGGGGATGTTCCAAGGGTTTATCTCTCCAGCAGTATGGTAAGGATGAACCTGCCATCATCGGAACATTCAGTTCCTTTGCACGATCATAGATCCATCGGCTATCCAGCCAGCTGTAAGAGAGTGCTTTATCGGTAAATACAGGTACTGATTTTTTCGATGCGTCAAACACTCTGAATATCCTTTCCAGGTAATTCATACGTGGGTACAATTTCATGCCCAGCCTGTTGTAGGGATATTCTCCATGCTCTCCCACATACACAACAGCATCTACAGCAAGTTTGTCGCCACCAAGGGTTAATGCTTCCTCCACTGTAGAATAAAGCGGTGCGTTATTCATTTTTGCAATTCTGACACCCGTATCGTTTGCCCCAATTTGTTCAATATATATTGAAGCAATTTTTACCTGTGGCGCTACCATACCTTCATCGGTTGGGATACCCAGAAATAATTTAGTTCCGATAACATCGGCATGGGCAGCATTTCTGTAAATGTGTGTAATGAATGCAATTTTCTTAATTCCATCCTGCCCGGCGAGAGCTCTCGACAACTGGTCGGTTATTGAGGTGATACTACCATCCGTTCCGAGTACAAAGCCAGGGACAATACTTAAACCTGCTGCAGTGAAGACTGTCTTTTTAATAAAGTCCCTGCGGGCATTGGTGCTTTCTTTTTTCATAATTTATATTCTTGGTCCCACATGTTGTGAGTTACAAACTCATACGGGTTATTATATATTTATACCGTTCCAATTAATGCTCGAAAAAAATCACCAGCCAACTGCATATCCATTTCTTCGCAAATCTGCACCGCCCATAAACCAACCGGTTTTACGATCGATGCTCACACCCTGAGCACCGCCGACAGTCATAGACCAATCTCCAAGACTGGTGTCAATGACATATCCCATTTCTCTTAGAGATTTGATCACCGGAGCCGGAACACGGGTTTCCATTATTAACTCCTTTGCAGGCACGGAGCCCAGTTCATCCTTCCAGCGAAAACGCGGCGCACTGATGGCATCCTGAATGTTCATCCCAAAATCGATGGCATTCATAGCCACCTGGGGTACGGATTGAAGAATTCCAAAACTACCTGGCGAACCTACAATCAACTGAGGTTTACCATCTTTATGAAATTGCAGCATGCCGCCTATACACCATCCCACAGCTTTACCGGGAACAACGCTGTTAGCAAGGCCTTGTTCAGCCGACATCCAGTCTAGAGCGCTGTTAAACACGACGCCAGTGTTTCCGGCTACATATCCACAGCCAAAACCTCCGCCGTGCGTTTGGATAATGACAACGGCATTACCCCATTTATCTACTGCTGAAAGGCTGGTTGTGGCATACTTATATTTACTTAAACTGGCGGGATCCTGAGGATCAGAAATCAGATTCTGGGAGCTCTTATTGGACATACCTGCCATACGCTCTTTTACGCGCGCTACCACCCTTTCTCTTTGTTTTGAGATATAAGCATCTGATAACAGCATCTCTACAGGAACGGAAACGAATTTAGGGTCTCCTATATGCTTATCGGTATCTATCCTGCTAAGATAATTTGCCTCAAGCAGGTGAGCCAGGTATTCTACGCTGTTGTGCCCCATCTTTTTCAGGTCAAAACCTTCCATGATCTTCAGCACCTGGAGTTGCTGTATACCCATTCCCGGCGGAGGATTATTGTAAACCGTATAATCTCTGTACTTAATAGAAATCGGATCAGTCCACTGGACTCTGCCGGGCACCGATGCTAAATCTTTCTGTGTAATAAATCCGCCATCGCGCGCAAAAGCATCTGACATCTCTTTAGCAATCTCGCCTTTATAGAAAACATCGATTCCTTCTGCAGCGATTCTCTTCATGGTTTTCGCCAGCGGTTTATTAGTAAACACATCTCCTATAACATAAGGGTCCTTATCATTTTTGAGGTAGATTTTCCTGGATTCTGCGTGGGGAGCTATCCGGGCCACGGTTCCTGCCCACATAGCTTGATCAAACTCTGTAATTGGAACCCCATTGTCAAGATAGTCGATAGCGCTCTCAAAAACTTCAGAAAGAGACATGGTACCATAATCTTTTAAAGCTCTGTCCCATCCAGCAAGGTTACCGGGAACAGCGGCTATACGTGGTCCGATAGTTTCCATGGCGCCGTGACCGGCACCATCAGCAACTCTGGGATCTTTCTTAAACCTGGTAATCTTGAAAGACTCAGGTACCCATCCTCCGAAAACGAGAGATCTGACGCGGTTTTCTTTTGCTGAGTAAAAAAGCATATATCCTACTCCGGCGGTGCCTGACATATAAGGTTCAGCGGCATTCAGTGACGCGGCAGCGGCCACAATTGCATCGATAGCATTTCCGCCTTTCACTAGAATTTTCTGGCCGGCTAAGGTCGCAAGAGGATTTGCTGTCGCAACCATGCCGTTCTTTCCGAGCGCGGCAGGACGAAGATTGTCCTTTGCAGCCTGGCCCTGCACATTGACATTTGCTAATAGAAGTAAAGATGCAAGTCCGGCAATCAGAAAAATCCTCTTGCTCCGGTTTAAGGTGTTTTCTTTTTTATACATAATAGATAGTTAAAATCTTCACGGGGAAAGTAAATTTAAAGTTCTTGCTCAAAGGGGAACAATGGCTTTCGTCTGTGCTTGTATTTGAAAAGGGTCATGTCGGCCTGAGTTACACCAGGTGTGTTTACTTGAATAACTGTTGGACAGACGGGAGCATATGCCGCTATCGGCGCGTTCACCCCTTTGGCGACAATCGCGTCAAAATCGGCGGGATTAACACCCTGGGAGATCAATTGCTGAAGGCTGAAAGGCATCACTCTTAAGGACGTGAGCATGATCACGCTCCCCTCTTCTGTGCTGACAACCGCAGTTTTTCCCATCCTGAAATTGATCTGCCCGCCATGACGGGGATTACTTTCCTGGAAGTCGCCATTCGTTATGCGAACGAGCTTTACCTTTGGCCGGTAAGTTTTGACACCATTTTTTCCAGTACCGATTATGGTTAATTCAAACGCTTCACCGGGCTGATGGCTTTCAGCCAGACGCACCGCCTCTGGGTCATAGATACAAACAAAATACTTGTATTTTTTGCTTTCTTCAAAAGCTTCGAGCAGGCAGCAATTATTTGCAGGGCCGCCGCCGCCTACATTATCACCCATATCGAGTAATAAAACTGGCTTTTCACTTTTATCTATTAAGTTTAAAGAGGATGGTATATCATTTTTATGGCCGACAAAACTTTCCTTTCTGTCGAGGATATATTTCTCCAGTTTCCTGGCAGTGTCACGAGCTTTATCGTGGTTTCCGTTTGCTACGACGATAATAGAAGTTCCCATTTCCTCCACATCAGCATAAGGAAAGCCGTGCTGAATACTCAAAGATAATATCTCGGGGTCGGAGCTTAATTCATCAGCGTAAGCATAAAGGCTTTTGCATGGTTCGTGAGCGGTTAACTGCTGTTCAATACTAATGGCCAACGGAAGCTGCACCAATACCTGAACCGGGTTGGTATTACCCTTTAAGAATTGTACCAGCAAATTCGCGGCTTCAACACCCCGTTGCCTCATATCGACATGGGGATTTTGTTTATAGGCTACCAGTGCATTGGTAGACGATACCATCAGAGGACTAACGTTAGCATGTAAATCAAGAGTTCCAAAAATTGGAACAGACTTGCCTACCTTTTTCCTGAGAAGGCTTAACCAATGCCCATCCATATCGGGGAATTCCTCGGAAACACCAGCTCCATGTGGAATGACCAGACAGGCATCAACCGGCAGAACTTTCTCCAGTTCGTCCATCATATTAGATAACAGGCTGCTATAGGTATTTGCAGAAATTGTACCACCTGGCGTGGCAGAAGCGTACATGACGGGAACAATTTCCATCCCTTCCCGGTCCATCACCTCCATCATGCCACCTATTTCGTTATGAGCCGTTTGATATTCTTTCCTTATCGCATCGCCCTTTAAATAATGTCCGTTTATAAAATCGGCGGATACGGTTGCCTCGGGGACAAAGGTGTTTGACTCGTGATAAATCCCGAGGAGAGCTATTCTAAAAGACATAAAGTGTTAATCAATATTAATATTAAAAATTAAGCGACCTGGGCTTCCGGCCTTTCTTCCAAATCTTCAGTCCGGGGCGGATTACTGTTCCAATATGATGCAAGAATCGATGACAAGAAACCCATAATTGGCCCGCAAACAGCTGTAGCCAACCCCACGGTTGCTATCTTTCCCATAACCTTCGCAATTCCTGAAACAAGCCCTGCGTTCTGCGTTCCCGTCGTAATAGAAATGGTACGGCAGTCATCTTCTGATAGTTTGAAAAGCCTTGCTAACCAGTAACCAAAGAAAAAACCTAAAAGGATTAACAAAAAAACAACAACAATCAATTCAATTCCGATGTTAAGGATACTGTCTCTCCCCGCAGCCATAATTATGGCAACGATAAATGCCACACCTATCATGGAAACCAGCGGCATTGAATCATCAAGCCATTTTGCTTTTCCATGCAGAAATTTGTTAAAAATCAATCCGGCACCAATTGGGATGAATACCATCTTAATAATTCCCCACATCATTTCCATTACGTTTATTTCTATGAACCCGCCCGCAAGGACTTTCATGAGCAGAGGAATGAGAAATGGTGCGAGTAATGTAGTGATAGCGGTTATGGTGATAGCTAAAACAACATTTGCCTTGGCCAGATAACACATAACACTGGCTGTAACAGATGTAGGAGCACACCCCAACAGTATGATTCCGGCAGAAATCTCGGAAGGAAACTCAGTGAAACTTGCCAATGCAAAGCCAAGTAAGGGCATGATCGTGTATTGGCCAATGACGCCCACAACCACCGATTTAGGCGATTTAGCTAAGGCAATAAAATCTTTAAGGCCCATAGAACAGCCCATCCCAAACATAATAACCTGGATAAGCGGGGTGATCAGAGTTGCGAATTCGAAGCCATTATATTCTTTAAAATACTGGGGATAATACAAGGAAGTGGCGACTACGGCAAGTATAGTTGTTGTAAATGTCAGCCCTCGCAGAGCAGGGAAGCCCCTAAAACTTATTGCAAGCAATAACAGAAAAGCGATTACAAATGGTCCTGCAAAAGCAATATCGCCGTTGGAAGCCAAGTAAACTGAAATCAGAAGGCTCAGTATAGAAAGTCCCAGAAGAACCCTGGAAAGAAGAATTTTATTCATAGAATCGAAACAATAACGTAATAACTAAACCGATGCTTTCTGTAATTCCTCTTTAACCCGAGTAGCTACAATTTTATCCTGGCCTGGTTTCAGCTGCCACACGGATAGCTCAATCCCATCCTTTTTTCCGCCCATGGTGCCGCCGCCCATAACTTCGATACCTGGGTCCCCGTTCCACAAACGTTGTTTAAGATCCTTTCCCGTCATTTTAATAATACCAGGATCCCATGAGAGATGCAAGGTCGGGGTATAGTTAGCAATTTCCGGGATAAACACCTCGGTCTTCACCCCCTTGATATTTTTTATTGTATTTACGACAACGGCCATACTATCTTCCCATGCCTTCCATTCCTTAACATGATCCATCTTAATGTGCCTCTCCAGCGCAACATACATCGCAAGTATCTCCTCTTTATTCACTTTATGCCCGCGGCAAATACCGCTGTTTGGCGGTGCACTTAAACGCGCTGCAGCAATCAGATCCTTCTTGCCCATGAGGATGCCGGTGCTTTGCGGGCCCCTCATCGCTTTGCCTCCCGAGATAGCTACCAGGTCGAAACCCATATCGTTAAATTTCCAAAGATTATCTACCGGATGTGCATCGGAAGCAATATCAATCATGGTTGGTATCTTATGTTTTCTACCCAAGGCAATCCACTGATCATATTTTATTTGTCCCTTGTTCAATTCCCTGTTCAGGAACCATAGCATGGCAGTTTTTTCATTGATAGCCGCCTCAACCTCTTGAAGAGTTTCAACAATTATTAGAGTAGCGCCTGTATTCTTTAGTGCCTGATGATAGCCGTTCGCATGCGATTTCTGAAGGATCACTTCAGATTTCATTCCATCCACATTTGGAAGCTGCATTACTTTTGCACGGTCCATTCCGGTCATGGCCCCTGCGAGGCCCTGTACCAATGCTGACCAACATCCCGCGGTAACGGTGGCTGCTTCCGCGTGACATAATTCTGCGATCTTTTCCCCGACTTTATCTAAGACATCATTCAATAACACAAATTCTTCCGCCCCTTTTGAAATTGCCTGGGTAACCTCAGGTGGCATTAGAGAAGCAGTTAGACTCGTGCATACACACGATGCATTAATAAATGTCTTAAGTCCGAGTTCTTTAAAAAGGTCCCGCGCGGCTACTGGAACTGCCGCCTCAGCGGCTGATGCAGAATGAATTGGAATGGCACTCATCAATCCGCCGGCAATTGGCGCAGCGGATAATAATTTAATGACGTCTCTACGTTTCATGGCTATAGTCTTCGTGTCTATTTTATTAACGGGCTGTTGAAAAAGATACTAAATTCTACGAATGGACATAATCTTCATTCTTGAGGAGGAAAGTGTTTACCCCCACTATAGTACTTAAGACAAGTGGGCAGAAAAACAGGGTTAGTGTGAAGGAAAATATCTTTATCAGCCGAATAAATAATTAAAAAATTAGTCCTTAAGTTCAACAATCATCTCGATCTCGACCGGGATGTTTCGCGGCAACGATCCCAGTCCTATCGCCGAACGGGCGTGTTTTCCGTTTTCTCCGAATACCTCGACCATCAGATCTGAAAATCCATTGATCACCTGCGAATGGTTATCAAATTCAGGTACAGCGTTGACCATACCCAATACCTTTACTATACGCTTTACATTATTTAGATTACCAATGCTAGCCCTGAGTGCTTCCAGCAGACTGATACCGGTTAAGCGGGCTGCATATTTAGCCTGCTCAAAATTCACTTCCTTCCCTACTTTTCCTATCATGTATTTCCCGTCTGCTTTGAGGGGGCCTTGTCCTGACAAATACACCAGGTTGCCAACCCGAACGGCACCGACAAAATTTGCTGTAGGCGGCCCAGGAACGCGCAGTGTAATTCCCAGCTCCTTTATCCTGGTTTCGGGATCTACCGATTGGGCATTTGCCGAACTAAAAGCAAGAATAGATGTTAAGAGTATAAAAAGGACTGCTGTGAAATGATTTTTCATAAGTATATAATATTTTTAAATCCGCACTGCGGACAAACCTTGCACGAGCTTATTTGTGCCGTGTACGTGTGTAAGCAATAAGCTCAGGTTTCATTTATTTATTTATTCTGTTGTTCTTTGTTGCGAATTCCCACAGTAAGCAGGTCGACGTTTTGATTATACTATTTAGCTGGTGGAAAAGACAGGGCATTCAGGTCATAAACCATCCGTCCTCCTTTTATAGTCATTTCACATTCCAGTAGATTTTTGCCTTCTTTCTTGAATCTGGCTACATCATAGAACCCGAATTTCCCTTCACGCAGGTTCAGTACCGTAACATCTGCAATAGCGCCTACAGAAAGATGCCCCAGTTCTTCACGTTTTATCGCCCTTGCTGCAGACCAGGTACTTGCCTTAACCGCATCTGCCAAAGGCATGTTCATAGCCATGAATTTAGACATTACGTTCAATTGGTCCTTCATTGCTGAATTCATACTGCCGGTATGTAGATCTGTGCTAATGGTTTCGGGAAAGAAGCCTTGCTGAGTTGCCGGAATAGCTTGAGAGAAAGTAAAACTTCCGCCACCATGGCCAACATCAAAAATAATTCCTCGTTTACGGGCTTCGAGAACAAATGGCATCAGCTTTTTTGTCTGGATATCCACTATGGTCTCCTTAGTTTTGATAAGCTCTCCATAAGTATGAGTAAAGATATCACCAGGACGCATCTTTCTAAGGAACAGCTCTTCCAATGATAAGCGAGGAACGGTACCCCCAAAGTCAACCATGATTGGCATACCAGCAAGCTTACCTGCCTCGACTGCACGATCAACGGCAACCCAGTCTGACTTATGGTAATGTGCCACTTTTATCCCCACGATGTGATCTTTGTAGTGTTTGGCTACGTCCGCGGCCATACGAGCATCAAAAAAACTGTTATTTTGTTGTTCCAACGAATTTTCATCTCCATACATTCCTTTTTTGGATACGTTCAAAAATGCCAGCACGCGGGTTTGCGATTTGTCTATCACATTCTTCTTAAACAGTTCGAAAGTCTCAGCACCCGCATCGCCGGCGTCAACAATCGTAGTCACACCAACACGAAAAGTAAAACCATCAGCTGGAAGGGATGCAAACCCGTTTTCCAGGTGACCATCATGATCTGTGCCGGCAAAAACGTGCCCGTGAATGTCTATCAATCCGGGAGTAATGTACTTTCCGGTAATATCAATTACCTGCTTTGCTTGCTTAGGATCAATATTAGCTGCAACCGCGGCAATTTTGCCGTCCTGAATGGCCACATCCATTAATTTATTAATCCCGTTCTTCGGGTCAATCAAATGTCCTCCTTTTAGCAAGGTTGTATAAGCCTGAGAATAAGCTCCAAAGCAAAGAAGAGCAAGTGATAAGGTTAAAAATAATCGCTTCATTGATTTCTATTTATTTATATTGATGCATTAACAAGTTCTTCTTTAATTCTGCGTGCCACAATTTTCTCTTCGCCGGGTTGGAGACAATGCATCGCAACACGGATACTATTATCTTTTTCCCAGGAAATCACTTCGATGGATGGGTTCCCAAAGCGTAGTTTTTCTCCCATTTGGGTATGGGTTGATCGAATCGTCTGAGGATTCCAGGATATTAAAAGAGTGGGCATATTGTTATCTGTGGGGGGCACGACCACTTCAGTAGAGATTCCCGGAATTGATTTTATGCTGTTGTCAATGAGCGCTATTTTGTTTTCCCATTGCTTCCACTCCTTTTTGTGATCGAGATTGATAAAACGCTCGAGTGCTACGTACATGGCAAGAATTTCCTCTTTATTCACCTTCTGTCCCCGTCCTATGCCCCCTCTTGGATTATTGCTAAGTCTGGCTGCTGCAACGAGATCTCTTTTCCCCATCAGGATACCGGCACTCTGAGGGCCGCGCATAGCCTTACCTCCTGATATAGCAACAAGATCAAACCCCATCTCGTTAAACTTCCACAGATTCTCAACCGGAGGCACATCTGCGGCAATGTCGATCATCGTTGGCAGGTTATATTTCTTTCCAAGTTCGATCCACTCTTCGTGTTTGATCTGGCCTTTAGGCGCCTCTCTGTTGAGGAACCAGAGCATCGCAGTTCGAGAATTTATTGCCTTTTCGAGCTCAGCCCTTGTTTCAACCTTGATCAGTTTAACACCTGCCTGCGTGAGCGCATGATCATATCCCAAAGAGTGGCTCTTTTGGAGAATAACCTCCGTTTTCATACCTGTGCCAGCAAGGTTTGGCACCTGGCTTACTTTCTTTTCGTCTAAGCCCGTCAATACACCAGCCATCCCAAGAGTAAGCGCCGACCAGCAGCCGGCAGTTACCATAGCAGCTTCTGCCCTGCAAAGTGCAGCGATCTTTTCTCCTACCTTATCCTGCAGCTCATCAAGTTTGACAAACTTTTTGGATGAAGCGTTAATTGCCGACATCACCTCATCGGGCATAATCGACCCAGTCATAGCGGTATAGTTTCCAGCAGCGTTAATAAACGTCCTCAGACCTAACTCAGCATAAAGATCACGTTCCGCCAGTTGGGTTGACAAAGCTGAAACGGGCTTAGCCGCCGCCGAAATAGTTCCCGCAAGGGGCAGGATGGTTAATGTTTTCAGTATTTCTCTGCGTTTCATAATAGCCTGCTTTTAAAATGGAGCTTTAACGTTTAGGCAGTGGCGTCACGATGCCGTTAAGGTCATAGACGATCCGTCCGTCCTTGATAGTCATTTCACACTCAAGCTTTTCGTTGCTTTGCATTTTGTAACCTGCAAGGTCATAAAAACCAAAGTTTCCCTTCCTCATGCCGAGGATGGCAATATCTGCGATTGCACCCTCAGAAAGATGCCCCAGTTCGGTACGTTTTATAGCCTGTGCCGGCGCCCATGAGCTTGCTTTTATAACGGAAGGAAGGTCCATTCCCAGCTTTAAAAACTTAGACATCACGCTAAGCATATCTTTCATTGACCCTTTCATACTGCTGATATGAAGATCGGTGCTGATTGTATTGGGGTGAAATCCAGCCTTCGCGGCAGGAATAGCCTGGGAATAGGTAAAACTTGAGCCGCCGTAGCCGACGTCAAAAACAATCCCGCGCTTCTGCGCTTCAAGTACAAAAGGCTTCAATTTTTGAGTACCGGTATCTACTATGGCCTCTTTGGTATCCAGAAGCTCGCCAAAAGTATGTGTGAATATATCTCCCGGGCGAAGGTGGGTCATGAACAAGTCGCGTATCGACAACCTGGGTTTTGTGCCCCCGAAGTCGATCATAACAGGCATATTGGCAATTTTTCCAGCCTCTACTCCCCGGTCCACGTTCACAAAACTAGGCGAAGTAAAATGCGCTACCTTAATCCCGACTACATATTCTTTATTGGCCATGGCAGCCTCAGCAGTCTTTACCGGGTCCATGTCGTCGACATTTTGTTCGACAGGGCCGCCACGCATCCCGCTGCCCACGATATTCATAAAGGAAAGTACACGGGTTTGAGAATTATCGATGATGTTTTTTTTGAAGATCGGAAAATCCTTCCATCCTGTACCGCCGGCGTCAACTACTGTTGTTACACCAACACGCTGATAAAAACCATCAGGCATGACACTACTGAAACCATTACTGTACATCTGATTGGGCTGCGTTCCTGCAAAAACGTGGCCGTGGATATCAATCAGGCCCGGGGTAACATACATACCCTCGGCGTTAACCACACTACTTGCCTGCGAGGCATCAATACCTGTAGCAATTTTTGCTACCTTGCCATTAGCAATTGCCACATCCATCACACGGTTGATATTATTTTTCGGGTCAATAACATGACCACCTTTAATAATAATATTGTAGGGCTTAGGTTGGGCCAGCAGTGCGACCGGTAAAAGAACACTTGCAAAAAAAATGTAGAACTTCCTCATGTTATTTGTTTTTAAACGTTTAGGAATGAATAATTAAAATATTTTTAAGCGTCTCGTGAATAAGCTGCGGAGTCATCAATCTAACCTCTTCCCGTTTTGATCCCATCCTTTAGAAAAGAAAAAGGACTCAGAGGGACTGGTGTAGCGTACCTGTGATAATTCCGGAGTCTCGAGCTTCTTATAACCTAATATCCGGGATTCAAGGGCAAAGTCAAGGATTCCGCTGCTGAGCATTGTACGCTCCACCGGATAGGGGGCTTTGCCCGTTTTAAACATACTCTCCATATGCTTAACCAGGCAGCCAAAATGATAATGTGGCTTCCCTGCCTGCAACTTCATCAGTGTAGAGAATGGCTTTTGCCGGCCTTCCAGATCTATCGCATAAGTAAAGTCCTGAACAAGACCTGTTAACAGAAATGCAGCAGCCTTCAGTCCGTCATTATAATCTATAATAAAGACCGCGGGCTTCTTCACAAGTTCCTTCATATTGCCTGCTACGCGGGTTTCGCTGTGAGAAATTGCCTGATCGAAAAGCCGCTTAACCCAATCGTTCTGCTCTAGATAATTCCAGCAGTCCTGACCTTCAAGGCACTGCACAGCTCGGACACCCGTTTCGCCTCCCTTTCTTCTTTCCACCACAGCTTGCAAACCATCTAATAAGTGAAACCCATAAATATCTAGGCCGCTAAAGGAAATCCCAACCGCATATTTCTGCTTTACACCATAAGGTGTATCTATAGCCGGGATACGCACTGAAACCGGAACTGTAGAACCTGCAAACATTGGAAACTTCAATTCTTTCGAGATTTCAACCATTCGCTTAGCCTGTCTCCAGCTCCACGATAAGTGTTTATCATTAAAAACCGGAACCGACTTCTTGTACTGGCGGAACGCGTCAGTGATCTTAAGGAACATTTCGAACCTTGGATATAACTTTTGTTCCTTATCATTCATAGGATACGTACCGTGTTCTCCTATTAATATTACCCCATCAACGGCAAGGCTATCACCTCCTAAGGTCAGTGCATCAGCTACTGTCCTGAAGATTGGAACATTGTGCTTCTTCGACATCTCTCGGCTAATGTCACCTCGGCCAGCGCCCCCCTCACCAAACTGCTCAAGGAACATTGACACAATCTTTGACTCTGGATAGGGAGCAGCCTCGTCCTGATTATAACCCTCAAGATACTTTCCAACAATCACATCTGCATGTGAGCCGGTAAAATATACACTAATAATCGCAGCAATGCGCTTCGGACCAGATTGACGGGCCGGCTCATAAGTTGTTAGTTCTTCTGCATTTGACTGGTACGGCATGATAGCACCCGCTACAGCACCGGATACCGGTACTATTGACAGGTATTTAAGGAGTTCTCTACGCTTCATCTCGGTTAAAAGGAGGAATTATTTTATTGTGAATTAATTAAAAGAGAGAGGAAAATTTACATCGTAAGATATAAACTTCTCCTCTCCCATCAAAGTGAAATTTACTCTTTATCCCACCAAACACGACTTAAAAGAGTGTTATCCCCGCTTTGCCTTGCTTTAGCTGCAAGGAAGTTCTCTCTGTTAAGAGTTTCTTCCGATTCAGGAACAATATAACGACGTGGAATCCTACCACCTGTAATGTTTCCCGGGTAATTTGTTGGAATTAAAACTGGATATCCAGTACGTCTCCAGTTGGAGAAATTCTCTATCTGATCAAGATAACCCAGAACCCAACGTTGAGTTGATATCTGCTCAAGCTTCTGTTCGAATGTACCTGCTGTGAGGAAGGGGTTATATTTCAGGTAGGTAGTTATTTTATCGGTAGAAATTGCGCCTCCCGCACCGTAAAGCGACCATTGCTTCATGGCGGAAGTTACGCCGTTGTTATATGAAGTTGCTGCACTTCCCGAATACCAGCCCCTTATAGAAGCTTCGGAAAGAAGAAAATGAACTTCTGCCGCACCCAGCACAATGACCGGAGCATCATAACGCATAACGGTATTGGGGTTGGGTTCTGAATACGTTTCAAAGTCGGCCGGATACCCGTTAAACTGGGCATTTTTCATTCCCTTTTGAAGAGCAGTTGCTGTATCTGCAACATACCCACCCGAAGGTTGCTTTACCCATAAAACTGAGATCACATTCAACCGTGGATCTTTGGTAGTTGTCGAATTTCCTTTGAGGTGATTAATGAAACGCTGAGAGATTTTCGAACCTTGAACATTCAGTGGGTTCTGACCATCAACATAATCTAACACCCTCATTTGCTCAGAGAAAGGATTTCTGTTACTTAGCAACCCACCGTCAGCATACGGAACTCTTGCCAAATCCGCATCTTCCAGAATCGGGCCGCCCGCGATCGCCTTTTCCACCCAAGTTTTGGCTAGAACAGGGTCGATTTTAGTGAGACGCATTCCCAGTCTTAGCATCATGGAATAAGCGAACTTTTTCCATTTCACAGTGTTTCCATCATAAAAAAGATCCGAGCTACCGAATGTAGGCTTGGAAGCATCGAAAGACGTTGCAGACTCTTCAAGTTCTTTGAACATATCCTTATAGATATCGGCCTGAAGGTCATATTTAGGCTGATATTTACTTTCGAGCCCTTTTAGCGCCTCTGTATATGGAATATCTCCGTAAAGGTCAGTAAGCTGATGCACAATATATACCCTCCATATCCTAGCGGCAGCAAGTTTATTGATGTTTGAAGGGTCTTTCTTGGCTTCATCAATTACTAACTGGATCTGATTCAGACATCCCGTATAAGCCGCCCAGTTGTTTCTTACATAACCCTCAGCGAAGTACTTATCGCCCGGAGCTGTTACCTCGCTGTAGGTAGCTTCTTGCTGAAGCATCTGCATATTATTGAAACGATTGCCATTAGGATTTAATCCCACAGCTCCCAATTGTGCCTTGGTGAACAAAAAGTTCGCATTTACCGATTCGTAAGCATTAGGATTTTTGTTCAGCTCCGCAAGATCTTTTGTACATGAAGACAAAGATACTGCTAAAATAAAAGCTATATATATAGGTTTAATTCTTAAATTTTTCATATTGAAATTTGATAACATTAACTAAAACCTTACAATTAAATTAACACCAATATCCCGGGTTCTCGGAATTGTATTCGATGATTGCCCCTGTGTGTTCCCAATGGTATAAGCGGATTCAGGATCGAAATCTGTGATGTGCTTATGCAGAATGAAAGGGTTTCGCGCGACAAAAGAAATATCAGCAGATTGAATCTTCAGTGCCTGCAGTTTATTTACAGGTATTCTGTAATTCAGAATCAGACTACGCACCTTGATAAAATCGCCGTCAAACACAGATGTAGTTAATGGGCTCAAGCTTGCCTGATTATTATAATAGGTATCTAATTGATCAACCGGCCATGTTTTTGTAAATGGCTGGCCTGCCTGATCGACACCCGTCACTGTTAAACCGTTCTCTCGGCCAGGAAGTGTATTCTTACTTAGTCCGAAACGGTACATATATCTGCTAAGACCTGATTGAACAATATTTCCGAACTTTGCATCAAGAAGGACATTCAATGAGAGATTTTTATACCTGAAATTGTTTGTCAAACCCATGGTGTAAGGTGGGACGCCCTGGCCATATTCAATTTCCGGCCCCTGGACTTCATATCCGCTTAGCCGATTGTAAACCCGTACGCCGTCTGCGTTTGTCAAATACGTCCTACCTCTAATCGTGTTGTATGGTCTGCCCACACCTGCACCACCTACTGTACTTAAACCAGGTGCAAGTTTCAGGATCTCGCTTTTATTGTATGCAGCATTATAACTTACATCCCATGTGAATTTATCCGACTTAACTGGAGTGCCTGTTAAAAGGAGTTCCACCCCCTTGTTACTTAACTCCCCCACATTTAAAAGCGCTGAAGTATACCCTGAAGACGCCGCAATAGAAGTACTTAGAATATCGTCCGTTGTTTTACGATTGTAATATGTGAAATCTATTCCTAAGCGATTATTCAAAAACTGCATATCGATACCAGCCTCATAAGTGGTAGATGTAAGGGGCCTGAGGTTAGGATTCGACAGTGCAGCCGAAGTATTTTGAACTGGCCGCCCAATATGACCTCCCTGTTGAAACGTGTACAACTGGTTGATTTGATAAGGGTTTACTGTAGCACCTCCTACTTGTGCCCAGGATGCTCTGATCTTAGCGAAACTGATAAGTGATGGCAGTTTAATGGCATCAGAAAGAATAAAACTGGTACCAAATGATGGGTAGAAAATAGAGTTATTTCCCGGATTTAAAGTTGAAAACCAATCTTGCCTTCCTGTGAATGTGAAGTAGAGCAAACTCTTATACCCTATATCCGCAGATCCAAATACAGAGTTCTGCCCAAAACGGCTTAAGCCTACTGATGCAGTCTGTAATGCAAGGTTCGAGAAACTTATGAAATCAGGAACGATAAACTCAGAGCCATTATTTACGGTTGACTCTGATTTGTTTCTTTCGAGGTTAGCACCTGCCATCGCCGTAAACTGGAAGTTCTCAAAAAAGGTTTTATTGTAATTCAATAGAGCCTGAGCGGTCGTTTTGGTTACAAAAGACGTACCTGAATTAAATAACCCTCTTGGTCTTTTCGCAGTACCTATAGGCATATAGTCCATAGACTCGAACCTGTCTATATCCCTCATACCGCTAACTTTTAATGATAGCTCATCAAGGATCTTATACTGGATACTAGCCTGTCCCATGAATCTGTTTTTAGTATCCGTATTTCCCATTCGGTTAATAACAAAATAAGGATTTTGAGCTTCAGGGACCTGTTGCCACTGCACCTCGTTGAAATTAGCATCATATCCCGGAGCCAAATTGCGAATGTCTACCGTATTAGCTAACAAGTTAGTTGCCCATGAAGTAGTATTATCAGCATATCCGTTACCAGGCCGGTTCTTACCTTTTTCAATATTATACTGCAAAGTAGATTCAACCGTGATTCTATCGCCAAGCACAGACCTTAAACTGAGATTTCCAGTCTGCCTGTTATAGCTTGAGTTTGGTTCCATCGCCTGGGCATGAAGATCCGAAACTGACATTCTGTACGTTAGTGCTTGCGTACTTCCTCCCGAAAACGCGAGGGTATTTGTAAGATTAGTACTTGGTCTGTAAAAATTCTTCCAGTTATCTTTTACATTAACAGCAGAATATGGGCGCATCACGCCATCGAATTGCATATATGGCTGTCCGTCGATCTTAGCGCCAAAAGACAAGCGGCCCGAGCTAATCGCTTCGGCCTTGGTAGTAGGCTTCACTCCGTCAAGCCCCTGACCGTATTCATACTGGAATTCAGGATACATTGAAGGGCTACCAACAGTAAAGTTACTATTCAGCTCTACCCCGACGCCCTTTTGCAATTTACCACTCTTCGTAGTGATAAGTATCACTCCATTTGATGCCTGGCTACCATAAAGAGCAGCTGCAGGACCTCCTTTAAGAACATTTATTGTTTCAATATCATCCGGATTTATAGCAGCGATACCATCTCCGCGATCTAATATCGTTGAGCCTTCGCCCTGAGCTTGTGAGCGTGCGGTATTATTCATAGGCATTCCGTTGATCACATAAAGAGGTTGGTTATTACCACTAAGAGATCCGTTACCTCGGATAATTACACGACTTGAGCCGCCCGGACCCGATGACATGCCCGTAACATTTACACCAGCGATCTTACCACTGAACGCATTTGCCACGTTGTTTTCTCTTGCTTGCGTAAATTCCTCGCCTTTCACTTCTGTTACAGAATATGCAAGTGCCTTTTTCTCACGAGAAATACCCAGAGCCGTGACTACTACCTCGGTAAGGGCTGTGTTGGCAGCTTCAAGCTTCACGTTTAAAGTCGTTCTGCCACCCACGGCAACTTCTTGTGTTTGATATCCGATATAAGTAAAAACCAGGATGGCATTATTATCGGGCACGTTGATCGTGAACCTTCCATCAATATCTGTTGTTGCACCTACAGAAGTTCCCTTTAGTTTGATACTTACTCCAGGCAACGTTTCGCCCTGCGCATCCGTTATTTGACCTCGCACAACGATATCCTGGTCGACATCAAAAATTTGAACATTTGGAGAAGAACCGTCCGGAATAGTTGCTGTAAATGTCTTTTTTGAAACTAATATGGTTTTGCTCCTGATACTGAACTCAAGCGGTTGATCCTTAAAAACGCTTGTCAACACCTTTGAAAGGTCCTCGCTAACAACATTTATTGTTACGGGCCTCGCAAGACTGATCAATTCTTTCTGGAAGAAAAATCCGTATCCTGTCTGCTTCTTAATCGTCGAGAGCACTTTTTCAATCGGCACGTTTTCGCCACTGTAAGTTACTTTCTGTGAGAAGCCTTCAGCATGAACATTTAATATTAATACTAGAAGAAGAATGAACGTTAGCTTCATAGCAAGGAAAATTGAACTAAATGCGCCCCTTTGACTACTACCACGCGCAAAGAACCGCATTGCGTTGTTAGTTGTTGGCTTTAGGTCTAATAATGTGGAAAGACCTGAACTGCCCTCAGTTTTGGTAAAAAAATTCATAAATTTGTTTGGTTTGGTGATCAATAAACTATCTCAATAATTTTTTATCCGAAGGCCAGACTTTAGCCAGGGGCGCGACAACGCTTCTGGTTTTTTCTTATGCCTTCTTTCGATTATTTTTACGGCATAACGACAACCTCCTTCCCTTCCAATCGAAAATGTACATTGCTTTTTTCAAGAATTTCCAATACTTCCAGAAGCGTTAAGTTAGTCGATATCGCCCCGGCAAAATGATGTTGCGGCAAGACCCCCTCGTATTTAGCTGTCACTCCATACCATCTTCCAAGCTGACGCATTACAGTTTCTATTGGGGCATTCTCAAAATAAAAATAACCGTCTTTCCAGGCTACCTCTGTTTGCGTATCGGTTGTACGCTGTATCCTTATATTTCTGTCAACTTTTGATTGTTCTCCCGGTTGCAGAATCTGAGACTCTTTTGTATTAAGTTCAATTACCCGGACTTTCCCCTCGATCAGCGTTGTCGTAATTGTCGGTTCATCAGAATAGGCATTGATATTAAAGTGCGTTCCAAGCACTTCGACTGACTGGTTACCAGAACGAACAGAGAATTTACGATGAATATCCCTGGAAACCTCAAAGTAGGCTTCCCCCTTCAACTCTACCTGCCGCGTGTCATCCGTGAAAATAACAGGGAAACGCAAAGACGAGGCGGAGTTCAGCCATACTTTACTTCCATCAGCAAGGTTTAATTGAAATTTACCACCAACCGGAGTTTCAATAGTATTGTAAATGACCTTAGCATTATCCGCTAATTCGTCCGGAGCACCCTTACGCTGATTAGTAAGCGTATACTCTATTATTCCGTTCGAATTTTTGTGAACATTGATACCGTTTTGATTGATCACAATTCCGTTCTGAGAATCATCAAGAACAATCTTTCGTCCATCTGCCAGGGTAAGTATGGCTTTGTGGCCGCCAGGAAGTATATCTTTTGGCTTTGCTTTGGCAACAACCTTATCAGCAACAGCCATTTGCTCTGTTACATTACCGGAGTAATAATATAAACCAGCCACCAGAAACAGCAGGATACTGGCTGCAATACTTATTGCATAGTAAATTGGGTTAATGTAGCGCCGTCTGCTGATTCTTTCATCATTTACAATTTTGGAAAAAATCATTGTCTTTACATGGGCTTCATCCTCAGCTTCGTCTAAATCCCATTCAACTTCCGCGCTAAGCTCAGATCTATACCATGCAAACAAGCTATCAATCTCTTCCTGGGAAGCAGTGTTGTGAAGGTATTTCTCAATTAGTTGGTGGATTTCTTCTTTTTGCATAGCTCACCCATTTAGGCTTATATACATAAAGTACCATAAGGGGTCGTACTACCCTTGCCCGAAAAGAAAATAAAAAAGATTACCCGGAAAAGACGCTGAACGCTAAAAGAAAAAATGGAATCCGTCTCTCAAGCTCAACCGGATAGTTTTCAAACCCTTGGTAAGATGTCCTTCGACTGTTTTCTTTGAAATTCCTAATTCCATTGAAATTTCGGAAATAGATAAACCAGAATTGCGACTATATTTAAACACCATCCGGCAGTTTTCCGGAAGGTACTCCACTATTTTGTTAATGTATTCTTGGGTAAACCTGGCCTCGATCTGGTCTTCGCTAAGTGTTGATAGCTCATCCTTACAATTCTGGGCTTCAATCTCCAATCTTCTCTTCTGTCTGTAGATAAGTTTGAGTACCGAGAATCTTACAGCGGTAGCCAGGTAGCAGTTCAATGACTCAATCTCAAGTTCGGCATGCTTGACCCAAAGCCGGGTGAATATTTCCTGAACAACATCCTGAGCAATAGCTTTGTCTTTACTAAAATTATAAGCAATGGCCAGGAGTCGTTTCCAATACCTGTTGTAAATTTCAGTAAACGCTCCATGTTCGGCCGCTTTTAAATATTCAAGCAATTCCTTATCCGTTGAAGACTTATATTTCAAGACAGTTTAAGTTAAGCAAGACCAATATAAGAATATTTCCACAACTCAATAACATAGTTATTTTCAAAAAATCAAGTTGTCTTCCGCCAGAGATCAAGTATTCCTCATAAAGAAATATGGGATACCCGAATTATAGCTCGGATATCCCATACGCGGATAAAGATAAAATATTAAAGAAATTGATCTAGGGTTTCACATCCCACCATAATCGCGTACTGACTTTATCTCCTCCCGGTCCCAATAGCGCAATTGCAGCTGTAACAGCTTTGGAATTTGCCTCGCGATCCTTATTTGTAAAAACAATACGTCTGATCATCTGATCCTTAGGCATGTCATCATTGTCAGAATGAATCAACGGGTACATTTTTGGATAACCTGTACGGCGCATCTCAGCCCATGCTTCCATATCACTAGGATAGATTGCAAGCCATTTCTGGGTACCGATCTGCTCTCTTTGCTTTTCCGGAATGCTTGAAAATTTCACAGGGATATCTGTCAAAGGAGGAGTATTCCAACCATTCTCAGGTGCTGGTGCTATGGGTAAGCTGGTACCGTTGATGTAGGTACTGATTACCAACGCATCGGAAATTCCCCAGGTATGCATGGAGGTCTCAATTCCCTTTTCATATAAATCTTTAGCAGTTCCGCCCATATTCCATCCGTTCATAGCTCCCTCTGCCCGCAAGAAATAAGCTTCGGCGGAAACCATTACAATCAATGGATTGCTGTTCATTAGCGATGGATTGAACCTCGGCCCCAGATCTGAAGTATAATCATAGGTATTAAAACCAACTGTCTGTTCAGAAGGGATCATTCCGCTTCTGCCTCCGCGATACTTGCCATCCGCCTTGGCAGGACTAAAGAATAATGGTAAACGTGGATCCTTGTAGCCAACAAGCAGGCTTTCCATATTAGCACTCATCCTGAATTCATTCCATGCAGAGATATAATTCAGGTAATTTCTCGTTGCTGCCGAAGCGGTCATAAAGGCATCATCACTTGGACTTAACATAACCCCATCTGCGTAGGCGGCCTCAGCTTCCATTTTGGCTTTTGCAGGCTCTACTCCTGAAATGCGGAGTGCCAATCTTAATCTGAGTGTATTGGCGAATTTAAGCCATTTAGCGTTATCACCTTTGAAAATAAGATCCTTATCTCCAAATGATGGCTTAGCCATATTATCCTTCAACAACTTTGAAGCTTCGGTCAATTCCTTGAAAAAGTCGAAATAGATATCTTTTTGGGAATCATAAGCTACACCTTCGCCTTCTTTGAACTTACCTATTTGAGAGTATGGTATGGGACCGAAATAATCGGTGTACCGATTTAGGATATATACTTTCCAAATCCGCGCAATTGCATTCATCGTTGGCAAGTCTTTGGAATTATCTATAATATTAACCATTGCCGGCATCGTCGATACATAAAGTCCGGTCCAGGTACTTGCCATCCACTGCTGATTAATTACATAGCGGTGGGATCCGAATGCAACCTGCGTGCAATTAAAATATTGACTATACATTCCTGCAGTAAGATTCTGCCCCGTCTGGAATGCAATATTCCATCCATTGTATAATGCAGTAGGAAATAAAGATTTAAGGTCTGTAGCATCCAGAGTTTCCAATCCTGTTGGACTGGTGTTTCTTTCTTCAAAGTTTTTAGTGCATCCAGTCCAGGAAATAGCCAGCAAAAATGTTAAACCGGTCAGTATTCCTTTATATGTTGATTTTGGGTATTTCATTTCAAATAATTTTAAAAGTTTAAAACTTACCAACAGCTAACTCACCGGGAGTTAAAACGAAAGTTTCAGGTTAAGACCGATATTTCTCGTGCTTGGCAGCGAATTATATTCACTACCTGCCACATTCCCTGTGCCTAAAAGCAATTCCGGATCAAACGGTGCATCCTTGTAGAGGAAGAAAAGGTTTCTGCCCACAAGTGAAACCCTTGCACCACGAATAAATCCTTTTTCAGAGAATAGATTGGTCAGGTTATACCCCAGAACCACTTCTCTCAACCTTAAGTTTGTTCCTGTATATGCATAGAATTCACCTGCCGGATATCTTTCACCAATTGTTCCAAAATAGCTTTGTGAAGTAATGCTCTTGGTATTTTTTTGCCCGTCAACAGTATAGGCATCCAAGATAATTCCGCCTTCCCGTCCTCTGAGAGATGCCTTGGAATGACCATCCGCATCCAGCAGCGCCTGAGTACCGGCAATTACCGTTCCGCCGTTTCTATAGTCGAGCAAAAACCCTAAGGAAAGATCCTTAAACGACAATGTATTATTGAAACCAAGATTGTAGTTTGGATTAAAATTACCGGCATATTGGTTCTTTGCCGTAAGCATAGGACTTCCTGTGCTCGTAACCAACGGTCTGCCCTGTGCATCCCTTTGCCATCCGATCACATACATATCACCATAACTTCCGCCAACTGAAGCATCTACCAGAACCTGCCTGTCATCAGACATAACAGCTCTGGTCACTTCGTCGGTAAGGCGGATGATTTTATTATTATTCTTGGCGTAATTAAAAGACGCATCCCACGTGAACGTCTTAGATCGCACAGGTGTTAGATTCAATGTTGCTTCAACTCCATTGTTATTGATCAGCCCCGCATTGATATACTGACTACTGAACAATGATGCAGCCGGAGTGGATATAGTAATCAATTGATTTTTAGTGTCCGTGGTATAGTATGTAAAATCAATACCAACTCTTCCTTCGAATAAACGCCACTCAGTTCCAACTTCAAATGCAGATGTTAACTCAGGTTTGTAAGTAGGGAGAGAGCGTGTAGATGGCGTTCCAATAAATCCGCCGTTTGCGACAGAATAGTAATTGCGATCACGGTATGCCGCGCCCCCTGAACCAGAATAGGCTAAGGACGTTCTAAGTTTACCATACAAAATCCATGAAGGAAGAGTGAACATTTCTGATACAATTCCAGTCACACCTACAGAAGGATAAAAGTAGGATTGATTGCCTTTAGGCAGCGCCGACGACCAATCGTTACGGGCAGTTGCATCCAGGAACAGGTAGTCCTTATACGACAAAGTGACTGTTCCATAAATCGACTGCACTTGCGGACTTTGAGAATACCCATTCAGAGCCAAAGGATTCTTGGCATTTACTAAAAAGAAATAGTTTTGCTTACTCAAACCACGTGCATCGACAGAGGCACTGGTAGCACTACCTTGTTGCAGGGATCCACCGAGGTTTCCGGACAGGTCAAAATTGCTATTTATGGTGCGATTGAACGATAATAATGCATCGACGTTTGTACTTTGCCGCATAAAATCTTCGACTACATAAGTTGACCCAATTCCATAAGTAGTGTAGGTATCGTTATAGATCTTGCGGTCTGTTTTTTCGAGGGTCTTATCAATGCTTCCGCGAATCTGGAAGTTCAACCAGTCATTGAAGTCATATTTTGCCGAAAATAATCCAAGCACCCGGTCTTTCTTTTCAAAAAACAGATCCCTTTCCATATCCCAATATGGATTGGATAAAATGGACGAATTAGGTTTCCAATAGCTTTGCCATTCAACACCGTTAACGTCAAAATAATTATACTTCTTTATCTCATCTAAAGGAATAGATGTCGGAGCCCGATACATTGACGATAACGCATAACCTGCTTCTCCTGTCGCGGGCATATTATTTACTTCCTGGTAGATATAACTTATTTTGGTCGAGAATGAAAGTTTCTTCGAAATGTTGTTGTCCAATTTAAGATCAACATTGTGCCTTACCATATCGTTGTTACGAAGTATCCCCTCAGCGGTTGTATTTCCATAAGAGAAATGGGTCCGCATTTTGTCGTTTCCACCACTTGCGCTTATTGAGTTATTGTAGGTTTTAGCCTCCCTGAAAAAATTCTTTAGATTATCCGGCTGCCCCACATAAGGAACACTGCTTCCGTTCCATAGCGTAACCATACGACCATCGGCTTTTGCACCATAACTATGTTCAGAGCCTGGCAAATAGATACCGCCATCTCCCTGGCCGTATTCATACTGAAGTTCGGGAAGATCAATGGCCTTATCGACAGTAAAACCACCATTATAATCCACCATTATATTACCAGTCTTTCCGCTCTTAGTAGTAATTACGATTGCACCATTTTGCCCTGCACTGCCATAAAGCGCTGCCGCTGATGCTCCCTTAAGTACAGTCATACTTTCGATATTATCCGGATTGATCATCGATATACCACCCCCGCCATCGCGTCCGCCGAAAGACCCTCCGCCTGAAGCTCTTTTACCGCTATTCATCGGAACACCATCAATTACATACAAAGGTTCATTGCCACCTGTTATTGAGCGGTTTCCCCTTAATATCACGCGTGAGGAACTACCCGGCCCCGTAGCACTTTTAGAAATTACTACACCCGCAACTTTTCCCTGCAGGGAATTAATAACGTTTGTTTCCTTTGCTTCATCCAGGCTAGCGCCATCAATCACCTGCGCCGAATAGGTAAGCGATTTAGCCGCACGTTTAATACCCAGCGCAGTTACAACCACCTCATTTAACGCTGTATTTGCAGCGTCAAGATTGACGTTCAACGTTGTATTATCATTCACTGTTACTTCACGGGTAACGAATCCTATGTACGTAAAAACAAGAATGCTGTTTCTATCCGGAACGTTGATTGAATAATTTCCATTGACATCAGTTGTAGTACCCACCTGCGTGCCTTTTAGTTTGATACTTACTCCCGGTAAGGTTTCCCCCTTCGTGTCGGTCACCTGGCCCCGGATGGGAATATCCGCGAAGTTATCAACTTGCTGCTGATCAGGCATAGACTGGCCGGTCACTATCAGTACGTTATTGTCAATTTGCCTGTAGGAAAATTCAGTATTTGCCAGCAATAGGTTTAGCGCTTCTTCGACGGTATATGTAGAGGAAGTGATACTCTTTGAAGGAAGAGATATAAGGTCGCCTTTCCTGTAGACAAACCGAAACGGTGTTTGCTGCTCTATCTTTTTAAAAGCAGCGAGCAAAGTTTCATTTTTTAATTCCAGCTTTACTTCGACCGCACTGATCTTTTGGCTCTTAACGGGCAGAGCTAGCAACAATTGAAAAGTAATTAATACTAAGGCTAAAGATACAAAGCCGATTCTCATAAGTTGTGCTATATTAAATTTGGGGGTTTTCTTTGCCGACAGAAATGCAACGTGGGTACCCTCCCGTGTAGTAATTGTAAAATATTTCATATTTTTACAAGGTTTTAAGGTTATCAATATCCTTTCTAGGGGATGAATTATTTTAAAACATGCCTCAGGTTAATATCTGATGGCGGAACCCTCCAAGAACCTTCATTGCCGTGAAGATATTTGAGGGTTTTTTTTCAGGGTGGTAGTTTCATTTTTCTTTCCATATCCGTTTCTTGTTACGATTAATTACATCCTGCTCCGTCCAGCACTATTGTGTCCTTGTTCCGGAATTGGTATTTAATGTTATTAAACTCACCGATTATATTTAGTATCTGTTCCAGGCTCTGGGTCTTCAGGAAAGTTGCACTGAACCGGCATTTTTTTACAAGCTCGTTAGCGAACACTATGGAAATGCCGAAGCGCTCCTGAAGCTGATTAGCTACATCTATCATACTTACATCGTCGAAATACATATCCCCTGCAACCCATGATATAACCTCTTCCGATTTAACAGCCTTCTTCACATACGTGGTCTTTTCTGCATTAAAGACGACTTGCTGGTTGGGATCGATATAATTATATGTACGCTTACTATCACCTACTTTTACCTTACCCTTTTTTACGGTAACTGTTACGGTCCGGCTTCCGCGACTAGCCTTGATATTAAATTTAGTGCCAAGCACTGTTGTTCTGAGCTTTCCCGTATACACTATAAAGGGACGGGCTTTATCATGAATAATATCAAAAAATGCTTCCCCAGTAAGGATGACCTCTCTTTTGCCGTTTTTATTAAAAGCTGAAAAGTCCAGTTTACTATTCCCGTTAAGGATGACGGAGCTACCGTCTGGAAGATTTATAAAACGTCGCGGTGGAATTGAGGTCCTGGGCGTCTCAGACGCCCTGATATGCTTAACGGTAGCATCTGTTTGAGGGCTGAAAGGCCGATAGAAAAGCACGGCAATACCAATTAATACGACTATGGCTGCAGCAGCCATGCCCCTTATATTAATTACTCGGGTTCTGGCGGCCTGTCTTTCGTTACGGTCAGAAGATATTATGTGATTGAAAATCCGCTCGGCTTTCCCGTCTTCCAACGATTTGAACGAGTGCGGCTCCTTCCAGAATTCATCCAGTAGCTCCTTAATCTTCTCATCATAATTATTTCTGTCCATCATAGACAAAAATTCATCAGTTTCTTCCTTGCTGGCCGATTTATCTACAAATCGCTGAAAAAGATATTTAAATCTATGAATAGACATACTTCAAAGTTTTAGGTTAAGGAGGGTTGCTACCTGCCCTATAACAGTAAGGACAAGCGGGACAGGAAATAGGGTTAGTCAAAAAGAAAATATCTTTAACCCGCAAGTAATTGTTCTGATTTTATTCGAATGATCAGATTTTTAGCCAGCGATCGAACCACTCGAACGCCTCTTGTTGCATATCGACATCAAATTTGTGAATCCCGGGATGAAATGAACATTTGTATTTATCTGTTGCACTGGCTTTCTTATAGACTTCACTTAGAATCCGGTCTGCTTCCTTCATTTCGCTCAGGGTGAATAGGCCGTCTTCGTTGTTGTTCAATATCAGCGTAGGCAGCGGGGCACGCACCCCTACTATCTCAGCGAAATCCAGCTCTTTAGGGAGCAATGGTGTAAATGTCATCCATGTATGGGTATAAGATTTATGTAATACCAGGTCTTTACTGGTCGTCATAAATCCTACCGGGATGCAGCACTTTATCCTGTCATCGAGGGCCCCCATATATAAAGATCTCAGCCCCCCTCCAGATAAACCGGCACATCCGATCCGGTTTGCATCTACATCTTTTCGGGCGCAGAGTATATCTAAAGCTATTCTGTCTTCAGCAAGGAACACACCCGGCCAGGTTAATCCTGCGCTAAATAACGACTTAGCCATTACATGTTCATGCTGGCCTGCCCATTTGTTGTAAGCTTTTATGTTTTCGGGCTTCTCCGGTTCTTTAGGATCCAATCCACCCCGCATGTGAACGGGAACATCCGTGAGAAGAACCCGGCGGCTTGCAAATGTAAAAGCATCGGATATCAATACCGTATATCCTTTCTTTGCAAGTTGATTTGCCCATGCACGGCCTCCATAATAGTTCTTCTGATGCTCTTCTATAAGTGGATCCTTCTCGCCAGAAGTTTTTATTATTTTCACTTTACCGTGGAATTTGTCTCCGCCATGGTCATGGAATGCCAAAATCCCCGGTAAGGGCTCCCGGGCATCTGCTGGTTTCATCAAAATGGCTTCGGTAACGCGGCCATACGGCAATTGCCAGCTTAATTCTTCAATATGCAGACCGTCATAAGTGTATTGTTTGACAAGGGTTACTTTAGGAGCAGGGCCAATTTCAGGAATCCCTAATCGCGATATCAAACGCTCACGGGCGACCTTTCGCCAGGCGTTAACATCAGACCATTCTTTTCGTCTAAATGAATACTCAGGTAGATCTTTTGTCGTTTCGGCTGCCGCCCATGGGCCGTACATACCTATTATACTAAGATTCTCATCCCCTGCTGCCGGCTCCGCCGGAAACACCTGGTCGTCTGCCGGCAAGGCGTAGGCCGACATAAGACTCGACCCTGCTATGGCGGCACCGGCAATGCCTGTAATTTGCAAGAACTCTCTGCGATTTTTTTTCATAGGTATGTACGCTTAATACATGTGCATACTGCGTCATAACGCCCATAAAATGAAAAGCTAGCGGACACAGTAAAAAGACATAAGAATAAAAATATGGACAAGGTCGTGGTTCGACAAAACTGTGCGGAGGTTGCTTACTGCCTTCTTTAAATGAGCTTTGACAGTATTCTTTGAGAGATTCATCTCAAGGGCTATCTCATCATATTTTAATCCCTCATCACGACTCAGGCTATAAACAATTCTCTGTTGCGGAGGAAGGCGGTCCATTGCATCCTTAATAATATTCTTGTAATCATTATAAAACACCGTTTCTTCGGTATTATGCTGATATTCGGTATTATCCAGACTAAGCTCCCGGATAATACGGGCTTCGTGAGCTATTCTTTTAATCGCATTGAATGCCTGATTTCGCACCAATGTGTATAAATACGAGTCAAATTTCGTTATTGCATACAGATTTGACCGGTTAATCCAGATCTTAGTGAAAGCATCCATGACAATCTCTTCCGCGATCTCATCGCTATCCGTTATTCTCAGGATATAGTTATGAAGCCTGCCGCTATAAAAATCGAAGATTTTTCGAAATGCTTTCTCGTCCCCAAGGGCCGTTAATCTTATCAGATCAGACTCGTTATGCAAACCCTTGAACTTCAAAATATGCGATTAAGTTTATGTAACTAAGATATGAACATTACGATATAATTCAAATAAATTCAATTTTCCGTACAAATTAGTTAACGTGAGTTCGATATAAAATCGATTAAGATACAGAAGAATATATAACCACTCCGTTTATACCTTTCCGGTCCCAACAAGGCAGAATTAATTTATATAAACGCGGACTAAACCCGGACTAAACGCGGAGGAATGCCGGATATATCCGAATTTCTTACGGGTTTAATTAATGTTTACTATTATTTTAATTTGAATGTATGTTGGAAACTTCCTACATTAAGTATATAATTAACTCCCAAGTCATAGGGGCAATGTCATTATGCTACGCAAAAGAGCGATTGCAGGAACCATTACCGATCAGCCTAAAAACAATCTGTCAGGGTGAACATTCCAGACATAGAAGCGCTATGATTACCGCGGAGAGAGATTGATCTTTACTATAAAGAAGCTTTCCAATTTCAAATAAAATCCGTACCTTTGCGGCGCTTTCAGCAATAAGGTTGAGAGCACTTAAAAATTATCATGAACCCATTTAGTACCTTGGGTATCCGTCATGATATTGTTAATGCCATAGCTGAATTGGGATTCGAAAATCCCACACCGATCCAGGAACAATCTATCCCGGTATTACTTTCAGGCAGCAACGATTTTGTCGGATTAGCTCAAACAGGAACCGGTAAAACGGCTGCCTTCGGCCTCCCTCTATTAGAACTATTAGATTTCGAGGAAAATTACCCGCAAGCACTCATTCTTTGTCCGACGCGTGAACTCTGTCTGCAAATCACCAGCGACATAAAGAATTACGCTAAAAACATGGATAACGTTAATGTTGTTGCAGTTTACGGTGGTGCGAATATTTCAGATCAGTTACGCCAGATCAAACGTGGTGTACAGATCGTAGTCGCCACTCCCGGTCGGATGCTCGATATTATTAATCGCAAAGCGATTGATTTTACAAAAGTACAATACGTTGTACTTGACGAAGCAGATGAAATGCTTAACATGGGCTTTCAGGAAGACATCGACAGTATTTTATCAACCACTCCGGATGATAAAAAGACCTGGTTATTTTCTGCAACCATGCCTACAGAAGTACGCAGAATTGCAAAGAAGTACATGACAGATCCGTTCGAACTTACTATGGGTACCAAAAATACCGGTAACGTAAATATCGAACATGAATACTACATTGTAAAAGCGCGCGATAAATATGCAGCGTTTAAACGTATTGTTGATTTCAACCCTGAGATCTTCGGTATTGTGTTCTGCCGGACAAAAATTGAAACTCAAGAAATTGCTGAATCTCTGATGAAAGATGGTTACAACGCTGATGCACTTCACGGAGATCTTTCGCAACAACAACGCGACAAGGTTATGAAGCGCTATCGCGATCGTAGCCTTCAGTTACTAATAGCTACTGACGTTGCTGCACGGGGAATTGATGTTAATGATGTTACTCACGTAATTAACTACTCTCTTCCTGATGAGATTGAAAATTATACGCACCGAAGCGGCCGTACTGGCCGTGCCGGAAAAACAGGTATTTCTATAGCGATCATTAATTCGAAGGAATTAGGAAAGATTCGTCATATCGAACGTACCATTGGAAAGCAGTTCACAAAGGCCGAAATTCCAAGTGGCTTTGACGTATGTGAGAAACAATTATTCGCTCTCATACATAAAGTTCATAATGTGGAGGTTAATGAGGCTCAGATCGAACAATACATTCCCCGCATCATGGAGGAATTTAAAGATCTGGATAAGGAGCAAATCATTAAACGTTTCGCCTCTCTTGAATTTAACAGTTTCCTTGAATACTATTCTAAGGCTCCTGATCTGAATATTTCTGCGGATGATCGCGGGTTCGACCGTGAGCGTGGTGAACGTTCAGATCGCGGATCAAGAGGAAATGCAGGTTATACCCGTTTATTCATGAACCTTGGTTCAGTAGATGATTTCACCCGCGGCGATATGCTCGGATTCATTTGCAACAACACGAAGATCAGCGGCAAGAGCGTTGGTAAGATCGACCTTAAAGGAGTGTTTACATTTTTTGAGGTTGAGGATTCTGAAGTAAATAAGGTAATCGAAGGATTCAAATCGGTTGACTTTCAAGGCAGAAGCGTGCGCATTGAAATGGCTGGCGATAGAGATAGCGATCGTGGCGGGTCAGGCGGTGGATATCGTGGCAATTCATCCCGCCGGGAAGGTGGTGGATATCGCGGCGGAAACAGCGGGGGCGGACGTCGTGAAGGCGGAAGCGGCGGTGGATTCCGCGACTTTTCAGGCAAACGCCGTGAGGATCGGGGAGGAGGTTTCTCCGGAGGTGGACGTCGTGAAGGCGGTGACCGGCGCAGACGGCTTTAACCTACTGATTCCTATAACCATTTAAAGGCCGCCAATTGGCGGCCTTTCTTTTAATAATAATTTATTGTTATTATCCGATTTTGCTGCCAGACTGGTTCGGCATATTTACCACGATCTGAAGTAAAGCGCTTCCCTATCTGCGGTTAGCCCGCCAACTGATAAGCAAGTGGCAACCTGACACTAAGCTTCGTCCATATAAACCCTGCTGCCCTCACGGTCTGTATAATAATTTCTTTTATACATATCGGTAAATACATCTTCCCCATTCGGTCCCTTCATATCAGGCATCAGACGATCTTTAACATCATCCACGAATTGATTAAATTTATCTTTCCAGCCCTTATTGGCTTCCACAAATTCATGAACCTTATCTGACCAACCTTTGCCGGCCTCGGTCAGATTATCAAGCAAGGTTGAACCGTCTGCCTTTTTATGGGTTAATACTTTATAAGCTACGCCAGCTACTGCGGCAATGCCGAGTATAGTTGTGATCTTTTTCATCGCTATCTTTTTTCTTATAGCAACATGCGAGCAATGAGGAAGGTTTTAAAAAGATGAAGATGGTACAATTTTTCTTTTTCGAATAGCTTAAGTGAGCTGTTCCGAAAGCAGTTTCATTTCAATCTGGGGAGAATGATTTTCATAAAGTATAGCATAAACAGCACGGCATATCGGCATATTTACTTTGTACGTTTTGTTAATCTGGTGAAGACAATATACAGCGTAATATCCTTCGGCAATCATGTTCATTTCCAATTGAGCGGATCTCACGGTATAGCCTTTACCTATCATGTTACCAAATGTACGGTTACGGCTAAATTGAGAATATGCAGTAACCAGAAGATCACCGAGGTAAGCCGACTCCTTTATATCCCTGTCTATCGGATGTATTGCAGCAACAAACCTTTCGATTTCACGGACAGCGTTAGAGATTAATACAGCCTGGAAATTATCGCCATAGCCAACCCCATGGCAAATTCCACTTGCTACTGCATAAATGTTTTTAAGCACCGCAGCATACTCGGTCCCATAAATATCGTCTGAAACATTAGTTTTAATATAACGCGTATTAAGCATGGCGGCAAATGAATTTGCCAGGCTAAGATCCTGGCAGGCTATCGTCAGGTACGAGAGCTTTTCCAGGGCCACTTCTTCAGCATGACAGGGGCCACTGATCACTACGATATCACTAAACGGGATCTGGTAATTCCGGTTCATAAATTCACCGATGATCAGGTTATCTTCCGGTACTATACCCTTAATTGCGGAAATGATTTTTTTGCCTTTAAGATCCTTTTCTTCTATTCCTGCTAATGCTTCTTTCAAAAATGCAGCGGGGACATTTAGTAAAACCATATCACATCCTGAAATCACCTCCTTAAGGTTAGCGCTAATGTGCGCACCGGAAACTTTCGTTTCGACAGAACTGAGGTAATGGGGATTATGCTTATACTTTTTTATATGTTCTATCGCATCCAAATTACGCATCCACCAGTAAACCTCTTTATCATTCAGGTTATCACCGAGGATCTTAACTATAGCCGTCGCCCAGCTACCTCCACCAACAACTGCTATACTGCTTTTCATTTGTAAAAATTGCTTTTAATGGCAAGAGACCTCCGCGAAGATCGACAGGTCTTGCATGAGCTATTAGGAATAGAGACTATCTGCAATATAAGAAATCCCTCCCGAAAAACCTGTGGCTTTCAGGAGGGACAAGTTACGGATTTCTTGTAAATTACTTCTTAGCTTCGCCTGCAAAAAGCTTTTCCTTATCTACTTTTTCAACTGCGGCTCCATCTTTCAGCGTTTTAGATATCGCAGTAAACGGTCCTGAAACGACTTCCTCTCCTGCCTTAAGTCCGCTTTTAACAAGTATATAGGTATCGTCCTGTATTCCTGTAGTGACCTGAACCTGCTTTACCTTCCCGCCGTTATGTACGAAGACATATTCCTTCACCGGCTCTGAGCTTCTCTTCTCTTTCGTGTTATTACCAGATGCCGTTTGCTGGCCGCCTTTTGAATCATCTTTAACCTCCTTTTTTTCTTCCCGTGTTGTTACAGACTGAATTGGAACCGCAATTCCCTTAAACTGTTCAGTCTGAATGTCCACCGTGGCCGACAAGCCCGGGCGGAAAGGCGAAGGATTCGCACTGTCAGCACGAAGAAGCTTTTGATACGATTCCGGAACAATACGTACCTTAACCGTAAAATTGGTTACCTGATCTGTTGACGTGCCGACCACGTTTGATGAACTGGCAATTTCGGTTACTTCGCCTTTGAATTTCTGATTCTGAAATGCATCAACTTCGATGTCGGCCATATCTCCCACTGAAACCCTATTGATGTCACTTTCATTTACATCCACGCTAACTTCCATAGAGCTAAGATTAGATATTCTCATAATCTCGGTACCAGCCATTTGAGACGTACCTAAAATCCTATCCCCCAATTCAACAGAAAGTTTTGAAATCACTCCATCTGTAGGCGCATAAATAGTTGTCTTTGCGAGATTTGCACCGGCTTCCTTTACCACAGCATTTGATTGTTCCACTCCAAACCTGGATCCCACCACGTTTTGACGGACAGCTTCAAGGCTCGCCCTTGCCGCTTCATACTCAGCCTTGACCGCATCAAACTCTGCCGCTGAAATAACCTTTTTCGAAAACAGCTCCTGATTACGCTTATACTTGGCGGCGGTGTTTGCGAAATTTGCTTCGGCCTGCTTAAGTGATTGCTGAGAACTGGCCAATGCCGCTTTTTGGGTATTCAATGATGCTACTGCCCGATCATAACCTGATTGAAGAACGTCCGGCCGCACTTTACATAACAGCTGACCTCTTTTAACCACATCGCCTTCTTTTACGTGCAATTCCACTACTTCACCTGAGACTTCGGCACTAAGCTTAACCTCAACTTCCGGCTGGACTTTTCCGCTGGCTGACACGGTTTCAATAATTGTTCGTGAACTCGCTTTTTCGACAGCGATTTGTACTGCGTCACTTTTACCAAACCATCCGAGCTTATTTCCCGCAACTGCTACGACAACCAGTACTCCTGCTCCAATAAGCAGATATTTCATTGTATTATTTTTCTTTGCCATGTTAGGGTTTATAAAAGAAGTAGGGTTTTCTGATTAAAAAGTAATTGGATTTCCAAGGTAATAGTCGATCACTTTGCTTCTGAAAATAAGGTCGTACCTGGCCTGGATCTGATCAAACTGTGCCTTATTCAGGTTCGTTTGCGCCTGATTAAAATCAAGCGAATTTACAAGCCCGACAGCATATCTCTGCTCAATCACATTGAATGCTTCTCTTGACGACTCGAACGCTGTCTGCGCCGAATAGTATCTTTTTTCAGCGGCTCTAAGATCATAAACAGCCTGATTAATCACTTTGTTAAGGTTATTTTTGGCTAGCTGCTCGTTGACAGTGCCATTCTCAAAATTTATCCTCGCCCGCCGGACGGCAGACCGTGCCGAATATCCGTTAAATATTGGAATGCTTAGCCCGAATCCAATAAATTGGTTAAAATTATCCTGGATTTGATTTGCAAAAGAAGTATTGCCGAAAGTACCGTTCGAATATCGGGTACCCATTCCGGTTTGCAAATTCAATGAAGGATAATACCCGCTTCGTGCAATATCAATCTCCTTCTCTAAAACCAATTTTCTTAATTCCGCAAGCTTTATGTCCGGAAAATTTACAGATGCTGATTTATAAACTTCAGCTGCAGAGTAGGCCGTATTGACGGTGGTTGCGTCACTAACGGCCGGTTTCTCGACTTCAAATTGAATCGCCGGGTCACGTTCAAGCAACTGTGCAAGATCTAAAAATGCAAGATCAACCTGGTTCTGAGCATTGGTAACATTTAGTTCCGCGGTTGCCACCTGCGATTTTGCCTGAGACAGGTCGGCAAGGGTCCTCTCTCCCACATCATAAAACTTTTGCTCAACGTCAAGCTGTTGTTTCGAAATATCTAACTGCTGCCGCGACGCAGTAAGAAGATCCTGCGAGTTTAATACCGTCAGGTAATTAGTTACAACAGCGAGGATCAGATCATTTTTAACTTTTTGCGTAAAACTCTTATCCGCCTCAAGCTGAAGTTTATTCTGGGCGATGATATTAATTCGTTGAAAACCGCCAAATAATGGGGTGGTTGACGATATATTCCCGTTTGTCGAAGTAATCGCTTGATTTACAAACTGATTTGTTAAAGGATCAATACTCCGGCCAAAATTAAAGTTAAGACTGGTGTTAGCATTCAAGGTTGGAAACAGCGAGTATTTCGACTGCCTGAGATTCTCATCAGATATCGCTTCCGAAAACTCTGCTTGCTTAACCTGAAGGTTATTTTCGATAACAAGCTCTGTCGCTCGTTTTAATGTAATTTTCTCCTGAGCACGTAAAGAAATTGAACTTAAGATTAAAAAAAATAGCGTTAAAACAGAGTATATAGAAAATCCTTTAAGCTTTATTTGTTTCATATTAAGAGTTAAACAACAACCAATTGGTTAGAATTCGTGTATAAAATTACTATCTATAAATTACTTAACATATTTATCTTCGTGATAAATTAACAAAAAAGCAATTTGTATCTTACATACTCTCCATTCTGGTTGCGATGGTTATATCCCACGTTAACCTGGCATAAAAACAGGAGGGAAAAGTTCGTTTATCTCACGTTTGACGACGGACCTGTACCTGTTGTTACACCATTTGTACTAAATTCCCTAAAAGATTTTAATGCCAAAGCCACTTTTTTCTGCATTGGAGATAATGTAAGCAAATATCCTGATATATACTCAAATGTCTTATCTGCCGGACATGCTGTAGGAAATCATACATTCAATCATCTCAAAGGATGGGAAAGCAGCAACGAAGAATATATAAATAGTGTAAAAATGTGCAATGATCTGGTCGAATCGAATTTATTCAGACCACCGTATGGCAGGATAAGAAAAAAACAGATTAGTGAGATCAGGACGCATTTTCCGGAAATGAAAATTATTATGTGGGACGTTCTTAGCGGTGATTTCGATGATAGTTTAAAGCCCGATCAGGTAGTCAAAAATGTACTTAAGAATGTAAAGAATGGCTCTATCATAGTATTTCATGATAGCGTCAAGGCCTTCCCCCGTTTACAGTATGCTTTGCCAGCTGTTTTAGAAAAGCTCCACACTCAGGGATATACATTCAAAATGCTCTAAAAATTGAACAGATACTTATCTAATTAATTTTCGATACGAGATAATTAACATTCAAAAACGAGATGATATCCAGAATATCAGCTTCTTATAAAATATATTAGTTTATAAGAAAATACAGGCGTAATTATTGCTAGTAGTCCGCCAATGACCTCTCAAAAAAGAATTATGATTGCCGACGATGACCCTGGCATTGTCGATGCCGTAGAAATGATGCTTGAATTTGAAGGATACCAGGTTTGCTCTACTTTAAATGGCGCCGCCGTTCTGGAGATGGATGATGAATTTCCTGATCTTTTTCTGTTAGATATATGGATGTCGGGACACGATGGAAGGGATATCTGCCGCGAACTTAAAAAGAGAAATAACACTAAGAACATTCCGGTGATTATGATTTCTGCAAGTACTGATCTGGCGCGATCAGCGAGAGAAGCAGGTGCAGACGATTTTTTGGAAAAGCCTTTCAACATGAATGATCTGGTGGCCAAAATAGCTCTTCACCTTAATGCCTAGAATCTGAATTGGTGTACTGTACCGGTGACCTGCAAGCCATGTTTGCAATTATACTTCGCTTAATTCACACTCATTTATTGAAACTCTTTAGTGGCGGTGTATTTTTTCTCTTTTGATTGTCGAAAAGCTGCCATTTTTAAGCCTTCTTTTTGTAACTTCGCTCGCAGTATAACAGAAGTAATTACAATCAAGCAAATAACATGGCATTTGATTTAGACATGATCAAAAAGGTTTATGATAACTACGGCATACGTCTTGAGGCTGCCCGCAAAGTTGTTAATAAACCACTTACATTAACAGAAAAGATTTTATACGCCCATTTATGGGAAGGTAATGCATCAGAAGCTCACGAACGTGGAGTTACATATGTAGATTTTGCACCTGACAGGGTTGCGATGCAGGATGCAACGGCCCAAATGGCTCTACTGCAATTCATGCAGGCCGGGAGACCCACGGTAGCAGTTCCGTCAACTGTACACTGCGATCACCTGATCCAGGCAAAAGTAGGTGCCGATGAAGATCTGGCAACTGCAAACACCCAGAACAAGGAGGTTTATGACTTTCTTGCGTCGGTTTCTAACAAATACGGAATTGGCTTCTGGAAACCAGGCGCTGGAATTATTCATCAGGTTGTGCTTGAAAATTACGCATTTCCAGGCGGAATGATGATAGGTACTGATTCACATACGCCTAATGCCGGCGGACTTGGAATGCTGGCAATTGGAGTAGGCGGCGCTGACGCATGTGATGTAATGGCCGGATTGGCCTGGGAACTGAAATTCCCTAAGTTGATCGGGGTTAAACTAACCGGAAAACTGTCGGGCTGGGCTTCCGCGAAAGATGTTATTCTCAAGGTTGCCGGAATTCTTACTGTAAAAGGAGGAACCGGACACATCGTTGAATATTTTGGTGAAGGCGCGCAATCCCTTTCCGCTACCGGAAAAGGAACCATTTGTAATATGGGTGCCGAGATTGGTGCAACAACATCAGTTTTTGGATATGATGAAAAAATAGCCAGCTATCTGAAGGGTACTGAGCGCGCAGAAATAGCAAACCTTGCCGATGCGGTAAAAGAACATCTTACCGGAGATGCTGAGGTATATGCTAATCCGCAGCTTTATTTTGACCAGGTTATTGAAATCGATCTTAATACACTCGAACCACATGTTAACGGGCCGTTCACACCGGATATGGCGTGGCCTTTATCTCAATTTGCTGCTGCTGTTCGTGAAAACGGCTGGCCGCAAACACTTGAGGTCGGCTTGATCGGTTCATGTACCAACTCATCTTATGAAGATATTACAAGAGCGGCATCTGTAGCTAAACAGGCTGTAGATAAGCACCTTGTTGCAAAAGCTGAATTTACCATTACCCCGGGTTCCGAACTTGTTCGCTACACCGTCGAGCGCGATGGATTCCTCGACACATTCGAAAATATGGGCGGTGTCGTTCTAGCAAATGCCTGCGGACCATGTATCGGGCAATGGGCACGTCATAGTACGGACCCGACACGCAAGAATTCGATTATCACTTCGTTTAACAGGAATTTCAAGTCCAGGAATGATGGTAATCCAAACACGCATGCGTTCGTTGCGTCGCCGGAAGTAGTGACGGCCCTGACCATCGCAGGGGATCTTGGATTTAATCCAATGACTGATACCCTGACCAACTCTGAAGGCGTACAGGTTAAACTTGATGAACCACAAGGCCTCGAAATGCCTCTGAAAGGCTTTGCAGTTGAAGATGCGGGTTATCAGGCTCCAGCAGAAGATGGAAGTACTGTAAGCGTAATTGTAGATCCTAATTCTGCCCGTTTACAGCTCCTTGATCCATTTAAGGCTTGGGAAGGCACAGATATTAAGGGACTAAAACTTTTGATCAAAGCAAAAGGAAAATGTACCACCGACCATATTTCTATGGCTGGTCCATGGTTAAAGTTCCGTGGGCACCTTGACAATATTTCAAACAATATGCTAATTGGCGCTACCAATTTCTTTAACGAGAAAGCTGATAGCGTTAAAAATCAATTGAACGGTGAATATGGCGCGGTTCCTGCTACTGCACGGGCTTACAAGGCTCAAGGCATTGGAAGTATCGTTGTAGGTGACGAGAACTACGGTGAAGGTTCGTCAAGAGAGCATGCAGCCATGGAGCCAAGGCATCTTGCTGTGCGTGCGATACTTGTAAAATCTTTCGCCCGTATCCATGAAACAAACCTTAAAAAACAAGGCATGCTTGCTTTAACATTTGTTGACGCAAATGACTATGACCGCATCCTCGAGGATGATATCATTGATATCACCGGATTGAACAATTTCGCACCCGGTAAACCACTGACCATCGTACTTCATCATGCAGACGGCAATTCAGAATCATTTGCTGTTAACCATACTTATAATGAGCAGCAGATTGAGTGGTTTAAAGCTGGTGGTGCGCTAAATATCATCAGAATGAACCAGAAAGCGTAAAGCGAAATTGGAAATTGGAAATAGGAAATTGGGAATAGGGAGTCGTTGCTTCCATTCCTATTCTCCATTTCCTATTTTCCATTTCCTATTTTCCATTTCCTATTCCTTGTTCCCATTAAATAAGCCGTGCTCTTAAGCGTTAAGCCTAAAGTTTACGGCTTATTTTTTAGACCTATAAATCAGAAAAACAAACCCACCGAATATGGCAAACTCTCCTAAGACTATTCTGATCACCGGGGCCTCAACCGGTATTGGCTTCCACACGGCCATTTTGCTTTCAAAGGAAGGCCATAGAGTTTATGCTACAATGCGTAATACTTCGAAAGCGGGCAGACTACAAGAGGAAGCCGAAAAGCAGGGAGTCCGGCTAACTATTCTTAAACTCGATGTTCAGGATGAAAAAAGCATAGCGCGCTGCGTTGGCCAAATCCTGGAAAATGAAGACCGTATTGATATTCTCATAAACAATGCGGGGGCTGGTTTCATCCGAACCCTGGAACAGGCGAGCATGGAAGAAATCCAGCAGGTCATGGATGTCAATTTCTACGGAGTGATCCGCTGTACTAAAGCCGTATTACCTGTAATGCGAAAACACCAAAGCGGTCATATTATTAATATTTCATCGATTGGTGGCATTGTAGGTCAGCCTGTTAACGAAATCTACTGTGCGGCGAAATTCGCGCTTGAGGGCTTAACTGAGAGTATTGCCAGCTATATGAAGCCTTATTTGGGGATAAACGTATCGTTAATTGAGCCCGGAGGAGTCATCACTGAGTTCGGGAACAGTCTGACCAAATACTTTGAAGAAACAGGCGGAATTAAGGACGACGACTATAAACCGTTGATGCAAACGTACATGAACTACAGGGCAACCTTCACTGATGAAGTTAAAGAACGGGCGTTCCAGAAGCCATTAGAGATAGCCGAAGTGATTCTCAAATGCATCAATGATCCTGAGCCCAAGTTACGTTATCTGACTTCTGATGGTGCAGCAATCTTTACTAAATTGAAGACCGGATTAGATCCGGACGGGGAGGGAATTAAGGCGCAGGTTAGAAAAGGGATCCTTAACAGATAAAATTCAAAACTGAACAAGTTAAATGTACTGTTAGCCCTGCCAAATTAAATTTGAGCAGGGCTAATCTTTTTATGGCTTGATACGTATATTAAAAGATAATTTAGAAAGACAAAATTCTACTTATATCGCTTGAAGAAGGCAGTAACAATCTTCCTTTACCTGTTTTGTGCTTCAGGTATTATCAGGGCGCAGCAGATCCCTGCTAATGATAATTGCGGTAATGCCCGGCAGATTAATGCCCTGAAATATTGCTCGCTGGGAGGAGAATTTACAAATGCAGGCGCAACCGAAAGCTTCATCGGGAACGGAGCAGATGTTTGGTTTAAATTTATCGCAGTTGCATTTGAGATCAGCATCAATGTTACAGGCCACACGTTACAATCTCCAAGGATTGGAATGATGACTGACTGCGGGGGTACAGGAATAGTAGGCTCAATCATTGTAGATGGCAATACCACCATTTTTACCAAGGGCGGCTTAACACCGGGGCAAGTATATTATATCTGGGTAAGCGGCGCAAACAATAACACAGGTACATTCGACTTATGTACCAAAAATTACAACCCTCCCACCCAGCCAGGTCAGGATTTTTCTTCTGCTTCCCTCCTATGCAGCACAGCTTCATTCCCGGTGATAAATGTTACCGGAGCGGGAACAAACAACCGTGAGGCCGCGGGCACTTGTATGGAAAATCCGTTAAATGAATCAAATACCGCCTGGTATAGGTGGACAGCAGCAAATAATGGCTCACTGGTATTTACTATTACTCCAACAAATTTCGATGATATAGATTGGGCCTTGTATGATCTTGGTCCCGAAGGCAACACTCAGGTCCCCTCTGGTCAGAATGTAATACGGTGTGCCGCGGGTCATGGAATAGACAACAGCGACTGCCCCGACGAGCTTTTATATACCAAAACAGGACTCGACTTTAATGCTGTCGATTCAACTGAAACCGGAGGTTGCGGGAAAAGCCAGGATGGTATCGTTAAGTTCGTCGAGATGAAGCAAGGTCATGTATATGCCCTGATCATCGATAATTTCACAAGAGGCCATAATGGTTTTACACTTGATTTTACCGATCAGCACGGGAAAGCAGGTACCGCAGAATTCGTTGGCCCTAAAGTTCCTATTACCATGGTCAGGGATAAACCGTGTACAATTGACCAGAATTATACTTTCACTACAAATGCTACAAATTACACATCACTCAAATGGTTTTTTGGTGAAGGGGCAAGTATTGCAAGTTCCGGTGATCTCAATCCCCCGGCAATTTCTTATAGCAGCGCCGGACAAAAAACCGTTGTGCTTCAGGCGACAAGTGACAGGGGCTGCTCCGTAACTTCTTCCATATCCTTTGTTGTCGGATTGAAGCCGGATCTGCCCGTTATTAGTGGCTTAAAACCGCGCTACTGCATTGGAGAAAGCATCACCCTTTCCACACCCAGGCAGGCTGGAGCTACCTATTCCTGGACAGGTCCCGCAGCATTTACCTCAGATCAGCCGGATATAACCATACTGGTAAATAATGCCGGTAAAGCAGGCAGATATTCTCTGACCATCACAATCAATGAATGTACAAGCGATCCGGCATCGGTAATCATCCCACCCATCGGGCAAACACCCGTTGCTTCATTTACAAGCAGCATTGCCAACCCATGTACGGTTCAGCAAACCTATACTTTTACAAACACGTCTCTCAATTACCAGAAAATCAAATGGGATTTTGGTGAAGGGGCCACTGTTTTACCTGGTGGAAGTAACGAGGTCTACACTATTTCTTATATGACTCAAGGAGTTAAAACGATCATCCTTGAAGCAGAAGGCAATTCCGGATGTGTCAGTACATTGAGCCAAACAATCACCGTGTCTCAGAGCTTTGCCCAACCTGTTATTAGTGTTAACAACAACTCAGTTTTCTGTTTAAACGATACCATCAGGCTTAGTACCCCGGTCCAATCGGATGCAACCTATCGTTGGACGGGCCCCAATAATTTCAGCTCTGATCAAAGGGTAATAGAAATACCGGTGACCAGCGTAGCTGTTGCAGGAACCTACAGCGTGATATTGCAGCGAGGATCATGCAGCACGCAAGCAGTTAGCGTAATCATTCCGGCGATCTTCGATAACCCGATAGCCGAATTCCGCGCAGAACCCAGCTTGCCTGCTAAGTTATCCTTTCCGATCAAAATCAGGTTCTTCAATGAATCTGTAGATGCGGATACTTATTTATGGGATTTCGGTGACGGACAAACTTCTACCGATACGAACCCGGAGCATACTTATCTTGAAAAAGGGAACTTCGATGTCACTCTGACAGCATTTAAAGGCAATGTATGTAGCGCATCCGTAGTGAAGGGCACCTTTACGATAAATGAATCCGGAGCTATTTTCATCCCCAACATCTTCACCCCGAACAATGATGCTGTAAATGATCAGTTCGTTGTTAATATGAGTAATATTAAAACCTACCGCATCCAGATCTTCAATCGTTACGGCCTCCTGATGTATTCTTCCGAAAACCTGCTGCAAAGCTGGGACGGCACCTATCAAAATCAGGCAGTACCTGTAGGAACATATTATTATGTGCTTGATGCTGTTGACTTTGATAATAATGTCATTAAAAAATCGGGATCAGTTACTATATTGAGGTGATGAAGATCACCTTACTCACTATAGGCAAAACAGAAGATAAATATTTGACGGAGGGCATCGGGATCTACCTGAAACGCCTGAAACACTACATCAACTTTAGTATCCTCGAAATACCTGACCTTAAGAATACCAAAAGCCTTTCCACTGAACAGCAAAAGAGCAAAGAAGCTGAGCTTATCTTCAAAAACATTAACAGCACCGACCATGTTATCCTTTTGGATGAAAAGGGGCAAGAATTAACCTCAAAACAATATTCAGCATTTCTGAACAAGAAAATGGTTGGTGGACAGCAACATCTTGTTTTTATCGTTGGTGGGCCTTATGGGTTCAGTAAAGATGTTTATGAACGCAGTAATGAAAAAATATCATTATCAAGAATGACGTTTTCACATCAGATGATCCGCTTATTTTTTACAGAGCAACTGTACAGGGCATTCACTATTTTAAAGGGTGAGCCTTATCATCATGATTAAACCTTATGGATTATAAAAGAGATTATCGTTTTAAATCAGGGAACAAAGGCAAGGAAAGCCGGCTGTTCTGGCTGATGATGTTAATAGCTTTGGCTCTCGGAGCTGCTGTATTATATTTCTTATAAAGCGTCGCAGCTGAAACCAACCGTATATTGCCTGGAGTGTGACTACGGTATAGCTTGAGAAGCTTCATCCTACGTTCATCCTACGTTTAGAGACTAGTCGCGCTTTCACTGCTACAGGGATTAAGCTTGGGTAAAGATTAATACCATCCTGCACAAATACCCTGCTTCAGCAAACCTGGATGTGGAAAGCTGCACACCGGACTAAGACTAATCTAGCGCCCGTGAGATGATCACGGGCTGTCAGATTACTTAGATTTCTGAGAAAGGCGTGTTGCGCTCTTACCCGCTGCTTTCGTTGCTTTTGGCTTCTCCTTAGCTATTGGCTCGGGTTTTTTTACCGCTTCGGTAACTACAGGTGCTATTGCGCCTTCGCCAAGGGGTTCAGGAGCTGCTTCAGTAAATAAAGGCAATATGCTGATCGTATTATACCAGCTGATTATTTTTTTAATGTCTGAAGAATACACACGTTCCTGATCATGATCAGGGGAAACCTCTGTAAAAAACTCTCTCAAAGCTTTGCCGTCAGCAGTTTTGGGATCAGGTATGTTCTTGCTGTCCTTCATCTGGGTGAAAATATCACTCAATTTCAAGTCACCACTCTCGCCGAAAATTGTAATATCCTCCAATGAGGCCATTTTCGCAGTGCTGATATTCACCACAATCTTATTCTTCAGTTCATCAAGAGTTTCAAGGATAAAACCTGATTTATTCTGGCCAATAAGCTTATATAGACCTGGTTTTCCTGAAACTGACACTAATCCTCTTAGATTCATTTCTCTTAGTATTAATAGTTAGTATTAAGTATTAAGACAGAATTACATTTAAAAAATTCCCTCTCATTCTAATACTCGATCTAACTCATTTATGTAATTATCCGCCCAGCTCTGATTACCTGACGCCTGATACCTGATACTCTCTCCTATTCTTCAATAATTTCAACTCCCAGGATCTTATCACCCTGACGGATATCATCTACTACATCTACATTTTCAATAACCTTACCAAAGCATGTGTGGTTACGGTCCAAATGCGACGTGTTATTTCTGCTATGACAGATAAAAAACTGTGATCCGCCGGTATTCCGGCCCGCGTGAGCCATAGAAAGTACGCCGCGGTCGTGATACTGGTTGTCGCCGTCGAGTTCGCAATCGATCTTATAACCAGGTCCGCCGGCACCCGTTCCTGTTGGATCACCACCCTGAATCACGAAATCATTGATCACGCGATGAAACGTTACACCATCATAATAACCATCCTTTGCTAGTTTCAAAAAATTAGCCACTGTGTTAGGCGCATCTTTGTCATAAAACTGGACAGTCATGTCACCTTTTTCGGTTTTTATAATTGCTTTGCTCATATGTGTTTAATTAGAATGGAGGACAAAGTTAACTATTTCAGTCAATTGATGAAATTCTTCAATTATCTTATGCTTTTTATAACTTTAAAGAGCTGAATACGTTGGTAATATATGTTAAAAATCAGATTAATCCTTCTCTTCACACTCCTGACAGTGATATGCCAGGCATCGTCCATTCTTCTGCCTATGGATGAAGACCAAAAGAATCATCTGAAAGCCTATGGAGTAACCTTTTGGACTTTAAAAAACGGCGTAGAAGCAAATTGGCTTTTGAATTATCGTGGAGGGAGCTTTCTTATTAAATACTCCCAGGCTCTGGAATCTGAATGTAAAATACGTGGTGTGTCTTATGAGGTGATCCCGGATGCCCGGGTAAATGCGTTGCTAAATGAGATTACCGATCCGTCGGTAAACATGGAGCTTGTCAAGCTTGAGAAAGCGCCAAAGGTTGCTGTATATTCTCCTAAGAATAAACTGCCCTGGGATGACGCCGTCACTATGGTTTTAACCTATGCAGAGATTCCGTACGATATAATATATGATGATGAAGTACTGAAAGGCGACTTACCTAAATACGACTGGCTGCATCTGCATCATGAGGATTTCACCGGTCAATACAACAGGTTCTGGAGCAATTACAAAAACCACAGCTGGTATATCGAGGATGTGAAGATCCAGGAAGAAACGGCTAAACGGAACGGATTTAAAAAAGTATCTGAAATGAAACTTGCCGTTGCGCACTCCATACGTGATTTCTGTGCGGGCGGAGGATTTATGTTCGCGATGTGTTCCGGCCCCGAGACCTTTGATGTGGCGCTTGCTGCAAATGGCACCGACATCGTTGAAAGGATGTTTGACGGCGATGGCTCGGATCCACAGGCACAGGCTAAACTTGATTTTAATCAAACGTTTGCTTTTCATGCCTTCAGATTAGACCTTAACCCGGCTAATAACGAGTTTTCCACGATAGACTCCCGTCCCGGTACGTCGGCGGTCCAGACAGGCAATTTTTCAAAAGACTTTTTCACTCTTTTTGATTTTTCAGCGAAATGGGATATCGTGCCTTCCATGCTCACTCAAAATCATGATAAGGTGATCAAGGGTTTTATGGGCCAAACCACTGCCTTCAAAAGAAGCTTTGTAAAACCAAGCGTTCTTGTGATGGGCGAGACCAAAACACTCGATGAAGTTAAATACATACACGGCGATTTCGGCAAAGGCCAATGGACCTTTTATGGCGGACACGACCCTGAAGATTATCAACATATGGTTGGCGACCCTCCTACCGACCTGAACCTGCATCCAAACTCCCCCGGTTACAGACTGATTTTGAATAACGTATTATTCCCTGCCGCAAAGAAGAAAAAGCAGAAAACATAGAGTTATCAGCTGTGGGCTGTCAGGTATCAGTTTCTGACTAATCGCCTATTGAATTATAGTTTAGATCCGGGTCAGCCGGAAAGAAGCTGGCAGCCCAGGGCTCATGCCTGACACCTCATAGCTGACCGCTGATAGCTCACAGCTGATAGCTCATAGCTGATAACTCACAGCCGACTGCTCCCACCTAATTATAAAACTTCCAGCTAACACCAAACTTCAATAGTTGATCCTGCATGGGATAACCTCTAACAGTATAATAACCTTTTGAAAAAAGACCCTGGTTAGCATACTCATACTTTATAAAGAGATTTGCACGCTTCAAAGTTGCCTTGGCCCACACATCAATCACTGGATAAGAAGAATATTCCAGGCCCCGGTTGTCATTATAAAACTGGCTTACATTAATAGCATAGGCCGGCGCCTTGAACGGCGTGTTAAACCTGAGGTCTGCACCAACATTTGTATATAATACCTTAAACAGCCGGGATGCGTAGTATAGGCTGTTATAGGTGTAAATTTCAGGTGTACGAAGCAGGTCCTGGAAGTCTGTCTTTTGATAAACTATATAGTTATCAAGATTAAACCGGCCAAGCTTGAAATTCTTCATTAAAGTGATCTTAAGCAAATTGATATTGGTCCCGAACTGATCAGGCTCTATTTCCTGTGCACGTGAAGTTTCCTTATAATACAAGTAATTGCTGATCAGGAAATACTCAGCCCTGGCTGATAAATTGAATTTATTGTTTTCGTACAGGAAGGAAAGATTGTTGATCTTGGATTTATCGAAATTCCTGTCCCACCGATGGTACTGGTAATTGACACGCTCAAACATCTGTTCAGGCGATTTATTCTGGGTGTATGCTCCAAGCACTATTCTGCCTATCGATTTACTGAGAAGAAAATTTGCCTTGGCTTCATGCAGGAAATCACCGAAACTAGCCCCCTGCGCTATCTGCTGCAGGTCCACCTCCAGTCCCACCCTATCGCTAAAGCGGTAAGACATACCGGCTTTCAGGGTTGTATTTGAAAAATTCTTTTTATATCCCTGCTGCTCATATTTATAAAGATTATTCTGGATACCCAGGTCTAGTTTTGCCTCATTCTTGAGAAAGCTAACCGCCTTACTCCGCAGATAAAAACTATAACTGAATTCGTTTTTCAGATCCGATAATTGAGTCGAATCATTCGTTAAAGTATAACTTCGGGAAGGCAATACCGGGAATGCACCATAAATATCGTCCTCGTTCCTGAAAAACCTGTACTGATCTTTAGTGTAGGTGATTGAATGTGAAAAGCGCTGTGTGGGCAATATCTTCTCGGCACCATTTTCGCCAGGAAGACTGTCCTTTCTTCCAAGATAGTAGTACTGTTTAAGAAAAAATTGCGTTCGTCTCCAGATTTGCATAGGGCGATCTTCCCCTTTAGCTCTTAGTCGAACAACTTCAGCCATTTTGGCCAGGGAACTCCCGTTAAATATTGAGTCGTTTATTGTAGAGCCATTTTCGCCGGCCTTAATTTTGTTAAATATTACATCACCTATAAGATTATAACGCTTATTTGGAGATTCATACCAGGCAAATAATGCCGCATTCAAATGGTCTGATTGCTGGTTAACAAAAAAACCGTCCCCCCCCAGCCTGTTGAAATTTGCGCCTATATTCAGATTAGGCTTCACATTTTGAGAGTGTATGACTTTGAAAGTTTGCTCCACCGTTTTTCCATTCACGTAATAAAGCTCAGTGTACGGAGTTTTGGCACGATAGAACCGCATCGAGTCCTGAGTAAGGCGGTAGAGGTCAAGTGAATGGAATCCCACGTCAAAACCAATTGTCTTCGATGGCTGGAAAAGCATCTCTCTATAAGCAAGTCCATTATTTCCCAGGCCAATCGTAGGATTATCAGGCTGGTACAAAGGGCTATAGTTCTGAAAATTCCTCAAGGTTGTGTCTATGCCTACCGTTTGTGTGCCTTCTCTGAACAGCCTGAGGTTTGTATAACGGATATACTTAGATGTATAGATAATAGAGTCTTCCGTTGATTCTTCTTTTATTCGTAACGAGTCGAGGCTCATTGAGCCCTCCTGCCCCGCGCGCACTGGGTCTTGCCCAAATGCGTCCGTGATGCAGAGAAGGATCACCAGTCCTGAGAATAAGCTCTTAATCATTTAATTTCCAGAAGTAGCGCTTTCAATACTGTAGTCATTTTCGGCTCCGCTTCATTGGCAGTCTTTATGATCTCTTCCAGCGAAACAGCCTGAAGCGAATCAGGAAAGCCTTCGTCTGTAAGAACTGAAATAGCAAAAACCGGCAGCGACATATGATTAGCAACAATAACTTCAGGCACTGTACTCATACCCACGGCATCTGCACCTATGGTGCGCAAAAACCGGTATTCGGCCCTGGTTTCAAGATTAGGTCCATTAACGGCTGCATAGACTCCGGTATGACACCTAATATTATTCTTTAAAGCTATTCCCATCGCAGCAGAGATCATTTCCTTATTATATGGTTCGCTCATATCAGGGAAACGCGGTCCGAGCTCTTCCTGGTTCCGGCCCCGCAGCGGATTATCTGTTTGAAGATTAATGTGATCATCGATAATCATCAGGTCTCCCTTGCGGAAATCCGGATTGAGTGCACCACTGGCGTTTGAGACTATTAACCTTGAGATACCAAGCATTTTCATCACCCTCACAGGAAACGTGATCTGTTTCATATCATATCCTTCGTAATAATGAAGACGACCCTGCATCGCCACCACCCGCCTGCCGCTAAGTGTGCCGAATATGAGCCTTCCGGAATGAAACTCCAGAGTAGATATTGGGAAGTTAGGTATATTGGAATACATCAATTTATATTCAATCTCAATATCTTCCACAAGCCCTCCCAAGCCAGTTCCCAGAATAATTCCTATCTCAGGTACGAAATCGCCTATCCTCGATTTGATATAATCAGTGGTCAACTGAAGGTTCTGCTGCATATTTCTCTATTAATTCGTTAAATCGGGCTCTTTCCGGTTCATGTATTTCGGCCTCAACGGGCACATAATAAACCGGCAAACCTTTCAAAAGTTCTTTTGCTTCGCCTGAAGATAATCTTTGAGCGTCTTTTTCGGTGGTTATAATCAATTTATCGTCTGCAAACAGAGCATTAAATGATTGCACAAGTTTACTGATATTTTTTTTTGTGAAATTATGGTGATCGGGGTAATTATGATGGATTATGTGCTGGGTATAACCGCCTATTTCAGATAGCAGCAGGGCCGGGTTCGCTATGCCGGTCAACAAAACGATCTCGGTATCTACTTTCACCGAGATAAAGTCCCTTTCCTCCATCGTAGGATCGAGGGGTTTTAAATTTCCATAGACCAAATAAGAAAAAAACACTTCCTGCAGATTTCTAGGCTTTATGATACTGAGTATTTCCTGGCGATCTGCCTGGTCCAGTCCGGGCGGGGTTTTAGTAACTACAAGAAGATCAGCCCGGTTTTTTTCCCAAACCGGCTCCCTTAAATCACCCGCAGGCAACAACACCCGGAACTTAAAAATTGTGTTGTAGTCAAAGAGCAAAATACTCAGTCCGGCCCTCAGTGCGCGATGCTGATAAGCATCATCAAGAATTATCACATCATGATCAGCTTCCAGCTTCTTGATGCCCGCTACCCTGTTTTCACATACCGCCACGGTGATATTATTAAACTTCCGTTTAAACTGGAGCGGCTCATCGCCCGACTCCGCGCTAGATGAGTTCGCTTCAACGAAACGAAATCCGCTTGACTTACGCCCATACCCTCTGCTTAATGTTGCTACTTTATGCTTGTCTTTAAGCAAGCGCACAAGGTACTCGGTCATAGGACTTTTTCCGGATCCTCCGACAGCTAAATTGCCGACGGATATTACCGGAAGCTCGAATCCCCGGGATTTCATTACCCCAAGATCAAACGCCAGGTTACGCGCAACGACTCCCAGGCCGTACACCAGGGAAAATGGAAATAATAGAAGTCTAAATAGTTTCATGGCAAATGGCTTACAGCAAAAATACACTTTTGATTTCAACCTCTTATTTCCCTACTTTGGATTAAAAAAAACAATGAAGAAAATCCTCGTCTTAACAATATGCTTTTTAGCAAACTTCTATTCCGTAGTCGCACAGACAAAAACCGACAACAAACTAAATGCTAAGCTCCGGAAACTGGCTGAAGGCTTCCAGGGTGAAGTGGGCATTTTCGTTCAAAACCTTAAAACAGGGAAAGTTGCCGGAATAAATGCAGACACTATCTTTCCGACAGCTAGTATGATTAAGGTTCCTATCATGTGTGGTGTGTTCGACAAAATAGAAAAAGGTGAATTGAAATACGATGAGACCCTCGTGTACCGGGATAGCCTGCTTTATGCCGGTGAAGATATTCTTGGCTCTTTTAAAGATGGCGAAAAGATAAAGCTAGGCAAGGTACAGATGCTGAGTATTACCACTAGTGATAATACAGCCAGTTTATGGCTTCAGAAATTCGTTGGCGGTGAGAATATCAACAAATGGCTGGAGGCAAATGGTTTTAATAGTACACGAATGAACTCCCGGACTGCCGGAAGGCAGGGAGACTGGCGGAAATATGGCTGGGGGCAAACTACCCCCAGGGAAATGGCAACCCTGGTAAAGATGATCCACCAAGGGACCGCCGTCAGCCCTGCTGCCAGCGAAAGGATGTACCGGAACATGGTGAGAATATACTGGGATGGTGAAGCCCTCTCTCAGATCCCTCCGTACATTCAGGCAGCCTCTAAACAGGGTGCAGTAGACCGGTCGCGGTCGGAAGTAGTTTTGGTTAACGCTCCGCATGGCGACTATGTATTCTGTATTATCACCAAAAACCAGAAGGATACCAGCTGGACGCCGGATAACGAAGGCTATCGGATGATACGAGGGCTTTCAAAGTTGCTTTGGAATTATTTCGAGCCGAAGTCGGGATGGAAGCCGGCGGCGGGCGTTGAGAGGTATGTTGAATGATTAGAGGATGCACTAGGATCTGGCCGCAATCTTCCCCTTCCGGCTAGCTTGTACAAGGTTGAACGTATCCCCGGCTATCTCATTTCGGAAAGTCTTCTATTAAAATTATATAAATATCTTTTATATTTGTAGTTTATAAACATATCTATGGCAACTTTCACCAGCTCCCTTCCTGACGGGCTCCTTCAATTGCTTGAAGAAAAAGCGAAAGAGCTCGCATTGCCCAAAAATAAGCTGATAGAACAGGCACTCCGGCTTTACCTCGATCACCTGAACCGGGCTGCATATATCCGTTCCTATAAACAAATGGCAGAGGATACTGATTTAATCTCTATAGCTGAAGAAGGTATGGCAGATTATTATGAGCAACTGGAAAATGAAGCAAGGTGAACTCTGGTATGCCGATCTGAATCCGGTTAAAGGGAGCGAACAATCCGGTACCCGTCCTGTAGTGATTGTGAGCGGAAACCTGGCAAATACCTATCTCAACACAGTGATTTGCTGCCCGCTAACGACAAAGATCAAACGATACAAGGGCAATGTTTTGCTCAAACCCGATGCAGCAAATAAACTGAGTGAATCGTCCGAAATCCTCGTCTTTCATATTCGTTCTGTTTCCAAAGAACGCCTGATCCGCAGAATAGGGACAATATCTGCGGACGAGCTTAAACAAATTAAAAATGGCTTCGATGATATCTGGAGATATTAACCCATTGCCTTACGGGATCCTATTCTAATCGCCTCGCTCAGGTATATAATATCTTAACGTGGCCTTAGTAGTTCAAAGAATCTAAGGTAAAATCTAGAACTTATAGCGATCAACCCCTACCTTTGTCCTAACTAACCAACCAATTATGTCAAAAGGATTTTTCAATGTTCCGGATCCGGTAAACGAACCCGTCTTAAATTATTCAGTTGGAAGCCGCGAACGTGCACTTCTAAAAGAAGCGCTTGCTGAGGCCCGTTCAAAGGTCATCGACATTCCGATGGTCATCAATGGAAAAGAGATCACTTCGTCTAAGAAGGCGGAAGTCCATCCGCCGCATGACCATAAACACCTCCTGGCAACTTATTCACAGGGAGAAAAGAAGCACATTACTGACGCGATTAATGCCGCATTAGGTGCCAAGGTTTTATGGGAGAATCTGGACTGGGAGCAGCGGGCAGCGGTATTCCTCAAAGCAGCAGACCTTATAGCCGGCCCTTACCGGTATAAGCTCAATGCAGCGACCATGCTCGGACAGTCGAAAAATGCCTATCAGGCTGAAATAGACTCTGCTTGTGAGCTTATAGACTTCCTGCGTTTCAATGTTAAGTATATGACGGAGATCTACCAGCAGCAGCCGCTATCTTCGCGTGGTGCATGGAACAGGATCGAGCAGCGACCTTTAGAAGGGTTTATTTTTGCCCTGACTCCATTTAATTTCACCGCGATAGCCGGAAATCTTCCCACGTCGGCCGCCATGATGGGTAATGTAGTGGTCTGGAAGCCTGCAAATTCGCAAATCTACTCAGCCAATATATTGATGGAAGTCTTTCGTGAAGCAGGCTTGCCTGACGGCGTTATTAATTTAGTATTTGTTTCCGGACCTGATGCCGGGGAGATAATCTTTAACCATCCTGATTTCGCAGGTATACACTTCACCGGTTCTACCGGCGTTTTTCAGGATATCTGGAAAACCATTGGGAATAACATCCATAAATATAAAACCTACCCGCGTATTGTCGGCGAAACCGGGGGTAAGGACTTTATATTAGTCCATGGTTCCGCAGATGTGAAGGCAGCTAGTACCGCTATAGTGCGCGGAGCTTTTGAATACCAGGGCCAAAAGTGCTCTGCCGCATCCAGGGTTTATATTGCCAATTCAATTTGGCCCGCAATAAGGCAACGCGTTGTTAATGATCTGTCGAGTATAAAAATGGGGCCGGTTGAAGATTTCAGCAATTTCATAAACGCCGTTATCGATGAAAAATCATTCGACAAACTCGCTAAGTATATTGATACAGCAAAAAAAGACAAAAGCCTGGAGATCATAGCCGGTGGGAATTACGACAAGTCTGACGGATATTTTATAGAGCCGACTGTTATACTTACTAAGGACCCGAACTATATCACCATGTGCGAGGAACTATTCGGCCCTGTTCTGACCATTTTCGTGTATGCCGATAAAGATTTCGAAAAAACGCTCGAACTGGTTGACCGTACTTCGATATATGCCCTAACGGGAGCTGTTCTTGCTCAGGATCGCTATGTGATCGAAACGGCTACACGGGCCCTGAAAAATGCTGCCGGTAATTTTTACATTAATGATAAATGTACTGGTGCGGTAGTTGGTCAGCAGCCTTTTGGAGGGGCGAGAGGGTCGGGTACAAACGACAAAGCTGGCTCCATGATCAATTTACTTCGCTGGGTTTCGCCAAGAACGATCAAAGAAACATTCGATCCCCCAACGGAGTACTCCTACCCTTTTTTGGAGGAAAAATAAGTTTACAAAAGAAAAGGGCGTCTTCTCAGACGCCCTTTTCATATCCGGGATCGGGGTATCCGGGCACACGTTATTAATGTGCCTTCGTCAATACCGCCTCTTTTAGCGGAGGTATCTCATATTGATCCTTAATATTCACAAGCTGGACAATCGTTGCCTTGGTATAAGCATTGTGCTTAAAATTATCAATGATCTCCAGCACGTCCTTATCTATGTACCTGGCATCTGTGCCATCTATGATCACATCCGATTCTTTCGGTATATTATTTAAAATACCTTGTATAGCCGCCTTATTCAGGAAGGAAACCTCCTGTGCTAATTTGATAGTTATAACCTTCTTATCGGCGTTCTTTTCAATCTTGTAGAAATATGGATTGCGAAGATTATTTCTAAGGATATAGAATATCCCAACCAGCATGCCGATAGCCACGCCTTTCAGCAAATCTGTGAATACGATAGCGAGGATAGTCACAGTAAAAGGAACAAACTGGTCTTTTCCGTGGTGCCACATCTTCTTAAACAAATCAATCCTCGCAAGCTTGTATCCTGTAACCAGGAGAATGGCTGCAAGACATGCCAGGGGAATTTTATTCAAAAGAACAGGAATAAACAGGACAGAAAGCAAAAGGAATATCCCATGAAATATAGCGCTCATTTTCGTCCTGCCGCCGGAATTGACATTCACAGACGATCTGACAATTACAGATGTCATAGGTAATCCACCCAACATTCCGCTGGCGATATTTCCAACGCCCTGCGCAACAAGCTCCCTGTTTGTTGGAGAAACCCGCTTAATGGGATCGATTTTATCTACAGCTTCAATACACAAAAGTGTTTCTATGCTTGCAACAATTGCAATTGTGAAGGCTACAGTCCAGACAGCTTTATTGGAGAGCTGCGAAAAATCCGGCAAAGAAAATAACCCCATAAACTCGGTAAAGGAATTAACAACTGGTATCGTTACCAAATGCTCAGGAGTTAAAGCGAATTGGGTGTTTTGGAACAAAGCCGAAAACACAATGCCAATAGCCACGACCAATACGGGCGCAGGTATCATGCTTAGCTTTTTTATTTTAGGCCAATAGATCAGTATTAAAAGCGATACGACGCTTATGATAACCGCTCCGTAGCTGAATTTATTGAAAGCATCACCAATAGCAGAGAATGTATTACTCTGATCGCTCTGAAGAAAACTTTCGTCGCCTTCAAAATCAGAATCATAACCTACGGCGTGAGGTAATTGCTTAAGAATAAGTATAATCCCGATTGCTGCCAGCATTCCTTCGATAACAGACGAGGGGAAATAATTTGCGATAATACCGGCTTTTACGAATCCCAGAATGATCTGGATAAATCCGGCCAGGACTACTGCAAGCAAAAAGGTTTGATAGGAACCCAACGATGCGATAGCACTGAAAACGATAACCGTTAGGCCCGCTGCCGGTCCGCTCACACTTAATTGTGAACCGCTGATAGATGAAACTACTATCCCGCCTATGATCCCGGTAAGGATGCCCGCGAACAACGGGGCTCCCGATGCCATTGCAATTCCAAGGCAAAGGGGCAGAGCTACCAGGAAGACTACCAACCCTGAAGGCAAGTCTTTCCTTAAGTTCTTGCTTAAAAAATATTTACTCATATGATATTTTAATGATCTTTTGGATCAGTTTATTAATGATGATTTCTTGTTTTGAATAACAGAGATAAAAACCTTATGCTGATTGCATAGACCTGGTGTTGCCGGGAGTATTTTCAAGATCGAACATCTCGTTAAAGAAGTCGACACTTCCTGTGCTTATATCGTATACACCGCCGATTATCCCGATTTCGCCGGCATGCAGCATTTCGCGGATGAGCTGACTCCCCGACACGATCGTTTGAATTTGATGATGTACATTGTTATGAAGCACGTTATTCAGAAATTCGGTATTTGATGACACCCGATTTGCTTTAGTCGAAGTCTCCGATTCAATTGCCGGAAGGATCATCTTAGTAAGTGAGCCGAGATTTCCTATTTCCACACCATCACATGCCGCTTTTACTGCACCACAGCCAGTATGTCCTAAAACGACTATCAGTTTACTTCCTAATACCTTACAGGTATATTCCATACTGGCTATGGCTTGCTGGCTTGCGATATTTCCAGCAAGCCGGACGCTGAATATGTCGCCGAGGCCCTGATCAAAGATGAGCTCAGTTACGACTCTTGAGTCACTACAGCTTAAAACTGCTGCGAACGGCCATTGACCTTCTGCGGTCTCAGATACCGTCTGCATAAAATCTCTATTGTATCGCAGACTATTGCAAAAACGGGCATTTCCTTCCTTTAAAAATTCAAGTGCAATTTCTGGAGTTAGTGAGTCACGGGTTTGACCTTTATGATGTTTCATTATTTTCTTCCTTAAAGTTTATAATCATTTGTTAATAGCTGCAAAAGAATTGCAGGATTCTACATGAGTGTAATCAATAGCGCTTGTGGTCAACATCCGATTCCGGAAAATTAAACACAGAACGACATGAGATTTAGTCCATAATTTGGAATCTCACTCACACTACCTGATAGATCAGGAAACATTAAATGAAAATTAGCAGTTCGGAGGAGGGGTGGGAACCGAGGGATAGAACGCCTGTATGGCGAAGTTCCTTGAAAAGATATATTGCTTTATAGCGATATCAATATGTGGACGATTAAAATTAAACTTATTCAGACCGGTGAGCCATTCTCCTTTATTCAAACTATCCTTAGCCTGGTCGGAACCTTTAGTGGAGTGGCTTTCAATTTCAAGCTGCATGATTACCGCCTTTACTATTTCGCTATCCAAATGCACTGCAATTAAGGGCGCAACTGAAATAACCATCTTAGCAAAGAAGACGAATAAAAATATTGAACTAAAGAGCTTTCTTGCGAATTCCTTTTTCATATTGGTATAAATCGATACAATATGCGTGTTAGGTTCGTTGCAAATGTGTAATAAAAAGCGCAAAATCTATGCAAAGTCCGAAAAAAAAAGAAAAAGTTAACAAAAGAATTACAAAAAGAGCAAAGAAGAAAGAGTAAGGAATAAGGGCATATTTTTACTAATTTCACCAAAAACCTATATTTTGGATAAGAAAATAGAAACTCTCAGGAGCAAGCAGGAAGAGGCATTGCTGGGTGGCGGCCTGACACGGATAGAGAGTCAGCACAAAAAAGGAAAGCTTACCGCAAGGGAACGACTGCATTTTCTGCTTGACGAAGGATCGTTTGAGGAAATCGGGATGCTGGTTACGCACCGGTCGACAGATTTTGGGATGGAAAAAGAAAAATATCCCGGCGATGGCGTGGTTACAGGATACGGCACAGTCAACGGCAGGCTCGTATATGTATTTTCACAGGATTTTACGGTATTTGGCGGCTCCCTGTCAGAAACACACGCAGAAAAGATCTGTAAGATCATGGATCTGGCTTTAAAAAATGGCGCGCCGGTAATTGGCTTGAACGACTCCGGAGGTGCCCGCATACAGGAAGGTGTAGTTTCGTTAGGTGGATATGCTGATATATTTTATAAGAACACATTGGCATCTGGCGTGGTTCCACAAATTTCTGCCATAATGGGGCCATGCGCGGGCGGTGCTGTTTACTCGCCTGCTATTACCGATTTTGTTCTGATGGTTGAAAACACTTCGTACATGTTTGTAACCGGCCCGAACGTGGTGAAGACCGTCACGCATGAGGAAGTAAGTTCCGAAGAGTTAGGTGGCGCGAGCGCACATTCCACCAAGTCAGGAGTGACTCATTTCGCTTGTACCAACGAAATTGAGGCAATCAATCACATAAAGGAATTGCTGAGCTACATGCCGCAGAATTGTGAGGAGAATACTCCTTTCCGCGTATACGAGACGGCTGATGAGTCCCGGCCGCAATTAAATCGAATTATACCGGCAAATAACTCCCAGCCATACGACATTCGCGAAGTCATCGCAGAATTAACAGACGAAGACTCGTTCCTGGAAGTTCATAAAAATTTTGCGGAGAATATAGTTGTTGGTTTCGCACGCCTGGCCGGACGCTCTATTGGCATTGTGGCTAATCAGCCCGCTTTTTTGGCCGGTGTCCTGGATATTAATTCGTCCGTTAAAGGAGCGCGTTTCGTTCGCTTTTGCGATAGTTTTAATATCCCTTTGCTCGTGCTGGAAGATGTCCCGGGCTTCCTGCCAGGAACGGATCAGGAGTGGAATGCTATCATAACTAATGGAGCCAAACTCTTATACGCCTTCTGTGAAGCTACCGTCCCCAGGATCACAGTGATAACCCGCAAAGCATATGGCGGCGCTTACGATGTTATGAATTCCAAACATATTGGCGCCGATATGAACTATGCCTGGCCGAGTGCCGAGATCGCCGTCATGGGAGCTAAAGGAGCGGCCGAGATTATTTTCAAACGGGACATAATGGCTGCCGAAGACCCGAATGCCCGCTGGCTTGAAAAAGAAAAAGAATACTCCGACATCTTTGCGAACCCTTACAGAGCCGCTGAACGGGGCTTTATAGACGAAGTTATCGAACCGGCAGAAACCAGGAAAAAACTAATCAAAGCATTTAAGATGCTGGAGAATAAAGTGGTTAATAATCCGAGGAAGAAGCATGGTAATATACCGTTGTAAGTTATACGTGGTACGTTATACGTTGCAAACGTACACATCGATCTGAAAAGTACAACCACCTCTTTAACAAAGCGTTTAGATATTTATAACGTAAAACGTACCACGTATAACTCCAATGAGTCACATTGAACAAATCCCCGCTTACCTAACCTGGAAGATCCGGCATAAGGTGATGTACCCGGATCTGGATTTCGATAAAGCGATCCTGCCGAATGATGATGACGGGTTACATTTGGGATTATTTGATGAAAACGTTCTAATAAGTGTAGTTTCATTATTCAGGAACGGGGATTCAATGCAGTTCCGCAAGTTTGCCACTCGTTCAGAATATCAACACAAAGGATATGGCTCAGAAATTCTTCGCTATCTTATGGAGTATTCTAAAAATGAAGGCTGTAATCATATTTGGTGTAATGCACGTAAAAGCGCTTCCGGTTTCTATAGTAGCTTCGGCTTTATCGAAACGGAGAAAATATCCCATGCAAATGGATATGACTACGTCATCATGGAAAGGACTTTATGACTATTAAATGGAAGATATTCTTAAAACACGGCAATTTGAAAGTTTAATTTTCGAATTGAGAGGGTATAAAGTGATGATCGATGCGGACCTTGCGGCTTTATATGAGACTGAAACAAAACGACTTAAGGAGCAAGTAAAAAGGAACAGAGGAAATTTTCCTGATGATTTCATGTTCGAATTAACCAAAGAGGAGAAGAATCAACTGGTCGCAAATTGCGACCGGTTAACAAATCTCAAGCATTCGAGCGCTAACCATTGGCCTTCACAGAACAGGGCGTTGCCATGCTTTCATCGGTATTAAGGTCGACAAAAGCTGTCAAGATAAATATCGAAATTATGCGGGCTTTCGTATATTACCGCCAAATCTTGCTGCAAAATCAAGACCTTTACAAAAAGATAACTCAGCTGGATGAAAAGATCAATAATGTATTCCAGCACCTATTGAACAAGATAGAAACCAAAAGACAAAAAACTGAGCCAGTTGGCTACAGAATCAAGACAAAGAACGATAATTCATAATGGCAAAGAAAAAAGAAGAAAAACACATCCCGGTAGTTAATAAGAAGTCACTGGCATTTTTCGAGAATTACATCAACAACCCCTCTCCTACAGGTTTTGAGTGGGAAGGCCAACGTTTGTGGCTGGATTATATCAAGCCCTATACTGATGAACATTTCGTAGATAATTATGGTACTGCAGTTGCGGTTATAAATCCCCAGGCGGCTTATAAAGTTGTTATCGAAGCCCATGCTGACGAGATCTCATGGTTTGTTAATTATATCACCAAAGACGGGCTAATTTATGTGATCAGGAACGGTGGCTCAGATCATCAGATCGCCCCGTCAAAACGCGTTAACATTCACACTGAAAAGGGGATTGTCAAAGCTGTATTCGGATGGCCGGCTATTCATACCCGCAGCGGCGAAAAAGAAGAAGCTCCTACCCTGAAGAACATTTTTCTTGATTGTGGATGTACCACAAAAGAAGAAGTAGAAGCCCTTGGTATTCACGTGGGCTGTGTAATCACATACGAGGATGAGTTCATGGTTCTTAATGATCGCTATTATGTAGGCCGTGCACTTGATAATCGTGCCGGTGGTTTTATGATAGCTGAAGTTGCGCGGCTATTGAAAGAGAATAAAAAGAAGCTCCCTTTTGGACTCTATATCGTTAACTCCGTTCAGGAGGAAATCGGGCTGCGCGGGGCCGAAATGATTGCCCACAGGATTAAACCTAACGTTGCGATCATTACGGATGTCACACACGATACTCAGACTCCGATGATAAATAAGATCACACAGGGAGACCTTGCCTGCGGCAAAGGACCGGTGGTCTCTTACGCTCCGGCTGTGCAAACCAATCTGAATAAGCTATTGATCGACACGGCCGTTAAAAGCAATATCCCTTTTCAACGCCAGGCATCGTCAAGGTCAACAGGAACCGACACCGATGCATTCGCCTATTCTAACGACGGAGTCGTATCAGCTCTTATTTCCCTGCCGCTTCGTTATATGCACACCACCGTTGAGATGATCCATAAGGAAGACGTTGACAATGTTATACGTCTGATCTATGAGTCGCTGTTAAACATTAAAGTTGATCACGATTTCCGTTCTGTCAAATAACGTCTTGCAACGGGTATTTACCCTTTGTTAGTTTTGGCGGGTTAGAGGTTCATAAATAAAGTAATATGGAAAAGAAGTCTGAATTTAAGGATACCATTAAATCTTCCTATAACACGGAAAATGCGTTCATTTACCTGGGTGCGGGAATATTAGACGGAGAGATAGTTCCGGAAGCACAAGTCAATCTGGCCTTAAAAATGATGAACCGTCACGGCCTCATTGCCGGCGCAACCGGAACAGGTAAGACACGGACACTTCAGCTAATTGCTGAGCAGCTCTCCGACGCCGGAGTACCGGTATTTATGCTGGATGTTAAAGGCGATCTATCCGGACTTAACCAGGCCGGGCAGACTAATTCTAAGCTCGAGGAAAGAGCCGCTGCCCTGGGAATAACATACACACCTACAGAATTTCCGGTCGAACTATATTCGCTGTCGGGAAAGTTAGGGGCCCAGATGCGCGCTACTGTACTGGAGTTCGGTCCGGTGCTCCTTTCTAAAATTCTGGACCTCAACGAAACCCAGGCTGGCGTAATGGCGGTTATATTCAAATATGCGGACGATCACAAGCTGCCCCTGTTAGATCTGAACGACCTTAAAAAGTTAATCTCTTACCTTTCGGACGGCGCCGGAGCTCTTGAGATTAAGGAAAGCTACGGCACCATCTCAACTGCCACTTCCGGCACAATGCTTAGGAAGATAGTCGCGATTGAACAGCAGGGCCTGTCAAAGATATTTGGCGAGCGTTCATTTGATATTCAGGACCTGTTTAGCCGGACAGATGGAAAAGGCGTGATCAGCTTGCTTAATATTTCTGATGTTCAGGCTCAGCCTGTTTTGTACTCCACGTTTTTATTAAGCTTGTTAGCCGAGATCTTTTACAGCATGCCCGAAGCGGGAGATCCTGAGAAGCCCAAATTGGTATTCTTTTTTGATGAAGCTCATTTACTTTTCAAAAATTCGTCCAGGGCCTTCCTCGAACAGATCGAAACCATAATCAGGTTGATCAGGTCGAAAGGGATCGGTGTTTTCTTCTGTACCCAGTCACCAATGGATGTGCCTGAGAGTGTATTAGGGCAGCTAGGCAACAGGGTACAACATGCGCTTAGGGCATTTACACCTAACGACGCCGAGGCTTTGAAAAAGACTGTGAACACCTACCCACGGTCCAGGTTCTATGAGATCGACCGGACGCTGACTGCGTTGGGTACCGGGCAGGCACTAATTACTGTGCTTAACGAAAAAGGTATCCCTACGGAAGTTGTGGCAGCTCATCTTATTCCCCCAAGGGCATCAATGTCGCCGCTACCTGCTGCTGATGCAGAGAATCTTATGCTGTCGAGTGCAAATTTCACCAAATATCAGGAAGTTATTGATCCTGAAAGTGCATATGACATCCTGACAAAACGTGTCGAGGAGAAACTTGCCGAAGAGGAAGAAATCAAACAAAAAGAAATAGAGCAGAAGGAAAGTGCTCCCAGAAGAAACGAGAAAAGTACCTTTGAAAAAGTGATCAGCGCACCAATCACCCGACAGATAGGAACTGCTATTGTAAGAGGTCTGTTCGGAATGCTCACAGGCAAAAAACCCCGGTATTGATCCTACGATAAACCTTATTAAATGAATATTAATTAACTATCAATGAAACCTACTTTAGTAATTCTTGCGGCTGGAATGGCTAGCCGCTATGGCAGCATGAAACAAACTGATGGCTTTGGCCCAAACGGCGAAACCATTATTGATTACTCTATATACGACGCGATAAAAGCCGGGTTCGGCAAAGTTATATTTGTAATAAAGGAAGAATTTGCCGATAACTTCAAATCGATCTTCGAGCCTAAGCTAAAAGGCAGGATCGAAACAGATTATGTCTTCCAAACTTTCGACCTTAAACCTTACGGTATTGATTTCGAAATAGAACGTGCAAAACCCTGGGGTACCGCTCACGCTACGCTTGCAGCAAAAGATGCTGTTCATGAACCTTTTTGTGTTATTAACGCTGATGACTTCTACGGCAGGGAAGCTTATCAAAAGATGGCCGACTTCCTAACCAATGAGGTTACTGACGATCAATTTTCTCTTATCGGTTTTCAGATAGATAAAACTTTATCAGATTACGGATCCGTTTCACGCGGTGTTTGCGAGGTTGATGATGAAGGTAACCTCACAGAAGTGAATGAAAGACTTAAAGTCTATTTCAAAAAGGACGCCGATGGCAATAATACCAGGGAAGTGGCATTTGAAGATGCCGGACAAGAAGTCCCATTAAGGGCCGATGCTAGGGTTTCCATGAATTTCTGGGGTTTTACCCCTAAGATATTTGAGCTTACTGCAACTATGTTCAAAGAATTTGCGCTGAACAACCAGGACAATCCGAAAGCTGAGTTCTTTATACCGCTGGTAGCTGATGAACTTATCAAAAACGGCAAGGCAGCATTTAAAGTCATCCCTACACAAAACAAGTGGTTCGGGGTAACTTATATCGAGGATAAGCCTATCGTGCAGGAGAGCATTGATAAATTGGTTGCTTCGGGGGAATATCCTCGAAATCTTTGGCAGTAGTCTACTAAATAAAATAGGATGCATAGGATTTTAGGATGCATAAGATCTGAGTGGAGAAATTCCGCGCAGACTTAAAAATCCTATCATCCTAAAATCCTACGAATCCTATTCCAGACAACTCTCCACCGAGCATCTTACACATCCTATCCATCTTACGCATCCTATTTAAACAAAACAGGCCGCCTCCTGATGGGGCAGCCTGTTTCTATTTAGACCTTGATCTTATTCTTACTTTTTGTCGTCCTCTTTTACTTCCTCAAAATCAACGTCAGTAACATGATCTCCCGCATCTTGTGCGGAGGCATCTCCCTGCGCTTGTCCATCCTGACCTGCGCCGGCTTCCTGTGAAGCCTTATACATGTCTTCAGAAGCAACATTCCATGCAGCCTGAAGTTCTGTCTGAGCGGCATCGATAGCCGGGAAATCCTTAGATGCATGAGCGTCCTTCAGTTTCTTAAGACCCTCCTCGATCGGAGATTTCTTATCATCAGACAATTTATCGCCGTATTCTTTCAGTTGCTTTTCAGTTGAGAAGATCAATGCGTCGGCAGCATTCAGTTTTTCAACCTCCTCACGTGCCTGCTTATCCGCTTCGGCATTTGCTTCCGCTTCATCTTTCATCTTTTTGATCTCTTCATCAGTTAATCCTGAAGAAGCCTCAATACGGATCTTCTGCTCTTTACCTGTTGCTTTATCCTTCGCTCCCACGTGTAAGATACCGTTTGCATCGATGTCAAAAGTAACCTCGATCTGCGGGATACCACGCGGTGAAGGTGGAATTCCGTCCAGGTGGAACCTTCCGATTGTCCTGTTCTGGCTAGCCATCGGACGTTCTCCCTGAAGAATATGGATCTCTACTGACGGCTGATTGTCAGATGCAGTTGAGAATACTTCCGATTTCTTAGATGGAATAGTTGTATTTGCATCGATGAGTTTAGTCATAACGCCACCCATTGTTTCAATACCTAATGAAAGCGGGGTAACGTCCAACAAAAGTACATCCTTAACTTCACCGGTTAATACACCACCCTGAATCGCTGCGCCTATGGCAACCACTTCATCAGGGTTAACCCCTTTCGACGGCTCTTTACCAAAGAATGCCTTTACTGCATCCTGAATAGCCGGAATACGTGTAGATCCACCAACCAGGATGATCTCATCGATATCAGATGTGCTTAATCCTGCATTCTTCAGAGCCTTTTTACAAGGGTCAATAGTACGTTTGATCAGGCTATCTGCCAATTGCTCAAATTTAGCACGGGTTAAGGACTTAACCAGGTGCTTTGGCATACCGTCGCCTGCGGAAATATATGGCAGGTTAATCTCTGTTTGTGTCGAGCTTGACAATTCAATTTTAGCTTTCTCGGCGGCTTCTTTCAAACGCTGAAGTGCCATTGGATCTTTACGAAGGTCGATACCCTCATCGCTCTTGAACTCGTCAGCCATCCAGTCGATGATCACAGCGTCAAAGTCATCACCACCCAGGTGAGTATCACCATCAGTGGATTTAACTTCAAACACACCGTCACCAAGCTCCAGAACGGAAACGTCATGAGTACCACCCCCGCAGTCGAACACAACGATCTTCATATCCTTATGAGCTTTATCCAGACCGTAAGCTAAAGCTGCGGCTGTAGGCTCATTAATGATACGGGAAACCTTTAATCCTGCAATTTCGCCGGCCTCCTTAGTTGCCTGGCGCTGAGCATCGTTAAAATATGCCGGAACTGTAATAACCGCTTCGTTCACTTCCTGACCCAAAAAGTCTTCGGCAGTTTTCTTCATTTTCTGCAATATCATTGCTGAAATTTCCTGCGGTGTATATAAGCGGTCGTCTATTTTAACGCGCGGTGTGTTATTGTCTCCTTTTTCAACTATGTAAGGCACGCGCGTCATCTCATTGGTAACCTCGCCGAAGCTGTTACCCATAAATCTCTTTATTGAAGAAATCGTTTTTGTAGGATTGGTAATTGCCTGGCGTTTTGCCGGATCTCCTACCTTACGTTCTCCATTATCAACAAATGCAACAATCGAAGGCGTTGTACGCTTGCCTTCACTGTTTGGAATAACTACAGGCTCATTACCTTCCATTACAGCAACGCATGAATTTGTTGTTCCTAAGTCAATACCAATTATCTTTGCCATATTATTATAATCCTTCTTTAATTTGTGTTTAGTTTTCTATGGAGTAATTATCAAGCGTTGTGCCAAATCGGTCAGGGACATATAATGACAGTATTTTGTCATTTAGAGTATTAATTACCAAACAATCAAAGTGTTTTTAAAATGACAGGATGGCAGGGATGTCAATTGCGAGTTAAAAATTAAGAATTCCGAATTAGTATGGACACTTTGAACTGCCGTTTCGATAAAGGTGGGAGGGATATGTTAGCGCGAACTATCCGCCCCCCGGACGAACTGATTGCCTGCTGAGGCAGACTTAGGAGTGCTTCCCCGCGACGACAGCCTCTGGCTTGACTTATGGCTAAAACATAATATATCATAGCGAGCTAAGTGATAAAAAAAACCCGCTCTTCTCAGAACGGGTTTTCATTTAGCTTAAAAAAGCTATTAAGCTTTTTTCTCTTCTGTATCATCACCTTCTGTTGCGGGAGCTTCAGGAGCCTCTTCGGCAGCAGGCACTTCTTCAGCGACAGCAACTTCTTCTGCAACTGTTTCTTCTGCAACCGGTGCAGTTTCAACTACTTCAGCAATTGGCGTTTCTTCAACAGCGACTTCTTCTGCTACCGGAGCAGCTTCAGCTTTCGGAGCTTTAGCAGCAACAGCACCGTCAGATTTCTTAGCTTTTGAACCACGACGACGTGTAGATTTTTTCTCTGTGGCAGCTACATCACCTGAAGTATAAATTTCATTGTAATCTACCAGCTCGATCAAAGCCATTGATGCATTATCACCAAGACGGTTTCCCATCTTAAGGATACGGGTATAACCACCCGGACGGCTTGCAACTTTTGCAGCTACATCACGGAAAAGAATAGAAACTACTTCTTTGTTCTGTAAGTAACTGAATACTGTACGACGTGAGTGAGTAGTGTCATCCTTTGATTTTGTGATGATAGGTTCAACATACACACGTAAAGCTTTCGCCTTAGCCAGTGTAGTTGTAATGCGCTTGTGTAGGATAAGCGAAGAAGCCATATTTGCCAGCATCGCTTTACGATGACTGTCTGTACGACTTAAATGGTTTACTTTTTTACCGTGTCTCATTGTTTGTTAGATTTTGCACGTGCATACCGTCAATCAACCTTTCGGGATCGGGAATTATGCATTTCGCTTATTATTATATTATTATTCTTCGTCTAATTTAAATTTCGAAAGGTTCATGCCAAATGACAAGCCTTTAGATTTTACCAGATCCTGGATCTCAGTAAGTGACTTCTTACCAAAGTTTCTGAATTTCAGCATATCAGCAACATCGTATGAAACGAGATCTGCTAATGAACGGATATCCGCTGCTTTTAGGCAATTCAATGCACGAACAGAAAGATCGAGGTCTACCAGTTCCATTTTAAGGATCTTCCTCATGTGAAGGATTTCCTCATCAACTTCTTTGGTTTCCTCTTTTGCCTGAGACTCAAGCATAATGTTCTCGTCAGAGAATAACATGAAGTGATGGATCAGGATCTTTGCGGCTTCTTTCAAAGCTTCTTCAGGATGAATTGAACCATCAGTAGTGATGTCCAGAACCAATTTCTCGTAATCAGTCTTTTGCTCTACCCGGAAGTTCTCTATCGTGTATTTAACATTCTTGATCGGCGTATAGATCGAATCAATTGCTATGACACCAAGAGCGGCGTCTGCGTTCTTATTTTCCTCTGCAGCAATGTAACCTCTTCCCTTGTTAACTGTTAATTCGATCTCCAGAGTTACTGAAGATTCCATATTACAGATAACCATATCAGAATTCAGAACAGTAAAGTTATTGGAGAACTTAGTAATATCTCCGGCTTTGAACTGGTCTTTTCCATTGATGATCACGAAGATCTTCTCACTATCGCCAGACTCACCAGTCTTTTTGAAACGAACCTGCTTTAAGTTAAGGATGATCTCAGTTACGTCTTCCACCACACCTTTAATGGTAGAGAATTCATGAGATACACCTGAAAAACGCACAGAGGTGATTGCAAAACCTTCCAGGGAAGATAAAAGTATTCTCCGTAAAGCATTACCAATGGTAACACCGAAGCCAGGCTCTAATGGTCTGAACTCGAATGTCCCGTCGAAATCCGTAGATTTCTGCATGATAACTTTATCAGGTTTCTGAAATGCTAAGATTGCCATTTATCTAATTTGTTTATTGTTAATGGATGTGGGATATGAGATGTGAGATATGAGATATGAGCTTTGTGTCAGTCTCATTGCTCATATCTCATTTCCCATATCTTATTTAGAGTATAACTCGACGATAAGATTTTCCTTGATGTTTTCAGGAATCTCATCGCGGCTTGGGTAGTTCAGGAACTTACCTGTTAAGGTATTAGCATCCCATTCTAACCAGCTGAATTTGTTTATTGTTCTCGCTGCTACAGAATTAGAAACAGCTTCAAGAGATTTTGAACGCTCACGTACAGCGATAACATCGCCTGCACGTAATGCATATGAAGCAATATTCACAACCTCACCATTAACAGTAATATGCTTGTGGCCCACCAACTGACGTGCAGCAGAACGGGTAGGAGCAATTCCCAAACGGTAAACAGTATTATCTAAACGGGCTTCGAGGAATTTCAAAAGGTTCTCACCAGTAATTCCTTCCTTAGCAGATGCTTTGTGGAAAAGATTCTCGAAGTAACGCTCTAATACACCGTAAGTGTATTTAACTTTTTGCTTCTCCATCAACTGCACAGCAAACTCTGATTGCTTTCCTCTTTTTCTCGAGGTTCCGTGCATTCCCGGAGGATAATTTTTTCTTTCTAATGCCTTATCAGGACCGAAAATTGGTTCTCTGAATCTACGGGCGATTTTGGACTTTGGTCCGGTGTATCTAGCCATGGTTGTGTGTTCTTAAAGTATCATCCAGCCTGTAGCTGAAGAATCTTAGCTTTAAAACTATTTATTAATTGATTAAACTCTTCTTCTTTTTGGAGGACGGCAACCGTTGTGCGGAAGCGGAGTAATGTCCTGGATAGTAGTAACCTCGATTCCGGCAGTCTGCAGAGTACGGATAGCTGACTCGCGGCCTGAACCTGGACCTTTAACATATACCTGAACTTTACGAAGGCCAAGATCATGTGCCACTTTAGCGCAATCACTTGCAGCTTGCCCGGCAGCGTAAGGAGTGTTCTTCTTGGAACCTTTGAAACCCATTTTACCGGCAGATGACCAGCTGATGGTTTGACCCTGAAGGTTAGTCAGAGTGATAATGATATTGTTAAATGTAGCGTTTACATGAGCTTCACCGATTGGTTCTACTACAACAACACGCTTCTTGGTTACTTTTTTAGTTTTTGCCATTTTATTAGATTTGAGATGTGAGACTTGAGATGTGAGACACACTCTTTACTCATATCTATTTCTTGTTTTAATCATGAAGTATGACCCCGTTGGATCCGAAACTTCATATCCGCTTAATTTGTTAATTAACCGAGATCGAAATTCGAAATACTCTCATATCTCAAATCTCATATCTCATATCTTACTTAGTTGCTTTTTTCTTGTTAGCTACAGTCTTACGCTTTCCTTTACGGGTACGTGAGTTGTTCTTGGTACGTTGACCGCGTACAGGTAATCCTTTACGGTGACGTAATCCGCGGTAACAACCGATATCCATCAAACGTTTGATGTTTAACTGCACCTCGGAGCGTAAAGCACCTTCAACTTTGATCTCATCATTAATGAAACCACGAATTGATGCTAACTGATCATCCGTCCAATCCTGAACTTTAATATTTACATCAATACCAGCATCGGCCAAAATCCGCTTTGCGGTTGACCTTCCGATACCGAAGATGTAAGTAAGTCCGATCTCTCCTCTTTTGTTTCTTGGTAAATCAATACCTGCTATCCTTGCCATATTTTGTTGAAGTTGTACGTTCTACGTTCTACGTTCTACGTTACTAAACGCTGTGCTAACCGCCCAGACGTATCACGTATAACGTACAACGTATAACTATTAATATTATCCCTGACGTTGCTTGTACTTAGGATTCTTTTTGTTGATCACATAAAGTACCCCTTTGCGACGGATCACTTTACAATCAGCGCTACGCTTTTTAATTGATGCTCTAACCTTCATCTTTATTCTATTTATATCTGTATGTTATTCTGCCCTTACTCAGATCATACGGCGACATCTCCAGCTTCACCTTATCTCCAGGTAAAATTTTGATGTAGTGCATTCTCATCTTTCCTGAGATATGCGCTATGATCTCATGTCCGTTTTCAAGTTCAACCCGAAACATTGCATTAGACAATGCTTCCCTGATTATACCGTCTTGTTCAATTGAAGCCTGTTTGGCCATATATTATATCGATTTCTCTTACGTCTTTTTCTACTCCTAAAGGCCAGAGAAACCAGTTTTTGTATAATCTATCTCTAAAACAACCCTTTACAATCTGGCTTTTACCTCATTTGCCCCATCGGAACAGGGATGCAAAATTAAATAAAATTTTTAATATTTTAATGCTTTTGTACTAAAACTTCTTCGATATAGCTAAACGTCGACAGCACGTCAGGACTTCCCTTTTTTACTGCAACTGTATGTTCGTAATGAGCAGAAGGTTTTTTATCAACAGTGCTCACGGTCCATCCATCCTCCCAAAACTTTACTCCCGCTTTCCCGCCGTTGATCATCGGCTCTATCGCTATTACCATTCCTTCTTCCAGCTTTATTCCCGAACCGCGTTTACCGTAATTCGGAACTTCAGGCTTCTCGTGCAGCTTAACCCCCACACCATGTCCTACCAGTTCCTTTACCACTCCAAACCCATTCTTTTCAGCATGCTCCTGTACGGCATATCCTACATCTCCAATTCTCATACCGACTACTGCCTTCTTACAGCCGAGGTCAAGACATTCTTTGGTTACCTCCAAAAGCTTTAAAGTCCCGGCATCCACATTACCGATCGGAAATGTATAAGCAGAGTCGCCATAAAAACTATCCAGCACTACTCCGCAATCGACAGAAACAATATCCCCGTCCCTGATCTCATAATTGCTGGGAAAACCGTGGACCACCTGATCATTTAAAGAAATACAAAGTGAAGAGGGGAAACCGTTATAATTTAAGAAAGCAGGGACTCCCCCGTTGTCACGGATAAAAGTCTCTGCTAACTTATCAAGCTCTATAGTTTTTAAACCCTCTCTGATAACCTTAGCTATTTCAGCCAGGGTTCTGGATACAAGAAGAGAACTTTCTCTTATTTTTTCTATATCCTCAGCAGACTTAAAGTAAATTTTTGACATGAGCCTAAATCACCGGGCCACCGGCAGCTACTGGCGTACGTCCTTTAATTCTGCCGGTCTTCATCAATCCATCATAATGACGCATCAGTAAATGGCTTTCGATCTGCTGTAAAGTATCTAATACAACCCCCACGAGGATCAGCAGCGAAGTACCACCATAGAAATGGGCAAACTGGCTGTTGACACCTAATATAATAGCGATCGACGGCAAGATTGCAATAATGGCCAGAAATATAGATCCCGGCAATGTGATCTTGGAGATCACAGCATCGATGTAATGACCTGTGGTAGCCCCTGGCTTAACACCGGGAACGAAACCGCCATTCTTTTTCATATCGTCAGACATCTGAACCGGATTAACGGTGATGGCTGTATAAAAGAATGTAAAGGCAATGATCATAAAGGCAAAGGTCAGGTTATACGTCAATGAGGTATAATCGCTGAATGATGCCAGGAACGAAGACTGAACTGATGGAAAGAATGAACTGATGGTAGTCGGAATAAACATGATCGCCTGCGCGAAAATGATCGGCATAACACCAGCAGCATTAACCTTTAACGGAATATACTGACGCACACCACCATATTGTTTTGCTCCAACGATCTTCTTGGCATACTGTACAGGTATCTTACGAACACCCTGAACGATAAGTATCGTAAACATCACCACCAGGAATAATGCAGCAAGCTCAACGATGAAGGTAATTAATCCTCCTTGTGCTCCCATACGGGAGTTGAATTCGGATAATAAACCGAATGGTAACTGGGCTATGATACCCACCATAATGATCATTGATATACCATTACCAATCCCTTTGTCGGTGATCTTCTCTCCCAGCCATACCACGAACATCGTTGATGCTGTAAGGACGAACATTGACGATATGGTAAATAGTGGTTCTGCCAACAAGCGTGCTTCAGGAGCTATCTGTGTTTTCACATATCCCATAGCTTGTAAAGCTGTGATGATAATGGTCAGATAACGTGTTACCTGATTGATCTTTTTACGTCCGCTTTCACCTTCTTTCTGAAGCTTCTGGAAATAAGGAACAGCGATGCCTAATAACTGCACCACGATGGAAGCAGATATATATGGCATTACTCCCAACGCAAATATGGATGAACGGGAGAAAGAACCTCCAGCAAACATATTCAACAATCCAAGAAGTCCATCTTTAGCCTGTGAATCCTGCAATGCTGTTGCATCGACACCAGGTATAATTATAAATGATCCTATCCTATAAATTAAAAGGCATAAGAGCGTGAAAAGGATCCGCGCTCTCAGGTCTTCAATCTTCCAGATATTGGATAGCGTTGTAAAAAGCTTCTTCATGTGTAATATTACAATTTAACTATTGCACCACCAGCAGCTTCGATTGCTTTTTGAGCTGCTTCAGAGAAAGCATGAGCTTTAACATCAAGTTTAGCCTTAACTTCTCCTCTGCCTAAGATCTTGATCAGGTCATTCTTTGAAGCTAAACCGTGCTCTCTGAATGTATCAAAATCAATTGCAGTTAAATTATATGTTTCAGCAAGTTTCTGTAAAGCATCAAGATTGATGGCTACATATTCCGTGCGGTTAATAGGGTTAAATCCTACTTTAGGTAACCGGCGTTGCAAAGGCATCTGACCACCTTCAAAACCCACCTTACTGGTATAACCAGAACGTGATCCCGCACCTTTGTGACCGCGGGTGGAAGTTCCACCGCGACCCGAACCGGTACCGCGACCGATACGCTTTCTATTTTTTGTTGAACCTTCTGCAGGTTTCAAGTTACTTAAGTTCATGATATCAGATACTTTCTACTGCTACTAAATGATTAACTTTTCTCACCATTCCGATAATCGCTGGATTGGCTTCCACCTCTACAGAGTGATTGATCTTTTTCAATCCCAATGCCTGCATGGTTCTTTTCTGGCGCTCGCTTCTATCGATAACGCTTTTGATCTGGGTTATTTTAATCTTAGCCATGATGATTATCCGTTAAATACTTTCTTAAGATCCACACCGCGGTGCTGAGCTACAGTATAAGCATCACGTAGTTGTGATAATGCTAATACAGTTGCCTTAACCACGTTATGCGGGTTAGATGAACCTTTTGACTTTGCAAGTACGTTATGTACACCGGCGCTTTCAAGTACAGCACGCATCGCACCACCTGCGATTACACCGGTACCGGGCGCTGCTGGCTTAATGAATACGAAACCGCCTGAATACTTACCGATCTGCTCGTGAGGTACAGTTCCATTGATTACCGGAACCTTTACCAGGTTCTTTTTAGCATCATCGATACCTTTTGCGATCGCTTCAGTAACCTCTTTTGCTTTACCAAGGCCAAAACCTACAACCCCGTTCTCATCACCTACCACAACGATAGCAGAAAAACTGAAGGTACGTCCACCTTTGGTAACTTTAGCAACACGCTGGATGCTAACTAAGCGGTCTTTTAACTCGATCTCGCTTGATTTTACTCTTTTTATATTGATTGTTGACATCTTAATTCAGATTAAAATATTAAACCAGCCTCACGTGCACCCTCTGCCAGTGATTTAACACGGCCGTGGTACAGGTAACCATTTCTGTCGAACACTACGGTGCTAACACCTGCTGCGATCGCTTTCTCTGCTACTGATTTACCTACTGCTTTAGACTGGTCAGACTTGTTACCGCCTGCTGTGAAATCTTTTGATAAAGACGATGCTGAAACGATAGTTTTTCCGCTGTTATCATCGATAATCTGAGCATAGATCCCTTTGTTGCTTCTGTAAACAGATAAGCGTGGACGCTCAGCAGAACCGGTTAATCTCTTTCTGATTCCCTTTTTGATTCGCTCTCTGCGAGATAATTTAATTCCTGCCATGATGATTATTTTTTAGCGGCTGATTTACCAGCTTTTCTTCTTAACACTTCACCAACAAACTTGATACCTTTACCTTTATAAGGCTCTGGTGCACGTAACGAACGGATCTTCGCTGCTACCTGTCCAAGTAATTGTTTGTCTATACTCTCTAAGGTAATAATCGGGTTCTTACCTTTTTCAGATGCTGTAGTAACTTTAATCTCCTTCGGCAACTCAAACACAAAGTGGTGAGAGAAACCTAATACAAGGTCAAGTGTGTTACCTACGTTTGTAGCACGATAACCAACGCCCACAAGCTCCTGCTCTGTTTTGTAACCTTCAGTTACACCAACAACCATGTTATTGATCAATGAACGGTATAAACCGTGCAATGCTTTGTGACGTTTTTGCTCAGAAGGGCGTTGCACTGTAAGTATTCCGTCCTCCTGTACTAATTTAATATCAGAATCCACATCCTGGGTTAATTCACCCTTAGGACCTTTAACAGTTACTACATTCTGATCATCAACTGATATTGTAACACCAGCTGGAATATTAATCGGGGCTTTTCCTATTCTTGACATCTTCTATCCTCCTATTAATAAACGTAACATAAAACCTCACCACCGATATTCAGGCTCTTAGCTTCTTTATCGGTCATTACACCTTTAGAAGTAGAAAGGATAGCGATACCCAAACCATTTAATACACGTGGCATATTCTCAACTCCGGCATATCTTCTCAGACCGGGTCTGCTGATACGCGAAATGTTACGGATTGCTGATATTTTAGTTATCGGATTGTATTTCAGAGCGATCTTGATCGTTCCCTGAGCTGTAGTATCTTCAAACTTGTAATTAGTGATGTAACCTTTGTCAAAAAGAACTTTAGTCATTTCTTTTTTCAGGTTCGATGCAGGAATTTCAACTACACGGTGGTTAGCCTTGATGGCGTTTCTTACCCGTGTAAGGTAATCTGCTATTGGATCTGTATTCATTATTTATTTGTTGTGATGGTGGTTTCCGGTTCAGGGACCTGCCATCGGTTAATACTCACTAAGTTTAACGTTATACGCTCTACGTTTTACGTCAGTTTTGAGTTGGAGTGTAGAAGTTTATAAGTTACCCGCCTTAAAACGTATAACGTACAACATATCACGTACAACTCCCAAATTACCAGGAAGCCTTACGGATTCCCGGAATCTTACCTGCCAAAGCCATATCGCGGAAAACAACCCGGCAAATACCGAATTGACGCATATAACCACGCGGACGGCCCGTTAATTTACAACGGTTGTGCAAACGTACCGGTGAAGAGTTCTTAGGTAATTTATCAAGACCTTCGAAATCTCCGGCTGCTTTTAATGCTGCTCTCTTTTCTGCGTGTTTGGCAACTAATCTGGCGCGTTTCACTTCACGCGCTTTTACACCTTCTTTAGCCATTATTGTTGAGTTGGGTTCTGGTTCTTAAATGGTAAACCAAATTGTTTCAATAATTCTAATGCTTCAACATCAGTTTTAGCAGTAGTTACAAATGTAATATCCATTCCCAGGATCTTATTGATCTGGTCGATATTTATCTCAGGGAAGATAATCTGCTCAGTTACACCTAACGTGTAATTTCCGCGGCCATCAAAACCTTTATCATTAATACCTTTGAAATCACGGATACGCGGAAGAGCTACAGCGATCAAACGATCAAGGAACTCATACATGTTATTATCGCGTAAAGTTACACGAACACCAATCGGCATTCCCTTACGTAATTTAAAGTTAGAAATATCTTTCTTTGATTTTGCAGGAACGGCTTTCTGACCGGTAATGGTCGTCATCTCATTAACTGCATTATCAATTAACTTTTTGTCTGTAGACGCAGCACCAACACCCTGGTTGATAGCGATCTTTTGCAGACGGGGAACTTGCATTACACTTTTATACTGGAATTTATCCTTCAAAGCGGTAATGATCTCCTCGTTATATTTTGTTTTTAATCTTGGTGCGTAAGCCATTACTTAATTTCCTCCCCAGATTTTTTAGCGATGCGAATTGATTTGCCATCTGCATTTTTCTGTTTGCCAACACGTGTAGGTTTTCCGCTTTTCGCGTCAACCAGCATAACGTTGGAAACATGAAGACTGGCTTCTTTTTTAACTATACCTCCATTCGGAGTTGCTGCATTTGGTTTTGTATGTTTAGACACCATGTTAGCGCCTTCAACTATAACCCTGTTAGTAGCTAAAACTACTTCAAGAACCTTTCCTTGTTTTCCTTTAGAGTCACCTGCAGTAACTTGTACCAGGTCACCCTTACGGATCTTCAGCTTAGGCTGTGATTTTATCTTCTTTTCCATTTTTACAAAACCTCCGGTGCTAATGATACAATCTTCATGAATTGCTTCTCACGTAGCTCTCTTGCTACAGGGCCGAAGATACGTGTTCCACGCGGCTCGTCCTGAGCGTTCAGCAATACAGCTGCATTATCGTCAAAGCGGATATATGATCCGTCTTTACGCCTGATCTCTTTTTTTGTTCTCACAACAACCGCCTTAGAGACAGTTCCTTTTTTGATGTTCCCTGATGGAAGCGCACTTTTTACAGTGACAACTATTTTGTCACCTATGGATGCGTAACGCTTACCGGTACCACCTAAAACACGGATCACTAAAACTTCTTTAGCTCCACTGTTGTCAGCAACATTCAGTCTTGATTCCTGTTGTACCATGTTACTTAGCTCTTTCTAAAATTTCCACTAATCTCCAGTTCTTGGTCTTACTCAGCGGACGAGTTTCCATAATTAACACTGTATCGCCGATACCGCAAGTGTTAGTCTCGTCATGAGCCATAAATTTGGTAGTTTTCTTAACAAACTTACCATAGATCGGGTGCTTCACTTTCCTTTCAACCGCAACTACTATAGATTTCTCCATTTTGTTGCTTACTACCAACCCGGTTCTTGTTTTTCTTAATTGTCTTTCCATTTTGGACTTTTATTTATTCAGAAGCGGACTCTGGCTCCGCAGATGCTGCAGCTTTTGCTGCTTCCGCTTTGCGCTTAGTCAATTCTGTGTTTAAACGTGCTACATCTTTTCTAACCTTGGTGATCCTTGTCGGATTCTCAATTGCAGATACAGTATGTGCAAATTTTAGTTTGGTGAGATTAGCCTTCTCTTCATTAATTCGGGCTACCACTTCTTCAGTTGATAGCTCCTGTATTTCTGAGTTTTTCATTTTTCTTTTCAGTTGAAAGTTGAAAGTTGAAAGTTGAAAGTTGAAAATCGGAGACTTATAACTTAAAACCTATCACTTATAACCTTTATGCTTCTACAAAATCCCTTCTAATAACGAACTTCGTTTGTACTGGTAATTTCTGAGCAGCTAAACGCATTGCTTCCTTCGCAACTTCCAAAGGCACGCCTTCAGCTTCGAAGATCATTCTGCCAGGTCTTACAACTGCTACCCAATACTCAGGAGCACCTTTACCCTTACCCATCCGTACCTCAGCTGGCTTTTTCGTAACTGGTTTGTCCGGGAAAATACGGATCCAAACCTGGCCTTCACGTTTCATGAAACGGGTAACGGCAATACGGGCAGCTTCTATCTGACGACTGGTGATCCAGGCCGGCTCTAATGATTTAATTCCGAAAGAACCAAAGGCAAGTTCTGCACCGCGACCGGCCAGACCTTTCATTTTGCCCTTCTGCATCTTTCTGAACTTCGTTCTCTTTGGCTGTAACATGTTCTTATTCTTTTTTGAGTTGTACGTTTTACGTTGTACGTTTTACGTCTGGGTGCGCTTGCACGTATAACGTATAACGTAGGACGTAGAACTTACTACGTATAACTAATTATTTCTTACCTCTGAAACCACCGCCAGCATTTCCGCCGCGGTTCTGGCCTGGGCCGCCACCACGGTTAGCGCCACCGCCACGGTTATCACCGCCTCTTCTGTCTCCGCCGCCACGGCTATCGCGTCTGTCGCCACCGCCACGTCTGTCAGCTCCGCCAGCAAATGGTGCGGCACCTTCAGGGCCTCTTCCTTTTACTCCGGTTGTCTGACCGATGTTAGGAGAAAGATCACGTTTACCGTAAACCTCGCCTTTCATGATCCATACCTTAACACCTATTTTACCGTAAGTAGTTAAAGCTTCTGATAAAGCATAATCAATATCAGCGCGGAATGTATGCAATGGAACGCGTCCATCTTTATATTGCTCGGTACGTGCCATCTCAGCACCACCTAAACGACCTGAACACATAATTTTGATACCTTCAGCTCCCATACGCATGGTTGATGCGATTGAAGTCTTCATGGCACGACGGAAAGAGATCCTTGCTTCTAATTGCTTAGCAACACCTTCTCCAACTAATTGTGCGTCTAATTCCGGACGCTTGATCTCAAAGATGTTGATCTGTACGTCTTTCTTAGTCAGCTTTTTAAGCTCTTCTTTGATCTTATCAACTTCCTGTCCGCCTTTACCAATCACGATACCCGGACGGGCAGTGTGAATAGTAATGGTGATACGTTTCAAAGTACGCTCGATAACTACTTTCGAGATACCGCCCTTTGAGATACGTGCAGCCAGGTATTTCCTGATCTTTTCGTCCTCAACTAATTTCTCAGAGTAATCGTTTCCACCGAACCAATTAGAATCCCAACCTTTGATGATTCCTAATCTGTTTCCTATCGGATGTGCTTTTTGTCCCATTTCTCCTTACTTAGTTTTTGGTTCAGTGTTTTTACTATCAACTATCAGTGTTACGTGGTTAGAACGTTTACGAATCCTATGTCCGCGTCCCTGAGGAGCTGGTCTTAATCTTTTTAACTGGCGCCCGCCGTCAACCATGATTGTCTTTACATACAATTCATTGTCTTCAGGACGCTGGCCTTCATTTTTAGACTCCCAATTCTTGATAGCTGATAATAATAGTTTCTCAACTCTTATTGCAGCTTCCTTATTGGTATACTTCAAAATATATAAAGCCTTCTCAACCCGTTCACCTCTGATCAGATCAACAACCAATCTCATCTTACGCGGTGAGGTAGGGCAATCGTTTAATTTTGCTATTGCTTCCATTGCTTATTTCTTCTTATCAGAGTGCCCCCTGAATGTTCTCGTTGGAGAAAATTCACCAAGCTTATGACCAACCATGTTTTCAGTTACATACACCGGAATAAACTTATTTCCATTGTGTACTGCAAATGTGTGGCCTACGAAATCCGGAGAGATCATTGACCGGCGTGACCAAGTTTTGATCACCGATTTTTTGTTACCCTCATTCATAGTAGATACTTTCTTCTCTACGTTATGATCTATATAGGGTCCTTTTTTTATTGAACGAGCCATTATTTCTTCCTCTTCTCTATGATGTAACGATCAGATGATTTCTTTTTATCGCGGGTTTTGAAGCCTTTAGATAATAAACCTTTTCTAGAGCGTGGATGACCACCAGATGATCTTCCTTCACCACCACCCATAGGGTGATCGACAGGGTTCATTGCCACACCACGAACTCTTGGACGGCGGCCTAACCAACGCTTCCTACCTGCTTTACCTAACACTTCGTTAGCTTTTTCAGAGTTAGAAACCGTACCGATAGTAGCGATACAAGTAGCCAGGATCATACGCGTCTCGCCGGAAGGCATTTTAATGATCGCATATTTACCATCACGTGCTGAAAGCTGTGCATACGTGCCCGCGCTTCTAGCAATGATAGCTCCCTGACCAGGGTTCAGTTCAATGTTGTGAATAATAGATCCCAAAGGAATGTTCTTCAAAGGAAGAGCGTTTCCAATTTCCGGAGCTGAACCTTCGCCTGAAACGATCTTCATTCCTACTGTCAGTCCTTCCGGGGCAATGATGTAACGTTTCTCACCGTCAGCATAATGCACCAGGGCAATACGCGCGCTACGGTTTGGATCGTACTCGATAGTGGCAACAGTTGCGGGGATGTTATTTTTATCGCGTTTAAAATCAATCAATCGGTATGACTTTTTATGTCCCCCACCGAGATAACGCATAGTCATTTTACCGGAATTATTTCTACCGCCGGATTTCTTGATCGAAACAACCAACGACTTTTCAGGAACGTTAGTAGTTACATCAGAGAAAACTCCTCCTACTCTGAAACGAGTACCCGGGGTAACCGGTTTAAATCTTCTTACTGCCATGTCTTAATTAAATATTGCTGTAAAAGTCAATAGTTTCACCATCATTAAGCGTAACTATAGCCTTTTTGTATTTAGGAGCATTTCCTGTTACAACACCTGCTTTAGTGTTACGCGATTTTGTTTTTCCAAATACTACCGATGTATTGATAGCTTTGATGTTCACGCCGTACATTTTTTCGATCGCATTCTTGATCTCCAATTTGTTGGCTCTGTGATCTACTTTGAAAGTAAAGCGGTTTAACTTTTCAGTTAACAACGATGCTTTCTCAGTCAGGATTGGTTTCTTTAAAATTTCCATCTTACTTCGCGAACGCCTCCGTTAATGTTTTAACAGTCTCAGTTGTAAGCAATAATGTTCCTGCATTTAATACGTCATAGGTATTTAATTCTGCAGCGGTAACAACCTTTGCTTTCCTGATGTTCCTGCTTGATAAATAAACATTGTTATTTGCTGCCGGCAACACTAATAAAGACTTAGCGTCAGTCAGGTTTAAATCAGCAACTAACTTTACGTAGTTTTTAGTTTTGATAGAATCAAAATTGAAATCCTCCAAAACCACGATGTTATTATCCTGTGCTTTATAAGTAAGTGCTGATTTACGCGCTAATGATTTAAGCTTTTTGTTCAGCTTAAAGCTGTAGTCGCGGGGCTGCGGACCGAATATACGGCCACCACCATTGAACAATGGCGATTTGATAGATCCTGCACGGGCACCACCAGTACCTTTTTGTTTGTATAATTTTTTGGTAGATCCTGCGATCTCATTACGTTGCTTAGACTTGTGCGTTCCCTGGCGCTGATTCGCTAAGTATTGCTTTACATCTAAGTAAATCGCGTGATCATTTGGTTCTACGGCGAAGATCGCATCAGGAAGCTGCACCTTGGCACCTGTTTCTTTACCTGATATATTTATAACCTTAACTTCCATCTTCCTATTTATCAACGATTACGTAAGAACCCTTAGCTCCCGGGATTGAACCGCTAACTACCAATAAGTTTTGCTCTGTGTACACCTTCAAAACCTGAAGATTCTGAATTTTAACGCGGTCACCACCAGCACGTCCTGCCATGCGCATTCCCTTGAATACACGTGAAGGCCATGAAGAAGCTCCCAGTGAACCTGGCGCCCTTAACCTGTTGTGCTGACCGTGAGTTTGACCACCCACACCGCCAAATCCGTGGCGTTTTACAACACCCTGAAATCCTTTACCTTTTGAGGTACCAACTACATCAACATAGTCACCTTCTTCAAAGATCGATACGTCAACTGTGTCACCAAGAGCTTTTTCATCCTCAAAAGTCTTAAACTCAACCAGCTTACGCTTAGGTGTAGTTTTGGCTTTTGCGAAATGTCCCTTCAATGAACCGGTTGTGTTTTTCTCTTTCTTGTCGTCGAAAGCTAACTGAACTGCGGTGTAGCCGTCTGTATCGACGGTACGTAGCTGAGTAACTACGCATGGGCCAGCTTCGATAACTGTGCAGGGGATGTTCTTCCCTTCAGCATCGAAAATGCTGGTCATTCCTACTTTTTTTCCAATAATTCCTGACATTTTCTTTAATCAATTTGTGTCCATCGAAGCAGTAGGGCTTCGTTCAAGACATAGTAAACCCCTCTAAAGGGAGGGCAAAGATAGGAAAGTCTTATTAATTATCAAAGAGTTGTGAAGTTATTTTTGAATAATTTGTATTCTTCTCCAAAGATGAGGTGCTTTCCATTTTGAAAAGCAAAACCTCCACTTCATCGGAACCGACAGTCCGGTGCTCTGGAGTAGTTTTGCTCAGGACTTTTGTATTTCATTAAACTCTTAATAGACAAGCAAAAGCTACTCCTGCCGCCCCGGTTTAGCTTACGCAGGTTTGACGCATTGATTGAAGGCAGTTTGCATAGCGAGCTCTTCCCCAATTAAGTCGGGTGTCTCCCCACAGGCATGCACAGCATATGCCTGGCTGGGTATTTTAATGTACCTGGGTTCAAACCCCGTGCAGCGGTGATCCGGTTGCAGCATCTTGCACAACTTAACAGGCTTCCGGGCACCTGCGGCTGGGGCCGCGTGCCACACGAGATCCCCGACTTAATCGGGGAAGAGGCCCTTATTCTCCCCTGGCTCGATCAGGGGTCTCCCTACAGGCATGCGCAGCATATGCCTGGCTAGGTATTTTAATGTACCTGGGTTCAAACCCCGTGCAGCTGTGATCCGGTTTGCAGCATCTTGCACAACTTAACAGGCTTCCGGGCACCTGCGGCTGGGGCCGCGTGCCAACACGAGATCCCCGACTTAATCGGGGAAGAGGCCCTTATTCTCCCCGGCTTGATCACGTGCGGCCCGCTTTGTGGAAAATCTTGATTCTTGGTTCCTGATACCTGGCTCTTAAATAATACTTTTAGCAGAGTCTTCATACTTACCGCCTCTTTCGCGTTCGGTGTACTGCCAGAGCTCTTGGCCTCACCATACTAACGGCACCATTCGGGATTAGAACCCAATAACTGTAATGCACCAGTGTTTGTGTTTAAAGCAACAGTAAGCTATTGACCATCTGGCAGGTCTTTCTTTGCCGGCGGGTTACACGTATGAGCTGCGAGTCTTACTTCCTTCCTCGTACCTCATACCTCATTTCTCTTCATTTCTCCATAGACGAACATTTAAATGGTTTTATATTCACTCCTCATACCGGTACAATTTCATAACACCATTCTGAAATGGCTACTCCCATACTTCATTCCCAGACGTCCGGAAGACGGGCTCCTGCGTCAGACCTCCGACTTTAGTCCTCTTCCTTTCATTCACTAAGGATTCACTAGTGGTTCACTAAGCGTTCACTCCCCTTTCATCCCAAAATCCCATCCCCTCCTCTTTCATACTTCCCGCATCCTCCCTCCACTTTCAACCCGATAGCTATCGGGTCTCCACTTTCAACTTTCAACTCTATCCCTTCCCCCTCCCCTTAATTTACAAAAAATCCCCCTCTTTCACCACATAAAAGCACTTTTACCATATTTTCAATGCCGGTGAATGCGCAATTATGAAATCGATAATGCCGGCACTTCGGCAATCATGAAATTCGCAAGACCGGTGAATGAGTAATTATGAAACTCGTAATAGAGAAAAGATAGTATTTCAAGAAATACATAATAAATAGTCAGAAATTCTGCGTGAAATCGGAGTTTCGCCCTTCCCGATTAGGTCCTGAAAGGATCTCGTGCTGGTACGCGGCCCCAACCGCAGGTGCCGAGCGGGAACTTCCTATGCTTACGCTATGCAGCACGAACCCGCAAATAGTGGTTGCGATCAATATAACCCGCAGCTTCACGCAAGTTTGATCACGGCCTTATCTTAGTGTTATCTCAGTGCTTAGACAGTGCTGAAGATGTGCTTAGAACGCAGGAGCATACTGATGGTGATATTGCGGGTTTCTTGCAGGTTTTGGATAGTTTACAACATCGGTAAGCCCAGACTGTAACAGGCAGGCGTGCGAAATTATTTGGAGTTTTGATCTGAACGCTGTGTTAAATTTACCGCAGAGGGCGCAAAGTACACGCAAAGAGCGCGGAGGCCAGGTGGGAAAATGCTTATTAGCACGTATTAGCCGTCTGATTCTGCGCCCTCTGCGAAAACTCTGCGCTTTCTGCGTTAAATCAAGCGCGAAGCGCTTAACTTATTTAAGTCTAAAACATAGGGCCTGCCTCTATATCACACTCTGCGGTAAAAAGAATAAGCCAGCCCACAGCTCAAACCCAGACACAATAAATCCCCGTCAAAACTGTTTTACTATAAAAACTAAACCTTATGCCGAAACTAAAACCTATCCTCCTCCTACTCCTTATTATATATACATCACTAGACCTTCAAGCCCAGACACCCGGAACTACCTTAAGCCAGCAATACCAGGACGTGGTTGTAAAATCGGGTTCATACCAGGGATTCAAAGAGATCCGGAAAGAAAAGCTGGACCTGTTCTGGAGAAACATCCTGGATACGCTCGCCCGGGAAAAACAATTAAAGAATGAAGCCAACGCGAAGATCGCCGGCAGCGCACAATCGGTTACTCAATCGAAAGCTGAGCTCGATTCTCTTCACCGGGAACTCGAGGAATCAAGAGCCAGTGTAAACCAGGTTAGCCTGCTGGGTATCCCGATGGAAAAAGGCACCTATAACCTGCTGATGTGGGGACTTGTATTAATGCTCGCGGCAGCTTTAACGTTTACCATCTACCGCAACAAGTCAGCGCTCACCGAAGCACGTTATCGCACAAGCCTGTTCAATGAACTTAGTGAGGAGTTTCAAAAATATAAGATCTCTGCCAATGACAAAGAGAAAAAACTGGCCAGGGAGCTGCAGACGGAGAGGAACCGGATCGCGGAGATAACGGGAAGGTAAGGGAGTTTTATGTTGTACGTTATAGTTGTAAGTGGAAACGTACCACACGGTTAAGAACTTAGTCTTCTATACATAGGTGGTTCTTATTTAAAGACTTTCACATTAAATACTGCTGATGGAGTCAGGGGGCCAGCCGTCGTATTGCTAAAACGGATGCTCACCGTATTCGGTGCACTAACCCAGGCCACATAAGTTCCTCCTGCAGCCATGGTTGCAAATGGCACTCCGATACTGACCACATCCCCATCAACGGCACCATTTACTGTGATCGTAGATAGACCATCACTGGTTTGACCGGCTGGAGTTGCATTAAAAGCTACAGTACCGCTGGCCGAAAGTGCTGCCACAAGTGTACCACCTGTTGGCAGAGTTACATCCGTCAAACCAGTTGTTCGAAGTGTTATATTATTAGCACCGAAAGTTGTCAGATTACCGCCCAGTGTTATAGTACGTCCTAAATTATTAACTCCGGTACCTCCATATTGTCCGGCGATAACTGAGCCGTTCCAGAGGCCAGTATAGCTAGTAGCGCTAAGCTGCCCGGTCAGAGGAATAAAACTTAACCTCGAATTAGACACCCTTTGGTCGAGAAAGCCTGTTGTCCCGTTCACAAACGTTGGATAGACTGCTGAGTTCGTACCCAGGTCATTAGTTATTCCTGTATTAACTGTGTTTGTTGAAGTCAGGTTAGCTACAGTACTGGATGAAGCAACCACAAACGGCGCTGTGCCCGTTGGCACTGTCGATGTAAAGCCCGAAGCTGTTAAAATGCCTGTTGCAGGAACAAAGCTGAGCCGGGTGCCCGCAGTTCTTTGTCCCCAATTGCCGGAAGTATTTGTGACAAATGTAGGATAAGTGACGGCGGTGCTGATAATGTCATCAGTAATGGTCGTTGTAGTGGCATTTGTAGCCGTGGTCGAATTACCGGTTAAGTTGCCGTTAAACGTAGTAGCACTTAATATTCCCGTATTCGGGTTAAAAGTAAGATTAGGGCTGCTGGTCTGATGGGGCAGATTTCCGGTCGTTCCGGAGACAAATGTTGGGTAGTGCAATGCATTAGCAGTAATATTATTTGAAATGGCACTATTAGCCGAATTCACGGCATCAATTGCCCGGGTCGCGGTTCCGGTTACATTTCCAGTCAAAGGACCACTGAATCCAAGAGCGGTTAGTACCCCTGTGCCCGGCACATAACTTAAATTGGTATTGCTGGTACGCAGGGCGGAATTACCGGGACTCATCGTAACAAAAGTCGGATAAGTAACTGCTGTAGTTGAAACATCATTTGTGACCGCCGAATTGAGTGAATTTGTTGCTGTCAAAGCCGTAGTTGCGGAGGTTGCATTCCCTGTTAACGGCCCGCTGAAGCTGCCTGCAGTTACGGCGCCCGACACAGTTAAGGAACTGAAATTACCATTTCCCCCAAGCGATCCGGTAAGGAATTCCCAGCCGGTAACTTTCCTTACATACAGGCCTACCGCCGGGGTTTTGGTAAGATAGATCAGCATACCATTGGGTGGATTTAACGCGTTTATTGCTACCGTATCCGCCATACGCGGCAATAACAAGCCCTGATTAGCACTTTCCAGCTCAAGCAGGGACGAAGGTGCTATAGTAGCACCATTAGTACCGATCTTTATTTGTGCGTTAGCGCTTCCTATAAGCACGGATAGGATCCCGGCGAGAAGCAGTCTGTAACTGGACGATGATGAGTATAGTTTGCGCATATCTTTTTTGCTGAAGGCGGAAAGCTGAAAGCTGAAAGCTTTGACCCCGACGCCTATATTTTCGTTTTTTTATCCTTTTGTTTTCTCTTTTCCTTTTTTACTTCCCTCTTACCTTCAGTTCCGTTTCCACTTTCCACTTTTCCGTTTTCCGTTTTCAGTTTTCAGTTTTCAGTTTTCCGTTTCTCTCAAAACAAGTACGACGGCATCAATATATCCCTGTCAATAGGAATATGATACCTTAATATGATCTCATGCGTTCCTTTCGCGAAAGCATTCAGTCTTCCCACATTATAATCATAAGCATATCCAAGCCTTAGCTCCGGTATTACCCGTACATCCATCAGCCCTACCACAGCGCTGTGACTGCGGTATGAAACACCCATAGAGAAGAGATCACGGAAAAAGACATTGGCATTAATGTCATAATTTAAAGGTATACCCTTCACCCCGCGTAAGAGGAAACTGGGCTTCAGGATAAAATTATCGTTGAGGTCGATGAGCATACCCGCATTGATATAGAAATGAGGGCTTTGCTTAACTTCGTAATGGTTCAGAGCAATATTTGTTTCACGCAAATGGGTCCGTACGATGTTAGGAACAGAAACGCCGGCGTAGAACTTATCGGTATTATAGAATATCCCGGTCCCAAAATTGGCAACCAGCGTGTTCACATCCTGGGCAAAGATGGGGTCGCCGGGGTGGGTCACGTTCAGGTCAGCCATATTTGCCTTATAATTCAGTGCCCCCACCTGCAGGCCGAAAGACATCCTGGAATTATCGCCATCTATATGGTATGAGAGAGAGCCTTGCGCCCCTGTAGTGCGTGACACAGAGATCTTATCATCAACAAGTTTTAGCCCCACACCCAGCTGAGTGGTTCCTATGGGCATATCAAAAGAGAGCAAGGCAGTCTGGGGTGCATCCTTAATGCCGTTGAACTGCTTCCGGAAAATACTGGTAAACTGCATCGACTCCTTAAAGCCCGCATACGCCGGATTGATCTCCAGCGTATTGAACATGTATTGCGAGTACAGGGGGAGCTGCTGCGCTGAAAGCTGAAGGCTGAACGCTGAAAGCAATAAAATACAAATAGTAAGAGGAGTAACTATTTTCTTCATACGCATTTACCTGTTAATAATCAGATACCCCGGAATACCTTTAGCACCATTTACACTGATCAGGTAGTAATAAATACCATCAGGAAGTACATCGCCCATGAAACCGCCCTGATTGCCGTTGCCATCGAAAGAATTATCGTAGTCCAGGTGCTGGTAGACCAATACCTGGTTGCGACTGTAAACTTCAAAACGTACCCTGTCGGTTGGCAAGCGCTTTACTATCTCATACCGGTCATTTAACCCATCGCCATTTGGCGAAATAGCATCCGGCATATTTACAGGAGTATTCTCATCCACCTGCTTTTTGATCACCGATTTCGTAAAATATTCGGTGGCTTTAAGGGCTCCGATGTTTAGCCTGGTATTCATGTACGAATCGAACACCGCCGCACCGCTGCTTATAGTTCCCGGTGTAACAGTTGCATGAGGGGCTACGATGTCATATAAGCCCGTAAGGTTCGCATCATATCGGCTCACATAAGCATCGTTCCTGTTCCTGAAATATTCGACACCCTCGTCGGCTGAATTATGCTGCAGTGTAAGATCGAGGCTTCCTGATGCATCCGGAAAATCACGTTCCACGATCCAGGTCTTGTATACATATTCGGGGAAATTAGTTTTATTATATACCTCGTCGGCCACTCGTATTTTAATATTCTGCGGGATGCCACGATAGATGACAGAAGCGGGTGTATAGCTTGTAAGCGTAGTACCAACCGGATAAGCCGTCGCTGTATTTGCCGCTCCGCTAAAACTCCTCATCAGGCTCCCCCCTGTTATTCCTGTTCCTGTCACAATAAAACGCCTGTCACTAAAACCCGTGATCGTCCCGCCGCCATTACGGCCAACTGTTACGTCCACATCATCCAGTATCAGATTGCCATTAACAAAATCCAGGTTATTGTTGATATGAAGATTACCGGTTGTTGCCGTTACATTAAGAGGGTTATCAATTCTTACATTGGGAAAACCGTTATAGGGCTGTGAACCGGCCGATACGATTTGCTGTGGATTGAAAAACTGTCCTGAGAACCTGAATATGCCTCCAATGCCGTCAATCCCGCGAGGTGACTCATCCGGTAAGCGGCTTCCCGGCTGGTTCTGCCATATCTGTGCAAAAAAATGTATCAGAGCTGTATCATACGATACAAAGGTACCGCCCTGCGAAACATTAGAAAAGATGTTGGTGCTGGAATTAGGATGCGCGTATATGGAAGCATCACGAAAAATGTGGACCTCGTTCACTGCCTGAGCTTTGGCCAAACAAGGTAAGGTGACAAACAGGACAAGCCAAACCTTGCGGGAATGCACCAGTTTATTTATAGCGGTTTTGGATATCACGTAAAGTTTAGATCAATAAGCTTTCTTTTCAATATTGTGCAAACGAAACCTCTGTATTGCAGACAAACAGGTTTCAAGCAAACAACAAGATACAATAATATTATTTTCCGGCAACGTCCTTATTAATAAGATGTTAAAAAACACTCTTAATTCAGGCCCTTAAAGTTCTGCAATAAAGTCTTGCTTTCAAAGCAATTTTTTACGCTGAAACAGATAAAATAGTTTCGTTTTTTATCATACTCCTTATAAAAAATTGATTTGCACGCAGGATGTACGAAAGCAACAATAAATCAGGCAGTTAAATAGACACCAGAAGTCGTTCCTAAGGTTTGGTGATGTTGATCACACCGGTACCGGCAATATTAAGTACTGCCGTATCCTGCACTTCAAGATCAAATACAGTTACACTGGTAGCAGTTAGAACGGATTTATCATTGGCACCACTAAGTATCAGCTTATGGAATGTAAATGCGGGGATTGTCTGGGCAGCGGTGCCATTGAAGTTTACCGTGCTTCCGGTTACGCTCGTAAAAGTGGGCGAGCCGGGCGTGAACGTCCCTCCGATTTCGTAAGTTCCGCCGTTTACCAGGCTGCGGGGGCCGCCGCTTGTGGTCAGGTTATAATAACTTCCCGGGGCAATCTCGGTCTGGCTGGCAGCGGTATAGAGTACAGTTGAGGTTCCGGGCAGCATGGTGCCCTGGTTGATAAATGGTGTTCCCGCCAGGGGAAGAGTTAATGTAAATGCCCCTAGTCCAAGGGTTGAGCCCGAGTTGACCGTTAAAACATCTCTCACGGTTGTATTGGCTGCAAGGGACTTAACGCCGGGGTTGGAGATCTGTAATTTGTAATAGTCCAATGCAGCGATATTTTGAGCAGCGCCATTGTAATGGAATATCCCGGTATTAGAAGCAGTAAAGGTGCCGGTTTTATCCCAGCTTCCGGCTAAGTTCAGGGTGCCATTGCCAAGAGTGAATGCACCCGCGCCACTGATATTACCCGATACCGAAACCGTTGTATTCTCTCCGAATACTGTTACTGAGCTGATCGTCCAGTCGTTTAGTATTTCCAGCGCCTCATTAGCCGGAAGATTCTTTGCCCCGGTATTGAACTCAAGGTCATAATAAGAGCCTGGCGCTATATTTTGTGTACCTGTACCGGTATAGAAGAATTTACCATTGCCGGTAAGCGTACCGTTATTAACGAATGGGGTGCCATTATAAGAAAGCGTAACATTATAGGTATCGCGGTCAAACGTAACGCCGGGATTAATGGTGAGCACTCCTGTGATAATGATATTGCCGGTGATAGATTTTATCCCCGTACCATCACATATAAGCGTAGCATAACTAAAAGGTGCAATGGTTTGATTGGCGCCTTCGTATATCACTGTTCCGGTGGCTGCATCAAATGTACCCCCGTTGGCTGTCCAGTTCCTCCCTATCCGGATGACCCCTGCACCCTGGTCAATCAACGCACCGGTATTGTGGATCAGGTCCCGGCCCACGGTTACATTCTGCGTACTCGTCATGATAACGTTCGAAGAAACAATCCAGTCATTAGTTGTCTCTATGGTAACTCCTGTTGCAATTGTCTTATCACCGCCGGTGAATTCGAGATCATAAAAAACTGAAGCATTGACCGTCTGGGCACCAGCGGCAGCATACTTAACCTTACCGTTACCTGTAAGTGTTCCGAGGTTGCTCAGGGCATTTACTGTTCCGCCCTGGAGCTCAAGTGTAAAACCAGCCATGTTCAATATGGTGGCGGCATTAATTGTAACTAAATTCGTGGCGGTAATATTACCATCCATGGTTTTAGTTCCACCGGTCATAGACAACTTATAATAACTGAGGCTTTTGACAATCTGGTCGGTTCCATTATAATGTATTGTGCCGGTGCCTGGCGTAAGCGTACCTGTATGCAGCCAGTCGCCCTGAAGATTAACGAAGCCTGCGGCGGTAAATGCCCCCGTGCCAGTAATATCGTTGGTTATATTCAGGGTAGTGCTTGTTGTAAGGGTTGTTGCAGATTCGATGATAAGGTTATTCGCAATATTCAGCGTTCCGGAAGCAATTGAATTGGATACTGAACTCGATAATTCCAGGTTATAATAGTTTATGCCCACCCTTACTGCCTGGGCAGCGGTTCCGTCGTACACCACCCTTCCTGTACCGGGATCAAATGTTCCTCCTGCGAAAGTGGACTGAAAGGTCAAAGTGCCGGTCGACATCGTCGTTCCTCCGCTACCGCTTACCGCACCGGTAAATGTACCGGATGCATTTCCATTATAGGTTACATCAGCATTGGGTACGAATGTCCCATTAACATTGAATGTTGATGAGTTTTCGACAATCAATGGAGAACTCATAGTCACCGCGCCTGTGATGGTAGCGATGGAATTTGCTTCCATTGTCAGCGGAGCAGTGATAGCGAAGGCGCCCGCAATATTAACATTGGCGCCAGAAGGAATCGTCTTGGACCCGCCCGTCAGTGTGGTTTTGGGGTAAGTACCCGATCCGATAACCTGCGCGCCCGTCCCTGCAAAAACAAGCGCGCCACTCGTGGAGACGATTGTCCCATTATTTACTATGGGGTTACCGTCTCCGGTCAGGTTCACCGGGCTGGTGCCCATGCTGAGTGTTTTACCGCTGTTCACTGTTAACACATTTGTAACTGTCACAGCCCCCGTAATACTTCTGTTGCCGTCGATCTCCAGGTTATAATATGTCCAGTTTACTTTAACAGCTCCTCCGTTGCCTATATATTTTATCGTCCCTGTTCCCGGAGTAAAGGTACCCGAGCTCGTGTACGAAGAATCCAGGCTCAACGTTCCCGATCCCATTGTCAGGGCGCCGTATCCTGACAGCAAACCGCCTACATAGGCATTGGCTGTTCCATCCATTACTACACTGGTATTCTGTGCCCAGTTGCCATTTACAGTGAGCATGGTACCGCTTTGAACTGTTTTATTGCCGCCGGTTACAGTTAAATTATTAAATGTGGTGCCGGGAATAGTCGTTTCGGCTGCGCCACTCATAGTGACTAAAGCAGAACCCGGATTAAATGTTCCGGCACATATAAATGCATTGGCAGATCCGGATAGAGTCATGGCAAACGACCCGGCCTGAAGAGTTCCGGATGCAACATTTAACTGATTTTGAACAGTGATTGCACCGAGGAGGGATTTTGTACCATCAAAAACACCAAGGTTATAGTATGTCTCCAACCAGATTCCCTGGGCTGTTGCGCTTTTAAAATTCACAGTTCCTGTACTTTGGACGATGGCGGGGGCTCCTCCGGTAAGGGTTCCCGAGAGGTTAAGGATTCCTGCGTCGGTAAAAGTGATCTTACAGCCAGCCGCTATTGTAGGAGCTACTGTTCCCGTCGAGTAGCCGCCGTTCAGATTAGCAGTACCGGTTGAGATAGTAATTACGTTGGCCCTGCCCGATGTGGCCTGTGCCTGCATATTAAAAAGCCCACTAACAGTTAATGTACCTGCACCCACCGCTATAGTACTGGTGCGCGTAGCTGTGGGAAGGTTCATTGTCAGGTTACCTGATACTGATAAGGAATTGCTCAGGTTAATATTTACGATATTATTGGCTGCAGGCAGCACGAAATCAAAGTTCCCGTTCACGGCGACATCGGTATTGATATTCATTGTAGCACCACTCGCAATTATGATATTCTCAAAATTGGCTGTCCCGCTGCCGGCATTAATGGCAGCATTAGCGGTACCGAAAGTGACCGTTCCGGTGCCGTCGTTAAACGTACCATTATTTTGCCAGGGACCATTAACAGTAAGCGTAAAAGAAGAAAGGTTTAAAATCGCTCCGGAATTTATCGTTACGCCCGTACATGTCTGATTGGCAATTAAAGTAACCGATCCGCCGGAGCTCGTTGCGATAACTACCTGGTCGCCTACAGCCGGGATATTCCCTCCAACCCAGGTCGCACCAGTATTCCAGTTACCCCCCGCAGCGGTTGATGTAATAATGGCAGCAGACAGCGACGAGGCACGAAAAAACGATACCAGGAAAAGCAGCGCAATGCAAATCTGGCATCGTTCTTTCTTAAACCGAGGTATTATCGTTTTCATATGCCGAAAGTCACCAGGCAGTGTCGGTATAATAAAATCCGGTAAGCAATTCGTATGCGCCTGGGATGCGAAAGCCTATCAAATATACTAAAAAACAACGAAGGATTCAAGCGGAAAGCTTAGTTCGTAATGGTTAGCATCCCCCCGCTATCAGATTCCAGGTTAAGTATGGCGCCACTCTCTATTGTTATGGTTTTGGCATTTACCTGGCTGTTTATCAGTTTTACCCCCGGTCCCACGAGCGCAATGTCATAAAAAGTAAATTCGGGCAACGTCTGATTTACACCGTTAAAGCTCACAGTGCTGTTTATCACCTCGTATTCTCCGGCGCCAGAAGTAAATGTCCCTGAAATTCCGATGGTGCCGGCTTCAGCAAGCTTTCTCGGACCGCCGGCAGCATTAAGATTATGATAATTTACAGCTGCTATTTCCGTTTGTCCTGCATTAGTATAATTTACAGTGGAAGCTGAAGGCGAAAATAGCCCATTATTAACTAAAGGCGTACCAGCTCCCGACAAGGTTAGGTCCTGGCTATCCAGGTGCAGTTCGCTGTTTGCACCCACAGTCAGTACATTTCTGACAATTACTGCATCACTCAGGGTCTTTGATCCGGTTCCCCCGGTTTCTAAGTTATAATAATCATTGCCGGCTACGATCTGATCAGCGCTGCCGTCAAATATAACTGTACTGCTGCCCGATTCGAGGCTGCCTTCGTTCATCCAATCTCCTTCAAGAGATACCACGCCATCCTCAAGAATGATATTTCCGGTACCAATTACACTACCTGCGATATCTGCGCTCGCTGCACCAGGAAGGGTAAACTGGCTGTTGACATCCAGATCATTATTGATTACAATAGCCTGGTCAGCCGCAACCGATTTATTGCCGGTTAAGGATAGTTTAAGATTAAAATACTCGACCGCACGTACTGTTTGCGCAACGGCTCCTGCATAATGTACCGTTCCGGAACCGGGTACAAAAGCTCCGGTCCGTGTATTGTTCCGGCTTATAGTGAGTGTTCCCGACTCCATCGTCATAGTACCTGCACCGGTGATATCTCTGCCAACTATAACCGTTGAAGTTCCTGCAAACAATGTGTTGCTGCCTACATTAAAATCGTTTGAAATATTAGCCGAAGAAGCTGTTGGGATTGTCTTAGTCCCCCCATTGGAAAAAGCCAGGTTATAATAGGTTGTACCCGCGACAGTCTGCGCGGAGGTCCCGGTAAACGAAACCGTTCCGGTGCCGGGAGTAAGAGTTCCGTTTACAACAAGCGGGGTGCCAGGCCCGGGAAGAGTCAGCGTGTAGCTGCCCAGGCTCAGAGTGCCATCAACCTGTACACGATTATTTACCGTAGTACTTGTGGAAAGATTTTTTGTACCAGCCCCCGAAACGCCTAAGTTGTAATACACCTTCGGCCAGATCGATTGCGTTGCCGCACTGGTGAAATTCACGGTTCCCTGTCCAGGTGTGAATGTGTGCGCTGTTCCGCTTAGCGTTCCCGATAAGTTTAGTACACCTGTGCCGGCAAAGATAATCCTGGATGCCGCCCCGCCTGTAGTCAGCCCTGCAAGATTTGCTGTTCCCGTTGTAATATTAAGTGTGGCGTAGCGGGTACCGCTTGAGCCTGACATGGTAAACAAACCGGTTGCATTTAATGTGCCACCATTGACATTTAATTCGCTGGTATATCCATTACCTGGACGCGGCATGCTTACAGCGCCGTTCACGGTCAGCATATTTGTGCCGCTGATAACGAGTCTTCCGCGACTGTTTATAGTAAGTTTAATACAAGTCCTGATGCCGTCAACTGTTACCGCATTGGTTCCTGTTGTTGCTATAACTACTTCATCACCCGCCAGGGGTATCACTCCCCCGCTCCAAGTGCTGGTTGAGTTCCAGTTACCTCCGGCTGTGGTAGAGGTACGGATGGCGGCAAATCCTGCGGAGCATAAACACACAAACACGGTTAAGCATACAGCGAATTTACCAAGAGCACATTTAACAAATGTTTTTTGATATTGACGAACAGCATTCATAATCTTTGAAGGTTAGTTAATACGAGTATTATATTAGTTAACATTGAGCTGGCCGGTTGTTATGTCCATAGTCGGACCATCTTCTATATCCACCTGGTTTACGTCTACAGTTGTTGCAATTATTTTTTGACCTGAACCACTGATTATCATCTTTTTAAACATAAAGGCTGGAATGGTTTGCGTAGGACCTGTGCCGTTGAAGTTTACAATATTTGCATTATCGACAGAATATGTTCCGCCGGAAGGGGTAAATGCCCCGGCTATGCCGATGGTACCTGCCGGAAAAATCTTAGGGCCACCTGCAGACCCGGTTAAGTTAAAATAGTTTAACAGCGCGATAGTTGGTGTAGTGCCCCCATATATAACGGTTGAGGTAGCCGTATTAACCGTTCCATTATTAACAAATGGTGTTCCTGTGGCCGACAATGTTAAAACTTTGTCGGCAAGATTAAGTTCTGAGGACGCATTGACAGTGAGGATTGCCGCTACAGTCGTATTGGCTGCCAGAGTTTTTATTCCAGCATTCGAAACCTGGAGATTATTATAGGTCAGGCCGGCGATGTCCTGTACACCACCGTTGTATATAACGGTGCCCGTCCCTCGCGTAAAGGGACCGTTATTGCTCCAGGCCCCTCCCAGGGTTATCGTTCCCGATCCCATCGTAATGGCACCTCCACCACTGATGTTCCCGTTAACGTTAGCCGCTGCAGTGGTAGTCATTGTTGTTGCACTGCCAGCGGTCCAGTTGTTGCCCACTGTAATCGTTGTTCCCGCCGCGATGGTTTTTGTTCCCGTGCCTGAGAACTCCAGATCGTAATAGCTTGTCCCGGGCACATTTTGCCCGCTACCTCCTGAAAAGAGCATCTTTCCCGTCCCTGCAAGGCTACCCGTAATTACCAAAGGAGTTCCTGTAAGCGGCAACGTAACGGTAAAGGTACCGAGATCGAAAGTCGCCGGTGTGGAAACCGTCAATATGTTGTTGACCGTAGTGTTCGCCGCAAGTGTTTTTGTCCCGCCCACGGTTACCTGCAGGTTATTATAAGAAAGACCTGCCACGCTCTGAGCGCCGCTCCCATTGTAGTTAACTGTCCCGGTGCCTCGTGTAAACGTACCGCTGTTTGTCCAGTCGCCTTGTATGTTTATTGTGCCTGATCCCATGGTGATGTTGCCGGATCCTGTGATATCCCCGGTAACGTTGGCAGCCGCTGTCGTGGTCATGGTCGTTGGACTATTTACGGTCCAGTTACCCTGGACGATTGCAGTGGAGCCAGTTGCTATGGTCTTCGTTCCCGCACCTGAAAAACCCAGGTTATAAAAAGTTTCATTCCAGACGGTCTGTGCGGAGGCTCCGGTAAAATTAACCGTCCCCGTAGATTGGGTAAGAGCGGGAGGCCCTCCGGAAAGCGTACCCGATATGTTTAAAGTACCTGCACCGGTAAACGTAAACAGACAACCGGTAGTGCCGGTGGTTAGAGCCCCCAGATTGACCGTACCGGTAGAGATGGTCATTATATTATTTCTTGTAGTCACAGTGGCTGACATCGTGAACGTACCTGTTACAGATAGCGTTCCCGCGCCGACTGCGATAGTCGACGTGAAGCCCGCGCTTGGCCGTGGCATAGACCATGTCCCTGTAACAGATAGGGAATTAGTACCGGCAATAGTAACAACAATGTTGGCTGCGGTTGCTGCAAACGCAAAGTTACCAGCAAGTACAACCGGCGAATTGATAGTTAATGACGCTCCGCTGGCAACGGTAACATTCTGAAAATTCTGCGGATTCGTTGTTCCGTTGATCGATGAGACACCTGAAAATGTTACGGTAGCAGTAGTCCCATCGTCAAATGTCCCGCCATTATTGGCCCAGCTCCCGGTTATCGTAAGCCCGAACGTAGTTGCCGTTAATGTACCTCCGGCTTCTATTGTGATTCCGGCAGTCGCCGTCGCCGCAGTGATCGATATGTTGTGTCCCGATTGAATAGTATAGGTATGCGTACTGCCTGGAAAAGCAACAACAGTACCTCCTGTTCGCTGGGTCGACCAGCGGGTACCTGTAGTGAAAGACCCCGTACTCCTTGAAAAATATTCAGCAGCGGAAGCTGACAACGAACAGAGAATAAGCCCACAAAAAAGAACCAGCGTAGCCGGACTAGAAATGCGCCGTCTTGCCGGCCATGAATTAGTTAACATTTCCATGCTGCGCAGATACATTACCTTTTAACAAGTTTTGAAGCAGCGTTTGAACCTTAACAAGTTCCGCTTCCATTTTTTCGACACGCTGACTGTCAGATTTCAGGCTGGCAATATCTGCTTCCTGTTTGCTGATCAGCTTCTGCTGATCTTTGATAGCTTCAAGTAAGAGCGCCACCAGTTTAGAGTATTCAACAGATTTGAAGCCTTTATCATCGGTATCCACAACTTCCGGAATAACTTTCTCGACCTCTTGGGCGATCAGGCCAAGCTGGCGGCCTGATGCGAAATTCTTTTCTGGAAATTCCCCGGTTCTCCAGTTATAGTTCACCCCTCTCATAGCCAATACCTTTGGAAGGGCATTTTCAACGGCTTTAATATCCGTTTTCCAGCGCTCATCAGACGTTTCATTGATACCGTTTGATTTTACTTTTCCATTAACCTGTAATTTCTGCGCACCAACAGGATCCATCCCTATACCCACATTTCCGTTATTATTAAAGATGTTCCCTCCTGCGACCCAGGCAGTACCGTTCCAATATGGTGTATCACCTGCGGTTGATCCGTTAACAAGCTTGGCTGCTACTGCCTGCGCGTCAGCGTAAGCGGTAGTAGCAATTGCTGTAGAGTTATTGTTTGCAGACTGGGTAACAGCGATCGTTCCGGTTGGCAATGTTACGGTACCGGTGAAAGTCGGTGAGGCCAGATTGGCTTTTTCTGTATCCAGCTCATTAATTGCTGCCTGAACTGTAGTCGCTGCAATGTTGCCTGCTGGTACGTTAGCGACAGTAGTTGCCGTCTGGTCGCCGGTGTTTGTTCCAGATAAGTTTCCTACTGCTGCATTGGCAAGCATAGCATTGCTGATCGCACCATTAGCAATTGATGTCGCATTTCCTACTGAAGTAACAGGGCCGGTCAGGTTGGCGTTGGTGGTTACAGATCCTGCTGTAGTTGCAGTAGCTGCATTTCCGCCAATGCTTAGATTAGCTACCGGTGTTGTAGAAGTCACGGTAAATGGTGCAGTACCTGTAGAAACTGTAGACACTACAACCGAACCGCTTACATTCCCTGAGGCAGTAAGGCTTGTTCCTGTGGCGGCGCCGATGTTTGGTGTAACCAGTGTTGGTGAAGTATTCATTACAAATGTATTACCCGTTCCTGTTTGGGAATTGATACTTGTTGCGTTCCCAACTGAAGTGATCGGACCAGTTAAGTTCGCATTGGTGGTAACGGATCCTGCTGTAGTTGCAGTGGTTGCATTTCCGCTCAGGGCTCCAACAAAGGTTGGAGCTGTAACCGTCCCGGTAAAGGTTGGAGATGCAAGAGGGGCTTTCAGATCAACTGAACTCTGGTCAGCCTTTAATGCTAAAGCAGCTGTAGTAGCTTTCCCATCAAGCGCAGTTTGAGTTGCTGAGCTAATTGGTTTATCTGCATCAGCCGTATTGTTAACATTACCTAGTCCAACCATTCCTGCAGTGATACCGGAAACAGTTCCGGTAAATGTTGGTGAAGCAAGAGGTGCCTTTAAAGCAAGATCTGCACTAGCAGCCTTTCCATCAAGGGCTGTTTGAGTAGCTGAGCTGATCGGCTTATCGGCATCAGCAGTATTGTTCACGTTGCCTAAACCAACCATTCCCGCAGTGATACCGGAAACAGTTCCGGTGAATGTTGGAGATGCAAGAGGTGCTTTTAAAGCAAGATCTGCACTGGCAGCTTTCCCGTCAAGTGCTGTTTGAGTAGCTGAGCTGATCGGTTTATCAGCATCAGCCGTATTGTTCACATTACCTAAGCCAACCATTGTGGCGGTGATACCAGATACGGTACCGGTAAATGTTGGTGATGCAAGG
>NZ_JARKNC010000006.1:0-2053 GCF_029360805.1 Daejeonella sp. JGW-45 | reverse complement strand
TGAGTAGCCGAGCTGATCGGTTTATCAACATCGGCTGTATTGTTCACATTACCTAAGCCAACCATTCCGGCAGTGATACCGGATACGGTTCCGGTAAAGGTTGGTGATGCAAGGGGTGCTTTTAAAGCAAGATCCGCACTGGCGGCTTTCCCATCAAGGGCAGTTTGAGTAGCTGAACTGATCGGCTTATCTGCATCAGCCGTATTGTTCACATTACCTAGTCCAACCATTCCGGCAGTGATACCGGAAACAGTACCTGTGAATGTTGGTGATGCAAGAGGTGCTTTCAGATCCACTGCACTTTGGTCAGCCTTTAATGCTAAAGCAGCAGTAGTAGCTTTTCCATCAAGGGCTGTCTGGGTAGCCGAGCTGATCGGCTTATCTGCATCAGCCGTATTGTTCACATTGCCTAATCCGACCATTGTGGCGGTGATACCAGATACAGTTCCGGTAAACGTTGGAGATGCAAGGGGTGCTTTTAAAGCAAGATCTGCACTGGCGGCTTTTCCATCAAGGGCTGTCTGGGTAGCCGAACTGATCGGCTTATCTGCATCAGCCGTATTGTTCACATTGCCTAAGCCAACCATTGCAGCAGTGATACCGGAAACAGTTCCGGTAAATGTCGGTGATGCAAGCGGTGCTTTCAGATCAACTGCACTCTGGTCAGCTTTTAATGCTAACGCAGCAGTAGTAGCTTTTCCATCAAGTGCTGTCTGGGTAGCCGAACTGATCGGTTTATCAGCATCAGCGGTATTATTAACATTACCTAAGCCAACCATTCCGGCAGTGATACCTGAGACGGTACCTGTGAAAGTTGGTGATGCAAGAGGTGCCTTTAAAGCCAGATCTGCACTAGCGGCCTTTCCATCAAGGGCAGTCTGAGTAGCTGAACTGATCGGCTTATCAGCATCAGCTGTATTGTTCACATTGCCTAAGCCAACCATTGCAGCAGTGATACCTGAGACAGTTCCTGTAAATGTTGGTGAAGCAAGAGGTGCTTTTAAAGCAAGATCTGCACTGGCGGCCTTTCCATCAAGGGCAGTTTGAGTAGCTGAACTGATCGGTTTATCAGCATCAGCGGTATTATTAACATTACCTAAGCCAACCATTGTGGCGGTAATACCAGATACGGTACCTGTAAAGGTTGGAGATGCCAGGGGTGCTTTCAGGTCAACTGAACTCTGGTCAGCTTTTAATGCCAACGCAGCAGTAGTCGCTTTTCCATCCAGAGCGGTTTGAGTTGCTGTACTAATTGGCTTATCTGCATCAGCCGTATTGTTCACATTACCTAAGCCAACCATTGTGGCAGTAATACCAGATACGGTACCTGTAAATGTTGGAGATGCAAGAGGTGCTTTCAGATCAACTGAACTCTGGTCAGCTTTTAATGCCAAAGCAGCTGTTGTAGCTTTTCCATCAAGCGCTGCTTGAGTAGCCGAACTGATCGGTTTAGCCAGGTCTGAAGTGTTATCTACATCTGATAACCCTACCATCCCTTTAGTAATACCAGATACAGTTCCGGTAAATGTCGGAGATGCTAGTGGTGCTTTTAAAGCAAGATCTGCACTGGCAGCTTTCCCGTCAAGGGCAGTTTGAGTAGCCGAACTGATCGGTTTATCAGCATCAGCTGTATTGTTCACATTGCCTAAGCCAACCATTGCAGCAGTGATACCGGAAACAGTACCTGTGAAGGTCGGAGATGCTAGTGGTGCTTTCAAAGCAAGATCTGCACTGGCAGCTTTTCCATCAAGGGCAGTTTGGGTAGCTGAGCTGATCGGTTTATCTGCATCAGCTGTATTGTTCACATTGCCTAGTCCAACCATTGTGGCGGTGATACCAGATACGGTACCTGTAAAGGTTGGAGATGCCAGGGGTGCTTTCAGGTCAACTGCACTCTGGTCAGCTTTTAATGCTAAAGCAGCAGTAGTAGCTTTTCCATCAAGGGCTGTTTGAGTAGCCGAACTGATTGGTTTATCTGCATCAGCCGTATTGTTCACATTACCTAAGCCAACCATTGTGGCAGTAATACCAGATACGGTACCTGTAAATGTTG
>NZ_JARKNC010000005.1 GCF_029360805.1 Daejeonella sp. JGW-45 | reverse complement strand
ACGAGAACCGGAGGCTTAAACAGATGTACGCTGAGCTAAGCCTGGATTATCAACTTGCCAAAACGATCATCGAAAAAAAGTTGTAAAGCCCTGCCAAAAGCGGGAGCTGGCAGAATGGTCGGTTAGTGAAGTTGGAGTCAGCATTGACAGGGCTTGCCGGACTGTAGGTCTGCACCGTTCGTTATGGTACTATCAAAGCAGGAAAGACGACACCGAAGTGATGGACAAACTTCAAAGTCTGGCTGAACGCTATCCTACACGAGGATTTGACGACTACTACGGTAAAATTCGGCTTGAGGGCTTGGTATGGAATCGTAAACGGGTTCTCAGGGTTTACAGATCCATGAGATTGGTATTTAGGCGTAAGCATAAGCGCAGGCTGCCTGCACGTATAAAACAACCATTAGAAGCGGCACAACTGATTAATTACAGCTACAGTATGGACTTTGTAAGCGATGCTTTAATGAGCGGCAGACGAGTCAGGATATTAAATATCATGGATGATTGCAGCAGAGAGTGTCTTGCTGCCTACGCAGATTACAGCATTCCTGCATGGAAGGTAATTATGGTGCTGGAACAGGTTATAAATGAGAGAGGAAAGCCAGTTAAGATCCGGGTGGACAATGGTCCGGAATTTATCAGCAAAGAGTTAAAAAACTGGTGCGATGACAACAAAATAGCGCTGCAGTTTATTCAGCCAGGCAAGCCTATGCAGAATGGTTATATAGAACGGTTGAACCGGACATTCCGGGAAGATGTACTCAATGCTTACCTCTTTGAGAACCTGGAACAACTGAGGATCTTATGCGATGAGTGGGTTTACGATTACAACCATATGAAACCTCACAGCGCTCTTAAAGGAATGGTACCTGCTATGATCTCCAAACAACAGACTGAGGTCAACACGAAGAATGTATTAATTGAGGAAATAACTCTAAATTAACGGTGTCTTAAAAATGGGAAGGCTACA
>NZ_JARKNC010000004.1 GCF_029360805.1 Daejeonella sp. JGW-45 | reverse complement strand
GGGGCTTGTTTAATCCCGATAGCTATCGGGATGGGCACCGCGACCTACCCCATACCTATCGGGACTCCCATCCGCCCCGGGCGGACAGTACCATTGGCGCTGATGGACTCCCATAGGAACCTTCGTCCACAAAAAAAGCCCTCATTCCATCAGGAACAAGGGCTTGTTTAAAATTGGGCACCGACCTACTCTCCCACCTGTTACGGCAGTACCATTGGCTCTGGCGGGCTTAACTTCTCTGTTCGGAATGGGAAGAGGTGGACACCGCCGATATAGGCACCTGAAGACTTTGGGAGTTGTACGTTGTACGTGATAAGTTCTACGTCTTGCAACACTTGACTTATCCGTTTTGCAACGTATTACGTAAAACGTATTACGTTTAACTCCGCTAATATCTTAACATACAGGAAAAAGTACTTGAATAAGAAAACAACAGCATTATTAGCTACTACAAGTAGTAGTCTATCTGCCTTGCACTCCAGTTAATGGAGCGCGAAGAAAGCTTCGGGCAATTAGTATTACTCGGCTATGATGTCGCCACCTTTACACCTGTAACCTATCAACGTAGTCATCTTCTACGACCCTCAATGGAAGTCTCATCTTGTGGCTAGTTTCGCACTTAGATGCTTTCAGCGCTTATCTATTCCAAACGTAGCTACTCTGCAGTACAGCTGGCGCCATAACAGATTCACTAGCGGTTTGTCCATCCCGGTCCTCTCGTACTAAGGACAGCCCCACTCAAACTTCCAACGCCCACAACAGATAGGGACCGAACTGTCTCGCGACGTTCTGAACCCAGCTCGCGTGCCACTTTAATCGGCGAACAGCCGAACCCTTGGGACCTTCTCCAGCCCCAGGATGTGACGAGCCGACATCGAGGTGCCAAACCTCCCCGTCGATATGAGCTCTTGGGGGAGATCAGCCTGTTATCCCCAGCGTACCTTTTATCCTTTGAGCGACGGCCCTTCCATGCAGAACCGCCGGATCACTATATCCGTCTTTCGACCCAGATCGACTTGTCTGTCTCACTGTCAAGCAAGCTTATGCTATTGCACTCCCCGTACGGTTACCAAGCGTACTGAGCTTACCTTTGAAAGCCTCCGTTACTCTTTTGGAGGCGACCACCCCAGTCAAACTACCCACCAAACAATGTCTCCGACTTAGCCGGATTAGACACCGTATACAGAAAGGGTGGTATTTCAAGGTTGTTTCCACGACTCCTGGCGAAGCCGCTTCACTAACTCCCACCTATCCTACACATCCTGTATCCAATATCAATGTTAAGTTGTAGTGAAGGTGCATGGGGTCTTTCCGTCCCGTTGCGGGTAACCGGCGTCTTCACCGATACCACAATTTCACCGAGCTCATGGCTGAGACAGCGCCCAGATCGTTACACCATTCGTGCAGGTCGGAACTTACCCGACAAGGAATTTCGCTACCTTAGGACCGTTATAGTTACGGCCGCCGTTTACTGGGGCTTCGATTCAATGCTTCGCCTTGCGACTAACATCCCCTCTTAACCTTCCAGCACCGGGCAGGTGTCAGGCCTTATACCTCATCTTTCGATTTTGCAAAGCCATGTGTTTTTGTTAAACAGTCGCCTGGGCCTTTTCACTGCGGCTGCCATTGCTGACAGCGCCCCTTCTCCCGAAGTTACAGGGCCATTTTGCCGAGTTCCTTAGCCATGATTCACTCGAGCACCTTAGGATTCTCTCCTCGACTACCTGTGTCGGTTTACGGTACGGGTTTTTATAACCTGAAGTTTAGCGGGTTTTCTTGGAAGTCTGATTACCTGTTCTATCTACGCCCCCGAAGGTTTGCAGTACTATTGGGTTTCAGCAATAATCACGGATTTGCCTATGATTACTATACCTACGCCTTTTAACGATCTATTCCGTCAGATCGCGACAGTGTCACTACTCCGTCACCGCGTCACAGTTATAAAAAGTATGGGAATATTAACCCATTGTCCATCGGCTTCCCCCTTCGGGTACACCTTAGGCCCCGACTAACCCTGATCCGATTAGCGTTGATCAGGAAACCTTAGTCTTTCGGTGGGCGGGTTTCTCTCCCGCCTTATCGTTACTTATGCCTACATTTGCTTTTCTGATCTCTCCACCACCGCTGACGCGTATAGCTTCACTGATATCAGAATGCTCCCCTACCACTCTTTCGAGTCCATAGCTTCGGTGATACACTTAATGCCCGTTTATTATCCATGCCCGATCGCTCGACTAGTGAGCTGTTACGCACTCTTTAAATGAATGGCTGCTTCCAAGCCAACATCCTAGCTGTCTGTGCAATCGGACCTCGTTAGTTCAACTTAGCGTATACTTGGGGACCTTAGCTGATGGTCTGGGTTCTTTCCCTCTCGGCGCGTGACCTTAGCACCCCGCGCCTCACTGCCAGTCATATTTCATTAGCATTCGGAGTTCGTCTGGATTTGGTAGGATTTGACTCCCCCGCACCCAATCGGTAGCTCTACCTCTATGAAACTTAATACTGACGCTGTTCCTAAAAACATTTCGGGGAGTACGAGCTATTTCCCAGTTTGATTAGCCTTTCACCCCTACCCACAAGTCATCCGGAAACTTTTCAACGTTTATCGGTTCGGTCCTCCAGTACGTGTTACCGCACCTTCAACCTGCTCATGGGTAGATCACAAGGTTTCGCGTCTACCCCCTCTGACTATACGCCCTATTCAGACTCGCTTTCGCTTCGGCTTCGTGACTTAATCACTTAACCTTGCCAGAGAGGAGTAACTCGTAGGCTCATTATGCAAAAGGCACGCCGTCACAGAACAAGTCTGCTCCGACCGCTTGTAAGCACACGGTTTCAGGTTCTATTTCACTCCGCTATTCGCGGTTCTTTTCACCTTTCCCTCACGGTACTAGTTCACTATCGGTCTCTCAGGAGTATTTAGCCTTAGCGGATGGTGCCGCTAGATTCCCACAAGGCGTCTCCGACCTCGCGGTACTCAGGATCCTACTAGGTTACTATCGCTTACGTGTACGGGATTCTCACCCTCTATGATTGGCTTTCCCAAGCCATTCCACTTCACTTTAATATACCACATCGTAGTCCTACAACCCCGGAATTGCCGTAACAATCCCGGTTTGGGCTCTTTCCCTTTCGCTCGCCACTACTCAGGAAATCACTATTGTTTTCTCTTCCTCCGCTTACTTAGATGTTTCAGTTCAGCGGGTTTGCGCATGTTTGCAACTAGTCTTCAACTAGTTAGGTTTCCCCATTCGGAAATCTTCGGATCAAGTCATATTTGCTAATCCCCGAAGCTTATCGCAGCTTATCACGTCCTTCATCGCCTCTGAGAGCCTAGGCATCCCCCGTGTGCCCTTTCTTACTTTCTTCTTCTAACTGCCTTTTGCTCAGTTAGAATGCTTTTTTGGTCTGCTGCCTTCCGGATCAAGGAACAACGATCAAGGATCAAAGACACTTGCGCATCTTTGCTCTTTTTTCTTTGCTCTTTACTCCTTCCAACAACTTCCCTACTGTTGTCTTCTCTTTCAATTACTTTTTTCCAATATGTCAAAGAACGTTTGCTCCCTATTATGAAGCAGCGTGGAGAATAACGGATTCGAACCGTTGACCCCCTGCGTGCAAGGCAGGTGCTCTAGCCAGCTGAGCTAATCCCCCTTCAAAATGAGTTGAACGTCTTAAGTTTTACGTTATACGTTTCTGTGTGTAGTTATCAAGTTATGGTCGCTAGGTTTAACGTAAAACGTATCACTTATAACGTATAACTCAAAGTAGTCCCGAGCAGTCCCGATAGCTATCGGGATGAACTGCGGACCTGGTAGTCCCGAGCAGATTTGAACTGCTGACCCCTACATTATCAGTGTAGTGCTCTAACCAAACTGAGCTACGGGACTCTGTTAATGAGTATTGAGTAGTGAGTATCAAGTAGTGAGATCTCCTCAACGCTGTACCCCACATCTTCAAGCCCGTCTCAAATTGGAGCACTTCTTAATGGCTCATCTTTTGGGTTGTCTTTTGTTTTTTAATAAAGAAAATCAAAGAAGTATAACAAGAGCAGTTAAAGCGCTCTAGAAAGGAGGTATTCCAGCCGCACCTTCCGGTACGGCTACCTTGTTACGACTTAGCCCCAGTTATCGGTTTTACCCTAGGACGCTCCTTGCGGTTACGTACTTCAGGTACCCCCAACTTCCATGGCTTGACGGGCGGTGTGTACAAGGCCCGGGAACGTATTCACCGCAGCATTGCTGATCTGCGATTACTAGCGAATCCAACTTCAAGAGGTCGAGTTGCAGACCTCTATCCGAACTGTGAATGGCTTTTTGAGATTGGCATCCTGTTACCAGGTAGCGGCCCTCTGTACCATCCATTGTAGCACGTGTGTAGCCCCGGACGTAAGGGCCATGATGACTTGACGTCGTCCCCTCCTTCCTCTCTGTTTGCACAGGCAGTCTGTTTAGAGTCCCCACCATAACATGCTGGCAACTAAACATAGGGGTTGCGCTCGTTGCGGGACTTAACCCAACACCTCACGGCACGAGCTGACGACAGCCATGCAGCACCTAGTTTCCTGTCCTTGCGGACTGACTCATCTCTGAATCATTCAGTAACTTTCAAGCCCGGGTAAGGTTCCTCGCGTATCATCGAATTAAACCACATGCTCCTCCGCTTGTGCGGGCCCCCGTCAATTCCTTTGAGTTTCACCCTTGCGGGCGTACTCCCCAGGTGGAATACTTAACGCTTTCGCTTTGACGCTAACTGTATATCGCTAACATCGAGTATTCATCGTTTAGGGCGTGGACTACCAGGGTATCTAATCCTGTTTGATCCCCACGCTTTCGTGCCTCAGCGTCATTGACACCTTAGTAAGCTGCCTTCGCAATTGGTGTTCTGTGACATATCTATGCATTTCACCGCTACTTGTCACATTCCGCCTACCTCAAGTGTAATCAAGCCCATCAGTATCAAGGGCACTGCGATGGTTGAGCCACCGTCTTTCACCCCTGACTTAATAGGCCGCCTACGCACCCTTTAAACCCAATAAATCCGGATAACGCTTGGATCCTCCGTATTACCGCGGCTGCTGGCACGGAGTTAGCCGATCCTTATTCTTACAGTACATTCAGCTCACTACACGTAGTGAGGTTTATTCCCGTATAAAAGCAGTTTACAACCCGTAGGGCCGTCTTCCTGCACGCGGCATGGCTGGTTCAGAGTTGCCTCCATTGACCAATATTCCTTACTGCTGCCTCCCGTAGGAGTCTGGTCCGTGTCTCAGTACCAGTGTGGGGGGTCATCCTCTCAGATCCCCTAGTCATCGTGGTCTTGGTGAGCCGTTACCTCACCAACTAACTAATGACACGCATGCCCATCTTAATCCTATAAATATTTGATCATCTCCCGATGCCGGAAGGTGATTTTATGCGGTGTTAATCTCTCTTTCGAGAGGCTATCCCCCTGATTAAGGTAGGTTGCATACGCGTTACGCACCCGTGCGCCACTTTCACCAGGAGCAAGCCCCTGGATCTCGTTCGACTTGCATGTATTAGGCCTGCCGCTAGCGTTCATCCTGAGCCAGGATCAAACTCTCCATTGTAAAATGTGAATCTGTCCTAGCCCTATTATATCTCAAATAGAACTAGTTATTATTGTATTCTATTCTCGCTTTAACTTCAAGACCAAATGGTCTCTTCTCGTTATACTTCTATTGACATTTCTTTAAAGAACTTTGCGCCTTTCCCATCACGGTGCCGGCTTATATTTTCGTGGTATTGCTACCCCTCAAATCTTTCATCTTTTGTCGCTTTCAGCATCGCGCCGGCCGCTTGTTTTTATCTCCCCTTTTGTTTGGGACTGCAAAGGTAGGATTCTTTCTGACCTTCGCAAAATTTATTTTAAAGTTTTTTTTGATCCCCCTGCATATCAACCGCTTCAATCCGAATCACGCCCACAGGCCCCTAACAACCCTACACCACTAAACTCCAAAACCGCTCAAAAAACAACCCGCTTCTCTTACTTGCGGGATGCAAAGGTAACAACTTCTCAACTCCCCTGCAACAGCAATCCCCTTTTAATTGATAACTTTCTCTTAACTACCTGTTAACGAAGAGGAAAAAATAGTGTTTTCCATTCATCGCTTGTTCGACGATCGTTCGAGACAGATATGACAATGATTCGGGAAGTGTTGCGGAACTGTTCGGCGGTTGTTCGACTGGTGTTCGACCGTCCTTCGACTGGAGCAGTGTTTCGTCGAACAGCGGTCGAACACCAGTCGAAGCGCAGTCGAACAAATGCCTCTTCTTTCTCAGATCTGTCTCACATCAAATACCTAAACGTCCCGGGGTTTCCAATTGGGTTCAATTGCTTCCTGACACCCTGATCTGTGGCAAGTTGTGCCAAAACAGTCCTTCCTCCCATCATACCTCATACCCCCGACCTCGTCCAAATTGTTAAAGAATGTTAAACAATACCCCATATATATACAAAGGGATATTTTCGCGTATATATTAATGACTATCAATTAATAATTGAAACTTTACCGATTTACCTTATCTTTGCAGAATGTTTAAAAACAAGCTTAACATATCCCTAAGCATATTACTCGTTATTATTATTACCATTGCTGGTTGCAAGAGCAAGTACGAAAAGCTCCGGGCAAGCAATGATACGGCACGAAAATACCGGGAAGCTATTAAGTTCTACGAGAACAAGAACTATAATAAGGCTTTACCATTATTTGATGATTTGGTTACAAAATACCGCGGTACAGCTGAGGCGGAAGACCTTTCGTACTACTATGCTTATACGCACTATAAATTAAAAGACTACACTACTGCCAGATATCATTTTAAAACATTCGCCGATACCTATGCATCCAGCCCTAAAGCTGAAGAATGCCGGTTTATGGCAGCCTATTGCTTTTATCTCGAATCGCCAACATATTCGCTGGATCAGGATAATACCTTAAAAGCGATGGACGCTTTACAGTTATTCATTAACCTGCACCCAAAAAGTGAGCGTGTGCCGGAAGCTAGTAAGCTTATTGCTAATCTCAGGGCAAAGCTTGAACAGAAATCATACGAGAATGCTAAATTATTCTTAGACATAGGAGACTATAAATCGGCAGTGATTGCTTTCAGAAATTCCGAAAGGGACTTCCCGGATACTAAATATGCCGAAGAAATGGAATTTCTAACTGTTAAAGCGCAGGCCCTTTATGCAGGCGCCAGCCTTGAGCTGAAACAGGAGGAGCGTTATAATGAAGCGATACAGCTTGCAAATGAGTTTGCGGTAAATTACCCGTCGAGCAAGTATCTTAAAGAGATCGAACAGATTAAAAAGAACAGTGAGAAAGCTATCGTAGACGTAAAGAAATTAATAGCTGAGGAACAGGCACTAATAGAAGCCCAGACAGCGAAACAGAAAAAACAAGAGGACACTAAAAACAATTCAAATGAGTAATACAAAGGCAGTTATTCCAAACAGTACGGTCACACGTGATGTTCGTGAGTTAGATAAGGTTACAGGCAATATTTATGAATCGATTGTAATCATCAGTAAACGTGCAAACCAGATCTCTAACAATTTAAAGGAAGAGCTTCATGGGAAATTAGCTGAATTTGCTTCATCTAACGATAACCTGGAAGAAGTTTTCGAAAACCGTGAGCAGATCGAGATCTCTAAGCATTATGAGCGCATGCCTAAGCCATCGCTTATTGCTGTGGATGAGTTTTTACACGATAAGGTTTATTACAGAAACCCTTCTAAAGAGCAATAAGATTGCAAAAAGCATAGAGCATTCGTGCTATGCCTCATGCATGAGTTCCATCTTATAGAAACATGCCTATGCTTGCTAATAAAAATATTTTACTCGGCGTTTGCGGCAGTATTGCGAGTTATAAATCTGCAACCTTAATCAGGTTACTCGTTAAAGCTGGTGCAAACGTCAAAGTAATTATGACGGGCGACGCTACTAATTTCATCAGCCCGCTTACCCTCTCCACCTTATCAAAAAACCCTGTACTGGTAAACTATTTCGATCCCGGATCAGGGGTATGGAATAATCACGTCGACCTGGGATTGTGGGCCGACCTCATGGTAGTAGCCCCGGCAAGCGCCAATACCCTGGCCAAGTTTGCAGCCGGCTTATGCGACAACCTGCTGTCGGCCGTTTACCTTTCTGCTAAATGCCCGGTATTTTTCGCCCCTGCGATGGATCTGGATATGTGGAAGCATCCGTCTACTCAAAAGAACATTCTGTCTCTGACCGGTTATGGCAATATCATGATCCAACCGGCCTATGGCGAACTTGCCAGCGGCCTCATTGGCGAAGGAAGAATGGCTGAACCTGAGGACATTATTGCATTCATTACCGGAGAAATAAAAAGAAAGCTTCCGCTGAGCGGTAAAAAGGCATTGGTAACAGCCGGCCCCACTTATGAGGCCATAGATCCTGTCCGTTTTATCGGGAACCACTCATCCGGCAAAATGGGCTTTGCTATAGCCGAGGAACTTGCTGCCCTGGGTGCCGCTGTCACATTAGTAAGCGGCCCGACAGCTTTAAAATTGTCGGGCACTGGTATCAATCGTATTGATGTTACCTCTGCTGAAGAAATGCTTCAGGCTTCGTTAGCAGCATTCCCGGATGCTGCAATAGCTATCTTAAGCGCTGCTGTAGCCGATTACCGCCCTGCAGAAATATCAGAGGTTAAGATCAAAAAGGACACTTCGGGGCTTGAGCTGGCTCTGGTTAAAACAACGGACATCCTGGCTGCACTCGGCGCCCAAAAACAAGCCGGTCAGATCCTGGTTGGTTTCGCGCTTGAGACGAATAATGAAGAGGAAAACGCCATTGGCAAATTGAAGAAAAAGAACCTGGATTTTATTGTACTCAACTCGCTGCGAGACGAAGGCGCCGGGTTTAAGCACGATCAGAACAAGGTAACGATCATAGACAACAAGCTGGTAAAGGAATCGTTTCCTTTAAAATCCAAAAAGGAGGTGGCTAAAGATATCTGCCAAAAAGTAGTAGATTTATTATGATAAGCATCATGAGCACAATTATAGTGACTATGCGCATGATAACGGGCAGGTCAACGCCGTTCCGACGAACTTGATCAGCATTAAGAAACTAACTACATACTGATGAAATACATTTTGTTTTTCTTTCTTTTATCGGTTTCTGCAATATCGTATTCCCAGGACCTGAATGCCAGAGTGCAGATACTTGCACCCCAGGTTTCGAATGCTAACAAAAGGATTGTTGACGTTCTGGAAGTTAGTATAAAAGACTTTTTGAACAACAGGAGGTGGACAGCTGATGCTTTACAGCCGCAGGAACGGATCGATTGCAATTTCGTAATAACCATTACTGAATGGGATGGCTCATCAAGTAACTTTAAGGCAGAAGCCCAGATCCAGTCGAGCCGGCCCGTGTATAACAGCAGCTATAATAGCACTATATTAAATCTGAGCGACAAAGAATTCACCTTCGCTTATTCGGAAGGACAGGCACTGGATTTCTCCGATCAGAATTACCTTACTAACCTGACATCCCTGCTGGCCTTTTATGCCTATATTATTACCGGTATGGATTATGACACCTTTTCCAAACTAGGCGGCACGCCGTATTTTCAGAAGGCCCAAACCGTACTTAATAATTCCCAGATTGCACCGAACGTGGGGTGGAAGGCTCATGAAAGCTTACGTAACCGCTTCTGGCTGATCGAGAACCTGATGAATAAAGCATACAACCCCATACGCGAGAACTTGTACGAGTACCATCGTGATGGCCTGGATGTGATGGTTGAGAATCCGTCTAAAGGCAGAAAGGCGATCTACTCTATCCTGCCGCAACTCGAGAAGATCGATAAGCAAAAACAGGGTGCAGTTCTAAATCAAGTGTTTTTTACGGCAAAATCAGACGAACTGATTAATATCCTCAATGACGCTGAACCACAAGAAAAACTGAAAGCCTTTAGTATTCTCTCTGTGGTTGACCCCGCTAATAGCCTGAAGTATGAGATCCTCAAAAGATCACGCTGAGGTTCTGATAAACTATAAAAATCGTCTTCCCTTTCTATCCTATTTGCTTAATTTAGCTTAATTATTTTTCTCTATGCTCAAGCGACTGGCGATTAGCAATTATGCTTTAATTGATACCCTGGATATTTCGTTTTCGGACGAACTAAATATATTGACAGGGGAAACCGGAGCTGGTAAATCGATCATACTTGGTGCATTGTCCCTGATCCTTGGCCAGAGGGCAGAGGGCAAATACTTTTTCAATCAACAGAAGAAATGTATTATTGAAGGGACTTTCCTGGTCAGTGATTTTCACTTAAATGATTTCTTCACAGACAACGATCTTGATTATGATCAGGAAACCATTCTCCGCCGGGAAATCACATCCGATGGAAAATCCAGAGCCTTTATTAATGACACGCCGGTTAACCTTAGCGTGCTCAAAAAGCTTGGCGAAAAGCTGATAGATATACATTCTCAACATGCAACGCTTGAGATCAATGATGAAGATTTTCAGCTTCTGGTGATCGACACCATTGCGGGAAATCAGGAACTCCTGGTCAACTATAATACGGTATACAAGTCTTACCGGCATGCACAGGCTAAGCTTAAAGAACTGATTAGTCAAAGCGAACAATCCAAGTCAGATCTTGATTATTTTCAGTTCCAATTTGATGAACTCGACAGGGCTAAGCTTACCGAAGAAGAACAGGCACAGCTTGAACAGGAGCTGGATACCCTCACACACGCCGAAGAAATTAAACGGAACCTCCTGACGGCGATCGGTGTGCTCAGCGAAAGCGAGCCTTCCATAATCACACAATTAAAGGAAGCCACCCTGAGCCTGGCTAATGCAGAAAAGTACAACCCGGAAATTAAGGAGCTGCATGAGCGATTGGATAGCAGCCTGATTGAACTAAAGGATATATTATCAGAAGTTGAACGAATAGAACAGCATAGCGCGGTAGATGAATCCAGGCTGGAAGAAGTTAGTCAACGACTCGACACGATCTATTCTCTTCAGAAAAAGCATCGCGTAAGCACAAACATTGAGCTGATAAACTTAAGGAATGAGCTTTCCGAAAAACTGAACAGCATACTATTTGCCGACGAAGATATCGCGAAATTAAAGCTGGACGTACATAACATTAACATGACCTTGTCAGAGTTGGCGGAACAGCTTCACGATTTGCGGATGCATAGTATACCCCGCGTGGAAGAATCTGTAAAAGCAAGCCTTCACGAAGTCGGTATGCCTAATGCTTTATTACAAATAGAAAACGAAAGGCTTGAAGCAGGGAAGTTTGAGATGAATGGCACAGACCGTATCCGCTTTTTATTTAGTGCAAACAAGGGACAATCGCCTTTGCCTATGAACAAAGTTGCTTCGGGCGGTGAGCTTTCAAGACTAATGCTGAGCATTAAATCGCTCATCGCTGTGCACACCTCTCTTCCCACTATTATTTTCGATGAGATTGATACGGGTATTTCAGGCGAAGTAGCCCTTAAAGTAGGCAATATCATGGAGAAACTCTCCGAAAGCATGCAGGTTATTGCCATAACGCACTTGCCGCAGATAGCTGCCCGGGGCGATGCACATTACAGCGTCTACAAGGACGACCGGACAGATATGACACACACCAACATCCGCCGCCTGGAATCAGACGAACGGGTAATGGAGCTTGCAAAAATGCTAAGCGGTAACAATCCCGGCGAATCAGCAATTTTGAATGCAAAGGAACTGCTTAGTTAATTTAGAGTATAACAATAAGAGATAAATAATAACTTTGCTTCTTCACAGAATCTAATCAACCACAAAAAACAATTATATGTATAACTTACTGAAGGGTAAAACAGGTATCATTTCAGGAGCATTGGATAAAAATTCAATAGCCTGGAAAGTGGCAGAAAAAGCGCATGCTGAAGGTGCTAAATTTGTTCTGACAAACGCTCCTATAGCTATGCGCATGGGTGAGATAAATGCACTGGCCGAAGCGACAGGCTCGCAGATCATTCCAGCCGATGCTACAAACGTTGAGGAATTGACCAATTTATTTACCCAGTCTCAGGAAGTATTAGGAGGTAAGATCGACTTCGTGCTTCATTCTATCGGGATGAGTGTCAACATCCGGAAAAAGATTCCTTATCCTGAGCTGAACTACGACTACTTTCAGAAGGGCATAGATGTTTCCGCTTTATCTCTGCACAAGATGCTGAGCGTAGCCAAAAAACTTGATGCGATAAACGAATGGGGAAGTGTTGTGGCGCTAACATATATGGCTGCGCAGCGTACTTATCCGTTCTACACCGATATGGCTGATATAAAAGCCATGCTTGAATCTATAGCCCGGAGCTTCGGATACCACTACGGCCTGGAGAAAAAAGTACGTATTAATACCGTTTCACAATCCCCTACTAAAACCACTGCCGGGACAGGGATAAAAGGTTTCGGTGATTTCTATGATTTTGCAAATGCGATAGCTCCACTGGGAAATGCAGATGCCGAATCATGTGCTGATTACTGCATCACCCTGTTCTCTGACCTGACGAGAATGGTAACCATGCAGAACCTTTTTCATGACGGAGGATATTCATCAACGGGCGTGAGTGATGATGTGATGCATAGGTTGGGGGTTGAAGCTGAAAGTTGAAAACTGAAAACTGAAAACTGAAAACTGCAGGGCCGGTAACTGCCCCCGGTTGCTTTCAGTTTTCAGCTTTCAGTTCCTATTAAACCGAGTCAATAAGTACAATCTTCACCCTAACCGCCCCTGGCGGTGTAACGGTTCCTATTCCATCAGAGCTTTGAATCTCCATAACAATCTGGCCTGTTCGGGTGATATAACTATAGGAAATACCGTTATAAACCTGCGGGACTTGCTCGTAAGTGCCATTATCAAATGAAATATAGACCAGCACACCGCCACGCTCATTGAAATAATCGTCGATTTCGGGCATATCAATAGCTGCAGTATATGTCCGGCCGCCATCATTCGGGACCCAACTGCCTGAATTCAGAGTTGTAATTATGGTACGGTTGGGGACTACCATTTCCTTTTTACATCCTGCGGCTACCAGTACAAGGGAAAGGCACATAAAAATAAGTGATCGTTTCATAAGGGATAGGTTTTAAAAGGCGCCTATAATTGTTAGACAAAAAAAAGCGGGTAATAGTTGCACAATTACCCGCTGTAATTCAAATGTTACTTTCGTTAGTCCTCTTTCTTCTCTTCCTTCTTGCGCTTGCCGGCTTTAGGTTTGCCGATGATACGGATCTCTTCTTTCTCCTTATCATAGTCAACTTCCATCGTATCACCCTCAACCAATTCGCCTTTAAGGATCTCTTCGGCAATCGGATCTTCAAGATGCTTCTGGATTGCACGCTTTAACGGACGGGCACCGAAATTGGAGTCGTAACCTTTCTCGGCAATAAATTCCTTCGCCGCATCGGTAAGCTTGATCTCATAACCAAGTCCTTGTATCCTTTCAAAAAGGGCCTTGAGCTCAATATCTATAATACTGAAGATGTGTTCTTTAGTCAGCGAATTAAACACTACCACATCATCAACCCGGTTCAGGAACTCGGGAGCAAATGCTCTTTTCAGTGCGTTTTCGATCACGCCTCTGGAGTAAGTATCTGCCTGCGATGCTTTAGCTACCGTACTAAAGCCAACTCCCTGCCCGAAATCCTTTAACTGACGAGCGCCAATATTAGAGGTCATGATAATGATGGTGTTCCGGAAATCGACTTTACGTCCAAGACTGTCTGTTAGCTGACCTTCATCTAAAACCTGCAGCAGGATATTAAACACGTCAGGGTGAGCCTTTTCTATTTCGTCTAATAAGACCACAGCATACGGCTTTCTTCTAACCTTCTCAGTCAGCTGCCCGCCTTCTTCGTAACCCACATATCCCGGAGGCGCCCCCACTAAACGTGATACAGCGAACTTTTCCATATACTCACTCATGTCTACCTGGATAAGTGCATCTTCGGTATCAAACATGAAACGTGCGAGTTCCTTCGCAAGCTCGGTTTTACCAACGCCGGTAGGTCCAAGAAAAATAAATGAGCCAATCGGCTTTTTAGGATCCTTTAAGCCCGCACGCGTGCGTTGGATGGCTTTTGTTAATTTCTTAACAGCATCGTCCTGGCCAATAACACGGGTGTTGATGGCATCGAACATACCCAGCAACTTCGTACTGTCTGCCTGACCAACACGCTGAACAGGAATTCCGGTCATCATGGAAACCACTTCCGCTACATTGTCTTCCGTAACCGTATAGCGTTTCGTTTTGGTTTCGGCCTCCCACTCACTTTTCGCTTTTTCAAGTTCTTCCAGAAGATTCTTTTCTGTGTCCCTCAGCTTTGCTGCTTCTTCATACTTCTGGCTTCTTACAACTTTATTCTTCTCGACCTTGATCTCCTCGATCTTTTGTTCAACATCAATGATGTTCTGCGGAACATGGATATTCGTCAGGTGAACGCGTGATCCCGATTCATCAAGGGCATCTATTGCCTTGTCGGGAAGGAAACGATCTGTAATATATCTTGAAGTCAAACTAACACAGGCATTAATAGCCTCGTCAGTATAGGTAACTCCATGGTGTTCCTCGTATTTCTCTTTGATACGGTTAAGTATCTCAACAGTCTCTGCCGGAGTAGCCGGCTCTACCATTACTTTCTGGAAACGACGGTCTAACGCGCCATCCTTTTCGATAAACTGGCGGTACTCGTCAAGCGTAGTAGCTCCGATACATTGAATTTCTCCCCTTGCCAGGGCAGGTTTGAACATGTTCGATGCATCCAGCGAACCCGATGCACCGCCGGCACCGACAATGGTATGGATCTCATCAATGAACAGGATCACATCAGGTGATTTCTCGAGTTCATTCATCACCGCTTTCATCCTTTCTTCGAACTGGCCACGATACTTGGTACCGGCAACAAGCGAAGCAAGATCAAGCGTAACTACCCGCTTATTAAATAGCACCCTTGAAACTTTTCGCTGAATGATCCTTAAAGCAAGTCCTTCAGCAATAGCCGACTTACCCACCCCTGGCTCACCGATAAGTATTGGGTTGTTCTTCTTACGACGTGACAATATCTGCGAGACCCGCTCTATTTCTTTCTCACGACCTACTATCGGATCTAGCTTGCCGTCTTCGGCAGCCCTGGTCAGGTCACGGCCGAAGTTATCAAGAACAGGTGTTTTTGACTTGATGTCCGAAACCTTTTTCGGCTGACTGAAGCTCTCCTCTTCCCTGAAATCGTCATCTCCTGCCGGAGATCCACCCTGAGCTTCATCCCTGAAACCATCCTTATTGCTTTCTACCTCGCCTTTGAATATGTCGTAATTGACGTTGTACTGCTGAAGTATCTGGGATGCGATATTATCCTCATCCCGAAGGATGGAAAGAAGAAGATGCTCAGTACCAATCACATCGCTCTTAAATATCTTTGCCTCCAGGTAAGTGATCTTCAAAACCTTTTCTGCCTGTTTGGTCAGAGGTATATTCCCAAGATTTACTGTAGTGCTGGAAGTTCCTTTTACAGAATCTTCAACCGACTTTCTTAAACGGGCGGTATCCACACCGGCACCTTTGAGGATCTTTATCGCCATTCCGTCACCCTCACGGATAAGTCCGAGCAATAAATGTTCTGTGCCGATATAATCATGCCCTAAGCGGAGGGCTTCTTCCCGGCTATATGATATAACGTCTTTGACGCGTGGGGAAAATTTAGCTTCCATTCTAATACCTTTCTGTATGTTTAACGCCCTAAGCTATTAAATTATTGGTTTACTAACCTTTGGGCAATAGTAACAAGTTATCAACAATTACGCCATTTAAATTGAAAAGGTTTTACGTCATTCAGACATAATAAAGTTGACGTGTCTCTGACTAAAATACGATATTTGAGGCTCATTCTAAATACAATATGTCAGACGAAAAGATAATATTTTCAATGGCCGGGGTAAATAAGATCTACCCGCCGCAAAAACAGGTTCTAAAGAATATCTACCTATCTTTCTTCTACGGCGCCAAAATAGGGGTTATCGGATTGAATGGATCAGGTAAATCTTCAGTATTGAAGATCATTGCAGGCCTTGACAAAGCATATCAGGGCGAAGTTGTTTTCGCTCCGGGCTACACGGTTGGATACCTGGCTCAGGAACCCGAGCTAGATAAAGAAAAGACTGTACGTGAGGTAGTTGAGGAAGGCGTCGCTGCAACAACTGCCATACTTAAGGAATATGAAGAGATAAATGAAAAGTTTGGTTTGCCCGAGGTTTATGAAAATGCGGATGAGATGGACAAGCTTTTGGCAAGACAGGGCGAGCTACAGGATCAGATAGATGCCAGCAACGCCTGGGAATTGGACACAAAACTTGAACGGGCAATGGATGCGCTTCGCTGCCCCGAGCCAGAGGCGAAGATTGCCACTTTGTCAGGCGGCGAACGCAGAAGGGTGGCCTTATGTCGCTTATTGCTTCAGGAGCCCGACGTTTTATTGCTGGATGAGCCTACCAACCACCTGGATGCTGAAAGTATAGACTGGCTTGAGCAGCATCTTAAACAATATAAAGGAACGGTAATCGCTGTGACGCACGACAGGTATTTTCTGGATAACGTTGCCGGATGGATCCTTGAACTGGACCGTGGGGAAGGTATTCCATGGAAAGGCAATTACTCATCCTGGCTTGACCAGAAAGCAAAAAGGCTCGAATCAGAAGAGAAGACCGAAAGTAAACGTCAGAAAACTCTTGAACGGGAGCTTGAATGGGTCAGAATGGCTCCTAAAGCACGCCATGCAAAATCCAAAGCTCGTCTATCGAACTATGAAAAGCTTGCTTCTGAAGATACTAAGGAACGCGAAGATAAATTGGAGCTTTTCATTCCCCCAGGGCCACGGCTTGGAAATGTAGTGATCGAAGCTCAGGGTGTCAGCAAAGCTTACGGAGACAAAATATTATTTGAAAATCTAAATTTCTCGCTCCCTCCCGCAGGTATTGTGGGTATTATAGGCCCCAATGGTGCTGGTAAAACAACCTTATTCCGTTTGATTACCGGGCAGGAAACTGCAGATGCCGGTTCTTTCAGAGTTGGGCCGACCGTAGCTTTAGGATATGTTGACCAGATGCACGACGACCTGGATCCGGAAAAATCTGTGTGGGAGAACATCACTGATGGAAATGAAAATATTATTCTGGGAAACAGAACAGTAAATTCACGTGCTTATGTTTCGAAATTCAATTTCAACGGCGCAGATCAGCAGAAAAAAGTAGCTGTGCTCTCGGGGGGTGAGCGAAACAGGGTTCATCTTGCCATAACACTTAAGAAAAGCTCAAACGTGCTATTGCTGGATGAGCCAACGAATGATATTGACGTGAATACTCTTCGCGCCTTAGAAGAAGGCCTTGAGAATTTCGGTGGGTGTGCGGTAATCATCTCTCACGACAGATGGTTCCTTGATAGAGTGTGCACGCATATATTAGCCTTTGAAGGAAATTCAGAGGTATATTATTTCGAAGGGAACTATTCGGAATATGAAGAAAATCGGAAAAAACGCACCGGTGATGTTACGCCTCACAGGATACGGTATAAAAAGCTTGTGGGTTAGATGAGCCAGGAATCAAGAATCAAGACGGGAAATCTTTTTTCCTTAGTCTTGATTCTTGATACTTTGTCAACTCCTTGTATATCTCCTTAACTTTTTCCACGAAATAGAGAACCGCCTCTCAAGATTATAAAGCATCGCGCCTCTGTAGCGATTGATTATAGTAATATTTTTATTTATAGAATCTAAGGGCCGGTTTAGTGTCTGACTTACCTTTGTTGGAATCTCTTTCACATAATCATCTACCATCTCCACATATTTAAATCCGCAACGGCTCTTTTGCAGCTGCACAAGTTCATTTGTAAGACTATTTGCCATGACTTTCATTTTGGTACATATATTATACAATGCTCAGATTGTTAAGTTTCAAAAAATATAAGATCATTTCAGATGAACCTTAAGCCATGCATCACAATCAGACAGAAAGCTCATCGTATTATTAAGGTTGACAACCTCATGTCCCGTTTCCTCGTACAAAACGAGTTTATTGGCAACTCCAAGTTGTTTCAGGCTACTACTAAGCGATATTGACTGCTCATGTGGCACAACAACATCCAGCTTACCGTGGAATAATAGTGTCGGTTTAGATGCGGAACTCACGTGAGTGATCGGACTGGCTTGTGCGTAGGCATCAGGATTAGTCTGAAAAGGAAGGCCTAAAAGCCATTGTACCACTTGCGATTGAGCTGTTCCTGCGTTCATGATCCCGGTAAGATCTGTTGGCCCGGCCATGGATATAACAGTCTTGACCTTATTGCCGGTGTCGTACTTATAAGCATACAAAAGCGCTAAATGACCGCCCGCACTGGCTCCCAACAGGGCGACTTTATCAGCCGATATCTTCCAGTCACCAGATTTCGAAGCTATAAACTCTATAGCTCCGGCAATATCATTAACCTGAGCTGGATGTATATTCTTTTCAGCGGTATTTGTAAAGCGGTAATTTATTGTCGCTGCTGCGAATCCTTTGTCGCGCCAGTATTTGGCGAGATCAGTAAAAGCAGACTTGTCTCCTTCGAACCACGAGCCGCCATGAATAAATACTATTACCGGAGTACCGGCATCCCTTTTTTCGGGGAGATACATATCTAGAACATTCCTTTTGTTACCACCGTAAGATACATTTTGAATATCCTGTGCTGTTAGAGGCAATTCCTGATCTTCTGGTTCTTTCTTGCAGCCGGTGGAAATAAATAACAAAAATACAAACCCGGTTAGGGCGCCTTTTAACTTGTCCATATTTATTATACGGATATAAAACCCTGTTTGTTATCCCGGATCTGTTAATATGTTAACAAATAAATAACCTGGGCGAAAGGTCTTTTGATTTTTTAAGGTTTATATTTATTCTATATAATATCCTGTTTTACACTTGTTTAGTAGATTTTAACCCACAAAATTTATGACCTGGAAAAAATTTAACGGAGAAATAATTCAGATGCCAATTCTTGAAGAAGTAGAGCAAGCTATCGAAAGAGAGTCCAATCTCGGCAACAAGTTAAAGGTATGTATCGGCACCGACTCTCAGGTAAAGGGCTCAATAATCGATTTCGCCACCGTGATCGTATTTTTACGCGAACAGAAGGGTGGCTTTATGTTCATTCATCAGGAGCGCTCCTCCCAAAAGATGAGTATTAAAGAAAGGATGATATCAGAAGTGCATAAATCTATTGAATGCGCGTATTCTTTATGTGACTTGCTCGATCTTTATGACGTAGACCTGGAGGTGCATGCTGATATAAATACAAATCCTAATTTTAAATCCAACCAGGCCTTACATGAAGCCATGGGATATATTTTAAGTATGGGCTTTGTGTTCAAAGCTAAGCCCGAAGCTTTTGCCAGCTCTGCATGTGCAAATAAATTAGTCCAATAACCAGAAAGCCCCCGATCTCTCGGGGGCTTTCTGGCTGGTTAGTTCAGGCTAAATTAGTTGTTTTACTCTCTCGGCGTCGGTTTCATAGACCGAACCGCTATCGGTAACAATCAATGTACCCTGGCTATATTTTTCATTATGTTGCGTTGAATCAAGGCCTTCGTCCTCTTCTTCAGAACTCACACGTATCGGCTGAATCAGATTGATAAGTTTGAAAATCCCATATGACACTACAAAACTATAGGTAACCGTAATAAACACCGCTTTCAACTGCGTAAAAAAGAAGGTCGAATTTCCGAGGAACCAGCCGTCTGCACCAGCCGGATTCACTGCTTTTGTTGCAAGCAAACCGCTAAGCAACATACCCACAATACCGCCCAGGCCATGGCAGGGAAAAACGTCCAGCGTATCGTCAAGCGTTGTCTTGGTTTTCCAGTATACAGCAAGATTTGATATGATCGCGGCTACAAACCCTATAAATATACTTTGCTGAATAGATACAAACCCGGCACCTGGCGTTACAGCAGCAAGTCCTACTACTGCTCCAATGCAGAAGCCTATAACAGAGGGCTTTTTGTTTCTTAGTACATCCAGGAACATCCACGACAGTCCGCCGGCTGCACCAGCTGTATTGGTTGTTGCAAAAGCTGAAACAGCCAAAGCATTCGCTCCGAGCGCTGAACCACCATTAAAACCAAACCAGCCGAACCATAATAATCCTGTTCCTATTAAAACATATGGAATATTGGCTGGCGGGATTTCCTTATTCTCAGCGTGTACCTTTCTGCGCTTTAGAACGAGTGCTCCTGCCAGGGCAGCCATACCGGCGGTAATATGCACAACTACTCCTCCTGCAAAATCCAGTGCTCCGGTTTTAGCCAGAAATCCATCAGGATGCCACATCCAGTGAGCAATGGGTGCATATATCAACAAAGTAAACAAACAAATAAACAGGATATAAGATGTGAAACGGATTCGCTCCGCAACTGCCCCCACCACCAGACCAGGTGTAATTATCGCAAACATTAATTGGAACAGAGCGAACAAGGATAGAGGTATTGTAGGAGCTGCACTCCATGGCGCCCCGGAATTTACGCCCTGAAAGAACAGGAACGTCATGGGGTTACCTATAATGCCATTGATAGACTCACCGAACGACATACTAAAAGCAACTGCCACCCATAGTATGCTTACCACTCCTGCTGCAACAACACTTTTGATCATCGTAGAGATAACGTTCTTTCGGTGCACCATTCCACCATAAAAGAACGCAAGACCGGGCGTCATTAAAAACACCAGCGCAGTAGCAACTAAGATCCAGGCCACATCAGCGCCAACATACTTACCGGTTCCGTCAAAGTCGGGTAAGGAAGGGATAAATAAAGCTACTAATGCAACCAAAGTCAAGATTGCAAAGGGAGCAATTCGTCTAACCGGTAATTTTTTCATGATAATATTGATATTTTATAATTAAAAACTCTTTTGACGTATCAAATTTACATCAAATCATAATATTTACAATATAAATTTTAAAATAGTGCTAATTAATTTCAATAAATTAACAATAAACCATCAACAATAACATAATAATAAGAGAAATATTAATATTTGAATCTATTTTTCGAAGATATCAATCAAAATATCCTTAATTCAAAAAAAATAAGTCCATAAATACTTAACTTTTGAGACAAATCATATCCATAACTTAAAAAGCTAGAGATAAACGAGAAAAACAGAAGTAATCTGATTCTAGATAAAAGAGGCGGGCTCGTGATAAGCTGATCCCTGCACAATGCCTTTTTCTTCCAGGCGCTTGTCAATATAACTTTGGATCTGGGATTTTTTCATACCCCAATTAGGAGCAATGAGAAGGTCGAAGTCGGCCAGGCCAAATAATCGCTGCAAGACGATATCCGGTCTCAGAAGTGGAATAAATTCAGCAATAAAGTCAGTATACTCATCAATAGTAAACGTCTTAAACGGCTCCCTGGCAAACCTGGTGCCCATAATTGAGCCCTTAACGATGTGCAGATGATGCAGTTTTACAAACTTGATCTGAGGAAATCGGTTGATTTCTTCGGCATATCTTAACATCATTTCATGTGTTTCCCATGGGAACCCGAAAATAGTATGAACGCAGATATCGATTTTTGAACTATTTGCTAATTGAAGAGCATTAATAAGTTCCTGATGCGTACACCCCCGATTGATCTTCATCAAGGTTTCATCGTAAATAGATTCCATCCCCATTTCAAGATCAACATCGAAGCGATCTGCGTAACTTTCCAGCAGAGCTATTTTTTCGAAATCAATGCAGTCCGGCCGGGTGCCAACAGACAGGCCAACAATATTATCGGTATTTATACTCAATGCTTCATCATAAAGCATCTTTAAATAGTGTGTTGGCGCGTAAGTATTGGTATTAGGCTGAAAATAGATGATAAACTTTTCTGCCCTGTAATTTTTAAAAGCTCTCTCCATTCCCTGCTCGATCTGCTCCCTGATTGTTGGCAGCTTTCTCGAGAGCTCCGGGGTAAATGAATCTACGTTACAATAAGTACATCCGCCATATCCTTTGGTTCCATCCCGGTTAGGGCAGGTGAAGCCTGCGTCCGCTATTATCTTATAAACACGCTGACCGTCGTACTTATTCTTAAGATAAGCGCCGTAGTGATTATAATTCTTATGTCCGTAGTCTAAAGGTGTTCCCAAAACTTTATTTTTGCAAAGATACGAATTCATAATTAGCCTTGATTCCCCATGCTCCGGATATATTACAAGAAAGATAAACGACTCGCAAAGGAAAGTGACATTAACCTGCTGCGATCTATCCCTGTGGGCGACCTTGTATGGGTAGACCTGCAAAACTCAACCGTCGAGGAAAAAGTAACCATTGAAACGTATTTTGACATTAAATACTCTTCAGAAGAGGAATCATCGGAGATAGAAAGCTCTTCCCGCTTTAACGAACTTGATGATGAGCTAATAATCAATTCGAACTTTCTCTCCCTCAGGAACCAGGATTTTGACTATTGCCCCGTTTCGATAGTCCTGGAAAAAGGAATTTTATTTACTTACAGAGATGACGATCTTAAAACATTCGGGGAGTCGGTCAAGAAAATCAAATCGAATCCAGGCTCTTTTACCAATGGATACCAGATACTGCTTACCCTGCTTGAAACGGGCATTGAGCAGGATGCAGATATTATAGAAGGCCTTGCAAAGGACATCGCCGATCTCAATAAGCAGCTGACATTGCACAGGAAACGATCTGACGAGGAAGTACTGTTAAAAATTGCGTCTTTTCAGAATTATAACATTCTCATGAGGGAAAATATAGTCGACAAACAGAGGCTGGTCTCTTCACTAATGAAAAGCAATCTTTTTCCCGAGAATTACATGAGTGTTCTCCGGATTATGATGAAGGATATCGGCTCATTGATTGAACACAATAAGTTCGCCTTTGAACGGCTTGAATATCTTCAGGACACCTTTATGGGCTTAATAAATATCGAACAAAATCGTATTATTAAAATATTTACGGTTGCAACCGTAGCATTTATGCCCCCTACTTTGATCGCAAGTATTTATGGAATGAACTTTAAGGCCATGCCTGAACTTGATTGGGAGTTGGGCTATCTTCTGGCAATCATCTTAATGGTACTTTCCTCCGTAGTTACACTCGTCTATTTTAAAAAGAGAAACTGGCTTTAGCTCAAACAACTTTACGCTAAATACGTTGTTGATACAGGCATAATAATCCAGTTATCCTAAAAAAGATAAAGTGATGAAAGTACCTGTGAAAAATAAATCAAACGAGGATCAGCAAGGCTCATCCAAATCTAATCAGGCATTTCAGTCTGTAAAAGAAGCACAAAAGCAAAGAGGCATATCAAATAGCGGTGGTCAGATGTCATTCCAAACGGACAACAAACAGGCAACGATAAACAGGGGCAATGAAAACCCAAACGTGCAAGGAAAGAAACAGGCACCTCAAACTCATTCAAAACATAGCCCCAAGTAAGGTTAACAATGGGCTTAAAGGGAAGGGGATTTATTCCCCTTCTTCATTTAATACCGTATCGAATCCTGGTCTCCCAAGGCCAATTATTCTTACCTTTACCTATTCAAATAGAGGTAATGACCGAAGCATACAAACCAAATCACAAACTCCGTTTTGTTACAGCCGCCGCCCTGTTCGACGGGCATGATGCAACGATAAACATAATGCGCAGAATCTTGCAGTCGTCCGGCGCAGAAGTTATACATCTTGGCCATAACCGGTCTGTTCAGGAAGTAGTGGATTGTGCGATCCAGGAGGATGTACAAGGAATTGCCATGACATCCTACCAAGGTGGTCACGTCGAATACCTGAAATATATGTACGATCTCTTGCAGGAGAGAGGAGCCGGACATATAAAGATCTTCGCCGGAGGAGGGGGCGTTATATTACCCTTCGAGATTAAGGAGCTAAGGGACTACGGCATAACAAGGATCTATTCTCCCGATGATGGGCGCCATATGGGCTTACAGGGGATGATAAACGACATGCTAAAAGAATGCGACTTTCTGACGCGGGATAAACTAAATGGTGAGCTTAACGGCATAAAGAAAAAAGATTCAAAAGCTATTGCTTCTGCAATCACGCTCGCTGAAAACCACCCCGAACAAACTTCTGCTTTCTTAAAAGAGATAGCAAAACTTAACCAGGATAAGACTATTCCCGTTGTCGGGATCACAGGAACGGGAGGTGCGGGCAAGTCTTCATTGGTAGATGAGATTGTACGGCGGTTCCTGAAAGAAACCGACAAAAGCATAGCGATCATTTCCGTAGATCCTTCCAAACGAAAAACAGGAGGCGCATTGCTCGGCGACCGCATTCGCATGAACTCGATCAACAGCCCAAGAGTTTATATGAGATCATTGGCAACCCGGCAAGCCAACCTCGCTCTTTCGAAATATGTCAGAGAATCTATTGATATATGCAAAGCTTCGGGCTACGACCTTATCATCATTGAAACTTCAGGCATAGGACAATCAGATACAGAAATAACTGAGCATTCCGATGTTTCTTTATATGTAATGACCCCGGAATTCGGCGCGGCAACACAGCTCGAAAAGATTGACATGCTTGATTTTGCAGATCTGGTAGCTATCAATAAATTTGATAAACGAGGCGCCCTCGATGCGATCCGTGATGTTCGCAAGCAATTCAAAAGAAACCATAATCTATTTGATGCAACGGATGATTCCCTGCCTGTGATAGGCACAATGGCATCACAATTTAACGATGTCGGTATGAACGCGCTGTTTTCTAAGCTATTGGAAATCATCGCTGACAAAACCGGTGTAAGTTATACGATCAGGAGCGGGCATGCGATAAATCTCCAGGAAAACAATTATGTTATCCCTCCGGACCGGATAAGATATCTTGCAGAGATTGCTGAGGCTAATGAAGAATATACTACCTGGATTAACGCTCAATGCAAAATTGCGCAGCAGTTATTTCAGATTAAGGGGGTGTTGGAACTGAGCACAGATCCTGTCATGTCCTCGCCACTAGAGGAAATGTATACTTCTCTGGAAGACGGCCTTGACAAGGAATGCAAACGGCTTTTAGATGAATGGCCTCAAACATTAAAACGATATAAAGCCGACGAGTTTGTCTTTAAGGTTCGTGATAAAGAAATCAGACAGTCACTATATTCGGAATCGTTATCTAAGATAAGAATACCGAAGATAGCCTTACCCGGATACGAAGCATGGGGAGATATTCTGCGCTGGCTCCTTACTGAAAATGTTCCCGGTGAGTTCCCTTTCGCTGCAGGCGTATTCCCTTTAAAACGTGAAGGAGAAGACCCCACCAGAATGTTCGCGGGAGAAGGCGGACCGGAACGCACAAATAAACGCTTCCATTACGTTTCTCTCGGTCAGCCGGCACACCGCTTGTCCACAGCATTCGACTCCGTAACTTTATATGGTGAAGATCCGCATATCAGACCCGATATTTATGGCAAGATCGGCAACTCTGGGGTGAGCATTGCAACTTTGGATGATGCCAAAAAACTGTACTCCGGTTTTGATCTCTGTCACTCTTCGACATCAGTGTCAATGACCATTAACGGCCCTGCCCCAATGCTTTTGGGATTCTTTATGAACGCGGCTATTGATCAGCAATGTGAGAAATACATAATAAAAAATGGGCTGGAAACGGAAATAGAAAATAAAATTAACGAGATCTACAAAGCCAAAGGTATTAACCGGCCTGCATACCAGGGAGCTCTTCCTATTGGAAATGATGGCCTGGGTTTGATGCTTTTGGGTGTGACAGGCGACCAGGTATTACCGGAAGATGTATATACCACGATAAAGGCGTACGCGATGGCGAGCGTCAGAGGAACTGTTCAGGCTGATATACTGAAAGAGGATCAGGCTCAAAACACCTGTATATTCTCTACAGAGTTTGCGCTACGCATGATGGGCGATATTCAGAAATATTTTATCGATAACCAGGTTCGCAATTTTTATTCGGTTTCTATCTCGGGCTATCACATTGCCGAAGCAGGGGCTAATCCGATCTCGCAACTTGCTTTTACGCTTAGTAATGGCTTTACCTTCGTGGAATATTATCTCAGCAGAGGTCTGCATATAGATGATTTCGCCCCGAATTTATCGTTTTTCTTTTCTAATGGGATAGATCCCGAGTATTCAGTTATTGGCCGCGTTGCGAGATTGATCTGGGCAAAGGCCATTAAATATAAATACAACGGGAATGACCGGTCACAAAAACTTAAGTACCATATCCAAACATCCGGACGCTCACTCCATGCGCAGGAGATCGATTTCAACGATATCAGAACTACCCTGCAGGCGCTGTATGCTATTTATGATAATTGTAATTCCCTCCATACTAACGCGTATGATGAGGCAATAACCACCCCAACTGAGGAGTCGGTTAGACGGGCGATGGCAATTCAACTGATAATAAACAGGGAGTTAGGATTAGCTAAAAACGAAAACCCGCTGCAGGGATCCTTTATCATCGAAGAGCTTACCGAATTAGTTGAGGAAGCTGTACTCGAAGAGTTCAAGCGAATCAACGACCGCGGAGGTGTGTTGGGTGCCATGGAGACTATGTACCAAAGAAGCAAGATTCAGGAGGAGTCGTTATATTATGAAACGTTAAAACACTCCGGCGAATTTCCTATAATAGGCGTCAACACGTTCCTTAGCAAGGATGGGTCACCAACCATTATACCTTCAGAAGTAATAAGAGCAACCGAGATCGAGAAACAATTTCAGATCGAAGCGTTAGAAGCATTTCAGAAAAGGAATCAGGATACCTCAGCCGAACTGTTAAATGGCCTTCAGAAAAAAGCCCTTGCAGGCGAAAATATCTTTGAATGCCTTATGGAAGTATGTAAATGTTGTTCATTGGGGCAGATATCTCATGCTCTTTACGAAGTGGGAGGCCAGTACCGGCGAAATATGTAAAACCACATTTAGCAAAGCCCCGTTTCCGGGGCTTTTTTTTGCGATATCAAATACCCTTGATCTCGTCCTTTCAAGTTATGTTAATAAAATCTATATTTAGAAAAATCAAATCTTAAAATAATGAGAAATTTATTAATCTTATTGTGCCTGTTTCTTATATCCGCAGGTACACCTACACTAAAACCAAAGAAACTCTTCAACGGGAAAGACCTGACTGGATGGAAAATCCATGGAACGGAAAAATGGTATGTTGACAAAGGAATGTTAGTTTGCGAAAGTGGCCCGGACAAAGAGTACGGTTATTTATCAACTGAAAAAGCGTATAAGAACTTTGTTCTGGATTATGAATTCAAACTTGAAGCCAATGGCAACAGCGGCGTCTTCATTCGTTCAAGTGTTGACGGCACCAAGGTAAAGGGCTGGCAGGTGGAAGTAGCTCCTCCAGGAAACAGCACCGGAGGAATTTATGAGTCCTACGGCAGAGGTTGGCTGATCAAGCCTACTCCTGAAGATGAGAAGGTACTGAGCCCTGATGGCTGGAACAAAGCCAGGATCCAGGTGATCAATGATGAGGTTACTACCTGGCTAAATGGAAAACAAATGGTACATCTTAAGGATGCTAAGATCGGAGCCGGAGAAGGTTCTATCGCGTTGCAGATCCATAGCGGAGGCGGAATTAAGGTGAGATGGAAAAACATCATCGTTAACGAACTTCCTTAAAGCTGGATCTGCGATATAAATACTCTTATCCCATAAAATGAAAAACCATTCAGAATCCTCACGCAGAGGTTTTATCAAGACACTCGGAGCGACCACAGCAGCAGTTGCGGTAGGTTCCAACGTATTTGCGAGTCCCGAAGTTGAAAGTAAGTCGGTTGAGTTTAAGATCCACAAGCGTCAGTTCATCGGTCCGAATGACAATGTAAATATTGCGCTGATCGGCGCCGGCGGCATGGGCTCTGCCGACACAAACGTTGCCCTGAAAGTTCCCGGCGTAAAGCTGGTTGCTGTATGCGACCTTTACCAGGGGCGTCTGGACGATGCAAAGAAAAAGTGGGGGCAGGACATCTACACTACCAGGGTTTACAAAGAGATCCTCAACAGGCCTGATGTCGATGCTGTCATCGTAGCCACACCGGATCATTGGCATCAACAAATTTCGATCGATGCTATGCGCGCAGGTAAGCATGTATATTGTGAAAAGCCAATGGTTCAGAATATAGCCGAAGGACCGGCTGTGATTAAGGCTCAGAAAGAAACTGGCAAGGTATTTCAGGTTGGCAGCCAGGGTGTATCGTCATTGGGTAATGAAAAAGCTAAAGAACTCCTGAAAGATGGAGCAATCGGACAGCTTAATTTCGCAGAGGGCTTCTGGGCGCGTAATTCGCCTCAAGGGGCCTGGCAATATCCTATTCCCGCAGATGCCTCACCAGAAACCGTCGATTGGGAAACATTTTTAGGAAAAACGCCTAAACGCTCTTTCGATGCTACGCGATTTTTCAGGTGGAGAAACTACCGCGATTATGGTACCGGGATGGCGGGCGATTTATTTGTCCACCTCTTTTCAAGTCTGCACTTCATAACAGATTCTTTTGGACCAGAAAAGATATATGCTTCCGGAGGCTTGCGCTACTGGAAAGACGGGCGCGAAGTGCCTGATGTCATGCTTGGGATATTTGATTATCCTGATCAGGCGAGGGCGCACCCGGCGTTTAACCTTTCCTTAAGGTGTAATTTCAATGATGGAACCAGCGGTTCCACATACCTGAAGCTGGTTGGAAGCGAAGGCGCCATGGAAATTGGATGGGATAGTGTTAAACTGAAACGGAACAAGCCGGTTGTATCTGATGAGCCTTTCTTTATTGAGCAAATGAAGAAAGCTGGCACTCCTGTGGGCGGGCGTAAACGTATCCTTCCCCCTGAGGAGTTCACTTTCGCAGCCGAAGCCGGGTACAAAGGCGGACCGTACGATCACATGGCTAACTTTATTAACGCTATCAGGGAAAATGGCAAGGTAGCTGAAGATGCGATATTCGGGTACCGTGCTGCGGCGCCAGCTCTGCTTTGCAACGACAGCTATAACAATGATACCGCTATGTTATGGAACCCTGAAAAAATGGTGGCCGTTAAAAAATAATAACTCCCCCATAATAGCAGAAAAGCCCACCGGAACCGGAGGGCTTTTCTGTTTTAGATATGATATGAAAACATTCTGCTTTTCAGCCTACCCAGCTATCCAGCTAAATTTATACTCCAATGTGGGATTCTTCATTCGCTCAGCTACTCTAAGCAGACGGTCTGGCAAATTCATCAAATAGTCACGTGCCTTCTCTCCAGCCTCATTCAGATCACGCATCTTCTCGATCTGCCATTCTTCTATCAGCTGTTTCATGATATCTACATAGTCAATAGCCGTATAAACACCCAGGCGTTGAGCTGCATCGGTGAAGTGACCAAAAGTCTGTCCCATCTTTAAACCAACTTCACGCAGGAAGTGAGCTGGCATCACAATCTTATTACGCATCATATCTTCGAATGCGATCATTGCTTCGCTCGGATCAACTTCGAATATGCGCATCATAAAGTCCTTATATGCTTTTGCGTGTCGTGCTTCGTCTGAAGCAATTACTCCGCACATCTTAGAAAGAAGAGTGTCACCGTCCTGTTTAGCGAGTGAAGCTACACGGCGATGAGAAATATTTGTTGCCAGCTCCTGGAAACTGGTGTAAATAAAGTTTCTATACGGATCATGGCCGGTACCAATATCAAACCCGTCAGCAATAAGGTACTGGGTCGATATCTCCATCTGTCGCATATCGACGCGTCCGGATAGATAAAGATATTTATTAAGCAGGTCTCCATGACGGTTCTCTTCAGCAGTCCAATGACGGACCCATTTCATCCAGCCTCCTTGCTCATCCCGGGAGATCCCGTCGACCATACTCAACCACGACTCGTAAGTTGGAAGAGCTTCCTCCGTGATCGTATCACCAATAAGAACTGCGACAAGGTCGTATGACAGTTCCCGCGCATTTTCCTTCAGATCCTTTACTTCGGAATAAAAAGTTTCCCTGGTAGAATCTGGCAGGAAATCAGCCGGTTGCCAATTAGAATCGATAGGTTTTAGGTAATCGTGCATCTTTTCCAGCATATACTTTTCGATATGCTTTAATACTTCCTTACGGGATCCTATGTTGATGTTCATATGACTTGCTGAATTGCTCAAATATACGTAAAAGCATTGAATTTGGCTCTTAAAATTTAGAATAAAGGCTCTTACCCGGGACCTTACATTATAATAACCCACGAGAAAATTAAAAGTTCTCAGCACTATTCCCTGCTGTAGCAACAGCATACCAGGCATACTCGATTTCGACCTGCCTTTCCTGTCTCCAGGATGAAGCTGCTGGAATTATCTTCCACAAAAAACCCCGATCGTTCGAAAGGGGGCTTGTTTAATCCCGATAGCTATCGGGATGGGCACCGCGACCTACCCCATACCTATCGGGACTCCCATCCGCCCCGGGCGGACAGTACCATTGGCGCTGAT
>NZ_JARKNC010000003.1 GCF_029360805.1 Daejeonella sp. JGW-45 | reverse complement strand
TGCTATGATCTCCAAACAACAGACTGAGGTCAACACGAAGAATGTATTAATTGAGGAAATAACTCTAAATTAACGGTGTCTTAAAAATGGGAAGGCTACAGGATGTTTCATAGCAGCCTCAGGCGCCGGCGCATGAATAACCTGCATTCCCTGTTCCCGGCATTTAGCCAGGAGCGGCACATACTTTTCATTGATGATCTTTTCAGCCCGTTCTTCCGTTTCCCTGATATAATGCCTTTGCCAGACATCAAGCAGTACCAGGGCAGTTTGTGAAACCGGAATTTTCCAATCCAGATAGGCATAGCCTGTATTCGTTTCCAGCCATTCCTGTCCCGGGTCTACATGCCAGCGGTGATACCTGGGTTTAATTTGCAATGTTTTATCGCCGGACGCAGGGCTTTTTATCACTGGTGTCTCTTCAGGGAAGGATTCTAAGGGGACACCCATACCCAGGGCGGCGCTCAGGCCCGTTACCGAAGAGATCTTTATGAACTGTCGCCTGGAGTTTTTCTTTTTCATTGAGCAGGGGTTTTGATACGGGTACCTACACAAAATAGGCAAAACTTAATTATTTTTCAAATTTCTTGCGGGGGCATTATCGATGCCAGCTAACGCTGGCTTTTAGCTCCTGCTTAAGTCAGATCCTAACACTTAAATTACATTTCTACAACTCCCAGATACTCACTGTTGGAGACATGCTCCCGGTTGTCGGAGATAAAAGCTATCCAGATATGCCACTTTTTTTTACGAGGGATCTGACGTGCTATTTTCAGGATTTCCCGGCCCGCCGATCTTCGTGCGCCACTTAGCATCTCAACGGAAAATCGTGCCCCGGCCGGGTAGGCCAGTAACATCACCTGGTCGGTCGGATGGGCTCCGGTTGTACTCGACGGCCTGCTCAGGGAATCATCCTGCCAGGTGAAGACGATCTCGCGGTCCTCTCCGATACTTACCGCAGCGTCCGGTGCGCCTTCCAAAGAACCCATGGTTACCCTCGCTTTAGAATAATCAAATTCCCCGTTCTCATCAAACGCATGGAGCAGGTTCCACGACGTAGCTGAATTGTGTGCGGTATTACCGTTCTTTCGCGCTTCGAGATTAAAGCCAACCCTGATAAAAGGAATAATGGGTTTCAGAAAGCGCTGTATCTGCGTAAATCTGCTACGCCGCACATTCTGTTTGGCTGATCCTTTCTTATTTCTCTTGGAAGTCCCCTGATTATCCATTTGCCAAGCCTGTAATACCCAACCACACTGCCGGCCTTTCCGCTGAACCCGCTGTTCGGGCCTCCTGATAATATTGCCATAACTACCTGTGAATGATTTATATGAATATAACTAATAATTATTAATTACACGGGTTGTTTTTCATTTGCTGTTTGATTATAATTCATATTTCAGTCGTCTGCAATTGTCATAAGTCCGACCAAAATCCGACTAGTATCCGAGTAAAGTCCGACGTACAAACCGTTTAATCAATAATCGAAAATAACTTGGGCAGCCGCATGTAGTAACCTCAAATTCGCGCCGGAATTTCCACGGTTTGCGATTTTTCTTAACTATTATGAAAATCGGCAGATATAAACTATTATTGTGCATATTGGAATAAGTATTGAATAGCTGTTCCTTCTGGCGTGTAATCCTTTTAATCAAGGATTTAGCTTAGATCATGATGGCGGTAATAATTTAGCATATAAATGAAAAAAAGAGCTACTGAGCTTACAGGAGTAAAGGAAATTGCACGGAGAGCCAATGTATCTATTGCCACTGTCGACCGCGTTATACACAATAGAAAGGGCGTTTCTGCAGAGACCAAGGAAAAGATCAATAAGCTGATAGAAGAACTGAATTACAAGCCCAACCTGCTTGCCCAGCGATTGGCATCACGCAAGGTGCTCCACCTGGCCACACTGATCCCCGAGAGTTCGAAGGAAACCAGTTTTTGGGATGCCCCGCTAAAGGGCATTGAGCAGGCAGGCGCTGAAATCGAGCAGTTCGGTATCGTTCTGGATAAATATTTCTATGATCAAAATTCAATAGAGTCTTTTGTGAAGCAAACGAAGGTCATCCTTGACAGCATTCCCGATGGGGTACTTTTTGGCCCTTCCTTTATCGAAGAATCGGTCACCTTCACAGATAAATGCCAGGAACTGGGCATCCCCTACGTTCTCATTGACTCCGACCTTCCCAATAAAAGCAGCTTAAGTTATATAGGCCCCAACTTATATCACAGCGGTTATATGGGCGGGCACCTGATCAGCTACCTTACCAGGAACAATGACAAAGTTTTGGTTGTGAATATCTCCAAAGAGATCGACAACCAGCACCACTTGTTGAAAAAGGAAGAAGGCTTAAGGGCTTATTTTAAGGACCATAACCTCAAAGGAAATATAATAAAGCTGGATATTAAAGATGTAGCAGATAAATCCATCGAAAAGAGCATCTCCAAAGCATTCGAGGATTCAACCGATATTCAAGTGGTTTTCGTGACCAATTCCAGGGTCTTCAAAGTAGCCCACTTTGTGGAGAAGTCTAAAAAAGATGTTATTTTGATTGGTTACGATTTTCTCGCAGAGAATGTAGACTACCTGAAAAGAGGAGTGATCGATTTCCTGATCTGCCAGAAACCGAAGCAACAGGCCTACCGTGGTGTGATGTCACTCTACCAGCATTTAGCCTTCGGTACGCCGGTTGAGAAGATATATTTTATGCCGATAGATATACTTACTAAAGAGAACGCCGATTTTTATCGTAATTGATGTTTGTTTGCAGGTTGATCCACGGATTTTATCCATGGTTATGGTTATTCAAGCCCTTCAGGCTTGACATAGCGTCTATAGCTGCTTGTCCACGGATTTCGTCTATGGTTATGTTATCATATTTTACGCTGTTGTAAATTATATCTCAGATACTGCGGGCTTAATTATCGAATGATATAAGACTTGATGTATCAAGCCTGAAGGGCTTGAATTAATAACCACAGGCGAAGCCTGTGGTTATTAATTCGGATTATCTCAACCCTGGAGGGGTTGAACATCGATGAATAATGATAACGCTAAATTGCTGTCATCCCGATGTGAATACACGGCAGCGAGCAAGCGGGAGTTCCTTTTACACGAAGAAGCACTCCGCAAGCCCGCACCAGCATAAAAATATTTTATAAGTCTCTTTCATTAGCTAAAATCATTACTATATTCGGGTACGTAAACGTATTTATCATCTTTAGTAATTATATATGAAACAAGACTACAATCGCCGCGGGTTTATCAAGACAGCTGCAATAGCAGGTATTGGCTTAGGGCTGGCGGAAACTATTATGCCTTTAGGTGCTATGGCAATGGGATCAAACCCTGCCGGTAAGAGAGTCGGTATTATCGGACTGGACACTTCTCATAGTGTGGCTTTTACAAAGAGCCTCAATACGCCCAAGGAGGCCAATACTTATAAAGGCTATACTGTAGTGGCAGCATATCCGCATGGCAGCCGCGACATCAAAAGCAGCGCCGAGCGGATTCCTCAGATTACCGAGGATGTCAAAAAAATGGGTGTTGAGATAGTGGGTTCTATTAAGGAGCTGCTGAATAAAGTGGATGTCGTTCTTTTGGAAACCAACGATGGCAGGCTGCACCTGGAGCAAGCCTTGGAGGTTTTTAAAGGAGGTAAACGGGTTTTTATTGATAAACCTGTAGCTGCATCCCTGGCTGATGCAATTGCTATTTTCGAAGCTTCTGCAAAATATAAGGTGCCTGTTTTCTCGTCCTCATCTTTACGGTTTTCAACCGGCGCGCAGGAGATTGCAAAGGGCAAAGTAGGGAAAGTACTGGGAGCCGATGCATTCAGCCCTTCCAAATATGAAGAAACCCACCCGGAGCTGTTCTGGTATGGTATCCACGGCGTAGAAACCTTATTTACTGTGATGGGAACTGGCTGTAAGTCTGTGGTGCAGGTTCCTTCTCCGAATACGGACATCGTGGTCGGAACATGGGATGAAGGCAGGATGGGTACGTTTCGTGGTATCCACGAGGGAAGCCAGAAGTATGGCGGCACGGTCTTCGGTGAGAAGGGCGTTTCTGAAATAGGCAATTTTGGAGGGTACGATCCATTGCTGGTACAGATAATCGAGTTTTTCGAAACAGGCATTCCTCCTGTAAGTTCACAGGAAACCCTGGAAATATGTGCATTCATGGAAGCTGCACTTGAGAGCAAGAAAAAGAATGGGGCGCCTGTAACCCTGGAATCTATGTTCAAGCGGGCTAAAAAATAAATTCCTTCCTCAGTCGCTGCAGCTACACAATAGGGTAGCTGTAGCAATTGGTAAATCATATTTTCCGGAAAACCCTTATAAGATCCTATGAACCTCCCGGGTATATTTTGTCTGAAAATTAAATTAAGGCTGGCCGCCTTATTCTTTGTTCTTTGGTCAGCTACCGCCGGGGCACAAGCCCCGCAGCAAAGTCTCAAATTATCAACTTTTGATATTGATGCTACTCCACCGATAGGGAGTCAGCTGACCTATGACCCAATGATCAATAACTGGGATCTGGGTCTGAGGGCAAAGGGTATCATCTTATCCGGCGCCGGGCAGCCGATCGTCATGTGTTCGGTTGACTGGATTGGAATTTCGAACGACAGCCAGGATGAATTTAAACGTGTAATGGCCGCGGCGGCAGGCACCATCCCCTCCAGGGTGGTTGTCCATGCGATTCATCAGCATGATGCGCCTGCTTCAGATCTCGGCGCCGAGCAGCTTATGCGCTCGGCAGGAGTGAAGCCGGGAGCTTTTGAAGGTGTTTATACCCGTGATCTTATAAGGAGATTAGACGAAGCCATCCAGAAATCCATCATATCCGCGGTTCCCTTAACTCATATAGGTACCGGGCAGGCAAAGGTTTCTATGGTGTCGTCGAACCGGCGGATCATCGGGCCTGATGGCAAGGTCAGAGCCTCACGGACATCGGCAACAAAGGATTCTCTGCTCCGGGCGGAACCGGAAGGACTGATCGATCCCATGGTATCCCTGATCAGTTTCTGGAACAACGATAAACCCCTGGCTGTCTTGAGCTATTATGCATCGCATCCGCAGAGCTATTACCGGACAGGGATCGCCAATCCGGACTTTCCGGGTATAGCCCGTTTTATGCGTCAGCTAGCCGTTCCGGATGCTCTTCACATACATTTTAACGGCGCCGGCGGTAACATTACGGCGGGGAAATATAATGACGGTTCGAAGGAGAACAGGCTGATCTTAGCCCAAAGGCTTGCTGATGGGATGAAGCGTGCATGGGAAACAACAACGCGCGAGCCTATTGCCAGCAGTGCCGTAAGCTGGAATGTGGAGCCTGTTGCCCTGGCCCCTGCAGCCGGCATTGATAACCTGGAGGCAGCTCTGAAAACGCAAACCTCCGTGTTTATAGCTAACAATATTTCCAAGCTTGTATGGCTGCGCCGCCTGCAGGCGGGAAAGAAAATCGACATATCAAGCCTGGCTTTAGGTAAGGCCAGGATCGTTCATCTGCCCGGCGAGCCATTCGTTGAATACCAGCTTGCTGCCAAGGCTGCCAGACCTGATCTTTTTGTCGCGGTAGCCGGGTATGGCGACTACGGTGTCGGATATATCGGTACCGCCAAAGCGTATGACGAAGGAGGGTATGAAACCGGCCAGGCTTCAGCCGTAACTGCAGAAGCAGAAGCCACCTTAATGAATGCTATTAACAAGCTCTTGAAGAAATAAAGTAATTATGAGGAATGTTCTTAAAATGGGAGAGAAGCATAGTATTGCCGCTTTAGGGCGTATGCTGTCTGTTTTCCTGCTTGTTTTTTTCATGACGGATATGGCCAGCGCCCAGAGCCGGCGTTCAAAAAAGGATCTGATGGACGCCGGTGTTTCTTCGATCAATATCACTCCCGAATGGCCGGTTAGGCTTGCGGGTTTTGCGGTAAGGAGTAAAAATGCAGCAGAGGGTACTCTTATGCAGCTCAATGCCAAGGCACTCGCTTTCGGAAATGATAAGCAGGGACCGTCGGTTGTTATTACCGTAGACCTGATCGGTATTCCGTGGAATGTTACCAAAGAGGTGGCAAGCCGCCTTAAGTTAAAGGCCGGCCTTGATCCGGCCCGGCTGGCAATCAGTGCTTCGCACACTCATTCCGGGCCCGAGCTGGGCGATCTGTTGAATATCCTGCAATACCGGAGCGCTACGGCTTTCAGTGATTCGCTTATTTCTATCGAGCAAATGAACCGGATCTCATTGTACGTTGCCCAGCTGACCGATAAGCTGGAACAGGTTGCCCTTGAAGCGCTTAAGGCACGTCAGCCGTCCTTTGTGTCCTGGACACAGGGTAAGGTTGATTTCGCGGCTAATCGCAGGCTGTCTGACGGCCCTGTCGACCATTCGCTGCCCCTCCTCAGGGTTACCGACCGCGACGGCAAAGTAAAAGCTTTATTCCTGAACTACTCCTGCCATGCAGTGTCCGTGGATGGCTCAAATAATAAGTATCATGGAGATTGGGTGGGCGAAGCACAGCGCCAGATCGAAGCCAATCATCCCGGCGTCCTGGCACTACATGCCGTTGGATGCGGTGCGGATGCGAATCCATCTCTTCGCGGCCTGGAATCTGTACCTCAACTGGAACGAAGCAATCATTATGGGAAGCTAATTGCTGATGAGGTTAAACGGTTAATGGGGACTGAATTTAAGCCTATAGGTGATGTGCCGGTTGGCCGTACCAGTGTTATCGAACTGCCTTATGCCCATGTGCCTGATGTCAGGGAAATGGTTGCCCAAACGAGCGATAAAACGGTCAAAGGGTATTATTATCGTCTGGCACTGAATGAGATCTCCAGGGGCAGGATCATTCCCACCAGCCTGAGCTACCCCGTACAGGTATGGACTTTTGGTGATGACCTGGCTATGGTGTTTTTAGCCGGGGAAGTTGTATCTGATTATTCCCTGCGTATCAAACGGGAGTTTGATAAAAATCGCCTATGGGTAAACGGCTATTCTAATGATGTTCCCTGTTACATTGCTTCTGAAAGGGCTTTAAGGGAACCACGCTATGGTTATGAAGCGGTAAGCTCAATGTATTATTACCATAAGCCTTCACCTTTCGCGCCCGGCGTGGAAGAAAGGATTATTAAAGCAGTACATGATTTAGTACCTTCAAAATTCAAAGCAGTTAAGAAATAATTCTAAATGGATATCTCCGTCAGATCCCGCCTTTCAGGCCTAATGTTCTTTCAGTATTTTATCTGGGGAGCATGGTATGTTACCATGGGGACGTATCTCTTTACAGCGTTAAAAGCCGACGCTATACAGATAGGCTCCAGCTATGCCAACCTTTCCATAGCTGCCATTATTTCGCCTTTCATTGTGGGGCTGATAGCCGACAGGTTTTTTTCGGCTCAGAAGGTTTTGGGCGTTCTGCATCTGCTTGGTGCACTGACCTTGTATTACGTGAGTACAGTTAGTGATTTTACTTCTTTCTGGTGGTTGATCCTGGTCTATACCCTGCTGTACATGCCTACAATTTCACTTTCCAATTCCATATCGTTTTCGCAAATGAAGGATGCTGGTAAGGAATTTCCGGCAGTCCGGGTGTTCGGTACCGTGGGATGGATCGTTGCAGGAATTATGATCAGTTACCTGGATCTGGAAAGCTCCGTACTTACCTTTCGCATTGCCGCTGCCTGCTCATTGCTGCTGGGGATATTCAGTTTTTTCCTTCCGGATACACCTGCTAAAAATGAAAAGGCCAGTATCGCAGGAATACTGGGACTGGATGCGCTTGTCCTTTTTAAGAACCAGTCGTTCAACGTTTTCTTCATTACGTCCATACTGATATGTATACCGCTGGCATTTTATTACGGATTTACCAATCCCTTTCTTAACGATATCGGGCTTGAGAATGCAGCGGGCAAGATGACCTTAGGGCAGGTTTCGGAAGTGGTGTTTATGCTGGTACTGCCCTTGCTGTATGTACGCCTCGGTGTAAAGAAGGTTCTTTTAATTGGGATGGCAGCATGGGTCGCAAGATATTTATTCTTCGCATTCGGTGATGCTGGTCCCGGTGTCTGGATGCTGTATGGCGGAATAGTATTGCACGGGATATGCTATGACTTTTTCTTCGTCACCGGTCAGATCTATATCGACAAAAAAGCTGATGCAAAAGTAAGGAGTGCCGCCCAGGGGCTCATAACCCTGGCTACTTATGGAGTCGGTATGCTGATAGGGTCTTTTGCCTCGGGTTATCTTACCGAGCAATACGGCTCCAATATTAACGGCGTGATGAAATACGACTGGCAAACGATATGGATGTATCCGGCAGGTATCGCCGTGGCGGTGATCATCATATTCAGTTTGCTCTTTAAAGAAAAGGAGAGTAAGACCAGAAATTCCGGCCTATAAGTGCGGGAACTAAAATATCCATTATTAAGACACAGGATTATTTATGTCAGGTAAATTTCTTAACTTGTATCTTGTTCGGTAACGTACACGTGAAAGCCTTAACACTAATAAAATATTTTCAATAACCAGCTTGCAAAAGCTCAACCAAATGCACTATGAAATTTAACGATCTGACAAGAAGAAAATTCATCGCAGCGGTAACAACTACAACAGTTGCAACGGCTCTATCAGGTTCTGTCCCATCATTTGCTAAGCCACCTGCTAAAAACGCCGGAAAGCTGGCATTGCAGGGAGGCACTCCGGTGCGTGTTAAAGACTGGCCTAAATGGCCGGCTGTGCTTGCTGACGAGAAAATGATGGAGTCTGTTAACAAAACTACGAAGAGTGGGATATGGAGCAGGATCCAATCTCCAACAGGTACAGTTGCCACATTTGAGAAAGAATATGCTAAACTCATGGGAACAGAGTTCTGTATAGGCACAGGTTCAGGAACCCAGGCTCTGGCTACCTGTGTTGAAGCTATGGACATCGGCCCCGGGGATGAAGTTATTACTTCGCCTTATACAGATTTCGGAACTGTCTCTGCTGTTCTTACGAGCAGGGCTTTGCCTGTCCTGGTCGACCTTGACCGTGCGTCTTACCAGCTCGATGCTGCGCTGATCGAAAAAAAGATAAATAAGAATACGAAAGCGATCATCCCGGTGCACATGATGGGTATGCCCTGTGAAATGGATAAAATTATGGCTATCGCAAAAAAGCACAATCTAAAGGTCATAGAAGACGCCTGTCAGGCTAATTTTGGCCGGTACCAGGGTAAGCAATTAGGAACGATCGGAGACATTGGCTGCTTTAGCTTCCAGGCGAGTAAGCAGATCGCCTGCGGCGAGGGGGGAGCTATAATAAGTAATAATGCTGCATTGATGGACGAATGTTATACTGTTCAGAATCATGGTACAAACCGCAAAGGCAGCAATGTTACCATTGGCCCGAAATACAGGATGAACGAATTTGAAGGTGCCGTTTTGCTGGGCCAGATCGGTTCGGCTAAAGACCGCTTCCAAAAACGTAATGACAACGCTAATTACCTTATCTCAAAGCTTAAGGGTTTTGCCGGTCTGGTTCCGCAGAAGCAATACACCGGAACAGAAAGCGCCGGCTATTATCACTTCGCGATGAGCTACCATAAGGAACATTTTAATAATGTGGAGAGAAGTAAGTTTTTGAAAGCTGTTGCAGCCGAGGGTGTGAGTCTAAGCCCTTATATTGCCCGAGGCCTGCATATCGAACCCTGGATAGACCATATTAAAGGATTGAGAGAGTATAAGAGTATGTACGGTGCAGCCCGTCTTAAACAATACAGTGATGAGATGGCTTGTCCAAACTGCGACCTGGTTTGTAATGAAGAGATGGTCATATTGCCGGGCTCATCCTGCCTGCTCGGAAGCAAGGAGGATATGGACGATGTGATCAATGCGATCATGAAGGTTTATGAGAACAGGAATAAACTGTGAGAAGTTGTGTGAAGTCTGAGGCCTGAGGTCGGGCTGGATTGCAGGCATCGGGGATTTTAATAATAGTTTTATATTAGCCAGGCAACAAAGATTAAGGGTTGCCGTTGAACTAGCGTGAAATCAAGTCTGGCCTGTTGCTTATTTTTTTTGAGTCTATTGAGCTGTATTGAAGGTGCAGAGGCTCAAAACACCAGGGCCCGGACGGCGCTGAGTACGCGCGGATTTGCAATAGTACCTTCGGGTTTTTACGTCAGGACCGTATTCGATGAACGGACCGGACAGGATTCAACCGGTGCTCTATTCTTCAGTGCGGACGGTGAATCAGTAACCCATAAAATAAGCCTGAGGAGCGCTTCGTTCGCAGGAGTCGGAGAATTTCTCAGCGGTAGCGTTGCGCGCGACACTTCGCTGCGCCCCATAAATATCAGGATACAGAAATTAGATATCAGGGAGGCAATATCTGCAGATGGTGAGATAAGCGGAGAGATTAATTTGGCCTTTAGTTTTGATCTTGATAAAGGAGATTGGACCGTCCCTCTCACCCGATACCAGGCGGCAGCGAAATACAAACGTTCCCTTGCCAATTTAGCCATCGTTGAACCCACTCTGCTGAATATACTTGCTAACAGCGTGAAATTTATCGACAACTGGCTGGCCAGGGAGGCTTCCAGTGACCCGAATCTGGCAAAAAAAGTAAAACTTTCATTTCATAACTACCTGGAACAGCATGATGATACTGTTTATTACGATGCTGGCCGTCCATTGGTGTGGGATGACTTCCGCGAAGCAAGACGAGATCACAACTTTGCCGCTGCCGTTTTTCCTTCGTTTGGCTACGATCAACGTTCCGAAGTCAAAGATGGGGTCATTCATGTAGAGCTCGATGTAAAAGTCTTCATGGTTAAGAGCGCTTCCTGGGCAGCTCCCGGCGCTCAAAACGCTTACAATTTAAATCACGAACAGCGTCATTTCGATCTCGTTAAATTAGTAGCAGATCGCTTCAAAAAGAAACTTCTTTCCGAAAAGCTTAGTCCGGAAAACTATCAGGGCGTCATCAACTTCGAATACCTTGAATTCTATCGTGAAATGAATAAAATCCAAAAGGACTATGATGAGCAGACGTCGCATGGCAAATCCCAGAGCCAGCAAGATATCTGGAACAGGAGGATTGACTTGGAGTTAAAACAATTGAGCGCTGATAATTGACAAGGCCATAGACAGGAGGCTCCTGCTGAGCCGGCCGCAATAGTGTAACTCTTTTGTCACTCTATCTGCTTTTATACTCTTTAAAAGTATATTGCTTTAAGAAATCTCAATCCTGAACTATGACAAAAAATTTATTAATTATCTCGGCGTTGCTATTCCTTGCAGTGGGTGCAAGGGGTCAGCAAGGCGCTGCAAATCCTGCAAAGCCTTATAAGTTTGTAATAAAGGGCGGACATGTTATTGACCCCAAGAACAATATCGACGGAATTATAGATATTGCTATCAAGGGCGGGCGTCCGCCTTCTCCGGCAATGCCAGCGGAACCCGAACGCCCTGCCTCTAATGGAATGCCGGCACGCCCGGCGAGGCCTGCACAGGAAGCTGTCACACGTATAGACGGTACGATTGCCCTGGTGGCAAAGAACATCAACCCCGATCTTGGCGTGCAGGTTATTGACGCTACCGGATTGTATATCACCCCCGGGTTTATAGACATACATACGCATAATTTTTGGGGTAATGACATAGGCGGGATAAACTATAGCAACGGACCTTACAGCATACCTCCGGACGGGTTTACGTTCCGGTCAGGGGTTACTACTGTGGTGGATGCCGGAAGTGCCGGCTGGAAGAATTTCGAAACCTTTAAGGAGCAGACAATAGATCTTTCCCTGACGCGTGTTCTGGCCTTTCTTAATATCAACGGTGCCGGGATGAATGGGCGTACGGAAAGCAGTCTGGAAGAAATGGATGTTCAGAAGGCCGCAGCAATGGGAAAGAAGTATCCCGATATCATTGTTGGTGTGAAAAACGCGCACTTTGGTGGTGGCGGAGGTAACATCCCCAAAGCATATCTTATCCCCGTAGAACGCGGTGTTGAAGCTGCAAAGCAGATGGGCGGCGTATTCATGCTGGACGGCCGCCTGGATGAGGAAATATTCGATCGTTTCCGTCCGGGAGATATTTACACTCACGTTTATGGCCGGGCAATTATGGATTCGGCAGGGAATGTAAAGCCATTCGTACTGGCAGCACGGAAAAAGGGGGTGATCTTTGATATCGGGTTCGGTGGGGCGAGCTTCGGATTCAACGTTGCCACGCCGGCAGTAAAAGCAGGATTTTTTCCTAATTCGATCAGCTCTGATCAGCATATCAGCAGCATGAACAATGCCATGAAGGATATGCAGAACATTATGGGCTTACTTATGGCGATGGGTATGCCGTTTAACGATGTAATTAAGGCGGCAACCTGGAATCCGGCTCAACAGATCAAAAGGCCCGACCTGGGTAATCTTTCAGTTGGTTCCGTAGCCGATATAGCGATATTCGGTATCCGTACCGGCAAGTTCGGCTTCTGGGCACGCGATGGTTATATCGATGGAACCAAAAGGTTCGATCATGAGATGACCCTCCGGGCGGGGGAATTGGTTTATAATTTGAATGGCCGGGTAAAGCCCATAAACCTGCCGGGCGCGCCGAGAGGCGGTGGCGGAAACACACCACGGCCGGCTGGAAGCGCCCCCGCGCAGAAACAGTAATGGTATTTTTAAACAGGCAATTCTTAAATTAGATTGCCTGTTTCTTTTAACAGGAAAAACATAAAAGATCTCATACTAAACAAAAAACCTAAACTTAAGAATATGAAAGCTATTATCATGGCCGGCACTGTGTTGTCACTTGTGTTATCATCTTGCAACAACCTCGAAAAGAAGAATTCCGGTGCGGCTACAGAGCGCAAATTTATCAGGCCAGAAGGTTATAATCAAGGCTTGCCATTTACTCCGGGAATCTTAGTAGACGGAACCTTGTATATCGCAGGCTTTAGCGGAGAAGATGCTAAGACCGGGATTATACCTGAGGACTTTGAGACTGAAGTGAAGCAGGCGCTGGATAAGATCGGTGTTATCCTCAAGGAAGCTGATATGAACTATTCTGATGTTGTTTCGGTTCAGGTGTATCTGACAGATATGGAATTGTTCGAACGGATGAATACGGTATATCGCACCTACTTCAACGAACCGCGCCCTACCCGGTCGATCATGGGCATTAAATCGCTTATAGGACCGGCACGGTTCGAGATAACCGTAACGGCAAAAAAATAATTGCGGATAAGGAGGTTTTTCAATTAAATTTTTGAACAATGAAGCGTAGAGATGTCGTAAAGTATTTATCTATCGCCCCGGTCGCCGGGGCTGTAGCAGGATCAGCGGCGCCGCTGGAAGCCGTAGCTGCGATACCCGCAGCTACGGCTAAACGGGATCTGATTAAAGAACTGGGCCTTCGAACTTTTATCAATGCTTATGGTGTATACACCACTCATACAGCGTCGTTAATGAGTGACGAGGTATTAGACGCCATTAACGGGTCGTCGAAGAAGTTTGTTCTTTACAATGATCTGCAGGACAAGGTGGGTGAAAAAATAGCTGCTATGTGCCATGCAGAAGCCGCAATGGTTACTTCCGGCTGCTGGTCGGCAATTGTACTGGGTACTGCTGGCGTATTGACCGGTATGGACCGTAAGAAAGTTGCCTTATTGCCAGATGTGTCAAGCTTCGAAAAGAATGAAGTGATCGTGCAGAGATCGCACATGGGATCCTATGATCACACGCTGACCAATACCGGTATTAAACGGGTGGTGGTAGAAACCGCCGATGAGCTTGAAAAGGCTATTTCCCCAAAAACTGCAATGACCTGGTTTTACAATGAAGCTGCCCCATGGGGAAAGATCGGGCATGAGGAATGGTTGGCTATTGCAAAGAAGCACAATATTCCGACAATGGTAGATATAGCGGCAGATGTGCCTCCCGTGGAAAACTTGTGGAAGTTTAACGATATGGGTTACGACCTGGTCTGTGTTTCCGGCGGCAAAGCAATCCGGGGCCCCCAGAGCGCTGGTATCCTGATGGGAAGGAAGCATCTTATTGCTGCAGCAAGGCTAAGTGCGCCTCCCGGCGGAAATAATATCGGGCGCGGTATGAAAGTTAACAAGGAGGAGATCCTGGGCATGTATGCCGCTTTGGAAAGATTTATCAATCTTGATCATGGCAAGGAATGGAAAATGTGGGAGGACCGGGCAGCAATTATTGCAAACGCTGTAAACAAAGTCAGGGGCGCAAAAGCCGAAATATTCGTGCCGCCGCATGCCAACGTCACGCCGACATTAAGAATAAACTGGGATCAGTCCCTGATCAAGCTGACAAGTCGTGATATGACTGCTAATCTCCGGGACGGTGAACCGTCCATAGAGGCCCCCAAATATGTAGAGAATGCGTTGATTATTTCAGTGTGGATGATGCAGCCCGGTGAGGAAAAGATCGTAGCCCGGAGGCTCACTGAAGAACTAAACAAAGCCTCAGTATGAGCTGAGCTACTCTAAACAAAAGAATATGAATGGACATCTGCACAAAATGAGCCTCTTTTTGGTTCTGGTTTCCCTGAGCCTGGTTGCCGCCGCGCAGCAGGGCGCGCATGTTTACCGGATCGTTATAAAAGGCGGTCATGTAATAGACGCTAAAAACAATATCAACGAATTGATGGATATCGCGATCCAGGATGGTAAGATAGCGCGTGTTGCGAAAAATATTGACACTGCACTGGCTGCCCAAACAGTAAATGCCCGCGGAATGTTTGTCACCCCCGGACTGATCGATATACATGCGCATGTCTTTTACGGTTTTGAACCTGATCACTATCTGAGTAATGGCACGGTTGCAGTGCTGCCTGATCAGAGTACATTTAAATCCGGGGTTACAACAGTAGTGGATGCTGGGGGAGCAGGATGGAAGTCGTTTCCCTTATTCAAGAAAAACATCATTGATAATTCTCAGACCAGGGTATTATCCCTGTTGAACATTGTCGGCGAAGGTATGCGGGGTATTGATCCCTATGAGCAGAACCTCAACGATATGGATGCAAAACTGACAGCGGAGGCTGCCGTTGCCAACAAGCAGCACGTTGTCGGATTCAAGGTTGCACATTTTACGGGTAGCGACTGGACACCAATACAGCGTGGTGTCGAAGCCGGTAAGATGGCTAACATGCCGGTTATGATCGACCTGAATAGCATTTATTTTTCCTTAGAGGAGCTTTTTACTAAATACCTTCGTCCAGGGGATATCTATACACACACCTTTATTGAATCAACGCGGGGAGTAGTAGATCCTATTGTTGATTTGAAAACCCGTCAGTTTAAGCCGTTTGTGTTGCAGGCACAAAAGAAGGGTATCATCTTCGATGTCGGCTTTGGCGGGGGCAGTTTTAATTTCAGGCAGGCTTTACCCGCTACCAAAGCCGGTTTTTATCCTAATACGATAAGTACTGATTTGCATAAGGGAAGTGTGAACGGAGCAATGAAAGACCAGCTGAATGTACTGTCTGTTTTTCTGGCTATGGGCATGAAGCTGCCTGATGCAATTAAAGCCAGCACATGGACTCCAGCGCAAGTAATAAGACGTGAGGAATTAGGTAATTTGTCTGTGGGATCAGAAGCTGATATTGCCGTACTGTCGGTCAGAAAGGGTGTCTTTGGTTTCCGTGATGTAGGCGGTAATAAGCTTACCGGTACACAGAAACTGGAGTGCGAGCTTACGATGCGTGCCGGCAAAATAGTATATGATCTAAATGCGATATCAAGCAATATTAATGTGACACGGTAGGGGCAATAAGCCTGCGCTAACAGCCGTTTTACCTGTTTTTGTATAGAATTGCTTAAGTTTAGCGGAATTTTAAAAGCAATTTAACAGCCTTTAACACAATGAAGAGAAGAGACCTGATAAAGGGTTTGGTACTGGTGCCCATGTTTGGTAATGCCAGTCCTGCCGATTTTTTAATTAACAGCCTAAGCCCCAAAGACCTTCATAAAGACGCCTTTGTTATGGACGGCCACGTTCATGTAATGATGCGTGAATTATTGAAAGGTACGGATATCGGCCAGCGATATACAGATGCTGGTACTGTAGACCTGCCCCGCGCTAAAGAGGGCGGGCTGGATGCGATGTTCTTTTCGGTTTACACGCCTGAAAACTATTATCCGGGGAGGCATGAGATAAAGAATACCTTCAGAGTTGTAGAGCTGGCCCTGGCTCAGATAGAAAATAACAGTAATGTTATTGAACTGGCGCTTACAGCGGCAGATATAAAGAGGATCAATAAAAAGGGTAAAATGGCGGCATTCCTCGATCTGGAGGGAGGGTTCGATATGGACGGTGATCTGAACCTGCTGCGTGCACTTCACAGGCTTGGTTTAAGGTCTCTACAGTTAACAGCTCATAACACCACTAATGCTTTTATTGACGCATGTAATGACGTCGCCAGGTGGAATGGTATCAATGATCACGGCCGTGCAGTTATTGCTGAGATGAATAAGCTGGGAATGGTAATAAATGTGGCTCATGCATCCATGCCAGCTATTATTCAGAGCGCTGCCGCCAGTACGCATCCGGTAGTCTATAGTCATGGCGGATTCAAGAGCATTGTCAATCATCCGCGGTGCATCTCTGATGAGGCAGCAAAAGCAGTGGCTGCAAAAGGAGGGGTAATAGGGATCCAGTTTGGCAGTACATTTAATAACCCGAAGTACTTTGACTGGAAATATTCCAAGACGCCGCTTGTTCAGAGGTCCTCAACCGGGGTAGCACCTAAATTGGATTCCAGTCTGACCATCGAACAGGTCGACAAGCAGGTCGAGGCCGACGTGCCATTAGTTTCACTCGAAAGGATTCCGGACGAGTATTGGATGGGAGTAGATCAGCTCGCCAGGGTTATTGACTTTGGAGTTAACCTCGTGGGCGAAGATCATGTTGCATTAGGATCTGATTTTGATGGAGCCCCTGAATTGCCAAGGGAGATAAAAGACATAAGTGATTATCCTCAAATTACCATTGCTCTGCAAAAGCTCGGTTATTCTGAGAACCGTATCCGTAAAATATTGGGATTGAACTGGCTCAGGGTAATCCGGTCGGTTACCGGGAGTTAATTGCTGACTTAGTATATACACTTTGATCCGGATGAGTGCAGGAGAATATTTGGCATATAAGTTCGGGGAACTTGATTTGCCGGGCTTGTCCTGTAGTGTTTCATACAGTGGAAATATTACCGATTATAATTTTGGCGTAGGTGATCTTCAAACCGGGAAACCGGTTGATGAGCAATCTGTATTCAACATTGCTTCCATAGGTAAGCTAATAACCATTGTTTCAGTTTTTAAACTGATTGAGGGTGGCCGTTTCAATCTCAGTACACCCTTAGTCGACCTGTTACATGACTTGCCCGCAGGCTGGAACCGCGTACAGGTCGGGCATTTGCTGTCGCACAGTTCGGGAATCAAGAATTACACGGATGCTCCGGAGTACTGGAATGAATATCACCTTGATGTACCCCGGTCGAGGATCATTTCCTATGTTGCAGATGCTAAGCCGAAGTTTGCTCCCGGCACTCAGTGGGGGTACTCAAACACTGGTTTTTACCTGTTGGGCTTAATCATTGAAAGAATTTCGGGTAAGGGTTATTTCGAGTTTTGTACTGAGCTGATCCGTTCTTATAGACCCGGGCTTATGATCATCCCGACAGACGACCGTATAGTAAACCCGCAGCGGGTCAGGGGTTATACGCGACAAGCCGGAAAAATTATACAGCCTCCCTATTACAGTAATTCGGGAACATTCTCTGCCGGAGGCTTCTCAGCAGTACTTCATGATTTTATTGATTTTGAATCGGCGATTTTCAGGGGGGAAGTACTGAGTGATCTTTCATTGAAGGCGATAATACAGCCATATCTCCCGGAAGATGGATCGTCAATAAAATCGCCCGACGATAAATTTGATTTCGTTATGACTAACGGGATGTTCCGGTTTGAGAACTCGGGCAGACCTTACCTGGCCCATCGCGGGGAGATATTCGGCTTTACAAGTGAATACCGGCGAATGATAAAGGATGATTTTTCAATTATTCTGGCGGCAAATGCAGATTGGGAGTTCGACAGCGGGGCAATAATTGAGGAAGTTTACAGATTATGCGTCAGGGATTAAAATTCTCACTAAAACACAATGATTAAATAGAATTAAGAGTATTTTAACACAACAAAGATAGTTTTACATCTTACATTCACGAATTTACCAATATGGAGAATCGCAGAGATTTCTTAAGAAAAGCAGCATTATTATCAGGAACGGCAGCAGCTATAAATGTTTTGCCGCCAGTAATTCAGCAGGCTATGGCTATTACACCCGAGCCGGGAAGCACTTTTTATGATGCAGAGCATATTGTGTTCGTTATGCAGGAAAACAGGTCGTTCGACCATGGCCTGGGTACCTTACAGGGTGTAAGAGGATTTAACGATCCGCGGGCAATTAACCTGCCTGATAAAAATAAAGTGTTTCTCCAAACGAATAAGGACAATGAAACCTATGCTCCTTTTCGTGTGGATGTGAAAGATACCAAGGTAGCCTGGATGGGTTCTGTACCACATGGCTGGGCAGACCAGACAGACGCCAGGAATGACGGAAAATACGATAAATGGCTGGACGTAAAACGACCAGGCAGGAAGGAATATGCTCATATGCCCCTGACGATGGGTTATTGTACACGTCAGGATTTTCCATTTTACCATTCGCTGGCAGATGCCTTCACCGTGTGCGATCAGAACTTCTGTGCGAGTATTACCGGCACGCATCCTAACCGGCATTACTGGATGTCGGGAACGGTACGCGAAAAGCCGGATCCTTCATCTCCGGCTAATTTGTGGAATCTTGCAAGTTCAGGAAATCCATACCTGACATGGAAGACCTTCCCTGAGCGTCTTTCAGAGAACGGCGTTTCCTGGAAGATCTACCAGAACGAGCTGTCGATGCCTAGTCCGTTAAGCGGTGAGGCTTCCGGCTGGCTGGGAAATTTCGGGACCAATGTGCTGGAATTTTACAAGCAATATAATGTAAGGTTGCATCCAGGGGCAATCGCAGCACTGGCGGCCAAAAAGGAGAATATTATTAAACAGATCGATACGCTTTCCAAGCTTTCCGCAGGCCAGGAGAATGATACAAAGTTAGCTGCTGCCAGGAAAGTTCTTTCACTTATAGAAGCCGACCAGCAGAAGTTTACGATTGAGAATTATAATAAACTTAGCCAGCGCGAAAAGGATCTTATATCGAGCGCGTTTTCTACAAACGACGGCGATCCCGATTATCATAATCTGGCGCCGCTTAAATACACCGAAAACGGCGTAGAGCGCGAACTCAATATTCCTAAGGGTGATGTTTTACATCAGTTCAGACAGGATGTAAAAAATGGAAAGCTGCCAACGGTTTCTTATCTGCATTCACCTGGCAATTTATCAGATCACCCGGGAATGCCATGGTTTGGGGAGATCTACGTTAGCGAGATCATGAATATCCTTATCGAGAATCCGGAAGTTTGGAAGAAGACGATCTTCATTTTAACCTATGATGAGAATGATGGGTATTTCGACCATGTTCCTCCGTTTGTTGTTCCTAATCCTTATAAGGAAGATACGGGAAAAGTCTCGGCAAGTATCGATGCGAAGCTTGATTTTTCTACTAAAGAGCAGCAGACTAATCCTTCTTCCCGGGCCGACAGGTTAAGAGATGCGCCAATAGGTTTGGGATACCGTGTGCCAATGCTTATCGCATCGCCGTGGACAAGAGGCGGATTTGTGTGTTCGGAGGTATTTGACCATACATCGTCCATCCAGTTCCTGGAACACTTTATCGAAAAGAAGTTTAACAAACAGGTAAGGGAAGAAAATATCACCAATTGGAGGCGCGCTGTTTGCGGTGATCTCACCTCAGCCTTCAGGCCCTACAATAATGAGCCGATATCTAAGCCTGCGTTCCTGGCTAAGGAGCCTTTCTTCGAGAGTATCCATAGCGCTAAGTTTAAACAGGAACCGGCTAATTTCAAGAAGCTTACAGCTGACGAGATCGCACAGATAAACAAAGACCCATTCAGCTCTCCATATTTTCCGAAGCAGGAGAGGGGTGTAAGGCCCGCCTGCGCTTTGCCTTATGAGCTTTACGCTAATGCGCGTTTCAACAAAGCAAATAATACCATCGGCATACAGCTTAAAGCCGGAAATGAGGTGTTTGGTGAGCGCTCATCGGGCTCTGCCTTCTATGTCTATTCGATAAACCCTTATAAGAATGACGTCCTTAAAACCTGGAACTATTCTGCAGTTGCAGGAGATACGCTGAATGATAACTGGGGCTTACAGCATTTTGAAGACGGCGATTACCACCTTAAGGCTTACGGTCCGAACGGTTTTTACCGTGAATTTAAAGGAGGTCAGGGCAACCCGCTATTAACTGTTGACCTTTTGTATGAAAGGGGAAGAGTAAACAAGAATACTCTGAGTGGAAACGTAATGCTATCAGTCAAAAATACCGATTCTAAGCCCCACAGTATATTAGTCAAAGATAACAGTTATAAAGGTGCCAGCCAGACACGCACAATAGCTCCGGGAGCGACAGCAAATGTCAATATCAACTTATCAAAAAGTTTTGGCTGGTATGACCATAGTATAAAGGTAAAGGGGTACGACTTGTTTGAAGAAAGGTTCGCCGGAAGGGTGGAAACGGGGGCTGTAGGTAAAACTGACCCCTTGATGGGAAGGGTGGTTTGATGCATGGCCTAACGTAAGCTTAACAGTAAAATAATACCTGATATTCGTTGATCCATTACGGCTGATCTATCTTTGAGCTATCAAATTCATCGCATTCTGAGTTTGAACAAAAGACAGAATTAATTTGGTTAGTTAATTACATAGGCGAGGCATCTGCGCGACAGCGGATGCTTTTTTATTTTAGATAAACACGTGTTTAAATTCTTTTGACCACGGCGCTTTAAATTTTTCGCTAATTTTAAGTATGGAAATCAACTATTCGCTTATCGGACTAATAGCTCTCATTGTAGTTGTTATTGTCATCTTTCTTGCAAGGAGGAATTACAAGGACGAAAAGGATTTGGAAAAGACACTTAACGAATCAGAGTTAGACCCTGAGCAGCACAAGGACGACGAATCTGTCTGAAGTATAAACTTAATTTTGCTTTAAAATTAGATTAAAGTCCGGGGCTTAACTTGCCTGCATGAAGATAGTATGCCCGGAACATTATTGTTTGCTTGAAGACCAGGATAAATATGTGCTGGAAAATAACAAGCTGCAGGTTGAAGCCATAACCCATCCATGTCCGTATTGCAATGCGGAATTACGTATACTTAATATCATTTGCCTTAATATCAGCTATTTATACTCCGAGGCGAATACTTCTGATATAAACGTCGCCTGAGATACCTTTCGACAAGGTATCACTTTTGTGATGTTCAGGAGCACCCTATTAATCTATAATAATCTTTATTTTAGTGCCCCAGGAAGTTGGATCCGGGCATTGGATCGCCGGACTTCCTGATATATGCCTAAGCCAAATTAAATGAACAGATTTACAGTTAAACTGCTGTTTTTTCTCCTGATGCTTTCGATGGCCGGGGACTTCGGGATAGCACAAACCAAATCGCGCGCCTCAAACGGCACTTCCACCCCCGTTTACCTGTTTCATAACCGGGAAAAAATCATTCCTTTGCGCGGATTAGCAGACCGCCAGATAGCGAGCATTAACGCTGGTTTTGACAATTCGCCTGTATTTGACAGTCTATTGAGTATGTATGCCTCGGTGAAGCGTTTTGACAGTTCACTTTACCGGACGGACTCTTTGAGCCTGGACAATCTCGCCGGCGATTACCTGAAGTTCTATAATACGTTGATTATCCAGGTGAGCGGCCAATCGTTAAATGACCCGGAAGTTATCAGGTTCATTGCAGAGAACCAGGTAAGAAAAAGTATAGTTATTGCGGGCTTCGGTGAACTAAATTCCTTAAAGAAGCTTGATTTCGTAACCGGGCCGGTTATATGGAGTACCGGCACAAATGCGGAGGCGGCCAGCCAGTCGGCTCAGCTGATCTTTGGTGGAATTGCAGCAAAGGCAATATTGAAGCACAATATCAGCGACAAATATAAAGCCGGGGCGGGATATGCAACTGAAAAAACCCGCCTGAGGTACTCGAACCCCGAAGCAGTGGGGATGCAAACAGCGGACCTGGACAGTATCGATCTGATCGTGGCAGAGGCTATCCGTGAGAAGGCAACACCCAGTGCTGTTGTTATGGTTATTAAGGACGGCAATGTGATTTTCAACAAAGCCTATGGCACGCATACTTACGAAGGCTCGCAGCCAACGAAGCTTTCGGATATTTATGACCTTGCCTCTGTGACCAAAACTTCTGCTACGACGATGTCGGCCATGAAGCTTTTTGAACAGGGCAAAATAGCGCTCGATAAAACTATTGGTGATTACATTCCCAACGCCAGGGGATCGAATAAGGAAGATATAAGGGTGAGAGAGCTCCTGACCCATCAATCCGGTGTTACCGCCGTGTCTTTTTATCTCAAATTGCAGCCGGAAGATCATAGTATTGATTCGTCGCGTGCCTATCCCGTAAAAGTTGCAGACAATTATTTCTTTAAACCAGGCTACTTCAGGGAGATGTTCTGGCCGGCGCTGCTTAAAGCGCCGCTGCGCAACCGGGGAACATATCTGTATACTGATATGAACCTGTATATAATGAAGGAAATTGTTGAATGGCAGTCGGGTACACCGATAGACAAATACGTACAGGACCAGTTCTATAAGCCTCTTGGAATGTATACCGCTGGCTTTTTACCCAGAAACAGGTTCGAAAGAGAGCAGATAGTGCCCACTGAAGATGAAGGAAATTTCCGTAAATCATTGCTTCACGGTTATGTTCACGACCCCGGTGCTTCCCTGATGGGCGGTGTTTCAGGTCACGCAGGTTTGTTCTCAAGTGCAAATGATTTGGGTATCCTTTATCAAATGATGTTGAATAAGGGGACTTATGGGGGAGATCGATATCTGAAACCTGAAACGGTGGCGCTTTTCACTTCCAGGCAATCAGCTGTGAGCAGGAGGGCTCTGGGTTTTGATATGTACGATCCTGATACAACGAAGGCTTATCCTTCTAAGCTGACTACGCCGGGTACTTACGGACATACCGGTTTTACGGGAATATGTTCGTGGGTTGACCCGAAATACAATCTTATCTATGTATTTCTTTCGAACCGGGTGCACCCTAAGACAACTGATAAGCTATATCAGCTGAACATACGGAGCCGGATCCAGGATGTTATTTACCGGGCAGTTCAGAAATAAATTACTGAAGAAAATAAATTCCTGCAAACACTCTAAAGCCGAAGTTGTTAAGACTATTAAAGCAGAGCGTGTATAAAAATAGAAAAGGATCCAAACGGGATCCTTTTTTTAGTTCTCTTTTGTCACCGGAGCGGGAATTGGTTTTGGCTCTAAATTTTCGGATACACCGTCTTTCGCATCCTTAAATTCCTTCATGCCTTTACCTAAGCCACGCATCATTTCCGGGATCTTCTTTCCACCGAACATGAGCAATACAACTACCAGAATCAAAATGATTTCCGGACCACCTAAACCTGCCATAATATTTTCGTTTTAATTTTATTAAAGTTGATAATAATTAAAAGTAAACGTAGGTTAATAATAAATATTTTACAATAGCACGTCAAAAAATGGAAGAGGCTTTATGCCAACGCCTGCTTTTTAAGAGCGAAGGCTCTTGTTCTAACCCTTGTGACCCACTCAGAGATCACCACAGCAAGCAGGGCCAAGATACTCCATAGAAGCATCTGCCATGTAGCCATATCCCATCCCCCCAGTTTCCAGGCCAGCAAGCCGAAATACGTACCTATTGCGGCGCCGATGAAATAGGTTGTCATGTATATCGTGTTCAGTCTTGAATGAGCATGCTCATGCAGGCTGTAGATACGGGTGAAGTTTGTGATTTGTGTAGCTTGGACGCCAATATCAAGAAAAAATATGCTGATGATCAGAATGATGACCGAATAAGGGAAAACTTTTATAGCTACGATGCTTCCAATTAACATAAACATGATGATAAGCAGGGAGCGAAAGGTATCGCCTTTGTCGGCAAGCTTACCGAAATATGGGGCCAGCAAAGCGCCGCCAATTGCAATCAGCCCGAACAAGCCAATGGTTGCCGTGGAGTAATTTAAGGGATCGGAGCTTAAATGAAAGGTTAAGGTGGTCCAGAAAGAGCAAAATATGCCAAAAGTAAAAGAGCCCAGAAGAGCCGCTTGCCGCAGGACCGGGTATTCCTTTACGAGAGCAAAGGTTGACCTTAGCAAGGTCAGGTAATTCCCTTTAAACTGAGGCTTGATATCCGGAAGATAAATTTTTAATAAGATGGAAGTAATTAAAACCAAAACAGCTGAAGTTCCATAGACGTATCTCCATCCAAACCAGTCGCCTATCAGGCCGCTCAGTACCCGGGCACCTAATATTCCTACGAGAATGCCGCTGAATACAATACCAACGGTTTTTCCGCGGTTTACAGGGTCCATTGTAGCTGCCATAGGCAATATGATCTGTGCAGGCACGGAGCACAAGCCAACGAGAAAGCTTAGAATGTATATCTCGGTCAGCCCCGACGCATTCGCGAAGCCTGCCAGCAGCAGGACCAGGGTTGAGCTAAGTGTTATGATAAGATCTTTTCTGTTAATCTTATCGCCCAGGGGGAGCACGAAAAATAACCCCAGGCCGTAACCGAGCTGGGCCAGCATAGCAATTTTTCCAGCCTCTGTTTCTGAAGCTTTGAGGCTTGCCCCGATATCATTGAGAATAGGTTGGTTATAGTAAATGTTTGCGACAATCGTTCCGGCAGCTACTGCCATCAATATTATTAACCACGGATGGATGGCGCCAACAGTGTGGGAGGGCTGTATTTTACTCATACGCAAACGTAGCCCGTAATAGATCTGCAGATTTGTATATTTTAATGATAAATTTGTAAAAATAGATAGGCATTGAAAAGGTTTATACAGCACGATTCTCTTTTTATCCGGCATTTTACTACTACTCAGTGGCCATTTCCTGTCCACAAGCATGATCATTTCGAACTGATGTTTATCCGCTACGGTGAAGGGTATCACTATTTGAATGATGTTAAGTATTCCTATAAAGGTCCGTGCCTGTTTCTGCTGGCGCCAGACGATCACCACATATTCGAGATTGAAGCAGAAACAGAGTTCTCGGTATTGAAACTTAATAGCGTATATCTGAGCGGAGAGCAGGATAATTCAGGCATAAGTGAGTGGACCAGCTTAATCGATCAGCTGCTTGCGTTTACGGATAACAACCGGAAACCGCTCATCAGCTCCAGCGAAGAAATGGAAAAAATTGGAGCAATGATCAGCCTGATAGTCGGTGAATGGACTAAGAGTAAAAACTCTCAGAATGAAACAATATTTCACCTGATCAGGGCGGTCTTCTCACTTCTGAAAAGAAATGTGTTTTCTAAAATAATCACGCATGAAAAGCCGGAAAATCCGCTGGTGATACGGGTAATCGGTTACATCCACCAGCATATCTATCATCCCAACAGGCTGCGGACCAGTAAGCTGGCGGCGAAGTTTAAGCTTTCGAGCGGGCAGTTGACAAACCTATTTAAAAGGGAAATAAAAGTATCATTAAAAGATTATACCGACGCCTACAGGCTTAAACTTATAGAGAAAGAGCTCCATTATACAGGTAATTCGCTGAAAGAGATATCTAACCGCTTCGGGTTTACTGACATGAGTCACTTTAATAAATTTATAAGGAGGCATTTGAAGGTAAATCCAAAGGAGCTGAGGTGAGGTATGAGGTATGAGGTATGAGGTATGAGGTATGAGGTATGAGGTATGAGGTATGAGGTATGAGTAAACTTGTTAAGTTACGAATTTCAGTTTTCAACTTTCAGTTTTCCCCTTTCAACTTACCATGAGTATCCCATTCCCCAACTGTGGAATCTCTTCCCACGAAAAATGTGGAAACACAGGCGGAAAGTCGCATTGAGCCATCGTTTTGGCACTGGTCTCCTATTTGTCTAAGCATACCCAAAGAAGGAATACCGAAGTGAAAAAGATAGTATTTTTAATAACACTCATTTCATTACTAAACACAGGATCATTTGCCCAAACTGCGAGCCTTAACATTATTCTTGCAGATATACTTTCATTTTCAGTGACGCAGCCCGCCTCGCTTAACGTTAATTTTGACACTGAGGCAAAGTATACCAATGGTATCACGGCTTTAGCAACCGATCATGTAAGCGTAACCAGTTCGAGCGGGTTTATTGTAAAGGTAGTGGCTGGAAGCGTAACCGGTTCTGCCAACTTAGCTCCGGGTACAGTGAAGATCACTTCAAGTATAGGTAGCACCAATACCGGAAACACTTCATCTATTATCTATGCTTCGGAGGTTACTTTACCTGCGTCGGGGAGCACACCGGCTACGATTATCACCTCGGAGAAAAGCTCATGGAGTGGCACCAGTTCTACTAACAAATTCAATATTTCATATCTTATCGGCGCAGACGGCGCTTACGCTGGTAAGACCACAGGCTCCAATGTGATTCCGGTTACCTATACCGTAATCCAACCATAATTAAGGCGTTTTTTAGGTTGATGTAAGTGAGGCTCCTTAGGGAGTCTTTCTTTTTAAGCAGGGAGGCCAGACTAAAGATACGGGCTGCAGGATGCCCTGGTCGGCGAATGAAACTATTTTGCATTTGCTTTTGTTAGTACTCAACTGATCACAATCAACAAAATGTGCATCGTCATGAAACATTTAAAATACCTGTTGCCCTTGCTGTTTATAGGCTTTCTTGCCTGTAATTCCAGCAGGACACCCCGTGCGCCGAAGCGGGAAGTTCCGATAGCTATTAACATAAAGGCGCACAACAACGCAACCGTAAATTTTGTCAATCTGGATTATTTCCGGCTGGAGCTTATTCAGGAGCTTGATCAATTTCAATCCGTCAACTTTCTGCTTGTCGATGCCCAGGATAACCCGGAAGTTGTTTTAAATATGGAGATCAGCACCTTTACACTCTGGCCGCGGGATGAGCGGATATCAAGGAGAAGGGTTAGCAGGCGTATTGTAGCGGGAACAGATGCGGCGGGAAAGCCAATTTATCAAACCGTTACAGCTTCTATAGATATTGTTCAGATCCAGCGCCGCTCTAATGCACGGTTTACGACCGATCTTACCATAAAGGGTACACCGGGACTGAAGTTTTCCAGAACTTTTGTCCCCAACTATAATTATGTAAACACCTATGTAGAGAACATTCAGGGAGATTCGCGGGCAGTAGATCCCAGTATTACGATGCGGGGGCCCAATATCGAACCTACCGAGAATGATTTTCTGCTTATTCTAGCCCGCGAGGAGATGGTACGCCGGCTTTCAACTGAGCTGCGAAAGTACTACGATGCTCAGGTCAAAGCATTAGCCCCGCTAGATACCAGCAAGCGTAATTAGCAAGACAGGGTTTCTTCTGGTTCCCGCGGCAATTGTAATATTTCAGGTTGCTGAAGAAAGAAGAACATACAACTGCTACATTTGGGAATTAACAAATCCGTATGGCTTATTTCAGACTGGCTTTCACCGCCGTTTTTGTGTTCATTTCATTTGGCCTGCAAGCCCAAACCGTTTCTCTGATAGGAGCCTCTGAGGAATTTATCCTGGAGAACGTTAGAGGTTATGCAATTTCCGAGCATCGCGCTATTGAACACGAAGAATTCGATGTGTTGGTATTCGAGGATAAAGACAGAGAGCTTTCTTTCTTTTTTACGTTCTACAAGGGGGCTAAGATCTGCAGCTTCATTAAAAACAGGGCTCCCTTACCGAGCCTCGGGAAGGAGATCGATTACGTGCAGACAAACTTCAGAAAGATCCAGGAGAATATTTGGGAGAAGCCGGATAAACGTGCCCAGGTGCAGATAAGTGAGTCGGATGGAATGGTAGTGATATTGGCCAGGGAGATCAGGGAATGACCCTTACGTTCGCACTTTGTAACAAAAACATCGACTGATAAACCGGATTTAAACCTATTTGCACTATTGTAGTCTTAATCTCAGAAGCCCGCTAAACCATCCGGTATTCTTATGATTATGAGCAATAAAATTACACTACTTTTTCTCTTCTTGCTGGCGGGCAGTTCATTATTCGCACAAACTCCACGTAATGTAAGCGGGGTAGTTCAGGACACCGCGGGAGTTGGGATTTTCAGTGCAACTGTCAGACTTATCCCTGCAAATGGTGGTGATACCTTGTTAACCCGATCTGATGTGGACGGTAATTTCGCATTCAGGGGCGTTACGAAATCTAACTTTAATATTCTGGTAAGCAGCCTGGGTTATGCTCCTGCGTTGGTGGCATCGGCAAATGCAAATGGAGCCACCGCTATTGTTATACCTAAGATAATCCTTAAAGCGACAAGTAAGCTGATAGATGAGGTTGTTGTAAATGGTACTCCACCGGTATTAATTAAAACGGACACAGTCGAATACCGGGTTTCTGATCTGAAGCTAAAGCCTGATGCGGTTGTGGAAGATGCGATAAAGCGCCTTGACGGAGCAGAAGTAGATAAGGATGGAAACGTGACCGCAGCCGGTAAGCCGGTAACTAAGATCAAGGTGAACGGTAAAGAGGTTTTTGGCGGTGATATGAAAACCATCACTAAAAATATTCCTGCTGATGCCATCGATAAGATACAAATAGTGGACGATTATGGCGACCAGGCTGCTTTTACAGGAGTGAAAGAAGGTGATCCGGAAACTATCATAAATATCACCACCCGGCCTGGGAGGGATCATGGATATACAGTTAACTCAACCGTCGGTGGCGGAACAGAGGAAAGATATCAGGTGGGTCTCTTTGCTACCCAGATGAAAGGCGACCGGATATTAGGCATCAATGCTAACCTCAACAACAATGGAACACAGATTGGCGGCGAAAACTTCGGCGGCAGGAACGGGGCACGTTTTGGAGGTTTTCAGGGTGGAGGCGGCGGTAACGGGATAACGAATCTTAGCTCCGTAGCTCTTAACTACAATAATAAATTTGGAGAGAAGCTGCGGATTGCAACGTCTTACTTTTTCAATAACCGGGATCAGAATGCGATCAGCGATGTCTTCAGGCAAACGGCTAATTCAGTGGGTACTATTTTTAGTACTGAGTTCAGTGACGCAAATAATATCAGCACGCGGCATGGTTTTAATGCAAGACTGGAATATAATATTAATAAATCCAATATGCTGGTGTTTACTCCCTTTGTAAGTTTTGCAAAAAATGTAAACAAGAGCACCGGGTCGGTATTTCAAACCGGGGTAATTAATCAAAACCAGAATATAACGTCCAGTAATCGTTCGCTGACGCCGACTGTCAATGCAAATCTTTTATATAATCATTTGTTTAGCAAGCCACGCAGAAATTACTCGCTAAACCTGAATTTCAGGAATAGTAACCTGGAGTCGGATCAGGAGAATGACAACCATATAGTTTATAACGATCCCAGCGGCAATACATTGAAGGATTCCATTAATTTCCGGCTGAATTCTACGGCAAACAGGACTTTCAGCGCATCAAGCCGGTTCGTTTATAGTGAGCCGATCAGTGAAACCGGGAGGCTGCAGTTTAATTACGATGTAAACTATAATAACTATGATAACAGCCGGGTTTCCAGCCTGGCCGATGCAGCAGGAATCCTTCGGCCTATAGATTCCCTGAGCAATATATTCGACTATTCTTTTGTTTCTCACCGGCTCGGGATGAACTATAACTATAAAGATAAAAACAGTGAGCTTTCCCTGGGACTGACAGCTAATCCCACACATTTATCCGGCAGTTCGGCTACCTTAAACACAAATATTAGCCGGTCGAACTTTTTCCTTGCACCTATAGCCCGTTATCAATATCGCTTTGGCGGAACAAAGACCATCACGTTCAACTATTTTGGGTCAGCGGCCGAGCCTCAGTTCGCACAGTTGCAGCCGGTACGTGATGTTTCCAATCCTCAGCGTCCAATAGTTGGAAATCCGGATCTGAACAGCTCTTTTTCACATTTTATTGATGCAAATCTAAGGCTATCCAACCCGGAGAAGCGTTCGTCACTGATGTTTAACCTTCAGGCAAATACCATTGCAAATCAGATAGTACAGAATATCGTGCTTATTCCCGATGTGTATGGCAGCCGTAAGCAGGAAGTTCGTTACGTAAATACGAATGGCTATTATACTTATTTTGGAGGGTACAACTGGTCGCAATCTTTTGCCGACCGGCAGTATACCGTGCGACTGAGGGGAGATACCCGATTTACCAGGGCGGTTTCACTGGCTGACAATATTAAGAACTATTCAAACAGGAGAAATATCAGCCAGCGCCTCGCCTTACAGATTAATCCGGGCGAATGGATGGAACTGAGCCCAGAACTGATGTACAGCAGGACTGTTACGGACTATACCTTAGCTACGAATACCGATACTAAGATCAATACCTACGGATTAAATATAGACGGCCGGTTCCTGCTTCTGAAAGACAGATCTTTGATCTTCGGTTTTGACGGCAGTAAGACCTTCAATACAGGATACGTTGGCAACCTTAATACTAATCCATTGATCCTTAACTCCTATGTGGAGAAAAAGTTCAAGAATAATATGGCTACACTGCGTTTGAAGGCTTTCGATATCCTCGATCAGTCAAACAACATTACACGGACTGTTATCGATAACGGATTTACGGACAGTAATACAAACCGCCTTACTCAGTACTTTATGCTCACGCTAAATCTCAGGATCAACAAGTTTGCCGGCGGCACCCAGCAGCGTAGTGAAAGACCCGAAGGTGAGCGTGGTCATTTTGAACGAGGTCCGGAAGGACAGCGTGGCGGGTTTGGTCCGCCGAACGGAGGCGGCATGAGAAGAGATTATAATTAAGCTCTTCAAAACTGAAGTACGAAGCTGGTACCCTGTCCCTGCCTGGATGCAACCTGTATGTTTCCATTGTGAAGCACCATGATCTGTTTACATAGAGTAAGTCCGATTCCGCTGCCTGTTTTCCGTGTGCTGAAGAAGGGGATAAAGATCTTATCAAGCAGGTCCTCACTAATGCCAACTCCATTATCCATGATCTTGATAATGGTTTTTTCATTAGACCGGTCAGCGTAAAGAGTGATCTGGGGCGCTGCATTGCTTTTTACAGCTTCGATGGCGTTGACAAGAAGGTTGATCAGTACCTGTTCCACAAGTGTCAGGTCGGCCTCGAAAATATGGTTTGGGTCTTTGATTATTATTTCCAGTTCAATATTCTTTTGCTCCAGGGTTGGCTGCATCAGTGAATGAAGGTTTTCAAACAAGTCGCGTACAAAGAGCGGCTGCACGTTGGGCTTGGTGATCTTATTCAGGTTACGGTATGTTTCCGCAAACTTCAATAAGCCTTCACTCCGCCTTTTAATGGTGCCGATGCCTAATTCAAGGTCTGCGAGGCTATTATCAGAATCCAGGCCTTTATCCAGGCTTCCCAGGCGATTCTTTATCGTGTCGGCTAGTGAAGATATTGGCGCTATCGAATTCATGATCTCGTGGGTGAGAACACTTAATAATTTTTGCCAGGCTTTAGATTCTGTTTCGTCCAGAGCCTCATTAATGTTTTGAAATGCTATCAGCTGGTGCTTTACCCCGTTAGTTTGAAAGGCGGTAGCAGACAGCAGTGTCTTCACGTTTAGTTTTCGTGTTTCAATAGTGACTATCTTAGATTCACCCGGCTTCAATGCCATGATCTCGCAGAAAAGGCTCTCGTCCCGTTTAGCTAAGGAATGAATATTTTTAATATAAGGACGGTCAAGCATCATTCTTAACGATTCATTCATCCATATCACCTCTCCGCTTTCTGTTTCATAAGATAATATTCCCGTATTTACCAATTCCAGGATCTTTTGAAGGTATTGATATTGCGTTTCCTTATCCCGTGATACTTGCTGGAACATACGGCTTATTTCATTGAAATTCCGGTATAAGGGGGTGAGTTCAGCTATCGAATTTGTATTAAAATTCCTGGAAAAGTCACGGTAGAATAAAGCCTGTGAGAATTGTTCTACTTCTTTATAGAGCATAAACTGGCTGCGATAAAGTAAATAGAGCTGGTAGAGAATCAGCGGTCCTAATAACAGAAAATAGGTATAGCGGCCGGTAATGATAAAGTAGGCGGCTATACACAACGTAATAAAAAGAATAAAAGTCCTGAGACCTATTTTCAGTTTAACGTTCTCCATTACAGGTCATACTTGCTGAGCCGGCGGTAGAGCGCCGTTCTGGTAAGGCCAAGTTCTTTGGCAGCTTTGGTAATATTTCCGCCGTGTTTTTCAATAACCTGAAGAATTGCGTTCTTCTCAAGGCTATTCAGGTTAAAGTCGGTCTGGATCGGGGCAGTTGACTGAGATTCCAGCGGTGAAAATATCAGGTCACTGGCTCGCAGAATCGTTTCATCGGCCATAATTACTGCCCGTTCGATGGTATACTGAAGTTCTCTTACATTCCCGGGAAATGAATACTGCCTGAGCTTATCTAAGGCGCTGCTGTCGAAATCAGGTGCAGGCTTCATGTATTTATCTGCATAGATCCTGGAGAAATGTCTTGCAAGCAGCACGATATCATCACCCCGGTATCTAAGCGGGGGGATGATCAGTTCCATGGTATTGATGCGGTAAATAAGATCTTTCCTGAAGCGGGTCTCATTTGCCAGTTCATTCAAGGGCAAGTTGGTAGCGCAGACGAGCCGGATATCTATCGGAATAGGTTCATTGCTGCCCAAACGTATAACCTGCCTGTTCTGTAAGACGCTTAGCAATTTAGCCTGCTGCTGCAGTGAGATATTACCGATCTCATCCAGGAAGAGGGTTCCGCCCTGGGCAGCTTCGAAACGACCCATCCGGTCTTCGCGCGCATCAGTAAAGGCTCCTTTTTTGTGCCCAAATAGCTCACTTTCAAACAGGCTGTCTGTTAATGCGCCTACATCCACTTTTATAAATGGTCTGGCAGACCGGAGTGAGGCATTGTGAATTGCTTTTGCGATGAGATCCTTTCCGGTGCCATTTTCCCCCAGAATAAGGATGTTGGCATCCGTAGGGGCGATCTTATCCAGTTTGTATAATATATCTTTAATGATCTCAGATTCTCCTACCATATGAGGACCGGGGTCTTTCACCGTAGTTTTAGTCGACGGTAGCTTCCCTTTTGGTTTGAGGGCCTCTTTAATGGTTTCTATTAAAAGGTCATTATGCCATGGCTTGATCACAAAATCTGCAGCACCTTGCTTTAACGACCTCACAGCAAGGTCGATGTCGCCGTAGGCCGTAATCATGATCACGCTTATTTCCGGACGGATTGTCTTGATCTTATTTAGCCAGAAGAAACCCTCGTTTCCTGTATTGATCGCACTTTTGAAATTCATATCGAGAGGAACTTACCCTGGAATCCTTAACCGCGGAACAGTTTGCGCTTGTATATGAAGGCGACGCCACGCAGGTTTATCAGTCTGCACTGACTAATTATGCCGGCGTTAAGGCCGCGGATCTCAGGCAGAAAAGCGCCCTTTACAATGTCCGCGCGAACCGGTCGAAGTTTTATCCCACCGTTTTCTTTGATGCGGGCGTACGAAGCAACTTTTCCAACGCAGCCCGCGATGCACAGAACCTGCCGATAAGCTATTTCAGGCAGTATAATAACAATATTAGCCAGGGTTTCAGCATTGGTATCAACATACCTATGTTCAATGCTTTCAGAACACGGAATAATGTGGCACTTGCGAAACTCGTTAAACGTGAAAGCGACCTGGCGGCTGAGAATGTCCGGATCCAGCTGCAGCAGCTTACAAGCCAGGCTTATCTGAATATGGAATCTTCACGTGAGCGCTATCAGAACCTGCTCGAGCAAACAGAAGCTTTCGCGGAATCGTTCAGGACCATGGAGATCCGTTTCAACGCCGGAGTGATAAACTCGGTAGATTACCTCGTCTCAAAGAACAATCTTGACCGGGCGAATCAGAATTTAGCTACGAACCGCTATGATTTTATACTGAGAAAGAAGATCCTTGACTTCTATAAGGGAAAGGCTCCTTTGTAACTCTTCGCCGATTTGGTCAGAACCCCTGCCGCCGGGAAAGGATCGGATTGGTATTCTTCCCCGATTAAATCGGGGAAGAGCTGCGGTATTGCTATTTAGTTGTTAAATTAGCCGTATCCAAAAACAGCTATGGACAATTATGCCCTCATCACCGGATCAAGCAAAGGCCTCGGGCTTGCTATGGCACACTCACTGGCAAAAAGGAAGTATAACCTGATCTTAGTTGCCCGATCAGAACAGCAGTTACGCGATCTTAAGAAGGAATTGTCCCAAACGTACGGAGTTAAGGTAGAGATCCTGGCGGTCGACCTTTCGCTTCCAGGTGCAGCGTTATCGGTTTCAAAGTTCTGCGTGGAAAATCGTTTCCCGTTATCTGTGCTGATAAATAATGCAGGATACGGTGTTTGGGGTAAATTTGAGAACATCGTGCTGGAGGAACAGCTCAATATGCTTCAGCTGAATATTAATGCGGTTGTCGAATTGACCCATTTCATATTGCCTATATTAAAACAACAATCGCAATCCTACATACTTAACGTATCTAGTACCGCTGCATATCAGGCCCTGCCCACATTTTCCCTTTACGCGGCTTCAAAGGCATTTATCCTTTCCTTTACACGCGGTCTTCGCTACGAGCTGAGGAATCAGTCCGTCAGCGTGACGTGTATTAGTCCCGGGCCGATAGACACCGGCTTTGCGGATAGGGCAGGTTTATCTATGTTAACCGAGATGGCTGCTAAATTTAATATGAGGCCGGACGTGGTAGCTGAAATCGGTATTAATGCCATGTTCGCCGGAAAATCTGAGGTGGTTCCCGGCTTTACAAATAAGATCTCTGCCTTTGCAGCCCGCCTGCTGCCCAAATCCATCCTCGAACAGGTTGGCGCTAATATCTACAAATTCTAAAGCCAGCTGCTGTACCAATCCATTCCTGATTACGTTCTATATCTGCACTAACGTATACTAACCCTGTAGACTTTAATAATTGTTAAGGGATTGTGAATTTAATAGTGCGGAGATGAAACAAAATCGGTCTCATTAAGGTTCATGGTATGAAGTAATTGATACTAAGATGAAGAATATTGTTGTACCAGAATTGCTAGTGTTAAGTTTTTGTCGCTGAGTACCACTGCATTTTTAATTAATCAATATTGCTATTCAGAAAGAAATCATGGGCTTTACATATTCCACATTTCACCTCGCAGAGAAACTTACAGAGGAACAGAAGGAATTCTTCAACAAACACGGATTTATTCATTTCAAAAAAATAATCACACCTGAAACAATTGGCCAGATCATCAAAGCATCGGGAGATGTTCAAGAAAAATGGATTAGAAACGGTGTAAAAAAGGTTAATGGGGTTCCCATTAAATATGGGGCAGATCTTAACGGTGAACCTATAGTGCAGCGTTTTGCCTTTATCAACCAACATCACGACGCATTACAAGGCTTATTGCTGGATCCCCGGTTGAAGAGCTTGCTTGAATTGGCCGGCGAAGGTGCCCGTTTAGGGGAGAATGAAAAAGACGGTATGGTCTTTAATCATTATGTAAACAGCGAGCACAGTAAGTTTACCCAAATGGGCTGGCATACTGATGGCCTCCGGGATATATTCCATGGAGGCAAGCTAAACCCAATGTTAAACGTTGGTATCCATCTCGATAATTTAAAGCCGGAGAATGGCGGCCTTAGGATCATTCCCGGCACTCATAAGCAAAGCATCTACCAGATGCTGTTCAAAAAAAAGTACTTTCTGGATAATAACGAAGATCCGGAAGAACTGGCCATAATTCCTGAGGCGGGAGACCTTACAGTACATGATGGAAGATTATGGCACAGGGTGGCAAAATCAACCGTCGTGGGAGAGGAGAGCCGCCGGCGTGTGATATATGTCCCAATAATTGCCGGGAAGTATGCTCCTAAAAATCAGAACACGCCAACCGCCTTTTATCAAAGGTTCGCTGGTTTAGTTAAGTAAGGACGTTCAATAGTGGATATTGTGGGTAAAATAGATAACGAAGATCCTTACAGGATATTTCAAGATCGCAAGCGTACTAATATACTGGCGGGTCCCGAACAGCGGCTCATTCTTTACCTGCTTCCAAGGATACCTGCTTATATGAGCCCCAATATTCTTACCTTAATAGGAGGGTTTGGCTCTCTGCTCATTCTGCTGGCCTTTGTACTTGCCTGTTATCTAAATTCAAGCTATTTGATGATAGGGATAGCAGGGCTTCTCATTAACTGGTTTGGAGATTCTCTTGATGGTCGTATTGCATATTATCGCCATATTCCAAGGAAGTGGTACGGCTTCTCACTTGACATTATCATGGACTGGTGCAGCACCGTTCTGATCGGTATTGGTTATTATATCTATGCGGGACGTGATGATAAAATATTTGCCTTTGTATTTGTCGTGTTATATGCCTGGGCGATGATTATCTCTCAGTTACGTTATAAGATCACTGACCATTATACAATTGATTCGGGACTCGTCGGTCCAACAGAATTGCGTGTTCTTATCGCCCTTATCCTTGTGCTTGAGATTTGGATAACGAATTCAATTAATGTTTGTGCTTTCCTGATGTGTACCGCTCTATTCTTTATCAATTTGTCTGACACCAGGAAGCTGCTGAAGCTTGGCGATATAAGGGATGACCTGGAAAGGAGTAAAAATAGTGGGCAGCCGTAAGGCCTTTTATACGTTCGCGAGGGCTCAGGTGTCGGCCTTTATTGGAGGTGTATCCGATTACCTGCTCATGATCGCTCTGACCGAGTTAGCCGCTATTCATTATGCGGGGTCTATAATTATTAGCGGGATCCTGGGTGCTATTATAAATTTTTCTATTAATAAGTATTGGGCTTTTACCTCGCAAAACTCTGATCAAACCCCGCTCGGCAGGGACCTGCTGAGATTCGCTTTTGTCGTAGCCGGCAGTATCTTGTTGAAATCATCAGGGACTTACCTTATTAGTTCAGTGTTAAGCCTGGACTATCGTTTTAGCCGTCTGTTTGTCGAACTGATAGTGTCTTACGGATTCAATTACCTGCTTTTGAAATATTGGGTATTCAAACAAACCGTGCACTGAAATGCGGACTAATGTGTCCTGTATATTATCAGGCAGGACGCCGTATGTGCCCCAGCTTATAAATTTTATCTGATAAGGAAAGATATTGTGCCTTTAAGTAATGTTGATGGCCACTGTTTCGCTGGTATGTGATTTGGATAATTGGTTATAACCAATCGACGTCTACCTATGGAAACAGAATATAAGGATCAGGATGCTCAGGGAGCTAATGGTCAAAATTCACAAAACCAAAATGCCCGGTCGGATAAGGGTACAGATAATAAGCAAACTAAAGTTGATCCTACAGCCTGGCAGGGCGACAAGCCGGAACCGCAGGATAGCCCCGGGATAAATTCAGGGCAGGATGAGGCTTCAATGCCAAACACCGGTCAGCAGGGTTTTGATCAATATGAAAACAATAGCAGGCCGAGCCTGGAGAACAGGGCTTCCGAGGATGATGAACTTGGCGAGGAAATGCCCGAGGATTACCGCCGCGACGATTTTATCGAAGAAAACGATCTCGAACGGACCGATCAGGATTACCGTGATGGGGAAAACCAATCGGCCGAAGACCAGGATGATGAAGATGCCCTGAGAAATGGGAAATAATTAATTCCTGTGAGGATTTGTCGCTGCAATTAGCAAAAGCGATTTATTCCGGCAAAATTTCTATCTTTTGCCTCAAATTTAACAGGATGAAATTCTTTTATCTCAGCATACTGCTGCCTTTCTTTTTGCTTGCCTCGTATATTCTTGATGCAGAAGCTGAAATAGATTCAATAGCGTCTCATAAGCAGGCCGGCACGGGTGAAAATATCGACACACAGGTTGTAGCAAGTGGCCTTGATATACCCTGGGAAATAGCATGGGGGCCGGATAATAAGATATGGGTAACTGAACAAAAGGGGCTTATCAGTACGGTCGATCCTCAAACGGGAGCTAAGCATGTGCTGCTTCAGCTTAACGACGTATGGTTCTACCGCACCGCCGGGTTACTTGCCATGGCTCTTCATCCTGATATGAAGGCTAATCCTTACGTTTTCCTTAATTATACGTTTGAGAAAGATGCAAAGCGATTCTCAAGACTGGTAAGATATACCTGGAAAAAGGACACCCTCATCAATCCAAGGGTATTGATGGAAGTTGCTGCCAATAACGGGCATAGCGGTGCCAGGCTTTCATTTTCGAAAGGAAAACTTTATTGGGCGACGGGCGACGCTAACAATAATACATACGCTCAGGATTTCAATATCCCCAATGGAAAAATATTAAGGCTAAATATCGACGGTTCTATCCCGGCTGATAACCCAGTAAAAGGCAGCCCGGTTTGGGCTATGGGTTTCCGCAACATACAAGGGATGACCTTTTCTAAAAATGGCAAGCTCTACACATCCGAGCATGGCGATGCCACAGATGATGAAGTGAATCTTGTAGAGAAAACAAAAAATTATGGCTGGCCGGCAGTTCGTGGGTTTGCAGATAGTCCCAAAGAAAAGGAATTCAGCGCTTCTACATCTATCGCCGATCCTTTAAAATCCTGGACGCCAACCATAGCTCCGGCCGGAATGAGCTATTACTCCTCGAATACAATATCGAAATGGAATAACTCCTTGCTTCTGGTGAGCCTTAAGGCAAAGAACCTGAGGTTATTAAAGCTTAGCGCCGACGGGAACAGCATTATCAGCGAAGAGGTCTTCCTTGATAATCAGTTTGGTCGTCTGCGGGGCATCTGTATCTCACCTGCCGGAGATGTATACGTGTCTACCAGTAACCGCGACTGGACAAGGACACCAGGGAGCCCGCTTCCTGAAGATGACCGGATTATCAGGATATTCAAATCAGATAAAGTGATGAGTTCCCTTCAGCCACAGCAGGGACCGCAAGCAAAAACTACGCTATACCAGCAATACTGCGCGTCTTGTCATCAGGAAAATGGAACAGGTTTGAAAGGCGTATTTCCCCCTTTAAAGGGTTCTGCGCTTGTGAAAACCGCTGGCTTGCCCCTTATCAAAAAGATACTTAATGGCTCAGCCGGCCCCGTTGAGATAAACGGAGTGAAGTATGATGCCCAGATGCCCTCTTTTGCCTTTCTGAAAGATGATGAAATTGAGCAAATAGCGAATTACATATTGGCTATGCAAGCTGAAAGACATCCGGTGATAGATCAGCAGATTATTGCGAAGGCGCGAAATAACTAGATGCAATTGTAGCCAAATGATGAATAAAATTATTCGTGAGTTCTTTTTCGGATGTTTCTTACTAACATCAGGTCTTTCAGTCGGGGCGCAGGAGCCAATTCTTCGCAACCTTGGCCCCCAGATTAAAGCTTCCGTGATCCAGGGAAGCACCTTCCTGACTGATCGTTCGGGCAGGACAATGGTCTACACTGTAGTTAGGGGAAATCCAGCACACCTGCTGGGTTATACGCTTGCTGACAGAAAACTGGTTACCGATCTGCCGCTGCCCGGTTCAGATGGTGCCTGGGACCTCGCTGTCGCTTCAGACGGTTGGCTGTATATCCCGGGAGCAAAGGGTGTTTTATATCGCCATTTGCCAGGAAGCCAGAAGGTAGAGGATCTTGGTGTTGTTCTGCCCGGCCAAACGACATTATGGAGTCTTGCCGCCGGTCTCAACGGTGAAATATTCGGCGCGACCTATCCTGGTTGTCGGGTTTTCAGGTATCATCCTGATAATGGTTTTAGCGATGTCGGAAAAGGTCCCTTGGTTGAGTCAGAGAACTATGTAAGAAGCCTCGCCTATCACAAAGCCAGCGGGAAGCTCTTTGCCGGTGTAGGATCACACGCCGACTTGATCGAACTTGACCCGATCACGGGGAATAAAAGATCGATACTGTCCGCTGATCTGAAAGATATGGAGTTTATTTACGGCCTGGAGCTTCTCGAAGGCCTGCCTGACGGAGACCGTTTGCTGGCTCTGGTTACCGTAGGAAGCTTCACACTGGTGTATAATATCAGGACTGGTAAGATCGAATACAAAATAAAGCAAATGGATATGAAATCGGTAAGCGGACTTGACGCTGGCCAAAGGTTTTATTACACCTTGAAATCCGGATTATTTAGCCGGAACATCAAGAATCCCGATGATACGCCTGTAAAACATGCGGATGGAGTAGGTACCGCAAATGCGATACTACTGGAGGGCAAGCAATTAAGAATTCTCAATTCTGAAGGTATCCTGATTGAAATGGATACTGAAAAATTCAAGCTGAGCAAAACCAAGCTTGAAATTCCCGGTCAGCCGATCTCGATACAATCTATCATGAAAGGCCCGGATGGAAGGATCTGGTCCGGCGGTTACCTTGCCGGCGGCCATGCTGCCTACGATCCCGCGAAAGATATTACTACCTCTTATCCCGGGCTCCATCAGACGGAGGGCATGACCGTTAATGGCAAGGATATATATTTTGGGATCTATCCAAAAGGAATGTATTACAAATATGATACTTCAAAGCCCTGGAGTTTACAGAAGTCTAATCCTCTTTTTCTTGGACAAATCCCTGATCAAAGCAGATCCTTTGCTATATTTAATGAACCCCTGAGTAATAAGATATTTTTCGGTATGGTGCCTGAATACGGCAAGCTGGGAGGGCACCTGGTGGCTTACGATACCGAAACATCGGAGCTTAAGACCTATGGTGCAGTAAGTAAGGACCAATCCATCGTTAGTCTTACTTATGCAAATGGTCTGCTGTGGGGCGGAACCAGCGTCTCTGGCGGCCTCGGCATTATGCCCTCTACAACTGCTGCGAAGTTATTTTCCTGGGATGTGCAGAAGCAAAAGATCGTCGACGAGTTGATCCCTGTTCCGGGCGCAAATGCGATTACAGCAATGATACTTTCACCTGAGGGGAATATATGGGGTATGGCTGGCGGGACACTTTTTGTTTTTGATCCATCTAGCAAGAAAGTTTTAGAAACCCGCGAAATTTATCCTACGAGGCCTCTTACAACTCATGTATGGCGCGATGCTTTCTTGATCTGGCACCCGACGGGTAAGATATATGGTACCGGCAACGGCCAGCTTTTCCGGATTGATCCTGCGACCCTTCAAGTGGAACAACTGGCTAAGCCTGCAACCCTCCTCACAATGGACGACAACAAACGTCTCTATTTTCATCGTTCTGCGGAGCTCTGGCAGCTTACGCTTCCGGATCGCTAGTGCTATAAAACACAGTTTGAAGGTGTAATTAGCAAACATTTAGCGATGTATGTGGTTATATCGTCATACTGATATAGCTTGAAAAGATTCGGACTCATTTCCCTTAAGGTTTTACTATGGATAATCGGCATTATACTGTTCCTGGCTATTCTGGCGTTCGTTCTGATTCGTATACCCTCAGTCCAGAATTTCGCTAAAAACAAGGTTGTATCCTATGTAAAGGGTAAGATTAAAACACGTGTGGAAATCAATAAGATCAGCATGGATCTTCCTAAATTGCTGGTGCTTGAGGGTGTCTACTTCGAAGATCAGAAAAAAGATACCCTGCTTGCGGGAGATACCCTTAAAGTGGATATCAGCCTTCTGAAACTATTGAGCAACAAGGTCCAGATAAATGAGATCGACCTGCGCGGTATGACGGTGAACGTACAGCGTGGTGCAGACAGCATTTTTAATTTCGACTATATCGTAAAGGCATTCATGACTGAGCAGAAGAAGGATCCCGTGCTGACGGATACGGCTTCTGCGATGAAGTTCTCATTGGATAAAATCAATCTCGATCGCATCAGGCTGCGTTTCAACGATGCAGTCATGGCTAATGATGTGGACGTTTACCTGGGGCATTTCGACACACGAGTGCGTGAATTCGATCTGGACAAGATGAGCTTCAGCATTCCAAAAATCAGACTTTCAGGACTTAATGCCAGGATCATCCAATCGAAACCACTTGTTAGTCCCGAATCAGCCTCCGTAGATTCTGTGGAGGCAACCAAACCATTGGATATGGATCTGAAGCTGGGAACTATCGACCTGGATAAGATCATTGTCAGGTACCGGAATGATATTTCTGCAGTAAGCGCAGACGTGGATCTTGGTGAGCTGCTGACCGAGGTAACCAACCTTGATCTCAGAAAGCAAACAGTGGGATTGAATACGCTGGATCTTAAGAATTCAAAGGTTGCTTTCGCACTGGGCAGGAAGGAGCAGGCCGAAATAGTAGCTAAGGAGGCCAGCAAGGAGGTGGAGGCGGTTTCTGAAAACTGGAAGGTAAGGGCCAACGCTATCCATCTGGTGAACAATGATATCCGGTTTGATAATTTTAATATGCCGGCGATGAAACGCGGGCTGGACTTTGGCCACATGGATATTAAAAGCCTGAACTTCGCTGTAGAGAACCTCGATTATGCCATTGATTCAATATCAGGAAAGGTATTGTCAGGAAATTTTACAGATAAAAGTGGTTTTGACCTGAAAGAGTTACGCACAGAATTTACATACGGCAATACAAGTATCTTCATGAACGATCTGTTTGTTAAAACAGCCCGTTCAGAGTTGAAGGATAATATCAGGCTTACGTATCCTTCTCTTGCAAGTCTTACCAAAGATCCCGGGGAAATGGGAATTAATGCAAATCTGGAAAACAGCCGACTCAGCTTAACAGATATCATCACTTTTATGCCTGAAATGGCTGGTATGAATCCATTTAAGAGCTCACCAGATGCCGTGCTAAACATAGACGGAAAGATTAGCGGAAAAGTAAATGACCTCACTATCGGGGATATGAGCATCTCTGGTTTCAGAAATACTGCCTTGCGGGCATCGGCCAGGATCAAAGGATTGCCGGACATGACCAGGGCTTACTTCGATGTCAGGATCGCGCACCTGACTACCAGGCGAAGTGATCTCTATGCTCTGGCGCCACCAGGGACAATGCCAACTAATATCAGCCTTCCTGAGTCGCTCAGATTAAATGGCAGCTTTAAAGGAACGACCAGTGTTTTTAGTACTAGGCTAAACCTTAATTCCAGTTACGGCAGTGCTAATGCGGTGGCTGCGTACGACTCCCGCATAAAGGGACGGGAAAGATATAAAGCCGACATAAGGCTGAATAACTTTCATGTAGGCCATCTGATAAAACAGGACACCCTCATTGGAAGGGTTACCATGGCAGGGAACGCGGCCGGTACCGGTATAGATCCTAAAACCATGAATGCGGTATTCGCGGCTAGAGTGGTGCGTGCCCATTACAACGGCTATGGCTATACGAACCTAAATCTCAAAGGCAACGTAAGAAATGGTGATATTACTACCACTGCACAGATGACGGATCCAAACCTGGTGTTTGATGCGGATGTAAGGGCAAACCTCTCCGGTAAATACCCTGCTATTAAGCTATCGCTTGAGCTGGACAGCGCAAACCTCAGACCTCTTAACTTCCTGAAGGATGATGTTCGTTTTCACGGTTACGTCGAAGCAGATCTGGAAACGGCCGACCCGGATTACCTGAATGGCATTGTAACCCTTACCAACGCAGTAGTTGCCCGGGCAGGCGAGCGTTACCAGCTCGATTCGGTTACTGTTGTTTCCACAGCCAGTCCGGACAACAGCACGCTTAAATTAAGGTCTGAAGTGCTGAGTGCAGATATTTCCGGACAATATAAACTTACCCAGGTGGGGTATGCAGTGCAGGATCTCATCAGTAAATATTTCTCGATCGGCACTGCAGCAAGGCCCCCGGCATATACACCCCAATCCATGGTGTTTAGTGCTAAACTGGTAAACGGGCCGATGATCACCCAATTTGTTCCTGACCTTAAGGATTTGTCGACAGTATCCATAGACGGGCGTTTCAATAGCGCATCAGGTGAACTGGTAATGAACGCAACTGCCCCGCGAGTGCTGTATGGAACAAATGACCTGAATAACCTCCGCCTGGCGGTCAATACCGGAAACGATGCTCTGAACTACACTATAAATATCGGTCACATCAATACTCCGCAGCTGCGTTTACTTAACACCAGCCTGAGCGGCGATGCGAAGGATAATATCCTTAGCACAGACCTTCAGATTAAAGACGGGCAGCAGAGAACCCACTATCGTATTGCTGGTGATGTCAGGTCGGCAAATCCTGACTTTATCTTTAATCTCCGGCAGGACGGCCTTGTGCTGAATTACGAACCGTGGATGGTTTCCGCCGGAAATGAGATCCGCTTTGGTAGTAGCGGAGTTCAGGCTACCAATTTTGTATTGTCAAATAATGATCAGCGGCTTAGTGTAAACAGCACTCCGCCGGGATTGAATAATCCCCTGCGCGTCGATTTCAATAATTTCAGGATAGAAACGCTGACCGCGATGATTAAGAAAGATTCACTGTTGGTGGGAGGTACGATAAATGGCAACGCGCTGGTACGCGATTTCCAAACAAGGCCGGTATTTACCGCTGATATGGATGTTGATAATTTCAACTTCAGAGGTGATACCGTGGGAAATGTTGCTCTCCTTGTTAACAATGAGCGGACGGATATTTTCAAGGCTCGTGTGAATATCATCGGCGAAGGCAACCAGCTCGACCTTATCGGGGATTATAATATTGCTGACAGCAGCTTCGATATGGACCTGGATATTGTCAACCTTAACCTTAAGAGTATCCAGGGTTTCACTTTCGGGGCAATAGATAGTGCCAGCGGAAGCATCAACGGGCGGCTCGATATAAACGGAACGGCAGATGCTCCGAAGGTGACAGGAGGGGTCAATTTTAACCAGGCGGCGTTTAATATCACGATGCTTAACTCTTATTATAAGATTCAGGATAACCGGCTTACATTCAATAATGAAGGTATAAGATTCAATGATTTCACTTTAATTGATTCAGCACAAAATACCGCTTCGGTGAACGGCATGATCTATACTACAACTTTCATGGATTACCGTTTTGACCTCGATCTGGTTGCAGACAATTTCCAGGTTATTAATTCTACAAAGGACGATAACGAATTGTACTATGGTAAGATGTTTGTCAACGCTGATGCTACGGTTGGTGGGTCAATGAATTCCCCTGCGGTAGACGGCCTTATCCGCGTCAATGATAACACCAATTTCACGGTTGTGCTGCCCCAATCTGATCCGGCTATTGAAGAGCGCGAGGGGATAGTCGAATTTATAGATATGGATAGTCCCCGGCTGGCTGAAGTGTTAAGCTCGGACCTTGATTCGCTCAACCAATCGACTATACTGGGTATGAACGTTTCAGTCAACCTGGAGGTTGATAAGGCCGCAGAGTTCAATATTATTATCGACGAGGCAAACGGCGACTTTCTGCGCCTGAGAGGTGAGGCGCAGCTGAACGCGGGTATTGATCCGAGCGGAAAAATTACCTTAACTGGTGTTTATAATCTCGAGGAGGGCGAGTACGAACTCTCGTTTAATTTTGTCAAACGCCGGTTTGAAATTGAAAAAGGAAGTACGCTCACCTGGACCGGCGATGTGATGACGGCTGATATTAATGTGACCGCAACCTATATCGCAGATACAGCTCCACTGGATCTGGTCGATAATATCCTGGGCGATGCACCGCAGGCACAGCGGAATACCTACAAGCAGAAGCTGCCTTTCGAGGTGAACCTCACCATGACCGGCGAGTTGCTTAAACCCGTGATCGAATTTGATATCGTGTTGCCGGAAAGGAATTACAATGTATCCACCGAAGTTACCGGTACGGTAAATACCCGTCTTGATCAGCTCCGGCAAGAGCCTTCGGAACTTAACAAGCAGGTATTTGCGCTATTGCTGCTCAATCGTTTTGTGGGAGAAAATCCTTTCTCAAGCTCTGGCGGTGGCGGTGGTGCAGAATCCCTTGCCAGGCAGAGCGTTAGCAAGATTCTTTCGCAGCAACTCAATAACCTGGCGGCAGACCTGATTGCGGGCGTGGAACTTAATTTTGATCTTGAATCAACCGACGACTACACCACGGGACAGCGGGCCAATCGTACGGATCTTAATGTGGGGCTTTCAAAAAGACTGCTTAATGACCGGCTCAGAGTAAATGTCGGCAGCAACTTTGGACTGGAGGGACCACAACAACCGGGTGCAAGAACAAGTAACCTTGCCGGGGACGTTTCTGTAGAGTACCAGTTATCAAAAAATGGCCGCTATTTATTGAGAGCATATCAGAAAAACGAATATCAGGTGGCGATACAGGGGCAGGTAATTGAAACGGGCGTAGGCTTTGTTCTTACTATGGACTACAATAAGTTCAAGGAAATATTCCAGGCAAGGACAGATGATACCAAGAGACGCCGACGTGAAGAGCGTGCCGAAAAAAGAGAAGAAAAAGGGAAATGAGTAGAATAGCATACCGTTCATTAATTGTTTTGCTGGTTACGCTGTCGGCCTGCAGCACAACTAAATATGTGCCAGAGAATGACAAGCTTTATCTGGGTGCGGACGTTAAAATAGATGATAAGGACATCAGGAAGCAATCCCGCAAAGAACTTGAAGAGGATCTGGAGGTCTTGACCCGACCAAGACCCAATAGCTCGATACTGGGGATTAAGTTCAAGCTGATGATGTATGGACTTAGAAATGAAGCGAATAAAGGTTTAGGCAGCTGGCTGAGCCGGAAGTTTGGTGAACCACCGGTCTTGTTCAGTACGGTAAAAGTGGATTTTAACAGGGATCTGATCGCCAATAGATTGGAGAACAGGGGATATTTTCGCGCTACCGATACAACCGATACCGCCTTCCGGGGCGAAAGGAAGGTTAAGCTGATCTATCACGCCACAGCCGGTCCTCAATACATGATCAACAGCGTGCAGTTTACCACTGATAGTTCTGCTCTTGGGACAGCGGTGTCCGCTACCGCAGCCAATAGTATTTTAAAAGTGGGTGATGCATATAACCTGGATGCCATTAAAGCAGAAAGGAACCGTATTGACGGAAATCTTAAGGAGCAGGGCTTTTACTTCTTCGGGCCTGATGATCTTATCGTGCAGGTGGACAGTACCAATAATGTACATAAAGTCGATATGTACGTGAATATTAAGAAGACTACCTCCGCGAAAGCCAGGCAGGTGTATTCAATCAACGATATTTTCATCTATCCTAACTATAAGATCAGTGACAGTGCGAGTTTGAAGAAAGACAGCGCGGTTATTTATGGCGATTTTCATGTCATCGACCCCGATAAGATGTTCAAACCATCGGTATTTGAAAGAACAATGTTCTTCCGGCAGGGAGATGTTTACAACCGTACCGATCATAACCTTTCACTGAACAGGCTGGTTAACCTGGGCACATTCAGGTTCGTCAAGAATAAATTTGTCGAAGTCGATAGCCTCGGGGGTCCTAAACTGGATGTGTATTATCAATTGACACCTTTCCAGCGAAAGTCGATACGCGCCGAAGTGACAGCCCGTTCCAATTCGGCAAACTTTAATGGGTCTGAGTTTACCCTAAGCTGGAGAAACCGTAACACATTCCGCGGGGCTGAGCTGCTTACCGTTTCGGCTTATGTTTCAACCGATATACAGGTTTCGGCCGCCAGCCGCAGTTTTAACAATATTTTCCGTTATGGCGCAGAGGCTAACCTTTCTATACCAAGATTTATCAGCCCTTTTAAACTCAGTTCGAACAGTGCATTTGTTCCAAGAACCAGGATCCAGCTGGGTTACGATTTCCTTAACAGGCCGCAGAATTATACCCTTACTTCATTCCGGACTTCGTTTGGATATTCCTGGAAAGAAAGCGCGAGCAAAGAGCATCAGTTAAATGTGCTGGCTGTGAATTATGTTCAGCCTACCAATGTCTCTAAATCTTTTGACTCGCTGGCGGCACTCAATCCAACGCTGAAACATACCATTGAAAAGCAATTCATTATAGGGCCTAATTATAATTTTAATTTCACCAACAGTGCCGAAACGAACAAGCGACATACATTCTATTACAATGGAAATATAGATTTTTCGGGTAGTCTTCCGGGCTTGAATAATCTTATAAAAACTCAATTTTCACAATATTTCCGCCTGGACAACGACTTTCGGCACTACTTGAAAATAGGAACATCATCGCAGTTGGCAACGCGCCTGATTGCCGGCTACGGTCACTCGTATGGAAATTCCAGGTCGCTGCCCTACGTGAAGCAGTTTTTTATTGGCGGAACAAATAGCTTGCGGGGCTTTCGTGCCCGTACGCTGGGGCCGGGCACTTACCGGGATCCTAATATTGATGGAGGAGAAATAGCTGCCGACCAATCAGGCGATATAAAGATCGAATTTAACACCGAATACCGTCCCAGGATCTCCGGCATTGTAAAGGGTGCGATCTTTATTGATGCGGGTAATATATGGCTTCAGCGAGAAGAAACCGGTCCATTGGCAAGACCGGGAGTTAAATTCAGTAAGGATTTTCTTAAAGAACTTGCCGTTGACGCCGGTGTCGGTCTTCGCTTCGATCTTACATTTCTTGTTCTTCGAACCGACCTGGCCTTTCCTATCCGAAAACCATGGCTGCCTGAAGGCAACCGGCTTGTTCTCGACGAAATTAACTTCGCCGACCGTAAGTGGAGAAAAGACAATTTGATCTTCAACCTGGCCATCGGCTATCCATTTTAATTGCCTTTATTGTATTTGTGAATCTCATTGAGCATCTTCGGAAATCATTTCAACAGAATGAACCGGATGAACAATTATTCTATATCAACCGATAAAGCCTTATTGGATATCAATGTAATCGTTGATTATCTAAAAAACCAGTCTTATTGGGCTAAGGAACGCACGGAAGATGCTATCAGTAAATCGATAGGCAATTCCTTCTGTTTCGGAGTATATGATGCAGAGGGGAAGCAAATTGGTTTTGCCAGGGTTGTTACTGATTTTGCTGTATTTGCATGGTTAATGGATGTTTTTATCCTGGCGGAGTTTCAAGGTCAGGGACTAGGTTCGTGGTTAATAAGGGAAATAATATCACATCCCGAATTGAATACAGTGATGAAATGGGGCTTGGGAACTAAGGATGCCCATGCCTTGTACCGGAAGTTCGGATTTACATCATTATCAAAGCCCGAATTGATGATGGAAAGATCTGGAAGCGAGAAATAAAAAATATATGAGAAGAAGAAATTTCATTACCCTTGCAGGCCTGGGCGCAACCTCGCTTGCTGCAATTGGGCTGCCGGTTTTTAGCCGGAGCATCCCTGCTAATAATATAAACCCGGGACCGGAGCTTCACGCAGATCTGGTAATTGCAGGCGGCGGTGTCGGAGGATTTGCTACCGCGCTCGCAGCACTGCGCAATGGATTGTCGGTAATAATGACCGAAGAGACCGATTGGATAGGAGGGCAGCTCACGTCGCAGGGAGTCCCGCCGGATGAGCACCGATGGATCGAAACACATGGCGCCCCACAGTCTTACAGGACTTATCGCAATGCTGTAAGGAGCTATTATAAAACGAATTACCCCATTACACCTCAAGCGAAAGATAAAGAGTTTCTTAATCCGGGTAATGCTATGGTTTCGGCTTTGTGCCATGAACCCAGGGTTTCCCTTGCTGTGTTGAACGACATGCTGGCTCCTTACCTGAGCTCAGGTAAATTAACCCTTTTGCTGGAATATAAGATCAGGTCGGCAGAGTATTCAGGCAACCGGGTGAAAGCATTAAAAGCTCAAAGCTTACGGACCGGTAAAGAAACTATTCTTACCGCGCCTTACTTTGCGGATGCCACTGAAATGGGCGATCTGCTTCCTCTGACGGGAACAGAATTTGTCACGGGTACCGAGTCGCGTACTGAAACCCGTGAACTCCATGCACCGGAAAAGGCTGATCCCGATAACCAGCAGGCTTTTACCGTTTGTTTCGCAATGGATTACCTTCCGGGCACGAACAATATCGGAGATAAACCCGCAGAATATGATTTCTGGAGAAACCTGGTGCCTGAAATGACGCCGCCGTGGCCCGGTAAGTTATTGGATCTGAGCTATTCTGATCCCAAAACCCTTCAGAAAAAGCCTCTGGGCTTTAACCCGGACGGCAGCCCGACGGCCCCGTATCTGAACTTATGGAACTACCGGCGCATCCTTGCTAAAGATAACTTTACGCCAGGAGCCTATGCCGGAGATATTTGCGCGGTCAACTGGCCGCAAAATGACTATATACTCGGTAACCTGGTGGGTGTATCAGAGAAGGAGTTTAAACACCACGTAAATCGCGGAAAGCAATTAAGCCTGTCGCTGTTTCACTGGCTTCAAACCGAGGCTCCCCGTCCCGACGGCAAACAAGGCTGGCCAGAACTGAGACTGCGGAAGGATGTAATGGGTACAGACGACGGGCTCGCAAAATACCCTTATATTCGTGAGGCCAGGCGTATTAAGGCACAATTTACTATTTTGGAGCAACACGTAGGCCAGGCAAACCGGGTACAGGTTGCCGGCCCGGAGGCAGGTAAGAAAGCCGCTAATTTCTACGATAGTGTTGGTATTGGATATTATCATATCGATCTGCATCCTAGCAGCCGCAAACAGAACTATATCGACTTCGGTTCCCTGCCGTTTCAAATTCCCCTGGGCGCTCTTTTACCGAAACGGGTGGAGAACCTGATTCCTGTCTGTAAAAATATAGGCACTACACACATTACAAACGGCTGCTACAGGCTTCATCCGGTTGAGTGGAGTATTGGTGAAGCAGCGGGATTACTTGTAGCCTACGGGCTTAAGAATGGCCTGATCCCTTATCAGGTTAGGGAGGGGAAGGATGTGCTAGCTAAATTCCAGGACTTTATCAGGAGGCAGGGCATCGATACTGAATGGAAAAGTTAAGAACCTGATATGTAAATTAATTAATTATATGAGTTGTATAAATTTTTGATTATAAGTTATTTAATATATATTGTAACAAGCGATATTTGGTTAATCTGCCAAAGTGTCATCGGTCTGTGAGACTACATATGTGCTGATAATTGACTTCGCATCCGGAGTTTCTTGATCCGGATCAATTTAATTTCTTGTCCGAGATCATTAATCAGGGCTGAGTTTCTCCGGACCTTTGTGATATAAATGACAGACAATTCCTGGTTATCAAATTATGATGTTAATGTCATTTTTATAAGTTAAAACATGTAAATTAATACTTAACACTATAATTGAAGAGAAATAACTAGCCGGGTTCTGAACACGGTGAATGGCAGATCAATATTATCAGAAGAAGACGTTTCGGTTGCCATTTTGTATGAAGGCGAAAATTTTAAACATATTAAAGAACGTTTCACAGCGGAATATTAATCAATTAAACAATTAGAAATCAAATGAAAAAGTTATTCTTAGTAGCCTTAATGGCGGTATTTAGTTCGGTAGCTGCGATTGCGCAAACAACCTGGCATTCAGACAAAGCGCACTCAAAACTTGCTTTCACTGTTACTCACCTGGGTATATCAGATGTTTCAGGCCTGTTTAAAAACTTTGACGCGACAGTTACAACTTCAAAAGCTGATTTCAGTGACGGAGTGTTCAATCTAACAGCTGATATTAACTCTATCGACACAGAAGTAGAGCAGCGTGATAACCACCTGAAGAGCCCTGACTTTTTTGATGCGGCACAATTCGGAACATTGTCTTTCAAAAGCACTTCAATTAAGCCTAACGGTAAAAACAAGTATGTAATAAGCGGTGATTTGACTATGCACGGTGTTACTAAACCAGTTTCTATGAATTTGCTCTACCGTGGCAGCGTAGTGAACCAAATGTCAAAAGCCAACACTGCGGGATTCCAGCTTACCGGAACACTTAAAAGGTCAGATTTCAATATCGGCCCGAAATTCCCTGCGCCAATGATCAGTGATGAGGTATCTATCAAAGCAGACGGCGAGTTTATAGCAAAATAAGTCACCAGTTAATTTATTTCGAAAGTTGGCCCTGAAGTTCCCTTCATCGCCAACTTTTTTGCTTCAGAATTATTTATGCGGAGGCTGTATAGCTCTATTTATGAGCATCATATAGCAAGACCCTGATTCAGGTGTTATAAATATCTGCGGTAAAATTGTTTTGGCTCTAACTTGTTTTAAATGACGGTTTAAATATTCATATATTTAATCAGTCTAAATGAAACACACGCTCCCTATTTTTAACTGGTCATTAAGAAGGCTTCTTGATGCTGAGCCCGATAGTTTAAAGAAGGCCCGGATCAGTATTATTTTTACTATTCTCATTTTTTCTTTGATTAAGGGTGCCGTAGCTCTTCCGGGGGCTTTTTATGCTGGTCAGGATCTTCAGCTATTCAGAATAATATTGCTGCTGGGGATATTCTCAGTGTTATTAAAATTCCTCCTCGCACACAGGAAATATGCCGCCAATATTGGTATGATTTTGATCTGGGTAGGTTTGTTCCTGACCTGGTCCAACGCTTTTGTCACCGCACAAACGATAAACATTGCTACGATCCAGGTTGTTGTGATGATCATTCTCAGTAGTTTTTACCTCGTAAACTGGCGCTGGGCACTGATCTATTCATTTTTGGGCATCCTGCCTGTTAGCATTTTGCTCATAGTAGGAGAAGAGGTCAGGCTGGTTAAAATTGATCCTAACCAGTTGGCATCACCGTTTTATGAGATAGTTGTTGTGTTGAACTTCCTGACAATTGTGATAGCTCACTTTTTATATTATCAGGCTTTAAACAGAAGTGTTTCGGAAAAAGAAGCTTTAAACCTGCAGTTACAGCAAGCAGTTAAAGAAGCTAATATGGCGGTACAATCCAAAGCCGATTTCCTTTCCACCATGTCGCATGAATTAAGAACTCCTCTTAATTCTGTTATCGGTATGACGCAATTGTTGTTAAATTCTCCATATACGGAAGAGCAATCTGAGAATCTCAAGATCGTAAATTTCTCGGCAATGAACCTGCACATGCTAATCAATGATATTTTGGATTTTAACAAGATGGAGTCAGACAAGCTCAGTCTTGAAGCTATCCCTGTTGATTTATATCGTTTGGTAAATAATATCTGCCTGGGGATGCGATTTCAGGCTGAGGAGAAGGGCCTGGAACTTAATGTTACTATTGATGAACGGTTAAAAGATCAGCAGGTTATAACGGATCCTACAAGGTTAACGCAGATTATTCATAACCTCTTGGGGAATGCGATTAAGTTTACCCATTCAGGATCGGTTTCTATTGCCCTGGACGTGCTCGAGGCTGTAGATGACTCGATAACAATTAACTTTTCCATCACCGATACCGGTATAGGCATCAACATAGAGCAGCAAGCTTTAATTTTCGAGGCTTTTATGCAAGCTTCGTCGAGTACAACACGCAATTTTGGAGGAACCGGTTTAGGCCTGGCAATAGTGAAGCGACTGCTGGGTTTATTTGGCAGTGATGTGCAAGTAAAAAGCTCCGAAGGGCAGGGGTCTGAGTTCTATTTCGACATATCGTTCAGCCTGTCCGGACCTGACAAAGAGGTTCCTGAAACAGATAGCAAGATGCAGTATGACATTAGTAGTTTAAGAGTTTTGGTTGTTGAAGATAACCCTATCAACAGTTTGTTGTTAAAGAAGATTCTTTCTAACTGGAACAATTTGCCGGTATTTACCTTAAACGGATATGAGGCGATCGAAGAAGTAGAACGGAACGAGTACGATGTTATTTTGATGGATATTCACATGCCTCTGTTAGATGGGTATGCGACTGCCCGCATCATCAGAGAAATGACGGATGTCTCAAAGGCGTCCATACCCATTATCGCCTTGACCGCCTCTGTATCGAATGATCTTTATAATAAGATTAAGTCGGTAGGAATGAACGATTATATTAACAAGCCTTTTAATTCTGATGATCTGTACCGAAAGCTGAAAAATATTGGAAGCAGAACCCACGATGTTCTGGTGGAAATTCCGGGTTAGGATATAGTCGAAAACCGGATAAAAACAAAGGCCCTGTTTATTCAAACAAGGCCTTTTGTATTCAGTGCATTAGATAAATGTTTAGCTCGAAAGCGGCGGACCAACTGGCACGATGATCTTTTGTTTGCTTGTTGGATAAACATATTTCTTTGCCGTGAATGTTGAAGTCAGGTACTCTCCATGGTGTATATTGCCGCTCATGGTGTCTCCGTTAACGGTTCCTGAGAAAGTGAACGGAACATTGTCGCCCGGCATACTTGAACGACTTTGGAATTTCACTTCGTTTCCTTCGATAGTTCCGGCAAGTTCATTTGTGGTAAAAGTACCCTGATGTGAACCCTTCATGAAATTGCCATCCTGTTGTTCGATGATGAATTTATGCGGGCTGCTTTCAGTAAAATAATTGACGGTAACATCCCAGCGGCCTTTAAGATCGGCAGCCGGAGCCTTCATGGTACTAGGAAGGGGAGGGCGTTTCATAATAAGTGCCGCATGAACACGGTCTCCTACAATTTTATCATCTCCGGGCTGCATCATCCATGCGGCTATAGAAATTGAGGTAGTTGGTGTCGATGAAGCAGCGGCGGCCGCACCACGACCACCACCACCGGCACTCATTGCTATCCGTGGTTTGGTAGTTGAAAGATAAGTAGCAATATCAGAACCGGTAGCATTGAATTTATTAGGGTCCCATGAAATATTCAGGTTAGGCGTTCTGTTGCCCAGACCGGTGGGCTGACGGATGGTAGCGGTAACCCCTTCAATTGAAGAAACGCGCTTAGCAATATTCTCGAGATAACCGGTCCAGGTCTGCTCTTCTTTTTTATGATCACGCTTAACCCAGGCTTCAACCGCAGCCAGCATGCCGATCTGCTCTTCCTTGCCAACTTTATTGTCCCGTGCCGGGCCATGGTGCGGCGCGCTCGCCTGCCATGCAGCCATCAGTAATTTTTTATCGCCTAATAATAACCCTGCACTCTGAGGGCCACGGATTGCTTTACCTCCGCTGTAAGCCACCACCGTAGCTCCATCAGCCAAGTGAACATTTGGATTCAGTGTGAGAACTTCTGCAGCCGCATCAACAAGGATTGGCACGCCTTTAGGTTTTGCTACGTTAGCTATAGCCCGTAGTGAAAGAGGACCTGTTTCTCCAGGGGTTCCTGACATCAGATAGATCATTGCAGTGCGCGGACTGATAGCAGCCTCAAGTTCTTCCTGGGTATTTACAGTAATAATTTTGACACCAACAGCACGAACGGCATGATCGTAAACATTACGTGAACCCCTTGGGATAATTACTTCATTTTTTTCAAAGCCAGTAAGGTCCGGGACCCGTATTAGTTTCTCAGGGTTACCGCCGGTAACAGATGCGATGGTCACTAGTTTCATTCCTCCTGCGCAACCAGACGAAACAACGCCCCACTCGGCCCCTGAGAGTTCGGCAAGTCTTTGGCCAACACCCATTGCCAGCTCATCAAGTTGTACATAGTAGTTGCCAGCAGATTGCATTGCTTCCTTAGCTTCAGGCATCAGAGTAGATGCACCGATGATAGTAAATGTTCCACGACAGTTAATTACCGGCTCAACACCGATAGACTGATACACCTGAGGTCCTGCTTTTAGCGGGCCTTCTGCTAGTGTTTCACCACCCAACATGTCAAGCAGGCCAGCACCTTCAGCAGCGTTTGCCGACTTAGCGCTTCCAACGACTCCGCCAGCTAAGGGCAGTAGTGTCAGACCTTTAATAACGTCTCTACGTTTCATTTAATTAATTGATTTTAGGTTATATTGAGATTTGTTTTACGCACCCTTCTCAAACAGGATGAATGAGAAAACTAATTTATACACTTGGATAGTCAATTTACCTTAATATAAGTAGTATTAATGTTACAAGAAGCTGGCAGAACTAAAAAACGTAAACATTGTTACAGAAAGTTCAGCACCGCGCCATATCTGGTTAAAATAAATTGCTTTTTTGCCGGATAAAACGCCAAGGTAATGCCGGTATGCCTAAAGTTTCTTTTCGAAACAAACACTATTCTCTATACCACTATACTGCCCGTAATTGGGTATAATGTTATACCGGCTTTTCAGGTAAAGCGCTATTGCTTCGGGCTGTTTTTTACCGGTTTCCAAAAGGCATTTCTGATAGGATAGTTCTGCTGCCCACTTTTCTAATTCGTTCAATATGGTACTGGCGACACCTTTCCCGCGGCTCTCAGGAGATGTATACATGCGTTTAACTTCCATGCTGTCGGACGTCAGTTCTTTGATGGCTCCGCATCCTATAGGCGTTTTATCATCGTAAACGACCACAACATGTTTTATCAGGTCTATTTTATTAAACTGGGCATAGAAGGCATGCTCCGATCCATCCCTGATAGCCAGTTCGTAATCGAGCTCTTTCACAAGTTCCCGGAAGTCCTGATTTTCTGAGTTGGTTCGGATAGTTCTGATCATTACACACAGCTAAAGGTCTATGATTCCAATTTTTGTAAAAAGATAATAATACATCACCGCTATGAAAAGCGAGCTGAAGTTCCCGATCAGGAAGTAATCGTTCTTTATCTTTTCATTTTTGTCAATCCTGGTCCCGATCTTGAGCGCACCGAACACGATGAGTATTTGCGACAGGTTTATGGTGAGAAACAGATAAACTATAAACCGTTCCAGTCCGCCTTTAAATACTGAAATAGGCAAACCCAGAAATGGCTTGGAGGTTTCATTCTCTTTGTTCGCATCGCTTTCTTTGAAATTGAAATAACGCTTCAGGTAGGGGAAGAAAGTGAAGTTAAGCAGCACTTCACCCAGGATGAAGATGAACAGGAAGATAAGGATCTGAAAGATCATTTTATTAATACAGTTTATAATAAGGGCTTCAATAAAGTTACAATGATATTTTTAATTGTTTCATATTCGTGCATTTTAAGGCTTTTTCTTCTTCTCCAGGCACTGGACCGGTCCAGGTTTACTTTTTCGGCCACAACTTTATAATCATTAGTCTTGAAAAATTCAGCCACAATGGGATAGTCATTGATTTTCCATGAGTCGACAAAGCTTTGATATATTATAAAAGCCTGGTTAATTATTTCTGCTGTGTCCTTCATGTTATCTCCCAGCGAGATCAGAAACCTGGAGTCTTCATTTTTAAGCTCATTCAGGCTTTTTCTAGCCTCAGTCAGTCCCCGGCCAAGCATTTCGTAAGCTGTTTTGGTATTAATTTTAGTGTCTATTTTACCATAGTTCAGCACATAGCGCAGCTTCAGATCGAATTGGTTCGTGATGATGAGTTCTTCAATATTCAGGATAGTTTTTATTCCATCAGGGATCGAACTGGTAATTCCCTGGAATTCGTCCCCGAGGGTGATGGTTAAAGGAGAGACTACTTTGCCCTTATTATTTATTGCTGTGACGATATCCCTGAGCTGGGACATGAGAAGCCTGGAGTCCTTCTTCCCGCTGTTGATGATATCAGCCATTAATATGGGATAGTTCATTGTTGCATGTTTTGTACAAAAATAAAACTATTGCATAATTATTGCAATAGTTTGTTTATTTTGATTTTACTGCAATAGACTAATAGCGCTTACTTCTTATCCATACTCCATGGTTCGGCACTAAGGCCATTCAGATCCCAGACTATCCTGCCGTTTCTGACCGTCATCTGGGTTTCGAACTTTTTATCGCCATCCAGCTTGAAACCAGCCGCATCCATAAATCCGAACTTGCCTGTATTTACAGTGAATACGGCAATATCCGCAACGGAACCTTCACTCAGATTGCCGAGATCCGGCCGCCGGATAGCGTCAGCTGCGCCAACGGTTGCCCGTTTCAGGATATCCTCTTTAGACATTCCCATATTCAGGTATTTCGACATCAGGTTCAGCATGTCTTTCATGCCCGAATTCACGCTGTTATGATGCATATCCGTTCCAAATGTATTGGGGAGCAAGCCCTGTTTTACTGCGGGAATAGCCTGGTTGAACCAGAAGCCTACACCGCCATGCCCTACATCGAATAAAATGCCGCGCTTTTGTGCTGCCAGGACAAATGGCCGCACATTTCCCTTTTCATCTACTACGGGCATTCGTTCTGATACATTTTCATAAGCGTGGGTAATTATGTCTCCAGCTTTCATATGGTTAAGCTGATCTTCCAGAGAAAATTCGGTAATGTGACATTCTACGAAGAGCGGCCGGTTATTAGCTGAAGCAAGCTTTCCCGCAGCGGTAAACGGTGTCCATGATTTCCCTGAATAATGCCCGATCTTTACACCTGCTATCAGATCAGGATATTTTTTAATTAACTCATCGGCCCTGACCAGATCCATATCCAGGGTATCCTGTTCTGCTTTTCCGCCGATCATGCCTGGTGCAAATACATTCAAAAACGCCAGTACGCGAGTTCGGGATCTGTCGATCACCTGTTCTTTGAACGCCGGAAAGCTCTTATAGCCCGACGTACCAGCATCCACAACGGTAGTAATTCCCGCCCTGAAGGTGAAATCATCAGCCTTTACGCTCGACGATCCATTTGCAAAGCCGGCGTTGGGACCTGTAAAAACATGGGTGTGGATATCAATCAAGCCCGGACTGACGATCATTCCGGAAACATCAACAGTTTTTTTTGCTGAGCTGGCCGGGATGCCGGCAGCTACCTTAAATATCTTCCCCTTGCTGATGGCAACATCCATTTTAGAGTTGATGTTGTTCCTGGAGTCGATCACCTGGCCGCCCTTCAGCAGCAGGTCTATTTCCTGGGCATTGGATACCGTCGAACACAGTAAAAGGCATATTCCAAATGCAGTTGCGATATGTTGTTTATAGTTTCTCATGTTATTACTGAAATGATCAATTACTTCCGGCAGCTGCAGCACTAATCGCATTCAGATCCCACACAACCCGGCCTTTTCTGATAGTAAGCTCAGCTTCCAGTTTCTGCTTTCCTTTTAATGCCATGCCACTTGAATCTAAAAATCCAAAATCACCGTTCCTTAAGTTGAATACAGCGATATCGGCTTCCATGCCTTCGCTAAGATTCCCAAGCTCAGGTCTTTTAATCACGTTTGCGGGTTTCCAGGTCGAGGCGGCGATAACATCTTTCAGCGGCATACCAAGCGTCAGGAATTTCGAAGCCAGGTTGGCCATATCCTTAAAGCCGCCGTTCATGCTGCCGGTATGGAGGTCAGAACTTAATACGTCCGGGCCAAAACCCTGCTGCATGGCAGGTACTGCCTGGCTCCACATAAAACTTCCTCCACCATGACCTACGTCGAATATAATTCCACGTTTGCGAGCTTCAAATACGAAAGGCTTCACTTTTTTTGTTTTCACATCAACGATCGCCTGTTTGTGCTCAACCATCTTTCCGCTACGGTCATATTCCTGATCATAGCGATATACGTGAGTAAATATATCACCGGGACGCAGATATTTCAGGAAAAGATCCTCGATTGGGAGGGGAGGATTAGCTTTTCCGAAATCAACCATAACCGGAATATCGGCAATAGTTCCCGCTTCAACTGCCTTCTGAGTTGGTGCCCAGTCATGCCCGATATAATGGGCCAGTTTAATTCCCACTACGTGTGGTTTGTATTTAATAGCCACGTTCCCGGTTATCTTCCCATCCATATCAGCCAGGTTTTGCTCATAACCCACCAGGTCGCGCATTCCTTCGCCTACGATATTCATGAAAGCCAGAACACGTGTTTGCGATTCATCGATCACATTCTTTTTAAAGAGCGCGAAGTTTCGCCAGCCGGCACCACCAGCATCTACGACGGTAGTTACGCCCGCACGGAATGTAAACCCGTCAGGCGGAAGTGCAGTAAGTCCGTTGCTCAGGTAATGATCAGGCTCCGTCCCATGAAATACATGCCCGTGGATATCAATTAATCCAGGGGTGACATAAAGTCCTGTAACATTCACCGTCTTCTTTGCTGTATTAGCCGGAATATTTGCTGCAACTTTAAAGATCTTGCCGTCAGCGATGGCTACGTCCATTTTGCCATCAATATTGTTTTTCGGGTCAATAACGTGACCTCCCTTTAAAAGCAGGTCGATCTGTTGCGCTTTAAGCGAGGCCGGTAATGCCATCGAGAATACAAAGCAGGCTGTAAGTAAAGAATTGAAGAAATTTCTGTTAAAACGATTCGGTAATTGCATGTTCTGAATTATTAGTTTGTTTTTGAAGTCGGATCATATGCCGGGCTGCCTACACCATTTAAATCCCACATAACGCGGCCCGCTCTCAGGGTAAGTTCTGCCTGTAGTTTCTGAGTACCGGGCACCTTTATGCGTCTCACATCCAGAAAGCCAAAGTTGCCCTTTTGCAGGCTGAATACAGCGATGTCGGCCTCGGTGCCGATGCTCAGATTTCCGAGGTCAGGCCGTTTTATAACTTTCGCCGGCGCCTGTGTTGAGCGCTGGATGACTTCTTGTAGGGTCATCCCAATATTCAGGAATTTAGACATTACATTACTCATATCCTTCATTCCCGCGTTCATGCTCTCTGCGTGAAGGTCGGTGCTGATGACATCAGGTTTGAATCCCTGTTTAACTGCAGGCACCGCCTGTCTCCATGAGAAGGCCCCGCCGCCGTGGCCAACATCAAAAAGTATCCCTCTTTTTTTAGCCTCAAAAATAAAGGGCTTTACCTTTCCGTCCTCATCAACAACAGTTTCACGATTTGCCGGTCCGTAAGAATAAGTATGCGTAAAAATGTCGCCCGGGCGCAAATGCTCCAGGAACAGTGACTTAATAGGGTTTGGCGGATTATGTTCGCCGAAGTCCACCATGACCGGTACATTAGCCAGTTTCCCTGCTTCAACCGCTTTATCTACCTGGGTAAAACCGCCCCAATAATGCGCTGCCTTTATGCCGACCAGTATCTGCGGGTACAAACGCTTGATCATGTGAGCAGTCATTTCGGGATTCATATCGCTGACGTCCTGCTCCTCAAAACGACCATACATTCCCGTCCCGACTATATTAAGTAAGGCCAGCACTCTGGTATGCGAACGGTCTATGGTTTGTTCCTTAAACTTCCTGAAATTCCTCCAGCCCGACGATCCTGCATCTACCATGGTCGTTACACCAGAGCGGAAACTAAAAGCATCCGGATTCACACTGGTATGGCCGTCGGCAATATAAGAACCCGGGTCGTTCCCCTCAAATACGTGGGTGTGCATGTCGATAATTCCAGGGGTTACATACAGGCCAGTAACGTCAATTGTCCTTTTTGCACTGGCAGCCGGAATATTGGCAGCTACCTGGAATATCTTGCCGGCTTTTACGCCTACATCCATTTTACCGTCAATATTATTCGCCGGGTCGATCACATGGCCTCCCTTAAGAAGCAGGTCGATCTCCTGCGCTCTGACGCCCGAAATCCCGGTAAGAACCAGGAAGCTTAGGGTAAAGAGGCTTAGTTTAGTTTTCTTGTAGCAGTTTAATTTCATAAGATTTAATTATTTCCTAATATAATTAAGAATAATTAGCAACAAGATTTGATTATGGAATTGTTACTGAGATGTGAGAGATGAGCTGTGAGAGATGAGATATGGGGATGGGAGACGCTGGCGGCTAAAAAACGATATTGTTACATTTTATTGAAGATAATTTTAGTTATTTTTAAAACGACCAATACCTAATTTATGGCTACTTATAAACTTCAAGTTAACGGTAAAACACTGCAGGCGGATGTTGAACCGGATACCCCTCTTCTTTGGGTCCTTCGTGACCATCTGGGACTGGTGGGAACTAAATATGGCTGCGGGATCGCCCAGTGCGGTGCCTGTACCGTTCATGTAAACGGGGGAGCAACCCGCTCTTGTGTGTACCCGGTGTCTGCCGTAGGCAACTCTCAGGTAATTACGATAGAAGGTCTATCCGAGAAAGGAGACCATCCTTTACAGCTGGCATGGGACGAAGTTGATGTAGCGCAATGCGGTTACTGCCAGGCCGGCCAGATCATGACGGCTGCGGCTTTATTGAAAAAGACACCAAAGCCTTCCGACGAGGATATTGCAAATACTATGCATGGTAATATATGCCGTTGCGGCGCCTATCACCGCATCCGCGAAGCAGTTAAATTAGCAAGTACTAAAGCCTGATCATTATGGAAAGTGTAATTAAAAACAGCCGGCGCGATTTCTTAAAGATGACAGCTATTACCGGCGGGGGACTTGTATTGGGCTTCAACTGGTTTAATGTAGAGGCAGCGCCTGTTATTGTTTCTGATGCTGCCCTAGCGGGAAACATCGGGTTTAACAGCTACCTGTCTATCGCTACCGACGGGGTGGTGACCATCATGTCGCCTAACCCTGAGCTCGGACAAAATATTATGACCTCTTTTCCAATGGTAGTGGCTGAAGAGCTCGAAGCTGATTGGACAAAGGTTAAAGTTTTACAGGCAAACCTGGATAACAAATTCGACCGGCAACTTACAGGGGGCAGCGGTGCAGTACCGCATTCCTGGAAACTGCTCCGGACGGCAGGAGCAACAGCCAAAGCTATGCTCATTCAGGCGGCAGCAAAGCAATGGTCTGTACCTGAATCTGAATGCACCGCATCGCTCGGCTATGTAAGCCACCGGTCGGGCAAAAAATTAAGCTATGGTGAGCTGGCCGAAGCAGCTTCGAAATTGTCTGTACCCACTGATGTAAAACTTAAAGACAGGAAAGACTTTAAGCTGATCGGATCCAGTGTCAGGAACGTGGAAAATAAGAAGATAGTTACAGGCAAGCCGCTTTTTGGCCTTGATTTCCAACGTGAAGGTATGCTTTTCGCGATGATACAGCGACCTGAATCATTTGGGATGAAACTTAAGTCGGTAGATTCGGCTGCTGCGAAAGCGATGCCAGGCATCGTCGATGTGGTTAGTTTTAAGAATAACGTTGCTGTCGTAGGAAAGTCGACTTGGCAGGTTATGAAAGCCAGGAAGCTGCTTAAGATAGAATATGAGAAGGAGGGAGATATTGAAAGTACAGATGATCACAACAAGCTTTTCCTTTCTTTAATGGACAGTGGAACGGCCACCGTGCGCCGCAAAGAGGGCGACGTAGATGCCGCATTTAAGAATGCCGCTAAAGTTGTCAAAGGAGAATATCAGTGCCCATTCCTTTCTCACAGTCCGATGGAGCCCATGAACTTCTTTGCTCACGTAAAACCTGATAGCGTTGAACTCGCCGGCCCTACCCAGACACCTGCACGGGCCCGTACACAGGTTGCTCAGCTGCTCAAAGTTCCGGAGGATAAGATAAGTTTAGAGCTTACCCGCCTGGGAGGTGGTTTCGGAAGGAGACTCAACAATGATTTCGCTGTAGAAGCAGCCGAATTGTCGAGCATCATGAAAGCGCCTATCAAGCTTATCTGGACAAAAGAAGATGACATGACCGGTGGTACCTACCGCCCGGCAGTACGCTATCGTTTTGAAGCAGCGCTGGATGCATCGGGTAATATGACCGGTTATAAATTAAGAGGTGTTGGAATAAATGCCGGCAATTCTACACGGGAGAATAATTTCCCTTCAGGCTCTGTCGACAACCTTTTAATAGATTCAGTAGAACATAAGTCGCCCATAACCACCGGTGCATGGCGTGCGCCGATAACTAATTTCCTGGCCTATGCTGAGCAATCATTCCTGGATGAAGTAGCTGTGGCGGCAGGCAAAGACCCGGTGACATTCAGGCTTGAACTATTGGAAAAGGCTAAGAAAAGCCCTGCAGGTCCGGTGCGCTATGATGTCGACCGGATGATCGGTGTGATCAAGCTTGCGGCTGAGAAGTCGAACTGGGGTAAAAATAAAAATGTATCACAGGGCTTTAGTGTGTATTTCTCACATGCTTCTTACGTTGCCCAGGTGGCGGAAGTAGAAATGCAGGGTAGTATGCCTGTCGTTAAAAAGATAGTTGCTGTTGCAGATTGCGGGCAGGTGGTTAACCTCGGAGGCGCACGCCAGCAGGTAATGGGCGGCATCGTTGATGGCCTGGGACACGCGATGTACAGCAAGCTTAGTTTTAAAGATGGCGCAGCGCAGCAAAGGAACTACGACAGCTACCGCCTGATCCGGATGAAAGAGATCCCTGAAATTGAAACACACTTTGTCGACAATGGTATAGATCCAACAGGACTTGGGGAGCCAGCGCTTCCGCCAACGGGAGGTGCCGTGGCGAATGCGATCTTCAAGGCAACTGGTAAGAGGTTGAGAAGCCAGCCATTTGCCGAGCTCGATGTGTTCAAGACAGTCATTTAAACAGGAGAATCAGAGGACTTTAATCTCTGGTCTCCTGTAAAAGACTACCAGCTTAACAATTAAATTAACATAACCGGCATGACCAAACCGGTTGTGTTTTTAACACACGATAGCCGCGATCTGAACGTTTAATATTAGCATGGTTTTTGACCCTTTAACCTCAAAATTAGTGTTATGAAAACGTTCAAGATAATAATAAGCAGCATAGCCTTACTCGTCTGTATTTCGACGGTATCTCTTGCGCAAAGCAAATCACAAAAGAATGCCCGTATGAAAAGCCTCGTGGATAGTAGATCGTTTATATTCAAGCCAGAATCGGCTACTCCTATGTCCGGAGGCAACATCCGGTTAACTTCATCCTATTATGAAGTACGCTTTTTAGACGACTCATTAAGCAGCTTTCTTCCGTATTTCGGAACTGCATACCGGGCGCAATATGGTTCTACCGATAGCCCGCTCACGTTTACTTCGTCCGACTTCAGTTACGAAACCAAAACGTCATCTAGGGGCGGACAAACCGTGATAGTGAAACTCAATAAGCCGAGCGACCCTGCTACGCTGACACTTTCCATCAGTCCCTCGGGATATGGAACCTTGCAGGTAAACAGCGTCAATCGCCAGCCTATTTCATTTTATGGAACGGTAGAACCAGTTGAAAAGAACAAAAATTAGAACCAATTCACATAAGTATAGATAAACATGAAGTGTCCAAATTGTCAAACAACATTATTGATAACAGATAAAAAAGGTATAGAAATAGATTATTGCCCTGATTGCCGGGGAATATGGCTCGACAGGGGAGAATTGGAGAAGATAATTGAAAGATCAGCCGAACATTATTCAAATCGCGAAAACTACGAGGCTGATTCCAGGAAATACGAGTACGGTAAGCATAACAGCGAGTATTACAGGGCAAATCCTCATAAAAAGAAGAAATCATTCCTGGACGATATATTCGATTTTTAATCTCCTGAATTACCTTTTATTACATTTGAGGCATGGCTGAGCAGGTGTGAAAGCACAGCTTGGCGATGCTCTTAAAAAATTCAAATGGTCACAGAACAAACCTGCCGTGAATTGGCGCTTTCATTCCCTGAATCGCATGAAGAGCCTCATTTTGAAAAGCCTTCCTTCAGAATTGGTAAGAAGATATTTGCTACCATGAACCTGAAGGAGAACCGTGTATGCGCTAAGCTGTCTGATATAGACCAGGATGTATTTTCGGCGTTCGACAAGAATATTATCTATCCGGTTCCAAACAAATGGGGTAAACAGGGCTGGACGCTGGTGGATCTCGGAGCTGTACGGGAAGATATGCTTCTTGACATCTTAAGCACGGCCTATTGCGAAGTTGCGCCGTCGCGACTTGCCGCACAGATCAGGGGGAGCGTGGATGGAGCCTAAGATTTCCTGTATTTTCAACTGGAGCGGGGGCAAAGACAGCGCGCTTGCACTTTATCATTGCCTGCAGGACCCACGGCTGGATGTCAGGTATCTCGTCACCTCGGTTAACGACAGCGTGAACAGGGTGTCGATGCATGGCGTCAGGGAAGAGCTGCTGATCAGACAGGCCCGGTCTATCGGAATTCCTCTTCACCAGATCAGGCTTCCTGAAATGCCGGGAATGAAAGAGTACGATGATACCATGAGGACGCACCTCGAAAAATTTAAGGCAGAAGGGATCACCCACTCCATCTTCGGGGATATCTTCCTGGAAGATCTGAGGAAATACCGGGAAGACCGTCTCGCTGAGGCAGGCTTGCAGGCTATGTTTCCCTTATGGAAGCGCGATACCACCGAGCTTATCCACGAGTTTCTGGATCTTGGCTTTCGCACCACAATAGTTTGTACACAGCATCAGCTCGAGCGGCTGGCTGGCAGGGAACTTACAAAGGAATTGCTGCTCGCTTTCCCGGAAGATATCGACATCTGCGGCGAGAACGGAGAATTCCACACCTTCGCATTCGACGGACCTATCTTCAGGGAACCTGTCCGTTTTAGAGACGGCGAGAAAGTCTTCAAAGAATACAAGCAGCCAATGGACGCTGACGATAGCTGCACCACGCCAGCTGCATCTGCCGGCAAACTGAGCGGGTTCTGGTATACAGACCTGATACCGGTATAGTATTTTTTTCTACCTTCGCAGAATTCTATTGAAGGTGTTCCATGCTTTCATACGATGATAAGCACAGCATGAAGAAAATAATTGATTACCGGAAACTTCTAGAAGTTGATAAGAATGCAGACCTTCAGGCCCTGAAGACGGTATACCGCACCATGATGAAAACATGGCATCCCGACAAGTTCACCGATTCGCCTGAGGCCAGGGTCGAAGCTGAAGAGAAAAGCAAGACTATTATTGAAGCCTATCATTTCCTGGTGAGCATAGCTCCCGAAACGCATAACCAGTCTTTCGCCGAATATACGCTAACCACAACCACTTCAATGATGCTTGATTTCGAGTACCAGTCCCAGGTACTGAAGGTCAGTTTTGCAGACGGCAGTGTTTATGAATATTTCGATGTGCCCAGAGCTGTGTATATCAAGCTGATCAATGCCGACTCGCCAGGTCGCTTTGCAAGGCGCCACATCTATAATAACTTCGTTTACAGAAGTACAAGCAGGCTGGCTGCCGCGGTATAAACCGCATGCTCCCTCCCCCACAGCGATATCATCCGATAGCCATCGCATCCCGCGCAGGCGGAAACCTCGATGACTTTTTACTTCTGAATATCGTGGAGACAGAACCATCACTGCGGAAATAATACCAAAACTTGTAATTTAGGCGATCACATAGATCTAAACCCAAATGGAAGATTTTGATTGGACATCCTTCACCAAAACGATTGCTGTAAAAGCGAATATTGCTGATGTATATAAAGCCTGGACCAATGCAGCTGAGCTTGAAAAATGGTTCCTTGAAAAGGTGACTTTCGTGGGAACCGATGGGCCGAACCCGGTTGAAAGTGCTTCTGCGGGATCGAACTATGAATGGCTGTGGTATTTATATAAGGATCCAATGAAAGGAAGGATCATACAGGCAAACGGGAAGGATTTCCTGCAGTTTACTTTCGAAGGAGAATGCCTGGTAGATGTGCGGCTTAGCGAAGACAAAGGATACACTATAGTTGAGTTGAAACAGCATAATATCCCCACAGATGATAAGTCTAAGAAGTTTGTCCGCCTGGGCTGTTCCCATGGTTGGGCGTTTTACCTGGTCAACCTTAAATCTGTATATGAAGGGGGAATAGATCTGAGAAATAAAGATGAAAGGCTGAAGCCGATGATTAATAATTGAATCAGCCGGATCCAGTAGCGCGGGTGTTTCAAATGTTTATAGAGATATTATAGTTAGAGGGCACCGATCCTTTACAAAAAAGCCAGCCCCATTTAAGAGACTGGCTTCATCAAAGATAAGGTCTGAATTTATATAAAGGAAGTGCTAACACTTGTAATTTTCCAGCCTTTGGTGGTGTTTGCAAGGTTAAGGTAGCTCACTTTTGAAAAGTTGTCATATTTCATGGTAACCTTTACGACGCTTGCAGATGGAGTAGATTCAATCACGCTGAATTCAGTAACACAGTTTTGCTTTACGTTTTCAGTGGTTTTCAAAACATTTAACATCTCTGAGCGGTTGTGGCTGATGATGTTTTCGCCTCTTGTTGAAGTGAATTTTACGTTTTTGTCAAGTACTTCCGGAAGCGCGGTAATCTTACCAACGGTTACTGCCTCAATGTAGGTTTTCAATGCATAATTCATTTCCAGCTTCTCCTTAGCAGTTCCGTCTGCTGCAAATGATGATAATGAGAATGCGATTAATAATGCTGCTGCGATGCTTTTTAGAGTTTTCATAACGCTTGTTTTTTAAGTTTAAGTTTTGTGTTTATATTTTATCTGGTTTGTTTCGTTGATCAAAAGTATAGCGCAGATCGACGCTGGCATACAGCTATTAGGCGGAGGGCGGAACTTTTTCGGTAAACGGCGGAAATTTCTAGGTGAAAATAGAACGCGGTTTTTTCACCGGTTCAATAAGTGATTTTCGCTTATAGGATGAGAACGCTGAGAGCCAGGACAGCTATAGGATCACACAGGGATAGTGATACTTTATGCGTAGGATCAGCGTAGGATGGTACTTAGATAGCGGTCAGTGAGAGCCTCCCTCCATCATCTTTCTTGCATGAAACACCCCGGGCAAAATGGCCTCGAGCGATTCGCGGGCGCCGTTGGTGCTTCCCGGCAGGGTAACGATCAGGGTGCTTGCGATAGTGCCTGCAATAGAGCGGCTCATCATTGCCAGTGGAGTACGCGCCTGGCCGAAGCTGCGCATAGCCTCCGATATGCCATCTGCATTGCGTTCGAGGATCTCACATACAGCCTCCGTGGTATTGTCCCGCGGCCCGAGTCCTGTACCCCCGGTGGTAAAAATGAACTGGACATCATCAGCTACCCAGGCTTTGATCTGGGCTTGAATGGCTTCCTTGTCGTCAGGGAGCACTTTGTAATGTAATACACTGGCCTTAACGTTCTCAAGCATGGCAGATACCAGCCTGCCGCTCTTATCTTCACGAGTACCTGCTGCTGTGGAATCTGAACAGACAAGTACAGCGCAGGTCGGAGTTGTTTCAGTAAACCGGCTCCGGTCGCTCTTGCCGCCTTTCTTTTCCAGCAGTTTAATATGGCCGATCTCAAGGCCGGTATCCACTGGTTTTAACATATCGTAGATCTCCAGCGCTGCGACGGATACAGCCGTAAGCGTCTCCATCTCAATACCCGTCCGGCCAATGGACTTAGCTTCTCCGGAAATAACGATACCGGTACGTGCGGCAATCGCATCGCCAAACAGCTCCGCATGAAGCTCCCGGCTCAGGAATTCGAAAGTGAAATCCATCCCATCGATAGTTACCGGGTGGCAATGGGGCAGGAGCTGCGGTGTCAGCTTCGCACCGAGAAAACCGGCAGCGCGAGCCACATCAAACAAATTACCTTTAGGCAGGGAGCCCGAATTGATCAGTCCTATAGAGTTCGCTGAACAAAATATAATGCCAACGGCCCGGGCCGTACGAAGGGTTACTTGTTTGCTGGTGATATCGCGCATGTGCTTGGGTCCGAATTAAGAACGGCAAGTTACGAATGACTAATTAAAATAACGTCAGGACAGACATTGATAGTGGCTATTCACCTAATAACTGTTCAACTTCACTGCGTAGCTGGGGCAAATGTTCCATGCATTGATGTCATTGTCCATAAATCACCAGCCGCTCCGTAGTTCTGCTGTTACTTCTTATAGCTGAGCATAAAATCCCACACCCGTTCAAAAGAATTATAATCCATATTCTTTCCCGGTACCAAAGGCTTGCCGGCCTCTCTTAATGTAGGGTGCTGATGGTGGCCATTTACGATCTTATACAAGACCACATCGTACTTGCCCTTATATTCCTGAACCTCCACGGTAGATTTGTCGCCCGGCTCAATATCAGGAAGCGTGGTGATCTTCGGCTTAGCGCTCACACCATTACGCTTAACCCAATAGGCCACATTCGCATCGCCGGATAATATACTCGCAGTGCGCGTTACCCGGATAGGTCCGCCGCTCCATTTTATAACCGTGTCCGCAGTGCCGCTGGTGATGATGATCGGGATAGGTTCGGCACTGGGAAACTGCGCCGCAACCTCGTCGCTTATCGACGAAATAAAGGGTGCTGCAGCCGCGATCTTCCCGGGGATATCTACACTTAAGCGGTAGGTCATCATGCCGCCGTTTGAACTTCCCGATACATATATGCGTGAGGGATCGCCTTTAAACTCTTTGATAAAAAGGTCTATCAGCGAACTGATGTATCCCACATCATTTACGCTGTCTGTTAAGGGATAACTCCCACCAAGCTTATCGTTCCAGTGCTTTGAAGTGGCCTCTGGATATACCACGATGGCCTTATCGCGCTCTGCGCGTGCATGGAACTGGGGACCCAGCACGTTAACGCCGATCTGGGCGCTGGCACCCATGCCATGCAGGAAGAAAACAACGGGCAGCTTTGCTTTTTCATTGTACCCTTGCGGAATATAATACATGTATTTACGGTCGAGCCCGCCGAACTTGACAGTTTCCGTGTGGATTCCCGGCGTTTTTAAATTCTGGGCAAATAACAATTGCGTAATACTTATTACACACAGGACTAAAAGGGAGAAGTTTCTAAGCATATAAGGGCTAAATTACCAGGTAGTGTCTGCGTGGGCCGGGACATCATTGCCGGGCATAGCAGGAGTACAATTAATTATTTTTTCTTTATCAAAAATAAACTAATTTGTTGAAAGTTTACCTGCTCCTTTGTGCGGGTTTTATAGACTAGTTTTATGAAAGTTGCCCTTTTTATTCCCTGTTACATTAACCAGCTTTACCCTGCTGCTGCTATTGCTACATTGGAGCTCCTGCAGAAACTTGCAGTTGAGGTAACTTACCCTGCAAAGCAGACTTGCTGCGGACAGCCAATGGCCAATTCAGGATTTGAGCACATGACCCAGTCATGTAACAATCTTTTTATTGAGAATTTCTCAGGCTTCGACTATATCGTCGCCCCGTCCGCCAGTTGCGTACTTCATATCAAGGATCATCTGCATTCACATGCTGATGAAGCTGCGGCAACAGCCATCAGGGGCAGGATCTATGAACTGGTCGAATTCCTTACGGACGTGCTTAAGATCGAAAGCCTGGACGCTTATTTCCCGCATAAGGTCGGGATACATCAGAGCTGCCACGGACTTAGGGGCTTGCACCTGGCGCAGATGAGCGAACTGGTGGCTCCTGATTTCTCTAAACCACAGCATCTGCTGAATATGGTGCAGGGAATCGAAATGATCTCTCTTGACCGGAAGGACGAGTGCTGCGGTTTCGGGGGCTTGTTTTGTATCGCGGAAGAGTCAGTTTCAGTAAAGATGGGCAAGGACCGGATCACAGACCACACCAAGAATGGTGCAGAATATATTACCTCACCAGACCTTTCATGCCTGATGCATATGGAAGGAATACTTCAGCGAAATAAGAGCAATGTCAAGATAATTCACATTGCAGAGATATTAAATAGCAATATGCCGGCATTATGAAGAGCACCGCAGACCACGCAACTTTAGCGGAACAGTTTAACAGAGACGAAGAACGTGTCGACTGGCATGACGGTGCACTATGGTGGATCAGGCAGAAACGCGACCGCTCTGCCAACCAGACGCCTCAGTGGGAGGAACTGCGGGAGGCTGCCTCGGCCATAAAAAGCAACGTGATCTCTAACCTTCACGATTACCTGGTCCAGTTTGAAGATAACCTGAAGAAGAACGGGGTAAAGGTTTATTGGGCAGCTGATGCCGAAGAACATAACCAGATCGTATACTCGATCCTTAAGGCGAAAGAGATCACTCAAATGGTTAAGAGTAAATCTATGCTCACAGAGGAATGCGGTCTGAACGAGTATCTGCACGAAAGAGGTATTGATGTGATCAATTCGGACCTGGGTGAGTATATCCAGCAGATCGATAATGAGCCGCCGAGCCATATTGTTCTGCCGTGTATCCATAAACGGAAAGAAGAAATAGGGGAGTTGTTCCATGAGCATCTGGGTACGGAAAAGGGCCTGTCGGATCCTACATTACTTACGCGCGTAGCCCGGAAGCACCTGAGGAATGTGTTCCTCACCCGCAGGGCCGCACTTACTGGTGTCAACTTCGCTGTTGCTGAAACCGGTGAGTACGTGGTTTGTACCAACGAGGGCAATGCAGATATGGGTGCACACCTGTCGGAAGTGCAGATAGCTTCTATGGGACTGGAAAAGCTGATACCGGAAAGGAAACACCTGGGAGTCTTTTTAAGACTGCTTGCCCGCAGCGCTATTGGTCAGCCGATCACGATATATTCCAGTCATTTTAAGAAACCGCGGCCGGGGCAGGAAATGCATCTTATCCTGGTTGATAAGGGAAGGAGCAGTCTGATGGCGCGGCCGGATTTCCGCGATTCACTGAAATGTATCAAGTGTGGAGGATGTATGAACACCTGCCCGGTCTACCGTAAAAGCGGGGGCTTGAGCTATCACAATACCATATCAGGACCGATCGGGGCTATCCTTGCACCAAACCTGGATATGCAGCAGCATGCCGATCTTCCGTTCGCATCTACACTCTGCGGATCATGCTCCAATGTATGCCCGGTGAAAATACCCATACACGATCAGCTGTACAAGTGGCGGCAGGTGATCGTGAAGGAGGGTTATGTAGCCAATCGCAAAACATTTAGCATGAAGGCTATGTCGCTCACCTTCTCCTCTCCGGAGATGTATCAGACGGCTGGAAAAACCGGTCGCTGGATATTAAACCACGCACCTTTCGCTGTAAACCATAAGCTGAATCCCTGGTACAGGCAAAGAGATATGCCTGGAAGTCCGAAGCAGTCATTTGGCGAATGGTACAAGAAGAATATTAATAGCAAAGATAAACACTGATGAACAGCAGAGAAGCCATCCTGGCAGCAGTAAAGAAGAACCAGCCTGCGCTATCGCCATTGCCTGATATATCGATGTTCAAGGTGGTCGAAGCAGACATCGCCTCCAGGTACACGGAAGTGTTTACGGGCATAGGAGGACAGGTAATAGCGGTTAGTGAATTAGAACACATCAAACCCCTGCTATCTGAGCACTTCGATATATCAAAGCGTACTGTGACCACCTTGCCGGAGCTCTCAGATGTGGCAGAATTAATAAACACAGAGGTTGATCCTCACAGCTTTGACGACGTAGAGCTGGCAATAATAAGGGCACGGCTGGCGGTAGCCGAGAACGGAGCGGTTTGGTTAACAGAAAGCGTGATGGGACAGCGGATCATCCCATATATCTGCCAGCATTTGGCAGTAGTTGTTACCGAAGACAGCCTGGTATCCACGATGCATGATGCCTATGGAAAGATCGCATCCGAAGACTATGGCTTCGGCGGGTTTATAGGCGGCCCGTCTAAAACAGCCGACATTGAACAAGCATTGGTGCTAGGCGCCCATGGCCCCTTAAGTATGACTATTTTCCTGATTAAACAATAACTGAATGAAAGACTTAAATATTATAATCCGTGATAATTTGCGGGAAGAATACAATGATGTTTATACCAGTGAGGCACTTAGCGCCTTCTCGGCGATGGTGCATTTCAATAAAGATGTGAAGGAGTTAATGGACAAGCGGATCAGGAGACGCGCTGAACGCCAGAGAGATCACAAGCGCGTTAGCTTCTATGATGCTGACAGCCTTATTCCACGCACAAACATCAGGGTGCAGGATGCAAGGGACGGGAAGTTTGAAGGTTCGGAGATTCCCGCCGACCTTCAGCGCCAGTGGATCCAGGGCACTGGTCCGGCGGCAAAGCCCAACGCCAGCCTGGAAAGCAGTATACGAAATGTTGCTTATGCGTTGCTGTCGGGCGCCGATGGCTGGATGTTCGATGGTGAGGATGCTCTTGGCCAGATAGACAGCATGTCGCTGGATAACCAGCGTAATCTGAAACTGGCGATCCGGAGAGATCCCGTTTTCCTCAAAGTAGCGGAGCAGGTGGCCGGCGAAATGAACCGCTGGTCGGAGGGCTTCCTGGGTTATCCGATGGTTAAGGACTGGAGGTCGCAATTAGATTTTACTACTAAGATATTCCGTTGCCGCGGGCTGCATCTCGATGATCGTCATATTCGTGATGCCGATGGCGTAGCGCTGGCAGCTTCAATAGCCGACCTGACCTTGTATGTGGTTAATAATTACCAGGAACTTCAAAAGGCCGGCTCATCGATAGTGCTTTATTTGCCGAAGATCCAGACTGCAGAAGAAGCTGCCTTATGGAATGAAATGCTTACGGCGCTGGAAGGGCACCTTGGTTTGGCGGAGGGCACTATTAAGGTCTACCTGCTGGTGGAGCAGCTTGAGGCTACTCATATGCTCATGGAGATCAGAGCCGTTCTTGGCAGGCATTTCGTTGGATACAATACAGGGAGATGGGATTATATTAACAGTGTGTCAGACGCTATGGCCTGGGATAAGAGCTTTATCAATCCTAACATTGAATCAATCACGATGACCTACGGCTATATGCGGAACTACGAAGACCGTGTGCGCCGGGCCGTGAACACTCCGGATATAAATGGGAACTTTGCTCTTTGGCAGGGTGGTATGGAGCCTAATATCCCGGTGGGGTCGGAAGAAGGAGTGTCGTCGAGTATGCAAAAGGCTGTAGCGGGAGCTGAGCGCGAACAGCGTGAGGGGGCAAGCGGGAAGTGGGTTGCCCACTGGAAAATGGTAAACATTGTAAGACCAGTTTGGGAGAAAATAGGTGAACCAAACCAGTTGGGGAGGAAGTTCCCGCCCCTGACCTATACACAGGGAGACGCCGATGGTCTCATATTGATTGAGCCGGCTCCTATAACGATAAGGGGCGCGCGTAACTTGCTAAGTGTTGCCGTTCAATATGGTAACGCCTTTGGCCAGGGGATGCAGGCTGCTGCGCTGAAAGCGGCAGATTATTTCGGCAATGATGATATCCTGTATCTGATGGAAGACATGGCAACAGGGGAGATCAGGCTAAGCATTATATGGGAATGGCTTAGTAAAGGTGCTAAGTTTACAGAGGATGACCCGGAGACGGGAGTGAGGGCAGGTGACACATTTACCAGGGAATTGCTTGAACGGTTAATGGAAGAGGAGTACGGGAAGCTGTTGAAAGCGGGAAATAAAGATGTGTACGATGCCTCAAAAACAACCACTTTGCCGATCGCTAAAGAAATAGCAGATATCTACGTCTTTAACGAGTTTAAGATTCCCTGGTTCATTGATCTGTTGAACATCAACCTCAATAACTCCGATCTCGAAACAGGCAAGAGGCGGATCGCTGAATATATAGAAGCGTTTAAGACGCAGGGGAAGAGGATTACGGAGAATTTGGATTTTCTTGCTAAATAAAATTGAAGGCTAGCTATGCTGCCTGAGGTTCATAAACAGATGACGGCGGAAAGTCCGCAGCCATATTATAATCGTGTATCCTTTTCACATCAATCGCTTTTATTTTAGGTTCGCGTGTCTATTCATTTATCTTAGTCTTGCATCACTACAAAGGCATACAAACTCAATTACAATGAAAAAGCTATTATTACTGATCTGTATTTCCTTCACCAGCCAAATCGCCTTCTCCCAAACAGCAAAAGACATCCTCAAACAAAAAGCCGAAAAACAGCTGCAGGACATTGTCAATTTTTCTCCGTTCCTGTCTGGCGTAATGGCGGTTGATCTCACCACAGGAGATAGTTTCGCTATTAACCAGGATATCGTTTTTGCCCAGGCAAGCGCCATTAAGATCCCTATACTGATGGAGGTTTATAAGCAGGCCAGGGAAGGGAAATTCGCACTTAGCGATACCCGCCCATTGACAGCATCTAATACAGTGGGCGGTTCAGGAATACTAAATGTCATGATGGACCCAGTCTCCTTAAGTATCCGTAATTATTGTACGCTGATGATCGGGCTGAGTGATAACTCGGCGACGAATACCCTTATTGAGCTTGTCGGGCTGAATAATATCAATGCAACTATGGAATCCCTTGGGTTAAAAAACACACGCGTGCAACGTAAGATGATCGATCAGCCTGCCTCTTTGAGAAACGAGGAAAATATCTCAACTCCGGCAGAAGCTGTAAAGATCATGAAGTTGCTGTATGACGGAAAGTTCATTGATAAAGCGAGTTCTGACGAAATATTACTCATATTGCAAAAGAATCCGATCGACAACAGTAAGCTCGCCAGGGGATTGCCGCAAAATACCGGTACTAAGATTGCTTTCAAACCCGGCGGGATGGGAGGGGTGTCTACCGAATGGGGAATCATATACATGGCTAAGCGCCCTTACGCTGTTGCAGTTATGGAGAATTATAAAGCAGGGCCCGCGCCCCAGGACCTTATAGCTAACATTTCAAAAACACTTTATGACTATTATTCCAGGATGGCAAGAGCGACCCGGTATGGGGTAATACTGGATTAATTGCGGTTCCCATAGCCGCCCGGCCGGCCGGGTCCGCCTGGGCGATGTTGATTGTCAGGAGGCGGACCGTTGCCTCCGAACTTTCTCAGGGTCATATTCAGGGAAAGCATGAAATATCTTCCGAGCCGGTTGGTCTGACGGTCGATAATAATATTGTCAAATACGTCTCTCGATATACCTGTATTCTGATTCAAAAGGTCAAACGCTTCCAGGCGAATTCGCATTCTATTGTCCTTAAGGAACCGGTATTCAGTAAAAGCTCCGAGGATAGTCGGGTTCTTTACAATTGAGTTGTCAAATCCGGTGTTTACCGTTTTGCTTAAATTATAACCCACTGTGAGGTCTTTAAAAAAGAAGTTTCTCCCCCTGATCACATAACGCATAGAATTGGTTCGGCGATCTTCAAAGTTCTCCTGTGAATATTTGGTAGTATTAATCCCATAAGATGTTTCAAATTCGACATCGATCACATCTTTAATATCGACTTCGAACTCCAACTCCTGCCGCAGGTAAAAATTCTTCGCTATATTCTTACTTGCGTCAATGAAGGCAACGTTGTTATTTAATGAAGCATTACCGCTGTAAGTAATAGTGAATTTCCGGTCGGCAAAGGGTTTACCATAGGAATAGTCTCCGCTTAAGGTATAAAAGCCGTCGGTATTGGTATAACTTGTAACCTGGTTAATTGTCCCGGGAACTAACATTTTTGTAGTTACAATTTTATCCTCTGTACGGTTATACATGACGTTTGCCGTTAGAAAATGCCCCATATTCCAATCTGTTTGGTTGTAGCGGGCATTAATCATATGGATGAATTCGGGATTCAGGTTAGGGTTACCGGTAACCGTGTTTTGCAGGTTAGAGTTATCAGTAATGGGCTGCAGCTGCACAAATCCAGGCTGGTTATTTCTACCCCAGTAATTTACCTGCAGCGATTGTTGTTTCGTAAAATTGTAGACAAATCTTGCAGAAGGGATGAAGTTGAAAGTGCTTTTGCGGGTGTTAATATTCCTGCTTAGGTTCTGGCCGGTAAGCAAGGCCGGCTGCGCATTAACACCGAGGGTGTAGTTGTATTTTTTCTCAATGAAGCGATAGTTTAATCCGACACGGTTAGTAACGAACTGATATTCATATTTGTTGCTTAGATCCGGGTTGAACACCTGCACACCACTTAACACATCATTGGTATTTCTATTGGTGCTGTTAACCGACCGGTTCCAACTATAGCTGGCTTCGATATAATTTCTTTTTCCAAGAGGTTCCATGTATGCAGCATATAAATGGGTTTGGAAGTTACGGTTAGTATTATCGATTAACTGGTTCTGTAACCGAAGAGAATCGACTCCGGATTGCGTAATCACATAGTCATTAAGTACGTTCCTGAAGTTGTCGCCGTTAGAGAAATTCACATTCCCCCGTACACTGATATTCCTTCCTTTTTTGCGGAACTTATGATTGTAGAACACGTTAGTGGAGATATTTGCCGAAGAATTATCGGTAGAGGTTTGGTTATCTCTTACCGTAAGCAAATTCTCCTGCGTTATCGTATAAAGTCCGAAATTGTCAGTTTTGGCTGTGTTATATGAGATACGGGGAGATATCCTAAGAAAGTTTAAAGAATCCTTGCGGTACTCCAGGTTTCCCGATAGGCTATGGTTATAATTATCGCTGTTATTATTGGTTGATTCGTCTTCAAGTCGTGTAAATGTTTCCAGAAAGTTCTGTGTGAACGCTTTCCCGATCGTGTTATTCCGCCGATTGTTGAAATTGTATCCGGCATCGACCGAAAGCTTTTTATTCCATTCGTTCTGGTAGCTTAGGCCCGCGGCATTAGTGGCAGTTATACCATTCCCTCCACCGCCTCCGCGATTGGCGTTAGTCACTGTACCATCGAATGAAAAGCGTTCCTCACCCCGGAAGATATTCCCCCTGACTCCTGTATTATAACGATCTTCATTACCTAACCCCGCATTTCCTCTAACGAAATAGCCTTTATTTTTATCTTCCTGGATCGTTATATTCAGTACCTTTTCAGGCTCACCGGTTTTTATTCCTGTGAGATTAGCCTGATCTCCGTAATCGTCGATAAACTGAAGATTCTTTATGACATCAGCCGGTAAGTTTTTAATAGCTGTTGCTACATCCCCCCCAAAGAAGTCTTTGCCGTTCAGCCGGATCTTTGTAATAGCTTGCCCCTGGTTAGTAACATTCCCGTCGGCATCAACTTTAACGCCCGGTAATTTTCGTAATAGCTCATCAACGGCATCACCTTGCCTCACAGGAAAGGAGGAAGCATTGAAGGTCACGGTGTCTTCGCCTACCTTCATGGCTGTCACCGCTGTGATAACAACTTCATTCAAAGTGTTTACCCCTTGTTTTAAAACAATCGGTGGAATAGTCAGACTGGTGCCATTTTCAATTTTAAACTGCTTAATATATGTTTGGAAACCTATGAATGCAGCAGAAAGCGTAAAATCTGGTGATTTGATGTTGCTAAGTGAGAAGTCGCCATCAATATTAACTGACGTTGCAGTACTGTCAGTTCCCCATTTTAGTTTAACGACTGTGCCCGTTAGAGGCACGCCGGCGGTGTCTTTTACAGTTCCTTGAACAGAATAAGTTTGTGCATAGCCAGCAAAAGAACCAAAGAGAAATAAAGATGTAATCAGAATTCTAAACATACGAGCATTGTTAACCGGCTGTTATAAGCCAAAATTGATTTTCGTCTGTGAAAATCAAGTGCTAAAGATATGCCAAGAGCTCGTTCAAAGAGACTTATGATCAGTAATGTTACATTTTTGAATTGTCACAATTTTGGGGGAAATGCCAGCCTGCCAGGTCCTGCTCTACAGGATGGATCATGGCTGTGCTGCTTCCATGCTGATTTATCGCACATTTAGTATTCGTTCGCATTATGTTAACGTACACGAGCAGGTCTATTCAGACAAAATTAGTTTTGAAGAAGCATGAAACAATTAAAATAATTGTATTTTAGTTTATTCGAAATTCTTAATATAAACTGTAAATTCCCACGAAAACCCCGCAATATGAAAAGAAGACAATTTATGTCAAATGCCATGTTTGCAAGTTTAAGCATGGGAAGCATTGCGGGATGTAATGTTGTTAAATCGGGTTCGGTGGCCAGTGGTCTGAAAGACGTTTTTGCTGATCCGGACCAGGCACAATTACTCGAAAACCTGCAGACCAAATACCGTTCAGATCTTTTTGAAAAGTTTATCCCCAATATGGATAAATTCGTTATTGATTCTCAGTTCGGAGGGTTTAACTGTTCTGTGGATATCCAATCAGGCGAGCAGCTGGGAACGAACAAAAGTGCATGGTTTGAAGGCCGGGGCCTTTGGACGTATTCATTTTTGTACAACAATATCGAAAAGAACCCGAAATATCTCGAGATAGCCAGGAAGTCAAAGGACCTGATTTTAAAGCTGCGGCCAGCAGATGATACATTCTGGCCGACTTCATTTACACGCGAGGGAAAACCGCTGTCTGGTCCGGGCGATATATATACAGGCTTGTTTATCGCTGAGGGTCTTGCTGAATACGCGAAAGCATCTGGTGAAAGCAGCTATACAGAGCTGGCCAGGAAAATCGTAATGAACTCTATGGCCCGCTATGACAGGCCGGATTATGATTACTATGTAGCTTATCTGAATGCCGAAGCTCCAAAAATTCCTGCGCCGCGGGTAGTTGGTCACTGGATGGTTTTCCTGCGGGCTGCTACTCAAATGCTGGAGAATGGGCCCGATCCGGATATACAAAACATTGCCGACAGGTGTTTAGACGCCCTGCTTAATCATCATCTTAATCCTGAATATCAATTATTTAATGAGGTTTTAAATCACGACTTTAGCAGACCAGAGAATTCCTTTGGTGATTTTGCCTATACCGGTCATGGAATTGAGACCTGTTGGATGCTAATGTTCGAAGCCGCACGCCGGAAGGACCAGCAGCTGCTCGATAAGACCGCGCGGATATTTAAAAGACATGTAACTGCAGCTAAGGATGGCGTTTATGGAGGATATTTCCGCTCGCTTGATAACGTAAGCAACAATATCTGGAAGTTGGACAAAGTGTTGTGGCTGCAGGAGGAAGTTCTGATAGGTACTCTTTTTCTCGCAGAACATACGGGGGACAAATGGGCCCGGAACTGCTTCAGGGAGACCTTGGCCTTCGTGCAAAAGAATTTCGATCGCGATGGGTACCTATTTTGGCCTGCAGCGGGCGACCGGGAGCTGAAGGTGGTACAGAAAAACCGCGCAGAGCATTATCATCATCCGCGGCATCTTATGCTTAATCTACTGGCATTGAATAGGATCATTGACAGAAAAGGGAGGGTTTCAGGATTGTTCGGATAGGGAATTGCAATTTTTTCTGCACATTACGAAATCTATAGAATAATAATAAATACGAATGACGGACTATTCTAGACGCAGCTTTATCAGGAGAAACTCACTGTCAGGTCTTGGCCTATTGGGAGTTGGAATTGTACCGGCTTATGCCAATCTTACGCGAATAAGCCCGTCAGAGCCTGATCTACGTATAATCAAAGGGCTTGATATCAGTAAGCTCCAGGAAACCTACAGGGAGGCTTTATTTCACAAATTCATACCAAACATGGATAGCCTGGTTGTAGATCATGAATACGGCGGTTTCATGTGTACCGTTGATATTCTGAACAGAAAGACATTAAGTACAAACAAGCGTGCCTGGTTCGAGGGGCGGGGTATTTGGATGTACTCGTTCCTGTATAACAATTTTGAAAAGAACCCGCGTTATTTGGAGATTGCTAAGAAATCCAAGGACTTTATTTTAAAGCTCTTGCCATCAGACGATACATATTATATTTCGAGCTTCACAAGAGAAGGAAGGCCGATTGGAAAGGTGCCGGGCGATATATATGGCAACCTTTTCGTTGCGGAAGGACTTGCTGAATACTCAAAGGCCACAGGCGAAAAACAGTATTTGGACCAGGCTATTCAAATTATTCTAAAGGCTGTGGAAAGATATGACCGGCCTGATTTCGAATACCCCTATAAAGCAGAAAACAGATTGCCGGGTCCGAGGATCCTCGGGCATTGGATGATCCTGCTTAGTCTGTCTACGCAAATACTCAAACAGCAGCACGATGATAGGATTCGTTTGCTCGCCGATCGTTGTGTAGACGCGATCTTGAATCATCATTTAACTAAAGAGTATGGGGTGTTAAATGAGGCTCTGGCGCATGATCTTAGTCCGCTGGCAGACCCGATCGCATCCCGTTATGGTGATATAGGCCATGGCTGTGAAACATTGGCATTTGTAATGAATTATGCTGTATTGCTTAAAGATGCAGCGCTTTTCAGACGGGCGTCTGACGAATTTAAACGTCACGTTGAAATAGCTAAAGACAACGTCTTTGGCGGGCATTTTCACGCGTTCGACGACATCCCTTCAAACAAGTATTTATTATCCAAAGTGCGTTGGCTTCAGGAAGAAATACTGATAGGAGCGCTGATTATGATCGAGCACACAGGTGATGAATGGGCAGTGAATTGCTTTGCCGAAACAGAGAATTATGTCAGGACTAAATTCGTTCGTCCTGAATATGCTTTTGTTATAGATAGCGGTGACAGGAAAGTTGAAAAGCACACCACGAATCGTGCTGAACACTATCATTACCCGAGACAGCTAATGATTAGCCTGCTTGCATTTGACAGGATAACCAAGCGGGGCGGCAAACCGTCTGGTATGTTTTCTTAAGTATATCTTTTAATTCTAAATAGAACTGCGTGATGATGCTGCACATTAAAACCGAATTTTTAAACTTTTTGATCAAGGTCATTCTGATCCAACTGATATTTCTAGTGCTGGCTTTTTCCTGCAATGCTCAGGTAAGATCTCCGTCAGCTAAGCCGAATGTGTTGTTTGTTTCGATCGATGATCTGAACGACTGGGTCAATCCGGCAGAATTTGGTGGAATACCGGGACTTAAAACACCCAACTTCGACAGACTCGCAAAAATGTCTATGCGCTTTACCAATGCGCATATCCCTTCACCAGCCTGTGCGCCTTCAAGAGCAGCAATAATGACTGGTGTGCATCCCGCAAAATCAGGTATAACAGGATGGGGGAATCCCGAGTGGAGAAAAGTTCCGGCACTGAGAGATGTTGAAACGATCGAGCAATTTTTCAAAAACAGAGGATATACAACTCTTGCCGGAGGAAAAATATATCATACACTGGCACCCCCGCGAGCTACGGTAAACCAGTCGGAAGCCAAGGGCTGGGATTATTATTATCCAAGTCTGGCCATACCAATTCCCTTTCAGGTGAGGGCGCCTTTGAAAGAGATAGACCCGAAATTGTTTGTTGGCACACAGCCTGATTATTTTACCTGGGGGCCAATAGCTCATAGCGATGAATATATGGCTGATTACCAAATTGTTGAATGGGCAAACTACCAGCTCAGTCAAAAATATGAAAAGCCTTTGTTTCTCGCTGTAGGATTAACCAAACCTCACGATCCATGGGAAGTTCCCCAGAAATATTTTGATATGTACCCGCTGGAATCAGTTCCCGAAATCAAGATCAAGGAGAATGATCTTAGTGACGCATTTATTCATGGGAGACGGCCGCTGCATAAATTTATAGTTGACAATGACCAACAGAAGAAAGTTGTCCAGGCTTATATGGCTACGATATCTTTTACCGACGCAATGCTGGGAAGGTTATTGGACGTTTTTGAAAAGTCTGCGTATAAAGATAATACGATTATCGTTTTATGGTCCGACCATGGAATGCATATGGGTGAGAAGGAAAATTGGGAAAAGTTTACATTATGGGAGCGGTCCACCCGGGCTCCATTATTCATATCGGCGCCCGGAGTTACTAAAGGAGGAACTTCTACGCATAAACCTGTTGGAATAATAGACCTGTATCCAACGCTTGCAGAATTGATAGGAGAAAAGTCGCCCTCTTATGTCGATGGAGAAAGCCTGGTGCCTATGCTAAAAGGCAAAAGCTTTGACCACAAAGGTGTGGTAACCGGTTATGTTCTTAAAGAAGCCCCGGATGCCCCGGGTGGTGACGCTTACACGATCAGGACCGACCGGTACCGGTATATTTATTATCCCTTTATAAACCTGGAAGAACTTTATGACCATGATACGGATGATAATGAATGGAATAATATAGCCTATAAGCCATCAAGCAAAGAAATTATTAAGGAGCATCGCAAACTTTTATCTGAACAGGTTAAAGATTTGAAGTGGCCGGGCGGATCGCCGAAAGGATATACTATTTTGAAGGATGGTATACCGCAGAAGGATGATTATCAATCACTGCAAAGTATTAGTGGGACCACAAAATGGTTTTAAGACAAACAATAATAAATTCTGCATGCTCTCAGCTACAACTCCCGCCTGTTATCACGGTTCAGGCTATGAAGTGTAGAATATAAATATTCTTGATAACTTACGAATATCTTTAAGAACTCATTAATTGAACGATCAGATCCATATGAAAGAAGCGAACATGCAGAACAGAGACACGAAATTTTACAATATTCCATTTGAAGTGAAGACGTTTAACGAGATGCCTTTTCGTGTACTTGGAAGATCTGGTCTCAAAGTGTCTGATGTAGGCCTGGGTACCTGGAAAATGGGATACCCTGAAAGTGGCGACGGTTCCCGTACAGATGAAAAAACTTCACTTCAGATACTGGACCGTGCTTTGGAATTGGGTGTGACCTTTTGGGATACCGCTAACCGGTATAACAATGCATCCGGCAATTCTGAAAGGATAATAGGTACCTGGTTCAACAATAATCCTGATCAGCGGCGGAATGTGGTATTGGCTACTAAACTTGGTGGAACTATGGATGGTATTACACCTAATCACTGTGGCCTGTCGCGCACTAACATTATGGATGGAGTGTACGCCAGCCTTGAAAGATTGCAAACCGATTATCTCGATGTGCTTTATTTCCACTTGTTTGATCCATTGACTCCTCCTGAGGAGAGTCTTATGGCGGTGGAGGATCTTATAAGGCAAGATCTGGTAAGATATTTTTCAGTTTCAAATTTTACGGTAGAGCAAATCAGGCTTTACCAATCTCTGGAAAAGCAGGTATCCTCCCGTTGTCGCTTGCTGGCTGTACAAAATCAATTCGATATCCTGGATGGTGAAAGCGAAAACCATAAAGGTGTACTGGACTATGCCGAAAGTACGGGGATGTCGTTTATTGCCTGGAGCCCTATGGCAAGAGGCCTGCTGACAGACAAATATCTGGATCCCCAAAATATAGGACCCGGCGACCGTTTATTTGACGAAGGTGGAATGGAATCGAAAGCAACCGGACCGATTTTTCAAAAACTTCAAAAGCTCGGAGTGATTTCCCGTGAGTTGAATGTTGAACTAAGCCAGTTGGTAATTGCTTACATGTTATCTCTTCCGGGGATGGGCCCGGTGATTCCGTCTTCATCTACAGTAAAGCAGTTAGAATCCAATGCCGCAGCCGTTAAGATAGCTTTGGATGCCGAACAAAAGAGAAGAATATTTGAGATCCTTATTTAATGGCAAAAAATAAAATTTATCAAACCTTTTGGCTTTATTCCCGGTCCAATAGTTCTCAATCAAAGATCTCGGGGATTGAGGCTAAAGCTGCAATAATGAGAGGTGCATATGAAGCGACTTCCGAAGAATATGAGCCTGTTGATCAGCTTTGTTAATAAATCAACTATGTCATTTCATTACCAATTGCGGACCCAACCAGCGACGTATGCTCGCTTAAGTGTATGGTCATTGCTTGCTGCGATATTGCTTTCGGCCTGTACCAGATCAACTACCAATGATCTTAGCGATACCGTTCAGTCTGTAGTAGACACCGTTCCAGAAAAAATGGTATGGGTTCCTGGAGGTACCTTCGATATGGGGTCAGCAGATCCTGCTTTTCCTGATGCGCAACCTGTACATAAGGTTACGGTTAGCGGGTTCTGGATGGACGAACATGAAGTTACGAACGCGGAGTTTGAGCGGTTTGTAAAGGCTACAAACTACCAGACCATAGCGGAGCGGCCTTTAGACCCAGCCGATTTTCCGGGCGTGCCGCTTGAAAATCTGGTGCCGGGGTCTGGTGTATTCACTCCCACCGCTCAACCTGTAAGTTATGATAATCCCCTGGCATGGTGGGCATATGTTCCCGGGGCGAGGTGGAAAAACCCTAAAGGCCCTGAAAGCTCGGTTACAGGCAGGCCAAATGATCCTGTTGTTCATGTTACTTATACAGACGCTGAGGCCTATGCAAAATGGGCAGGTAAGCGGCTTCCGACCGAAGCGGAGTGGGAATACGCAGCCCGTGGCGGAAAAGAACATCTGCCATATTATTGGGGAAAAGAATTAAAGCCCGGAGGTAAATGGGCGGCAAATATTTATCAGGGAAATTTTCCCGATGCAAATACCCTTGACGATGGATTCGAAGGGGTGGCGCCTGTCAAATCATTCCCCTCAAATGGATATGGACTTTACGATATGGAAGGAAATGTATGGGAATGGTGCAGTGACTTTTATCGGGGAGATTATTATAGCCGGAGTCCGGAAAAGGATCCTAAGGGACCTTCTGATAGTTTTGACCCTGCCGAGCCGGGAGCAGTAAAGCGGGTTCAGAGGGGAGGGTCTTTTCTTTGCAGCGATCAATATTGTATCCGTTATAAAGCGGGAAGTCGCGGTAAAGGAGAAATTAATAGTTCAAGCAGTAATCTGGGCTTCAGGTGCGTAAAAGATTCAGAGGGATTGTGATTAGTTTGATTTATATAATAAAGTTACTACATTCGGGTGCGTAACCGTAAATGCCCGGACGAAAAATATAAAAACCAGATTTGATGAAAGTATCAGAAAATAATGATTCAAAAAGTACAGCTGTGGCAGACTCAAAAAGCTCCATGAGTGCATTAAAAAGTATTTTTCTTTCCCTTGGGCCAGGGATAATTATAGCAGCTGTGGTTTTCGGACCCAGTAAAATGACTATCACATCAAAACTGGGATCCCAGTATGGGTATTCCTTACTCTGGATTGTTGTCATAGCGATGTTTTTTATGGCTGTTTTTACCATTATGGGTGCCCGGATAGGAGTTGCTACAAAGCATTCGCTGTTAACAACCATACGTCATAAGTGGGGGCAGGTGGCAGCTATCGCGGTCGGCCTCGGCATCTTTATCGTGACGACTTCCTTTCAGGCCGGAAATTCAATTGGTGTTGGTATTGCGATCGCGGAAGCGACTGGAACAAAGCCTGTTGTTTGGATTATAACATTCAACCTTTTAGGGATGGCTTTGCTTTTTTTTAGGGGATTTTATAAAGTATTGGAGAAGTTGATGATATTTCTGGTGGCTTTGATGCTCTTCGCATTTCTTACCACCTTCTTCATGATAAAGCCTGACTTTGCGGCAATCGCCGGAGGATTTGTCCCTAGTTTGGCTCCCGGATCCCTGGGCCTTGTAATTGCTTTTTTTGCTTCATCGTTTTCGATGGTTGCGGCATTTTATCAATCTTACCTGGTACAAGAAAGAATAAAAGTTAATCCGGAAATAAAGGAACACAACAGTAATAGTATAACCGGTATTTTTATTCTTGGGTTAATGAGTGCGATTATCATGATTTGTGCGGCAGCGGTTTTACATAAACAGGGGATAAATGTTGTTAGTGCTTCAGATATGTCGAGAGCACTGGTGCCTCTCTTCGGAAATTACGCTTCATCATTGTTTCTGATCGGTCTCTTTGGCGCTTCTTTTTCGTCTCTTGTTGGAAATGCAACAATAGGAGGCACACTAATGGCAGATTCTCTCGGACATGAAAGTAACCTGAGCTCCGGCAGGGTTAAGTTGTTCATTGCCCTCGTTATGGTATTCGGCGCAATAATCGCTATCCGGTTTGGAAAGCTGCCATTAGAGTTAATCGTCTTCGCGCAGAGCGTGACCATATTCCTGGTGCCGTTCATAGGGCTGGCTTTGTATGCCGTATCGAATGACGAAAAGATAATGGGTAAGCATACAAATTCTCCGGCGGTTAAGGTAATCGGAGCCATTGGTTTATTGATCCTGGTACTTTTAGCTGCCAGTAATGTCAATGAGTTATTCCTTAAATAATATCCGCTACAACTCGCCACGTCAGTTCTGACAGCGAGCTATGCGATTGATACATTTTGATTCACTATATTACCACGACAAGATCACTATAATAATGAACAACAACAGATTAAAGATACATAACGCCCGTATCATCACGCCTTACAGAATATTGGAAAATGCAACATTACTTGTTGCCGATGGTAAGATAGTTCAGGTTACCCAGCAGCAGGTTGATTTTGCCGACGCTGTGAATATAGATGCACAAGGTAAATACGTGTCACCGGGCTTTATAGATATTCATGTTCATGGGGGAGGTGGCCACGATTTTATGGATGGCTCTGAAGAAGCATTTTTGAAGATCGCAGAAACCCACGCAAAGTACGGTACTACTGGCCTGATGCCAACCACTCTTACAAGCGAGCTTGATGAGCTTTATCATACACTGGATCTATACAAACAAGCTGACAGAAATAATCATAGAGGAGCTCAGTTCCTGGGAATGCATCTTGAAGGGCCGTATTTCTCTGTAAAGCAGTGCGGTGCCCAGGATCCCCGGTACATCAGGAACCCTGACCCAAAAGAATATATGGATATCCTGTCACGGTCTTCCGATATAAAGCGATGGAGTGCAGCTCCGGAGCTTGCGGGAGCTATTGAGTTTGGAAATCATCTTCGCTCAAAAAATATCCTGGTAGCCATGGCGCATACGGACGCTATCTATGAGGAAGCCCTGGAAGCGTTTGAGGCAGGTTATACTCTGGCCACCCACTTCTATTCCTGTATGTCGGGTGTAACCAGAAGGGAGTGCTTCCGTTACGCCGGTGTGATCGAAACAGCATACCTGCTTGATGAAATGGACGTAGAGATCATTGCGGATGGCATACATCTTCCCGCGTCGTTATTAAAACTGATCTATAAAATCAAAGGGCCAGACCGGATTGCCTTAATAACTGATTCTATGCGTGCTGCAGGAATGCCTCCGGGAGAGAGTATCCTGGGCAGCAAACACAATGGACTGAAGGTTATTGTCGAGGATGGTGTTGCTAAACTGCCTGATCGCACTTCCTTTGCGGGCAGTGTGGCAACCAGCGACCGGCTTGTAAGGAATATGGTCAACATGGCCAATGTTCCGCTTCTGGAGGCGGTTAAGATGGCATCTCTTACACCAGCAAATATATTAGGAATAAATGATGCCAAGGGTTCACTCATTAAAGGGAAGGATGCTGATATTGTCATATTTGATGAAGATATTCAGGTTAGTACAACCATCGTCCAAGGCCGGGTCATCTATAGTGAAAACTAAGCAAACGATTGAAAAGGCTTAACTGCAAAGCGATGTAGTTAACCATTACGAGAAAATTAACACGATTGAAAAAAGTAAACAATTATGAGAGAATTTAAGAAGGAGAAGCTTAACGTTAAAGTGTATGAAGGACGGCCGGAACTGGGCGCGGCGGCGGCAGAGACCTTTGCGCAAAAGGTCGAAGAACTTTTGAAAACTAAAGAATATGTCAATGTGATTTTTGCTTCGGCTCCGTCTCAGAATGAATTTCTGGCTGAGGTCAATAAAAAAAACGTGGAATGGAAGCGTATTAACGCTTTCCATATGGACGAATATGTTGGCCTGGACAAAGACGCACCACAGGGCTTCGGGAATTTTTTAAAGGACAGGCTTTTCCAGAATGTCAAGTGCCGCGAGGTTCATTACATGAATGGAAATGCTCCGGATATACAGGAAGAGTGCAAACGTTATGCTGGTCTTCTCACAAAGTATCCAACGGACATTGTTATACTTGGCATTGGAGAAAATACCCATCTTGCATTCAACGATCCCCATGTCGCAGATTTTAACGACCCCTTGATCGTAAAGGTAGTGGATCTTGACCAGGACTGCCGGGTACAGCAAGTTAATGATGGTTGCTTTCCGAATATCGGTGAGGTACCGACACACGCACTTACGATTACGATGCCTGCACTGTTTAAATCAACTTTCGCCTATGCGATCGTACCAGGCACGTTTAAAGCCAATGCGATAAACCATACTATCAATAGCGATATAAGCGAGCTTTATCCTTCAACCATTTTAAGAAGGCATGAGAATGCCACACTCTTTATAGATGAGGATAGTGCTTCCAAGCTATAACCGGATCCGGGCAGATGTCTAAATTAAAGACCATATCGTTCATTCTTTTGCTTTCTGCAGCGCTTTTTTCTGCTTGCAGCAATGTTCAGAACGAAACCGTATGGCCTCCGGTTCTGCCGGCGTCAAATGAAAAAGGCGTGGCTTCTCTAAGCACTCCCGACCTGCTGACGATGCCTTCAGAAGTGCGTCATATTTTAGATTCAGCTCGGCATATTACTCTCTCAGTTGCCACTGAGGCGCCCCTGGTGGAATTGGTTTATCATAACGAACTGCCAAACGCCGCACTCAACGGGGTAGGCTGGTCTTCCTGGGGTGACATCTGTCTTGCGAGTAATGGAAAGGTCTATTCAGGAACCGGAAATCATTGGTATACAGATAAAGGGGAAACCTACGTGTATAGCTGGGACCCGTCCGCAAAAGAGATAAAAAAAATAGCAGACGTGAACAAGCTTACTGCGGCGGCTGACGATGAAATTCATTTTTCGAAAGTTCATGCTCCTATTTTTGAAGGCAGGGATAAGAAAATATATTTCACCGGAACACTGGATGATGGCGATAAAGGGGGCAGTAAACCGATACTTGATAAATGGAGTACTAATATTCCGGGCGGAAAACTATTTCAGTATGATCCTGCATCGGGAAAGACTATTGTTTATGCAGATTTTCCTCCGGCGCGGGTAACTGCGACGTCGGTTTATGATCCCAACCGTAACTTTCTTTATTGCGAGTTAGAGGGTGATCCCAGAGGAGTTTCTTTTGGTGTTTTTGACATGGGGAAGAAGGAATGGGTATTCCAGACTGAACCAGGGGTGGTGAGTCATCATAGAAACCTAATGCTGGATAAGAGCGGTAATGTGTATTTCAATGGCGTGCAGGACACGCTAAGTGTTTCCGAGTACCAGGCTCACCAGGAGAAGCAAAAAGGAAAGACAACATCTATGCTGCCCGCCGACCAGATCGACAGGATCAGAAGGCTCCCCCTCACAGAAATATGGAAATACGATCCCGAAACGGGCACAGTAAGCCCAACAAAATCTAAAACCTTAGGTGGATTCAGAGCGTCAACCCATGAATCAAAATCCGGGTTTATCTATGGCACAACTATGGCCGGAGAGTTATTCAGGTACTCGCCGTCGGCAGATGAACTTACACTGCTCGGCAGCAACTTTCTGGATAAGGGCGAATATATTACCGTCTGCGTACTTTCTCCGGATGAAAAATATATGTATTACCTGCCAGGGGCTCACGGCTCTGCAGGCTTTTCGGGTACACCGGTTATTCAATATGACATCACATCGGGGAAACAGAAAGCATTGGCCTTCCTGTCGGGTCCGATGTCAAACGCCTTTAATTATTCACCCGGCGGAACTTATGGAGTTAAGATCAGTAAAGACGGATCTACGCTCTATATCGGCCTGAACGGCTCGGTAGCCGGATCAGCAAAGCCAAAACAGCATGAAGCGGGTTTTGGGCTTACGTCTTTCGCAATCGTTCATATTCCGGCCAAAGAAAGAGCCGGTAAATAGCAAGATAATTTTAATTAACTTAACTGATAAATACCTGAATTAACAAATGAAATTATGAAGAAAAATAGCACCGTTGCAGCTGGCTCTTTAAGTCAGAGGGATACAGTAACAGGAATGGTCATCATTGGTTTTATGTTCTTTATGTTTGGATTTACTTCCTGGATAAATGCCATATTAATTCCCTATTTCAAAGTAGCATTCCAACTTAGTCACGTTGCTTCTTACCTGGTTACATTTGCATTTTATATTTCTTATCTTATTTTTTCGGTCCCCTCATCCTACCTGCTCAAAAATGTTGGTTTCAAAAAGGGAATGATGATCGGTTTCTGGGTGATGTCCGGGGGCGCATTACTATTCGTCCCTGCAGCAATCACTATGACCTATGGTTTATTCTTGCTGGGATTATTCTCAATCGGGGCTGGTCTCGCACTTCTGCAGACGGCGGCAAACCCTTATATAACCATCCTTGGGCCGAAGGAAAGTGCGGCGCAGCGGTTCAGTATTATGGGTATCTGTAACAAGGGGGCGGGGATTTTAGCGCCTTTGCTGTTTGCTGCTGTTATTTTTCGTGTATCAGACAGCGACATGTTTGATCAGCTGTCAACAATGAGCGAAACCGAAAAAAATGCTGCTCTTCATGAATTAATACAACGGATCATAGTTCCTTATGCTTGTGTTGGTGCGTTTTTGTTTTTGCTTGGACTCTTTATTCGATTCTCCCCGTTGCCCGAAATTGATACCGAACATGAAAGTGATGACGTTGCATTAGCAAATTCTTCAAAGACCAGTATTATGCAGTTTCCTCACCTTGTTCTGGGAGCAGTTGCTATTTTCCTGCACGTCGGTACACAGGTTATCTCAATTGACACGGTTATCAGCTATGCAGGTACCATGAACCTGAACTTAATAGAAGCGAAAGACTTTCCGTCATACACATTAACCGCTCAGATCTGCGCGTATCTGGTAGGCGTCTTTTTTATACCGAAATTTTTATCCCAGTTAACTGCACTGAGATTAAGCACCGTATTCGGACTCATCTTGACGCTGTTAATTGTTTTTGCAAAAGGACAGGTGAATTTTCTCGGCCACACAAATGATATTTCGTTATGGTTTGTTGTGATGCTCGGACTCGCCAATTCGTTGGTTTGGGCCGGAATCTGGCCGCTGGCGTTGGATGGTTTGGGCCGCTTCACTAAAATTGGTGCTTCAATAATGATCATGGGACTGGCCGGTAATGCCATTCTTCCTCTTATTTATGGCTATTTTGCTGACCTTACTACCGCCAGGGAAGCCTACTGGGTATTATTCCCTTGCTATTTGTACCTGATTTTTTATGCGTTCCGTGGTTACGCACTTAGAAAATGGTAAAAATCCCTGCTCAAAGCCGTTAGATCTATTTATTGGATATGAATCCGGGACCTTTAACTAAAAAAATGAAGAGAATATCATTATTTGCTGCCGCCCTAATCTGTACAACCCCGGTGGCACAAGCTCAGCTCAATACGGTACCACGTGTAAACCCCGATGTGGTCCTTGAACCGTCAGTGTATTCAGAGGATTTCCAGGACAGGGAGTTGGGTGCCTGGGCCTCATATCCGCATTGGCAGGACATCGCATATAATCAGGACTTCCGGCCTAACGAAATTGTGCCCGGCGATCCGAATATCTCGGTCGTTCAGAAGGTAACAGCATTCACCAACGTGGATGCATATGCTGGCGCCCAGAAATTGCTTGATATGTATCTTACACCTGCAGCCAGGCTGTCGTTCAGATACTATCTGAAATCGAATAGCAAGGCGGAGTTTTATAAGGTAAGGTTCGCTGCAGGCGAATACGGAAAACTGGACTTCACAATCAATAACCCGGAAAGGAATAAATGGGTTACAGCCACAGTGGATTTTAACGATCTGCTTAAGGAGAATCCAGCTATAGCAGGAAAAAACAAAGTCCGCATATATGCCCTCGCATTTTTGGCAAAATTTCCTTCTGCTGACCCTGATATGCCTATATATTTTGGAATTGACGATATCTCTCTTTCTGCTTCCCGGGCAACAGAATTTCGTTTTGCCACCCCTGAAGTAGTCAAACTGCCGGAATATGCTCCATACATTCCAAAAAAGCATTACTATCAGAATGATAACTTTGTATTGGCCGGTCAGTGGCCCCTTGATGCAAAAAAGGTAAATCTGGAAATCGTATCCTTTGCTGATGAAAGCAAATCTTTTTATAAAGGCGAACTGGTTAAGAATGCAAACGGCTGGTCCCTGAAGCCATTGAAACTGGCCTTTCCTGTAGGACTTTATATTGGTAAGCTAAATGCTGCCGATGGCAGTAAGATTCTTTCTACAACAGAATTCACTATTCATATTGCGCCAAAAAACATGAGCGGAAAACATCCGCGCTTGCTATTTGATTCCGATAAAAAAGAATTGCTTCAGGCTAAGCTGCAGCAGCCTGAGTTCGGCAAGGTATATAGCGATATTAAAAATGCAGCCAAAAAGCAGCGCGAAGCTATACCAGTGAATACTCTCATTTATGACCTTGATCAATTCCCGAAAGAAGACTGGTTAGCCACCTGGAATGCCTGGGGAAATAAAATTTATCATACTGGCGAGGCCTTGCGTTTGAACGCGAGAGCCTATACGTTCCACGGTGAAAAGGAGGCGGGCCTATATGCAAAAGATGTGCTCGTGAAGCTGTCCGGGTGGCCAGACTGGACGCATCCATGGCAAACTAATCGTGGCCGTTACAGCGAGCATCGTACTGGCAGCTGGGCTCACAGAGTTGCCGAGGCCTATGATCTGGTGTATGATCTGATGACTCCGGAAGAGCGCACAAAGGTTAGGAAAGCAATTATGGCAAACATTGTAGACGGCGCGCACCGTACTTACGTCTACAACGATGATATAACAGCGGCAACTTCTAACTGGCTTGCAATGATCCTGGGTGGCTCCCTGATGAATATGGCTGCTATATATGATGACGGACCTGAAACACAGAATCTGGAACCATATTTTACCGGAGCGATGCTCAAGTATAACAAGTTCATTAACCGCGTTGTAGATTCTAAAGATGGCGCATGGGGTGAAGGTTATGGTTATAACAGTTACTCTTTTTCCAATATGTCTTATAGCCTGCCTGCCCTGCAGAACGTGTTTAACATCGATCTGACCGCACCTTTGGTCGGTACTTATAAAGAATTTATCTATGCGGGGAATGTAAGGAACAAACTGTGGTTCGAATACGGCGACTCTAAAGGGGAAATGACACCGGCTACCTTCTGGGCTTTCCTGCTGGAAAAACGGAGGGAACCACGGCTTAGCTGGTTCTATAACTTTATGAAATCGGGCGAGACGTATGAAGATGTTTTATTTAATACCAAGGGTATCCCGGAAGATAGTCCCTTTGACGAAAGTCCTGTGAAGGCTTTCCGCGAAATAGGAACCACTGTCTTTAAGAATGGTTGGGAAAAGGATGATTTTACTTTCGTTATGCGTACGGGTGCATTTTATAACCATCAGCACATAGATCAGGGTAGCTTCTGGCTGGCCGATCACGGTGAGATATTCGTGGAAGAGCGCCATCTGAAGAATTCAACGTATTATGACGACCCGCTGTACCAGCCTAAGCTTATTCAGCCGGTTGCCCATTCGACTATCCTCATAGACGATAATGAGCAGAGTCAGCGTACGGGTGATCATCTTAAGTTTGCCCCTGGCTTTGATGATCATGCATTTATCGCAAACTTCCTTGACGGAACAGATGCTGCATTTTCTTCAGGCGATATAGGGCGGCTCTATTTCGATAAGGTAAAGTCTCTGGCAAGAAATGTGGTCTATATTAAGCCCCGCACAATACTGATGCTGGATACAGCAGTGCCGTCCGGGAAGGATGCCAAGGTTACTCTCTTATATCAAACAGCTAAACTGGAGGATATAAAGGCCGGGAAAGACGTTTCTACCATCACTAAAAACGGGGTTGCTTTAAACTTCCTGCACATTTCACCCTCTGCAGTTGAAACAAAGGCAGTTGAAACGCCGCATTATTTATATACACTTCAGCGGGAACGCCATCTGAAAAAGGAGGGTATGCTTACTGTATCGGCGAGTACAAAAGGCAGGGAGCCACTCGTGATGGCAAACATCCTTACAACAACCAGGGGAACTGCACCGGATGTGGTCACCGAAGTGAAGGACGGTTTTGTTCAGGGCACAGCATCAGGCAAACAGTTTGTCTTTAATACCCGTCCGGGCAAACTATATAAAGCATCTGTGGGGGAGACTGACGCAGCCGCCGTGGTATGGAACCAGGACAGGATCTTTGTAGCTCTTGCTAAGATTTTTAAAGGGGCGGCCGGAAGCAGGTCGCTGAGCGCCGACAGGCCATTGAGCTTTGAGTTTTCTGATGAAGGATTGAAATACTCGGTTGATAAAGACGCTAAATTGCTGATCGGGTCGCCGGCGAAACCATCATCCCTAAAGCTGAATGGCGTCGGTGTGCGTAATATTGTCTACGATAGCGACACCAAGACCCTTTCAATAACGGTTCCGGCTGGCGAAGGCCTATTGAGTATTACGTTGTAAGTTGTACGTAGTACGTTTGACTGATCTTTTAACTTATTAACTTGCGGCTTTTATCATAATATCTAACGTATCGCGTAAAACTAACTTATTGCGGCTTTTTACGTAGTAACGTATCACGTAAAACTTACAACCTATAACTATCTTATTAACTTACAACGTATAACTTACAACGACAACTTTTCCATGGGCGATTTCTCTCTTCAAGACAAAGTAATCATAGTAACCGGAGGTACCGGTATACTTGGTAAATCATTTATCGATGGAATTGTAAATGCAGGAGGCGCAGTCGGCATCCTTGGCCGTAATAAAGAAGTTGCCAATGAGCGGGCAGATCAGGTCAATAAAAGTGGTGGAAAGGCAATAGCACTCATCGCAGATGCAATGGATGAATCACAGCTGATTGATGCTAAAAATAAAACCCTGGACGCCTTTGGAAGAATCGACGGACTTGTAAATGGGGCAGGAGGCAATCAGCCTGAAGGAGTGCTGCTTCCGGGTAACGATATTTTTAAAATGAATATTGAGGGGATGAAAAAGGTGATGGACCTGAATACCTGGGGAACCCTGATACCAAGCCAGATATTCGGTGAGGCAATAGCAGCTACCGCTGAGAAAGGAAGTATAGTGAATATATCTTCGATGAATTCTAAGCGCGCTATAACGCGTGTGCTGGGATACAATATGGGTAAGGCAGCGGTTGACTGTTATAATCAATGGTTCGCTGTTGAACTGGCTAACCGCTATGGAGATAAGATCCGTATGAATGCACTCGCTCCGGGCTTCTTCCTGACAGAGCAGAACAGGAACCTGCTGACAAATCCTGATGGGTCATTTACCGAACGGGGACAAAAGGTGATCACTCAGACGCCATTTAAACGGTTTGGTCACCCTGATGAGCTTCAAGGCGCCCTTGTTTGGCTGCTGAGTGACGCTTCTCAGTTTGTGACGGGTTCTATGATCTGCGTTGATGGCGGTTTTTCAATTTTCGGAGGAGTATAAATGGCGGCGAACAATACAAGCAAAAATCACCTCATGCAGCAGACCATGCGCTGGTATGGTCCCAAAGACCCGGTTAGCCTTTCTGATATCAGGCAGGCAGGATGTGCCGGTGTCGTTACAGCGCTTCACCATATTCCAAATGGAGAGGCCTGGACGATCGAAGAGATCGAAAAGCGCCGTATCGAAGTCGAACAGGCAGGCATGGTCTGGAGTGTTGTAGAAAGTGTGCCGGTGCACGAAAACATCAAAACCCAAAGCGGCTCTTATAAGAAGTATATAGAGAATTATAAACAAAGTATCCGCAATTTATCGGCCTGTGGGATAAAGTGCGTGACCTATAATTTCATGCCTGTGCTTGACTGGACGCGGACCGACCTGGCTTATGTTGTTGAGGACGGCTCTAAGGCGTTGAAATTTGAAAGGGCAGCATTTATAGCCTTTGATCTGTTTATTTTGAAACGGCCGGGTGCCGGGAACGATTATAGCCAGCAGGAGATAGACAGGGCAGCGAAGCGTTTTTCGGAAATGTCTGATGAGGAAAGGCATAGGCTGACGAGAAATATCATTGCGGGCTTACCTGGCAGCGAAGAAAGTTTTACCATTGAACAGTTTCAGCAGGCTTTGGACACCTATCAGGGTATCGACCGCGACCGTTTACGGGCTAATCTGATATATTTTCTCAGTGAGGTCATCCCTGTTGCTGAAGAATGCGGTGTAAGCATGGTTATCCACCCGGATGACCCTCCCTATGCGATTCTCGGCTTACCCAGAGTGGTGAGCACCGCAGAGGATGTTGAAGCGCTGATCGCTGCCGTTCCGTCGTTAAGCAATGGCCTATGTTTTTGCACAGGGTCCTTTGGCGTCAGACAGGATAATGACCTTCCGGCAATGGTAACACGATTTGCCGATCGCATTAATTTTATCCATCTGAGAAGTACCAGACGGAATGCACTAGGTGATTTTTTCGAGGATAATCACCTGGAAGGCGATGTCGATATGTACGCTGTGGTTAAAGCAATTGTTGAGATTTCCCGGGACAGGGGTGTGTCCATACCAATGAGGCCCGACCACGGCCACCAGATGCTTGACGACCTGAAAAAGCAGACGAATCCGGGCTACTCGGCGATAGGAAGGCTGCGGGGATTAGCCGAATTACGTGGATTAGAATATGGAATTGTGAATTCAATGACCCGGGCACAGCAGTAGTACTAATGATTAGTTCTTTCGAAATGATAGATGGCAGATGATTTGAAGCCTGTCCAGGCCTCTGCCCGTTTTCTTTCGCTTCGCGCTCCCTTTTTCGAAGACTCCTAAAATCCTTATATTGGGGAGTTAAATCAATTAAGGGACGGACCGGGAACATGACGGATGGTAACTTCAGCAGGAAGGTAAATAACGTGGATATTAAAGCATTTGAAGATGTTTTTAAATGTCATTATGTTAAGCTTACCCTGTACGCCAATAAATTCCTTAACGACGTCGATATAGCCGAAGAGATTGTCTCAGAATCTCTTGCCCAGCTTTGGGAAAAACGCGAATCCATTAATTTTTCGTCATCCGTAACCGCCTATTTATACACAATGGTTCGGCACAAATCGATGAACTATCTGAAACATCGGAAGGTCGAAAACGAATACGTGAATTATTTAATGCGAAATAACCTGATTAATGAATTGCCGGAACATGATACGGACCCGCTTCTGGAAAAGGAAATAGCCTGTCAGATAAAATTGGCTGTCGATTCACTTCCCGAACGATGCAGGCAGGTATTTATAATGAGCCGTTTTGAATACCTGAAAAATCGCGAAATTGCCCAGAGACTCAATATCTCGCAAAATACTGTAGAGCGCCAGATCACTATCGCCCTTGATAAGCTACGAAAAAGTCTTGAGTGTATTCTAAGCGCCGCTCTACTCCTCATCCTTTAAATTAATGCAATCTTAATGAAAATTTCATAAGCCTTGGGGGTATTGGCAGGGGCTAATTGTCTTTAAATTATAAGCATGAACGAGCACGATAAAATTTTAATAGTAAAATATATAACAAGGCAGGCCAACCAAGAGGAAACTGCCATGGCTAAATATTTAATCAACAGCAGCAAAGCGCATGAAGCTTTTTATGCAGCGTATTATGAAACCTGGCAGAAATCTTTGTATTATAATATTGAATCAATCGATGCAAATAAAGCGTATTCAAACTTCCTCGCTTCGGCGGCTCAGGAAGAAACTAAGAAACCCCAACCGTCAGTTATTTTAAGGAGGCTGGCCATAGCAGCTTTTGTTTTATTGGTTTGCGCATTTGGAATATACTTTTATGATATCAGAACTAATCTGAACCTGTCGCCGCAAGGCCTTGCAGAAAGTGAAGTCAACGTACCTAAAGGCTCCACGAGGAAAATAGTATTGCCCGATGGAACTAAAGTTTCTATTAATGCGGGAAGTACATTGAAATTCGATAAGGGTTTTGGTAACAGTTCAAGAACAGTTTACCTGGACGGAGAGGCATATTTTGATATTGCCGACCATGACGTCCCGTTTATCGTGAAAACCAGTCACCATGTTATCAGGGATATTGGGACCATCTTTAATGTGAAAGCATACGCCGATGATCTCGAATTCGAAACTGCTGTTATTGAAGGCGAGGTTTCTATTGAAGGTAGATTATCTCTCAATTCTGACAATAAAGAAACTGTATCTGTAAAACGGCAGCAAGTTCTAAAACTGAATTATGCCCCGGTAATAATTTCAGGGCAGAGTAAAAAGGATGTCACGGATCTAATAGAGGCGAAAGTTCAAAAAGTGAACTCTTCACAATTGGAGGCTTACACCGGGTGGACAGAAGATCTCCTGGTTTTTGAAGGTAAAACCTTTCATGAAATTACAAAAATAATGGAGAGACGGTATGATGTTGAAATAGTGATGAATGACGTAAAGCTTAAAAATTACTCCTATACCGGCAGTTTTAAGAACGTGGACAAAGTAGAAAAGGCGCTCAAGATACTGCAGGAGACCACAGATATAAATTACGAGAAAAACGGAAAGGTAATTACGATTTGGTAAGTAAAACTTAAACAACAGAAGCCTATGACATAAAAAGACCTCAAAAAAAACCGAGGATGCGCTAACATCCCCGGTTCCGTAATCAATAGCTAATACCCAATGCTTTGGGAAGCCAGTATTAACTAAAAACAATCAAAATTATGATTATTCTTTATCAAAAATCAGTATTCGCTGAATTTCGGCGAAAAACTATCCGCGCTATGAAATTAATAGCTTTCTTAACATTTGTAGTGATCTTCCAGCTCCGGGCCGAGGTTCATTCGCAATCGTTTAATTTTAATGAAACGAATACAACGGTGAAGCAAATGTTCAAGCAAATTGAAAAAAACAGTAAGTATTCTATCTTTTATCGTTTAGACCAGGTAAACCTGGATCAAAAAGTCAGTGTTCTTGCGAAGCAGGGTACCATCGAGAATGTAATGAGCCAGGTTCTCCGGAATCAGCCGCTGACTTTTGAAGTAGTAGACGAAGTAGTCGTAGTCAAATTAGCGGCTGCGCCCGATGCATCGGTAAAGGATATTGTGAGAGGCCAGGTTATTGACGGAACGGGACAAGGTTTACCTGGCGTAAGCATCAAAGTCAAGGGGAGTAATATCGGGACATCTACGGATGCATCCGGCAACTACTCCTTTAATTTCCCCGCAAACTCTATTCTTGTTTTCAGCTATATCGGCTTCGTGACCCAGGAAATGCCTATCAATGGCCGGTCAACGATTAACGTGACAATGGCCGACGATGCTCAGGCCCTGAGTGAAGTTGTTGTCACAGCGCTTGGCATCTCACGAGATAAGAAAGCACTATCTTATGCACTAACAGAGGTTAAAGGAGATTCATTCACCCAGGCACGGGAAAATAACCTCGGTAACGCACTCTCAGGTAAAGTTGCCGGTGTTAATGCCAGCAGTACAGCAACTGGTCCCGGTGGATCCAGCCGCGTGGTTATCAGGGGAAACGGCTCATTCTCGTCAGATAATCAGCCATTATATGTTGTGAACGGCGTGCCGATTAACAACTCCAATAATGGTACTCCGGGTACATTTGGCGGCAGGGATGCCGGCGACGGTTTGATCAGTATCAATCCCGACGATATTGAAACTCTGTCAGTTCTAAAGGGCGGTCAGGCAGCGGCTCTTTATGGCTCCCGTGCGGCTGCGGGTGTAATATTGATCACTACCAAATCGGGCCGCGGATCACAGGGACTTGGTGTTGACTACAATACAACATTTACCACGGATAACGTAATAACAATTCCTGAATGGCAGTATGAATATGGCCAGGGAAGCCTGGGACTTAAACCTACCGATGCCGCGCAGGCGATGTCGCAGGGTCGATTGTCGTGGGGTCCTAAGCTAGATGGTTCTGACGTCATTCAATTCGACGGACAAAGCCGGCCGTATGTCGCTCAAAAAGATAACAATAAGAATTTTTATAATACAGGTACTACCTTTTCAAATAACCTTGCACTGACCGGTGGTAATCAGAATGCCAATTTCAGGTTCTCTGTATCTGACATGAAGAATAATGGAATCGTGCCGAACTCTTCTTTGAAAAGAAATACGTTCAGCTTGGCAGCAAATGCGAATATTTCGAACAAGATCACTTTTGAAGGTAATGCACAATACAATATTGAGGTAAATAAAAACAGAACGAATATCGGCGATTTCACGCGAAATCCTAACGCCTCTGTTGGGGTAATGGCCACTAGTCTTGATGTCAGGACGCTCGCTCCCGGATATAATCCAACTACATTGAGGGAAGTTCAATGGGCTGACGATCCCTTTGTTGCCAATCCTTTTTTTGCTGTCAATAAGCATCAGAACGAGGATCAGCGACGCAGGATAATAGGATCTTTCAGAACGCGCTGGAATATCACGGACTTCCTGTATGCCCGGGGCGGTGCCGGAATTGATTATTTTACCCGGGAAAACTGGATAATCGGAGCTACGGGAGCATTAACCAACCTCGCCGGAACGTTCGAAAAGGGCAGAACAACAGGATTCGAAACTAATGTAGAGGGTTTGCTGGGGTTCGATAAAAGCTTTGGGAAATTCTCAGTTAATGCTTTCGTCGGCGGTAATATGATGTATACTCAGAACGCTTCGAACGGCTTAAATAGCGGCGATCTCAACGTTCCATATAACTATTTTATTTCGAATGGAAAAAGTCAATCGTTTACCGAGAGCTTTGGTGAATCCGCGATTAATTCACTGTTCGGGTCAGCAGATATCGGCTTCAACAGTTATTTATACCTTAGCCTAACTGCCCGCCAGGATTGGTTCTCGACTCTTTCTCCGACAAGCAACAGTGTTCTCTATCCATCTGCCGGCTTAAGCTTCGTTGCTTCTGAGGTTTGGAAATCCAAACCCGGCTGGCTGGACTACGCCAAAATAAGGGGTTCATGGGCACAGGTCGGGGGTGGTACACCAGGCCCTTACGGATTGGACCTGACCTATAGCGCAGGAGCCATTACTCACCTGGGGCAAGCTCTGATGACAATCAGCGGAAGTACAATTCCAAACCCATTGAGGCCGTTTACATCAACAACTTCTGAGGCTGGTCTGGAAACCAGGATGATAGGAGGCCGCCTGGGTCTGGATCTTACGGTGTATCAAAAGATTACAACCGACGATATAGTTAGTGCCACGATCCCTAATACTTCAGGATTTACTTCCGTACGGCTGAACGTGGGTGAAATGCGAAACAGAGGGATAGAGATGTTGCTTACAGGCACGCCGGTTAAACCCGGAAACGGCCTGAACTGGGACGTTAGCCTGAACGTTGCTTACAATGAAAATGAAGTAGTTAGTATAGCTCCGGGTCTTAATACACTGGCCGGGGGGCAGCCAAGGACCCAGAATGCGTTTGTGAACCATTATGTAGGTAAACCGTTTGGTATGGTTTCGGGATATACTTTCCGGAAAGACGCGAGTGGCAACATAGTATATAACAGCGGGAGCGGCCTCCCAATGCAAAGTACGTCAATTGCCGACCTGGGCAGGGGTGTTCCGCCATTAACCATGGGACTGAATAACTCATTCAGGTACAAGAACTTTTCACTGGGATTCCTCATTGACGGTAAATTCGGAGGTGTGCTCTATACATCAACCAATGCCTATGGCACCAGCTATGGGTTGGATAAACGCACGGTCGGCGGCGGTGTAAGAGAAAATGGAGTAGCTGTAAATGGGGTTGATCAAACGGGCGCTCCATTCGCCAGAACGATACCAGCGCAGCAGTATTATCAGGGCATTGCATTTGCAATTACGGACCAGTTCGTGTATGATGCCGACTTTATAAAATTACGTCAGCTTACTTTTGGATACAATTTGCCGAAGTCGTTGATCGCCAAAACACCTTTACAGTCAGCCAGTTTATCGCTGGTGGCAAGAAACCTGTTTATGCTTCATAACAATGTTCCCAATGTTGATCCGGAATCAAGCTACAGTGTTAGCGGTTCTTCTTTCGGGCTTGAGAACTTTGGTGTGCCAACAACCCGCAGTTTCGGTTTAAACCTGATGGTTAAATTCTAGTATAAACAAAAAGTATTCATTGTTAGATTTCATAGTATGAAACCATCATGTTAATCGAATCCGCAGTGTAACACTGTTAGATCATGAGAGCTTCGTTGCTATTTTAACTAAAAAACAACAAGATGAAATTTATTAAACGCACATTAAGAGGATTGACATTGAAAATAGGAGTGCTGGCCGCTTTATTGTTGTCATCCTGTGATAAAGGCTTTGAGGAAATGAATAAAAACCCAAATGCCTACACTGAGCCGGTTATCAGCTCTATGTTCTCAGCATCAGTAATGAGACACGCCGGAGTAGGGGATGGAAATACGCTTTATCCTAACTCAAAACAGGCAGGTTCCTTAATCCAGTACTTTTCTTCACTCAACGCATTTCAATGGACCGGAGTGAAATACCTTTATCAGGGAAAGGCTGATTATAATAATGGATTGTGGAATACTGCGTTCAGTACAGAGCTGAAAGAGGTTCAGCAGATCATCAACCTGACCAAAGGTAATGCTGAGATGGTAAACCAATATAACATAGCCCGTATCCTGCGGGTAGATATCCTGCATCGCGTTACAGACCTTTACGGCGATATGCCTTATTCTGAAGCTGGCAGGGCGCTCGACGGAATATACAAACCTAAATACGACAAGCAGGCTGACATTTATGCGGATATGCTGAAAGAGCTTGAAGAGGCATCAAAGGCGCTTGATCCTGCCAAGCCGTCTTACGGTGCCGCTGATTTCGTTTATAACGGCTCTCCTGCAAAATGGAAAACACTCGCAAATTCACTAATGCTTCGTCTTGCAATGCGCATGACCAAAGCCAACGCAGCGTCTGCCGAAACCTGGGTTAAAAAGGCAATAGCTGCAGGTGTCATGACCAGCAATGCTGACAATGCAAAGGTGCCACACACATCAGCTTCAGGTACTAACTGGAACTGGAATTCACGGCAGATGCAAACTGTTGAGGGTAATCCTGCATCAGCTCAGGGCTTAGGTTTCTCCAAGCTCAATGAAACGTTAATTAATCGTTTGAAATCAAAAAATGATCCCAGGCTGCCGTTCTACGCGACCTTATGGCAGGGGAATATCAACATAGCGAACCTACCTGCCGAGTCAGCGCCTGCGAAAGCTAAGGGTCTTCCGGGGGGCTACGATTATACGTCAATAGCAACTGCTATTCCCGGTTGGAATGCGAATATGCAGCGTGACTATTCCGAAATGAATCAACATACGATCGCGCACCTTGAGGCTCCGACACATTTTCAAAGCTATGCAGAAGTAGAGTTCCTTTTAGCTGAGGCTGCCCTTCGCGGATGGGGCCCCGGAACTGCCAAAGAACACTTTGAAAAAGCAGTGGCGGCTAGTATTACTTCAGCCACGCTTTATCCTAATTATGCTGTTGTGATGCCTAATCCGACAGCTGCTGCTGCAAGTTACCTCGCCGCAAATCCGTATGCCGGCGGTACTGCAGCCCAGCAAATGGAGCAAATTCATAGCGAGATGTGGGTCGCTTTATTCGGATACATGAATAATATCGAATCCTTTTCAAACTGGAGGCGAACAGGTTATCCCGTGTTGGTTCCGGTGAATTATCCTGGCAATGAAACCGGTGGTATAATTCAGCGCCGTTTGCGTTATCCTGCAGCCGAGCAGAGCATTAATACTGAAAATTATAATGCAGCTATAGCTAATCAGGGTCCCGATACATTCCTTACACGGATCTGGTGGGATAAATAATCTTCTTTAAAAAACCTGTTCCAATTGGAACAGGTTTTTTATTTACCGCCGGCGCCCCGGATCCCCAGGTCTTTGATCCGCTCCCTTATTTTCCTCATAAACTCATCGCCCGGATCACTTTTGGAGGTCAGATAGTTGGGGTCTGTTTCTTTCCAAAGCTCATGGCCAATAAATGTTTTGTATTCATGATGGCCTATTACATATTGAATGTCATATTTCTTTTTCAGGTAACGAATAAGATCTTCATTCGCCTCAAGCTGCTTTTTTGTCAAAGGCATCTTTCCGCTGCCGACATTTTCTACACCTATTGCACAGTGATTCAAACCGATCACATGGCGGGCGAAAGCTGTTTCCGGAAGCTGCCTGAAAATTGTACCGTCTCGGTCCACGAGGAACTGAGCGGCAACATTTAAGCTGCTGGCTCCTGCAATCCCGCTTCTGGCACCCGGTAAAACCGCGGGGTTCATTACATCGAATGAGGCCTCCAGGCTTGGTATGGCTGTCCAATGCAGCACGATCATTTTTGGAACTATCGTTGCCGAATCCTGAACAATTCCGTGTCTGGCCTTCATATATTCCAGCGAGAGTTTTTTCCGCTCAGCATTGAACACTACCGGCTTATCAAACGTCCTGAATGTTGGGGTCGGTAATGCACATCCGTGTATAATCATAGTTCCGAATATCAGCGGCAGAACGCCGAAACGGTTAAAGCTTAATTTCATTGAAAAAATTTAAAGATTGAAGTTCCGATTAGTGCGTGTTTTAAAAGACTATTTGCATCTAAATGTAATAATTCCGGGGCGAATGTTTTTGAATGATTTTTTATACCTTGGATAAAGAATTCAATATAAGATCAAACGGATTCTGAGAATAAAGCTCTTTAATGACGGCTGGCAAAACTAAATCTGAAAGCTTCCCCAAATCAGCGCCCGTTCAGGCCTCTCAACGTGTTGAATCAATAGATATCCTGCGCGCCCTTACGATGGTGCTGATGATATTTGTTAACGATTTCTGGAGCTTGAAGGATATTCCCGGCTGGCTGGGTCACGTGGAACGGGGAGTTGACGGTATCGGGCTTTCTGATGTCGTGTTCCCGGCATTTCTGTTTATCGTAGGTCTGTCATTACCCTATGCTGTGCAAAACAGAAGAGAAAAAGGTGATTCAGACTGGGAACTTGTTAAACATGTTTTATCCCGTACCATTGCCCTATTGATTATGGGCGTTTTTCTGGTGAACGGCGAAAGTATGAACGGGGCTGCAACAGGCTTTAGTCGGTGGATATGGAATCCACTTAGCTGCCTGTGTTTTATCCTGATCTGGAACGCCTATTCAAAAAATATTAACAATAATCTCGTTATCGTTTTAAAAGGGATCGGGATCATCACGCTGATCGTGATTGCTTACCTGTATCGCGGAGGACAAGAAGGTACGAGCCGTTTCGAGCCGCACTGGTGGGGTATACTGGGCTTAATTGGCTGGGCATACCTTGTCAGTGCACTGATCACGGTTTTTTCAAGGAACAACTTTTACGTTCTGTTGGCGGGTTGGATTTTTTTCTGTTTGCTGAGCATGGTATCCAAAGCCGGCTATGTCCCGGGTTTTTTATCTTTTATTCCCGATGCAATACTTGGCGGCACGCTTGCAGGGCTGACAATGGGAGGGGTCGTTGCCTCGTTTATATTCCGTTATTACGTCGGGAAAAGGGACAACCGGAAGCTCACTATGATATTCCTGGTGTCATCGATCGTACTGACCGGTTTGTCCGTTATAACCCGCCCATACTGGGGATTGGCTAAATTAGGCGCAACTCCTGCCTGGTTATTCCTGTGCAGTGCTTTTACCTTACTGGCCTTCGTCATTATTTATTGGATAGCTGATGTCTGGAAGAAATCCAGCTGGTTCGCTCTTATTAAACCCGCCGGGACGGATACACTGCTTTGTTACCTGGTCCCAACCTTTATGTATATGACGTTCAGGCTTATCGGGCTCAAATTTCCGGATGTGCTGGTAACCGGTAGTGTGGGACTCCTTAAGTCCTTATGTTTCGCACTCTTATGTGTGCTCGCTACCAGGGGATTGAATAAGATGGGGGTGAGGTTGAAGATTTAGACCGTAACTTTTTAATAACCTCATAAAAACTTTAGCCCAATTCCGTTTTAAATTCAATTATTTTTCATAGACTTATAAACTGATTTATTTAACATCTAAAACGGCAATTCAACACGGCCAGAACAACAAATAATCTACATCTAAAACTAATTCACTAAACTCTATGAGTAAGACTAAAACAAATGAAATCCTTCAAAGTGCAGCCTTTAAGAAGCTGGTAAAAAACAGATGGAGTATTTCCCTCGCATTCACCTTCCTGATGCTTTTTGTGTATATCGGGTTCCTGATGGTTGTTGCTTATCAGAAAGACACACTGAAAATGCCTGTAGGCGAATCACTCAATCTGGCTATCATCGTTGGTATGGGTATAATCCTGTTTTCATGGTTGATCACCGGTGTTTACGTATACTGGGCGAATAATTACTATGATGCCGCAGTAAAGGAAATAAAGAAAGATCTCTAATCAAATCATACTCAAACTTATATGTCTTTAAACTTACTTCTTCAGGTTAGCCCGGCTGGAACTACATCCACCCTCGGAACGGCTAACCCAGTATCTATTGCAATTTTTTTCCTTTTTGTTGCGGTTACCCTCTATATCACGTATTGGGCAGCAAAAAAAACCAAAACAGGATCCGAGTTCTATGCTGCGGGCCGTAATATTTCCGGTTTTCAGAACGGACTAGCCCTTGCGGGAGATTACATGAGTGCTGCATCTTTTCTGGGCATTGCCGGCATGGTGGCGATCAGAGGGTACGACGGACTCATCTACTCCATAGGTTTCCTTGTAGGATGGCCTTTGATCATGTTCCTGGTAGCCGAGCCTCTTCGTAATTTGGGTAAATATACCTTTGCGGATGTTGTGGCTTACAGGCTGAGACAGCGGCCGATCCGGATCGCTTCATCTGTAGGATCGCTAATGACGATCGCATTCTACCTGATCGCCCAGATGGTTGGAGCCGGAACGCTTATCCAAACCCTATTCGGACTCGATTACGAAATCGCTGTTTTTGTGGTGGGTATCGTAATGACCTGCTATGTACTCTTCGGCGGTATGATCGCTACAACCTGGGTGCAGATCATTAAAGCCGTGCTTTTGCTTTCGGGGGCTACCATCCTGGTATTGCTTGCTATGGCTCAGTTCAATTTCAGCCCGGGCGCGCTTTTCGATTCTGTAAAAGAACAGTATGGTGCGGATATGCTAGCTCCTGGCGGATATATCACCAACCCTCTTGACGCGATATCCCTGGGTCTTGCCCTTATGCTGGGAACCGCTGGTTTGCCGCATATCCTGATGCGTTTCTACACCGTACCTGACGATAAAGCTGCGAGGAAATCTGTTTTTGTTGCGACGGGCTTCATCGGTTATTTCTATATCCTGACCTTCTTTATCGGTTTCTCTGCTATGGCCCTGGTTGGAAAAGATTCTATCGAGGTACTTGATAAAGGGGGTAACATGGCCGCCTTATTGCTTGCCGAGCATACCGGAGGAAGCGCTTTTCTCGGCTTTATCGCGTCGGTAGCCTTTGCAACCATCTTAGCTGTTGTTGCAGGGTTAACCTTGTCGGGCGCCTCTAGTATTTCGCATGACCTGTACGTCCATGTTGTTAAGAAAGGTGTTTCTGACGAAAAAGGAGAGATCAAAGTTGCAAAAAGGGCAACAATATTCCTGGGTGTTCTGGCTATCGGACTCGGTCTCATTTTTAAGGGACAAAATGTTGCATTTATGGTTGGATTGGCATTCTCTATTGCAGCGAGCGCGAATTTCCCGGCATTGCTGATGTCTATCATCTGGAAAGGCTTTACAACACGGGGAGCAGTACTGAGTATAGTTACGGGTGCGATCCTTTCTTTGGTACTTATCGTATTAAGTCCGACCGTTTGGGTTGACGTATTTGGAAATGCAGAGGCTATCTTCCCACTGAAAAATCCGGCTTTGGTATCCATGACCTCAGCGTTTGTTGTGGGCATTATCGCCTCGCTGCTTGGTCCTGAAAAGGATGCTGCCGATAAATTTGAGAGTGAAAAACTGCGTACTTACCTGGGTGTTGGCTCTGAAAAATAATAAAATATAAGATGAAAAGAAGGGACCTGATCAAAGGGCTGACTTTATTGCCCATAGCGGGAGGAGCCCTGGCTGGAACAGCCCAGGCAGCCGTTAACTCAGCCGGCGCGGCGATTGCAAAGAGGGATCTCTATAAGGAGCTCGGCGTACGTACATTTATAAACGGGCGCGGCACAATCACTTTCATGACCGGATCGCTGATGCACGATGAAGTGCTGGACACGATCAGGGATTCATCAAAGGTATTCTGCATGATAGATGAGCTGCAGGATAAAGTGGGGGCAAAAATAGCTGAACTTACACATGCAGAGGCAGCCACTGTTACCTCCGGCGCTTTTTCAGCATTGATGCTGGGAATGGCTGGTGTATTAACAGGGCTCGATGCGAAGAAAGCTGCTATGCTTCCGCACCTGGAAGGTACCGGCATGAAAACGGAAGTGATCATGCAAAAGGGTCATGATATTGGGTACAACCAGGCACTTACCAATTGCGGAGTGAAGATCATTCAGGTCGATGGTGTGGAGGAACTGGAGAGGACTATTTCTGACAAAACGGCTCTTATGCATTTCCTAAATGCTAACGCGGATAATGGGAAAATAGGACATGAGGAGTGGATCAGGCTGGCCAGAAAACACAACATACCAACTATGGTTGATATGGCGGCTGACGTACCCCCTGTTGAAAATCTTTGGAAGTTCAACGACATGGGATACGACCTTGTTTGCTGCTCCGGTGGTAAGGCCATTCGCGGTCCGCAGAGTTCAGGGATCCTGATGGGTAAGAAAGATTTAATTGCGGCGGCACGCCTGAGTGCATCACCAAGATCAAATACTATAGGCAGGGGACATAAGGTCAATAAGGAAGAGATACTGGGCTTATATGTAGCTCTTGAGCGCTTTATTAAGGTGGGAGATAAGGAATGGAAGATGTGGGAAGATCAGATCGCGACCATAGATAAGGCAGTAAACGGTCTGCAGGGCGTTACTACCCGTGTGTTCGTGCCGCCCTTTGCCAATCACGTGCCAACCATCGAAGTTAAATGGGATCCGGCGGTTGTTAAACTAACTACACAACAAATGCAGTTAAATCTAAGGAACGGAAACCCTTCGATAGAAATTAATCCGGGCCGCAATAGCGTTCAGATCGCTACGTTCGTTATGGTTCCGGGTGAAGAGAAGATAGTAGCAAATCGGTTAAAAGAAGAGCTTGCTAAAGCGGTAGTGTAGCTCTTTGTTAAATAATAAGAAAAAACCTGGTCGCCATCGAGGAGGATCAGGTTTTTTTTATTTAGAAACTGTGATAGAGCCCGATACTCAAAAATAGCTTGTGAGTTACCGTCGGATCCATCACTTTTTCCATGCGGTAGTCAATTCCCGTTTCTACCCGGTTCTGGTCCGACAGATCGTACCCCAGTGAGGCCAGTCCCCTGATCTCCAGGTTTCCTTCAGAGTCCTGGAGGATACCCAAGTATTCATTGGTCAATTTAAGATAAAACTCCCCAGGGTCAAGTTCCAGCCCGTTTAGCGGCTTTTCCAGGCTTAGCCGGTAACGCAATCGCCATTGCAGTGCCTCATCTTTATCAAGAGTCTGGTCCGTCCTGAAACGATGCGACATCCTGGATGAACGCAGCTTTTGGGTGATCGAATACTGCTGAATAAAGCGGTGTGTAAACGATCTGTTTGAACGTCTGATCAGGTAGCCGCCACCCAATGCGTGCAGGGGGTCCAGGCTCGTAGTAGCTATTAATTCTGCATCCACGCGCTCGAATTCAGCCTCCTTCAGATGATCCGGGTAAGGATTTTGAAAAAAAAGCTGTCTCCCTTCCAATTTAGTGTTGACTTTCCAGCTATCGCCGATTTTAAAACTTGAGTTAATCTGAGGGATCAGGCCCACCTGGTTTTGAGCATAGCTGTTTATACTCAGGAAGAGGAATAAAATAGAGAATATATATGACTTCATTATGAGCAGGCGGAAACTAATAAATTAAATGCTGATTATTTCGCTGTACAATTTTCGATTCACGCACTATCTCGCCATCAGCGTTTGCCAATACCTCGAAATAGTCTGTGCGGCGATCTTTTGTACCCTGCAGGCTAATCTCGTAATTTGTCGAATACTGTCCCGAAACAGGCTTTCCCTCCGCCAGCGCCCGCAAATCATCAGTTGCTCCCAGCCATTGTTTCTGCGTTTTTTGGATGCTGTATCTAGAGAAGCGGTCTTGAAGATTCTTCTCAATCCGGAGTCTCGTTCCTTCGGGGATATCACCGAATTTTATAACCATTTCGATATCATGTAACACACCATTTGTATCGAATTTAATGCTATAGAGCCTGCCATCACGCTTGCCTTTTGCTTCGATGGCCTTACCGTCTAAGTTCTCCTCACCATACCATTTGATCTTTACGCCCTTAAAGCTGCTCTCCACGAACTCCAGTGCTTTAGCAGGTACTTCAGATTGCTTTATCCTGTATTCCCGCTCTAATTTATTTTGGGCAGATACGGCTGAGAAGGCAGAAACCAGGAAGAGTATGATAAGTGTACGTTTCATGTCAATGTGATTAAATCTTCCCACTGGAAACGACCGTAGCCGCAGAATGTTGCAAAGATACGGTTTTTGTGGGGGCGGAGGCTGGAATACCCTACTTCACTACCATATCCGAAAACGGTATCACATATGCCTGCAGGATGACAAAAATCCCTACAAGCGCAGCCAGCGCAATACTGTGAAAAAACACGTACCGCAGGATCTGGCCTTCGTGGCCATACCAGTTTGTGGCTGTACTTGCTACAACTATACTCTGTGCATCAACCATCTTACCCATAACGCCGCCGGAGCTGTTTGCTGCAGCCATAAGCACAGGATCTACACCGGTTTGCTTCGCAGTTATTGTCTGCAAGCTTCCGAACAGAACGTTAGAGGCAGTATCAGAACCAGTAAGCGCCACGCCAAGCCAGCCAAGCATAGTACCGAAAAATGGATAAAGTACGCCTGTTTTGGCCAGGGCAAGCCCGAGGGTTGCATCCGCGCCGGAATACTTAGTCACATAGCCCAGGGCCAGCATGGCGGCTATCGTAATAAGGGAAAACCTCACCTTCCACATGGTCTGGAAATATGCTCTTACCATTTGCTTGAAAGAGTAACCGATAGCAAAGCCGGCTATAACTGCAGCAATTAATATCCCCGATCCTGTTGCAGATAACCAGTTTAATTTGAATACTGCTGCCTCTGCTTGTGCCGGTTTGTCAATTGTCGGTTCAGGAGCAATTGGAGGAGTGCGTTTTACCAGCTCGTGCAGGTAGGCGACTTCAAATTCCGGAGCCGATATTTTATTCAAAGCTGTTTTAACCGTAGGTACGCCCCAGGCAAATATGAAAATTACAAGGATTACCCATGGTGTCCATGCTCTGATGATGTCTTTCCTTTCAACACCCGCCGGGTTTTTATCTATCGGCACGGTATCCTCGGCAACAGGTAACTTCCAGAGTGTCTTCGGCTGCCAGAACTTAAGCAGCACAATGATGGAAACAATAGAAGCAATTGAAGCAAAAATATCAACCAGCCATGGCCCGTGATAGTTCGATACGAGGAACTGGGTTAACGCAAAAGAAAAGCCGGCGGTAAAAGCCGCAGGCCATACTTGTATCATACCCCTGAATCCGGTCATAGCCCAGATCACCCAGAATGGTACGATGAAGGAGAAAAGCGGGAGTTGTCTGCCTACCATCGCTGACAGTGCAAGGATATCGATGCCAGTTACGGCGGATAGGGCGATTATAGGCGTTCCAAGCGCTCCAAAAGCTACGGGCGCAGTATTTGCTATAAGTGCTAATCCGCAGGCAGCCAACGGCCGGAAGCCGAGCTGTATGAGTATAGCTGCAGTGATGGCAACAGGCGTTCCGAAGCCGGCCGCCCCTTCAAAAAATGCCCCGAAAGCGAATGCGATAAGGATAACCTGGATCCTTGGATCAGGCGCAATCGTAGATAAATGCATCCTGATAAGCGTGAACAGGCCTTTATCGACGGTCAGCTGGTACAGGAAGATAAGGTTAAGAACGATCCATCCGATAGGAAATAGCCCGTATGCGCCACCATAAAGAGTTGACGCGCTCACGGCTTGTGCAGGCATTTCAAAAACAAATAGCGCAACGCATACAGCAACGGCAAGGCCTAAAATTGCAGCAAGATGAATGCGCATGTGGAATATGGCAATCGATCCCAGCAGTACAATAATAGGCAATGATGCCAATATTGTGGAAAGCCAGGGGTTATTTAAAGGGTCGTAGTTTTGCGCCCAGATTTGTTCCATATTTTTAGTAGTTAGTATTTAGTAGCCAGTAATCAGTATTCAGTATTCAGTGAATTAGTATTCAGTGATCGGTATTTAGTGATTAGTATTCAGTATTCAGTGATCAGTATTCAGTGATCAGTATTTAGTAATCAGAAGTCGGTGATCAGTGATCAATAATCAGCGGGGTACATCCGGTGGATACTGATTACTGATCACCGATTACCAATTACCGATTACCGATTACCGGTCACTTCAACGGATCTCCCGGTGTATTCGCCAATTCAAACAGGCACTCGATCTCTACCGGGATGTTATCCGGCAGGGAACCAAACCCTACGGCACTTCTTACTCCGATGCCATTTTCAGGGCCCCATACCTGGGCGAAAAGCTCACTGCATCCGTTAATAACCTTAGGGTGCTGTTCAAAATCCGCGGTGCTGTTCACCATTCCCAAAACCTTAATGACTCTTTTTACCCTGTTAAGACTTCCCAGATTGGTTTTTATAGTTGAAAGAATAGTTAATCCAACCTGCTGCGCGGCAAGTCTGCCTTGCTCCAGGTCCATGTCTTTGCCTATCCGCCCTTTGATCAGTTCCTTGTTGTTTTGCACAGGACCGTGCCCTGACACGTACAGGTACTTGCCGTCAATCAGGCAGGGTTTGTAAACACCGATAGGAGCGGGTGCAGGAGGCAACGTTAAACCTGTTTTCGCGAAATTCTGATCAGGAGTTGATTTTTGCATTTGTTTTGTTTTTATGTGATTCGTAAATTAAAAATAGAAAATCTCCGGACCATTTCGTATAAAACTTAAGCCGGAGATAATTCATTAACCTTTCACTTTCAGCTTTTCAGTTTTCAGTTTTCAGTTTTCAGCTTTCCACTTTCAACTACCTGGGCAAAGTAATCTTCCATATCCGTCCGCCAGCTGATCCGGCGGCGCCGTGTTCTATTACATAGATCTTATTGCCGTGAAGCACAGCATCTACCGGCGCATTGAAATTATTAGCCAGGCTGGTAGTTTTCATATAGTAATTGTCAGCAGCTTCATTGTACTGCATCTCAAGGTGGAGCAGGTCTTTGCCTTCCTTCCGAAGGAGGTTAGTGCCCGGCCTTGTGGAGCCGCCCCCATACCTGAAAACGAAGCCGTCGCCCCGAAACTCAGGAGCGAGTGCTTTCTTTGTATCGAACACCAGTCCCAGGGGTACGCAATGCGCATTAAATGTACTTACCGTGCGGCCGGTAATATCACCATCCACGATCTTTCCTGTTGCGATATCGCGGTATTCGTTGGCCGCAGGGCCGAGGTTCTGTACACCCGGAGAGAATTTGACGCCCGCCGGGATCTTTGGGAAATCCGGGTCGTTCCGGAAATATTTAACAACCCAGGCATGAGCCCCAGGGCTTATAAACAGATCTGTAGCCGGGTCCGGAACCCAGGGCGAGAACTGTTGAGGGTTTTCAACTCCTGCCATTTGCCATGGAAATCCATAATGATGACCTTGCCTGATCCAGAACATCTCTTCTGACTGATCATAATCACCGGAGTTAATTACCCCGAAAAGATTGTTGCCGGCATCAAAGGCCATATCGTATGCATTGCGTATTCCCTCGGCATACAGGTAGCCCATTTTCTTAAGCTCCGCGGCTTCCGACGGGAGTAACAGGTTTTCTGCCGTTACAGGGAAACGGAAAACATTTGCAGTCAGCCCATTGTCGCGCGCATTTGGATAAGCACCGTTATTATCTTGCACCTCCCCATGGTCTGTACGTGCTCCTGAGTTAACATAGATGTATTTTTTATCCGGACTGATCTCCAGGGCATTCCATCCATGGTCAAAAGTTGTTGCGTTGGTGCCGTATTCTACGGTGTTGAATACTTCGGTCAGTACCGGCTGTTTCTTAGATAGATCGTATTTGACCATCCTTCCTTTTGTTCCTTTTCCGCCATTTGCACTGATATTTCCACACAAAAACAAGGTGTTATTAAGGAAAGCAGCGCCCTGGAGACGGGTTATCCCATGGTCTGCTGCTGAAAATATTTTATGCTCGGCAGCCTTTGGCGTATCAAAATCGGAGATCCTGAATACATTCCCGTCGAAGGTAGAATACCAGAATTCGCCCGTTTTAGGGTTTCTGATGAGCCTTACACCCAGCGGACCGATGTCCATTACCTTATCGATAGTAATATCAGCGCGCAAGGCGACCGGGGTTTTAACCGGTGCAACCGGTCTGGTTTGCTGTGCTTCAGCAAATAATGAAAACGACACAAACAGGGCTAAAAGCCCTGTTTGTTGTATACGGAAATTAAAAAGCATTAATATGGATTTTGATTTTTAAATGTGAAGTGCTACCTGTTTCTTGGACGCGGAGGTGCTTGTATTACGTTTGGTTCTGCAATAGCATTCAGGTTATAGACGATCCTGCCGGCCCTGATGGTCATTTCTGTTTCAAGCCTTTCCTTGCCCGGAATTTTTCCATCGCGTGCGTAGAACCCAAAATTACCCTTACGAACGGTGAAAATAGCAATATCAGCCTCAGAACCTACAGAAAGATTTCCCAATTCCGGCCTCTTGATCTGTTGTGCGGGATTCCATGTAGAAGCCTTGATAACTTCCTTGAACGGCATGCCCATCGCCATGAACAAAGACATGATATTCGGCATATTTTTCATGGCATTATTCATACTACCGGTATGCAGGTCGGTACTTATGGAGTTAGGATAGAACCCGCTTTTGATAGCCGGTATTCCCTGTGAGAAGAGGAAACTGGACCCGCCAAAGCCAACATCAAATATAACGCCTCTTTTTTGAGCAGTGAAGGCATATTGTTTAACTTTTTTAGCGCTGACGTCCACGATCGATTCCCGGCCGTTCTGAATAGTTAATCCTACCTGCGGATCTCCGCCAAAAGCATGTGTATATATATCGCCAGGGCGGAACTTTACATTAAACAACGAATCAAGCGGCAGATAAGGAGTAGCCGAGCCGAAATCCACCATGATAGGGATATTGGCAAGTTTGCCAGCCTCGATCGCACGGTCAACCGGGATCCAGCTATGAGCTAAAGGACCTCGGCCGCTGAAATGCGCAAGTTTCACGCCTACCACATGCTCCGGATATTTTTTAGCCATATCGGCTGTCTTCTGAGGCTCCATTTCGTCGATATTGCTCTCATATTGTCCGCCGGCCATTCCCTGTCCAACAATATTCAGCATAGCCAGTACCCTGGTCTGCGACCGGTCTATAGTTTGTTTTTTATATAATTCGAAATTTTTCCAGCCCGGGCTTCCGGCATCAACAACAGTAGTCACACCCGCAGGGAAGGTAAAGCCATCGGCCGGAAGGCTTGACGGAGCATTCATATAAGAAGATCCATCGTGTCCCCAGAAAAAGTGAACATGAAGGTCAATGAGTCCCGGAGTCACATACATACCCTTGGCGTTAACCACCTGGGTTCCCTGGGTACCGTCGATGCTCTTTGCTATCAAAGCTATCTTGCCATCTTTAATGGCGATATCCATAACAGCATCGACATTGTTTTTTGGATCAATAATGTGGCCGCCTTTGATAACGATGTTATAAGGCTTGACTGTTCCAGCCTGTTGCGCGAATAGGCCGGAACACCACAAAAGCATCACGGAGAAAAAGAAGATTTGTTTTCGGTTCATTGTGATAAGTTTTAACGTTTCTATGGAAATTGATTGAATTTCGGCGTGAAAATACATTCATAATCGCCCCGTAGGGCATATTACTGTATCTTATTTTAGTTACATTCATTATAAGGAGTGTGAAAAATACTTTACCCCCTAGTGTTGGTAAAAATAATAATAAGATAATGTTGGCTTTATGCAATTTTACCGTTACGAAACCGGTAAAATCAATTGATTGTTTATTAAGGTACGGTAATCAAAATGTTATATTTTGAATTTTAATTTTTTTTAAATAGGTTTAAACTTCGTATGGCTGAGATACAACTTTTTGAGGATACAGAGCTGATGGAGCGGTTAAGGGCAGGAGACGATCTTGCGCTGAAGCTAATTTATAAGAAGTATTGGAACCAGCTTTTTGTGTCTGCATATCATGTACTCAACGATCAGCAGGCCTGCGAAGATATCATCCAGGATCTTTTTATAAACCTGTGGAATAAGCGGGAGCAAATAGAAATTAAGGCATCTCTTAAATCTTATCTTTTTGCGTCTGTTCGCTACGAGGTGTACCGCCAGGTACGGCATGGTTCCGTTAGGGAAAGTATATTTGAGAGTATTTCCGAGCGCCTTCAGTCACCCTCCGAATACGGAAATATTGAGCACCGGGAATTGCTGTCTTACGTTAATTCGATCGTCAATAATCTTTCAGATAAATGCAAAACTGTTTATAAGCTCAGCCGCGAAGAACAGTTGTCGCATAAGGAGATCGCGTCCAAGCTTGATATATCTCCTAAAACGGTCGAGAATCACCTTAATAAGGCGTTGCGCCAGCTAAGGATATCGCTGGGATTATATTGATCTATCAGGCTTGCAAACGTCCTGATAGCTTTGATACCACACGCTATGAAATTTGAAAAACTAACCATTATTCTCTGTATATTATTAAGTTTTGGGTTTTCAGTTAAAGAGAAGCTGCCCACGGTTTTTGTTATCGGAGACAGCATCTCAATGCAGTACGGTCCGTTTTTGCAAAATCAATTGAAGGGTTTCTTCGATTATGACCGGAAGAAGGATAACGGCAGGGGGGAAAGTAATCTTGATAATCCGGAGGGTGCGAATGGTGGTGATTCCCGGATGGTACTTGAATATCTGAAGTTAAAACAGAATGATCCAACTTTTAAGCCTGACATGCTGTTACTGAATTGCGGTTTGCATGATATCAAACGTAACTCCCAAACTTCCGTTATCCAGATAGATGAAGTGCAATACCGCCAGAATCTTGAGGCCATCTGCAGGATAGCAACGAAGAAAAATATCCAATTGATCTGGCTTCGAACCACTCCTGTGGTCGACGAGAGACACAATACCCGGTCGAAGGTATTTCATCGCTTTGCCAAAGACGTTGATACCTATAACGCTATTGCTGACGACGTATTCAGCAAAAAAAACATCCCTGTGATTGACCTATATCAGTTCACACTCAATTTGGGTGACGAAACCTATATTGACCATGTGCATTATAACGAATCCGTCAGAACTTTACAGGCAGCGTTTATCGCAGGGTCGCTTATTACTTTAACAAAAAAGTCCAGGGGGAATACCGGTCTGAATAAATAGATAAAAGAGACAATTTGTTCGACACGGCTTCGACTGCACTTCGACAATTGTTCGAGTCGGCTTCGACTGGGCTTCGGGTCCGCTTCGGGTTTTGGCTGTATCTGTGCCGCATCAGCGCCGTGACAGGTTCGGCACAGATTCGTGTCCGGTTCGACGGGGATTGCGCGGCCACCGAAAAAATCACGAAAACTCGCCGAATCAGACACGAAGCAGGTAATAATCTGTTATCTCTCAGATGCAAACCTGCGTCAGTCAGCGGCAGAAAGCGAATAGGCTTTTTTTTCGCCGGTACTAGGGGATACCCCTGTCTTTTTACTCTTCAATATAAAATCAACCCATACAGTGGATAAAGCGACGTTTTTTAAATTACTGGATAAGTATATTTCTGGTGAGGCTTCTTTGGAAGAAGAGCAGCAGCTGCTCAATTTTTACGGAAGCTTTAATAAATCCAATGAAGACCAGCCAGGTTTAGATATGCCTTCGCTCGATGACAGGATGTTCAGGAGGCTGATGGAAAGCGTTGAAACAAGTGAGCCGGCCCCGAGAATGCCGGCGCGGCTTGTCGCGCGGCTTTCGATCGCAGCAACAGTCATTATCGCCCTTGCGGCATCCTTATATTTTTATAAGGATGCTGCACCTCAGGCAGAGCCGGAAGTTTTCACTGAAATAAACCAAAAGAACGACATAGACCCGGCAAATAATAAAGCTATTCTAACACTTGCGGATGGTTCAAGAATAAGTTTGGATGACGTCAAAAATGGCTTTGTGGCCAGTCAGGGAAATATTTCTATAACCAAGACTGAAGACGGGGAGATCGTTTACCAAAAGCTTGACAGGGGCAGGAATATGGGAAGTTTATCAGCAGCTAATACAATACAAACACCTAAAGGCGGACGGTATAACATTACGTTGCCAGATGGCAGCAGGGTATGGCTGAACTCCGCTTCGACCCTTAGTTACCCAACCGCATTTGCCAGTAACGAGCGAAAGGTCAGGCTTATAGGTGAGGCTTATTTTGAAGTTGCAAAGCGCAAAAATGTACCGTTCCGGGTTGAAAGTAATAACCAGGTGGTCGAAGTCCTGGGGACTCATTTTAATATCAACTCTTACGAAGACGAAGCGTATACCAAGACGACACTCCTGGAAGGCAGCGTACGTATTATACTTAATTCGGCTAAACCCAATGCTCAGCTATTGAAGCCGGGTGAGCAATCGCTGACAAGTCCGGCCGGTCCGGATATTAAAGTTCAGCATACGGATACTGAAAAGGCGATTGCATGGAAAAACGGCTATTTCAAGTTTAAAAACACCCCGATCAGGGATATTATGCGCGAGATCGAGAGGTGGTACGATGTGGAACTGGTGTACGACGGGAAATTGGCTCCCGATGAGTTTACGGGTTATATTTCTAACGATGTAAAAATCTCCGGCGTGCTGAAAATGCTGGAAGAAAGCGGAGGCATCAAATTCACAGTAAAAGGAAGAAAAGTAAAGGTTAAATCAATTCAATAATTACCTAAATAAGCAAGTATGATAAGAAAAAATACCAGTTAACCAGGTTTTTTGGAATGATAATAAAAAAACCGGTCAGGATTGCGCCCCGGCCGGTCAATTTGATTGTCAATCCTAAACCACGCGGACGCGAAGTTTTATTAATTAAACAAACAATTTTAAAAATGTAAAAGTATGAAAAATGTTTTACACCCTGAGTGTGGTGGTTCCTGCACGCATAGGAGGAATTTTCCTGAACTGAGGCTCAATTCGCTCTCAACTCAAATACTAAGAATCATGAAGCTAACTACCATTTTAATATTAGTGGCTTTGATGCAGGTAAGTGCTAAAGGCTTCTCTCAAAATGTGACGTTAAATGAAACAAATTCTAATCTTGATAAGGTTTTTACTGAAATAAGGAAGCAGACCGGTTACGATTTCCTGTACAATACCCGCTTATTACGAAATACAGTTCCGGTTACTTTAAAAACAAGAAATACGGCGTTGAAGGATGTCCTGGCCGAAGTTTTCAAAAATCAGCCGCTGACTTATTCGATCACTGAAAATACCATCATTCTGAAAAGGAAGGATGAGCGTTTCCTGGAAGGCGTGTCTAAGTTTTCTATCGTTCCGGGGGAACGCGACGCGGCTATGTCAGCCGGGAAGACGCTTGGTGCTGTATCAAGCTACACTATTCAGGCCGAAAAGATCGACATCAGGGGTAAAGTGATCGATGCTACAGGGCAAGCGCTGATCGGCGTGAGTGTGCGGGTAAAAGGCTCTCAGGTAGGTGCTTCGACAGACGTTCAGGGTAATTTTACATTAGACGCACCCGCTAATGCTGTTCTTGTATTTACTTATGTGGGTTATGTAACCCAGGAGGTTGCAGTGAACGGAAGGACCAGTGTGAATGTTACTCTTCTTGAAGACCGCCAGGCTTTGAGCGAAGTTGTTGTAACGGCGCTTGGTGTGACTAAAGCAAAAAGAGGTCTGGGGTATGCGGTGCAGGAAGTAAGAGGTGACGAATTCACTGAAGCCCGCCAGAATAACGTTGCTAATGCGCTAACGGGTAAGATTGCCGGGGTTGACGCAACGCAGGCGAATTCCGGAGTTGGTGGTTCCAGCCGCGTGATCATTCGTGGTAACACATCATTGAACGGAAATCAGCAACCGCTATATGTAGTGGATGGTATGCCGATAAATAACGATAACCGGGGGCCGGTAACAAGCTCCAGCGGGTTGAATGTTGACCGTGGTGATGGGATCTCTAGTATGAACCCGGATGATATTGCAACCATCTCTGTATTGAAGGGTGGTGCTGCTGCGGCTCTTTACGGAAGCCAGGCCGCAAACGGTGTTATCCTGATCACTACTAAAAAGGGATCGGTTCAGAAGGGTGTTGGAATTGAATTTACATCAGATGCCAACTTTGGTACACCTTATATATTCCCTAATTTCCAGTACGAATACGGTCAGGGTAATGACGGCGTAAAACCAGCTACCGCTGCAGCCGCTTTAAGCTCCGGACGTCTGTCTTATGGTGCTAAACTTGACGGTTCGATGGTGATGCAGTTCGATGGTGTTATGCGTCCATATTCTGCGTTCAATGTCAAAGACAATATCAAAAACTTTTACCAGACGAGTCAGAACTTCACAAACACTGTAGCATTGAACGCCGGTAATCAGAATTTAAGAATGAGGTTATCAGTAAGCGATCTTCGTGCCAAAGACCAGCAGCCGAATTCTGAGTACAACCGTAAAACTGCGAACTTAAACGTGACCGGTAAAATGGGTAAAAACGATTTTATTACAGTAGAATCCAGTCTTCAGTACAACCTGGTTGAAGGTAAAAACAGGCCTAATGTCGGATATGCGGAAATTAACGCAGCCTGGCCGGTGTACCTGGCAGCAAACAATGTTGATGTGAGGAATATGAAGGGTGATCCTGCCAGGCCGGGAATAAATCCTGCTACCGGAAGGGAGCTTGAGTGGAATCCCGTACCTGCAGCGGTTAACCCGTATTATGCAGCCTACCAAATGGGTAACGAAGATACTCGTCAGCGTGTAATTGGAAGAGCCAGTGTTCAGTTTAATCTTCTTCCTAATTTGTTTATTAAAGGAACAGCAGCCAGAGACTTTAGTGACTATAACGATCAGTTCTATGTGCCGAAAACAAATGCGTTCACACCTCTCGGCTATTACGACTCAAACCAGGAGAACTCGAACCTGACGAATTTTCAAGCTATTGCAAATTACAATCAAAGATTCCTGGCTGATAAAGTCGGACTTAATTTATTAGTTGGTGCTCAGCGTGAAAGATATTCTAACAGGGAAAGTGAAGCCAATGGCAGTCAATGGGTTGTTCCTGATTTTTATGCCCTGTCTAATTTAATAAACCGGGACCTGGTAAATATAGAACGCAGTAAAAGCGGAACAAACTCTTTGTTTGGCGAAGCCAACATCGATTATAAAAATATTTTCTACCTGACTGTAACCGGAAGGCAGGACTGGTTCTCTGTATTGAACCCTGGATTTAACTCAATCTTTTATCCATCAGTTGGGGCCAGTTTCATTTTATCTGATGTGGTTAAGATGCCGAAGTTCCTGAACTACGCAAAACTTCGTTCGTCATGGGCTGAAGTAGGCAGCGCGACTGTGAATGCCGGAAGTATTAATCAGACTTATGAAATAAGTACAGTAAACGCCTACGGTCTTCCTACGTTAAGTAATCCTAATACCTTGCAAAATCCAAATATCCGTCCCGTTACCGTGGCGACAGTGGAAGGCGGATTCGAGGTTCAGATGCTTGACAGCCGTCTTGGTTTGGATGTTAACTATTATTCAAGAAGGACACGTAATGACATTCTTTCACCGCCAATTTCACAGGCTACAGGCTATTCTGCCGGACGCCGGAACCTTGGTCTGATCACTAACAAGGGTTGGGAGATAAGTTTAACCGGCACACCGGTGAAGAAAGAAAACTTTAGCTGGGATGTGAATTACAACTTTGGTTACAATCAGAGCAAGATCGTTGAGCTTGCAGAAGGAATTGATTTTCTTAATCTTGGAAATGCCATTGGAGGACCTCAGCTGATCAATGCAGTAGGACTTCCTTACTCAACCATACGCGCTTACGTGATGAGAAGAAACGACAGCGGCCAGCTTGTTTACAATAAGGCAACCGGTTATGAGGACAGGGTATTAGCGGACATAGGCGTTGGAAACCCTCCCTACTTAATGGGATTAGGGAACAATTTCCGCTACAAGCGTTTTTCACTTACTATAGATATCGATTCGAAATTTGGCGCGGTTGGCTATAGTAACCTGATACAGTACGCAACCAGGTTCGGACACACTCCGGTAACTTTGCCTGGAAGGGAAAATGGTTTAACTGTGAGCGGAGTGGATCAGACAGGTGCGCCATTCACTAAACTTTGGGATGTGGCAACGCTTGACACATATTATAACAATTTTGGCAGTGTTTATCCGGGCCAGTTTGTTTATAAGACCGATTTCGTGAAACTGCGCCGCGCAGTATTGAAATACAATCTTCCTGCGAATGCACTGAAATTTATGAAAGTTCAGCAGGCTTCCATTGGTATTACAGGCTTGAACCTGGCTATTCTTTACCAGGATAAAGCAATTAAAGAAGCCGGTATCGATCCTGAAATGCAGGAAACTGTAGGGAACGGTCAGGGAAGCCAGGGGGTTGCAATGCCAAGGACCAGGAACATTGGTTTTAACGTAAATTTAAGATTCTAATATTAAATTTAAGAACATGAAAAAGACATTTTATAAAATGATATACGCGGCGGGCGCTGTTCTTATTGCTTCCGTAATGCCATCTTGCGATACAGAAGCTCTCACCGATCTGAATAAAAATCCGGATGCGATCGAATATATCGTTCCTGAATATGCGTTCACAGCGGCGGTACTTGGAAGTCAGCCAGGGGAGAATTACAGACCACTTGGTCAGGGCCTCCAATATTTTTCATCCTACAAAGAAGTACCGGCAACCGGCGATAAATTCTACAATTTTGGTGGTACAAATGGGAATTTTAACATCTATAATGGCACTGGGCCGACCAGCAACAGTACTAATAATACTATCCCTGTCAGCTGGAACCGGATCTTGCAGATTCAAAGTCAAATACCCGGCGCCGAGAATGTAAATAAGCGTGCAGCATTGGAAATAATCAGGATCCTGGCATTTCACCAGGAAACAGATGCTTTGGGTGATATGCCATATTCTGAAGCTATGAAAGGTGATGATAATCTGAAGCCTAAATATGATACTCAAAAAAGCATCTATATGGCAATGTTGACCGAGCTTGAAGCTGCGTTAAAATCAATGGATCCTGCCAAACCAAACGTGTTTGGAAATGCGGATCCATATTTTAAAGGAGATGTTGCCAAATGGAAGAAGTTTGGTTATACCCTGATGGCGCGGTTGGGAATGCGGATGTCGGATGTGGAACCTGCTACGGCAAAAACCTGGGTAGAAAAAGCGGCAGCCGGAGGTGTAATGACCTCAAATTCTGATATTGCTTATATCAAATATGCAAATGTGAGCGGTCAGATGAATCCCAGGGTAGTTACCTATATAAACGGAGACTTTACAAGTCCGGGTGGTGATAACGTAGAAGGCAGCAAATGGGCTGCAAAATTCATTGATCATCTTAAAGCGACCAATGATCCTCGTTTACCTGTGATCTCTGTCGTATGGGAGCCTAATGGTGCCGGTGGGTACACAGCAAATAACACGCCTGCAGTACAGCGCGGTATGGTAAATGGAAGCATCAATACGAAGCCAACAGATTTTGACACCTATTCTGAGCCTTCATTACTCTATATCGACCGGGGCTCACCCATCATTACAATGGGTCCTGCTGAGGCATGGCTGATCTTAGCCGAAGGTGCTGCCAGGGGCTGGAATGTAGGTACAACCGCCAGCGCAGCCTATGCTAATGGTGTGCGCGCGGCTATGGCTCAGTGGGCATTATGGCCGACCGTTGGTGTTCATAACGGAAATATATCAACAGCCGCTGTTGATGCGTACCTGGCAGCTAATCCATACCTGGTCGCCGGGACTTTTACACAGCAGCTTGAGCAGATCTCTACTCAAAAATGGGTTTCAATGCTTGGCGATGATTATGAAATCTGGTCAAACTGGAGACGTACTAAGTTCCCAGTGTTCAATTATGCAAACTGGACTAACACTGCCGGTCAGAAAGTATCATATCCGGGTAATGTAACTGCAGGAAAAATGTGGAGAAGATTCTCTTTACCGCTATCTGAGAGAAACACTAATGAGACCAACTATTTCGAAGCTATTAAGCGTCAGAACTTCTCGGAAGAAACCGTAGATCTTCTTCAGGGCAGAATGTGGTGGGATGTTGGCCCGGGTACAGGTCAAAGTAATACAAATTAATAGTAACTAATATGTTATAAACCCCGTGTTTATAGGATTATAGGTAGCCTATTTATATATTAGCTATATGATAAGGGGAGATTAAATTTAATCTCCTCTTATCATTTTAAATAAAAAGAAATCAAAAAATAATATATGAAACGCAGAGATTTAATTAAATACCTTTCAGTAGCTCCGCTTGCAGGCGCCGCTGTTGGAACAGGTATTCCAGGTATTGCAGAAGCAGCTGCAGCGGCTCCGGCATTGGCTAAACGTGATGTCATTAAGGAATTAGGTCTGAGGACTTTTATTAATGCTGCGGGTACTTATACTACGATGACAGCATCTTTAATGCATGATGAGGTAGTCGATACTATCAATGAATCGGCTAAGCACTTCGTTATGATCAATGAAGTTCAGGACAAAGTTGGTGAGAAGATCGCTGCCATGTGTAAGGCGGAAGCAGCGATGGTTACCGCGGGATGCTGGTCGGCATTGGTGTTGGGTACCGCAGGTGTGTTAACCCGCATGGACCGTAAGAAAGTAGCTTTGCTTCCTGACCTCTCTACCTTCGAAAAAACAGAGGTGATCGTTCAGAAGACTCATAATGTAGGCTACGTTCATGCGCTCACCAATACAGGTATTAAGCCGGTTGAGATAGAAACGGCTGAAGAACTGGAAAAAGCTATTAACAGCAAAACCGCTATGATGTGGTTTTTAAATTCAAGCGGACCCCTGGGCAAGATCAAACACGAAGAGTGGGTAGCTATAGGCAAAAAGCACAACATTCCGACGATGATCGATATGGCAGCTGATGTCCCGCCTGTTGAAAATCTCTGGAAATACAACCAGATAGGTTTCGACCTGGTATGCGTATCGGGCGGTAAAGCAATGGCCGGTCCGCAAAGTGCCGGTATACTGATGGGGCGTAAAGATCTTATCGCAGCCGCGCGTTTAAGTGCACCGCCAAGCGGCGGTAATATTGGCCGCGGAATGAAAGTTAACAAGGAAGAGATCCTGGGTATGTATGTAGCTATTGAGAAATATATTAACCAGGATCATGACAAGGAGTGGAAAATGTGGGAGGACAGGGTTGCCCTTATTACAAACTCGGCAAAGAAAGTCGATGGTGTAAGCACTAAAGTAGAAGTGCCGCCGGTGGCTAACCACACTCCCAAAATTACAGTGTCCTGGGACCAGACCAAAGTAAAGGCAACGCCAAGGGAGATCCAGAAGAGATTGCAGGACGGAAGCCCTTCGATCGAGACCATGGGTGGCCGTGATGGGATTGATATTACGGTATTTATGCTTAAACCGGGAGAGGAAAAGATCGTCGCAAGACGCTTGCAGGAAGAATTGACTAAAGCGGCGGTGAGTTAACAGGTGATGGGGTTAGCAGGAGGGCAGGGTTTCCGTGTACCCGCATCTTATTATAATGCGACGACTTATAATGCGACGGCGCGGATTATGTAATGCAATGACTTGGATTATACAATGCAATACCCCGGATTATGTAATGCAATGCCCTGGATTATATAATGCAATGTCCCGGATTATATAATGCAATGTCCCGGATTATACATGCAATGTCCCGGATTATACAATGCGATGCCCCGGATTATGTAATGCAATGACCTGGATTATATAATGCAAGGTCCCGGATTATACAATGCAAGGTCCCGAATTATACAATGCAATACCCTGGATTATACATTGCAATGACCCGGAACGGGTCAAATGTTTATAGAACATCTTTATAGTCCGAAACCCGACCCCGAAGGTGGTCGCATGTAACAAAACACACACATGCGATCACCCTTCCGGGCCAGTTTCGCTGGTAACAAAACGTATAACTATAATATACTACATTAAACTTTTTTGTGTGAAAAAACTAATTCTCCTGCTAACCATACTCGCGATTACTGCGCTAAATTCACAGGCGCAGCGTCCCTATAGCATTGTTATAAAAGGCGGTCATGTTATTGATCCTAAAAACAACATCAACGGGTTAATGGATGTTGCTATTGAGCCGGCCACAACGGCTGGGAATGGTCTGCCGGCACAGGAAGCCAGGATCGCCCTGATTGCCAAAAACATCGATACAGCAATGGCCGTACAAGTAGTCCATGCAAAGGGAATGTATGTAACACCGGGCCTGATAGACGTACATGCGCACGTATTTTACGGTCCTCATCGCGAAAATTATTTAAGCAATGGTTCTGTAGCTGTAGTGCCGGACGGTCATACGTTTAAAGCCGGCGTCACAACGGTTGTTGATGCCGGCGGCGCCGGCTATAAATCGTTCGCCCTCTTTAAGAAAAATATCATCGATCTTTCGCAAACCCGCGTATTATCGCTGCTTAACATCGTTGGAGAAGGGATGAGGGGCGGCGCATATGAACAGAATTTGAATGATATGGACGTTCAGCGTGCGGTAGATACGGCCTTAGCATATAAAGAACATGTAGTGGGCTTTAAACTGGCGCATTTTACCGCTCCCGACTGGACACCGATTCAGAGGATAACAGAAGCGGGCAGAAAGGCAAACATGCCTGTGATGATAGATTTTGGCGGCGGCAGGCTGTCTATCGAAGAGTTGTTTACTAAATATCTCCGTCCGGGCGATATCTACACGCATGTTTACACTGAACTGGCCAGAAGGGACCCTGTGGTCGATTTTGAAACCCGGAAGCTCAAGCCCTTTGTGTTAGATGCCCAAAAAAGAGGGATAGTATTCGACGTGGGTTTTGGGAGCGGCAGCTTCGATTTCCGCCAGGCAATACCCGCTATAAAGGCTGGCTTCTATCCTAATACAATGGGTACTGACCTGCATACTTCAAGCATTGTAGGTTCCATGAAAGACGAACTGAATATGATGTCTATATTCCTGGCAATGGGAATGAATATTCAGGACATCATCAAGGCAGCGACCTGGGGATCTGCCCAGGCTATTAAGCGCGAGGAACTAGGTAATCTCTCCGCTGGAGGGATCGCAGACATTGCTATACTGAGTATGCGCCAGGGTAAATTCGGGTTCCGGGACATTGCCGGAAACAGGCAGGGCGGAACACAGAAGTTTGAATGTGAAATAACCATTAAGGGCGGCCGGATCGTGTATGACCTGAATGCGATTGCGGGAACGCCGGTAGCAAAATAAAGACTGATTATTTATCAACTGAGTCGTTAAAATTGAAAGTCAAGGGCTTAAGTTTATGTATGGGTGTCCTTTTTGCATTTGCCATGCAGGGGAGTTTTTCCTTTGCCCAGCAGCGCCCCAACATTCTTCTCGTAATGACTGATGACCAGGGCATAGGCGATCTGGGGATAAATGGCAATCCTGTTTTAAAAACACCGAATATTGATAAATTCGCCCGGGAAAGTACCCAACTTAGGCAGTTTATAGTAAACTTCAACTGTTCACCCACGCGGGCCAGTCTTTTAACCGGACGTGACAGCTACAGAACAGGAGTAGTTGGAGTAACTGAGTCTGATCACCTGATGAAAGCCAGCGAGGTTACCATTGCTCAGATCCTTGCAAATGAAGGTTATCGCACGGGTATTTTTGGTAAATGGCATCTTGGCGACAATTATCCGATGAGGCCAACAGATAAGGGATTTCAGGAATCCCTGGTGCATAAAGGCGGTGGTATTGGTCAGGGTGCCGGTCCGGCGGGAAATTCTTACTATGATCCGGTTCTTGAGCACAACAATGTATCTGAAAAATATAAAGGCTATTGCGACGACATTTTCACCAATGCGGCATTGGAATTCATGTCTGAAAAAAATAATAAACCATTCTTCGCCTACCTGGCAACGAACCTTCCGCATTTTCCTCTTGATGTTGATAAAGAACGGGCAGATCCCTACCGGAAGCTTGGCGAGCACGAGCTGAATGCGCGAACCTTTGGCATGATTGCCAACGTCGACTATAATTTCGGTCGTTTGATGAGAGCTTTGACCGATCTGGGAATTGCGGATAATACCATCGTTATTTTTATGTCTGATAATGGCCCCAGAACGAAGCGATCTAAAAATGATCTTTACCCTGACCGTTATGTCATGAATTTGCGGGGAACGAAAACAAGCGTCTATGAAAATGGGATACGCGTACCTTTTTTCATCCGCTGGCCGGGTAAGTTCAAAGAAAATAAGAAAATAGATAACTTATCTGCTCATATCGATGTTCTGCCTACTCTGATCGACGCAGTTCAAGCAAAATTGCCGGCGAAACTGAAAATTGACGGGATTTCACTTATGCCACTTCTTACGGGCCAAACGGATCGTTTGCCGGCCCGCGAGATATTTCTGCAAGGCCATACCGGCCCCGATCCGGTTAAGTATATCCATTTTGCCGTTCGTTCTCAAAAATATAAGCTGCTTTCTCCGCACGACAATCCGTACGGACCTATCAGTCCTTTAACGCCGGCTGAGCAAAACAGGGCAATCGCCGTGTTGGAATTGTATGATATTGAGAACGATCCTAGTGAGATATCTAATATAGCAAAACAAAATCCGGAGATCGTGGCATCGCTGCTGGCTAAATATGAGCGATGGTTTGATCAGGTGATGACAGACCGGGGGCCGGATCCACCGCAAAAGATACATATGGGAACACAATTTCAACCGGTGGTGCATCTTTCAAGGTTTGACTGGGGTGGCCCGGGGGCATATAAACAGGGAAACAAATTAGGTTACTGGTATGTGACAAGTCAGCCCGGGGCTTACAAAATTTCGGTAACTCATCAAAAAGCCGTCCCTGGCACAACGCTGTATATCCGGTATAATGGCGAGGATGTTAAAAAGGAAATAACAACAGGCATGTCAGAAACCGTGGTCGACAGGGTTAATTTTAAGGAAGGCAATGGAAAGCTTGAAATTTTTTTAACTTCAGCCGGCATTAATTCAGGGCCCTTGTTTGTTGAAGTCGAAAAACTTAATTAAAAGACGTAGCAGACAATATATCAAATCATTAAATGCACTCAATTTGAAAAACTCGATCTTTAAATTTAGATTCTCATTATTCCTGCCGGGAATGATCGCTCTGTCGATAGGATGTAACTCAGGCTCAAATTTACAATCGTCTCAGGATTCTGTAGCTGACAATGGGCCTGCGCTGTTTTTAACATCGGACATACCTGATTCGCTGATCGTCCAACGAAAATTTGAACAGGTGCCAGCTATCGCTGCCAGTGCTGACGGGAAAGTTATTTATGTCGCCTGGTATTCCGGTGGTGCGGCTCCCGGACCCGGAAATTTCGTTACTGTTTCCACCAGTTCAGACAATGGCAAAAGCTGGGTAAACGATCAGCTGATCGTCTATCCCAAAACTCCTTCGACGCGGATATTTGATCCGGCATTATGGCGTGACAATGAAGGCCAGGTTCGCCTGTACTACGGTTCCGCTAAGGATAGCCTGTTGTGGGACGGATTTGGCGGCGTTAATTCTGTCGATCTTGTGATGAAGGGGACAAAGGTAGAACACAGTAATGCTAAGAGGCTTACCGACGGCGTTATGAGTAATAAGCCGGTATACCTGGAATCAAAAAAGATCACCTTATTGCCTGTATATATAGACAAGGCGCCTGAGCAGAAGGGCGGAAACGTCAGCTATCCGGCTAGCGGGGCTTTTGTTCTGGCTGCCGGTAAACAGGGACTGAACTCATACTCATCCATTGTACTCCCTGATTCATTACGCATCCATGATGAGCCGCAGCTAGTGGAAATATCGCCTGAAGGAAGGTTTCTTGCCCTGCTGAGAACAACTAAAGGGATCTATTCGGCAAATAGTGAGGATTACGGGAAGACATGGTCAGACCCCGTGCCTTTTACTGCTGCGGGGCCAACTACATCGAGCCGATTTTATATCGGTAAACTGGCTTCAGGGAATTTGCTGCTGGTGTCCAACAACAGTACAACCAGGAATAACATGACAGCTTCTCTATCTAAAGACGGTGGCAAAACCTGGCCATACCAGTTGCTTCTCGATGCGCGGGAAAATGTCTCTTATCCCGATGCAGATCAAACGCCGGATGGCAGCATTCACGTCGTGTTTGACCGCGACCGGACAGGGGCGAAGGATATTTTGTATTTCAGGTTTAATGAGGAGGATATTCTTAAAGGGTTTGAGGAGAATGTGTTTAAGGGAAGAGTTAATAAGTAGAATGGGAAGTGGGAAATAGTAAATGGGAAATAGTAAATGGGAAATAGTAAATAGTAAATAGGTAACACTGTGTTTAGATCCATTCCCTATTCCCTATTTCCTATTCCCGTTCAATAATAAAAAAATGAATCTTATTAATCATATTCTTTGCTGCGATTGGGGAACGAGTTCGTTCAGGTTGCGTTTAGTTGATGCGTCCGACTACAGTGTTATCGCCGAACATCAGTCGGCCGAAGGAGTAGCCGGCACCTTCAAATCCTGGCAGGCAGCCGGATCACCGGATCGCTTTAATTTCTATGCGGCAAAGCTGAAAGGGGCCATTGAGCAATTGTCGCTTGCCTCATCGATCAATCTTTCTGATATACCTGTGCTGGTATCAGGGATGGCATCGTCTTCCATTGGGATGGAGGAGATCCCATATGCTCCGCTGCCATTTGCAGCAGATGGAAGCCAGGCCTCTGCACGAATATTTCCGGACTTCAACGGCAGAGGGAATCCCCTGGTTGTGGTATCGGGAATTAAAAGCGATTCAGATGTGATGAGAGGTGAGGAGGCGCAGCTGATCGGCTTGCTCAATCTTGCAGAAACTTCCGGGTCTGTCGGGACAAATGCGCTGTTTGTATTTCCCGGAACTCATTCAAAGCATATCGAGGTGAAAGACGGCCTCGTAAGCAGCTTCAGAACGTTTATGACAGGCGAGATCTTTAATATTTTATCAGAGCATAGTATCCTCAAAGACTCCATCACTACCGGCGCGGATTTGTCGGAAGCGGGAAATTTGCCGGCCTTCCGGAATGGGGTAGAAGCCTCAGGATCCTCAACCCTTCTGAACACCCTTTTTACAGTGCGTACCAATCAGCTGTTCGGGAAGTTCAACAAGGAACAAAACGCTTTTTATTTAAGCGGTTTGCTTATCGGGACGGAATTACGGCAGCTTACATCCGGCTCAGCAGACAACCTCGTTATCTGCTGCGGCAAACATCTTTATAATCATTATAAGGTGGCTTCCGAGGTTCTGAATTTAAAAGAAGATAATATATTTATTAAACCGGAATTGATCGACAAAGCAACAATTGCCGGTCAGGTACGCATATTTAAGGCAAAGACAGATTATGAGCAATCAGGCGTTTTCGTGGGATAGATTTTATAAGGTACCCGTCGTCGGTATAATCAGGGGATTAAGTTTTGACGATATCCGGCAGATCCTGCCGGTATACATTGCTTCTGGCTTAACTACGCTCGAGATTACGATGAATACCGGTTCGGCGAAAGAGATCATTCGTTACGCGGCCGATAATTATGCCGATAAGTTGAATATCGGGGCAGGAACGGTGTGCAACGGGCAGGATTTGGATGAGGCCTTATCTGCCGGGGCGGGCTTTATCGTAACACCTATAATAAGCGAAACAGTCATCAAATCCTGCGTAAAAAAGGGCGTGCCGGTATTTCCAGGAGCATTTACACCAACGGAGATATATCATGCGTGGGAGCTGGGCGCTTCGATGGTGAAAGTTTATCCTGCTACTTCGCTGGGTTCGGCCTATATCAAAGATGTTAAAGCACCGCTGAACCAGATCAAACTCATGCCTACCGGGGGAATTAATAAGGATAATATCGCTGAATTTAAGAAGGCCGGAGCAGATGGTTTTGGTGTTGGAGGGCAGCTTTTTGATAAGAAAAGTATTGAGAACAAGGATTGGGGAGCATTAGAAGAGCATTTTAAGGAATTTGTGAAGAGGTGTGAGCTATGAGCTATGAGATATGGGATATGGGATATGGGTGGGAGGTATGAGTTCAGGGAAACTGTTCCCCGATTTAGTCGGGGATCTCCTCAATGACACGAGGCTACAGCCGCATGTGTCGACAGGGATATTAAGAATGCAATTAAATTACAACTGCGCCGGATGTTTAAATTATATTACAGTCAAATTATAGACGACGCGTCCTGCCTTACAGCCGGGATCCCCCGCAACTGAACAAGATCCCCGATTAAATCGGGGAACAACCAACAACTAAATGAAAATTAAAAACTACCGCTGGATCATTGTCACCCTCCTTTTTACAGGTACAGTAATTAATTATCTCGACCGCCAGGTTATCGGCCTGTTAAAGCCAACACTCGAAGTCAAGTTCAACTGGTCGGAAACAGACTTCGCGGCGTTAATGTCTGCTTTTTCCTTTGCCTATGCGATAGGGCTTCTTATTTCCGGGAAGTTTATTGATAAGGTAGGAACCAAGATTGGCTATAGTGTTGCTGTTGTTGCCTGGAGTGTTGCGGGGATGGCTCATGCCGCCGCAAAATCCGTTGTGGGTTTTGGCATCGCCAGGGCGTCCCTGGGTATTGGCGAGGCCGGGAATTTTCCGGCAGCGGTCAAAGCCGTTTCAGAGTGGTTTCCCCGTAAGGAAAGGGCTCTTGCCACCGGCATATTTAATTCCGGTACAGCGGTGGGAAGTGTTGTGGCTTTGATACTTGTGCCGGTAATCATGCAAAGCTACGGATGGAAAGGTGTTTTTATGATCACTGGTGCGCTAGGTTTTGTATGGCTGGCATTCTGGCTGGTATTGTATGAGATCCCTTCCCGCCAAAAGCGTCTTACCAAGGAGGAACTTTTATATATCGAGAGCGATAAGGATGATGTGGCGGGAAGCGTTGACAGCAAGAGATCAATATCATGGTTTAAGCTTTTTGCACTGCCGCAGACCTGGGCAGTAATTACAGGAAAGCTGCTCATCGATCCTATTTTCTGGTTCTTTGGTATTTGGCTGCCATCTTACTTTTCGGCAGCATTTAACCTCAACCTGAAGGTAATAAGTCCTGAGTTGATGATTATTTATGCGGCTACAACGGTAGGCAGCATTGCGGGAGGATATTTTTCATCCGCCCTGATCAAAAAAGGCTGGCCAACGTTAAGAGCCCGCAAAGGAGTTTTGTTTTTCGTTGCCGTTCTGGAGCTGATCCTCATGATCGCTATCGCTAATTTTGTAACCGATAAGTGGGTGGCGGTAGGCCTCATCAGTATTGCCGTGGCAGTTCACCAGGCCTGGGCCACGAATGTGTTCACTATGGCTTCAGATATGTTCCCAAAAGAGGTGGTGAGTTCGGTCGTCGGGATCGCAGGCATGTCAGGTGCGGTTGGTGGAATTCTTTTTCCGCTGCTGGTCGGAGTTATCCTGGATGTTTATAAAACAGGGGGCAACCTTACGGGCGGGTATAATTTAATATTCACGATATGTGGGATTACTTATCTTATCGCATGGATAATTATTCATTTCTTAACGAAAGACTCTCGCAAAGTAACAAAGCTCACAATTTAATGAGGCCTTAGGCTTTAGGCGTTAGGTCTGACCTAAAACCTAAAACCTAAAGCCTAACACCTAGTACCTAAAACCTAACCCTACTACAGAACAAATGAAATCAATTTTTACTCATCAATTGAAAATTAAGGTGAGGAGCTTTGTGCTTGCTCTTCTTATTACAGCCCCTGTCTTTATCCAACCAGCCAATGCTCAACTCTATAATTTTACGGAAGACCAGATGAAAAGCTTTACCGCTGCCAATCCTTTCGGGCGTTTTCCCGGTGGGCGCCCAATGATACCAGAGGCAGTGCTTGATACTTTCCGGCAGTTGCAGATCCAGGTAGTGGAAGCAGTTGGCTCTATTCCGCGGGAGTATGCTAATCAGTATGAGGCTGGTTGGAAAACCCTTCAGCCGGGCAAGAAGTTGTATGGCCGGGCATTTACCGTGCAGTTCATCCCATCACGACCTGATCTGGTGGCCGGCATGCAGAGTGAAGCTAAGAAGAATAACTTCACCGGTTTGCGTAATCAGACCACTATTGACATGCTTCAGAAAAACGACCTGGTGGTGGTCGACCTTTTCGGTAAAGTGCAGGGCGGAACTTACGTGGGAGATAAATTAGCCTATTACATCTGGAAAACAACCGAAACAGGCGTGGTAGTAGACGGTGGAATTTATCTTTTAGAGAATATGGCACAGAGCGGCATGCAGGCATTCTACCGCGGAACCTATCCGGGTCCGTTGAGCAATGCAACTGTATCGGGAATAAATGTTCCTGTACGCATCGGAAACGCCATCATTATGCCTGGCGATCTTATTATAGGCGATCAGGATGGCATACTGGCCGTTCCGCCGCAATTTGTTTCAGCAGTAATAAAGAATGTTATCCGCGACCGCCGCAGGGATGTATGGATGAAAAAGGCATTCGACCTGAAGCGCTACAAGTCAAGCGATATTTATGGACGACCAAAGGATCCTGAATTATTGAAATTATTTGAAGAATATCTGAAGACGGGGGACGCAAAGCTGCTGCCTAAATAGGGGCGCTTCGTGCTGGTGTTGTGGGAATTTTTTTAACGCAGAGAGCGCAGAGTTTTTTGGCAGTGGACGCAGAGATCATCGGAGATACCGCCGGAACGCAGTTTTTAATAATTTATCATCAATATGAATTCTAATACCCTTATACTCGCAGCAGTGTTGCTGGCAAGCTCGCTGACCGTTTCTGCTCAGTTAACCGATGAAAAGCTGGCACCGATACTTACCGTCCCGAGGGGATATACGGTCCTTAAAACTTCTCAGCCTATAAACATTGATGGTAAGAGCGACGACCCAGCCTGGTCTAAGGCAGCCTGGTCTGAGCCTTTTGAGGATATAGAAGGCAAGCCGGAGAAAAAGCCCGCTACTTCCACCCGGTTCAAGCTTTTGTGGGACAATGAGAACCTTTATGTTTATTGCCGCTTTGACGAGGAACACATCTGGGCTACACTAAAAGAGCATGACCAATCCATTTTCCAGGATAACGCCCTCGAAATATTTATCGATCCTGATGGAGATACGCATAATTATATGGAGTTCCAGATCAATGCTTTTGCTGCAATCTGGGATCTTTTATTAAACAAGCCGCCGCGTAATGGCGGGCCAAGCATCACCGACTGGGATATTAAAGGACTGAAGAAGGCTGTTTATATCGACGGCACATTAAATAACCCGTCAGATAAGGATAAATCCTGGGGAATCGAGCTCGCATTTCCTTTAACGACGTTCCGTTACGGTGGTAACCGTTCAATGCCTAAGGTGGGAAGCACCTGGAAAATGAATGTAACCCGGGTGCAGAGAGAGGTTGATATTAAGGATGGCGCTTATGTAAAAAGAGTGGGTGCGAATGGAAGGCCGGTACAACCGGCTTATAGCTGCTGGTCGGTACCCGGCATTGTAAACTTCCATTACCCGGAAAGGTGGGGGGTGGTAAGGTTTGCTGATGAGACTGAAAACAGCCTGGATTTTCTGAACCTGGAGGACGAGCAGCTAAAGCTTACCGCATGGAAATATTATTATCTTATGCAGGATTATAAATCCCGGGTAGGAAAATATACACCCGACCTTTCGGTTTTAAAACAGTACTACCCGCTTGTTAACTTTGACGATATTGAACAGGTGATCCTCCGGGGCACCGAAAATCAATTTGTCCTTCAGGCGGAGAGTAAAACCCGGAAAAAAATAGCCTCTTTAGATCACGATAGCAAGTTCGATTTCCGGCAGATTCTGTAGCCTGATTTGCATAGATAACAAACACGTTACGATTACGGGTGCGAACAGCACCCGTTTTTTTATGTCTAAATGTCTTAGATGGAAGGAGTTGAGGGCTGAGTTAAGAGCTTCGGCAAAGACCGTCCAATATTCCGGTAAGTCTGACGTAAATGCTTATTTTGGGAGGCCGAATTACCACGTTTTTCTGCTCCAGGGAATACGTAAAGGAGGTTTTACAATTAATTAATTTATTTACAAAAAAAAGTTCATGACGAAAAAAATTTACAAACTAGTCGTATTACTGCTGCTTTGCCAGACCTATGTGTTTGCGCAGAATATCAGTGTTACCGGAAAGGTGACTGACTCTGACAATTTACCACTTCCAGCGGTGAGCGTAAAAGTGAGTGGGACAACACAGGGAACCAGTACCGACATTGAGGGTAACTTTACAATTTCTGTGCCTTCAACGGCAACTTTGGTTTTTACCTACATTGGGTATACCAGCCAATCTGTTCCTGTTCAGGGTCGTACTACCCTTAACATCCGCTTAGCTGAAGATGCTACTGCATTAGGTGAAGTAGTTGTAACAGCTTTGGGTATTGAGCGGTCTGCAAAAAGTTTATCTTACAGTACAACGAACGTTTCAGCTGAAGAGTTAAACAAAGTTACAGGCGCAAACGTTCTTAACTCTCTTGCTGGTAAAGCAGCAGGTGTATTTGTTACTCAAGGCAGCGGCGGTCCGGGTTCATCCCCAAGGATCGTGTTACGTGGTAACAAGTCTATTGCAGGTAGTAACTCTCCTCTGTATGTTGTGGATGGGGTGCCTATCGGTGGATTCTCGGATTACAATCCGGAAGACATTGAAAGCCTTCAGATTCTTCAGGGAGCATCTGCCGCAGCTTTGTATGGAGCACAAGCTGCGAATGGTGTGATCTTGATCACAACCAAAAAAGGAAAATTAGGAACTACCAGTGTGAATGTTGCCAGTACAGCAACTTTCGACAGCCCATTTGTTTTACCTGAGCTTCAGACAACGTATGGACAAGGTTCAAACGGAATAGCTTCAACTACAGGTAATCAAAGCTGGGGCCCGAAAATTTCTAACGGAAGCGATGCTCACATCAGAGATTTCTTTCGTACCGGAGAGAACTATGTAAACAGTGTATCACTTGCCAGCGGAAATGAAACACAGCGTATTTACATTTCTTATGCTAACACTACTGCAAAAGCAATGGTTCCGGGTTATGGTTACGGCAGAAATAACATTACTGTACGTGGTAGTTCTAAAGCATTTAACAACAAGCTTACTGTTGATGGAGGTATAAACTACATTAATCGTCACACTAAAAATCAGAACTTTTCAGGTTGGTATAATAGCCCGATGTTTGGTCTTTATCTTTTCCCTATGGGCGATGATATGAACAAATACAAAGCTAATGGTGGCGGTAAATGGGATGCTTCCAGAGGATTCTATGTTCAAAACTGGCCATACATTGTTAACGAGCACAGCTCTAACCAGAATCCGTACTGGATCACTAACAAAATCACCAGAGATAACTTAAACCAGCGTACTAACTTAACCGGTTCTGCTAAGTATGATCTGACAAACTGGTTAAATGTTGCCGGGAGAACTACGTATAACAACTACGGTTCTGATGAAGAGCAGAGATTTGGAGCAACATCTGATCCGACATCTGTTGGAGCAAACGGTGCATTCAATAAGAGAGTAAACCGTGGATCAGAACTCTACACTGACGTGTTACTTAACGCCAATAAAGCATTATCAAGCAACTTAACGCTGATAGCCAATGCTGGTTTCAGTAATACCATCACCAAGTTTGACGAGATCTTTAATGGTAATGACGGTGCAGGTAACACCTTGTTCTATGCTGATTATTTTGCCTTACAAGGACTGACCGGAAATTTTATTTCAACTTCTGAAAAAACTAAGCGGATTGACCGTGCGGTATTCGGTACGGCTGCTTTTGGATTTAAAGAAACCTTCTTCCTTGATGTAACAGCCAGAAATGAATGGTCATCTACTGTGAACGATCCCTTCTTCTATCCATCTGCCGGATTGGCTTACGTGCTGACAAATACGATTGGCACTAACAATTTCCTTTCTTATGCTAAGTTAAGAGCAGGTTATGCTGAAGTGGGTAACTCCTTATCTTTCGGACAGGCAGCAACCAACTCTAACTACCAGGTGAATACTTCGGAAAGCGTAGTAGGAAGACCAACTCTTCCATTCTTCAGCGGTACAGATACTATCTCTCTTAAACCTGAGCGTTCTAAATCAATTGAGTTTGGTGCTGACTTAAGGTTCCTGAAAGATAAATTGAACTTAAGCGTTACTTACTATAATGCTTTAACTGAAGATCAGGTATTCACTATTGCTGCCCCTACAGGTTCTGGTGCTACCAGTTTCTACATCAATGGTGGTACTATCCGTAACAAAGGTATTGAGGCTTCATTAAGCTATGATACTAAGTTCGGCGCAGTCAGGTGGACTCCTTCCTTAAACTTTACAAGAAACACCAACCGTATCGAAGAGTTAAGCAGCTTGCTAACTACAGATCGTTTTGTGTTGAACAGCGGTAACAGGTTAACCAACCTTTTCCTTCTTCGTCCGGGAAGTTCATTATTGCAAGGCCGTAAATACGGTTCGTATCATGATCTGTTCGGAAAAACCTATCAGTATGATGCAAACGGCAAACAGTTGTTCGACCCGGTTACCGGTCTTCCAGTTTTGTCCGCTACTGATGATCAATTCATCGGAAATGCCAACCCGGATTTCCTGTTGAACATGAATAATAATTTCCAGTACAAAAATTTCAACTTATCATTCCTTGTTGACGGTCGTTTCGGTGGTCTGGTATCATCATCTACCGAGCAATGGCTTGACTTCAAAGGTTTGTCTAAGAGAAGTGGTGAAGCACGTGATGCTGGCGGCGTAATGCTGAACGGCAGATTGGTCGACGCACAAACCTACTTTGGACACATATCTTCTAAAGCAGATTACGGTGCGGCTGGTCTTGAATATACCTACAGCTCTACTAACATCAGATTAAGAGAATTAGCTCTTGGCTACACTTTGCCGAAATTCGGTAACACGTTCAAAAATGTAAACCTATCTTTAGTAGGCAGAAATGTGTTATTCTTCTACAAGAAAGCTCCATTCGATCCTGAATTAGCTTCTGGTACCGGAAATGGCGCTCAGGGTTTTGAGTCCTTCCAAATTCCTTCAGCAACTTCTATCGGTCTCACACTTAGAGCTGGTTTTTAATACCCATATAACATATATAATATGAAGATGAAATATATTAATAAAAACAATTTCAAGCTCCTTTGCCTGGGCTTGTTAACCCTTGCTGCTCCTGCATGTACGGACGACTTTGAGGGGTTAAATGTGGATAAAGGCCGTATCTCTGATGCCGACCTTGCCAAGGACGGTGCCGAGGCTGCGTTTTTGTTACCAATCATGATGAACAATATCGTGGTTACAGGAACGGGTGTTCAGACCCAGCAGAATCTTCAGGCCGAGTCATATGCAGGTTACCTTGAAGCTCCGACAGCTTTCATCGGTAATGTAAATACCATGACCTACTCAACCAAAGGTATCTGGGCAGGTTCATACGATGCCAGCACAAACAATGTAATGAACAACTGGTTGACTATGCAGAAAAAAGGATATGATGTAAAATATCCGGATCTGTATGCCATCGGTCTGATCCTTAAAGGGATGGCTGGTCAAAGGCTTACTGATACTTTCGGCCCTTACCCGTACTCTAAGTTCGGTAACACCGCAGAGCCTAAGTTTGACTCTCCTGCAGAAGTTTATGCAGGTATTTTTGCTGACCTGGAAAAAGCTGTTGCAGCACTTTTGGCAGCAGAGAAAGCTGATCCGGCAGCTGATACCAAGCGTTTCGCGAAATGGGACAGATCGACTTTTAAGGGTGACTATCTGAAATGGGTAAAGCTTGCAAACACCATCAGATTACGTATGGCAATGCGTATTTCGGTGGTTGATCCTGCTAAAGGAAAGGCTGAGGCTGACAAAGCTTTATTGCCTGCTAATGGTGGTGTAATGGACCTATCCACTGGCTCTTTCCAGGTTGCAGCTTCCGCAACTGCAGTGAATCCTTATTTCACCATGACAAATGCATGGTCTGATACCCGGATGTCTGCAGCTATCATTACGTACCTTGATGGTTTCAAAGACAGCCGTTTAGCAGTATATGCTAATCCTGCAACGCATGCACCAATAGCCGGTACCTTCAGAGGAATCAGACCGGGAATTGAAAAACCAGCTGATAAAAAACCATACATCAATTATTCTACATTCAAGGTTGCTGAGTTTGCACCTGTAAAGATCGTTGATGGCGCTGAAAGCTATTTCCTTAAAGCTGAGGGTGCATTAAGAGGTTGGAATGTGGGCGGAACTGCTCAATCTTTGTACGAAGAAGGGATAAGAGCTTCGTTCACATTAAATGGTGCCGGTGGTGTGGATGCTTACCTGAACAGCACTTCAACCCAGGCGGCGTATGTTGATCCTGCTAACGCTTCATTAAACAGCGAGCCATTAACAAGCAATACGGTAAAATGGGATGAAGCGGGTAGTTTCGACAATAAGCTCGAAAAGATCATCACTCAAAAATGGATCGCTTTATTTCCTGAAGGAACTGAAGCATGGTCAGAGTTCAGAAGAACTGGATACCCTGCACAGTACGCAATTGCGTTCCCTACGAACCCAAGACTTCCAAAAGGAACGTTTATTAAGCGTTTGACTTATCCTAACCTTGTAGCAAGTTCAAGTAAAGCTGCTTATGATGCAGCTGTTACAGCGTATCTTCAAGGAAAAGATGAACCGGATATTAAATTTTACTGGATGAAGTAATTCCCGGTAAATTTTGTATTGTAAAAAGCACTCCTGAAAGGGGGTGCTTTTTTGTTTTCGCAGTTTTTTTTATATAAATAATTAGCAATTATCCGGCATCCGGGCGGCGCGCCGCAGCCGATAAAAACTCGCAGTTTTTGAAGATCGCAATAGCAAATATGTCGTTAAATTGTTACTGTAAAAATTCAGTTAGCGATTTTCGGCGATCTGCATAAAAAAATGTGGCGGATTTTTATTCTTACAAGTTTCATTAATTTATTTATAATCAATTACATACAAACATGATCGAGGTTAAAGGCCTGAACATTCAGGGACTTTTGTAAATATTTGGCATAATTAAATAAATGTTTAATTTAGGAATGCCTAATATTTATGTAAGATAATATGAGTTTTATGTAAAAATTAGAGCAAACAAATAGTTTTTTATACCTAAACACAAAAAAAGTTTTATGATGAAAAAAATTTACAAACTAATCGTGTTACTGCTACTTTGCCAGACCTATGCGTTTGCGCAGAATGTCAGTGTAACCGGAAAGGTTACTGACTCGGACAACCTGCCGCTTCCCGGCGTAAGCGTCAAAGTGAGTGGATCTAACCAAGGTACAAGTACTGATGCAAGCGGTAATTTTACAATTTCTGTACCATCCAATGCATCACTGGTCTTTACCTACATTGGATTTACAAGTCAGACTGTTTCAGTTAACGGACGGACAAATTTAAATGTTCGTCTTGAATCTGATTCAAAGCTACTTGAAGGAGTAATTGTTACAGCTTTGGGTATTACAAAAGATCAGAGGGTCCTGAGTTATGCAACTCAAAAGGTCAATACTGATAATTTCCAAAAAGCCAGAGAGTTAAATGTTGGTAAATCTTTGATCGGCCGTGTTGCCGGTCTTGATGTTGCCGGTACTTCTTCAGGTCTTGGCGGTTCAACCCGCGTTGTATTGAGAGGAGACCGTTCAATCACAGGTAACAACGGAGCATTGATCGTTGTCGATGGTGTTCCAATGGATAACTCGAATTACAGTCCTGGTACCGGTAACGGTGGCCGTGATGGTGGTGATGGATTATCCAGCATCAACCCTGATAACATCGAGTCTATGACTGTACTGAGAGGAGCTTCTGCAACTGCACTTTACGGTTCACGTGCTGCAAACGGTGCGTTATTGATCACTACCAAAAAAGGCAGTGCGCAGGCAGGTTCAGGGGTTTCTTTCAACAGCTCTTCTCAAATTGAGCAGATGATGGAGCTTTATGACTTCCAGAATGAGTATGGTCAGGGTGCCGCTGGAGTTTATAACAGAGCTCAGGAAGGCTCATGGGGTCCGAAAATGACAGGCCAGTCAGTAGCTTTGTGGGGAAATGATCCTGCAGATGCTGGTAAAACCTATAACATGACTCCTCAGCCGAATAACTACAGGGATTTCTATTCTACAGGAAAGCAATTGTCAAATACTTTAGCATTCACAGGCGGTAACGAAAAAGCTCAGACTTATTTCGCATACACCAGGGTAGATGCGACCGGTATCATTGACAATAACAAGTTGGTTAGAAACAATCTTAACCTGCGTATTACCGGAAAAGTAAGCCCTAAAATATCTTACGATTCGAAAGTTACTTATCTTAAACAAGATATTGACAACAGGCAATACACGGGTGAGGCCTACCAGAATAACCAGCGTCACATCTTACGTATTCCACGTAACATCTCTTTGGAACAGGCTAAAAAATTCGATTACATTGACCCTTCAACAGGTAAATTAATGCAGAACTATTGGAATCCTGGATCTAATGGCGGTGAAAATCCGTTCTGGACTAAAAACCGTATCATTTCTGATGACATCAGGGATCGCGTTATGGGTTTTGGATCATTAACTTACCAGGTTACTCCCGGATTGAGTTTAATGGGACGTGTAGGTATTGATAAAACAATTGATGCTTTCGAGGGTAAATGGTACAACAATACCTATACTATCGCTGATTTTGGTAACTACGTAACTGAAAACAGGGACGTTACTGAAACTAACTTTGACTTCATTGGTATCTACAAAAAGAACATTCTGGAAGATCTGACTGTTGATGCAACTTTCGGTGCGAGTCTTCAGCACGTTGACAGGACATTCCGTTCAACCAATACTAATGGACTAAACAGGGATAACTTATTTATTCCATCCAATGGTCGTGGTCCAACAGATGGTTACTCATTTGTTGCCACAGAAAAACAAGGTGTTTTTGCAACTGCCGATTTCACTTACAAAAATGCAATTACAATCTCTGGTTCAGTTCGTAATGACTGGTCATCTACCTTGCCGAAACAAAACCAGTCTTATCTGTTTGGTTCAGGAGGTTTTTCAGCAATACTTTCCAACATCTTCACTTTACCAAGTGCAGTTTCGTTTGCTAAGCTGAGAGGTTCTTATGCAACTACCGGTAACGATGCTGCTGCATTCCTTACAACCCAGTTATATAACTTTGCGGCTGGCGGTAACGGCGGTTTCATTAGCAGAAATGGTGTAAAACCATTCCCTGAATTGAAGCCTGAATTAACAACGGCAATGGAGATTGGTTTAGAAGCTAAATTCTTTAACGATCGTTTTGGATTTGATTTAGGTTTCTATAATTCTGATTCTAAAAACCAATTATTTACTGTTTCTCTTCCTCCTGCTTCAGGATGGAGCTCAGAGTATGTTAACGCTGGTTTAGTAAACAACAAGGGTATTGAATTAACCCTGAATGGAACGCCTATTGCTAAAAATGATTTCCGTTGGAATATTGACGTAAACTTCGCCAGAAACATTAATAAGTTAGTTGAGTTGTCTCCAACTTTGAAAACCTTGAACTTAACTCAGGATTTCATGGTATTCCAGCGTGCTGTTGAAGGACAACCGTTGGGTCAGATGTATAGCAGAGGTTATCAACGCAATGCCAGCGGAAGTATATTAGTGGGGCCAAACGGTTTACCGTTGATCACCCCAGGTACTACTGTTGATATCGGTAATTCACGTCCTGACTGGACCGGAGGTATAAGCAATTCATTTAACTTCAAGAGATTTAGCCTAAGCGCTTTAATTACAGCCCGTGTTGGTGGTACGGTTACTTCATTCACGAATGCAATTATCTACTCTGATGGTCAGGTAGCCGAAACATTAGCTGGAAGAAGCTCTATGATCTTCCCTGGTGTAACCGCAGCCGGAGCAGCTAATACAGTTCCGACAACTGCCGAGGCATACTGGAAATTTGTAGGTGGACGTAATACTCCGGTAGGTGAAGTTTGGGCTTATGACGCTACAAACGTTCGTTTACGCGAAGCTTCTTTAAGTTATTCAATACCAAAAAATCTATTTAACAAAGCTCCATTCCAGGCAGCTTCTGTTTCTTTAGTAGGTCGTAACTTATTCTTCATCGTAAATAAAGCCAAAGGTTTCGACCCTGAATCTACAGCAGGTTCTACTAACACGTCCGTTGGTCAGGAAGGATTCTCCCTGCCTACAACCCGCCAGATCGGTTTAAACTTAAACTTATCGTTTTAATTATTAAAAAATTATAAATTATGAAAAAATATAGATTATATATCGTTGCTTCAACCTTGGTCCTGGTTACAGCTATTGGTATTTCTTCTTGTACCGACAAGTTTGAGGAATACAATACTGATAAAACCAGGTTAACAGAGCTTGACGCATCAGCTGTTGGTAATGCATTCGCAGCCACTCAGCACAGGGGGATCCTGTTTTCATGGCAGACCTTTCAGAGTTTATTTGGCGATTTATACGCCCAGTATTATGGCAATATCGCTCAGAACTTCAACTCTGACCGTTACGTAATGGTTGGTAACTGGTTGAATGGTGCATTCAATAACTTTTACAATAATGGTGTAAATCCATTGTTGGGGGTGTTGGAAAACACTAAACCGGGTGGTGTAGCTGAAAATCCTGGAATTTACGCCATGGCCAATATCTGGAAAGTTAAGATCTTTCAGCCAATGACTGATTATTGGGGACCAATTCCTTATTCAGCTGTAGGTAATGGCCTAAAGCAAGTGGATTATGATGCTCAGGATGTTATTTATAAGGACTTCCTGGTACAGTTGGCTAAAGCAACTGCTGACCTGCAGGCATACAAGGGAAAAAATCTTCTTGGAACTAATGATCTGATCTTTGCAGGTGATGTAGATAAGTGGATACGGTTTGCTAACTCTTTACGCCTTCGTATCGCTATCCGTATCTCAGGAGTAGAGCCTGCATTGGCAAAGACAAATGCTGAGGCTGCGATAGCCGGTGGTGTTATGGAAACCAATGCTCACGATGCTTACCTGAAAACTACTGCCAATAACATCAACAGTTTCAATCAGGCAACGGCATGGAATGAGTTCCGTATGAGCGCTGCAATGGAATCCGTGTTAACGGGTTACGAAGATCCGCGTCTTTCTAAGTTTTATGCTCCTATTGAGGGAACAACTGCAACCTTTAAGGGTATCCGTAACGGATATACTCAGGTACAGTTAGGTTTGCCAGAGAATCAAAATACAAAATTGTCAAACGTAGCTGACAGGTTTTTACCAGCAAATCAGAATACCAATCCATTTGAGGTTATGATGGCTGCAGAAAGCTGGTTCCTGAGAGCAGAGGGCGTATTGAAAGGATGGAACATGGGCGCTGGTACTGCCAAATCTTTCTATGAGAAAGGTATCGAGACTTCCCTGAAACAATGGGGTATCTCAGATCCGGCTGCAATAGCTGCATACACTGCGAGCACGAAAACTCCTATCGCTGTAACAGGCGCTGTAGTTTCACCTGCATTAACCGACCTTCCGGTTGCCTGGACTACAAACGCTGCAAGACAATTGGAGCAGATCCACACTCAGAAATGGCTTGCTTTGTGGCCCAATGGAGTAGAGGCATGGGCTGAATATCGCCGTACCGGTTTCCCTAAGTTATACCCTGTAATGAACTCTGAGAGTGCAGTTGTAACCAAGGATCAGGTTATTCGTCGTGTACCGTACACTATTGGCGAAAGCCAGACAAACCCGGGTGGTGTTGCAACCGGAGTTGCAAAACTTGGTGGTCCTGATAATGAAGCTACCCGTTTATGGTGGAATAAATAATCAATTATAATATCGAAAGTGAAGGCCTTCCTGAATTTCAGGGAGGCCTTTTTTATTGACAATAGTTTAAAATAACCGTTTATCTGGTATTTTACCTATGAGATAGAACCTGGGATCATTTGCAATAATATTCTGAATATTATGTTCTCAAAAGATATTCTTTACCCAGATATTTTTTATATTTAATGGTTCACTGTGAACGCACAGTAATTTTTGACTGGGACCTATTATTCCTTCCTATCAAAGTTTTTTATTCTGAAATACTTATAATTCAGAATTTTATGCTGTACAATTGACAGAAATAATTTTCAATGATCCGTGCCTGATAAAATACGTTAACATGCTAAAAAAAATTTATGCTGCTGCTCTTTTGAGTCTTGCATTGAGTGGCTGCGCCAGTAAAAATGATACACTTTTTACCTTATTGGACGAAGATGATACGGGGATTGACTACTCGAATAAGCTTCGTGAGAGTGATGAACTGAATGTAATGAACTATTCATACTTCTATAACGGCGCCGGTGTCGCAGTTGGTGATATTAATAATGATGGGCTTCAGGATTTGCTTTTTACCGGTAACATGGTTAGAAATCGTCTGTATATCAACAAAGGAAATTTTGAGTTTGAAAATATAACTGATAAAAGCGGTATAGCCAGTATGCAGGGGTGGTGTACTGGTGCAACAATGATTGATATTAACGCGGACGGTTTTCTCGACATTTATATTTGTCGCTCGGCAGACATTGATCCTGAAAGAAGGAAGAACTTGCTATTTATCAATAATGGTGATCTGACGTTTACGGAAAAAGCCGAAGAATATGGCCTTGCTGATCATGGTTATTCCACTCAGGCCTCTTTTTTTGATTATGATAAAGACGGGGACCTGGATATGTTTCTTATTAACCACTCCCTGCAAAAATACACCACGGGTGTGCAGGAGAATGTTCAGTTGAGAAAGCAGCAGAATCCGGATTTTGCTAATAAGCTATATCAAAATAATAATGGCTATTATACCGATATCAGTGCTAAAGCTGGAATAACTTCTAACGTTCTCACCTTTGGGTTAGGTCTTGCTATATCTGATGTCAATAATGATAACTGGCCGGATATCTACGTGTCCAATGATTTTAATGAACCTGATTACCTGTTCATTAATAATGGCAATGGTACATTTACTGATAAGCTCGCCGAAAGTATGAGCCTGGTATCGATGTATTCTATGGGATCTGACGTTGCAGATTATAATAACGACGCTTTACCAGACCTTGTTACCCTGGATATGCTTCCTGAAGATAATCAGACACAAAAGATGCATTCAGGTGCCGAAAATTTTGATAAGATGCAATTTCTTTTCCAAAAAGGCTTTTATTACCAGTTCAGTCGAAATATGCTGCAAAAAAATAACGGGGACGGCACATTTTCTGAGATAGGCCAGTTAGCCGGAATATCTAACACAGACTGGAGCTGGGCTGCTTTGTTTTCAGATTACGATAACGATGGCAATAAGGATCTCTTTGTTACGAATGGTTACGTTAAGGACTATACTGACATGGACTTCCTAAGATACACAATGGATCAAACCATTCGTGCAAGGCAGGAGGGAAAGGAGGTCGCGGTGAAAGACTTTATTGAAAAAATGCCGACTATCGTTACCCCTAATTACATTTTCCGTAATACGGGGAATGACAGGTTTGAAAAAAAGAACTCTGAATGGGGCTTAAGCAAGGAAGGCATATCGGCAGGTGCTGCGTATGCTGATCTAGACAACGATGGCGATATGGACCTGATAGTCAGCAATACAAATGATTACGCAGGCATCTACAAGAATAATAGTGAAACGATTGGAAAAAACAATTACATTAAGATCAAGCTAAAAGGTGATCCCCTGAATTCCTATGGTATCGGATCTAAGGTGACGGTATATTGTAAGGATAAAAAATATTACCAGGAGCAGATCCCTGTGCGTGGGTTTCAATCTTCTGTAGATCCGGTATTAAATTTTGGCGTAGGAAAAAACAACCTTATTGATTCTATTTTAATAGTCTGGCCAAATGATCAGACTCAAAAGTTAAGGAATCTTAAAGTAAACCAGACAGTCTCGCTGGATTTGAAGGATGCCGGGCAGAGCGATAAATTCGTTCCGGCATCTATTTCGGGTAGATATTTCACCAACACCAATACTATAAACTATACTCACATAGAAAATCAGTTTAATGATTTTACAGTTCAGACCCTGCTGCCTAACTACCTGTCAAGACAAGGGCCGTGTATAGTAAAGGCAGATTTGAATCATGACGGGCTGGATGACATATTCGTAGGTGGTGCAGCGGGGCAATCCGGAGCTGTTTATCTGCAAACAGCGATCGGGAGCTTTTCTGCTAAACCATCGGCAGCAATTACAGCCGATTCTCAGTATGAAGATACGGCCGCTGAATTTTTGGATGTAGACGGCGACGGCGATAAAGATTTATATGTAGCCAGCGGCGGATATGAATTTGGTAAGGATGATATTCTTTTGCAGGACAGGATCTATATAAATGACGGCAAAGGAGGTTTTTCGGCGAGCAAAACAAGTCTGCCAAAAATGCTGATCAGTACAGGAAGTGTGAAATCTGCTGATATCGATGCAGATGGTGATATAGATATTTTCGTTGGGGGACGTTTGGTCCCGGGGATGTATCCAACTACGCCGGAGAGCAAGATCCTGATTAATGATGGCAAAGGAAATTATACGGATGCGACAAATAAGATCGCACCGGCGATAAAGAATATAGGCATGGTAACGGATGCATTATGGATCGATGTGGACAATGATAAGACAGAAGATCTGGTAGTGGTGGGAGAATGGATGCCAGTAAAAGTCTTTTTGAATAAAAATGGCAAACTTACAGACGCTTCGTCAGCATATATTAAGTTCGCTTCAACCGGCTGGTGGAATAAAATTCATGCGGATGACATGGATGGCGACGGCGACAAAGACCTGATCATTGGAAATCTCGGAACAAATGCTCAATTCCGGGCGAGCGAGAAGGAACCTTTACAGTTGTATTTCAAAGATTTTGATGAAAACGGTTCTGTAGATCCCATTTTCTGCTATTACAATGGAGGCGCATCCTATCCGGCGGCTTCGAGGGACGATATAACAGACCAGCTTCCAGGCCTGAAAAAGAAATTCCTGGAGTATCATAAGTATTCAACAGCGACTATTACCGACTTATTTACGCCTGAGCAGTTAAAGGATGCAAAAGTGCTGAAATCAGAAATTCTTGAAACCGTTTATTTGGAGAATACAGGAAAGGGTTTTACACTGAAGAAGCTTCCCGTTGAAGCACAATATGCTCCTGTGTATGCAATTGCATCATTTGACGCTAATGGAGATGGCAAAAAAGATCTGGTATTAGCAGGTAATAATTCCTGGACACGGATCAAATTCGGTCAATTCACTGGAAGTAACGGCACGATGATAATGGGTAAAGGTAAAGGCGAATTTGAATACGTACCTCAATGGAAAAGCGGCTTGAATATTCGTGGTAATGTAAGAAGTATGCAAATGGTCTCTAATAAATCTCAGAATTCTCACCAGATCATCATGGGAATAAATGACTCGAAACTAAGGTCTGTAAAGGTTAATTGACAATGCCGGATTCCATGACATTTGATAATTTAAGCTACTCATTATATAAAGCCCAAAAAAATAATACATGAAACGTAGAAATGTTCTTAAAGGTTTAGCTCTCCTGCCTTTAACCGGAAGCATGCTTCCTAAACAATCATTAGCAGGACCCATTCTTTCTGATAAGGGATCCCTGGTTTCGCAAATTCCGGGTCCATCTGTTGCTTCTTCAGAATTAAATATTTTCCGTTCAATTGGCGTTGAACCCATTATTAATTGCCGCGGTGCTTTCACTATTCTTGGCGGATCATTAGAGCTCCCCCAGGTAAGAGAAGCAATGGAGGCAGCCTCACAGAATTTTGTTCAGTATGATGAACTCGCTGACGGGATAAGCAAGAGGCTGGCCGAAATTACCGGCGCGGAATGGGCTATGGTTTCTGCCGGTTGTGCAGCCGGGTTAAAGCATATAACAGCAGCCTGCGTAACCGGGGGTAATCCGGAAAAGCTGATTCGTATTCCTGATCTTACGGGTTTGGAAAAAACCGAAGTGATTATTCCTGAGTATTCCCGAAATGTATATGATCATGCTGTCCGGAATATCGGAGTGAAAATCGTCCACGTTTCATCGCCGGAGGAACTGAAAAAGGCAATTAACTCAAAAACGGCGATGATTTATGTCAATGCAGTAGAGGGTTCCTTTACCGGGCAGCCGTTCTCTCTGGAGGTCATATCAAAGATCGCCAAACCTGCGAATATCCCTGTGCTTATCGATGCCGCCGCGGAGCATTTGACAATTCCCCCGGTCCATTTAAAAAGAGGAGCAGACGTAGTGGCCTACTCAGGAGGTAAAGCTATACGAGGGCCTCAATGTGCGGGCTTAATGCTTGGTAATAAAGATATACTTATGTCTGCATGGCAGGCTAGTTCTCCGCACCACGGGCCCGGAAGAGATAATAAAGTTGGCCGCGAAGAAATGATGGGAATGCTGGCGGCTGTAGAAAGCTGGGCGAAAAGAGATCATGAGGCAGAATGGAAGAGATGGTTATCCTGGCTGGACACTATTTCTAAGAAGATGCTGACTATAAATGGTGTTAAAACATTGATCATCGAACCAACAGCACTGTCCAATAAGTACCCGGTCTTGAAAATTAGCTGGGATCCGGCAAAATTAAATGTTAATGGCAATGAAATAGCAGAAGAGGTAGGAAGAAATAAGCCGAGAGTTGCCGTAGGTGATGCCGATCATCCAGATGGCACAACATCAATTGATATTACCGCCGGGCACATGAAAGAAGGGGAGGATCGTTTGGTGGCTGACCGTCTTTATGAGGTCTTGTCGCGTAAGCGTAGCCCAAAATCAGAAACCATGAATAGTCCTTCGGGTAATTTAAGCGGAACATGGAAAGTTGGAATTAAGTTTTTCAGCAGTATGGATCAGCATATTTTTACTCTTATTCAAGATGGCAACTGGGTAAATGGTACGCATAAGAGCGAGTTTCATGAGAGGCTTATAGCAGGTACTATAGAAGGTAACCAGGTGAAGCTTAAAAGCGTTGCAGAAATGCCGGGAAATAGCATCACTTTCTATTTCTCAGGAACAGTGAGCGGTGATTCTATTACAGGTGACATTCATTTGGGCGAATATCGCACGGCTAAATTTACAGCAACCCGGGAAAAAAGCAAGGCGGTCCGCCGAAAAGTTTCCGTACCGGGAGGCCCGCCTCTAGCTACCTGAAAATGCGTTAATATTGATGTGATAATAAATTAATTTACTTAGACAGATAAGACTAATCGACGTTCCCGATATGAAGAAGATATACGTAGTTATAATTTGCATTCTATTCCTGGCAAGTTCGTGTTCCGAAGACAAGGATTATGAAACAGTTTTCAAGAATCCTGAGCTGTATTCACAGACCGTAGGCTCATTAACAGATGTGATCACGTATGATGTTTTTTCTCCACCGGTGGCCAGCAGGATCTATGCCTACAGTAATCTGGCAGCTTATGAGGTTATGGCATCAAAGTCTGTAAAATATAGATCGCTTAGCAAAAAACTAGCTGGATTCAATAAACTTGCAAAGCCTGAAAAGCCGGTTAATATCGAGCTTGCTTCTCTTTTGGCGTTCATGTACGTGGGGCAGGAACTGACCTTTTCGAAGGATTCCACCCAGAAAATAATTGATGGGCTTATCCACCTGGCGGAATCGAATGGAATGCCAGCCGAAATTATAGAAAACTCCCGGAATTATGCCCAGGGATCTAGCAAAGCTGTTATGGATTGGAGTAAAAAAGACAATTACAAACAAACCCGGTCAGCCGTAAAGTATACTGTTAATAATGATGAAAGCAGGTGGGTGCCAACTCCCCCTGGTTATATGTCAGCAATAGAACCAAACTGGATGAAGCTGCGTCCGGTCATGATAGATTCTGCCAGTCAGTTCCTGCCGCTTCCACCCGCTCCCTTTAGCAAGGAAAAGGATAGCAAGTTTCACAAACTTGCTTCGGAAGTATACGACCTGGGAGTAAATCTGACCGATGAGCAAAAGGCAATAGCTGACTTCTGGGATTGTAATGGGTTTAAAATGAATGTATCCGGACATGTGATGTTTGCCACAAAAGCTATGACACCGGGAGGTCACTGGATGGGCATAACTGGTATAGTATGCAAAAATCAAAAGGCCGATTTTGACAAAACCGTATTTAGTTATGCCGGTGTCTCAATTGCCATTATGGATTCTTTTATTGCCTGCTGGAATACAAAATTCACTTACTCGCTGTTAAGACCTGAAACCTATATCAATTTGTATCTTGACGAAAACTGGAAACCATATCTTCAAACACCACCCTTTCCCGAGTACACTAGCGGGCATTCTATAATATCAAACGCTTCGGCAACAGTTTTAACTAATATCTTCGGAAAGAACACTGCTTTTACCGATTCAACGGAAAGACGCTGGGGCTGGCCGGACAGGAAATTTGCAAGCGTAAATCATGCCGCCCGGGAAGCAGCTATTAGTCGTATATACGGCGGTATACATTATCGCGAAGCTATGGATGAGGGTCTTAAGGAAGGAGAGAAGATAGGTAACTTCGTCTTTAATAAGCTCAATTGAAGCAGTAGGAGCCTTGGAATATTATCATCGCTCAGCTGCTTTGTCCTGGTGGAGCCTCTGATTATTCCTAAAAATCGGTCAAAGGTTCTTTATTTAATCTGAAATTCGAATATTTTGTATAAAATTGCGTTATACAACGTCTTACTATATATTCTCTTACTAAAATGAAACAACTATTTATTCTGGGTATGTGTGCCCTTTTTTTAGCATGCGGTGATTCGTCGAATGAACGCGGTATTGCATCAACATCCGCAGATTCTACGGCTTCCGGAAGTGCTTATAACAGTAACGATGGGTTCGCACCGGCAGCACCTTCTGCAGCTCCTGCTGCTGCTGCAGCAGCCACTGCTGCGCCTGCAAGCGCAACGGCTGATACTGCAGTTACTACAACTACCGCACCGGCAAGCCCGGCAACAGCAGCAACTACAACTAAAGCTCCCGCTGCCGCACCGGCTAAACCGGCAGCTTCAGCGAATGACGATGCTGAAATAAAAAGGGGAGAAGCTTTGATAGCGAAGTCAGATTGTTTTGCCTGTCATAAAGTCGATGTCAAAGTGCTCGGACCATCTTATAAAGACGTGGCGAATAAATATCCAAACAATGCCTCCACTGTAAACCAGCTTGTTGAAAAAATCAAAAAAGGTGGAAGCGGTGTATGGGGAGCCATTCCAATGTCACCACACCCTGCGCTGTCTGACGATGACGCGAAGGCGATGGTTAAATATGTGTTGTCTTTGAAGTAATCAGTGCTTCGCTCAGTAATCGGTGCTGCGCTCGGTTACTAGTTAATCAGTGATCAGTGATCAGTGCTTCGCTCAGTAATCAGTGCTTCGCTCCATGACTGGTAATCAGTAATCAGTGATCAGTAGTGTGCACAGTAATTGGTGCGTGCTTGGTAATGAGTCTTTTATTACTCACTACTAATCACTGATTATACTGATCACCGAATACCGATTACCACTTACCGATTACCACTCACTGATTACCACTTACTGATTACTGATTACCGATCACCTCCTCACCGTTTGACAGAAAACTGCTGATTTAGCGATCATTGAGTTTAGCATTTTGCCAACATGGCGACATTGATCGAGAAGATCTTGGGCAAGATCAGGCGAAATATAGGAACAATCTCGTGCTACCTCCAGCCAATGTTGAGTTTCCATTTGTTCTCCATCTGCATCAGTTAGTTTGCTTATAAAATGTCTTTCATATTTCCTTTTCGCCCAGGATTCTGCAATTTGAGCGCCAACAGATCTCGAAGATCTTCGAATCTGATCCGTTAGCGAGTAAGTCTCCTCTCTCGGAAATGTTTTTGAAGTCTCAAAGATTATCTTAGAGATATCTCGTGATAACTTGTATACATGTAAATCCCCGAAATTTTTTACGTATTCCATTAGGAAATTTACCAGAAATCTTCTGGAAAAAAGTTGATATGCCGGTTATTTGATATGAGATACCGGTTAATCAGTGACGTGTATGGTGATCGGTGCTACGCTTGGTAATTAGTGATCGGTGCTGCGCTTAGTGATCAGTGATCGGTGCTGTGCTCAGTAATGATCAGTAATCGGTGCTGCGCTCAGTAATCAGTACTTCACTCAATGATCAGTAATCGGTGCTGCGCTCAGCAATCATTAACGAGTCTTTTACTAGTAACTACCGATTACCGATTACTGATCACTGATTACCGAGCACCGATTACCGATCACCGATTACCGTTCACCTACCACGTTTCCAATGAAAAAAGTGTAACATAATTACTATGGAATTGCTCATGACATCTAAGAGTCATATATTGCGTTAAAATATATATAAACTGGCTTTTTACGCCTGTTTTTTAAAAGTATTTTATTCTCTGATGACCGTGAAAATGAACCGTTTTCTACAGAACAGACTGTCAGCTAAGGCTGCCGGTTTAGCACTTGGCTTGTTACCTCTTTTTGTGGCATGCCAGGCACAAATCCCAAAATCTGAAATGTTTAAATCATCAACGTTTACGCCTGAGAAGAGCTTTCCGAAGGGCGTTGAAGGGCCTGCAGTTAGTGCTGCCGGCACGGTCTACGCGGTTAATTTCGGTGGCCCGGGTACAATCGGTCAGGTGACGCCTGAAGGTAAGGCGAGTTTATTTGTGGAATTACCGGCAGGGAGTATCGGAAACGGCATTCGCTTCGACAGCAAAGGCGATATGCTAATTGCTGATTATACGAAACACAATATCCTTAAGGTTAATATGCAAACCAAGGAAATCACCGTTTTTGCGCATAACGCCAATATGAGCCAGCCTAATGATATTGCGATCGATAATAAAGACAGGCTATATGCAAGCGACCCAAACTGGAAAGCTGGTAATGGCCGGATCTGGCGTATTGACACCAATGGCTCGTCTGTATTGCTTGACAGCATGGGGACTGCAAACGGGATCGAGGTGAGCCCTGATAATAAATTGCTTTATGTAAACGAGTCTGTTCAGCGTAAGGTATGGGTTTACGACCTCTCCCCGGAAGGAAATGTAAGCAATAAGCGTTTATTTCATGAATTCGCGGATTTCGGTATGGACGGAATGAGGTGCGATATTGACGGAAACCTGTACATCTCAAGACATGGTAAAGGTACGGTTGCAAAGCTCTCGCCAGAAGGAAAGCTCGTACAGGAAATTACTCTGATAGGCAAATTGGCAAGTAATGTAGCTTTTGGCGGACCTGATGGCCGCACGATGTACGTTACTTTGCAGGATAAGGGCAACCTTGAGAGTTTCCGGGTTGACAGGCCGGGCCGCGAATGGGCAATGCAAAAGAAGAAATAATCAACAACCAACAAATAAGAAAATGAAAACACAAAGAAGATCAGTATTAAAAAAGTTATTTGCCTCTGTTGTGGGTGTTACAGGCCTTGGAGCGGTGGCTAATGCAAAAGTTCTTGATTCCGCTCCGGAAAAGGTAGCCGGAAACATCACTGACTATGCCGGCCAGCAATTATTTGCCGGTCATACGATTCATAACGGCTTGGTTTACATCGCAGGAAAGGGTGCTCATACCGATCCATTCGATATCAAGTCTCATACGGAGATAGTTTTGAAAGAGCTTGAAAAGGAGCTTATAAGAGCCGGTTCATCAATGCAGAAGGTTTTAAAAGTAACGGTATATCTTAATGATATTGCTGATTACAAGGGCATGAACGAGGTTTACAAAGGCCGTTTCGGAGCAAAACCACCGGTTCGTACAACTGTAGCTGTCGCTAAAGGCGGTGTACCGGGCGATTCGCTGGTAGAGATGGACGCCATCGCTTATATCTAATAAAAAACAGAGCCGAAGTATCGGTTTTACAGTTTAAGGTTACGGCTGTTGTGATTTTTCACTATGCTGTAACCTTCTTACAAATTTTTTACTGCTTCCCGGTTCGGGACAATCATCAATTAGCTTACAATGCATGATTTAGACGGATTCCGGCTAAGCTATTGGTAAATAATATTCAAATGAAGAAGATAAGATTTTACGGGGTTCTGATGTTAGGTACTGTGGGTATTTTTATATTATCCGCTTCAACAAACTATAACAATGCAAATTCCCAGGCTGGTTATTCACCAGATTTAGCAGACACTGTAGCGCAGGAACCATTCAAGGCGCCGGCCTGGGCCGACACAATTAAAAACCCAATTGGTACCTCTGCTGAAATTATTTCCAGGGGAGAGGAATTATATAATTTATATTGTTTTGCCTGCCATGGAGAAACCGGCTACGGTGACGGAGCTGCGGGTGGCGCTATGGGAGTGAAGCCGGCAAATTTCCACGATCCGAAATTTATAAAGCAAAAGGACGGTGCTATATTCTGGAAACTAACGAATGGAAAAGGTAACATGCCCCCTTTTAAGGAAATTCTGAAGGAGGAGCAAAGATGGGAACTGATAGCTTACCTGAAGGAATTTGGAAAACAACAATAATTTATACACTTACATGATACGCTCGTTAATACGATATTCTCTCGCCATCCCGGCGATCTTAATCCCTTTGGTGTCATCGGCCCAGGATACTCCCGTAAGGACAGCAAGGCGTCCGGCGGTTGAGACAACCCCCGTGGCCCTGAGGCAGGATATAAAAGTGGAAAAATATATGACCGTCGGTGCTAAAGCTGTTCGTTTACTCGTACACCCGCTCACCGGCGATTTTTTTTATACCACCTTTGATGGTGGGGTTTTTAAAGTTAATACCTCGGGCGGAAACCCGGTGCCGGAGCAGGTACTAAGCGCTGCGGATCATGGTATTGGCCGCCTGCAGGGGGCCATTTTTTCGGGTAACAACCTGTTCTTGTGCGGCAACGTGAGTGTTAATAACGGTAAGGGAAATAAGGGCAGGATGGTACGGTACAATATAAAACCATCCGGTAAGCCTGAAATGACCGTTGTTTTTAATACAGTAGAATACGGAACAAACGCCACTACGTTCGATCACGGCTGGAATGCACTTGAGGTGAGCCCGGATGGAAAATATATCTATGCCAATACCGGTGCAAGAACAGATCATGGAGAGGTGCAGGACAACAGGGGAGCATATCCAAATGCCCGCGACAATGCGTTGACTGCTAAGATTTTCAGAATTCCGGCGGATGCAAAAGATCTGGAATTACAGGATGACCTGGCGAAGCTTAAGGCCGGAGGATTTATCTATGCGGAAGGCATAAGAAATGCCTATGATATTGCTTTTGATGCCTCTGACAAGTTGTTCGCTGTAGTTAACTCATCGGATTATGACCATAATGAAGACATGTTTTGGGTCCGCGAAGGACATCATTATGGTTTTCCATGGGTAATGGGCGGGATTGAAAATCCTCAGCAGTATCCCGACTGGAAGCCAAACCCGGACACAGATCCTTTCATTCCAAGAAGTGCGCATGCCTGGGCGGTTAAATATTTTCGTACTGATCCGGAGTTCCCTAAAATCCCTGAAGGGGTTAAATTTACAGCAGGTATCCAGAACGTAGGACCTGACGCAAATGAATACCGTGGGCATACCGGGAAGGTACTCGATGGTGATAATACAGGTGTGACTACCAGTACGTTCACTCCGCACAGCTCACCCCTGGGTTTGGTATTTGACCGTAAGGGTGCCCTTAGCGGGGAATTTAAAGGCAGTGGTTTTGTTCTGAGAAATTCGCTTGGTGCCAGGTCAAGTATGATGAAGCCTTTTACTGATCAGGGCAGGGATCTCCTGCATCTGCAGATGACTTACAATCCTCTGGCAGATAATTACCTGGTTAAGACAACAAGGATAGTTGATACTTTTAATAACCCGACGGACGCGGTTCTTGTGGGGAATGAATTGTATATCATTGAATATGGAAATGTGCAGGGCAGTATCTGGAAATTGACGCTCCCGGGTAAAGCTGCTTCAAAGAAGAGAAGATAGATCTTTGTTGCCAAAGCAGTCAGCCGGTACGTTTAACCTATGGAGTTCAGGGCAGGATCTGTGAAATGGTATTTTGTCGAATAAAATTTGTTTATTTATAATGTTAAATAGTAATGTAATGAGAATTAAGAATGTCTTTTTACTTTCAATTATCTCTTGCTTCTTAAGTACAGGATATTTGTCTGCACAAACAATATCGAAGGAGGAGTTAATTTTTCTTACCTCAGAATGGAAAGGCGAAAGGTTTGCTGATGGCAGACCCAAAATAGCTGATAATCTTCTCGAAAGAGCGAAAAAGATCGGCATCGATGATGCGTGGACAGTATTAAAAAACCTGGGTTATACCAACCAGTTTGAATTGGGCTGGAAAACAGTAAACGATCTTCCGGTAAGCGGCAGAGCCATGACGGCCATGTTTATGCCTACCCGCCCTGATATTGAAAAGAACATCAAAGACCGGGGTGCAAAACAAGGCCGTACCGGGAATACAAACGCATGGCCTATAGATGTCCTGACAAAAGGAGATATTTATGTAGCGGATGGATTCGGAAAGATAGGAGGGGGGACCCTTATGGGAAGCACCCTTGCCACATCGATCTTTACAAAGTCCGGTAACGGGGTGGTCTTCGACGGTGCTGCGCGTGATGTACAGGGCTTAGCCGAAATTAAGGGGTTTAATGCCTTCGTCCGTGACTTTCATCCTTCATTCCTGGAAGACATGGTGCTGATGGGCCTCAATACGCCAATTCGTATCGGTAAGGTTATGGTTCTTCCGGGCGACCTGGTGATTGGCGGCCGGATCGGGGTGCTTTTCGTACCTTCTCACTTAGCCGAACAGGTGGTAGCTACCGCAGAATTTGTTACATTGAAAGACAAATTCGGGTTTGAAGTGATCAAAGCTGGCCGTTATACCACCGGTCAGGTCGACAGCCAGTGGACTGACGCAATTAAGGTGGACTTTCTTAAATGGCTTGCACAACATCCTGAGGAAGGCAAAATGACCCGTGCCGAACTGGATGTGTTGATGAGTAAAAGAACCTGGTAATAAACAAGAATATAAACAACCTAAACCCTTAAACTTTGACACAATCTATTTACAAAATCGCATTGGGGCTTGCAGCCCTGTTGCTGCTGGTCGCCCTCGGGATGATCTTTATGGGAAATCTGGCCTTGGCAGGGCCGCTATTGGTAGCCTTTTTCCTGGCCCTGGCCGTCGGCTTCCGTGGCTACGACAGCATGAAAGGATTCGTCTATACGACGGTTATCTTTGCGGCGGTTACTATGGCATTATATTATCCTCAGTACTTTCTGACTGTGGGCGATTTTAAATTGACCTTACTCATCACTCCGCTTATCCAGATCATCATGTTTGGAATGGGAACATCGATGAGCGCCAAGGACTTCGTAGCTGTAATCAAAACGCCGAGAGGGGTTCTGATAGGTGTCACTGCCCAGTTCATGATCATGCCTGGTATGGGTTACCTGCTGGCTACCTTAACCAACTTTCCGCCGGAAATCGCTGCGGGAATTGTACTGATAGGATGTTCTCCAAGCGGGCTTGCGTCAAATGTAATGTCCTATCTTGCAAAAGCTAACCTAGCCTTGTCGATCACGATTACCTCGATAGCTACGCTTTTGGCACCGATTCTCACACCGGCTTTGATGAAGTTACTTGCCGGGGAGTTCATTGAAATAGATATGCTTGCCATGATGTGGGATATAGCTAAGATGATCATTATTCCTATCGGGCTTGGTCTGATCTTAAACAAGCTTTTAAGCGGCAGGTCCAAAATACTTAACGATATAATGCCTTTAATATCAATGGCCGGAATTGCATTGATCATTGTGGTTATTACGGCTGCAGGCCGGGATAGCTTGCTTGCTATCGGTGCGATATTGTTGTTAGTGGTTTTGGCTCATAATATTTTTGGATATACACTAGGATACTGGTTTGCACGCCTGTTTAATATGCCCGAACGTGATGCCCGGACCGTTGCAATCGAAGTGGGTATGCAAAACGGCGGATTGGCATCGGCAATTGCGAATTCACTGGGTAAGATAGCCACTATGGGTTTAGCGGCTGGTATCTTCGGCCCGCTAATGAACATAACAGGATCTATTCTTGCATCATACTGGCACAAAAGACCGCCTGCAGGCTATGTAGCTCCTGAAACTGAAGAGGTAGTGCGCTCTCACTAATTTTTACAAACCCAAACTGAAGAATAATATGAGAAATGTCAAAAATAGTTTTGTGCTGATTGCCCTATTAGCAGTCGTAGCCTGCGGTCAAACAGAAAGTACCAGTCAAACCGGGGCTGATACAACGGCTGTAGCGGCTACAGCCACAGCCACTCCGGAAGATGAACAGGCTGTGGCGACTGCAGTTGACAGCCTGAACAAAAGTATAGTAAATCCCGAAAAGAGTCGACTCGAGAACATTGCTTCTGATGCTTTATCCTATGGCCATTCTGGGGGTAAGGTTCAGAATAAGGCCGAGTTTGTTGATGATCTGATTAACGGGCCCTTTGACTTTCAGTCCGTAGACGCCGCTGATCAGACAATCGCGGTAAGTGGGGATAACGCTATTGTACGTCATACTTTTATCGCAAAAGCAACTAATGCCGGAGCTCCGACCGATATTAAGATCGGCATTCTCCTTGTTTTGCGTAAGGAAAACGGCGACTGGAAACTGCTCGCAAGGCAGGCCTTCAAACTTCCTGACCCCGTGAAGTAATCACTATTGAAATTATGAAAATGCGCGGAGACCCTGCGCATTTTTTATTTGTATTCTACCCTTAAGACAGTGCCCGGAAATTTACTGTTCGACATGGATGGAATTCTGAACCTTGGTTAAAACATTTAGTAGGTTTTCGGGGTTGTATGGACATTAAACCTTACATAATCTTAAAGCTCTTAAACATGAAGTCCGAAGCCAATTTTTGGAAACGTATTGGTATTCAAAGCTGGTTTCTAAATGATACTGGTATTACATCGGCCAAACCTAAAACCCTCACTCCGAATGAGGTGTACAGGTATATCATAGAAAAATTCAGGGAATCTATTTCGACACTGTCTTTTGCCGAGCGTGTTGTTTTCTATCATGAGTATATTATTTGCTTCAACCCCGACGATTATAAGGGGTTTATGGAGAATAAAAGAGGGATCTTCGGACTTATCGTCCAGGAGGCCGTTAAGAAGTTTTATGAGATCTTAACCCAGTCGAAAACTGATCTGCGGGTAGTCGAGCCATCAAGCAATAAATGGGTGTTCCGCTTTGTTTCGCACCCTGAATATGAGAAGGGTGATATGGGCTTCATAGGCAGGCTTCTTCCAGGCACCACACATAAGGACGAAAGCTTACGGGTAACTTTTATCCCCCGGCAAACCGGCCTGGCTCAAACCTTTGATATTAACCAGGAGAACCTTAAAGGTTTTACATTTTATAGCGAAGGCTATTATGAAGTTCCATACATAAACGAGCTCATTCCGGAGGGATCGGGTTTAAATGATGTCAGAAATATTCCGATCGCGCGGTTTGAAACCATTCTTCCTGATAAGGCCTATACAGGGCAGAAGGTTGAGTATATCATGACTGATGAAGAGATCGTTGTTTCAGGATCAGATGAATCCCGTGACAAGAGCAATATTTTCAAGATCCCATCGGAGTGGGTTGATACTCCCCATCTTTCTATAAAGCACAATAAGTCGGATTCTAAGTTTTACGTTAGTTCCTACGGTGAAAAAACTGTCGTTAACGAACAGGTAATAACGAAAAGTGATATCAACGCGCCCGTCTGGACGGAATTGCCAATAAATTCGAAGATGATACTTAACGGTATCATTGGTATAAATATTTTTAAGCCATAGATCATGTCTCACGTTTTATCCTTTGTGCTTCTTGTTATGTGTGTAATTCTTATGATAGCACATTTTATGGATATCAAAAACACCTATAAAAAGAATGGCGAATAATTTTTTCGGGCTTACAGACACAGGTAGGGTTCGCGGGAACAATGAGGATGCATTTATTGTCCAGCTATCAGCCGACGGTGAATATATACTGGCTGCCGCTATAGATGGTGTAGGCGGATATTCCGGCGGTGAAATAGCGGCAGCGCTGGCACGGGAAACTATCATCGATCAGCTGGCTAAACCAGGCGGCAACATAATTTCGATGATGGCAGAAGCGCTGCTAAAAGCAAATGAGAAGATCTACCAGGAGAAGATCGAGGTGAGGGAACATGAGAGTATGGCTTGTGTGCTAACGCTGGCGGTTGTTGACGTGAAAAATAATGAATTTCATTATATCCACGTGGGAGACACAAGGCTATACCTTCTCCGGGATGGGTCTCTTATAAAAGTAACTAAAGACCAGTCTTTCGTAGGCTATCTTGAGGACAGCGGAAGGCTGACTGAGGAAGCAGCAATGAGCCACCCTAAACGAAATGAGATCAACAAGGCACTGGGTTTTAACACCGGCCTGGAAAATGATATCGACTATTTCGAAACAGGCAGCTCCCCGTTCCTTCCCGGTGATATGATCCTTTTATGCAGCGACGGCTTAACTGACCTGGTACCCCGGAAAGACATTACACAGATCTTGTCAAGCGATTCGGGAATTGAGGTGATGGCGCAGGAACTAATAGATGATGCGAATTCAAAGGGGGGGAAAGATAATATTACAGTTGTTTTAGTGAAGAACGACAGACCAGTTCAGCAACAGGCTGTTAATCCGGTGCCTGCTTCAAAAAAAAAAGTCCTGACGCCTGCAGTGCCGAAACGGGATCAGGATGACGAACCCGATGTCGTTTCAGAAGATGCAAAATCGGAAGCAGGGAAAAATGGAACACCATTAAGTATTTGGTTAATAATACTTTGTGCTGCTTTATCTTTAGTGATAATCTATATTCTGTTTTTACATCCCAAAACACAAATATCTGTTCCGGAGAAAGTCGTCATCGCGGATACCGCTGAGAGTTCTTCAGAGCAGCTATTCTACCAGGCACTCAATTCCGGAACGAGTGACACTCTTGTCTTGAACGACTCCAGTTTCAGACAGCCTATTATTTTAACCCGCAGTATTAATATCAACAGGGATACCCTGTATATCCTTGCGAGAGGTAAAATAGCATTTCAGCCAGATTCTGTTTTTGCCGGACCGGCTTTCCGGATTCCTGCAAGCGCGAAAAATATAGTTCTAAACGGGATGATAATTGATGGCTTTGAAGTGGGGATTGAATCTCAGACGAAGAACTTAAAGTTAATAGGTATCCAGTTTCTGGACTGTCCTGTACCTGTACGTTACCAATTTGGAAACACCCCCGACAGGTTTATGAACGGAAGTTTAAAAGAAATTTTCCTTAAAGCTGATTCCTTACAAACCATTCAGCCATAGTATATGCCCGAAACACAAGCACATTCAGCTAGCAGAAAGTTTGAACGGATATTTCTCGTCCTCTTATCGGTGGCGTTCGGTCTTTTATTTTTTAGCCTGCATCAGGTACTTGAACGCGATTTTGAAGATGTGAAAACGCGGATTTCGGATGGGAGTATGGTTAATCTTAATTCAGACAAAACAGCAGAACGGATTCAAAAGCTCATGCTAAGGGGATATTATTTCGAAGATAAAAAGGATATCGATCTGATACGTTCTGTTGTTGAAAATGCTAGCCGCGACCTTGGTGTGATAGATAATATTGGAGAATTGAATAAGCGAAGATTTTTTGTTAACGCACAGGAGGCGGATGTCAGGGGAGGTAAAAGCTTTAAAATGAGAGCCCGCGCATCGCGTTCGCTATTGGGTTTTACGGGAGATGATTCCCTGCGGTACGATCAGGAAACATCCCGTCCGCCGTCTTTGCCCTCGTCGACAGACCTTAAGTCAGGTCAATTCGACATTAATGGAAAAATTAAAGATAAGGACGGAGAATTAATTCCGGGGGTGCTTGTCAGGCTGATAATGATCCTGCCGCAGGACAGCGTTTATAGTGACCAGGTTGCTGAGATAGACCGGAGATACCAGGAGAGCGCAAATGGATACACTAAAACCTTTCTGACAAACGAAAAGGGAAGCAAACAGCTTGAATCATTAACTGCTTATGTACGTACCGGTGCACAGGGCGAGTTTACATTCCGAAATCTTCCGGATAACAAAGCATACCAGGTCTTGCCACTAAAACCAGGCTTCCAATTCGGATCGTCGCAGGGAGTTCAGGAACTGGCGTCGGATATTGACCTCACATTTACGCAAAATATTCACACTATTCGCTTATTTCCTACGCGGGATTTTAACATTCTGAAAAAGGAAAAGGCGCTTATTGTAAGGACACCTGAAGAGTTTACAAAATGGTTTTGGATCATCGGGGGAGGATTCATTGCAGGGTTTCTTATGGTCCATGTCATACTAAGCATAAGATTTCCTCAGGCAGATCAGTTGTTGCTGCCGGTATTGATGTTCCTGACCGGGATCTCGCTTGTGACGCTGCTCAGTCTGCAGGACCCCTTGCGCGACCGCTTTCTTGCCAAGGATACCCTGTTTTATTTATTCGCCGGATTAATGGTTTTATGCATCCTGCAATTCATCAACTTCCGCAAGCTAAACCCCGATTCCAGGTTTTATAGATTGTTCTTTTTCAGGTCCAACAGAAAGGCAGCGAATGGCTGGCCATGGGCCGTATTGTCTATTGCGTTATTGGCGTTAATGATCGTTTTTGGTACGGGGCCGGAAGGAAGCGGAGTGAAGGTTAATTTATTTGGAATACAACCGAGTGAAATAGTGAAATTCGGCATTATCCTTTTTCTGGCTGGTTTCTTTGCTGCCAACGAAAAATTTATCTCCGAATACCGCACTTACAGGAAGCGCTGGTCGTTCTTCTCTTTCGCCTTAGGCGCGATCCTGGTTTCGATCCTGCTTTTCCTGGTACTCGGGGATCTGGGACCTGCAATGGTGATCTGTTTCACTTTTATCATCCTGTTTTCTTTTTCCAGGGGCGACTTTATGTTTATGGTTGCCGCTGTAATTCTGTATGTGTTCACAGTATGGCTGTTACGTAGTTTATGGTTGGCCACCCTGGTAACCGTTACTATACTAGCCCTGGCAATGGTATTTAAGCGAAAGCAACTTAGCGAGTCGGCAGTGATGGCTATTCTGGTCATCTCAGGGTTTTTACTTATTGATCAAATCCCCGGCCTGGACAAGCTTTTCCCCGGGCCGGTTCAACGCCTTGTTGAGCGGAAGGCTATCTGGAACGATGCCTGGAATAATGAGGTCTACGGCGGCGACCATGTAGCTAACGGGATATGGGCAATGTCAGCAGGTGGAATCGGTGGTCAGGGAATAGGTGAGGGCTTCGCCAAGAATATTCCTGAGGCTCACACCGATATGGTCCTGCCGGCGCTGGGCGAAGAGTTTGGCCTTGCCGGTATAGTTTGCATCTGTATACTTTTCCTGATCTATTTGCACCGGGCAATATTAATTGGCCGCCAAACGGGAACTCCTTTCCTGTTCTATTTAAGCGCGGGCATAGGTATAAGCACGTTTGTTCAATTCCTTTTAATTGCCGCCGGCTCCACCGGCGCGCTGCCATTGTCAGGCGTTTCATTACCCCTGGTGAGTTACGGCGGATCCTCTCTTCTGGCTAATATTGCAGCTGCAGGATTCCTGTTATCGGCTTCAAAGATAAAAGGTACGGAGGTACAACTGAATTACATAAGCAAACAGCAGGATAGGAATCTTATCCCCGCCCTGGCTGCAGCTTTTACAGGCGTTATCTTACTTATATTTAACATCGCCTCGTACCTGGTAAATAATGAAAAATGGGTTGTCCAGCCATCTTTGGTGGCAGACCGGAGCGGAGCCAGGATGTTTAGTTATAATCCCAGGATAAATATACTGATGAACAAGCTGCAGGCCGGTTCTTTATATGATCGTAACGGACTCATTTTAGTCACCAGCAATGCGGATTTGATAAAAAAGCAAAAAGGTCGTTTAGCCGCCGCAGGAGCAAAGGACTATGATCTGGATTCGGCAATTCATAAGCGTGTAGACAGATACTATCCTTATGAAGAGCAGATGTTTTTTTGGACGGGCGACGCAAATACCGGCATTTTTACTGGCAGTACTAATGGATATTTTGCTGAATACGAACACGCGGCAGAACTTCGCGGATTCAATACCCCGGTAATTAAATTTAATACAATTGCCAGCAGGTACAGGGAGGACAGGTTTTTGCCAAGGGGAGTGAAGGAAATGACAGTCACTAAGAAAGATTACAGGGAGCTCGCACCCTTATTGCTCGCGGGTATCAATAGCCGGAAAGTTGAAGAATTTAAATTGCGGAACAGAGATTTAATGCTGACGCTTGACGCCGGACTGCAAGCAGATCTCCAGCGGTCCATAGCAAAGGACGACTCGCTTAAAGACAACCGTGTTTCAGTTGTGATCATCGAGGATTCAACGGGAGATGTGCTTACTTCGGCGGTTTACCCCTTGCCTCCTGTTAAAGACTGGGACCGGATGATCATGACCGCGGCCGAGCAGAATAAACTGGCTGACTGGATGACAACATCAGATCTCGGCTTCACTTATGCAACACAACCCGGCTCAACGGCTAAAATCCTGACAGCGATGGCTGCTTTTAATAAACTCGGCCCTGCAGCTGCCGATAAAAAGTTCCAGGTCAGTTCTTTTGAGAGGATCCGGACTAAGGGATTGGAACCTGACGAGACAGGTCTGATAGGTATGGAACGCGCTATAGTTAATTCAAACAACGTATATTTTATCAAGCTTGCAAATGAAGAACAGCTTCAGGAAAATATGGTTGATCTTTATCTGAAAACAGGAATGTTTTTGAGAGGGGTGGGGGGATACTATTACTCGAAAGGCGCAGATAACGCTGCCCAGGAAAATAAATGGCGTGAGCTGTGGCGAAGAACGGAATTTGATACCCGCCCCAGGTATGATCCTAATAATATCAGGAGGACACGGGCAAAAGGCATATCCGGCATGGCATGGGGCCAGGGAGAGCTGATTGCAAGTCCGGCTGCGGTAGCACGCCTCGTATCCGCTGTTTCTAACCATGGCAAGCTGACCGAGCACCGGTATGTATTGAGATCGGGCGACAGGGATATTCCGGTGAACCCCGGTATTCAGCTAACCAGTCCGGAAAATGCGGCTTTGCTCAAACAATATATGATCCGGCAGAGCGCGAACAAAACGACGCGGCTTGGAGCTGTTGTCGGTGGTAAAAGTGGTACGCCGGAGCGAATCTGGAAGGGCAACAGGATCAATGACGGCTGGTATGCATTCTTTGTGCCCAGGGCTTCAGGGAACGGTAATCTGGTAGTTTGTATCCGGATTGAGTCAACCAAAGGATCAAGCGATGCTGTTAAGCTCGCCGGACAGCATGTAATCCCCTTATTGTTAAGATCAAAATATATAAAAGGGATTAGCGTTCCTGTACAGAATAAGCCCGAGGCCGCCAGAGACACCGCCTCTGTTGAAGTACCGGAAGTAATGTAATTGGCGTAAAATTGGACTATTTTTTGAAGTAGATTATTAAAATAAATCAGATGTTCGAAATATTCAAAAATGATCAGCCAGCTCAGATGGATGTGAAATCCTTACGGGATGCAGCTATACGTTTTATTAAGGAAGAATTGCAAAAGTCGGAGGGAGGTGAGGGTCGCAATATCAGGGGCTTGCAACTGTTTATATCCAGTCGCTTAGAAGAGAAACATATTTACGAGGCCGCACTTTATGTAGGAGAACCGGAGCGATTAAAGGAAGAAATTCAAAAAATTGCCGACGACTTTGACATGGATCTGCCGTTAAACTGGACATTGGAAGTGTCGTTTGCCGATGAGGCTCCAACGGGGAGCAGGAGAGCTTCTGAGCTCGCCCTGGCTTTATTTATAAAAACCCGGGAAAATTTGATCAGGAAAGATCTTGAGGCCTGTATAAAGATATTGAACGGTGAGGCAGAACAGTCTGAATATAAAATTCATTCGGGTATGGAACCCATGACGATAGGAAGAGAGAAAAAAGCTCAGGGCTCAGATGGTTTTTTCCGTGTCAATGCAATTGCTTTTCCGGGCGATAGTTCCAATGAAGCCAATAAATATATCAGCCGGCAGCACGCGCACATATCCTGGAACTCAGAAAAAGGTTCTTTTATGATATTTGCTGATGAGGGTGGCGTGCCCCCGCATAACAAGATCAAGATTAAAAGCATGAATGACGACAGTCCTTTTAAATTAAATTCGACACAGATCGGCCATGAGTTAAAGGACGGGGATCAGGTGATCTTAGGGGAATCTGCGGTGATTGAGTTCAAATCTGTATCTCAGGAAGCTATTCGATAATGGGAAAAGTATTTACCATAGCTGAAGGTTTAGAGAATATGGGCGCCATTCGCACCGGCGGCCAGGGATCAGTGTATAAAGGCCGGCGGATTGGTGAGATAATCAGTGCCGTAAAGCTTTTACCGACACCTATTCATCAGGAGGACAAAAACGATAAGAATTACCGCGATTTCCTTAATGAGGTTGAAAAGCTGAAGAAGGTCAACGAAGTTCCTAATCCGAATGTCGTTAAGATCCTGAACTCTGGCTTAACAGAAAGCGGGTCTTTCCCATATATCGAAATGGAATTTATAGAAGGCCCTGATCTTGAGGAACTGCTGGAAAGCCCGTCTGACCCTGTATTTACAATACACGAACTGATCAAAGTTGTTACTCAGCTAAGTAATGCCCTTGCTCACTGCCATAAATTGGGGATAAAACACGGCGATATTAAAAGCAATAACGTCAAACTTAATATCTACACCGGAAATTATGTGCTATTGGATTTCGGCCTGGCAATCATGTCTGACGAACAACGCAGAACAAGCCTGAGACACGCCGGGGCCATCGAGTTTATGGCGCCTGAGCAAAACGAAGGTCAGATGCTTTTTCAGAGTGATGTTTATAGCTTCGGTGTGATCCTCTATGAATTACTGGCCGGAACGGTTCCGTTTCCCCTGAATGACAAAGGCGAGACCGCTCGTAATAAGGTTATGATATCCCACATGGAGGAGCCAGTTCCCGATGTGATGGCCCTGAGACGGCAACATTTGCCTAAATCATGGAGCGCGGAAAAACGCGAGAGCGAAATGAGGGTTCCAACCTGGCTTTTGGAGACTTTAGACAGATGTCTGGAAAAGAAAGCCTCCAACCGGTTTAAGGATGGCGTTGAACTGCATGCTAGTATTATTCACAATTATACTGCAGACATAGGCAGTTCAGAGGCTATGGCAGGCAGGCTCAGCAAGCTGGAGAAAGAAAATGAGGTGCTCAAGTCTAAGATAGCGACGGTCAATGAGGCAAATACAGTGTTTGACCCTCTGCCGCCGGTCCCTGATCCCGACAGGGTGAGCCTGTCAAAGCCATTATTCTATTTGCTGGTGTTGATGCTTCTGGCTTCTACCGGCCTGGCGGCGTATACTTTTTACACCAGGGAACAGCCGGTTATTGAAACAAATACATTTAGCCCGGTAGATACTATGCAAACAGATTCTGCAGATCTATCAAATGAGCCGCAACGACGTGTAAAAGACAACCACGACAAGGAGATCAGGGCTCTTATCGATTCAGTTCAGAAAAGTGATGAGCAAATTGACACTGTTTTACCTTCAGAGGATGAATCAGTCATAGAAGAGCTGCCTGCAGAGACCCCTGAATCCGAACCTATGGCAGGTAACTCTGATGAACCACCGGTGAGGGCCCCGAAATATACGCTGGCGGCAAACAGGGCTTACTTTTATACAGATCCCAATGAAAGTTCCCGTATGCACAATTTCCTCGCCCGCTCGAATAATCCTGAACTGACAGCTCTTGATGACAGGAACGGATTCATTTACGTAGTTTTCTTCACGAAAAATGGCCAGGTGATTAAAGGGTGGCTCCGGAAACGTGATTTGAGAAGGATGTGATCAGTAATCGGTGCTGCCGATTGTATTCTTACTGGTTACTGTTTACTGATTACTGTTTACTGTTTACCGATTACTGTTTACCGATCACCGCTTACCGGTCACTGATCACCGTTTACTGGTCACTGATTACCGTTTACTGATCACTGGTCACCACTCACCGATCTCCAATTACTCTCCGTGCCACAACCGTAGTCGTACTTCGCTCCATGGTCTGAAACACCAATTCCTTCTCATCAAGACTGTTTATCAGAAATGGAAACTCCCTTGTCTGTCCGCCCTCAAGGGTTTCGGTGTACCTGATCATTTTGCCGTCAAGCCGGAACTTGCCCGAAGATAATTTCTTTCCTCCCCATTCTATTACGAGATTATCTTCCGGACTGAAAATGATTGCTGGTGACTGTAATTCCAGTTCACCGTCAGGAAGGGTATCCTGGGGATTGGAATTATCTACCCTCACGTAGTTCCATCTGCCGTAAAGATCTTCCTGTTTAATAGCTGTGGAACACGAGACAAAGAACAGGACAAGAAAGAGTAATGGAAATGCGAATCTTTTCATACAGGCAGAACAGTTAAAGGCTAAAGATACTAAACCCCCAGCACCGATCACCGATTACTAAATACAGATCACTGATTACCAATTACCGGTCGCACACACCTGATCACTCAATTACTTCTTCTTTCCTGTCTTCCCCGCTTCTTTACCTTTTGCCGCCGCTATTTGCTGCTGTTGCCTCATATAATCTTCCATACGCTGCTGGAAGCCCGATTTTTTCTTTTCACTGGCGGGCTTCTTTTTATTCTCCTGTATCTGCGCGTGGATCTTATCATCATTTACAAACATCCGGATGATATACTGCTGGGCAAAGGTTAACATATTGGCCAGGAAGTAGTAGTAATTCAGCCCCGAAGGATAGCTGTTAAGAACCCCGAAGAATATAATAGGGGTGATGTACCCGATATATTTCATCTGACCTGTGGCTCCTGATACCTGGTTGTTAAAATAGGTATAAATGAGCGTAGAAATAGTCATCAGGATACACATCAAACTGACATGCGATCCAAGGAAAGGAAGCTGAAATCCCAGCTGGAAAAAAGCATCATAGGTCGAAAGGTCTTCCATCCACAGGAAACTTCTCTGGCGAAGCTCAAACAAGTTAGGGAAGAAGAAGAAGAAAGCCATGATGATTGGCAGTTGAAGAAGCATCGGCAAACATCCGCCCAGCGGGTTTACCCCTGCTTTCTTATAGAGCTTCAGATATTCCTGTTGCAGCAGGGTAGGGTTATCATCCCCGACCTTTGCCTTGATCTCGTCCATTTCAGGCTTAAGAACCCGCATTTTCGCCATAGACAAATACGACTTGTAGGTCAGCGGCAATAAGACGGTTTTAAGAACTATGGTCAGCACCAGGATGATCAGGCCATATCCCCAGCCGAAGCGTTCGAGGAAATTGAATACTGGCAGAACAACCCAACGGTTAATGTATTTTAGAGGCCAGTAACCCAGGTCGATCTGCTTATCAATGTCAAAGCCCTGTTTTTCTAATATATTGATCTGGTTTGGCCCAAAATAGAATTCCATTGGAAAAGATGTTGCGCCCTGTCTTGCAAACGGTATCTGCATATTGGCTGCAAAGCTCTTTACAATATTAAGGTCCGCACTCGTGCTTACCGCCAGGTCGCCTTTGTCAAATCCATTCTTAGCAATAAGTATGTTCGAAAAGAAATGCTGTTTGAAGGAAAACCACTTGATCTTACCTTCTGTAAGTTCTTTCTTTTCAGATTCAAGTCTTTCAAGATGGTCCACGCCGGCCTCGCCCTGGTTGTAATAGGCTGTGGAATACTGCTGCTCGCTCGCGAGGTCTTTTTCCTTCTTTTTAAGGACGGTTTCCCAGTTAAGGGTCAGATGCTGCTGGGTTGGCGCAACCACGTCCTGCATGCCCTGCGTTGCGATCGTTAAACCAACGTTATAGCTATCACCTTTAAGAGAATATATGTAATCGATATACTGGCCTTCCGAATAGTTAAGGCGCATGGTCAGCGAGGCAGAATCGCCCTGCGAAACCGATACCGAGGAACCGGAAGGAGTGAAGTACAGTTCGTTCGTGCTGATGTTCTTACCGGCAGCTCCAAAAATAAGTCCAAACCTGTTGCCTTCACCGCTGAACATGATGAGCGGTTGTTTAGTATAGGTCTGAAAGTCTTTTAACTGGACAGAAGAAATACGGCCTCCTTTCGGACTGATCTCGATTTTTAATTTCTCGTTTTCAAGTACGACCGGTGTTGAAGAACCTGAATTTGCCGAGCCGAAAGGTCCTGCTAATATTGCCGCGGAATCAATTTTAGGTGTGCTTACAGTTTTTAATGTATCAGCAGCAGCCGGTGATTTAACGGGCTTTCCGGCCCGTGCTAAAGAATCCTGAGTCTGTTTTGCTTTTTCCCGCTTAATGTCCTCATCAGACGGCTGCATAAGATATGTCGAGCCAACTAAAATGATCAGTATCAAAAACAGGCCCGTGAATGTATTTCTATCCATTATAATTTGAAAGTCGTTTATTTCCTTTTTGAATATGCCAGAGAAGCGGCGACAAAGTTAACAAAAAGTGGATGAGGATTGGCAACTGTCGACTTTAATTCAGGGTGAAACTGCCCGCCCACAAAAAAGGGATGGTTTTTAAGCTCTACGATCTCAACAAGATTGTTTTCAGGGTTAATTCCGGACGGTACCATTCCCGCCTTTTCATATTGCTCCAAATACTTATTGTTGAACTCATAACGATGGCGGTGCCTTTCGGAAATGCGTGTTTTTCCGTAAATCGCTGCTGCTTTGCTTCCTTTTTTAAGGTCACAAGTGTATGCGCCAAGACGCATAGTTCCCCCTTTATTCTTGATCTTTTTCTGTTCTTCCATCATTGAGATGACGGGATTTGCGCAGTTTTCATCCATCTCTGAGCTTTGAGCATCCTTAAGCCCAAGAACATTTCTTCCAAACTCCACCACAGCGCATTGCATACCGAGACAGATCCCAAAGAACGGAATGTCGTTCTCCCGGACATATTTAATCGCATCTATTTTTCCCTCGATGCCGCGGCTGCCGAAGCCCGGAGCTACAAGCACGCCGTCAAGTCCTCTTAATTTCTCAGCCACGTTAGCAGCGGTAATTCCTTCAGAATGGATGCATTTCACTTTCACCTTGCATTCATTCTTGGCACCCGCATGAATAAACGACTCTGTTATCGATTTATAAGCATCGGGCAGCTCTACGTACTTTCCTATCAGGCCAATGACCACTTCAGAAGTCGGGTTTTTTAAATGTCCCAGAAAATCCTTCCAGCTTTCCATATCCGGGTCATTCTTAAGCGGAAGTTTTAACTTACCCAGTACGGTTCTGTCTAATTGCTCTTTAAGCATCAGGAGCGGAACGTCATAGATAGTAGATGCATCAATAGATTCGATTACAGCGTTTATATTTACGTTGCAGAATAAAGCAATCTTTTTACGAAGCTCCTGAGGAATATGGTGTTCTGTACGGCAAACCAGGATATCGGGTTGGATTCCGTATTCAAGAAGCATTTTTACCGAGTGCTGGGTTGGTTTGGTTTTTAATTCGCCAGCCGCTGCCAGGAAGGGTACCAGTGTAAGATGGATAACCAACGAGTTACTGGAGCCTAGTTCCCACCTTAACTGTCGTACAGCTTCTATGAAGGGTAGTGATTCTATATCGCCTACTGTTCCGCCAAGCTCGGTGATAACAATATCAAAATTACCGCTGTCTCCAAGCATTTGCATATTGCGCTTGATCTCGTCGGTTATATGAGGCACAACCTGCACAGTTTTGCCTAGATAAGCTCCTTCGCGCTCTTTGTTTATAACGTTCTGATAAATACGCCCTGTAGTTATGTTGTTCGCCTGGGAAGTCGGAACGTTAAGAAACCGCTCATAGTGACCCAGGTCCAGATCTGTTTCAGCTCCATCTTCAGTAACATAGCATTCGCCGTGCTCATACGGGTTCAGCGTTCCCGGATCAATATTGATGTAGGGATCGAATTTCTGGATAGTAACACGGTAACCTCTTGATTGAAGTAGTTTAGCAAGAGAAGCGGAAATAATACCTTTTCCTAACGACGAAGTAACGCCGCCCGTAACAAAAATGTATTTGGTCATGATAACTGAAGGATTTGCTTAGAATGCCTTATCGTTTAGGAGCCTTTGAAGACTGTTTTAGGCGATAAAAACATCATTTTGTACGGGATTCAAAAGTATGAAAATAATCGATAAGGTTCTTATTTGTTGAGAAAATTTAATGTGTTGATAAATCAGCAGAAAGTTGAAAGAGGAAAACTGAAAGGTGAAAACTGAAAACTGAATATGGCGACCAAAGCCCTTATTAAGGAATCTAACCTTATAAATGCGCATTCAACTTTCCGTTTTCCGTTTTCAGCTCACTAGTACTCAATAGTTTTAAGTAACTTTGTAAATATTAATTAATTTAATTCTTACCATTTGACATTCAGTGATTTCAATTTCGACCCTCAATTGTTCGAAGGTCTTCAAAGCATGGGTTATGTTAAACCCACCCCAATTCAACAGCAGGCAATCCCTCTAATTTTGGAACACAAAGATCTGATCGCATGTGCACAGACCGGGACAGGAAAAACAGCGTCCTATCTGTTGCCGGTGTTACAGCATATCAGTCTCACGGATAAAAAACATACAAAAGCTTTAATCCTGGCGCCAACCCGTGAGCTGGCACAGCAGATAGACCAGCAGGTTGAAGGCCTCGCATATTTTGCGGGAATCAGTTCCATCGCGGTGTATGGAGGCGGGGATGGAATGATCTACGAGCAGCAGCGCCGTGCGATGCTGGACGGAGTAGACATTATCATCGCTACACCAGGGCGCTTGATCGCCCAGCTGGCATCCGGCGCTATCAAGCTGAATCATCTTCAGTACCTGGTACTAGATGAGGCAGACAGGATGCTGGATATGGGATTTTATGAAGATATACTCAGGATCATCAGCAGCCTTCCCAAAGAACGCCAGACTCTTCTCTTTTCGGCCACCATGCCGCCAAAGATCAGGACTCTGGCGAACACTATTCTTAAGAACCCCGAACAGATCAATATAGCGCTGTCACAACCTGCGGCCGGAATTTCCCAGCAGGTTTATATGGTCTATGACCCCCAGAAGGTTAAGTTGATAACCACGATCCTTAAGAACGGCGATTATAAGAGCGTGCTCATTTTCTGTTCGAGAAAAGAAACCGTTAAGGATCTGAACAGGACCCTGCGGAAAGAGGGTGTTAAGGCCGAAGCCTTTCACTCCGACCTGGAGCAGGAGCAGCGGGAAACCATTCTTAGAGCGTTCAAAAGCAGGGCTTTACCGGTAATTATCGGAACTGATGTGTTAAGCCGGGGTATAGATGTTACAGGCATCAGCCTGGTTATTAACTTTGATGTACCGCCTGACCCTGAAGACTATATACACCGGATCGGCAGGACTGCCAGAGCAGAAACCACCGGTACCGCTATAACATTTGTAAACGAGAAGGATCAGCGTAAATTTTCTTTTATCGAAAACCTTATTGCGAGGGAAATCCCGAGAATGGCACTTCCTGAAGAATTAGGAGAGGGCCCTGCTTATAATCCAACACTCAGAAGGCCATCAGGCTCGAGAAACAACAGGAGGAATGGCAGGAACAAAAAAACCTGGCCTAAAAAACAGGCGTAATTTGCCGACACCCGTCTCTTCCCCGACTTGATCGGGCCTGCCTATCGCAGACAGGGATCCCCTCATGGGCATGCGCAGCATATGCCCGGCTACGAATGTGAGCCAAATTTATGCAATTTAACAAGCCGGTAGACATGGGGGCTGTGGCCGCGAGTCATTGGGTAGATCTCTGCCTACCGCCAGGTTTGACCTGTTTGCGTGTATGGAAATTCATCTTATATTTTTATTGTAAATTTACGAAAACCCAATTCTGTTCCTGTCATCGTATGGTCTAACATTTATTAAAACAAACCAGTTGAATTTGTTATTTTAAAGGCATCAGTATTTATTATGGTAACACTTCAGAACGAATTTTTAAGAGTTGAAATAAGTCCGCTCGGCGCGCAGCTTACATCCATCTTTAATAAACTCAACAAAGTGGAACACCTTTGGCAGGCTGATCCCGCTGTTTGGGGCTATCATGCGCCCAACTTATTTCCCGTGGTTGGAGGGTGTTTTAATGACGTGATCCAGGTTGACGGCCGTACGTACCCTATGGAAAGGCATGGTTTTGCAAGAACATCAGAATTTATCATTCAGGACTGTTCCGATGCACATGCGAAATTCTCTTTGAGCCACTCTGCAACCACTCACCAGGTTTATCCCTTTAAATTTACCTTCCAGGTGCTGTATGATCTGTTTGATTCTGAGCTGCGGGTAAGCTATAAGGTGATCAACGAGGATGAAAATGCTATTTACTTTTCTGTTGGTGCTCATCCGGCGTTTAATATACCATTCTTTAAGGGAGAGAAATACGACGATTACTATATTGAGTTTGAAGTAGAAGAACAACTCATTAAGCACTTGTTTTCAGACGAAGGCTACTTTAACGGCGAGAGAGAGAATCTTTCCCAGAACGGTAATAAGATCGATCTTAATAAAGATCTGTTTTCTGCCGGTGCCTTGGTTTTCAAAAGTTTGGCCTCAAGAGAAGTGCTCATAAAAAATCATAAGACCCCCAATTTTATTTCCGTCTCCTTTCCTCATTTTGAGTCACTTGGCATATGGGCTCCTCCGGGCGCTGACTTTGTGTGCATTGAACCCTGGTTGGGATACGGAGACAGTGTTGGCGGTCCGGGAGATTTCAGGAATAAAGAGGGGCTCCGCAAACTCGAGCACGGTCATGTTTTTGAAGTCGACTACACTATAGGAATTACCTGATTTTGGTAAGCCTGGCGAGGTATTGATCCATACCATCCTCAATTAACAGCTGGCACAACATGCCGTGGACTGCAGCTATTTCAGACAACTTATTAAAATCAATATATAGCCACTTAAACCATTCGCCCTGATTGCCCTGGTACTCGTACCGGTATGAAATTTCACCATAATAGTTTTTCCTGGGAAGATTTCGTGCATTATACAAATAGGCGATGTCTGAGGAATCAAGGATTATCTGCCCATTTTCCTTAAGCAGGTTTTTGAGATGCGGAAGCAATGCATTCAAACCTTCCATATCTCCAGCGAGACCAATTCCATTCATCAGGAGCAGCAGCGTGTCGTAGGCAGCATTTGTATACGAAGCGATATCCATATTAATAACACTCTTTACACCGCGGCCGCTCATTATTCCGGCTGCCGAGCCAGATATCTCCAGGGCAGTAACATCAAAACCCTTTGACTGGAGGATCAGGGAATGGACGCCCACTCCTGCACCGATATCAAGTATTTTTCCCCGGCAAAGAGCCAGGGCATATTCTTCAAGCTCAGGGATGTCGTTTCCTGACCTGAAAAATACTTCAACCGGCATATCCTCAGGTTTCCCGTAATTGTTATGCAGCCACAATTTATCTGATTGCCCGAATTCGTAGTAATCTGTGAGGGCCTTTCCAAACACATCCATAAGGTAAAATTAGGCAAATGAATATATATTCGGCCGGGGCAGATATTTACTAATTTTATTAGTAAATTGCCTGATGATTGTAAACAGGTAACGAATCCTTATTTTTAACAAATTTTCAGCTATGTCAACAGAAGTTAAATGTCCGTCATGTAATCACTCATTTCCCCTGGAAGAGGCAATTGGAAAAGAGTACGAGCAGGAGTTGAGGGATAAAATGAAACTCTGGCAAAAGAAGAAGGATGAGGAGTTCCAGAAAAAGGAGGAGGAACTGAGAGCCCAGCAGAAGGAAATAGCGTTGAAATATGAGCAGCAATTAGCTGTTGAAAGAAAAAACCTGGAGGAAGGCTTAAGAAAAAGCCTTGCCGCAGATTTCGAGAATCAATTGTTGTTATTGCAGAACTCTAATAGAGACAATGAGGAAAAATTGAAGCTGGCCCGGGAAAAGGAGCTTGCATTCCTTCAAAAAGAGCAGGAACTGAAAAATAAGGAAGTTGAGATCGAGATAAGCTTCCAGCGAAAGCTGCAGGAAGAACGGCTTATCATTGCCGAACAGATCAAAAAACAGGAGATTGAGAAGAACCAGGTCAAAGAAACCGAACATCAGCTCAGGATCAAAGAGTTTGAGAAGCAGCTCGAAGATCAGAAAAAGTTAGTCGAAGAAATGCGTCGGAAGGCCGAGCAGGGCTCGATGCAGCTCCAGGGAGAAGTCCAGGAGTTAATCCTGGAAGAACTGTTGCGGAATACATTCCCTTTTGATGAGATCGGAGAGGTAGGCAAGGGGGTAAGAGGGGCCGACTGCGTACAAACTGTAAGGAATAAATTTGGACAGGACTGCGGCAGGATCATTTATGAGAGCAAACGCACCAAGGATTTCGGTAATGACTGGATAGATAAGCTTAAAAAAGATATGCGGGGAGCAGGAGTGGATGTAGCAGTGATCGTTACCCAATGTTATCCTAAGGGTATGGATTGCTTTGGTGAAAAAGACGGGGTATGGATATGTTCTTTTGAGGAAGTTAAGGCTGTAGCGTATGTATTGCGTGATGGGATAATTAAGCTGTCAAATGCTTCCAGGTCGCAAGAAAATAAAGGGGATAAAATGCATATGCTCTACGATTATCTTACCGGAACGGAGTTCTCAGAACAATGGAAAGCAATCCGCGAAGGGTATATGAGTATGCGGCTCTCCATCCATAAAGAGCGGGATGCTATGGAAAAGATGTGGAAGATGAGAGAAAAGCAGCTGGATAAGGTTCTTATAAATGCCTCTGGTATTAAAGGGTCTATTGAGGGCATTGCTGGTGCGGATACCATTTCTCTGAGCCTGACTGATGACGAAGATGAGACACTGCTCCTGGAGTAGCTGTCGCAATATGAACCTTAAGGTCCTGGCGGTCCCGAAACAGAATATAAAAATCACGATATTTGCGCAATAACCTATTGCCATGTCAGCTGCCACACCTATCCACAGTTCCGATACCATCATCGCGCTTGCCACCCCTTCTGGAATAGGAGCCATAGGCGTGATACGTTTATCGGGCCCGGAAGCTATAGCCATAGTGAATGAGGTATTTTCCGGTAAAGATCTGAGCATTCAGAAAACACATACCCTTCATTTCGGAACCATAAAGGATGGCGATCTGGTGCTCGACGAGGTTCTGGTTTCACTTTTCATCGGCCCCAAATCGTATACCAGGGAAAACGTTATCGAGATATCCACACATGGCTCGGCATATATTATTGAAAGCATCATCAAACTTCTTATTCGAAAAGGAGCCCGGCCTGCAAGCCCGGGGGAGTTTACCCTAAGGGCATTTCTCAACGGTCAGCTTGACCTGTCGCAGGCAGAGGCTGTGGCCGACCTTATCGCCTCTAACTCACAAGCATCCCATCAAGTTGCTATGCAGCAGATGAGAGGTGGGTTTTCCCATGAGCTCCAGCATCTCCGTGACCAGTTGATCCATTTTGCATCGATGATAGAGCTTGAGCTTGATTTCGGCGAGGAGGATGTAGAATTTGCCAACCGTGAGGATCTTAAGGGTTTAATATATCAGATCGACAGGATCCTGCATCGCCTTATTCAATCGTTTGAGCAGGGAAATGTTATGAAAAATGGCGTTCCGGTGGTTATAGCAGGCAAGCCTAACGTAGGTAAATCGACACTTTTAAACGCACTGTTAAATGAGGAGAGGGCAATTGTTTCCGAAATTGCAGGCACCACCCGTGATACGGTAGAGGATGAAATGATGATTGGAGGCATTAATTTCCGGTTCATCGATACGGCCGGCATCCGCGAAACGGTGGATATTATCGAAGCCAAAGGAGTGGAGCGCACCCACGAAAAGATAGGACAGGCGAAACTGATAATCTATCTGGTAGACCCCCAGCAGGATGTTAGCGAGATCGGGAGCCAGGTTGAGTACTTAAGAGGCCTCGGAATACCGTTTTTAACAGTGGTTAATAAGAACGATTTGGCGGCACCGGAATTTGTGGAAAAGGTATCAGGTATCAGGTATCAGGTATCAGGAGGCGAGCCGGATGAAGTGGCTAAGCCCCGCAGTCAATTTTTGCCATCAGATTTGAATGAATCCGATATACCCCTTTCAACTTTCAACTTTCAACTTTCAACTCCTCTTTTCATATCGGCAAAAAACAACGAAGGCATCGACTCACTGAAAGAAAATATCCTCCGCATTGTCAACCTTCACGCCATCAATACTGACGATGTACTCGTTTCTAATATCCGCCATCTTGAAGCCCTCCAAAAAACCGAAGCTTCTTTAAACCGCGTGCTTGAAAATATAGATAACCCGGTGACATCTGATTTTCTGGCGATGGATATAAAACAGGCCCTGCATTACCTGGGTGAAATTACCGGTCAGGTAACTACCGATGACCTGCTGGAAACGATCTTTAGTAAGTTCTGTATCGGAAAGTAACCCGATCGCTTATAGGACGATAGACTCCCGTTCATATTTTTTTTCACTTCTACCCAACCATTCTTTCGCGGCCTGGGGTATTGCAGTAAATAACACAAGAAAAATATGAGCAATTTATCTAAAACCTTAAGCTTTATCGCAATTTCAGTAGTATCTCTTTTAATGTCAGGATGTGAAGAAACCGAACTTCCAATTCCATTGGAAAATAATCCAACGTCACAACAACCCTTTCCGGATTCGCCTGTTCCAATAGATACCATGCCTGCAGGGCCTGATAGCCCTACATCTCCAATTCCAGGTAATCCTGTACCTCGGGCCGAAGAGGATGCTTCAGATCCATCGGTACCATCTGTTCCTGGTGTGCTTAGAAAAATAAAATGGACTCCCCTGGATTACAAGGAATTTGAATACAATACACAGGGCGACCTTTTAAAATATATCAGTCAATATAATAGCGTACAGGGGACAGATATGGTCCGGCGAGAGGAATATACTTATGCATATGGTACTGACGGTAGAATAATCAGCGTGACGAGTAAAGACGGAATCCGGACAGAATATACGTACAGCGGCGCAGTATGGAGCGAGGCGTTAAGCTTTGATAAGCTGAACAGACCGCTTAGGAAGTATCAATTTCAGTTTAATGCAAAAAATCAGCTGAGTGACTATACCGAGTTCAATGTTACCCTGGACGGTGCGGTTACACCACGATCTAAAACCAATTTTACTTACGATGTCGCAGGTAATCTGGTACACTATAGTTACTACTGGTATGTGGAAAGCAGCAAAACGTTTGTACGCTCTACCGAATTACAATTCTCTAATTTTGATTCAAAAAAGTATCCGAAGAATTCTGTGAGCTTCGACTATATCCTGCAGCCCTTAAGCTTTTTTGTAAATAACCTCGGTAAAAAGGAGATCCTGAACAACGCTAGTCCTGTTGAACACTACTCGTATTCGTATGATGTGCATGGTTATCCTACCCGTAAACTAACGTCTTTCACCTACAATAAACCGCTACCCGGACTGGAGGCAGCTTTTGTCTATTAAAGACAGGGCTTTATTGGAGAGTATTGCAGTAAATAGTGACAAATTGATAACATACATTAAAATAAGGATATTTATCGCCGAAATAATGAGCCGGCAAAGAAATATCAACTCATGCGGGACTGTTCCAGCCTACCTGGCGGGGCAGACTTCCATGGCTGTTAAGACCACTATTCAAATGAAATTTAAAATATATACTATCCTTCTCACACCTGTTTTCATTTTTACAGCGTGTACTACTGTTAAATTGGGGATCCCGGAACAGTTTGCCAGACAGGCTACAGAGATGAATGTTAAGGGAATAAACGGGTTTACCGTTAATCAGACTCTTACATTCGGGGGCTACAGCACTTCAAAAATTAAAAATGACTGGGTAATTACCCGTGAAAAGAGCGGTCCTGTTTGGGAGTTTAATACGGAAAAAAACCTGTTAAAGGTTTTTAACCTGGACAATATCAATAAAAGGACAAGCTCGAATACCAAATATCAATATAGTTTATATGGAGATGGACTGGAGTCTAAGATATTCTGTATCGAAAGCAAAGATATGGCGGAACGGGAGATCAAAACTCATATTAAATGGTTAGGCGACTTCTCCCAGACGAAGAGTTACAAGTATTCTTTCTCTGCGGCTGTTTTGCCGCTGATCGACGGTTATGATGAGCCGTGGCAGGTGGTGCTTTATACGAATTACGATGCAAAAAGAGATACGGCAAAGCGTTTCCTGGACCTGCCGTACGCCGAGGAGGAAGGCTACGCCACTAACGGGGACGAAACGATTATTATTAGAACCGTACGTGCCAAAAAAATGACTACTCCAAAAGGCAGGCAGGTAAATATGCCCGTTCAAATGCCTGCGGGTTATGAGCTACGGATTGATGACGGTGTTGTGGGCATTATCGATGTATACGACAATAGTGTATGGATATATAACGATCTGGATAAAGAGACCAGGTTGATACTGGCCTCCATATCCTCGGCAATTCTTCTCCGCAGACTTGGATCAGCAGGTGCTGTAGATTAAAGACACGGAACTATCATAGCGTTGAAATAGTGACCAAACAGGAAGCAGAAATAAAGCTGATCTTAGAAGGCTGCCGGAGTAACGACCGGAGAGCCCAGGAAGTGCTTTACCGCATGCTCTACAAATTTGCTATGTCTGCTGCTATGCGTTATTCAAGAGATGAGCTTGATGCCGCGGATATTCTAAGTCATGCTTTTGTACGCATATTTAAACATATCCATACGTTCGATGAAAGTAAAGGGACCATCTATTCCTGGGTAAAGCGGATCGTTATCAATGAAGGCCTTGATCATATTAAGTCAAGAAACCGGTTTATAGATAATCTGGAGATTGAGACCGTTGCCGAACCTGCTATTGATAATGCCGCCCTGGATCGTTTAAATGCAAGTGAAATAATGACCATGATCCAGAAACTTCCCCCCGCCACTCATGCCGTGTTTGTTTTGTACGCGGTAGAGGGTTATAAGCATAAAGAGATTGCGGAAGCCCTGGGCATAAGCGAAGGAACCAGTAAATGGCACTTGAGCGAAGCCCGAAAAGCATTGCAACAAAAAATAGAATACTTAAACTCGGTATGAGTCAACCAACCACATACGAACAATTGATCGCTCAAAAACTGCAGGAACTGCCTGTGCCTGATCAGGCGGATGCTATCTGGGCCACTATTGAACACCAGTTAAACATAGAGATGCCAAATAATTCATCGGGTTCGGGTGGTTTAAATAATTCCAACTGGTGGATAGGCGGGGGCCTGTTGACACTTTTTATAGCGATTATTATCTATATATTTATTTCAAAACAGAACCCAGAAAGGGAAAAAGATCTAGAACACGAACCGCCGGTAATCCGGCACGAACAGCCTTTAAAAAATAAGGAGACGACTCCAGATCATACAACACCTCCAATCAAAGTTAACGCTAGCAAGCCAGTCGTTGTTTCCGAAAAAATTACTTCTGAAATAAGAGAACCTGAACAACTTCCAGCTCATAAAACTCTAAAGAATGAACCTGTGCAGAAAGTAACAGAACAACCGCTGGCGCTACCCAGGCCGGCAGATACGGTTATAACAAGGAAAAAGCCGCGGGGAGTAAAAGGTATCAGTGACGCAGACTACAGACTGGTGCCTTCGCGTGCTTTTCGTGGTGACTCTACGAATTAGCTTTGCATCCAAATTTTATCAGCCAGGCACAAGCAAACCACCTTCTAGTGTTCTCGTTCGTACCTACTTCGTCTATTATTGCCCTGACGGTAGTTAAAATGGGGTTGGAGACGAAGAAAAAACGAAGAAGGTACAAATGAAACCTATTTGAAATAAAAAAGGGTGACGACTTCTATTCAAATCGTCACCTTCTTTAAGTTAAAATTCTCCGAATTACTTAAGTTCCATTTTGAAACACTGGCCGGCGGTAATGGTAACCGGTGTGGACGTCCATTTATAATTGGTACATTCTGCTGTAAAGGTATAATTTCCGGCCGGGAGACTAAAGTTCGCTCCGCCATTATTCCCGCATGCCGGAGCCCCGCTGCTGAAGTATTGATTTATAGTGCCGGTTTGACCATTGATCGTCACCTTAATACTGCCGCAGCCAAGATCGGATTTAGTATAAAATATAATGTTACCGTTACCTCCGGTTCCCGGAGTTCCGCCACCCGATACGGTCGGGCATGAGCTGACTGATCTCAGGTCGAAGCCCCACCATTGTTTGGTAGATTGCTTGAAGCTCATAAGGGCAATTTGAGGGTCAAGAGAGCCTTCGAGACTTTCGTGGGCGATATAGATCGTTCCGGCATTTGACAGCACCAGTTCGCCTTTCGAGTTCACCATCGCTCCCCACTTGATTTTCTGAGTTGAACCCTTTGACAATCCTGAAGGTTTAAAGGTAATTGTACCTGTTCCATCGCTCTTATAATTTACACAAAAATCAAAATCGTCGGAATCCCAGTAACCGTAAAGTTCGGGGATCTTCGTGGTAGTTAAGGTTGATTTGCCAGCGGCCGATATACACTGGAAGGGAGCGGTCAGGGAAGATCCGCATGTCAGTATCTTGTCTTCGCGGGAGTTGGCAGCATCCTGCTTTTCGCAGGCGACTAGAACAAACGCAATACAAAGTGTGATAAGGATTTTTCGCATAATGATTTAGGATGAATGATCCATCAAAACTATGCGGCAAAATGCATGATGCAAATACCCAAATATGGGTATTTTGGAGGCTGGCCTTAGGAAGAACTGGTGTGTTTACCAGAAAGGATTGATTCTATACCTTCTCGAAATAATTAAATAAGTGATTTTTCATCTTACTTCTGAATTCTTCAGGGGTGCCGTTTTTTAATACCTCGAGCAATACCCTGTGTGATGCATATCCCACATCCGGTATCTGACTTTTAATATGTAATTCATTGTCCATGTAATCGAATATGGGCAACAGCATTTTCTGAAACCGTTGAATGGTTTCGTTCTGCGAAATTTCATATAGCATGGAATGAAACTCAACATCACATTTTACCTTTTCGATTTTATTATCCGTTTTTTCTTCCCTCTCTACTATCCGTTCTAACTTAACTAAACCGGCTTCAGTCTTTCTGGGAAAAAGAATGTCGGCCAAACCTATTTCTATAACCAGCCTCATTTCGAATATCTCTTTCATGGTGTCCCCATGCAGTAATTGAGGGTCCATTAACCGTTGCATATTATTTAAAATATCTGGGCGGGTTAAGATCATTCCTCTGTTCTTCCGGGACTCGATTATTCCTAAAGTTTTAAATCTGGCTATCGCTTCTCTGATAGCTGTACGGCTAACTCCCATTGCCTCTGCGAGCTCTACTTCTTTCGGAATAGAATCGCCGGGAGCGAAGTTCTCGTTCCGAAAATATTCCTGTAACGTGATTTCAATTTTATCTACTTGAGTGAGGCTTTCAACGGGACGTATTTTGGAAAGTTTAAATGCTGTCAAAGTATTTTCTTATTAATGGATACGTAACTCACAATCGAGTTCGGCGCAAAATTACTCATTAGAAATTAATATGTCTAATTTTTTAAAATGTAAAGCCTTTTGACAATCTGATACTTTTTATATCGATACCGGGTCTAATCTCTTTCTTCGCGTAATTCGTTATCCATCTAACATTAACTCCTTCGAAACTTTTCGACAATCCGCCGGACAGATTATTTGTATAGCGGAAAATAATGTTTAGTATTGTTATATGTAAGACTTATTAATTACGAATAGGGAGCAAATAATTGAAGCAAACATCACAGACCGTGAGAGCCCGTAAAAATTGACAAGCTCAACGGCCAATAAACATAACACAGGAAAAAATAAATACATGAAATCATTAGTTAGACGCAGTTTCTTAAAAAAGAGTTCTCAGCTAGGCATCACTTCCCTTGTTGGGTCATGGCTGTTGCCGGAATCGCTTTCAGCAGCAGTCATTGAAACAGAGGACAAGGTTAAGATAACCAGGGGTCCGATCTGCCAGATAAAAAGAGAAGTTCATATTAAAGGACCTGACGCCAGCCTGGCACCTATGACAGGAATGCACTATATCGGCTCAGGGTTGCGCCGGCAGGAAACCTTATTATTTATGCAATCAAGCGACTGGCATATCATGCAATTGGGACGAACGTCAGACGATAACGGACGTACCTGGAAGCCATGGATCCCGATCCCGACAGAGACACAAACCGACGGTCAGTTCACTCAAAGCGGGGGAGCCAGTCAAAAAGGAACCGGGCCGCTTGACGCTGTTTCAGGTAGGTTAATTAAACCTGTTTTTCAGAGAATATTTCAGGGTAAACCTGAAGAAGCTTTGAAAAGTGTATGGAAAGGCGAACGGCTTTTCTGGGATCATGGATATTATCAGCTTTCTGAAGATAATGGTCAAACCTGGGGAGACACCTTTCAGCTTAAATATGAAGAAGGACCTGATTTTGATCCGAAAGACTGGGGTAAGAAAGATTGGTTATGGACCAATGAAATGTACATTGGAAATGCATTGGCATTGAAAAATGGTACAGTCCTGATCAGTGCTACTGTGCCGGTGCCATATAAAAATGACGAGGATGAAAAGTATCCTGTTATTTTTCCTAATAACTACAGAAAAGGAAACGTTGCCGGTGCAATGTGTTTTATAGGAACGTGGGATAAGGGAAAACAAAACTATAACTGGAAAAAATCCGAAGCAATATTTCTGCCCAGGAAGATATCCTCACGCGGACTGGTTGAGCTCGATCTCAGCGAATTAAAGAACGGTAACTTAATGCTCATTATGCGGGGGAATGATACCCCGGTATCTCCCGGAAGAAAATGGTTTTCAGTTTCTAAAGACGGGGGACATACCTGGAGTGAAATAAAAGATATGCGCTACGATACAGGCGAACAGTTTTACTCACCTGCATCCATACACAAAACAATACGCAGCTCAAAAACGGGAAAGCTCTATTGGGTTGGAAACATAACAAATGATCCTCCGAAGGGTAATCGTCCCAGGTACCCGCTTCAGATAGTAGAAGTAAATGAGGAGGGACCATCTTTTATTAAAAGTACGCTCACAGTGTTGGATGACCGTGATCCCGCGAAGGATACCGAGCTGGTTCAGTTCTCAAATTTCTCACTGTTTGAAAATCGTGAAACAAAGGAAATAGAAATGTACCTGACACGCCTGGGAGAAAATAAGGAGACCTGGAATGCGAATTCATATAAATATACTCTCAGCTTGTAAAATCCTGCAGCAACCGCTATACCCTAAATATTAATCATTGATTTTGACCACCAGCGCCTGTCGTATGAAACAAATAATGATAACGCAGAAAAGGGGCAACATGAACAAGCTTGCCGGGAAATGTCGTTTAACTATCTGTATGCTGATAATATTACAGTCAGCATGGACCGTGGATTCAAAAGCCCAGGGTACGTCTGTCACGACTCGAAAACTTCTTACTCCAGTGGAGTTCAGGGAAAAATTAAAAGGTCCGATCCTTTCCTTTCCTACGCCTTTTACCGAGACTTACGAGATTGACTTCAAAGGAATAGAGGATATGATCAAACCGGCTCTGGCTTATGGCTGCGGAGTAGTAACACTCACGTCAGGCAATTCCAAATATAATCTTTTGTCATATGAGGAGATCAGGGAGTTAACAAGTTTTGTGGCTAAGGCTGTCGACGGAAAAGCCTTAACCATCGCATCAACAGGTGCATGGGACAGGGAAGATGTGATGGATTATGTACGGTATGCTGAGTTACTGGGTTACAGTGCAGTTCAGGTTTCGAGGCCAAAAGATCTTCCAAACACTGCCAGTACTGAAGACGTCGTTAAATTTTATCAGGATGTTGCGAAGGAAACGAAACTGGGCATTATATTGCATGGATTTTATTCTGTAGAGCTGCTCACAGAACTCGTGAAGAATAAATCGATTGTCGCCATGAAGGAAGATGTTGACTATCCATATTATGTCAGCAGGCAAATCCTGTTTGGCGACAGGCTTGCAATTTTTGGAGGAGGTAACGATGGAAGGTACCTTCAGGGTTATCCCTACGGTTCCCCGGCTTATTATAGTACACTATATACGTACGCACCTGCAATCGGGCAAAAATTCTGGCAGGCAATGCAGAAAAACGATGTGAGAACTGCGACGGAAATTATACTGAAATATGATGTGCCTTTTATGGAGAAGTTTTCCTTTGCTCTTTGGAGTACTGCAATTGAATATTTCGGCGGACCTAAACGATTTATCAGACCTAAACCAGAGACACTGGCAGAGCCTGAACTAAGAAATATGCGTGAAACCTTTTCAAAGATGGGATTGAGTCCGAATATGAAATACACCACTACAGTAACAAAAGGTGTATCACTGGACGAGAACCTGGCACGGGGGGGCCATATAGGAGGCAAAATAGAGGGGAAGGTTATAGTAGCTGGAGGTAATACGTGGAGCAAAGACAAGATTACGAAGACCTGGCTGAAGGATGCAGTGCTTTTTAATCAGGATAAATGGATATCCGGACCAGCATTACCACACCCGGTGGCTTATTCCATGTATGCTTCAGATGATAGCGGAGTTTACTTCGCGGGGGGTACAGATGATGGGAAGATTGCTTTTGGAGACGCTTACCGGCTCAATTCATTGAAGGAAGGATGGAAACCGCTGCCTAAATTGCCCCTAGCGTTACACTCGGGTGCAGGAGCAATTATTAATCACAAATTCTATGTCGCCGGTGGATCCGCGGATGGGGTGAGCACGGCTAAAATGTTCGTTCTTGATTTGAAGAATACTAAAGAACTCTGGCGCGAAGTCGAACCCATTCCCGGCGTAGCCAGAATACTCCCATCGCTGGTATCCAATGGGAAATATCTTTATTTGCTGGGCGGTTCATCAGAGGGCCTGGCACTGAGCGATGCGTATCGCTACGATCCTGAAGCGAATACATGGACAAAGCTTGCTGATCTGCCTTTTAAAGGTTATGCCTGGACTAGCCAGCGTATTGATGATGATCATCTTATCATCACAGGAAGGGCTGACAATAGCAAACCGATTAACGTACATAAAGACGTTTGGGTGTTAAGTTTGAATGATATGTCAATGATTAAGACGGGAGAATTAATTACTCCATCCGCTACCGCTCCGCTCATACGGGTTAATGATAAGCAATGGTGGTTGGTAAGCGGAGAGCCTGATTCCAGAAAGAACCGTACGGAGCGGGTTTCTGTTATTGATTTGGAGGTGATCCGATAGGTACGCTCTTAATTTGCCTGCCTTGCTTTTTAATATTTCTACCTGGTTCTGTCTGAAATAAATTTCAAATCCTTTCCTTCCTTGTAGTTACGGATAAATATGTCCTACATTTTTTCATTTTTATTTGCATAAAAGAAAATATTGTTTAGTATTGTAATATGTAAGACTTATTAATGAACTATTAAACCACATTGTTATGAAGAAAATTTTACTTTATTCTGTTTCCTTTTTGATGCTCTGTGCTTTTGAAGGATTTGCACAAACCATCATTACAGGTACTGTCAAAGATCGAAGTGGTGAAACTCTCCCCGGAGTTAGTGTTAAATTAAAGGGCACTTCGATAGGTGCAAATACGAACACAACAGGTAGTTATTCGATACCAGTTTCCGATGGCAATGGTGTTTTGATTTTTTCATTTATTGGGATGCAAAACCAGGAGGTTGAAATCTCTGGAAGAAAAGTAATTGACGTTACGCTTTTAGCAAGTTTAGAGAGTTTACAAGAAGTAGTAGTTATAGGTTATGGGTCTCAATCAAGAGAAACAATTACCACGTCGGTCTCAAAGCTTGATACTAAAGTACTTGCTAATGTTCCATTTTCAAATGTAGCTTCAGCATTGCAAGGTACTCTTTCCGGCGTTAGGGTTCAAACTACTTCAGGTATGCCGGGATCAGGCCCCCGCATAATCATAAGGGGTGGCACTTCTATAAACAATCCCGATGGTGCGGGACCCTTATATGTCGTAGATGGGGTTATCAGAAGCAATATTAATACAATTGACCAGTCTGATGTTGAATCTTTGCAGGTTCTTAAGGACGCCGCTGCGACTTCAATTTATGGAGCCCGTGCTTCCAATGGAGTAGTTATTATTACTACTAAATCTGGAAAATCAGGGAAAGCTGTAATTGATTATAAATATGATCTGACAATTTCCGACAATGTTGAAGAGTACGATCTTCTTAGTGCGAGAGATTACATACAGTTTCAAAGATTAGGAATTTATCGTTCTGCAACTTGGGGAAATAAGCCGGCTCAATTGGCGATCCTTTCTTCAGCCAGCAGCGCCGGAACTGGCAATGATCTTACGAAAAATACAGCGTATACTACACAGTATCTTAATGCTCAGAATCAGCATAAATTGAATGAAGGATGGCAGAGCATGCCTGATCCTATCGATCCAACCAAAACGATTATTTTTGATGATTTTGATTTTCAGAATAATATATATCGTACCGGAATATCAGGAAACCATAGCATAAGCGCGTCAGGTGGAACAGATAAGGGTTCTTTCAGTGCGGGACTAGGATACCTTAATAATGATGGAATTGTTATTACGACAAATTTCAAAAGACTTAATGGACATATAAACGGCGACTTTAATATCAAAGACAATTTAAAGGTTTTCGGACGTTTGATATATTCAAACAGCCAGGATAATAATCCGACTTCAGAGGCTACATTTGGAAGGTCGATAGGATTACCACCAACAGCAAAATATAAATTTGAAGATGGTACCCTGGCTCCAGGCGCAAGCTCAAGCCTGGGGAACAGCGAGTATCTTTTAAATACTGTAGACCGGAGAAATGTTGGCGATGATCTGACAGTTGCCTTTGGGGCGCAATGGAAAATATTGCCTGGTCTTACGTTCGACCCTCAGGTGTCGCTGTGGCAGGTGACTGGTGATGCGAGGAGTTTTCAAAGGGCATTCTGGAATGGTCCCTTATCCTATGTTACCACCCGGGCCGCCAGCAGTTCAAATTCAAAAAGTTTGCAAAAGCAGGCGGATGGAGTCTTTACCTATATCAAATCATTAAAAGATGACCATAATTTTGAAGCTAAAGCCGGGTTCTCTTATTATAGTACATTCTCAAGCAGTTTAAGTGGTAATGGGCGGGATGCAGCCACAGATTTAATCCCAACATTAAACGCGTCAGCGTTGCCGGTATCTATAAGCAGCGCCGAAAGTGAACAGCTGATTTTTGGGTATTTCGGGAGAATCAATTATGACTTTAAGCAAAAATATCTTCTTTCCGTTAACGCGAGATACGATGGTGCATCCAATCTGGGAGAAGCGTATAAATGGGGGCTATTTCCTGGTATTTCTTTGGGATGGAATGTGCATAAAGAGAGATTCTGGAGTGGTTTGCCAGAGAACTTGTTGAAGTTAAAGCTGAGAGCAAGCTATGGCGTAAATGGTAATATAAGCGGCCTCGGGCCGTATACTGCACAAGGCCAGTATAATGTTGGAGTCAGGTATGGAGGATCTGCCGCGGTACAGAATACGGTAATTGCTAACAGTGAGCTTCAGTGGGAGCAGTCCAAAACGCTTGATTTCGGACTGGACCTGGGGGTATTTAATAATAGAGTTAATGTTGTATTTGACGTTTACCGTCGCGTAACTGATAACCTGCTTGCCAGTTTGAGCATGCCTCATTCCACAGGATTTTCCAGCACACTGACGAATGCAGGAAGTTTAGAGAACAAGGGAGTAGAGCTTGAACTTAATACCAGGATTATGCCCGGTACATCTAACTTCCAATGGGATCTTGGGTTTAACGTTGCAAGAGTTTCTAACAAAATACTTAAGCTTCCTTATAACGGAATTAAAAATAACCGGATCGGCGGAGTAGAAGTTTGGGATTCCAAAACCAATTCTTACGTGTGGAAAGGCGGACTACAGGAGGGGGGTACTATGGGTGATTATTATACCTATAACATGCTGGGAGTTTATGCTACTGATGCAGAAGCTGCTAACGCGCCGCTGGATAATTTAACTCCTATTGCTGATAAAAAGGTATATGGAGGTGATGCTATCATTGCAGATCTGGATGGGAATAAAATATTGGATACCCGCGACCAAGTTTACGCAGGAAACATGTATCCAAAATGGACAGGTGGCTTCTCCAATTCATTTAGCTATAAAAATATGGGTCTTTATATAAGGACGGATTTTACAGCGGGCCAGACAATTTTCAATTACACTAACCTGACTATGATTGCTCAGTTACAGGGTGATAACGGACTTTCCAAAGAATTACTGCAGTCATGGCAGAAGCCAGGTGATGTGTCAGAACTACCCGTATTTGTTTATGCGGATCAGCAAGTCCGTAATAAGTTATACAGAGGAGCTGCCGGGACTACAAGATTTTATGAAAAAGGTGATTTTTTGGCCATTCGTGAGCTGACATTTACTTACGATGTACCTAAAGCTCTATTGCAGAAAGCTAAAATTTCTGCTCTAAGATTTAACGTAACAGGGCATAACTTACACTATTTCACTAAATACTCAGGATTGAATCCTGAATACGGTGGCCAGGATAATGGCAGATACCCTATTCCCAGGAATATCATTTTTGGTCTAAACGTTACTCTCTAACTAGCGAAGCCAATCAACATATTAATACAGCTTTTAAATATTATAGTTATGAAAAAATTACATAAAGCCCTCACGTTATTTTTGGTGATTATCTTATCGGTCAGTTCTTGTACGGATGATCTAAACTTAGAACCTATAAGCCAGATATCGGCCGCTTCTTACTGGAAAACCGAGAATGATGCGAATGGGGCAATAACAGGAATGTACGCGAGATTTCGTCCACAAACAGCAAACTTGTTCCTGTTGGGCGACATTAGAAGTAACACTTTTGGCCCTAGTGTGGGCGGAGAACCCGTTAATCAGGGACCTTTATATAGAAATACCTTGAACGCATCGTCACAGCTGCCGACTTGGTTAGGTTTATACACGGTAATTCACGATGCAAATTTAATTTTGAAATACGTTCCTGGTATTACATTTTCATCTGAAGCGAACAAAAAAAATATTCTGGCCCAGGCTTACACGATGCGCGCATTCTGTTATTTTGTTATGGCCAGAACATGGGGCGGGGTTCCAATTGTGGATACTCCAACCGAGGGTTATTCAGAATCCAGCCAGCGGGAAAGAGCTACCATAGAACAACTATTCAGCTTCATTAAAAAAGATTTAGATGCCGCTATACCTCTTTTTCCTAATAACACTTTTCCTACGGGCAGATTCATTTGGTCAAAACCAGCGGCAAATGCCGTAAAAGCGGAGGTTTATTTATGGACAGGCAAAAGAATGAACGGCGGAAATGCGGATTTTACAACAGCATTGACTGCATTGAATGACATTGAAACCAGTGATGTTTCCTTACTGGCCAATTTTGCCAGCATATTCGACTACACGAATAAAGGTAACAAAGAAATTATTTTTGCAGTAAGGTATATGGATCAGGAATCAGGAGAGTCATTTCCATATGATCAAAGTTTCTTACATCCGCAATCGCTTCCGAATAGCAGTGATTTGGATCCTGCAACCAGGCCAATTGTAACGGGAGGAAGGGGGTACTCCTACATGCAGGTAATGCCCCATGTCCGGAGCCAGTTTAGCGATTTAGATCAACGGAAAAATGCAACATTTAAGGAGATCTATGTATATAACGGTGGTTACCCATCGGGGGTAAAAAGCTATTATACTACTATACAAACCAAGTATGATGGGGTGCTTATCGCAGGTCAAAGATGGTGGTATGATGATTATGTAATTTATAGATATGGCGATATTCTATTGATGAAGGCTGAAGCAAAAAATGCTTTAGGCCAGGATCCATCTGTTGAAGTTAATAAGGTCAGACAGCGGGCTTACGGAACCAATTACTCTCAGTTTGTTTTTGCCAATGGTTCTAAAGATCAAAACGATGCAGAAATACTTAAAGAGCGCTTGTTGGAAACCGCTTTTGAAGGCCACTACTGGTGGGATTTACTGAGGTTTGGAAAGGCATTTGAGTTGGTGCCTTCGCTTCAAACCCAGTTGGGAAAGAATCATTTATTGTTATTTCCAATAGCGCAGTCGACGTTAAGCGTAGAGCCTAAAGTCATACAAAATCCGGGGTACTAGGAGTAATAATTCGCTAAAGTGATTTGAGTTAATTCAACCGCCGGGTAGATTCCATAAACTAAAAAGCCTATGGAAGCTTCCTCGCCATAAAACAAATTATATTTCATGAAAACGATATCTTCTTATAAAGATTGGCGGAATCGGTCCGGTTTTGCTAATAGTCTCAAAATATCCGGCCTTATTACTATGCCTGTTTGTTTGCTGTTATTATTTCTTCAAGTGGGTTTCACAAATAAGGCGGCCAATCCGGGGAAAGAAATTGTACTTAGGCTGGAACCAGGGCCTGACAACCCGCGGAATAGCGAGGGAGACTTTATCAATTTAAAGAGCGGCCGTATACTGTTCATTTACAGCCGCTATTTTGGTTCGCAAGGAGGTGACCATTCACCAGCTTATCTGGCGTCAAGGTTTTCGGATGATGGCGGGAGTACGTGGAGTTCTGAGGACGTGAAAGTTGTCGAAAGAGAAGGTACCATGAATGTGATGTCCGTTTCATTGCTTAGATTGAAAAATGGAAAAATAGCTCTGTTCTATTTAAAGAAAAATTCAGAGACTGACTGCATACCAATGGTTAGATTCTCAAGCGATGAAGCAAAAACATGGAGTGAGCCGGTGGCCTGTATTACTGACAAACAAGGTTATTTTGTTTTGAATAATAACCGTGTAATTCAATTGAGTAACGGCAGGCTATTAATGGCGGTAAACCTGTATAACATTGCAGAGGGATCGGGTCTGAATAAAGGAAGCTTATGGAGTTACTATTCGGATGACAATGGACTTACCTGGAAATCGGGTGTAGAAGTTCCTAATCCTGAAAAATTTTTAACACAGGAGCCCGGGATCGTAGAATTAAAGAACAAGGACGTTTTAATGATAATACGGTCGGATGCAGGAGCTCAGTGTATATCTTATTCAAAGGATAAAGGTGTAACATGGTCATCGGTTAAGCCAAGTAATATTAAATCCCCGGTTTCGCCTGCATCTATAGAAAGAATTCCGACAACAGGCGACCTGCTTCTTGTCTGGAATAATAATGGCGGTGATGATCCGGCGATAAAAGGCAAACGGACCCCACTTACTGTTGCAATCTCCAGGGACGAAGGTAAAACGTGGCAAAACGTCAAAAATGTTGAGAGCGATCCGGATGGCTGGTATTGCTACATAGCTATACATTTCACCGGCAAAGACGTTTTATTGGGACACTGTGCTGGTAACCGGCCAAAGGGGACGGGTTTGGCCGTCACGCAAATTACAAAGCTTAATCTTGACTGGATTTATAATTAATCGAACATGCAGTTAAGTAAAAAAAGTGGTAGCCTCTTTCAACTACCTTATATGATGAAAATATCATTCATCTGCCGGACTGAATTCTACGCTGGTGATGGAGCTGGTCATGGACCAGCGCGCATTTCCGGTAAATATCAGCAAATGGTTCTATAAATAGCATCCGGGAATAATGAGAATAGTTGGCTTGTATTTGTTGATGCTCTTTGCCTTAGGTTGTAAGAGTAGATCGGTGAACATTGGTAATGAAGAACGTCAGGGCAAAAAAAAGGTACTTCAACTTCTTCCGGGAATAAGCAATTCACGAAATAGTGAAGGAGACTTTATTACTTTAAAGAATGGCAAGATTCTTTTTATCTATAGCCATTTTTCAAGTCCCTCCGGCAGCGATTTTGGAAGCGCCTACCTGGCAAGCCGCTATTCAGACGATATGGGAAAAACATGGAGCACCGAAGATCAGCTTGTAGTGGAACAGGAGGGTGATGTAAACGTTATGTCAGTTTCCTTGATCAGGTTGAAAAACGGCAGTATTGGATTATTCTACTTAAGAAAAAACTCTCAGGAAGATTGTGTGCCAATGATGCGGGTTTCAAATGATGAGGCGAAAACCTGGAGTACTCCTGTTCCATGTATAATTGATAAGAAAGGATATTTTGCAATGAACAACAACAGGGTAATTCAGTTGAAAAACGGAAGGCTCCTTATGCCGGTTGCTTTACATGGAACACTACATGGGAAATGGCAGGAGAAGGCAACCATTTATGCTTATTTTTCTGATGATAATGGCATTAGTTGGACATCCAGTGAAGCGGTACCTAATAATTCCGATATTATTACCCAGGAACCAGGCGTAGTTGAATTAAAAGATGGTACAATTATGATGTTTATCAGGGCGAGCGGCGGGGTGCAGCAATTATCGTTTTCTAAGGACAGAGGTAAAACATGGAGCCATATTAAACCAAGCGAAATAAAATCTCCGGTTGCTCCGGCTTCAATTACCAGAATACCATCTACCGGAGATTTATTATTAGCATGGAATAATAATGGCGCCGATCAGAAACGCACACCGTTAAGTATTGCTATATCTCGAGATGAGGGTGTAACATGGGAAAGGACCAAAGATCTTGAAAATGACCCTGCAGGTTCTTTTTGTTACACGGCAATTCATTTTACCCGAAAGAACGTATTGTTTGGATTTTGGAACCGGGCCGATAAGAATAAATCATCTTCAGATGTAGTAAGGGTGAATATCGATTGGATTTACAAATAGTTTAAATAAAATGCTGATCCGTCGGAAAAGCTCGGGGAGCTAGACTCACAGTAAATGAGCATATAGAACAAATAAAATGCAAAAAAAATCCATGAAACGGTCAGTCTTATTAGCCTCTGTACTAGTTATTTCAGTAACAGTTTTTTACGGATTCTACCGGGAGCCTGTGAATAAATTAGAACGGCTTCAATTTCGTGTTCAGACTGATGTGGCTCACCAGGAGCTTAATAAAAACTTTTCCTGGTTTCACCCGCGTGCTGCTGCAATTCCGGGATTTGGAAAGCGCGGAAATCCGGCGGTTATTATGACTATTCAGAAACATTTGAACGTAAGTGATTACTATTCAGGGATGTATTATATGAGGACAGATGATCTTGGGAAAAACTGGTCTGCCCCTGTTGAGATACCACAACTTAAATGGCAATACGAACCGGACGGTACGACAGTGAGTGTTGCCGATGTCACTCCGGGTTGGCATGATAAAACGGGTAAGCTTATTGCTATTGGAATTAAAGTGAGGTATAGCAAACAGGGAAAGCAATTGCTTGACAAGCCGCGTTCCCATGACGCAGCATACGCCATTTTTGATCCGGTGACCAATTTATGGACGCCCTGGAAAATGATTAATGATGTACCTGACGCTAATTCTAAGTTCTTTCTTGTTAATCCCGGATGCGTTCAGTGGCTTGTCAAGCCCGATGGGAAAATTCTCCTCCCAATCTATTTCAGCGGACCTGAATTGGGTGAATCTTCTGTTACAGTGCTCGAATGCTCATTCGACGGTACTACCTTATCCTACCTGCAACATGGTGATGAGATGACCGTAATGGGCGGTAGAGGTCTTGGAGAGCCCTCGCTTGTACTATTTAAAGGAACGTATTACCTCACTATGAGGAACAACTTTAAAGCTTATGTGGCTACAAGTAAAGATGGGTTGCACTGGAGCCCATATAAGCCATGGACGTTTGATGACGGAAGCGACCTTGGCAGCTACAATACGCAAGCTCACTGGTTGGTGCATAGTGGTGGATTATTTCTTTCATATACCAGGAGAGGTGCACAGAATGATCACATTGCACGCAACCGGGCTCCCTTATTCGTGGCACAAGTCGACCCGGTAAAATTAAATGTAATTCGGGCTACCGAACAGGTGCTGATGCCTGAAAGGGGTGTTATGCTAGGTAATTTTGGAGCTTCTGCGATAACACAAAGTGAATCATGGGTGACAGATGCTGAGTACATGGTTGGGGATAAACCTCATCCGCGCGGCGCTAACGGTACCGTCTGGGCGGCCCGCGTCATCTGGTCAAAAAAGAATAAACTAGTGAAATAAATAATTAAAAGTATGGATCTTAAATTGACAATCTTCAAGACATTTCGGGCCTCAATTATTCTATTGGCTCTCGTAACTACTTCACATTTTGTTTCAGCACAATCATCTGCAAGCCGCAGCAAACTCAGCTCCAAGGGTTATTGGATTCACGACAAGGCGGAGGAAATTCCCGGATTGAAAACAGGGCCGTTTGTCCGATTGGGTAATGGAGATCTTCTAACTGTTGAAGGAAATAAAAGTTGCATTAGTAAGGACGAGGGCAAAACCTGGGCCGAATATCCCATTTTTGCTGATGCCGACCGGTTTGATATCCGGATTGAAAGGGCGTTGATCCGTACCAAAGATGGAGTTATTATACTGGCCTTTGCAAATGATAAAGAAAAGGCTAATTGGAACTGGCAAAATGACATTGCAGATTCGCCGGGTGCAACAATACCAACTTATGCAGTCAGAAGTCTGGATGATGGAAAGACATGGCAGGCTCCCCAAAAGCTCCATGATGAGTGGACAGGGGCAACCCGTGATATTATAGAGACGAAGGATGGCAATGTTGTGATTAGCACCATGATGATGCGCCATAATCCGGGCCACCACACGGTTTTAACGTATACTTCAAAGACAAATGGTCTGAGCTGGATTCGTTCGAATATCATTGATCTTGGCGGTGTAGGCCATCATAGCGGCGTTACTGAAGCGACTATTGAGCAACTCCGTGATGGCCGTATATGGATGCTAATGCGTACAAATTGGGGAGTATTCTGGGAAGCTTTTTCAGAAAATGAAGGCTTAACCTGGAAAAATTTTAAACCCACCAAAATTGATGCTAGTTCCGCACCCGGCTTACTCCAAAGGCTTAAAAGTGGTCGCCTGGTACTTGTCTGGAATCGTGCTTATCCGGAAGGTAAAAAGACATACCCATTAAGCGGCGGCGATGGTATATCTTCTGAAGTTGCTCATAGTAATAACCGTGAAGAGTTGTCGATCATGTTTTCTGATGATGATGGCAAGACCTGGACTAAGCCAACGGTTATAGCTGGGATTACAGAAAAAAGTAAAATTAGGAATTTAGCATATCCGCGTGTGTTTGAAGCAAGACCCGGAGAGATATGGGTAACTACAACGTATGCAGGGTTTGCTGGTGAGCTAAGTATAAAATTGCATGAAAAAGACTTTTTAAACTAGAATATTATGAATAAGAAAACTGTAAAAGGTAGTCTGCGGACTATTTCTAATGAGATTCCCTTAAGTTTAGAAGAAAAAACAGACGCTTCGCGACGGACTTTTATCAGAACTACCGGCCTGATAGTAGCATCAGGTGTACTCGGTGCGTCTGCCTCGGTGTCGGGCATGAATGAAGCCGGTCTGAGGGCAGAAGATATGGATCAATCGAAATGCATTGATTATGGTAAGTCCTTTTTATGCAATACTGGAAAGTATAACTCTGCCAGAATGTGGATTGAAAGCAGGACAACTATAACCGATACAAAATCCGGGAAACATGTTGTTTATTATCAGGGAGCCTCCTGTAAAAGTGAGAATACTTTTGGTGAAAAGGATTTGTTCTATAGCGATAACTACGACTTTCTCCCTGTTTTCGGAGCAGGTAAAGTATTGGTTTTTCGTCGTCATGCGGATAAGCGGGGAGACAGATATCGCTCTGTAAAAAAAATGGAAGGAATGTGGGGAGGTAATCCTGTAATATACACACCAGTTCCTGAGGTAATTACCGAACTCAACACATTTGAAAAAATACGTGACGCTACCGCTGCAGGAATTCCAATCGTTACACAAACCGAACTCAAAAATGATGAAACCGGACTTCGTGCGGTCATTGAAGCTCCTTGTAAGACGATGAATATTAACCATGCCAGAAAGCTGTATCAGGTTGATACGGGACCTATTGTCTATCCGGATCTGTCAAAAATATACGATGAACAAATTGACAGTCTGAGTTTGGCATTTATAGCCTTTAATCAAGATCATTTTGCTGATTTTGTCATAGAGGCTCCAACACCGATCACAAAAGACGGTAAAATGATTTCAACGGTTTATCATTATTCCAAAATAGTAACGATTCAGGCAACGAACAGAATATTTGCCCTAGGGAAAGTATAAGGTAAAGTTCAAATGGCTTACGTTCTTGAAATACGGATCCCGTCTTATTGAGCAGCCAAGACATATTAGGGAGGTATGCTTTACGGGCGTTAAATTCCAAATCAGAAACCAGGTCTTAAATCGATTTATAAGTAAACGCTGAGAAATAGCTAATAATTGAAATACATGATGTCTAAAAAGATCAACCTAATTTTCCTGACAGTAATGATAGCCGCATTATCCGGCTGTAACGTGCTTTCAACGAGCAATAAGGAACCCTCGAAAAGTGCAGTTCTCAGACTTAATCCTGGAGAAAATAACCCCAGAAACAGTGAGGGTGACTTTATTACTTTAAAAGATGGCAGGATCCTGTTTATCTATAGCCATTTTTCAGGCAAATCAGGCAGTGATTTTGGGAACGGGTATCTGGCAAGCCGCTATTCAGGCGATAAGGGGAAAACATGGAGCACTGAAGATCAGCTTGTAGTAGAGCAGGAGGGCACTATGAATGTAATGTCCGTATCACTGCTCAGGCTGAATAACGGTTCGATCGCCTTGTTTTATGCACGAAAGAATTCTGAAGAAGATTGTATGCCGATGATGCGGATTTCAACAGATGAAGCGCGAACCTGGAGTGATCCGGTTTCATGTATTACCGATAAGCAGGGGTATTTTGTACTGAATAATAATCGGGTGGTTCAGTTGAAAAGCGGAAGGCTTCTTATGCCGGTTGCGATGCACAAAACAAGCCAGGGAAAATGGCAGGATAAGGCAATTATATATAACTATTATTCGGATAATAATGGTGCATCCTGGACCTGCAGCAAGGCTGTTCCTAATACGACAGATATTATTACCCAGGAGCCCGGTGTTGTAGAGTTAAACAACGGTACCGTTATGATGTTTATTCGGGCCAGTGGTGGGGTTCAGCAGTTGTCATATTCTAAAGATAAAGGCGAGACATGGAGTCATATCGAACCGAGTAACATTAACTCGCCTCTTTCTCCAGCATCTATCGCGCGGGTTCCATCTACAGGTGATTTAGTAATGGTGTGGAACAACAACGCCCGGGATCAAAAGCGGACGCCCTTTAATATTGGTATTTCAAAGGATGAAGGGCGAACCTGGGGAAATATTAAAACTCTTGAAGATGATCCCGATGGCTGGTACTGCTATACCGCCATCCACTTTACAAAAAAAGACATTTTACTTGGCCATTGTGCTGGAAATCGTCCCAAAGGCACAGGACTGGCAGTTACACAAATTACAAAGCTTAGCCTGGATTTTATCTATAAATAACCTTAGGCCAATATATTGGTGAAAAAGCAAATAATAGAGGGGATATGAATTCAAACCAAACCAAATATTCAAGAAGAAAATTTCTTTACGGATCTGTTTTTTCGGTAGCAATTCCATTTGTATTACCTTCTTTCCTGACGCTACTGACGGAGGATCAAAAAAATAGTATAGCGGATCTTTCTGACAGAGACAAGATCACAGATCTTTTAAAAAAGAAGGACCCGCTCAAATGGGTATTGACCGGTGACAGTATTACAGCGGGTGTTAAGCACACGCATGGCTACCGGTCGTACCCCGAGGTATTTTCTGAGCGATTAAGGTGGGAAATGAAGCGCAGCCGTGATCATATTATTAATACCGGCATAAGCGGAAACACCACGCGAAACCTTATGGAAGATTTTGACTGGAGAGTAAAGCAATATAAGCCTTCGGTGGTCTCGTTGATGTTTGGGACGAATGATTGCGCCGATGGCCGGAATATAAGCTTAGAGTTATTTAAGACAAACCTGGATTCTTTAGTTAGCGGTATAAGGGCTTTAGGCGCTATTCCCATCTTACAAACACCAAATCTAATTATTACAGACAAAGCTCCCGAAAGATCGAGCCTGCATAAATATGTGGAAGCTATAAAAAGTGTTGCAGAAGAACAGAAGGTAATCCTCGTGGATAACTGGGAATATTGGAAACAGGCTATAGCAAAAACTTCTCAAGCCAAAGTTTTTAAGGAATGGCTGAATGATCCCCTGCATCCAAATGGGTCGGGCCACACAGAGATTGCAAGATTAATGTTTAAGGAGCTGGGCATCTTTAATGCGAGTGATCCTACAGGCGGTGGCCCTTATTACGAAGGGGAACATTAGTGTTTAAGGTTGCATTCGGACAGGAGATTAATTTATCAATGATAAGTGGAAGACAACAAACTAGTAAAATTTTATCGTGTAGATAGCGGCAAAGCCGGACCAAGAGTCCTGTTGACGGCAGGAGTACATGGTGATGAATATGAGCCGATGCTAGCTGCTATGCAATTAGTTAATGAAGTGCCCGGACTATTGAAATCTGGCAGCGTAACCATTGTTCCTTTAACTAATGAAACTGCTTATGTTAATGGCATAAGATATGGCGAAGACGGATTGGATCTTGCCCGGATATGTCCCGGCAAATCTGATGGCACAATAACCGAGAGAGTTGCCTCAGAGATCAGTGCCCTTATTAAGGAATCAGATTATTTTATAGACATGCACACGGGTGGACCAGCTTTTGAAATATACCCCTTAGCCGGATATGTATTACATCCCTCACCTGAAATTCTCGAAAAGCAGCAGGAAATGGCGCTGGCTTTCAATTTGCCTCTAGTTTGGGGAACTGATTATCGGCCTGATGGAAGAACTCTTTCTGTTGCGAGAGATGCAAACATTCCTGCAATATACCTGGAATTTGGAGGAGGGACAGGATTTCGAATGCAAGTTGTTAATGCTTATAAAACGGGTTTTATGCGATTGTTGAACTATTTGAATATGCTTAACGGACCGGCTGGATCAGATAGCTTTGTAGATAAGTACTGGATTGAGGATCACCGGCAGGATAGCGGTTATTTACAGGGTAAAATGCCCTCTCCTGTGGATGGAATATTCGTTGCCGAAGTAAAAATTGGAGATAAGATCAAAGCCGGCGAATTATTCGGAAAGGTTGTCGAGTCTTTTTCCGGTAAACAGATTGATATGTATGCAGATATAGATGGTTTGGTTTTTCTGTTGAGGGCAATGGTAAAAGTTAAGCCCGGTGATGCTTTAGGTGGGATACTGCCGATAGGATCTTTAAACGAAAGGGTGATTTATGAATAATAATAAAGTTGCTATAATAACAGGCGCATCCAAAGGTATTGGTCGAAGTACAGCTTTGAAATTTGCGTCGAATAACTACCATGTAACATTAGTTGGAAGAGACCGCGAAGAACTGGAACAGCTCAGAGCCGAAATTGAACAGGGCAACAGGCTGGAGGCTCTGGTTTGTGATGGTGATCTGGCTAACGAGGAATTTTTAGAGCAGATTATTGAAAATACCGTGCAGAAATGGGGGAGAATAGATGTGCTCATCAATAATGCAGCCTGGAGAACCATTCAAACCATGCGATCTATATCGCTCGGGAACTGGGAAAAGACGATAAAAGTATGCTTAACAGCTCCTGCCTTTTTAGCGAAATATGCTGCTGCTGTGATGGAAGAAAGGAGGATTGCAGGTGTTATTGTCAACGTTTCCAGCGTGATGTCTCAGCGGGCGGGAGGAACAAGTCCCGCTTATATAGTATGTAAGGGTGGAATTGAAAGCCTCACTTATGAATTGGCTGCGTTATACGGACCGAAGAATATTAGGGTGATTTCAGTAAACCCCGGGAATATAAAAACAGACTTAAGCAGTGATTACACCGACGGAGAAGGAAATAATATCAGTGCCCGATTGGGAGAACACATGAACGATAATACGCCACTTAAACGGGCGGGTATTTCAGAAGAGATAGCTAATGTATCTTACTGGCTTTCAACCGAAGAAGCCTCCTTTATAACCGGAACAACTATCGTGGTAGATGGCGGCTTCTCTCATAATTTTAATGCATATACAATGAAAAAACTTCAATACCCGGAAGAATTTTGAAAGGGATCTGGAAATACAGTCACTTACTGCCTCAAATCGAGGATAATTGTAAGATAACACTTGGTGAGGGCGAGACGCCATTAGTCCGGTCCCGGAGACTAGGGCCGGCAATGGGCCTTGATAATTTATATTTCAAACTTGAAATGGTTAACCCTTCGGGTTCATATAAAGACAGGTTTGCTGCAAGTGCGGTGTCTGACCTGCTTCAGCAGAAAATGCGATTCTGTCTCGCTACTTCAAGCGGAAACACGGGTGCAGCGCTGGCAGCCTATTGCGCAGCTGCGGACATCAAATGCTTTCTCACAGTTGTTGACGGTGCGCCCGCTGGCAAAATGAAACAGATGCAGGTTTATGGCTGTGAAACATTAATGGTCAAAGATTTTGGGAAGAACGGGGATGTTACTAAGGCTGTAATGGCAGATCTGCAGAAGACAGCGGAAAGCTTTGGAACGGCTGTTCAGATCAGCGCTTACCAATACAGCCCTGTTGGAATGGCTGGCGTACAAACCATAGCCTATGAAATTGCTGAAAATATGCTCAATACAACTGACCATGTATTTTCCCCGGCCGGAGGAGGGGGATTGACCCTGGCAGTTGTGAAAGGCTTTAATAAATGGCAAGATGCTACACCAGGCTACCGGGTACCAAAGGTACACTGCGTTCAGCCGGTAGGTAACGACACCATTTCCGGGGCGCTTAGGAAGGGTTTTGCAAACGCTGAGGAAATTACTGCGAGCACCACCGCCATCAGTGGTTTGCAAGTGCCCAGCGTACTTGACGGCAATGACGTGATTACTATGTGCAGGGCTGCAAAGGGTACCGGATATACTGTAGCCGATGAGTTAATTTACCAAAGTCAGCAGGAACTGGCAACTCAGGAGGGTATTTTTTGCGAGCCAGCTGGTGCCGTCGCTCTCGCGGGTTTGAAGAACGCCCTGGCCAACAATGAAATAAATGAAAATGATACTATCGTTTGCCTGGTTACAGGCCATGGCTTTAAGGATGCGGTTTCAGCAGATAATATCTCAATTGGTGCCGTCAATTATTACTTTATGGACGGTGCAGAATCTTTTGAATATATAAATTCCAGAATAAACACAATACTATAGCAAATGAAAGATAAATTTCAAGGTCTTTGGCCTGCAATGTTAACTCCCGTGTCCGAAAATGGGGAACCTGCTTTTGATCAGTTAGAGAAATTAGTGGAGTTACTGATCGGCCAGAATTTGGATGGTTTATACATACTTGGTTCTACCGGCCAGGGTGTCCTTTTTACGGAAGAACAGAGAAAAAAAGTCACTGAAGTGGTTAGCGAAGTTACAGCTGGAAGGGTTCCTGTAATTGTCCAGGTCGGTTCCTTAACAACGGATGAGTCGGTTCGGTTAGCTAAACACGCAAAAACATGTAAAGTCGACGGTATATCTTCTGTCGGGCCAATCTATTTCTCTGGAAATACAGAATCTGCATTAGAGCATTACAAAAATATTGCAATAGCAACTGATCTGCCCTTTTTTCCCTATCAGCTGGGGGATAATTCTATGGGAGATACTACAGCTTTCGTTAAAAAAGTAATGCAAATTCCCAATGTTGCCGGGATGAAGCTAACTACTAACCAGTTATTGGAGATCAGTCTGATCCATAATTATGCCGGGGATAAGTTGAAGTTATTCAGCGGTTCCGATGAATTGTTCTGTCACGCATCACTTTGTGGTACTGTAGGTGCCATTGGTACATTTTACAATTTATGGGGAGTTGAATGTAAGCTTGTACAGAACGCCTTTACAAATGGCGACTATGCGCTTGCTAAAGAATTTATGCTGGCATTTCAGAAAACTATCCAATTGGTACTGCCAAACATCTGGCCATTTTTGCGAAAGGCCATGTTATTGAAGTACAATATAGATATAGGTCGTACAAAAGCTCCCCTGGGTAATACGCAATCCAATTGGGATGAGCAGACTGTGATCGATATTATGGAAACACTGGAGGTAATAACAGCACAAAGATCACAAGAAATAAAAGTGTCGTAAAGACTTTGGCCGTGCAGATAAATATACGGTCAAACGTTTTGATCAAATGAAATCAGGAATACTAAATTAATATACAATAATGCTTAATAAGAAAATAATTACAGGAAAGGACCTTCCGGTCAGCCACCTCCCATTTTCACCTGCGCTGCAATGTGGCGACTATGTTTTCGTTTCTGGCCAGGCCTCGGTGGATAAGACGGGAAATATTGTTGTAGGCACGTTTGAAGAAGAATGCAGAAGGTCATTTGAAAATCTGAAACTCATACTTGAGGCAGGCGGACTCGGTTTCGAACATGTTGTTCAGGTACGTAATTATGTAGGAAAGCAGGAATACCTGGCGGAATTTAACCGGATTTATAAAGAGTTCTTTAGCGAACCATATCCTGCAAGGACGACGTTGATAGGCTGTCTGGGCGACCTCCTTAAGTTTGAGGTAGATGTCGTAGCATACTGCGGGAAATAATAACCAGTGATGGTTAGAATTTTATTACGCGAACAGGCGTAAACGAATGTTTCCTTTTGAAGATATTGATCTGTATGAATGAAAGTAGAACTATCATAAGGGAGCAAATTGCGGACCTGCAATTTTATACTGAAGGGCCTGTTGCCGATCGTCAGGGGAACTTTTATTGCACAACTCTTTCCGGAGGCAGTATCTTGAAAATTGATCGGGATAATGGGATTTCTATATGGGCTGAATCGCCGTGTCCAAACGGTCAGATTATATTGCGTGATGGGGATCATCTTGTATGCGATGTTGCATTATTGGCGATAAGGCGCTTTAGTTCAGAAGGAAGGTTTTTAAGGAATGAGATCGAAGGTTTCTGTTCTGACCAGCCCGTTTATGCGCCAAATGATCTGATTGCGGATGCCGATGGGGGTGTTTATTTTACGGATTCGAAAAGATATGAAGGAAAAGTATGCTTTCTTGGGATAAACGGAGAACAGAAAATTGTTGCCAATGGTCTGGATTATCCCAATGGCCTGGTATTATCATCAGACGGAAAATCGCTTTACGTGGCTGAAAGCTATAAAAACCGGATTCTAATAATAAAGTTAAAAGCGCCAGGTTTAGCGGATGGCGATTTCCAATTGCATGCAAATTTGCCTCGCCATTCTTCAGGAAAAGAGCAGGATAACCTTCCGGATGGGTTAGCCCTGAATAGCCGTGGCGAATTGTTGGTAGCTCATTATGGAATGGGAGCGATTCAGGTGATTTCCGATAGAGGAGAAACAGTATCCTCAATAGATACCGGCATGCCTCTTACCAGTAATTTGTGCCTCATAGATGAGCAGACATTAATAGTGACCGGTGGATACGGAGAGCCTGGTCCGGGAGCAATATTTAAAATCAGATGGTAGGAGCATTCAATATGTATTTCACAGTTAGACGATGATAGACGCAATAAAATCACCTGCGAAGAATTCTTTGGCCTTCACTCATATATCTTCCTTGCCCGGCGAAGGTTGGGCGGGCATGTACGCAGGTGAAAGCCGGGAAATGCTCTTTTGCTTCGGAGGCGTAAACTTTCCGGATAAACTTCCGTGGGAAGACGGTAAAAAGAAATGGTACGATGAGATTTACATGCTTCGGAAAGAAGGAGACTGGGTGAAATTAACCGAGAAACTACCTTTCCCACTGGCTTACGGAGTATCGGTATCGTATAAAGACAAAATTATTATTATCGGTGGCAACAATGAATCCGGTTATTCGGCCAAGGTACTTGTATATAGCTGGAACGGCCAGGGATTGGATTCAACAAATTTGCCTGATCTTCCCTTACCGATTGCTAATATGGCCGGAACTCTGGTTAACAATGTCATTATAATTGCCGGTGGAAATAATTCACAGACTGGTAAGGCTACAAAAAAATGTTACCTGCTGGATCTTGAAAATATTTCCGAAGGGTGGTCTCAGTTGCCTTCCTGGCCGGGCAGCGAACGTCTGTTGCCAATGTGTGCTTCACATAATGGAAAATTTTACTTGTTTGGAGGCGAAACAGTCAGGTTAAATACACTAAATAGATATCATAGACATATACTTGATGATGCTTATAGTCTTATCCCATATAAATCTAACGGAGTATGGACCGGGATATGGCGTTCGGTAACTCCCATGCCAAAGGGAATATCTGCCGCAGGTAGCCCTTTGCCAGTACTCGAGAGCGGGAAGATCGTCTTCTGGGGCGGAGTAGATCCGTTGACTGCTTTGTATACGGACCCCGTTGCGCATCCCGGGATTTCACAAGACGTGCTTTTATATACTATCGATACAGATTCATGGGATTATGTGGGAAGAGAAGTGGGTATAACAGCAAGAGTTACCTTGCCGGTTGTATGCTGGGACAATCGCTGGATTTATATCAGTGGTGAGGTAAAGCCCGGAGTCAGAACCAATACTATTTATCAAATAAGCGAGCAATAACCACAGTTCATGGAGTATTCTAAAGTAAATAGATATACGATTTCTAAACTCAGCCTAGGGACTGTGGCTTTAGGATTGGATTACGGAATATCAAATGCCGAAGGCAGGCCCTCACGGGAAAAAAGTTTCAGCATATTGTCGACGGCGCTCAGTATGGGGATCAATACGATCGATACAGCTAGAAATTATGGTGACGCAGAATTACTTGTGGGTAGTTTTCTCGACCAGGATAAAGATCATTCCGCAACGAACCTGGTGACTAAGTTTGAGATTGATAACGAAACTCTGTTAAATAAAGATAAGGCCAGGGAGCATGCATATAATAGCATCAGATCTTCATGCAGCAATTTAAGGATCAGCCAGGTTCCTGTTTGTCTGTTTCATAAGGGGAAGGACCAGCCAGTCGATCTGGTTCTGGAAGTACTGCCCTCCATACTTCAGGATCTGAAAGATGATGGGCTTATTGATCTGGCAGGTGTCTCAGTATATTACCCTAATGAAGTAGAACGGTTTCTGGATGTTCCCATAGTAGCTGGGATGCAGGTACCTCTAAATATATTTGATCAGAGACTTATCAGTAATGGCATGTTGCAGCGCCTGCATCTTGAAAAGAAATTTGTCTTTGTCAGAAGTGTCTTTCTACAGGGATTATTTTTTATGCAGCCATCTGCTCTTCAAGGAAGCCTTAGCGATGCCAGACCATATCTTGAGGCTTTGCATGATCTGGCGGTCCGGGCCGGCATGAGCATAGCAGAACTGGCGTTTTCGTATGTCAAAGATCTCAAAGGCGTCACCAGCATTGTTTTTGGAGCAACTACGGAACAGCAGGTGATAGAGAATATCAATCTTTTAAATTCAAAAAGTATTCCCTTGAATGTTAAACAATCCATAGAAGAGCTATTTAAAATTATGCCCGAGCACATTATAACACCAGGTGTTTGGAAGCTGTAAATTGATTAATATCGAGATTATTATGAGTTCTTGCTCAAATATACACTGGCAAATTTCACTCATGGTATCTGCATTAAAAGACAACCTAATTAAATGAAAATGTTCAGACTGGATAATAAAGTAGCAATAGTAACAGGTGGTGCCGGCCTGTATGGAAAACCCATTTCATCAGCTCTCGCAGAAGCAGGTGCGCAGGTGATAATTGCATCAAGAGATGAATTTAAATGCCAATCATTTGCAGAGGAACTTAAGGCGCAAAATTTAAAGGCCGAAGGTATGTCTCTTGACCTGGCTGATGAGCAGTCTATACATCATTTTACACAAAAAATCATTAAAACACATGGCAGAATTGATGTGCTTATCAATAACGCGGTATCGAGAGAGGGTTTAAAAGATCTGGAAGATATCACCAAAGAAGAATGGGAAAAAGCCCAGGGTATTAATTCCACAGGCATGATATTGCTAACTCAGGCTGTTATCAAGACGATGAGAGAACATGGAGCTGGAAATATTGTCAATATTGGCTCTATACAAGGAACTGTTGGGCCCAATTTCCCTGTTTATGGGGATACAGGAATGTCCAGTCCTTTAAACTATACTTATGATAAATGGGCAATGGTCGGGTTTACTAAATGGATCGCAAATTACTATGGGAAGTTTAATATCCGTGCAAATTGCATTAGCCCGGGCGGATATGGGCCAGGCGTCGAGAAAATGACAGGGAAGGATGAATTTATAGAGAATTATAAGCGCTTAACTCCTTTGGGAAGATTTGCTGATGATGAAGACATTAAAGGGCCAGTAGTATTCCTGGCATCTGACGCCTCCGCTTTTATAACCGGGCATAACCTGTTAGTAGATGGCGGTTGGACAAGCTGGTAGTGGGCTAGGAAGCCTTTGGGAATTTGATAAATAATGTCAATACGTTAAAAATGAGCGCAAACAAAACAATTTCTACCGAACCCAAATTACATGCAAGAGCCTGGCTTTTCGTGGGACTTCTAAGTATAGTGGGATGTTTGAACTATCTCGATCGTACTATTATCACTACCATGCGTGTTTCGATAATAGACGATATGCCCATGACAGATGCGCAATTTGGTCTTCTTACTTCTGTTTTTTTATGGATCTATGGTCTTCTTAGCCCCTTTGCCGGATATCTTGCTGACAGATTTAATCGCAGCAAGGTTATTATTGTGAGCTTGTTTGTATGGTCGATGGTAACCTGGCTTACCTCTTACGCAACTACGTTTGAACAATTACTTGTTACAAGAGCTTTAATGGGCATTAGTGAAGCTTGTTATATTCCCGCGGGGCTTGCGCTGATTACAGATTATCACCGTGGCTCTACCAGGTCGCTCGCAACGGGAATTCATATGGCAGGGATCATGATAGGTCAGAGCCTTGGTTTTGTTGGCGGCTGGATTGCTGAAGATTATGCGTGGACAACGGCATTCTCCGTTCTGGGGATAATAGGTATTGTTTATTCTGCAATACTTCTCCTGGTTTTGAAGGATGCCCCCGCCGAAGAAACTCCCGGTCAGGTAAAAATTAAGAATACGGGAGTTAATTTTTTTGCTGGTATTAAGGATCTGTTCACCACGCGGGCATTTATTATTTTGCTTATTTACTGGAGTTTAGCTGCAGTTGCCGTATGGTTGGTAGTAGGCTGGCTTCCAACTTATTATAAAGAACAGTTCAGCTTGTCGCAGTCAGTGTCCGGGCTGTATGCTACGGCATACTTATATCCAGCTTCCCTTGTTGGAGTGCTCTTAGGCGGGTTTCTGGCTGACAGATGGACCAGGAAAAATGCCCGTGCGCGTATTCTCGTGCCTTTCATAGGCCTTTGTATAGCGGCTCCCAGTATCTTTATAGCCACAAGTACTTCAATTCTTGCTGTGGCAATAACATTTTTTATGCTGTATGCATTGACCAAGGCCTTTTGCGACTCGAATATGATGCCTATTCTTTGTATGGTGGCTGATGCCCGTTACCTCGCCACAGGGTACGGAGTTCTTAATATGTTCAGTTGCATTGTTGGTGGAATAAGCTTATACGCCGGAGGGTTTTTACGCGATCAGAAAATTGATTTAAGTGTTATATATCAGTTTGGAGCTTTAACAATGCTCGTCTGCGCTGCCTTGTTATTTACGGTCAGACCGCGGCCGGCAGGTTCGGCTGTATCAGTACATCCGAATTAATAATTTGCTGCACTGGGTTCGTATGAGGCTATCTCGTGAAACCGTAAAAGTATTGCAGAACGGGTCATGTTCGGTGGAAATTGATCCGTTTGGCGGAGCGATTACCAAATTTTGCGTGCATGGAAAGAAGATCAATCCATTAAACTTTCGATTACCTGCAGAGCAGATGCCTGAAAATAATAAAGCTGGCGCACCGTATCAGGGACACTTTCTTTGCTTGGGCAGATGGGGCAGGCCCTCTGATGGCGAAATAAAGGCGGGTATGCCTGATCATGGGCAGTTATGCAATATCCACTGGGAAACAGAAGATACTGGTCTGATGAGATTAGAAATGCGCGCTTTCAGCCCAATGGAAGGCCTTCATGTTAACAGGCGCATTGACCTGAGCAGGGATAGCCCTTTGTATATGGTTACTGAAGAAGTGTACAATACCTCTGCCCTTGGCCGGTTGTATAACATGGTTCAACATCCAACGCTGGGACAACCGTTCCTGGATCATGACACAGTAGTCAATTGCAATGCTGAAGCCGGATTTGACCATAGTTTTGGGGTAGATCGTGAAATGTATGCGTCAAACTGGCCAATGGGTTTGTGCAGGGATATGACCACCATCGATTTAAGTGCTCCTAAAAAAGAGTACTCTTCGGTTTTTTCATATGTCGTTAAAAAGACGGATAAGATGGGCTGGGTTACTGCGTATTCTCCAACACACAACCTGCTTTTAGGATATTTATGGAAACGCTCAGATTACCCATGGATTATCCTTTGGCAGGACTGGCTGGGTAGTTCAATCCGGTACAGGGGTATAGAGTTTGGAACCACGGGTATTCATAAGTCTTTCAAACAGATGCTTAGTGATGGCGACTGGAAGGTTTTCGGGGAAAATACCTGCGAATATATAGACGCTGGTGAAAAGTCATCTAGAAAATACCTTTCATTTTTGTGTGACGTTAACCCCGGATTTAAAGGGGTAGATGAAATTTACTACTCTAACGGTGATGTTGTCATAAAGGACAATGTTAGCGGTCAAAATATTGAACTAAGTATGAACCCGGTTGTTGATAAGCATAACCCGTTTTAACATGAGAGCTTTGAAGCCTTCCACTATAGCCATTATATTTACAATCACGCAAACGGGTTGTATTACTCACCGTAACCTGGTGGTTGAAAATCCATGTGTAGAAAGTAAAGCTCACGAAGCAGTAACACCGGTTCCGAGAGAACGTGCCGCATGGATGGTGAGACATCATGCCGTAGTTGAACGTATTAAACAAGGTAAGGCAGATTTGATTTTTGTCGGGAATTCACTGACACAGCGATGGGAAAGTACAGGAGCTGATACATGGAACAAATATTACGCTGCGTATAACGCGGTGAACATGGGTTTCGATGGGGACAAAACACAGAATGTATTATGGCGCCTGGACCACGGAGAAATTGACGGTATATCTCCAAAACTGGCTATAGTGCTAATTGGGAGCAATCATGTCGAGGGTTATTCGGCTGAAGAGATCGCAGATGGGATAAAAGCTGTTTGTTGCAGGTTAATAAACAGGCTCCCTGACATGAAGATATTGTTATTGTCCATTCTTCCGCGTGGCACTGCTACTGCTGCAGCAGCAGACAGGCTTAATAAAGCTAGTGAGCAGGCTTCGAAAATAGCAGATCGTCGTAGGATATTTTATTTGAATATCAGCAAAATGTTTTTAGAGGCAGATGGAACTGTGTCGAAAGACCTGATGACAGCTGATAGGGTGCATCTCACATTGAAGGGATATGAGACTTTAGCGAAAGCAATTAATCCGACAGTTTCTAAACTCATGCGAGGAAAATAATATAATAAAACTACTCGGATTGGTGATGCTTAATCACTAAGTGCCCGGTTTTTTTTGCTCTTCGACCCCGAAGGTGGTCGTATGTCTATAGTAATCAGATATTCCCGTCAAACGACCCCGAAGGTGGTCGCATGTATTTGAAATTATCATATACGACCACCTTCGGGGTCGGGAAAACGATTAGAAGGAATTTTTCTATAAACATGTGACCACCTTCGGGGTCAAGCTTACCCGTATTGGTATAGGTAGGATTCCTTTTGAAAATCGGTTAAAAAGCATTGAATGAAAAACATAAGTACATATCTTATCAGGAACTTAATTTTAACCGGACACTAGTGATGGTTAATTGAGGACAATATTATTTTAATTGCGAAACGCTTATCGACCGAACCCGGAATCCATTGAGATCAGGTGCTTTACCCGGAATTCCTAATCTTAAATAATTGACACCGAAGACAGGGCTACGCTTGAAAGTTTTCTCGCTGAATAGTGACTTATTCAAATACAATGATGAGGTTTTGCGGTTACTGTCCCATAATATTTCAATGCGGGTGGTTTTATCATTTTTCTTAAAGCTTTCAGCTGGGATTGTGAAATTGAAAATGGCATTATCTGATGCTACGGTATCAGAAGAGATGGAAAAATGATCAGTTAAAGCCAGGTTGATGCCTTTGCCTTGACTGGCAAGCACTTCAATAGACAATTTGCCTTTTTTGGTCATCGGGAAATTCCATACAGCGTCTGAATTTCCGCCTGCCCTAGTAATTAGAAATCCCGCATTCCGTTTGCCGGAATCAGCCGGGACGAGTTTTTTAGAGCCGTCAGTTCCCGATAGGCTCCATTGAATTAATCCTTCGGAAAAATCGTCAATCTGAGTCCTCTCTTCCAACCACTCCGGGTCGAATTTAACTATAGCTCTCTCCTCCGCCTGGCCCGAAACAAAGACTATTTTGCCATCAGGCGTTTGAACTGCCGAAGGATACGCGGTACCTCTGTCGCCTTTCTCATCGTGTTGCTTATACGGACTTAACAACACCTCCCGGAATCCCTTCCACGACTTTCCTTCATCTTCCGAAATTGCAGCATGTAATGCTTCTCTGCCACCAATAGCATAAGTGCGTTTATTGTCCCATCGTTGATTGCTGTTCCATATCATCACTATCCTGTTATCTGCAAGACGAAGAGTGGTAGCCGGAGAATCTGAGGATATAAAATCAGATTTTTCCGGCAATTGCCAGTTTTGCCCGGAATTACTTGAAAACGACTGATATATATGGCCTTTATTAGTACGTATCAGCATCCATAATTTATTGTTTGCAAGCTCGATAACATTTGGTTCCACTCCTCCATACCGGGTAGTTTGCGAACTTTCAACTGGTATTTTCAGGTGATCTTCCGAAAACTGCCATTTTTCTCCCAGATCGTCTGAATAAAGCGTGCTTATATTATGCCAGCCGTAGTCAATCGCATTGCCTTCCGGCTTCTTGCTTCGTTCCGGAACTGCCCTGGCAAAAGAAAACAAGAGCCTTTTGTTTTTTAATTGAATAAAGCTTCTGATAGAGCCTACGTATCCGTCATAAATTTTCCTTGGCTCGATCCACTTTTCACCGCCTTTTTCCATCCGCGTATACCACAAATTAAGATGCCTTCCCTGATATCCATTCTCGCCTTTATCGAATATATGAAATACACAATGCAGATTACCCTCTGTGTCCGTAATTACGTTATTGGCATAGTATGCCTGACCTGGCAAATCAAACTCTTTAGTGGGTGCTGACCATGTTATTCCATTATCAGCAGAGGAGACCGACATCATATGATCCGCTTTACCCGGCCGGTTCACGAAAAATATTTTCAACTCATAGGGAAGACGCACCATCGTTGCTTCGTTCCCGGGGGCTTTATTAACAATAACAGGTGCATAAATTTCATTTGTCTTTTCCGGAATTACTCTCATCCTCATGCCAAAGAATTCATGCTTAACGGAATCTTGCAGAGTGTGTTTGAATTCCCTTTTAGTTGCGGCGGTGAATAATAGCATACTCATTGATACTATTCCCAGAATCGGATATTTTGCCATTTTCGTAATGTGATTACCTATGCAGCGGATTTTTAATGTGAATCAAGCTAATGTTATAATCTTATTCAATTTATATGATGGAATCAGGAAAGGGAGCCGTGACATAAGCATTCGATATTACCCGGGTTTTAACCAGTTCGTTTTTAATGCTGTATAGCCAATTTCGCTGAGGATCGGAAGTAAGGAGCTTAGACAACTCTTTTGAAAACTGCTGTTGATATTGTATCGATCTCATCCTGTCATTTGATACGGCGGCACCATACAATTGAGTAAGTAATTTGATAAATGCCACACCTCCGCCTGAGACCACACCATCAGCTCCCATCAATAAGCTTGAATCAAAAACCGATTCGTCACCCTGCATAATGGTGCCTGGTCGTGTTTCCTTGTCGGGATATCGTCTTAGAAGTTCAACGAAATTTCCGAAATTACAGCTGGAGTCTTTTATCCCGGCAACTTTCTCCATGTGGATTATTCTTTCCAGAATATCTGTATGAACCGCATTGCCGGTAAATAGGGGAGCATTATAAAAGATCAGTGGTGTATCCGCAATATCAGCGATCCTTTCTATATGCTGGATCAGACTTTCCGGATCCGGGTATTTATAATAGTATGGTGAAGTGCAAACAATATAATCTGCCCCGCTTTTGTCAATCGCTTTAACATGTTCAATATTCCTCCTTGTTGACGATCCAGACGCAGTCGCCAACACCGGAATTCTTCCATTAACCTGTTCTACAGTGCTTTCTATCATCTGTTGTCTTTGACAATCCAGTAAGGAAGCACCTTCTCCCATTGTACCCAGGATCATTATTCCGTTTGTGCCTTCCGTAATACAATAGTCTACCAGGGTTCTTAATGATGCAATGTCGATATTTTCGTCTTTCGTTAGAGGCGTAGGAAGAGCAATTATTACCCCTTCAAGTTTCTTTGGCATTTTATTGTTTGTTTAATTATTCGACTAGTATAATATTTAAGCTAAGATATATTTTTTAATAAGTATTACATATTTATTATGATATTAATTAATGCCAAAACAATAAGCTTAAATCAAACAAGATCAACACATTATCCTACTTCGGACATATTCTGCTCGAATTCTGTTGGAAATAATTATCATGTTTTATATCATTGTTATATGTAATACATATTTCTTGAACCCTAAACCAATAATGCAAATAGAAAACCAGAGTGTCACACCTTCAATAGGTTTAGGCTGCGTCACGTTCGGCAGGGAAGTCGATGATTTGACGGCTTTTGGTCTGATGGATCATGCATATTCCAAGGGAATAAGATTTTTTGATACTGCTTCATCTTATAGTGCAGGTGGGTCAGAGATCATAATCGGGAAGTGGTTAAAACTAAATAGTTCCATTGCTCCTGATATGACGATAGCAACAAAAATATCGCCACCGTATTCTGCGGGCAGCATTCGTGCTTCAGTGAAAAAAAGTTTAAATAATTTGGGCGTATCTAGTCTTGATCTGGTACTCTTTCATGATTGGGATAATAGTATAAAGGATCCGGAAGTCTTGGAAACAATAGACAATCTCACAAGAGAGGGCTCTATTAAGGTTTCAGGATGCAGTAATTTTACCGCTGCACAATTGAAATATGCATTGTTGAAACAGGATTCTGCGGGCCACAGCAGGTTTAAGTATATTCAAAACCTTCACAACTATGCTGTGAGTATGGTAGACGACCAACTGATAAAGGTCTGCAACCGTTATAACGTTAAACTAATAATATATAGTCCACTTGGAGCAGGTTTCTTAACCGGAAAACACAAAAAGCAGGTTGTGCTCGGGTCCAGGTTCGATTTGGTACCTGCACACAGACAGATTTATTTTAATGATTCCGCTGGTCATCGTCTGGATATTTTATTAGATACAGCGCGGATGCACCAGCTAAAGCCCGAAGATCTTGGAATGGCTTGGGTAATGAATCAACCTTCTATTTCAATAGTACTTGTTGGCGCCAGGAATTTTCAGCATATAGATCAGGCTTTTTCCTCTTTAAATGACCGCACATGCAATGCGTTGAAGGTAATGTGAATTCTACCGCACCGATTCATACCCGCCCACATGCATAGGTTTGGTTAGAACAATATGCCAAAGGTGGTTTTTGCGCGACCGGAATGATGCTGCACTTGCACACAGGAAATAGCGCCACATCCGGTAAAACGTTTCATCATAATTATCTTTAATGCTGTCCCAGCTCTCCTCGAAGTTTTTGAGCCAGGCAAGTAGGGTTGGCTCATAATCCGGGCCGAAATTATGCCAGTCTTCCAGCACGAAAAGCCCCTGCCATGCTTTAGAAAGCTGGCTTGCGGATGGCAGCATCCCATTAGGAAAAATATATTTATCTATCCAGGGGTCGGTAGTTTTAGCATCGTAGTTACCGCCAATGGTATGGATCAGGAAGATGCCGTCCTTTGTAAGGTTTCTTTCAGCCACTTCCATGTACGTTCTAAAATTGCGGTGACCTACCGCTTCCAGCATCGCAATAGAAACCACCCGGTCGAATTGACCTTCAACATCGCGATAGTCCTGGAGCCTGATCTCAATTGGAAGGCCCTTCGTAACTTCACGTGCAAGGATCGCCTGTTGTTCAGAAATTGTAATACCCACCACTGATACGCCATAGTTTTCGGCGGCATATTTGGCAAACCCGCCCCAACCGCAGCCAATCTCAAGTACGGTCATTCCTTTTTCCAGTTTCAGCTTACGGCAGATCAGCTCGAGCTTTGCTGTCTGAGCTTCATCAAGGTTGGTTGCCGTTTTCCAATAACCGCATGAATACATCATTTGCTTATCAAGCATCTTTTCAAAAAGCTCATTACCGATGTCGTAATGTTTGTAAGCAACTTCTCTGGCCCTGCCTTTCGTCTGCAGGTTCTTGAACTTAGCCTTCAAAGCATAAAATACCGTGTAGACGTCGATGGGTATTTTCTTATCCACGCGATGGTACAGTACCCTGAAGAAGAATTCATCGAGGGCTTCACAATCCCACCACCCGGCCATATATGCCTCGCCGAAGCCGACTGAACCCCCGCTTAGAATTTTGTCGTAAAATTTGGGGTTGTGTACTTGCATATCCCAGGGTTTATCGCCGTTAATGGTAATGCCAACCTGGGCAAATGTATCGAAGATTATTTTTCTGACGGAAATCATTGAGTCATTCAGCTTGCCTTTAAAGATAATAATTTGCCGATATAAAATACGCAATGCCGGTGCTTTGTAAAGCAAGTGCCGGGTGTTGACGGAGTTACCGTTAATTACTGTATAGTGGGATAAATAGAGCTATTCAGTATAATTCTTATTAACTTTAAGGACGAAGTACAAAGACAATATCTCAAAATTAGTCCGACCGGACTACAAAACGATGAAATACTTAAATTAATAAGCAGTGTCGCTTCTATCAGTCGAGGGGGCAGATACAGATGGATTCCTACTGATATGAAATACGTATTGGCACTTTTCTTTTTCCTGTTTGTATATAGCAGCAACGCCCAGGTCCTTCAACAGCGGGCTGTGCGACTTATGGGGAGCAGGTTCGACATCACGATAGTTGCTAAAGATACTGTCGCGGCCGATGCCTATATCGATACTGTGGTTGCTGAGGTAACGCGTATAGAAAACTTAATCTCAGACTGGCGACCACAAACCCAAATATCAGAAGTGAACCGTAATGCAGGGATACGGCCTGTTAAAGTTGACAAGGAGGTTTTTGAACTGACTGAACGTGCCTTATATCTTTCCAGAATAACCGGTGGCGCTTTCGATATTAGCTTTGCTGCGATGGACCGTATCTGGAAGTTCGATGGTTCGATGTCTGAAATGCCCTCGCCTGAAGCGATAAAAAAATCTGTGAAGAAAATCGGTTATCAGAACATTCTGCTTGACAAAGTCAAGGGCACTATTTTTTTGAAAGAGGAGGGGATGAAGATTGGGTTTGGGGCATTGGGTGAAGGCTATGCGGCCGACAAATGTCGCGAGCTTATGATCGGAAAAGGTGTACAGGCAGGTATAGTCAATGGGTCGGGAGATATGAATACCTGGGGCAGGCACCCCGACGGGAATAAATGGAAAATAGGGGTCACAAATCCTATTGATAACAATGAACTGTTTGCCGTTTTGCCTCTGGAGAATGAAGCAGCGGTAACTTCCGGCAGCTATGAAAAGTATGTGGTGTTTAACGATAAACGATACGCACATATAATTAATCCTAAAACCGGATATCCTGTTTCCGGCTTATCCAGCGTGACCGTCTTAGGTCCGAATGCCGAATTTGCCAACGGCCTCAGTACATCGATCATGGTGCTGGGAAAGAAGAAAGGCTTAAAGCTGTTAAAGGCATTTCCCCGCTATCGGGCTATACTTGTTGATGATAAAGGCAGGGTAAGAGCCACAAAAAATCTGAATATCGACATCAATAGCCAGCTGGAATGACGTTAGTATTGCCTCTTCATGTGGAGATCCCCGATTAAATCGGAAAAGAAACCTCTCCACTCTCCACTTTCCACTTTCCACTCCATACCCCCCCGCAGTCCGATCTAAATCCTTACTTTTGCGTTTCAATTCCAACCTGTGCTACTAGATAAACTTAAATTAAGTAAACCCCTTATCCGGTCAATGACCGAAGCGGGTTTTCTTGGGCCAAAAGAAATTCAGCTCAAAACCATGTCGCGTATACTTGGGGGACAGGATATTATTGCCGTTGGGCCGGAAGGGTCTGGAAAAACGACAAGCTATGTGCTGGGGGTTTTAATGCGGTTGAAATACGGTTTTGAGGAAGCGCCCAGAGCATTGATCCTCGTTCCGGACAAAGAACGGATTGATGAGCTAATGGAAAGGTTTGAACTTCTAAACAGGAATAATACCATACGCATTGTTCCCCTTTATCCTGAGGGAAACATGGAATCCCAAATAAATGCTGTTACCGATGGATCTGATATAGTCATTGCTACTCCCGACAGGGCGCGTGCCGTTTATCTCAAGCTCGGTCTCAATCTCAATAAGATATTGATGTTTATCGTGGACGATGCCGCGGAAATTATTAAAAAAGGTATGCAGCTTCCTGTCGCTGAACTTGCGAGAAGCATTGTTAAATGCCAGCGCCTGGTATTTACCGAAGTGCGGCACAATAAGCTGCATTTATTGGTTGATCAATTCATGAATCAGCCGGCGATCGTCGAGGTAGCCGAACTGGGAGAACAGAAGCTCGAAACCCTCGAACAGGTTTTATACCATGTTCCCGATTATAAAACCAAGCTGAATCTCCTGGATATGCTGATGGCTGATGCTGAGATTTTTGACAAGGTGGTGGTGTTTGTCAACACCAGGTTAACTGCGCAAAAAGTTTTTAAAAGCCTCTTCCGAAATCTTGATGATCAGATCGCTGTTTATAAACCGCTTTTTTTCGATCATCCGGGATTCGACCTGATCGATGACTTTAAGGAGTCGCAAGATGTCAGGATATTAATAGTTGCAGATGATATTAAAGAAAGCATAGATCTGAGCGGAATACCTTTTGTTCTTCATCTTGAAATACCCGCGGAAAAAGAAACCTATATCAGCCGTATTGTTAAGAACGACAGAAATGCTAACAGCCTGGCTATAAGTTTCTCAACCGATATAGAATTAGTTACAGTTAAAAAAATAGAACAAGCCATCGGGCAGGGGATCCCGGTTGCAGAGCTTCCTGATGATTTGGTAGTTGCTTCTGGCAACGTTAAAGAAAAAAAAAGCAAAGCGAAGTTAGCAGGGGAAGAAAAGCTAAGCGGCGCAGCATTCCATGAAAAGAAAGCAAGCAACAATAAGGACTATAATTACAGCTCCCGGGAGAAAGCAAAAATGAAATTTAAAAACCGGTAAATATTAAAAAGCCGCCCATTTCAAGTGGGCGGCTTCTTTATTAATTAATCTTCATCAGCATGAAGTACGTCGGCGTGTTCTTGCGGGATGTAGGAGGCCTCTAGTTCTGCCAGCTTCTTTTTGCCATAGGCAACCCTGCTGATTAGCACAAACAGGACCGGGACAATAAAAATGGCGAGTAATGTTGCTGCAATCATTCCGCCGAATACCGTCCATCCGATAGTTTGGCGGGAAACAGCACCAGCGCCGGAAGAAAGGATCAAAGGAACAACTCCTAAAATAAAGGCAAGCGAAGTCATAATAATCGGGCGCAGCCTCAATTTGACAGCATCCATGATGGACGGGATCAGTCCCATCCCCCAGTCAAGCCGCTCTTTTGCAAATTCCACGATAAGGATCGCATTCTTCGCCGACAGACCGATTAGGGTAACCAATCCCACCTGTGCGTAAATGTTGTTGTCTAATTTTGGAATTAACATGAGCGCAAGGATAGCACCAAATACCCCCAGCGGAACCGCCAGAAGAACGGAGAACGGTACCGACCAGCTTTCATACAGGGCAGCCAGTAAGAGAAATACAAAGATGATACAAAGCGCAAAAATATAAATGGTGCTGCTTCCGGCTTCTTCTTCCTGTAGGCTCAGCCCCGAAAATCCGTAAGTATAGCCTGCAGGAAGCACCTGAGCCGAAACTTCCTTCAGTGCTCTGTTTGCATCACCGCTACTGTACCCCGGCGCGGCACTGCCGCTGATCTCAATCGACCTGAACAGATTATAGTGATTTATAATAGAAGGATTTTCTACCATTTTGTACGATACGAGAGTACTCAACGGAACTGATTCGCCGCGTGTGCTTTTTACGTACAGCTTCGACAGGTCTTCGATATGTGTCCTGAAAGTAGTATCTGCCTGGGTAACAACCCTGAAATTACGCCCGTATTTTGTAAAGTCGTTCACATAACTGCTACCAAGATAACTGGAAATAGTACTGTAAACCGCGCCAACAGACACACCCATTTTTTTCACCTGTTCACGGTTAATGGTTAATTGATAGTTAGGCGTTTTGGAACTAAAAAGGGTATAGGCCATGCCAATTTCAGGCCTTTGGTTAGCAGCCTGCAGGAACTTGCCGACAACAGCCTCAAATTGCTTGATGTCGCCGGCCTGCTGTTCCTGAATAAGGAGCGAAAATCCACCACTGATTCCAAGTCCGGGGATAGGAGGTGGCGCCACGGCAAGCACACTGCCGTCGCGTTCCCCGTTAAATTCAGCCTTAATCAGCCCGAGGATCTCCGGTACGTCCCGTTCCCGTTCTTCCCAGTTTTTGAGCTGAACGAAAAACGTTCCGGCGTTAGATTTAAACGAACGGTTTAATACATTTATCCCCCCTATGGAGGTAATATTCTGTATTTCGGGAACTTTCTCCTGAAGTCTGCCGATTACCTTTGTAATAAATTCATCGGTTCTTGCTGCGGATGCACCCTCCGGCAACGTGATACCCATGATAAAGATACCCGCATCCTCATTAGGGATAAACCCTGTAGATTTTGTACTGAACAATCCCACAGTACCTGCATAGATGCAAGCCAGAATGACTATAACCAGGGGCGCTTTTTTAATTGCTTTCTGTACTCCGTTTGAATAACGGGTCGTAACTCCGTGAAACCAGGTGTTGAATTTAAAAAAGAACTTGTCCAGTCCTTTAGAATTTTTATTCAGGTTCATTGGCTTCAACAAGATTGAACAGAGGGCTGGTGTCAGCGATAGCGCAACGAAAGCGGAGATAACTACCGAAACAGCGATCGTAATTGCGAACTGCTGATATAGCTGGCCTACCATTCCCGGAATAAATCCTACAGGAATAAATACCGCGGCAAGAATTAACGCAATCGCAATAACAGGACCGGTGATGTCCTTCATCGCCCTGCGTGTCGCTTCTTTGGCGGATAAACCATTGTGGTCCATGTAATGCTGAACAGCCTCTACAACAACGATAGCATCATCGACTACTATACCGATGGCAAGTACGAAGCCAAACATGGTCAATACGTTGATGGAGAATCCCATCACGGTAAAAAATATAAATGTTCCAATGATAGAAACCGGTATGGCGAGTACGGGGATTAAAGTTGCCCTCCAGCTCTGAAGGAAGAGGAATACAACTATCGTCACCAGGATAAGGGCTTCAATAAGGGTATAAACAACCTCTTTTAGTGAAACCTTGACAATAGATACCGTTTCGTAGCTGATAACGTAATCCATATCCTTCGGAAAGGATTTTTTTAATGTTTCAAGCGCCTGGACAATACCGTCATACGTTTCAACCGCGTTTCCGCCTGGCATTTGATTAATAGCCATCATCGATGAGATCTGGCCATTGATCTTTGAGCGTGTGACATAAGAGAATTCGCCGAGTTCCACTCTCGCAATATCCTTAAGGTATGTTATTGATCCGTCTGTTCCTGTTTTTACAATGATGTTCTTAAATTCCTCTTCCGTGCTGAGCGCCCCGTCGAGAACGACAGAAAATTCAAAGACCTGGGAGCCATATTGAGGTGGACCTCCGACACTTCCGCCGGCAATACGTGTGTTCTGTTCCTGGATAGCCGAAGTGACATCCGCGGGCGAAATCCCCAGCTGCGCCAGCTTATTGGCATCAAGCCAGACCCGCATACTGAAAGGCTGGCCGAAGGCTTGCACATCACCGACACCTTTTACTCTCAACAGTGCGTCTTTTACGTAAAGATTAACATAGTTCGAGAGAAACTTTTGGTCATGAGTATTGTTCGGGGAAACCAGACCCAATACCATCAGGATATCCGTGTTCGCCTTTTTTGTGGTAACTCCTAATCGCCTGACAGCCTCAGGCAAAGCCGGCTCAGCGATACCGACGCGGTTCTGCACATCCAACGCGGCAATATCAATGTTGGTGCCCACATCAAACGTTACCGTTACAGACGATCGTCCGTCAGAGGTACTGTTCGACGACATGTATTTCATGCCGGGAGTACCGTTGATTTGACTCTCGATAGGAGTCGTTACCGTCTGTTCGACCGTCTGGGCATCTGCGCCGGTATAAATACCTGATACAGTAACAGTTGGCGGCGAAATATTCGGATATTGACTTATCGGCAACCCCAACATGACAATTGTTCCGATCAAAACAATTAATATGGAGATAACTATCGCCGTTACCGGCCTTTTTATAAAAACTTCTGATATCATGTTATCGGGTTAAATCACTGTTTTGACGCTGGCTGCGTGCTCGCTGTGCTTATTACTGAACCTTGTCTTAAATTTTGAACGCCTTCGGTTACGTAGACTTCACCGTCCTTCAAGCCTTCGGTGATCACGATCATATCCGCCACCTTAGTACCTGTTATAACCCGGCGCTGATCTACCTTACTGCTGTCGCCAACTACGAATACGGTAAATTCTCCCAACTGTTCGCTGACGGCTTTGAAAGGTATTAATACCTGTTTTTCTGTGGATTTGTTCAGCACCTTCACCTTGCAATTCATTCCCGCTATAAGGGTTCCTGAATCATTAGGGAAGCTTATCCGGACTTTTATGCTTCCTGTCTGCGGATCGACTGCGCGGTCGACAGCTACGATCTTGCCAGCGGCATTTACAGTACTGTTATCATTCAGCTGAATAGAGAATACAGAATCAGTTGCAGAACCTGGTTTTCTTTGAAGCTCGAGGAATCTTGGGATCTCATGCTGTGGGATTGATATATCGACAGCAACAGGAGATGTTGTCGATACCGTATTTAAGAGTGTTGAACCAGGAGACACCAGGGCGCCTAGTTTTACCTGCGAAATACCGAGCTTGCCAGACAGGGGAGCTGTGATAACTGAGCGTCGCAAATCAGCTGCTGCATTCGCTAATATCGCCTGGCTCCCTGCTATTTGCGATTCGGCGTTGGCCAGGTCGGTCAGTGCATAATCAACGCGCTGCCGTGCTATCGCATCCTGGTCAGCCAGCTTCTGATATCTTTCTGCATCTTTTTTCGCCTTATCGCGATTTGCCTTTGCAATCTCAACACCCGCGACAGCGTGACGATAAGCCGCGTCATATTTGCTGCGATCAATTTCATAGAGCTTCTGGCCTTTTTGTACCTTCTGACCGTCTTGAATGAAGATCTTAGTAATATAACCTCCAACTTCTGCACGAAGCTCGACCTCGTTTAAGGGCACTACTGTTCCGGGGTAAGTGTCCTCTCCGGTTACAAGTTCACTGCTTGCAGTGGCTGTAGTTACCGGCACAGACATTGCGGCCATCGCCGCCTGGTTACTAGGCTTTTGAGGGTTACCGCAGGAAATAATGCCGGCCAGACTGAGGATGAACAGGCCAGATCTTATAAAGTTAATGTTCATAAATGTATTATTGATTAATGTTGACAGAACCCTGTGCCTGCTGTACGTCGAGCTTGGTCGACAATAAACTGAACAGGGAGTTTAAATAATTAAGTTGAGATGATCTTAGGTCTGATTCGGCGATTAGTAGTTCGAGATAAGTTTTGATCCCCTCATTGTACTGAAGCTTTATAGTGTTGTAAACATCCTTGGAAAGTTCAACATTTTCGCGGTAGGTTTTCCAGTCATTCAGATTTGTTTTATACAGGGCCAGAGCCTGCTGATATTCAGTATTAATAACATTCTTTATTTGGACAATATCGAGATCGAGTCTTTTATCCTGCAGGACTGCACGTCTTAGATTCTGGATTCGCCGGCCACCCTGAAATACGGGAAGCGCCAACCGTAAACCGACCTGTGAACTCGGGAAGTCCTTGTTATAAAGCGAACCGAAGTTATTGTTCTGATATACGTTGTTATAATTTATGAACGCCGACACAGATGGCAGAAAATCATTTCGATAATAGTGAATATTTAGATTTTGAATCTGCTTACGGGTTTGCAACTGTTTGTATTCAACCCTGTTTTCGTAGCTCAGCGACTGTGTCGTATCAAGTAATATTTCAACTTCCAGACTAGATCCGTTATAAATCAGGTCGATATCCTTTCCTCCGGTAACACCCATTAGCTGTTTAAGGTATGCGTGCTTATATTTTAGCGATTCGTTTATTCTTTTCAGGTCCGCCTTCGAGTTATTTAAAGAAATAGACGCCCGTTTATAGTCAATTTTGTCGACCAGACCTGCGTCGTATTGCGCATATGAATCTTTAAACTGCTTTTCAACCCGGGCAATATTTTCTCTTAATATCTTTAGTTGTTCCTGGCTCGTCAGAATATCATAGAAAGCCTTGCTAACGGCAACTACAGTATTTATTTTGTTGCTTTCTGTATTCTGCTTACTGTTTAGACGCATAAATTTCGCGCCCTTCGCTGCGAAGAGCAAATCATTGTCAAATAATGACTGGTCGGCCTGAATCAAAAAATTTGAGTTGTTTTTAGGCTGGAATATCACGGGCTGGCCGTTTAAGAGAGAAACAGGTTGCTTCAGAAACCGTGATAAATTTGCCTGGCCGCTTATCTGGGGATAAATACCCGATAAGGAGATGTCAATATCCCGCTCTGAAATTTCCTCATCAATAAGAGACTGTTTGATTAAGGGCTGATTTTTAAGTGCGAAATCTATGCAGTCAGCAAGAGTGACCAACGACGGTAAGCTATCCGTTGGTTGCTGAGCTTTAGTAATGGTTGTATGTGATATGATGATCAGTATGATCAGCATGCTTCTTTGTATGTGTTTCATATATGTATTAGCAACTTGCTCGGGTTAACTGTCTTTTTTTATACCGTCCCAGATTATCTGCGCAACATTTTGCAGCGATTCCGGAGTGAAATTATAACGGCCCATAATATGCTGTTTGGCGGTCGACATGATTGAACCGTGAAAAACAGGGGCAATCAGGTGATCATCGATCTTCTTTATATAACTTCGTTCGATGCCATAATTAAAGAATTCGATCATTTCCTGGTTATAGTTTTTGCCCTTATAAAAAGGGTTACATTTTAAAAATGGCGAACTGGTATATTGCTCAATGAATGTGAGCGCGTGTGGGTTTTTGATGTAGTAATTGCAGAGATTGACGAAAAGATTAAAAAAACGATCCTTATACGACATTTTTTCATCATCATTCTTGAACATTGCCACTTGCAGAACAGACTTAATGTGTTCGAAAAGCTCATAGATCAGGACCTCTTTTGAGGGAAAGTAATGGTATATGGTACCCGTCGCAACGCCTGCGTTCTTTGCAATGAGGCTCATTGGCGACCCATGAAAACCATTCGCACCAATGAGCTCAAGGGTGCTTTGAAGAATAGCTTCTTTCTTTTCAGGATTATTGTCTAATTGAACGTTCATTCGGTTGCAAAATAAGATATTTTCTCTCACAAATCATGTCACACGAAAATCATTAAAACCACTTGATTTATGCATTTGTGTAACGAAATAACCGATATTGTGATGAACAGGGATTTTTGAGTCAGTGATAGGATTATCTGCCACGGGCGTTTTTTTATACGATAAAATTCAGAGATATTTGTTCCTAAACTGAGGATCTATGAGCTCTTCATCGATCTGTATACCAGTCATAATATGAAAAGAAAAATAGCAATAGCCCTGACAGGTGCGAGCGGGTCGGTATATGCAAAAGTATTACTCGACAAGATGATATCTTTAAGGTCACAATGGTCAGATGTTGGAGTTGTTATGTCTGGTAATGCAAAGGACGTCTGGAAGCATGAACTTGGGAATACTGATTATGAACAATACAATCTCCCTTTTTTTGATAAAAATGACTTTAACGCTCCTTTTGCCTCAGGCTCTGCCGGATATGACACCGTGATTATTTGTCCCTGTTCAATGGGAACACTCGGCCGCATCGCGTCAGGCATTTCCAACGATCTGATCACACGCGCCGCTGATGTTGCGCTGAAGGAAAGGCGCAAGTTAATATTGGTTGTTCGGGAAACCCCCTATAATTTGATACATATTAATAATATGAAAGCGGTAACCGAGGCAGGCGGAATAATCTGTCCGGCAAGCCCTTCTTTTTATAGCCTGCCGGAAACTATCGAAGAAGTAGCAGGTACTGTGGTTAACCGGGTAATAGACTTGATGGGATTAAAAGATGAATCTTATCGGTGGGGGAATACACCTGAAGACTGAAATGAATTAACAACAGAATAGTTATTTCCTCTGTACAACCATTTTCAACTTTCAACTTTCCACTTTCCACTTTCACCTTTCAACTTCTTCTTTCTTATCTTTGCACTTTCTATGACAAAGAAGGTTGCATTTTACACACTTGGCTGTAAGCTTAATTTTTCTGAAAGCTCAGCAATAGGTCGTCAGTTCAGGGATGCAGGCTTTGAGACTGTTTCGTTCACTGATGAAACGGATGTGTATATCATAAATACTTGCTCGGTAACTGACCACGCCGACAAAAAATGCCGGAAAGTAGTAGAGCAGGCGTTAAAACACTCACCGAGAGCTTATGTGGCCATTGTCGGTTGTTACGCTCAGTTGAAGCCCCGGGAAATCTCTGAAATTCCCGGTGTGGATATTGTTTTAGGGGCTGCAGAGAAGTTCAGGATAATCGAATACATTACCGATCTTACCAAGCGGGAAAAGGCCGTAATATATAATCAGCCAATTGAGGCAACAAGAGACTTCGTGCCTTCGTTCTCATACGGAGACAGGACCAGGACCTTCCTTAAGGTACAGGATGGCTGTGATTATACTTGTACCTTTTGTACCATCCCGCTGGCCCGGGGCAACAGCCGGAGTGATACTATTTCAAATGTATTGCAGCAGGCTAAAGAGGTTGCTGCATCCGGAGTTAAAGAGATCGTGCTTACCGGAGTTAATCTCGGCGATTTTGGTATCCGCGATGGTGAGCGGAAAGACAGATTTCTTGATCTGGTTAAAGCTATGGATACTTTGGATGGGATTGACAGGATACGGATTTCATCTATTGAACCAAATCTCTTGTCAGACGAGATCATAGAATTTGTATCTTCCTCTCAAAAATTTGTTCCTCATTTTCATATCCCATTGCAATCGGGTTCAAATAAGATTCTGGGCTTAATGCGAAGAAGGTATCAAAGAGAACTATATGCCGGCCGGGTAGCTTTGATCCGTAAGCTTATTCCCGATTGCTGTATCGGTGTCGATGTGATTGTGGGCTTCCCTGGCGAAACGAGAGATGATTTTATAGATACCTACAATTTCCTGAACGAACTTGAAGTTTCTTATTTGCACGTTTTTAATTATTCAGAAAGAGACAATACTCCCGCCGCAGGGATGAAAGGAAAAGTTCCAGGCTCGCAAAGATCTGACAGAAGCAAAATGCTTCACATCTTATCAGAAAAGAAACGCCGGGCTTTCTATGAAACCCAGGTTGGGAAATCGGCGTCAGTGCTTTTCGAAGCAGACCACAAAGACGGATTTATGCATGGCTTCAGCCGAAACTATGTAAAAGTTAAAACGCCCTATGATCCGCTTCTTGTCAACGAGTTGAGATCTATTAAACTTGAACGCATTGCATTTGATGGGGATATGGAAATATCTGAGCCGGCAGAGGTGTTTTTTCACTGATCAAGCCGCTGATTTCAGTCTTAAATATCTTACCTTGCTTATCATATCTGCACGTATATTTGACCTATGTTTCCGACCATAACCCATCTTATTGAATACCTTACCGGGATTAATATTCCATTGCCAGTTCAAACTTTTGGTTTCTTTGTAGCCCTGGCATTTGCTGCCGGATATTGGGCTCTTTCCCAGGAATTTAAACGAAAGGAAAAGCAGGGTCTTGTACACCCCTTTACCAGAGAAGTTAAAGTAGGGGAACCTGCTTCCATGACCGAGCTTTTTTTAAACGGGTTTTTCGGGTTCCTGATGGGGTTCAAATTACTGGAAGGGTTGCTTCATTACTCAGACTTCGTAGCTAATCCCCAAACCTTTATACTTTCCGGAAGAGGTAACATCTTGGGCGGCTTAATATTAGGAGGTGTATTTGTCTACTGGTCTTACACTGAAAAGAAAAAGGAAGCTTTAGCAAAACCAAAAACAGTTAAAGAGCTCGTTCATCCATATCAGGTTATGGGTAACCTGTTGATGTGGGCTGCTGTTGGCGGTTTTCTTGGAGCAAAGGTTTTTCACAATCTTGAATATTGGGATGAATTTGCCAAAGACCCCATAGGCGGCCTATTTTCATTCAGCGGCCTGACATTTTATGGCGGGCTCCTGGTAGGAGGTGCGGCAGTATTATATAAGGCAAAGCAATATGGAATCAAGTGGATTCATATGCTCGATGTTGCAGGGCCTGGGCTGATGCTTGCTTATGCTGTTGGCCGTATAGGCTGTCATTTGTCTGGTGACGGAGATTGGGGAATTGAGAACACTTCGCCAAAACCCGAATGGCTAAGCTGGGCACCAGACTGGGTTTGGTCCTTTAAATATCCTCATAATGTTGTCAACGAGGGAGTTCCTATTCCGGGTTGCACCGGAAACTTTTGCAACGAGTTGCCGCTGCCGGTTTATCCAACTCCCTTTTATGAAGTGCTGATGGGATTGGCCATATTTGCTTTCCTGTGGTCGGTACGCCACAGGATAAAAACACCGGGCATGATGGTTTCTATATATCTTATTCTAAATGGTATCGAACGCTTCTTAATCGAAACGATACGTGTAAACTCAAAATATCACGTATTTGGCATCGGGTTTACACAGGCCGAGCTTATTTCGGCTATACTGGTCATCACCGGAATAGCAGGAATTTTCTGGTCCCTGAATAACGCCAAAAAACATCCTGAAAGCATCCCTGTTAAGTGATATGGACCTGGCATTTTTAACTAAGAAAGTTATATCTCTCACTGAGGAAGTCGGCGAGTTTATCCACGGCGAATCTAAGATATTTGACAGGGAGCACATTGAGTACAAAGGAATGCACGATATGGTTTCCTATGTGGATAAAACTGCTGAAAGAGACCTGGTTAAGGGTTTATCTTCGATACTTCCAGAGGCCGGATACATCACAGAAGAGAAAACGAGCACTATTCTGGCCGATGAGTATAACTGGATAATAGACCCCCTTGATGGAACTACAAATTTCATTCATGGAGTTCCGACATTTTCGATCAGTATTGCACTTCAGCGAAAAGACGAATTGGTGCTGGGGGTTGTATACGAAATAAACCGGAAGGAGTGTTTTTCTGCATGGAAAGACGGTGGGGCATATCTCAATGGAAAGCGCATCTCGGTTTCGCTTGCCTCAGCAGTAGAGAATACCCTGCTCGCTACGGGCTTTCCTTTTTACGAGTTCTCGAAAATGGAAAAATATATTAATGTGCTAAGAGTATTAATGCAGAAATGTCATGGGATCCGGCGGATCGGATCTGCTGCTATAGATCTGGCTTATGTAGCCTGCGGTCGGTTTGACGGTTACTTTGAATATAATCTCAATTCCTATGATATCGCTGCAGGTATGGTGCTGGTCAGAGAGGCGGGTGGACAGGTATTCGACTTTAAAGGCGGGAACAATTGTTTCGAACGCCGGGAGATTATTGCAACTAACGGAAAGATTTCCACCGAACTGCTTGCCGTCCTGGGAAAAGAGTTTGACCAGTAATAATTCTAAATATTGATTATTAGCCTCTTACAGTGCTTCAGAAACTACTTCCGTAACTTCGGGCACCATACGTTTTAGCAGATTCTCAATTCCGGATTTCAGCGTGATGGTCGAAGAAGGGCATCCGCTGCATGATCCCCGAAGTTCCACGGTTACAACACCATCGTTATACGATTTATAGCTTATTGCACCGCCATCCTGTTCTACAGCCGGGCGGACATAGTCGTGCAGGATCTGCTGAATTTTGATTTCCGTTTCTGTGCCTTCAAAATTAGCCGCTGTCTCTTCCTTTTCCAGGATATTGAGTTCCGACTCAACTGCACCCTTTACGAACTCCTTCAAAATAGGCTCAATATCCCGCCAGTCTGATCCCTCGGATTTCGTAATGGTTACAAAGTTACTTGCAAAAAACACTCCTGTTACAAAATTGAATTTGAACAGTTCACGTGCGAAATGAGATTTCTCCGCACTTTCCTTCGTTGGAAAGTCTACGCTGTTATTAGTTAATAGTTTATTAACCAGGAATTTCCGAGTAGCCGGGTTAGGGGTACTTTCGGTATATACATTCGTCGTTGTTGCAGTGCTCATTTCAATAAAATATATGCAAAATTACTAATTTTTTAATTTGCAGATGCTGACTGTAAAGTTATGACATGCACATGACCGCCTATAAACCGGTATAATTGAATGGACTGATCTTTTTTAGCTCTGCTTTAACCTCCTCCGAAACCGTAAGGGTATCTACAAATTCGCTTATTGTCGACTGATTTACGTGAGTATTCGTCCTTGTAAGCTCCTTCAGAGTTTCGTACGGATTAGAATAGCCTTCACGGCGAAGTATTGTCTGAATCGCTTCGGCGACAACAGCCCAGTTCGCATCCAGGTCTGCCCGGATGGCGTCCTCATTAATAAGCAATTTATTGAGTCCTTTCACTGTGGACTTTAGCGCTATTAATGTATGTGCTACCGGCACTCCAATATTTCTCAGGACTGTTGAGTCGGTCAGGTCACGCTGTAGCCTTGATATGGGTAATTTTGCGGCCAGGTGCTCAAAGACAGCATTTGCAAGCCCCAGGTTTCCTTCAGAATTTTCAAAATCTATCGGATTTACTTTATGAGGCATAGCCGACGAACCAACCTCGCCGGCTTTGATCTGCTGTTTAAAATAGTTCATGGAAATATACGACCACAGATCCCTGTTCAAATCTATCAGGATATTATTGATGCGTTTTAAAACATCGCAATGTGCAGCAAAATTGTCGTAATGTTCAATTTGGGTAGTGTATTGCGACCGGTTAAGTTTCAGCCGGTCGTTCACAAAACTGTTGGCAAATTTAGTCCAGTCGATACTGCCGTACCCAACGTAATGCGCATTGAAGTTGCCGGTTGCCCCGCCAAATTTTGCAGAGAATGGGATGGCCTGTAATTGGCTTAACTGAACTTCAATCCTTTCAACAAATACCTGCAATTCTTTCCCCAGCCGGGTAGGCGAGGCCGGCTGACCGTGGGTGTGGGCAAGCATCGGGACATCTGCCCATTCAGAAATCCGCTCTTTCATTCGCGTTAAAAGTTCATTCAGCGCAGGCAGGTAGGAGTTTTCTATCGCCAGTTTGAAAGAATGAGGTATAGCCGTATTATTTATATCCTGTGAAGTAAGTCCAAAGTGAATAAATTCCTTGTATGCATCCAGGTCAAGTTTTGAGAATTCATTTTTTATGAAATACTCCACCGCTTTAACATCGTGATTGGTTATTTTTTCGATCTCTTTAACAGCTTGTGCGTGGCCATCGTTAAAATTCAGATAGATTGATCTTAGTGCTGAAAATTTTTCATGGTCAAAACCGCTGAGCTGTGGTAGCGGCAGCTCGCAAAGGGCGATAAAATATTCTATTTCTACATAAACCCTGAATTTGATCAAAGCGGATTCAGAGAAAAAGCCCGAAAGTTCTGAGGTTACTTTATGATAGCGCCCGTCAATAGGGGAGATTGCAGATAAAGGTGACAAGTTCATTTTGAAAGAATTTCTGCGAAGTTAAGGTTTTTGGAATTAGTACTGCCGGGCGGCTTAAGATATCCATGTTCGATTGACCATTTTAGAAAAAATTAAAAATATTTTCATTGGAAACTTTAGAATTGAAAAAAGTTTCCATAGTTTTGTCGCGCATTAAAAAGGAGTATAAATAATTGGAAGTTAAAGACTATATAATCTCAGAATCAGACAACCTTTTTTGTCAGCATGGATTCAAGAGTGTGACGATGGATGACCTCGCCAAGCACCTTGGCATGTCTAAAAAGACGATCTATACGCATTTCAGCGATAAGAATGAGATCGTAAATATGGTGATCGAGAATAAGCTCAGTTACCAGAAGTGTGTGATCAGGGAAGGATCCGAGAATGCCGAGAATGCAGTACACGAACTCTTCTTCGCTGTAACAAATATGCAGGAACTTCTATCTAACATGCATCCGAACCTGTTCTATGACTTGCAAAAATATCATCCTCAGGCATGGTTATCCTTTAAAAATTTTCGTCAGAAATGCCTTTACGAAACCATCTATAACAATTTGATGAGGGGTATTAAGGAGGGGTATTACCGCAGTGACATCAAATGTGACATTCTCACGCAAATGAGACTGGAGCAGATAGACTTAATCTTTTCAAATAGCTCTGCATACACAAATGGCCGGTATGGAATAGCACAGGTTATGGTCGAACTGACAGAACATTTTTTATACGGAGTATGCTCAATAAAGGGGCATAAATTAATTAATAAATACAAAGAGATAAACGAAGAAGAATAATCACATATGAAATACAGATATCTAACCTTAATTGTATGCCTTGCTTTCGGGATCTCCGCTAAGGCACAGCAAGCAGACACCGTTGCGAGCTTCAGTCTTCAACAGGCGATCGACTATGCTCAAAATCACCAGGTTGCGGTGCTCAACGCGCGGATCGACGAAGAGATCGCCAGAAATACGGTCAAGCAAACTATTGGAATAGGATTACCGCAGGTAAGCGGGAATGCGAATTTCCAGGATTTTATAAAACTCCCGACGAGTTTGCTTCCGGGTGAATTTTTTGGTCAGCCAGGTACCCAGATACCGGTCCAGTTCGGTGTTAAATACCAGTCCCTGGTAGGTCTCGAACTCAACCAGTTATTATTTGACGGTTCATATCTTGTAGGGATCCAGGCCTCCAAAACCTACAAAGAGCTATCCAATAAGAACCTGAAAAGAACCCGTATTGAAACTGCTGTTGCGGTTACAAAAGCCTATTACTCAGTTCTTGTTAGTAACGAACAGCTAAGCCTTCTGGATGCGAACCTTGACAGGCTTGGGAAATCGCTCAATGACACGGAAGCGATGTTTAAAAACGGCTTTGTTGAAAAAATTGACGTTGACCGCTTAACAGTGTTGAAGAATAATTTGGAAACAGAGCGCGAGAATGTTATACGGCTTCTGGCTCTGAATCTTAACCTCCTCAAGTTTCAGATGGGTATGACGGTTAACAGTAAACTTACATTAACTGATTCGATAGCAGGTTTACAGGTAGAGCAATCTGTGGCCCTTAGCGATAGCACGGCTTATCGTAACCGGATTGAATATTCATTGCTCGAAACGCAAAAGAAACTAAATGAATTTGACCTGAAGCGGTATAAGAGCCAGTTCCTTCCTTCACTGTCAGCATTTGGAAGTACCTCACAAAGCTTTCAGTCGAATGATTTTTCTCAGCTTTTCAAAACAAACTTTCCAAGTACGATCATTGGATTGCGGTTATCTGTGCCAATTATTTCAGGTGGGATCAAATTAAACCAGGTACGTAACGCTAAACTGGCCATATTAAAAACAGAGAATGATCTTATCAATCTTCAGAACGGGATAAATCTTGAGGTTGATCAGGCCCAGACTACATTTTTGAATAGCTTGAAATCCCTGGATAATCAGAAGAGAAATATGGATTTGGCCCAGGAGGTTTTACGAGTTTCGAAGATTAAATACGGGGAAGGCGTAGGGTCAAGTATAGAAGTTACAACGGCCGAAACATCCCTGAAGGAAGCTCAGAACAATTATATTAATGCGCTTTATGATCTGATGATCAACCGCGTGAATATGGACAAGGCACTAGGCAGAATCAATTATTAACGATAACAGAGTTAAGCTATTTTAAAATGGTCACTACAACTAAAAACACGCTTCGATATAACCTGTCTAATGGTTTTTCCGGGCATATAAAACTAAATTCTAAAATTAACACAAGTTCTATGAAAAATCTACTACTTATAGCCGCTGTCGTTTTTCTCGCAGCCTGCAGTGGAAAGTCCACCGATAAAAAGACCGAGCTTGAAGAGCTCAAAAAGCAGCGTGTGGAGATCAACTCCAAGATAGCAGCACTCGAAGCAGAAGTTGGGACCGCAAAGACTGCTGAAGATATAAAAAGCGTCAATATAGTAGAGATACAGGAAAGCACTTTCAGTAATTACCTGGAAGTTCAGGGAAAGATCGACGCAGAAGATAATGTCCAGGTTAATCCACAGGCACAGGGAGTGGTTACTGCTGTTTTTGCCAGCGTTGGTCAGAACGTTGGCCGTGGACAGGTGTTAGCACAAATCGATGACAGCGTTTTAAAACAGAATATATCTGAGCTTCAAACACAACTTGAACTTGCCACAACTCTGTATCAGCGTCAGAAGAACTTATGGGATCAGAAGATTGGGACGGAAGTTCAATTCCTGAACGCAAAAACTCAAAAGGAAGCAGCAGAACGTCGTATTGCTACCCTGAGATCACAGATTGCGATGTACAAGATTAAAGCGCCCATATCGGGTACTGTTGATGCCATGGATCTTAAAGTTGGTTCAATAGCTTCACCGGGGATGTCTTCGATCAGAATCATTAACGCAAGCAAATTAAAAGCAAAGGCCTTGGTAGCTGAATCCTATGCCGGGCGTGTTAATCAGGGAGATAAGGTTCAGGTTATTCTGCCGGACCTGCCCGATACGATCACTACCACGATTTCCTTTGTTTCTAAAACCATCGATCCTGTTTCAAGAAGCTTCAATGTTGAAATCAAACTGCCGTCGAGCAATAAGTACCGTCCAAACATGTTGAGTATCCTTAAGATAATCGATTACAAGAACGATAAAGCCCTGGTTGTGCCGGTTAATGCGATTCAGAAGGCCGAGAACGGTGACTACCTGTTTATTTCAGAAAGCGGAAAGGCCAAGCGTGTGAATATCCAGACCGGAAAGGTATCTGACGGAAAGGCGGAGATACTTTCCGGTTTGAAAACCGGCGACAAAGTTATAATCGCAGGAACCGATGGATTAAGCGAGGGTGATATCGTAAAAGCCAACCAATAAAAATTATCTGCTTTCTAAGAAAGCATAACAACCAAGATAAAATGGAAGATAAAAATAAAGATTTTAAACCATCCAGTTGGGCTATTGATAACCGGACGGCAATTTATGTGCTGACGATCATTATTGCCATAATAGGATATTCCTCATATAAGGGTTTGCCGAAAGAGAATTTTCCCGAAGTAATTATACCGAAGATCTTTATCCAAACTGTATATCCCGGAACTTCTCCTGCAAATATGGAGAATTTGGTTACCAAGCAGATCGAGAAACAGCTGAAATCCACCTCAGGCCTGAAAAAGATAACTTCAAATTCATACCAGGATTTTTCTATAATAACGGCTGAGTTTAATACCAATGTTGATATAAAGGATGCAAAGCAAAGGGTTAAGGACGCCGTGGATAAGGCCCGTCAGGATCTGCCAACAGACCTCCCCAACGATCCCGATGTAATGGATATTAACCTTTCCGACCTGCCGATCATGTATCTGAATGTCTCAGGGGATTATGATCTTAAGAGTCTTAAAAAGTATGCCGAAGATATCCAGGATAGGGTAGAAAGCCTGAAAGAAATTTCCGGGGTGGATATTGTAGGAGCGCTCGATCAGGAAGTTCAGATTAATGCTGATCTTAACAAAATGGCTGCTGCTCAAATTTCTTTTGGAGATATCGAACGTGCGGTAGGATATGAAAATTTAACGATTTCAGGAGGTACCATCAAGATGGATGGTGTTCGCAGGACACTGAACGTAAAGAAGGAATTTTCTTCAGCAGACGAAATCGCAAACCTTATCATTAAAACACCAACAGGTGCATCAGTGTATTTGAGGGATATTGCTGAGGTTAAGGACTCTTTTAAAGAGCAGGAAAGCTATGCGCGTTTGTATGGAAAGAATGTGATTACCCTGAACGTTAAGAAGAGGAGTGGTGAGAACCTGATTGACGCGTCCGACAAGATCAATGCGCTTGTTAAAGAAATGCAGGCCACTACACTTCCCAAAAACCTTAATATTACTATCACCGGCGACCAGTCGGATAAAACCCGTGTAACTTTACACGATCTGATCAATACGATCATCATTGGGTTTGCGCTTGTGACTATCATCCTGATGTTCTTTATGGGTGTGACCAATGCAATTTTCGTTGCATTATCAGTTCCGCTATCAATGTTCATTGCATTTATGGCAATGCCTGCCCTGGGCGGATTATTTGGATTTAGCTTTACCATGAACATGATGGTATTGTTCTCGTTCCTCCTTGGGCTGGGGATCGTAGTGGATGATGCTATCGTAGTAATCGAGAATACGCACAGGATATTTGACAATGGTAAAGTTCCTATTAAAAAGGCAGCGAAAATTGCCGCCGCCGAGGTCTTCTTGCCGGTGCTTTCGGGAACGCTGACGACCCTTGCGCCGTTCGTTCCCTTGCTGTTCTGGCCGGGAGTAATCGGAGAATTTATGTTCTTCCTGCCAATGACGCTTATCATTACACTGCTAGCTTCATTGGTGGTTGCCTATATCATTAATCCGGTGTTTGCCGTAGATTTTATGAAACCAGAAGACCACAGCCCCGTTAATCCTCGTTTTGATAAGGGTGTCAGGAAAGCCCTTTTGATATTTGCCGGCAGTGCTTTACTAGCCTACTTCATAGATTTTGGTCTGGGTAACTTTGTTGTATTCGTTGCCTTATTGTACCTGCTTCATCATTTTTTATTGGCCAAGGCTATACAGAAATTTCAAACTGTCTTTTGGCCAAATGTGCAAAATAAGTATGTAGCATTCCTCGATTGGGCACTGAATTGGCCGAGGGCGATTCTTTGGGGAACTGTTGGACTGTTCTTTTTTACAATAGGTCTTATGGTGGCTATACCGCCTAAAGTTGTATTCTTCCCAACCAGCGATCCTAACTTTGTGTTTGTCTACATTCACCTGCCGGTTGGTACTGATCAGGCATACACCAATGAGGTTGTCAAAAAGGTAGAGGAAGACGTGACAAAAGTGGTGGGCCGCAATAATCCTGACGTATCGTCCATTATCTCGAACGTCACAATTGGTGTGACCGATCCGCAAAGCGAGGATCAGGGACAGTATACCAATATGGGTAAAGTTACGGTGGCCTTTGTCGGGTTTGGTAAGCGGACAGGCGAAAGCACGTCGGTCTACCTGGACAGGATCCGCCAGGCCGTGAAGGGTATTCCTGGTGCCGAAATTACCGTCGCTCAGGAGCAGGGCGGTCCGCCGACAGCTAAACCGATCAGTATTGAGATCACTGGAAATGACCTGGACTCGTTGGTTAAAACTTCGGAAAACCTGAAGCAATATTTGATCTCAAAGCAGATAGCAGGTGTTGAAGAACTCAAATCGGATTTTCAAAATAATAAGCCGGAGATCATCTTCGACATAGATCGTGAAAGGGCAAACCGCGAGGGTATATCAACCGGTCAGATCGGTATGGATTTGCGGACAGCAATTTTCGGTAAAGAAGTATCGAAATTCCGGGATGCAGATGAGGATTATGAAATTAATTTACGTGCCACCGAAACACAACGTAATAATCTGGATGCCCTGAGAAATATGAAGATGACATACCGTGATATGGGAATGGGCGGCATTATTCGCCAGGTACCATTGTCTTCTTTTGCTTCAATTGATTATGTTAACACATACGGAGGAATCAAGCGTAAGCAGGAAAAAAGGATCATTATTTTATCTTCTAACGTTCTGGGTGATTATAACCCGAACGAAGTGGTGGCAAATATCCAGAGTGAGATCGATCAATATGTAACCCCCGCTGGTATAGAAGTTAAAATGGCCGGTGAACAGGAGGAACAGCAGGAAACAATGAACTTTCTTGGAACGGCCTTAATGATCTCCATAGGACTCATCCTTATTATTCTTGTTGCCCAATTCAATTCGATATCCAAACCATTGATCATTCTGAGTGAGATCGGTCTGAGTATCATAGGTGTACTACTCGGAGTTACTATATTCCGGATGGATATGTCAATAGTAATGTCCGGGGTAGGAATCGTTGCCTTGGCAGGTATAGTTGTTCGTAACGGTATTCTCCTTGTAGAGTTCATGGATCTGATGCTGGAGCAGGGGATGGGAGTTCGTGACGCGATACTCGAGGCCGGACGTACGCGGATGACGCCTGTTTTACTTACCGCCACGGCAACAATGCTGGGGCTGATTCCTCTCGCGGTAGGCTTGAATATAGATTTCACAGCCTTATTCAGCGAGTTTAAGCCTCATTTGTATTTCGGTGGGGATAACGTTGCATTCTGGGGCCCTTTATCATGGACAATGATTTTCGGTTTGAGCTTTGCAACATTCCTGACGCTGATATTGGTTCCATGTATGCTGCTTCTCGCAGATTCAAATAAAAGGAAACTTAAAAAATTGTTTTCAAAGAAAGAGACTTCTGAAACGATTTAGTTTAGTTTAGATTAGGTGGAAAAGCGGGTTTCGAAAGAGACCCGTTTTTTTTGTGGATAGGAGAGTCAAGAGCCAGGAATCAAGATTCAAGACTGCGCTTCTTAAAGCCTAGAGAGCCTGGTTTAATAGGAACCAATTGTCTTGACTCTTGGCTCTTAATTCTGGCTCAAAAAAGTGCACAAAAAAAGCTCTCTCAAATTAATGAGAGAGCTTTTCATTGTAATTTTTGGGTTAATTAGTTTTGAACTGAATCAACAGCAGCAGCTGCAGCTGAATCAACAGTGTCAATTTGAGCTTCTAAAGAATCAGTAGTTACTTCTGCAGTAGAATCAATTGTGTCAGCAGCAGCTTCTTCAGTTTTGTTAGAGTTACAAGCAGCAACTGATAAAGAGATAGCTAAAGCTAAGAAACCAAATTTGAATAGATTTTTCATTGTTTAGTGGTTAAAAGTTATTTAAATAATTTACACTTAATACCCGTTAGCTAAAAAGGTAACCCTGCGATTTGAAAAAAATATAAAAAAATATTTTTGCTATCATTGGGTTACAATTCCGCCTAAACAGTATTAATAGTGAGAAAAGAGATAAAAAGTTCACTTCCAGCAGATAATGAGATCATACTTGGGATACTGAACGACTCTAAAGATATACTCAACCGGCTTTATAAGACTTATTTCCCGATGGTGCTGCAATTGGTACTTAATAATAACGGGAACGAAGATGACGCTAAAGACGTTTTTCAGGAGTCGGTTATCGTTCTTTATAATAAAGTCAAAAGTGGAAATTTTGAGCTGAACAGCAAGCTTAAAACTTTCATTTATTCTGTCTGCCGGCGTTTATGGCTGAAGCGGTTAAACGCCCAGAGTCGTAATATGCGGAATGTAGAAGATTTCTCTGAGTTTATCCCTGTTGAGGACGATCTTGAGAAACACGAAGAAAAAGACAGGCAGTTCCATCTGATGGAGCAGGCGCTTAAGCAATTGGGTGAGCCGTGTAAAACTATTATAGAGGACTACTATCTTCAAAACAGGTCTATGCAGGAGATCTCTGAGAAGTTTGGCTATACCAATGCGGATAATGCCAAGACTCAAAAATATAAATGTCTGCAGCGACTGAAAAAGATTTTTTTTCAGTCATAATAAAAATGGCGATGAATAAGGATACTGAAATAACTAATCTGATCGACGCATACTTAAGGGATGAGTTAACACCTGCCGAACGTTCTGATTTTCAGCAGAAAAGAAATAACGATCCTGCGTTTGATCTAAACGTGGTTGAACATGAAAACCTGGTTAGGCATTTAAAGGAATACGGGGAGCGCGTCCAGCTTACATCAGATATGAATGCCATTTATGAAGAAATTGATATCGATGCATTAAAAAGAGAAGCGAAACCGGAACTTCCTTTGATCCACCGCTTATGGGCCAAATATCGTGTTAGTACGGCAATAGCTGCTACCGTCGCTATGGTGGCAGTGTTTGGGACATTGTTTATGACAGGATATTTTTCTGAGGCCATTTCCACTAACTATACGCAAATGCGTCGGGAGATCAATAGTATTAAGCGTTCTCAAAATGCATTGATTAAAAACATTGGCGATAAACCGTCTAAAGCTCCGGCTAATCCGGGTCAATTTGGTGGAACCGGTTTTGCGCTTTCTTCAAATGGTTATGTGGTTACTAATTATCACGTAATAAAAGGTGCAGATTCGGTATATGTTCAGAATTCCTTGGGAGAAGCTTTTAAAGTTAGACAGATCTACACTGACCCGGCACACGACATAGCTGTTTTGCAGATTGTAGATCCAGCATTCAAGCTAGCTACTCTTCCGTATACATTTAAGAAGTCTGCATCTGATGTGGGACAGACAGTCTACACTATTGGTTTTCCAAGAGATGACCAGGTTTACGGTGAAGGCTACGTAAGCTCACGCAATGGCTTTGCCGGAGATACAGTTGCCTATCAGGTATCTATACCCGTAAATCCCGGTAACAGTGGGGGACCGCTGCTTGATAGTAAAGGGAATGTTGTAGGTATCATAAATGGCAAGCAAAAATTTGCCGACGGAGCTGCTTTTGCGATCAAGTCAAATTATATTTTAGAATCGATTGCCGCTATTCCTCAGGATTCGCTTGAAAACAAACTTGTTCTCAATAAGCGAAATACGTTAACGGGATTGAGCCGTCAGGATCAAATAAAGAAACTGGAACCATATATTTTCATGGTGAAGGTGTATTAGGGCTGTGAGCTATCAGCTGTGAGCTGTGAGCTTTTGCAGACGTACCAAGCGGTCGGTCATTGTTTTATAAGCGTCCCATAGCTCATTTCCCATAACCCACAGCCCACAGCTATCGGTCCACTTCCCCAAGCACAATATCAATCGATCCCAGGATAGCAATAAGGTCTGCTATTAATACACCCCGTCCCAGCTCCTGCAGGACAGAAAGATTATTGAAGCTAGGCGCCCGGGCTTTCACCCGTTTCGGTATCTCAGTTTTCCCATCCGTAATAAAATAATAGCCAAGCTCTCCCTTGGGATTTTCGGCACGTATGTAAAAATCCTGCTCCTTAGGTATGATCTTTTTAGGAAGTTTAGCACGTGGGTCAAAGTCAGGACTTCGTTTTAAGTCCTTTTGAAGACGTTCAAGGCACTGTTCGATAATATGCACTGATTGTACTATTTCATCCACGCGAACCTTATACCGGTCCCAGCAATCGCCCGATTTACCCATTTCACCTTTACCTACGGGAATTTCAAATTCAAGCTCAGGGTATACCGAATACTCATCCACCCGGCGTAAGTCCCACTTTAATCCTGAGCCTCGAAGCATAGGTCCTGAACAGCCATAATCAATGGCTACACTGAGTGGCAGTATTCCAACCCCCGCAGTCCTGTCGATGAAGATCTGGTTATCTGTGAGAAGCTCGTTAAGCTCCTTCAATTTGGGCTTAAAATAGTCGATGAACTCTTTACACCGTTCTTCAAAACCAACCGGCAGGTCATAAAATAAGCCGCCGATCCAAATGTAATTATAAAGCATCCTCGACCCGGAAGCCCATTCAAGCATATTCATGATGTGCTCCCTGTCGCGAAAACACCATAAAAATGGAGTAAAGGCTCCTATATCAATTCCGTACGTACCAATAGCGATCAGATGCGAGCCGATCCGGTTTAGTTCACAAACTAAAACACGTATGTATTCAATCCTTTTCGGGATATCTTTGTCTATTCCCAGCATTTTCTCAACACCCATTACAAAAGCATGGTCATTGTTCATCGACGCCAGGTAATCCATGCGGTCTACGAAAGGGATGATCTGTTGGTAGCTAAGGCTTTCACAATGCTTTTCAAAACATCTGTGCAGGTAACCCATGTGTGGGATCACTTCTTTTACGATCTCACCATCTGTGATCAGTTCCAGCCTCAATACGCCATGCGTAGACGGGTGCTGAGGTCCCATATTAATGATCATCTCTTCCGGTTCAAGATGTTCGGTTAACTGAGAGTATCTGGTTTTGCCTGAAAGCATATTAATATGATCCATTGTGAGAGAAACCGGCTTGTTACTTTATTTTGATCCCTTTATATTCTTCCGCTGCAACGTAATCTTTCCTCAAAGGATAGCCTTCCCAATCGTCAGGAAGAAGTATCCTCCTGAGATCGGGGTTACCTTCAAAGAAAATTCCCGTCAAATCAAATGCTTCGCGTTCATGCCATTCGGCCGTTCTCCAAACTTCAGTTACGGTCAGGAAAGAGGGGAGCGTAGCCTGGCTGCGGTCGTGATCCTTAACCACCTTTAACGTCAGTTGCGACTTATAGGGTATGGATGCTAAATGATAAACAACCGAGAATTTATTTGCTTCCACGCCGTGATCCACACCGGTAAGGCAGGACAGGAAGTCGAAATAAGTTTGTTCGTTATCGCGCAGCTCAAGACAAACTTCAGCGATCAGCTCCGGTTTAATGAACAGCGCGGGCTGAAGACCGGTGCTTTGTTCGTCAACAATAACATCCGCACCGAACTTCGCAATTAATAACTCTTTTACTTCTGAGAAAGTCATATCAAATCAGGGAGCCAGCCTAACGATCTTCCAGCTCTGTTTATCCGCTTTCTTATAAACTATCCGGTCGTGAAGCCTGCTTGGCCGGCCTTGCCAGAATTCTATAACCTGTGGCTTAACCACATATCCGCCCCAATAAGCCGGTTTAGGTATATTTTTATTTTCGTAACGGAGTTCCATTTCTTCCCAGCTTTTCTCGAGCGTAGCCCGGTTTTCTATCACCTGGCTTTGCGGAGATACGACAGCGCCTATCTGGCTTCCCTTTGGACGTGAATAAAAATACTTTTCAGATTCTTCTTTTGATAATTTTTCAACGGTTCCCTCAATCCGAACCTGCCTGGCAAGTTCAGGCCAGAAGAACACCAGAGCAACTACAGGGTTCTTAGCCATCTCTTTCCCTTTGGCACTTAAATAGTTGCTGTAAAAGATAAAGCCCCTTTCCTCGTAGCCTTTTAATAAAACGATCCTGGCAGAGGGTTTCCTGTCAATAGTCGTCGTTGCGAGGGTCATGGCATTCGGTTCTTGTATACCCGAGTCCATTGCTTCCTTAAACCACTTTCCGAATTGTTTAATTGGATCTTTTGCCACATCCTTCTCTGATAAATTTTCAGAGCAGTATTCCTGGCGAAGATTTTCAATAACTTCTTTTTCTACTGACATCCTGTAATAATTAGCAATGTGTCCCGGGAAAGTATTCCCCTGTGCAAACTTAATAAATGCCCGCTTGAATTTATCATTTCGCGGATAATTATCAATTGTGAAAATGAGCGTTGGACTTTCGCTACAGGCTGTGGGAAATCAGCTTATAAACTCTTATTTTTAAAACAAAGCCAAACCTCGTACGTTTGCAAGAAAGCTCGCAGCCCAAAACCCAAGCCCTATGCTAAGTCCCATTAAACCAAAAAAAGGAACCCTGCTTGTTTCAGAGCCATTTATGCTTGATCCCAATTTTAAACGTTCGGTTGTTCTCTTAACTGAGATTGAAGAGCAGGGTGCGATAGGTTTTATATTGAATCAAAGGAGTAATTTGATCGTGAGCGATCTGCTTCCGGATTCAAGTTGCGGACTGCCGGTATTTATTGGCGGCCCTGTAGCTAATGACACACTTCATTTTATCCATTCCTGTTACGATAAGCTGAACAGCGGAATTGAAATACGCGATGGAATATATTGGGGCGGCAATTTTGAAGCCCTGCAAGTGCTGATCAGTACTGGTCAGATTAAAAGTTCTGAAATAAAGTTCTTTATAGGATATTCGGGCTGGGGAGAAGAACAGCTTGACGGAGAATTGGAACAGAACTCCTGGCTGGTAAGCGATAAGTTTAATTCGGAAGTGATCTTCGTGGAAGATGAAGAAAACCTTTGGCGGGAAGTGGTGATAGGTTTAGGGCCAAAATACGCGCATATTGCCAACTTCCCCGAGAATCCGCAGTGGAACTAGCTGTGAGCTTACTTCCCCTCCATCTCCTCCGCACTCGCCTCAACCTTTTTTCTCAGCTCTTCTTTAAACTCAATCAGTTTCTGTGCTAAGTCTTCATCGGCTGTTGCAAGGATCTGCGCCGCAAGTATGCCTGCATTCTTAGCCGCATTTAATGCAACAGTAGCAACCGGTATGCCGTTAGGCATTTGAAGTATAGACAAAACTGAGTCCCACCCGTCAATTGAATTAGATGACTTCACAGGAACTCCGATAACGGGAATATGCGTGATTGACGCAACCATACCAGGAAGGTGAGCAGCGCCGCCCGCACCGGCAATGATAACTTTAAGGCCCCTGCCTGATGCCGATTTTGCATATTCAAACATCCTGTCGGGTGTGCGGTGAGCAGACACCACGGTGATTTCAAAACTGACATCCAGACCTTTCAGCACATCGGCAGCATCCTGCATGATGTTAAGATCTGATTTGCTTCCCATTATTATTCCGACCAGGGGTTTGTTGGAAGTGTTATTATTCATTACGTATTGATTATCAATTTTATGAATGCAAAATATTAAACTTTTACCTTAATTGTTTCCTGAACTAATTTGGCCTTGGCTATAGCCTTTTGCCGGTCATCATCAAGTATGGTAATATGGCCCATTTTACGGAAAGGCTTAGTCAGTTTTTTACCATAAAGATGGACGTAAACTCCCTCTATTTTGAGGATTTCCTGGAGACCTTCGTATTCTGCTGATCCTTCGAACCCTTTTTCGCCAAGCAGGTTAATCATGACTGCATGGCCAATCGAACGTGTGTCGCCTAATGGCAGGTTAAAGATTGCCCGCAGATGCTGCTCATATTGCGAAGTGTAATTACCTTCAATACTTTGGTGCCCGCTGTTATGAGGACGTGGAGCAAGTTCATTGACCAGAACATCACCTGATTTCGTTAGGAACATCTCGACAGCCAAAACTCCGACGATCTTTAAGTCTCTGGCGATCTTAACCGCAAGCTGATCCGCCTTTAAGAGAATATCTTCCGGCAGGGTGGATGGTGATATCAGGAATTCCACAAGGTTAGCCTCCGGGTTAAATTCCATTTCAACACATGGAAACGTTTTAATATCCCCGTTTTCGTTCCTGGAAACGATGACTGCCAGTTCCTTTTCAAAATCAATCCATTCCTCAACCAGGCTTGGGGCATCGAATGCATGGTCCAGGTCGGCTGCCGACTTAACAGCATGTACCCCGCGGCCGTCGTAGCCGTCCTTCCTTAGTTTCTGAATATAAGGGAAGGGAAAATTACGGTTTAGAAGTTCTTTGCGGTCCTGTATCAGGTGAAAGGGGGCGCTTGGGATGTCATTTTCTTTAAAAAACTGCTTCTGAACGCCTTTATCCTGGATAAGCCTTATGACTCGCGATTGTGGGTATACCAAAACACCTTCGTTTTCAAGCTGCTCAAGAGCATCCACATTAACCTTTTCGATCTCTATAGTGATCAGGTCTACATTCTTACCAAAATGATAAACTGTCTGATAATCTGTTAATGAGCCATGCACAAATTTACTGCACAGATGTTTACATGGTGCATCCGCATCCGGATCCAGCACGTGCGTGGTAATATTGAAATTTATTGATTCCTGGATGAGCATCCGCCCCAGCTGTCCGCCGCCTAAAATACCAAGTTTCAGGTCTCCGTAAAATGACTTCATATTTTATAAATTGTTCTCAAAATAATAGAGCTAGCTGTTCATCAGGCTTTCTTTCTCTATTTTCTTCTGTAACTCAAGGATTCCGCCTATCAGGGATTCAGGTCGGGGCGGACACCCCTGAACATAAATATCTACCGGGATTATCCTGTCTACACCTTTTACTACGTGATAACCATGCTGCCAATAAGGCCCACCGCAGTTTGAACACGATCCCATGGAGATAACATACTTTGGTTCCGGCATTTGCTCATAAAGTCTTTTTATCCGTTCAGCCATTTTAAAGGTTACCGTTCCCGCGATGATGATTACATCCGACTGACGCGGTGAGGGCCTTGGGAATACACCAAACCGGTCAAGATCATAAGTGGACGCCATAGAGCCCATCATTTCAATTGCACAGCAGGCAATTCCAAAACTCATAGGCCACAAAGATGACAGGCGTGCCCAGTTGAGCAGGTCGTCCATCTTGGTAACCACAATACCGCCGCTCTCACTTTTTTGCTCTATGCTCACAATGATGGTTTTTTAAATTGAGGCCTGAGGGAAGGCTTTGGTGCTGGAGTTGAGTTCCCGCTTGCCGATGGTTCGGCAATGGTATCACCGACCGCAGTCAAGTCCCTGACAAGATATTTTTCTTCGTTTATTTTTGCGTAGGCCGATAAAGGTATAGTCCCGCGACGCTCAGGAAGCGTGTTTTCTGGTTTGATCCAGCTTAGGTCTCCTTTCTTCCAGACATACATTAATCCAATTAAAAGAACGCCGATAAATATGAACATCTCAGAGAGACTCAGCCATCCCCAACGGCTGTCGGCCGCCAGGAGGCTTTCCTGACCAAAGACAGTTGCCCATGGAAAAATAAACACCATCTCGACATCAAACAACAAGAAAATTAGTGCTACAACATAAAAACGGGAGTTAAATTGGATCCAGGAGCTTCCGGTTGGTTCTTCACCGCACTCGTATGAGCTGAGTTTTATAGGGTTCGGTCTTTTAACCGCTACTAACCAACCCATGAAGAAGGTGAAAAGCACGAATAAAATGCCCATCACCAGGTAAATAAATACCTTGCCGAATTCCGTAAGCTGCGATGGTTCAATCATTGCATCAAAAATAGCAATTATTGGCTAACATGCGGAGGGTTATTAGTAATCAGTGAACTGGAGTAATCAGTGATCAGTAGACGGAGTAATCAGTAATCAGTAACAGGGTAACCAGTAATCGGTGTGTACGGATGTTCGGTATTACTGATTACTGATTACCGATTACCAATCACCGATCACCGATTACCAATTCCCGATCACCGTTCACAGATCACTAAATACTATCCTCGTGTGGATAAGCTTTTTTTGAATTTAAAACTCTTAACTGCAAATTCGCATCGCAATTATCCCAGGGTATGAATCAAAACAACTATAAAAAGATAGCGTCAGAGCTATCAGTTCAGGAGAAACAGGTAGAAGTAACAGTTAGACTACTTGAAGAAGGCGGCACAATCCCATTTATTTCACGATACAGAAAAGAACTGACGGGTAGCCTTGATGAGGTTCAGGTGGCTGCTATCCGCGACAGGTTTCAGCAATTGACCGACCTGGATAAGCGCCGCGAAGCCATTTTGAAATCTATGACGGAGCTGAATGTCCTTACTCCGGATCTGGAACAGCAAATAAACACGGCAGAAACTATGCTCGCGCTGGAAGATATTTACCTGCCGTACAAACCCAAGCGTAAAACAAGGGCTTCTGTGGCACGTGAGCGAGGCTTGCTGGCACTGGCCGACAAAATATTCGAGCAAGTGAATATTGATATAGAACTGGAAGCTGCCAAATATATCGATGAGGAAAAGGGGGTAGGTACAGCGGCCGATGCTCTTGCGGGCGCCAGGGATATCCTCGCAGAGCATATGGCCGAGAATGCTGACCTGAGAGCAAAAATGCGTGACCTTTTTCTTAACCAGGGCGTGTTCCATTCTAAACTGATCAAAGGCAAAGAAGATGCCGGTCAGAAGTATAAAGATTATTTCGACTGGTCTGAACCGGTTAAATCGGCGCCGTCGCATAGGGTACTGGCCCTGCGACGAGGGGAAAAGGAGATCATCCTCACGCTCGATATAGAAGTTTCAGAAGACGCCGCTATTTCTATACTGGAAGATATGTTTATTAAAGGGAAAAATCCATCTTCGTCTCAAGTAGCCCTCGCTGCAGCTGATGCTTTCAAGCGCCTGATAAAACCATCCATGGAAACGGAGGTAAGATTGCTCACAAAGAAAAATGCTGACACAGAGGCAATCCGGGTTTTTGCTGATAATGCAAGACAGCTTCTGCTGGCAGCCCCGGCCGGTCAGAAAAGGATAATGGCTATTGATCCCGGCTTCCGTACCGGCTGTAAACTCGTATGTCTTGATGAGCAGGGAAAGCTGTTGGAAAACACCAATATCTATCCGCATAACGGAAATGAAAGCTCAAAGGAAGCGGCAAAGACCGTAAAATACCTCGCAGAGAAATATAAGATCGAAGCTATTGCAATTGGAAATGGTACTGCTGGTCGTGAGACAGAGGCATTTGTACGCGCCATTGGTTTGCACGATACGATAATCGTTATGGTTAATGAAAGCGGCGCGTCAATATATTCCGCTTCCGAAGTTGCGAGGGAAGAGTTTCCCGATAAGGATATCACGGTTCGTGGTGCAGTATCGATAGGTCGGAGGCTTATGGATCCCCTGGCAGAACTCGTGAAGATCGATCCCAAGTCGATTGGCGTAGGTCAATACCAGCACGATGTTGATCAAACACACCTTCAGACCTCTTTGGATGATACGGTCATCAGCTGCGTGAATTCGATCGGTGTGGAATTAAATACGGCTTCCAAACAGATCCTGTCGTATGTTTCAGGTTTAGGTCCCCAACTGGCTCAGAATATTGTAGAGTATAGAAATAAGAACGGGGCATTTAAGAGAAGGTCTGAACTGAAGCAGGTTCCCCGGCTTGGAGAGAAAGCCTTTGAGCAGGCAGCAGGCTTTTTGCGGATCCGCAACTCTGAACATCCCCTGGATGGCAGCGCAGTACATCCTGAAAGATATTCGCTTGTAGAAAAGATGGCCAGCGACCTGGGCTGCGGCCTGGACGACCTGATGAAACAAGATCAGCTTCGTAAGCAGATCAGCCTTCAGAACTATGTAAGTGAAACGGTCGGCTTACCAACTCTTAATGATATATTGAACGAGCTCGCTAAACCGGGGCTTGATCCGCGCGAGAAATTTGAAACATTCAGTTTCTCCGAGGGGGTAAATGCTATCACCGACCTCCATGTAGGGATGACCCTTCCGGGGATTATCACCAATATCACTGCTTTCGGCGCTTTTGTTGACATCGGTGTTCATCAGGACGGGCTTGTTCATGTAAGCCAGCTGTCAAATCGTTTTGTTAAAGATCCCAATGAAGTGGTAAAGGTAAGCCAGAAGGTACAGGTAAAGGTGACTGAGATCGACGTAGCTCGTAAACGCATTGCCTTAACTATGAAAACTGACGAAGCTGGCCCCGTTAAGCCTAAACAAAAAAAACCTGAAAAAATGGAAAAGCGGCCGATCCAAAAGCTCAGGGAAGAACCGGAAACAGATATTGCTATTAAACTTGCAGCGTTGAAGAGTAAGTTTTCGTGACAAGAGGAAGACGCGCTCGCGTATTTTAACACAGAGGTCGCAGAGTACAGCGCAAAGGGCGCAAAGTCGCGAACGAATTCTTTGCGTCTTTTGCGAATACCTTTGCGCTCTTTGCGTTTAAAATATACACCAGACCTGTTTGGACATTACGGTTAAGGTCAGAATAAGGTACATAATATGGATTTATGAACAACAACCAGGACTTCGATGCGATAATAATAGGCGGCGGCGCCTGTGGTTTGATGTGTGCTGTTCAGGCCGGCTTCCTGGGAAAGAAGGTTCTTATCATTGAAAAGAACGAAAAAGTGGGTGCTAAGATCCTGATCTCCGGAGGGGGTAGGTGCAATTATGCCAATCTCTACGCCACTGACGCAAATTTTATCTCCGGAAACCCGCATTTCTGCAAATCGGCATTTTCACAATTCTCGGTGGAAGATACAGTCAGCTTCTTTGAAACTTATGGAATTATCGGAGAAGAGAAAACCCTGGGACAGCTTTTCCCCGAGAGTAATAATGCGAAAGATATAGTCAGGATATTTGAAGACCTATGCCGGGAGATGGGGCAGGAGATAATTTGCGGAGCCGAGGTTAAGTATGTTGCAAAAGACGACAATGGAACTTTCTCGGTCTCCTATAAACAAGATCTGAAAACAAAGACTGCGGTATCAGCTAAGGTAGTGATCACCACCGGAGGGCTTCCTATACCAAAAATGGGCGCTACCGATTTCGGGCTGAAAGTGGCCCGGCAATTTGGGTTAAATATCATTCAGACCGCGCCGGCTTTGGTGCCGCTGACCATAACTGGCAAGGATGCCGAATGGTACACGAGGCTTTCCGGGAACTCGATTTATTGCCGTGTGTCAAATCACAGGATCAGTTTTGAGGAAAATATACTATTTACTCATTGGGGGCTCAGCGGACCAGCCATCCTCCAGATCTCGTCGTATTGGCGACCCGGAGAGCATATCCGGATCGATCTTTTGCCTGACAGTAATATTAATGATCTCGTCCAGGCGGCAAGGCAGACGAATGGCCGGAAGACCTTCCTCAGTCTGCTATCCGAGACATTTACCCGGAAGTTTGCAGATGCCCTGGCTAAATTTCTTCCTGTGGAAAAGAACCTGGCCTCTCTTACAAAAGAGGATATTGCCGCAGCAGAAAAGCTGATCCACTTTTTTGATGTAAAGCCTGCCGGTGATAAGGGTTACGACAGGGCCGAGGTGATGAGGGGAGGAGTAGATACAGCAGAATTATCATCCAGGACATTGGAGGCCAAAAAAGTCCCGGGTTTGTACTTTGGCGGAGAATGCGTCGATGTAACCGGCTGGCTCGGAGGCTATAACTTTCAATGGGCCTGGTCGAGCGGTTATATTATGGCGCAACATTTGTAGTAAGTAAACTAAACCCAACATTATGAAAATATGTTTACTCTCTTTATTCGTATTGCTGGCATCCTGTACGGCTATGCATCCCAAATCCGACGATCCAAAATTGGGGGAATCTGACTGGAAGCTTACATCTATTCTCAAAAGGCCGGTGAATTATGGCGACCGGGCTTTTCTGAAGTTCGATGAAAAGGAAAATAAAGTAAGTGGTAAAGCAGCCTGCAATTCCTTCTTTGCTGAATATGAAATGATCGGTCAGAAAATAACTTTTACACGCGTTGGATCAACCAAAATGTATTGCGAAGGTATTATGGACGACGAGAACCGCATCATCAGCGAACTTCAGAAAGTCACCAGGTACGAGGTTAAGGCTAACGCACTTTATTTATACGCGGGGGATACGTTGGCCCTGACGTATAAAAGATAGGATTTCGATCCTGACGAAGGTCAGGATCTCCCAATTACCCAGCAAATTTGTCATCCGATAGCTATCGGATCCAGCGAAAGCTGGAAACCCCTAATCACATTCCACGTGGGTAAACGTATGCGTTTCTACATCTCCTTGCGGAATGCTGAAGCTTTCCGCCCGGCTCATTTTCCACCAAAACAGTCCGCGTGGCTTTTCACGGCTGATAGTCTCATTCATGGTCGCTGCATCATATACCCTTCCGTTAATCATCACGTTCCTGATCTTTTCAGTATTCCGGATATCCTCCAGGGGATTCGCGTCGAGAATAATCAGATCAGCTAGTTTTCCTGTCTCAAGCGAGCCTATTTCCTTTGCCATGCCCAGATGTTCTGCGCCGTTAAGAGTTGCGCTTCGTATCGCCTGCAACGGGCTCATTCCCCCTTGGGCAAACATCCAGAGTTCCCAATGTGCTCCGAGCCCCTGTATCTGCCCATGGGCCCCAAGATTAACTTTTGTACCACCGTCTGACAGCTGTTTGGCGACGCGGGAAACATCAATATGTCCGTAATCAGCGAACTCAGATATGGTCCTTCTTCTTGATCGCGGGTCAATAATGCTCCTTGGAGTAAAGTTCAGCAAGCGCTCATTCTCCCAAACGTTTGTGCGTTCGTACCAGAAGTTTTCTCCTGACTGCGACCCGTAGCTAACGATAAGCGTAGGAGTATACGAAGTGTTGCTCTTATTCCAGAAGGTCTTCACATCCTTGTAAACGGGTGCCTGCGGTATGTTATGCTCTATGCTGGTATGGCCGTCGGCTACCTGTGTCATATTATGAAAGAACGTAGAACCTCCCTCGGGAACAACCAGCATCTGAAGCTCGCGGGCAGCCTGGATGATCTGCTGTCTCTGATCACGCCGTGGTTGGTTATACGACTTAACTGAAAAGGCTCCGACTGCCTTCATGCGCCGTAATGCCGACCTGGCATCATCAAGGCTATTTATAACTGTTTTAAAATCTCCGTCAGCGCCATAGAGTATAGTGCCTGTGGAATAGACACGCGGGCCGACCATCGTCCCGGCTTTCAGCATTTCTGCCTGGCTAAAAACCATTTCTGTATTTGCAGAAGGATCATGCGATGTAGTCACGCCATAAGCAAGATTGGCATAGTAGCTCCAGTCCTGCTGTGGCGAGACGCCATCTCCGCTCGCGCGCAAATGGCTATGAACATCTACAATGCCGGGCATGATGGTCTTCCCGGCTGCGTTGATGACCTTCGCGTCGTCGGGCACATTTACATTCCTGCCGATTGCGGCTATCTTGTTGCCATCAACTACGATCGTTCCGTTTTCGATCACCTCATCACCCTTCATGGTAATGATACGCGCCCCGGTGATCGCAATTTTACCCTCGGGAAGGTCCGATCTAAGCTTCAGGCCGATGTCTGTTCCCGCGGTATCCGCTTTGCTTTTATCGGCGCTGTTATCTAAAAATGCAAATGAACTTTTAATGGTTTTTGAATAATACTTTGGGCCTAATGTCCAGTTGAGTTTTTGAGAGTCCTTGCTCCAATGTATGTATATACCGGCGTCCCGGGTGATTTTTGTTACCGGGATAGCTTTATTTCCTGATGAAAGGTCCAATGCGGCACCCGTATGCGCCAGCGGTGTAATATAGACATTGAAAAGCTCTGAAAAGGCTATCCACTTGCCATCAGGACTTGGCGAGAAGATATTCGCATACTGAGACGTGAAATGCGTGCGGGCCGTCCCGCCGTTCAGGTCGACACTTTTTAAGGCTTTCTTGCCGGCTTCAGTGCTTTGGAACCAGATCCTTGTATCATCTGAATTGAATGACGGGCGAATGCCGTTGTTAAGAACCAGCTTCGGCTGACCACCAATGGCGGGCATGATATACATGCCAGGATTTTTCCCAAAGGCATATCCCAGAACATCATTACCAACCCCTTTGCGGAAAACGATCTGGTCTCCACGGTTGGAGTATTTTGGTCCGTAATAATAACCCTTTTCCGTAGTGAGCTTAATCACCTCCTGCGTTTGCAGGTCTTTCCTGTAGATTGCACCCCGCTGCTCGTCAGTCCAGCCTACGTAGAGAAGGTATTTGCCATCCGGACTAAATTCAGGTTCATACTCAAAATCGGTTCCTGTGCTTATACGGGTCGGGTTTCCGTCAGGCAATACCTTGGTATAGATATAACCTGCCGCATTGAAGGCTACCATTTTACCATCAGGAGACGTGGTAAGCTGCCGGATCATTTTGACATCAAATTCTTCCCTGAACACCTTCTGGTCAAAGTGCAGGGCCTCGGTAATAGATTGTGTCACGTTTACTTCGAACGGAATGTCGGAGACATACTCAGTCAGCACCTCGAGATTTTTGATCTTTCCCTGAGCATAAAAAATGATGTTTTTGCTGTCCGGCGTCCACGCGAAATTAGGGTAAAGTCCGAATATGGCCCATGCCTCCTGCTGGTCACGTGTAAGGTCTTCATATACAGGCCATTCTTCACCTGTTTCGAGATCCTGGAGGTACATCACAGATTTTAATCGCACACGTTTTACGAATGCAAGAAGCTTGCCGTCGGGTGATATCTGTGGTCTTACAGCGCCACCGTTACCGCCGGCTACTGTTTGAAGCTCCCCGGTCGCCCTGTTTAACCTCCTTATATTATAGATCTCACCATTAGGATCCTTATTGTACTGGAACTGCGGCCCGGGACTAACGTCCTCCGAGAAGTAAACATATTTCCCGTCAGGGGAAACCTCAGGCTCGCCTGCGTCCTGCTGGTCGTTTTTTCGTTTGGTGAGCTGAACCCCTTCACCGCCGCCTGCTATATGATACATCCACATCTCGCCAGCTCCAAGTGAACGGCTGCTGGTAAAATGTTTCCTGGCAATCAGATATTGATTGTCTGGCGTCCATACGGCATTATTGAGCAGTCTGAATGTTTCCTTTGTGATCGCGCGCTTTCCGGAGCCATCAGAGTTCATCACCCAGATGTTATCGCCACCGTCTTTATCGCTGGTATATGAAATGAACTTGCCATCAGGACTGAACCGCGGTTGTACCTCTGAGGCTAGTCCCCCGGCTAAAAGAGTCGCTTTTCCGCCGGCAAGAGGCATTTTATAGATATCGCCCAATATGTCAAAAACTATTTCACCCCCATCAGGACTAACATCGAGGTTCATCCAGGTGCCTTCATTGGTCTGAAAAGAGAACGACTTCGTAGGGCCTGATGGCTTTTCAATATTCCATTTCGGGGCCTGCTGAGCATATAATGATTGAGATATGATGAGGCCTAAGACGATAAATAAATAGTTTTTCATGTATTTCTTCAATTGGGCCGCAATTTAGCAATTATTCACTATAGAACGTCCTGCTGCGTACCAGCTGTATCTTAAACGCAAAGTACACGCAAAGGACACATAGTTTTTGGTAACAAATACGGCGTTAAATATCGTAAAGATAAAATCAGACTGATGCTTTGCGTCCTTTGCCCGTCCGAACGGTGTTCAGCCGGGCGGGCGGAAACCTCTGCGACCTTTGCGTAAAAAAGCCTGATATAATGAAGGCCGAAAATAACAACCCCGTGCCATTCAATTTTTGTAACTTTATATCTTCATGACAATACACCAAATCCTGCATAAATACTGGGGTTTTTCAAAATTCCGCCCTCTGCAGGAAGAGATCATCCAGTCTGTTATTAATGGCCGCGATACCCTGGCGCTTATGCCTACAGGGGGGGGGAAGTCGGCCTGTTTTCAGGTTCCAGCCCTGCTGAAACCAGGTATATGTATCGTGGTATCTCCGCTCATAGCCCTGATGAAAGACCAGGTCGAAAATCTGAAGAGCAAAGGTATTAACGCCATAGCCATTATCTCAGGAATGGGGAAGCGGGAAGTGGATATAGCGCTCGATAACTGTATCTACGGCGACATCAAATTTCTTTATCTCTCGCCCGAAAGATTGCTTTCAGATCTTGTAAGGGAACGGATCAGACACATGAACGTAAACCTTATCGCTATAGATGAGGCGCATTGTATCTCGCAATGGGGTTATGATTTCCGACCGCCGTATTTACATATTTCTGAATTGCGTGCACTGCATCCCCGGGTCCCGGTACTTGCTTTGACTGCCACGGCTACCGAAGACGTGGCGACGGATATTCAGCAGAAACTAAAATTCACGAACGGGAATGTTTTCAAAAAATCATTCGAGCGAAAGAACCTGGCCTACCTGGTGTATAATGAGGAAAACAAGCTGCGTAAGCTTTTCTCTATCGCAAAAAATGTAAAAGGCAGCGGTATCGTATATGTTAGAAACCGCCGTGAAACGCAGGAGATATCGCGACTGCTCAACCTGGAGGGTATCCCTGCAGAGTTTTATCATGCAGGCTTAGACAGTGCTGCCCGCAGCAAAAAGCAGCTTTCGTGGAAAAGCTCGGAAACCAGGGTCATGGTAGCTACAAATGCCTTCGGGATGGGGATAGATAAGGGCGATGTCCGCTTTGTGGTGCACCTCGACCTTCCCGAGAGCCTGGAAGCCTACTACCAGGAAGCCGGCCGGGCCGGAAGGGACGAGAAGAAAGCTTATACCGTGCTGCTGTATACTACATCAGATAAGAGCAGGCTGCTTAAGAAACTCGAACAAAGCTATCCTACGGTTAAAGAGATCAAGCAGGTTTACCATTACCTGGGAAACTATTTTCAGCTGGCTTATGGCGCAGGTGAAGGCCTGACGCTTGAAATTGATGTGGCAGATTTCTGCAATCGTTTTAAACTTGATGCCATCAAAACGCTTAATGCGTTTAAGTTTCTGGAGCACGACGAATATATCGCTTTGAGCGAAACTATTTTTCTTCCTTCCCGTGTTCAGATCCTCATGCAGCAAAAGGAACTTTACTCATTCCAGGTCGAGCAGCCCGCATACGACCCTTTTATCAAAATACTATTACGTTCGTATGGCGGCATTTTCGACCAGTTCGTGGCTGTCAAGGAAAACGACCTGGCTAAAAGACTCGGCACAAACAGACAGGAAATTTCGCAGACCCTGATGAAACTTCAGGCGATGGAGATACTGACCTATATCCCCCAGACGGATAAGCCTCATATTACCTTCCTTAAACAAAGACTGGATGATCAGCACCTGCAGATCGATGCCCGTTATTTAACCGAACGTCATCAAATCAACAAGCATCAGGTAGAATCAGTGATCGCCTATGCCGAAACTAAAAAATGCCGGAGCCAGCAGCTGCTGGCTTATTTTAATGAAATTCACGCAGCCGAATGCGGGTCATGCGACATGTGTATTGAAAATAAGCGGCGTCTAAAAAAGGAATCAGTCAATGATGATATTACAAAGGAGATCCTCGACCTGTTAAGCTCCGGCTCGCTTGGTCTGGATAGTCTGGTCACATCCATCAAATCGGGAACTGATAAGGAAAAGCTCCATATCATCCGCATACTTCTCGATGCCGGCACTATTAAAGCGAACGGGGAGTATTATTATGTTTCTTAGACGCCGAGGGGCACTTGTGGACAAGGCTCTTCCCCGACTTGATCGGGGATCTCCTCCCTGACGCGGCGGAGCCCGCGTCCACTGGACATTTGAATGTACCGGAATCTAAGCCTCCGGTGTAGCTGTAATAACTGCAGCTTTTGCGCGACCTTAATCTCCCGGTCAACACAGCGGCTGTGGCCGCGTGCCATTGACGAGATCCCCGATCAAGTCGGGGAAGAATTCCAATCAGTAAGCGGCGCGGCTCTTCCTTGTGATAGCAAGTAATGCCGGGGAAGAACCCGGCTTTCCAAAAAACCATCGTCGCCGATGATCACATTTCTTCCCTTTTTCCTATATTGTGTAACCGGTTCTAAAAAAATGCGTCTAACAAAAAAACACCACATGAACAACACTGCTAAACTTATCGCCGTTATACTTTCGACCGGCGCATTATTCGCGTCCTGCAACAATATCAATTGTATAAGTGGTTCAGGCAACCAGGTTTCCACGACCAGAAATGTAGACCCCTTTACCCGGGTCGAAACCAGCGGATCCATTAAGGTTGTTCTGAAACAAGGCGGCAGTTCCGAGGTGCGCATCATTGCCGATGATAATATCCAGAAAGAGATTGAGACCTTCGTTCGGAGAGGCCGGTTAGTCATTGACCTGGACGGTAACTTTTGCGATGCCGGGCCGATAACCGTTTATGTGACCTCCGGTGAATACGAGGGTATTGACGCTTCCGGAGCTGTTGAAATATTAGGAGACGGTAAATTGAATGTAAAGGATTTCGATATTGACCTCAGCGGTTCGAGTAAGGTTGACCTTGACCTTAATGCAGCAAATGTTTCTACTTCCTCAAGCGGCGCCTCTGAAATATTCTTAAGAGGCCAGGCAGGTTCCCACGAGTTAGACCTGAGCGGATCGAGCTCTTTAGATGCGTTCGACTTCGTGGTGGGCAAGTACCGCATAGAGAGTTCAGGAGCCAGTCAGTCGCGTATAAACGTACTGAACGAGCTACAAATCAGCTCCAGCGGTTCCAGCGATGTGGAGTACAGGGGTAATCCTTCTACTATCAAGAACAGCGAATCAGGTGCATCCAGCCTAACAAAAGTAAACTGATCGGGCCAGCTTTACGTACATCTGCTCAGACCTCCGACCTCGGTTTCTAATTCCCCGGTATTTATTATCTTCACTGCGCGATTATATCTGCCGGATGAAAAACGATAAAACTACCATCAGGGCCTGGGCCATGTTCGACTGGGCCAATTCAGCCTATAACCTTGTTATTACCTCTACAATTTTTCCCGCATATTATACCATTATCACTACGACAGCCGAGAGGGGCGATCAGGTATCATTCTTCGGGTGGACATTTACAAATACTGCTCTATCAAATTATGCGCTTTGCGCGGCTTATCTGATCATGGCCCTGATGCTGCCGGTGTTGTCATCTTCAGCGGATTTCAGGGGCAATAAGAAAGTTTTCTTAAAATTCTTTACCTATTTAGGCGGTATTGCATGCGCGGGGTTATTTTTTTTCAAGCTCGAAACGCTCGAATTAGGTATTATCTGTTTTGCCCTCGCCGCCATGGGATATATTGGCGGAGTGATGTTTAACAACTCATATCTGCCCGAGATTGCCAGCGAGGATCAGCAGGACAGGGTCAGTGCCAAGGGCTTCGCCTATGGCTACGTAGGCAGCGTTTTACTGCAGATCGTCTGCTTCGTGTTCGTCCTTAAGCCTGAACTGTTCGGTATCACCGACGGTTCTTTTCCCGCCAGGTTATCCTTTCTGCTGGTGGGTATCTGGTGGATAGTGTTCGCACAGATCCCTTTCCGGAAATTACCCAGGGGAAGTGCTAATCATGCCAGGATCGAAAAAAGCAAGGTGAACAACGGCTTTGAAGAACTGCTCAAGGTGTGGAGGCAACTCAAGTCGATTACCCGGCTCAAACGCTTCCTTTTTGCCTTCTTTTTTTATTCCATGGGAGTACAGACAATCATGCTCGTAGCTGCCGGATTCGGTGAAAAGATCCTCAGGCTGGGTACTTCCAAACTGATCGCAATTATCCTCGTGATCCAGATAGTAGCCATTCTTGGCGCGCTGGTGATGTCTTATTTCGCTAAAAAGATTGGAAACATCAAAGTGATCATGTTCGTATTGTCGATCTGGATAGGGGTATGCGTTGCTGCCTACTTTGTTCAGAATGAGTTCCAGTTTTATATTATCGCAGCCGTTGTAGGTCTGGTAATGGGCGGAATCCAGTCGATCTCACGTTCAACCTATTCTAAATTCCTGCCGGCAAATACACCAGACACAGCATCCTTCTTTAGTTTTTATGACGTCACGGAAAAGATAGCCATCGTAATCGGCTTGTTTAGCTTTGCTTATATTGAAGAGTTTACAGGTAATATGCGTAATTCGGCTATCAGCCTTGCCGGTTTTTTTATCGTTGGTTTGCTCGTCCTGCTTTCTCTTTTGCTTTTAAAAGAAGAAAAATCAGTCTCCCATAACTGACACCTAGATTTTTTTTCGGAATTTAGCACCCGATACCTGATACCTGATACCTGATACCTGATACCTGATACCTGACACCTGATACCTCATACCTCATATGACTGTCGAACTATTTATTCCATGCTTCATCGATCAGCTTTACCCTCAAACAGCATTTAATACGGCAAAGATCCTCGAGAAGGCTGGGTGTTCAGTTGTTTATAACCCGGAACAGACCTGCTGCGGACAACCCGCATTCAATGCCGGATACTGGGAGGAAGCCAAGACAGTTGGGAGTAAATTCCTTAATGATTTTTCCGAAACCAACTATATTATTTCACCGTCTGCTTCCTGCACCGGCATGGTGAAAAATTATTATAATGATCTGTTTACCAACACAATAGTTCATAACAAGTGTAGGAATATACAAGGTAATATCCATGAGCTTTCAGACTTCCTGATAAACGTGATCAATAAGGATTACTTTGGTGCTGAGTTAGAAGGCAGGGCTGTTTACCACGATTCATGTGCGGGTCTCAGGGAATGTAATATCAAGGCAGAGCCCCGGCAATTACTGGCGAAGGTACACGGCCTCGACCTGGTAGAGATGAAGGATACCGATGTCTGCTGCGGATTCGGAGGAACCTTTGCCGTGAAGTTTGAAGGTATTTCAAGTGCGATGGCCCAGCAGAAGGTTAACAATGCTCTCGAAATGGAAGCCGACTATATAATCTCAACAGACGCCTCGTGCCTGATCAATCTGCAGGCCTATATAGACCAAAATAACATCCCGATCAAAACCATGCACCTGGCAGATGTTCTGGCGCATGGATGGGGGAATGTCTAGAAGTTATACGTGGTACGTTTTACGTTATACGTTGCAGAGCGTTTAGAAAAACGTATAGCGTATCACGTAAAACCTACAACACATCCCCCGGCGTTTAGAAAAAAACGTACAACGTATAACGTATAACGTATAACTAATTCTTACTTTTGCTCCCGAATTGAAGATCACTTAGTATGTGATCACTTGGTTTCATTTTATATAACGTTTAAATCATTTTGTATATGATCAAGATCACCCTCCCTGACGGATCCGTCAGGGAATACCAGCAGGGCGTAACAGCCCACGAGATAGCCCTTTCAATTTCTGAAGGCTTAGCCAGAAATGTATTAGCAGCACAGGTTAACGGACAGGTTTGGGATTCTTCACGACCTATTGAAGCTGATTCTGAAGTTAAGCTACTGACCTGGAACGACCTGGAAGGCAAGAATACCTTCTGGCATTCATCGGCTCACTTAATGGCAGAAGCCCTTGAGGCACTGTATCCGGGAACCAAATTTGGCATAGGCCCCGCAATCGAGACCGGCTTCTATTATGATGTTGATTTCGGCGACCGGGAATTCTCTTCGGATGATTTTAAACAGATCGAGGATAAGATCATGGAACTGGCCCGGAGCAAAGCTGAATTTTCAAGAAAAGCCGTTTCCAAGGATGATGCTGTAAAATATTTTACCGAAAAAGATGATGAGTATAAGCTGGACCTGATCAAAGACCTGGCCGATGGCTCCATAACCTTCTATACCCAGGGCAATTTTACCGACCTTTGTCGCGGCCCGCATATTCCCAATACCGGATTTATTAAGGCTGTAAAGCTGATGAATGTGGCCGGAGCCTACTGGAGAGGCGATGAAACCCGTAAACAGCTTACAAGGATCTATGGAGTAACTTTTCCTAAGCAAAGCGAGCTGGCCGATTATCTCCACATGATCGAGGAGGCTAAAAAACGCGACCACCGCAAGCTTGGTAAGGAACTTGAGCTTTTTACATTTTCCGATAAAGTAGGGATGGGCCTTCCGTTATGGCTGCCGAAGGGAACTGCTTTACGCGAGAAACTTGTCAATTTCCTGCAGCGGGCACAGGTTAAATCAGGCTACGAGCAGGTAATTACACCGCATATCGGGCACAAGAACCTTTATATTACTTCCGGGCATTACGAGAAATACGGCGCAGACTCGTTTCAGCCTATAAAAACCCCGCAGGACGGGGAGGAGTTCTTCTTGAAGCCAATGAATTGTCCGCACCACTGCGAGATCTATAAAACCAAGCCACGGTCGTACAGGGACCTGCCGGTGCGATACGCTGAATTCGGAACGGTTTACCGGTATGAGCAGAGCGGAGAGCTTCATGGTTTAACCCGTGTTCGTGGTTTTACCCAGGATGATGCGCATTTATTCTGCCGCCCGGATCAGGTTAAAGAAGAGTTTAAGAAAGTTATAGACCTGGTGCTCTATGTATTCAGGGCGCTTGGATTCGACGATTATACAGCCCAGATCTCCCTGCGGGACCCGGCAAACAAAGCGAAATACATTGGTACGGATGAGAACTGGCAGCTTGCCGAATCATCGATTATCGAGGCAGCCGAAGAAAAGGGCTTAAAGACTGTTGTCGAACTTGGCGAAGCCGCTTTTTACGGTCCGAAGCTCGATTTTATGGTAAAGGATGCACTCGGAAGAAAGTGGCAGTTAGGTACTATTCAGGTAGATTATAACCTGCCCGAGCGTTTTGAGCTCGAGTACACTGGCAGTGACAACCAGAAACACCGCCCGGTAATGATACACCGCGCACCATTTGGCTCATTAGAACGCTTTGTTGCCGTTTTAATAGAGCACTGTGCAGGGCAGTTCCCATTATGGCTTGCACCAGAGCAATTTATAGTTTTGCCGATCTCCGAAAAATATGAGGATTATGCAAAAAAAGTTTTAGAATCGCTTAATAATTCCGATATTCGCGGCTTGATTGACTTCAGGGATGAGAAGATTGGACGCAAGATCAGAGATGCAGAAGTGAAGAAAATCCCGTACATGCTCATCATTGGTGAGAAGGAAATGAATGATGGCCTGATTTCTGTTAGGAAACATGGACATGGAGATGCAGGTAGCATGACATTGGAAGAGTTTAGTAATCAATTAGTTAAAGAAATAACAATTTAAGTAAAAATAAATTTGGCATTAGGAAGACCAGGATTCAATAGAGGACCACGCCCTCCATTTAAAAAGAAGGAAGCGGAACATAAGATCAATGATCTGATCCGTGCACCGGAAGTACGATTAACCGGCGATAACGTGGTTCAGGGTATTTATCCGTTCAGAGAAGCTTTAGCAATGGCTGTCGAACAAGAGTTAGATCTTGTCGAAATTTCCCCGAATGCAGTTCCGCCTGTATGTAAGATTGTTGATTACAACAAGTTTATATACGAGCAGAAGAAGAAAATGAAGGAGATTAAGTCCAACGCTAAACAAACGGTGATTAAAGAGATCCGTTTCGGGCCTAATACCAATGAACATGATTTTCAGTTCAAGCTTAAACACGCGATAGGTTTCCTTGAAGGCGGTGAAAAAGTTAGGGCTTATGTTCACTTTAAGGGCCGTGCAATCGTTTACAAGGAGCAGGGCGAGATCCTCTTACTGAAATTTGCCCAGGCATTGGAAGATGTGGGTAAAGTGGAGCAATTACCGAAGCTGGAAGGAAAGCGGATGTTTTTAACCGTTGCCCCGAAGCATGCCGGTAAGAAGTAGTTTGAATAATTGACAAATAAATATAAATAGAGTTATGCCAAAAATGAAGACGTGTTCCAGTGCAAAAAAGCGCTTCAAGCTTACTGGAACAGGTAAAATCAAAAGAAAGAACGCTTTCAAAAGCCACATCTTAACCAAGATGAGCAACAAACGCAAGCGTGCTTTAGGTCAGAGCAGTTTAGTATCTGACGCAGATATGGGCAACGTAAAACGTATGCTTACTATCGGCAAATAAGTAACAAATTAATTTAACCAGGTATCAGGTCTAAAGTTTCCGCAGAGGGACACCGCTTACCAAAAAACAAAACAACATGCCACGTTCGGTTAACGCAGTAGCGTCGAGAAGAAGAAGAAAAAAGGTCCTTGACCTAGCCAAAGGCTATTGGGGATCAAGAAGCAAGGTTTTTACCGTTGCTAAGAACACAGTCGAAAAAGGTTTGCAATATGCTTACCGCGACCGTAAAACCAAGAAAAGAGAATTCAGAGCTTTATGGATCCAGCGTATCAACGCAGGTGCACGTCAGCACGGATTATCATATTCAGTATTAATGGGTAAATTAGCTGCAAAAGGAAATGGCCTTAACCGTAAGGTTTTAGCTGACCTTGCTATGAATCACCCGGAAGCTTTCAAAGCTGTGGTTGATACTGTAAAATAGATTTTTTATTAGTGTAATTGAAGAGAAGGGAGCCCATGGCTCCTTTTTTTGTTGATTAATTCGTTGGATTAAAGCCGGATAAAACTCGGATAAAAGCCGGATGAAAGCCGGATCATAACCGCATATTATCTGACTTTTATCCCTCTTTTAAACGTTTTTTATTTGCTTTTACTATGGCTTTTCTATAACTTGTTTATAGACATCAATTATCCTAATTTATGGGAAGACTAGTTAATGGCCTTAATGGCCCATTTACAGGAAAAGCGGGGTCTGTTATCGGCTCATCCCGTAATGGTATACCTTATATTAAGGGACCTTATAAAAGCCGTACAAAAAACATCAGTGAAAAAGAAGAGTTAAGCAGGCGTAAGTTTGCTGACGCACAAGCCTGGCTTAAGCCCACGGTTGCATTTGTACGCATCGGATTTAAGGGTTATAGCGTGAAATCTGAAGGATTCATCGCTGCCAAGTCATACCTGATGAAAAATGCACTCACGGTTGAAGATGGTGAGATCGTTATTGATCCCGCGCTTGTAAAGCTTAGCCATGGCAATTTACCTATGTCACCGGATGCTTCATTCCGGCTAACAGCACCAGATAAATTGACCATTACCTGGAACCCTGAAACTCCGGTGAACGGTGATGACAAGGATCAGATAATGATACTTGCCTATAATTGTAAAGACTACAAGCTGAAACCGGGGGACGTGTCGATCCTTATTACCGGTCAGTTTAGGGGAGCGGGAGAAGATATATTATCAATTGATGTTCAAAAGCCTGGAACTGTACTTCACATATACATCGCATTTGTTGCTGCAGACAGAAGCAGGCAATCGGACAGCTTGTATTTGGGAGAGCTTACAATTTAATTGCCGTTAAATAAGTCATTCCATCGAGATTCTTTTTAAAGGAACCTGTAAGGGTTCCTTTTCTTATTTTGGAAACAATTCATTTATTATCATGCGTATAAAAATTTATTATGCGTATATTTGGTATATGAAAGCCAAACTGAATATTACTATAGACCAGGATATTTTAGATCAGATGAAACAGTACGCATTGCATCAAAAGACGAGCATTTCTGAGATAGTCGAGAGTTATTTCCGGCTTATCACAGCACCGAAGCGAAAGGAAAGTTTTGTAGAAATGATTGATAGACTTCCGAAACTCGATATTGATCTCAATCTTGATCTTAAAGAAGAATATTATAGGGCAAAAGGGAAAAAGTATGGCCTCTAAAATTTTTCTGGATGCGAATGTCATCCTGGAATATTTTCTTAAACGGGAAAAGCAGAATGAGAGCAGAGCGATCTTCCTGCAGATTCAGGAAGGGCTCGTTAGGGGGTTTACCACCTCTTCGGTCGTTCAGGCCTGCGGTTATTTTCTGATAAAATCTGTAGGGAAAGAAACTACCCGGGAAATACTGCTTAATATGCTCCGTTACATTACAATAATTGACTGTGGTCACGAAACGGTAGTATTGGCCTTGAATTCGATTATATCTGATCCTGAAGATGCAATTCAATATCATTCTGCACTCGTAAATAATATTGAATTTTATATTACTTTCGATGAAGATCTGATTAAATACTCGGCATCACATTTGCCAATAATGACTCCCGATAAATTTTTAAATAGTTAATTATGGACTTCGGCAAATTACCTGATAACGAATTCCCCCTGGTTGATTTTACTTTACCAGCTGATGCAACGATAACCCAACAGGTTCTCAAAGATGCAAAAAAGCCCCTTAAGCCAGAGTTGTATGTGGGCTGCGCCAAGTGGGGCAGGAAGGAGTGGGTAGGAATGATCTATCCGCCGAAAACCAAAGAAGCTAATTTCCTGGCCGAGTATGTAAAGCACTTCAATAGCATTGAGCTTAATGCCGTATTCTACAATATGCCAAAAAAGGAGCAGGTAAACGGCTGGCGTGAGAAGGCAGAAGCATCCCGGAATGATTTTAAGTTTTTTCCGAAATTCACTCAAAGCATCAGTCATATGAAACGGCTGAAGGGCGCTGAGGAGGTTACTTCCCAGTATTTAGAGAGCATTTCTGAATTTGGCGATACCCTTGGCCCGGCATTCCTGCAGCTGAGTGATAACTTCGGGCCTAAGAATTTTGATATACTCAAAGAATACCTTGAGCACCTGCCTAAAGATTACGATGTGTTTGTCGAGGTAAGGCATAAAGACTGGTATGCTGATCCTGTAGCCAGGAAGGACCTTTTCGAAATGATGCGTGATCTTAAGAAAGGTTCGATCATTACTGACGCAAGCGGCAGGAGGGATTGTGTGCATATGGAATTAACGATTCCGGATGCGTTTATACGTTTCGTTGGTAACGGACTGCATCCCACAGATTTTAGCCGCATAGATGAATGGGTTGAACGTCTGGGTGAATGGTCAGATCAGGGTTTGAATAAGATCTACTTCTTTCTGCACCAGCATGATGAAAAGGATACGCCTATATTGGCGGATTATACGATCAACAAGCTTAATGAAAGGCTTGGTACAGATTTAAAGCGTCCGGGCCTGATAAAGCAACCTGAAGGATTGTTTTAACCGTCAGCGGGGGGTGTGACCTTGCCAGGCTAACGTGTACCCATATCTATATTTTTAATTCAATGCATGACCCGGAACGGGTCAAATGTTTATAGACATCTTTCTGGCTCGCAACCCGGACCCTGAAGGTGGTCGCATGTGTCGTTTTGTTACATGCGACCACCTTCGGGGTCGACAAACTTATTATGAACGCTTCGCTATAAACATTTGACCCCGTCCGAACGGTGTTCATCCGAGCGGACATCTTCGGGGTCAGCACGGCGCCTGACCATAAAGAGATAAATTTTATGGGTACACCAGGGGAGCGGGAAATGTACCCACCGAAACTTCTCACTTCATTTTAGTAAACAAAAAACGCCGCTGGCTTATACCGGCGGCGTTCTATTTCCTATTTCCTATTTTCTATTCTCTATTTCCTATTCCTCCTCAAGCACCTTCGTCACCAGCGCCGCAGCTTCCTTCAGCAAAATAGCTGAGTAAACCTTCAGTCCTGATTCATCGATAAGCTTCTTAGCTTCGACAGCATTAGTTCCCTGTAGACGAACAATAATAGGCACCGGTATGTTTCCGATCTCATTATAAGCGTCAATAACCCCCTGGGCAACGCGGTCGCAGCGAACGATACCACCGAAGATATTGATCAGGATCGCTTTAACGTTTGGATCAGAAAGGATGATATTAAATCCGGCTTTAACAGTCTCGGCATTTGCAGTTCCGCCAACGTCAAGGAAGTTAGCCGGCTCACCGCCTGCAAGCTTGATGATATCCATGGTTGCCATGGCCAGGCCTGCACCGTTCACCATACAGCCTACGTTACCGTCAAGCTTTACATAGTTGAGGTTAGATTTGCTGGCTTCAACTTCTGTAGGATCTTCCTCACTGGTATCGCGCATAGCTTCGTAATCCTTGTGACGGAACAATGCATTGTCGTCTAAATTAACTTTAGCATCTACAGCAAGTATCTTATTGTCTGAAGTTTTCAGGACAGGATTGATCTCAAACATAGAAGAGTCGGTTGAATCATATGCTTTATATAAAGCGGTGATGAACTTGGTCATGTCCTTAAAGGCATCGCCGCTAAGGCCCAGGTTGAAGGCTATCTTACGCGCCTGGAAGCCCTGAAGACCAACTTTAGGATCAACTTCTTCTTTGAAAATAAGGTGCGGCGTATGCTCTGCCACCTCTTCGATATCCATACCGCCTTCGGTAGAATACATCACTATATTCCGGCCTTTAGCGCGGTCGAGCAATACGCTTATATAGAATTCTTTTGTTTCACTTTCACCAGGGTAGTAAACATCCTGTGCGATCAATACTTTGCTGACAAGCTTGCCCTCAGGACCTGTTTGCGGGGTGATTAATTGCATACCGATGATCTGGCCGGACTTTTCTTTTACCTCGTCGAGATTTTTAGCAAGCTTAACGCCACCGCCTTTACCGCGGCCGCCTGCATGGATCTGTGCTTTAACAACAACCCAGTCTGAATTGTATTCTGTTTTCAGCTTCTTAGCTGCCTCAACAGCTTCTTCAGCAGTTGAAGCGACAATGCCTTCCTGAACTCTGACACCGAAGCTTTTTAATATTGCTTTACCCTGATATTCGTGAATGTTCATTTACTTATTATTTGGAGTAAAACTACGTTTTTATGTGGAAATCTGAAAATGAAGACAGGCAAAATCTCAAAATTATCCGTGTTTTTGTTGCAGTTTTGCAGACACTATTTTGTTTATTCGCACATTTGCAGTTAATATATTGTTCGATACATGCTCCAGGCCACAGGAATTCACAAATCATACGGTAAGCTACATATACTCAAGGGTGTCGACCTCGAAGTAAATAAGGGAGAGATAATAACGATAGTTGGGGCTTCAGGAGCTGGAAAAAGCACTCTGCTTCACATTGTGGGGACCCTCGATAAGCAGGACCAGGGTATTGTAAAACTTAATAATATAGATGTGGGTTCGCTGTCTGCCAGGAAGCTAAGCGCCTTCCGGAATGAACATATCGGGTTTATTTTTCAATTTCATCACCTGCTGCCGGAGTTCACTGCACTTGAGAATGTGTCGATACCCGCCTATATCGCAGGGAAAGGTAAGAAGCAAACAGCGGAGCGGGCATACGAGCTCCTCGATCTCCTGGGTTTAAAGGATCGCGCGCAGCATAAACCTGCCGAGTTATCGGGGGGAGAGCAGCAGCGTGTATCGGTAGCGCGGGCACTTATAAATAGTCCTTCCATTATCCTGGCAGATGAGCCATCGGGCAACCTGGATTCAAATAATGCCGAGAGCCTGCACCTTTTATTTAAAGATCTCCGCGACAGGCTGCAGCAAACATTTATTATTGTTACTCATAATGAGAGCCTGGCAAACATGGCTGATCGTAAGGTAGTAATGAAGGACGGACAGATCATCCCATAATATGCCTGTACTGATAACCTCCGGTTTAAGTCCTGAAGCCTGGCGGCTGCAGCGGATCCTGGGAACCAACGACGTGGTATTCTGCGATGAATCCCAGATGCCGGGAATCCCCGGGATCAGAAGTATCGTATTACCAACGTATAGTTCGGGGAGCTATATCCATGAAACGTTAAAGGCCTGCCTTGACTATAATATTGATCGGGTATACCCGCTGAAGCAGGGTGAGGTGCTCGAACTGTCTAAAGCGCGGGACCTATATTCAGAATATAATATCCGTTTGGTAATACCTTCGGGCGACTGGCTTAAAGAAAACCATAGCGAGACGATCTCAAATGCAGCAAATATTACAGTAGTTGAGGAATATGTGGTAAAAGCCGGCAGTCTCCCGCCCGGAGAGTTAATCCCTCCGGATGGAACAGGGATTTTCTGTTGGGCAACCGGTACGGGAAAAATACAGTATAGCCTATATATAATTTAATATGCTTCAATATAAGGATTTCGAGCCCGGGAAAAAGGCATTCGTTTTTGAACTTGACAATGTGCTCTATCCCGAGCGGGATTATCTTCTCCAGGTCTATTATTTGTTTTCAAACTTTATTGAATACAGCGAAGGGACACCGCCATCGGCTGATCTGACAGCTTTCTTTAAAACCGCATACTCCCATCACGGCGACGAAGGTATTTTTGACAGGGCGAAGGAAGCGTTCGGCCTGGATGAAAAATACCGGGTCAATTTTGAACGGCTTTATTATACCGCCCGCCTTCCACTGAAATTACTGCTTTATAAGGAAGTGTTGCAGCTGCTGCAGGATATTGTTGTCGACCGGAAACAGGTTTTTCTTATTACGAACGGAACGCCCGGAATCCAGCTTAACAAGATCCGCCAGATCGAATGGAACGGACTGGAACAATATTTGAAAGTTTATTATGCTGAAGAAGTAAAACTTAAACCCGAACCAGACGTATTAACGTATATACTTAATGAACAGGGGCTACAAAGAAGGGATGTCGTGATCGTGGGAGCTACCACGATCGACGAAGAGTTTGCAGCAGCCTGCGGAATTGACTACCTTAATGTAGACGAATTCCTATAGAAACTAACAAAAAGCCAATTATAACAAATGATTATCAAAGCACCTTTTCAAAAGCTTTTCCTACTGGGCTTTGCACTCCTGACCGGTGTGTCTGCCTGCCGGAAAGATCCGAAGCCAGTTCCGGCTCCGGTTGTTACTCCTCCCGTTGTAAATACCGGGACGAGAGCAGAACTCACTAAAGATTCGATTTTCCTCTACGCTAAGGAGACCTATTACTGGAACGACCAGTTCCCTGCCTACGATGTTTTTAAACCGAGAACATACGCGAGTAACCAGGCTGTCCTGGATGCGATCATCAAGCTTCCGGGAACAGGCAAGCCGGTTGACAAGTATTCATTTCTGGACGATGGCTCTGTTTCTGACGAGCTTGGAGGAGTAAGCGGAGATTATGGATTCTCTGTGTTTTACAACGGTTCAGGTTCAAGCGATCTGAGGGTCAAATATGTTTCGCCAAATTCGCCCGCTGCGTCAAAAAACCTGAAAAGAGGCTATAGGATCACCAAGCTTAATGGCCGGACAGATTTGAGTTCTGCATCCCAGACGACCTTGACTTTCGTTAGTGATGCGATATTCGGATCTGCCAACTCGGTGTCTATGACAGTGGAAAAACCCGGAGGGGCAACTGAGGACGTGGTGGTTAACCGGGCAAATTACGCAACCACGCCCATCTTCCACACATCTGTTTTCACTGTTGGCACTAAGAAGGTGGCTTACATTGTATTTAACAGTTTTACAACCAACTCCCGGGACGCACTTACAGCTAAAATAGCTGAATTCGCTACGGCTGGAGCAACAGAGCTGGTTGTTGATCTGAGATATAATGGCGGCGGTTCGGTTGCAACGTCTGATTTGTTCACAAACCTGGTCGCCCCGGCAAGTGTTACGGGTTCATTGATGTACACTACATTCTGGACTAAAACCATGCAGGATGGAAAAGCAAACATCTTATCAAATCAACCTTTGCTCGATGAAAATGGTAAACTCCGGCCTTTCACAGGCGGGGTAAACGGAGTATACGCCACGTATGCAGATATAGATTATAGCCCTGCGGGAAACCGGGAGAACTTTGCGAAAGTTGGTTCAGCTAACTTCAGCAGGGTCTATTTCCTGGTGCTCTCCGGCACCGCTTCCGCGAGTGAATTATTGATCAATAACCTGAAACCAGTAATGGATGTCAAGATCATTGGCCGTACAACCTATGGAAAGCCGGTAGGTTTCTTCGCCATTACTATCGACAAACTGGATTTATATATTCCACAGTTTGAAACAAAAAACTCATTGAACGCCGGCGGTTATTATGCGGGTATGACTCCTGACTTTTCGATTGCGGATGATGTGACCAAAGATTTTGGCGACCCGACGGAAGGTATGCTTGCTGCCGCCTTAAGCTATTCTCAGAAAGGGACCTTCACAGTGAGCAAACCCGGAAATACTATCAGCAGCACGCGAGCGATGTCTGTATACGAAGCCGAGCAACTAACCCGGGAGCTCGACAAGAACAAATTCAAGGGAATGATCGATGATAAGCTGAAGTTGAAGAGCAAATAGGCGAGGGGAGTCAGGGATCAGGAACCAGGAACCAAGAGCCAAGAATCAGGAACCAGTAGTGTCCGGTTAAAAGATTTGACTTTTCGACCGCCGAAGGCGGTCGCATGTTTATAGTAATTGATATTTCCGACAAATCGACCCTATAGGTGGTCGCATGTGAGTTTAAACATATACGACCCCGAAGGTGGTCGCATGTTTATAGTAATTGATATTTCCGACAAATCGACCCTGAAGGTGGTCGCATGTGAAGTTTCAAACATATACGACCACCTCCGGGGTCAATCCTGCTTGTATTTTACAGGGGCTTGCTTTTAAAAAAGGGCAAAAAAAACATCCAATGCAAGGCGTAAGAACATGTTTTATAGAAATTCCAATTGTACCCGGACACTATTGAACCAGGAGCAAAGAATCAAGATATAAGTCAAGACAAGATCTTTCTCGATGACAATATCAGGTGGTTTTGTGGAGGTACTGGTCAATCCTGGATCATACCATTGTAAAAAATACCCTGTGATTTAATTATAGGGTATTTTTTTTGAATTCCTTGGTATTATCTAGTAATTTAGTAGTCTATTGTATTTAGTAGAACATTAAATCAGAATATTATGAGTTTAAGACTAGGCGATACCGCGCCAAACTTTAAAGCTAAATCATCTCAGGGAGAGATAGATTTTTATGATTTTTTAGGTGACAGCTGGGCTGTGTTGTTTTCGCACCCTGCGGACTATACTCCGGTATGCACGACTGAATTAGGCAAGACGGCGTCCCTGAAGGAAGAATTTGCTAAACGTAATGTTAAGGTGATTGCTTTGAGCGTGGATGATGAAGAATCGCACAAAGGCTGGATCAAAGATATAAACGAAACCCAGGATGTAGAGGTAACTTTCCCTATCCTGGCAGACGAGAACCGGGAAGTTTCAGAATTGTATGGCATGATCCATCCAAATGCATCGGAAACGGCTACGGTTAGGTCTTTGTTCATTATTGCGCCCGATAAGAAGATCAAACTGATGATCACATATCCAGCGTCAACAGGAAGAAACTTCCAGGAAATATTGCGTGTAATTGATTCGCTGCAGCTTACTGCAAATTATAGCGTTGCCACACCTGCAGATTGGAAAGAGGGCGAGGATGTAGTGATCGTGCCGGCTATCAAAACAGAGGATATTCCGGCTAAATTCCCAAAAGGCTATACGGCGATCAAACCGTATCTTAGAATGACACCTCAGCCAAATAAATAATTTGATTGATTAAAATCAGTCGCTATATTTATATTAATAATAGCTCTATGTATTAGTACATAGAGCTTAATTTTTTATACTATGGCAACAGGAAAAGTAAAATGGTTCAATACCCAGAAGGGGTATGGGTTTATTGTGAACGATGAAGATAGCAAAGAGATCTTTGTCCATTTTAAAGATGTAGAAGGCGGAGTGAATGCGATCCGGGAGAATGATACGGTAGAGTTTGACGTAGAGGAGGGAAAGAAGGGTTTGCAGGCCGCCAGGGTTCGAAGGTCATCATAATACCCGTTCACAGTGCAGTACCAGAAGTTCGTTCGTGTTGCTGGTACAAAACAGCAGGTACTCGTCGCCGCCGTCACTGATCCCGAGTTTCTTCTTGAGCGCTTCGGGGCTTAAGGGGAAATTTCTGCAGATCAGGTTTGCTTTTTTTATTCCACCGGACTTTAGAAAGCTTCCATAATGCCAAGTGCTTTTGACCTTGAATTTTCTGCCTGGAAATGAGCCGTTTAAAGTGCGGGAAGTATAGAGGTGCGTGTGCTGCTGTATCTTGGAAACATGGAAATCCCGGGTAATGAGCTTAAAGCATCCCGCTTTAAGCAGCGCCACATCCGGCTCGTAAATATAATTGAGAGGATCCGAATAGCTGCTGATGTGGAACGTCCTTTCTTCACTTATACGGAAGGTATAGGTTTTGTCTTTCTCTGTACCAAATAATGCGCAGGTAATAGGAGGATCGGTACCTGCATCCTTATCCTTAATAAGAAAAAGTAATTCTTTGCATTCATTCTTTATACTTATCACATGAATGCTGCTGACCGCTTTGAGTTCTGAAATGGTCGACTGAATGTCTAGCAGGGGAGCGGCTTTTATCATCAGGAGAGAAGAATGCTCCCTAAGAAGTCTGAGGTTACTGACAACATCAGGTTCGCAGTCTCTGAGCATAAAAACCTTTTTAGACTCAACCCTTCTGGATGGATCGATATAAATAGTGCTGTAAGTTTTGCCTGAACGCCGGAGGTAATCGATTCCATCGCCAGGATGGAAGTAAATCTTTGAACCCAATGTCTTGGAGTTATATGCTGCGATATCGGAAATTTCCTGGTTTAGTTCGCAATGTGTGACGTCCGGACATTTAAGGGCAAAGAAATGCGAGTCGACGCCGAATCCGCCGGTAAGGTCGATGACACTATCACCCTCAACCAGACCAGCTTTATACCTGGCTGCAATTTCCGACGAGGATTGTTCAACAGATAATTTAGGAGGATAATAAATAAATGGTGTTCGGAACCAGAGCGGCAGCTTGTGTTCGCATCGTTTCCTGCTGTCGATCTGGCCCGCCAGTTCAGCGGGGCTCACGGACGGAAAGGGACTTTTTTTCAGACTCAGCGAACGAATGTCCTTGTTTAAGTTTTCCAGGATAAATGACTGAACATCAATATGTAAAATAGCCTTATTCACGTCTCTGTTGCAAGACCAGTTGGGCGGTATCTTTGCTGAACTGCTCGACAACTACAGTTCTTCCAGCGATCAGTTCATAAACATCTTTCTCAGTATAATATAAAATGGTCAGCAGCTCCAGTCCCTCAGTTACCGAAAGCTGTAAGCTATCTGACAGCTGGGCTGTAAGTTTTTTTAACTTTTCAGAATTGTGATCGATGCAGACGGACATACTGAGAGCATTTAATTGCAGCATATTCAACTTAATATGTGCATCGCCGAATAATTTTATAAGTGTGCCCAGGTATATTTCATCCATATAGGAAAAGTCGGTGGTGGAAATATTAAGCAATACCTGGTTTTTCTTAAGTATTATAGCCGGAAAATCACTGATTAGCCTGGCCGCCTTATCAATGCGGGTTCCGCTTTCCCCGGGACGGAGGAAAGGTCTGACAAATAAAGGTATGCCGGCGTTTTGAAGCGGCTTGATAGTTTTTGGATGGATGATGTTAGCACCATAATACGCCAGTTCAAGTGCTTCTGAATAGGGAAGCTGATCATATTTACGTGCCGAGTCAAAAAGTGCGGGGTCAGCGTTCATAATGCCGGGTACGTCTTTCCAGACAGTCAGCGATTCGGCATGAAGACAGGAAGCGAAAACAGCGGCCGAATAATCGGACCCTTCGCGTCCCAGTGTTGTTGTGAAATTTTCGGACGTTCCCCCGATAAAGCCTTGTGTGATAAGAACCTGGTTTTTTTGCCCTTGCAACCCGAGTATTGAGGCAGATGTCTTATCCCAGTCGATCATACCTTCCCGGTAAGTATTGTCGGTATGAATATAACCCCGGGCATCTAACCATTTGCATGTAAGCCCGCTTTGGTTCAAACAGGCAGAGATTATCTTGCTTGAGACCAGTTCGCCTATGGAAACAATCTGATCATAGTTGAAATCATAATCCGGGTGAGGGTCGTCTTCCATCATCCATTCTATTTCGATAAAGGTGTTGGCTACTTCATCGTATACCGGGTGTCCGGGATCATCGAACAATCCGGCCATAATTTGTTCATGATAATCTTTAATTTCATGAAGGATTACATGCGCCTCGTCGCTCCCCGCGACATAAGCCGAACAAAGTTTTTCCAATGCATCGGTTGTTTTTCCCATCGCAGAAACAATGATCACAAGCTGGTCTTTACTGTTCTGGCTAACGATATTAACCAGATTACTAATATTTGCCGCAGAAGAAACAGAGAAGCCTCCGAATTTAAATACCCTCACTAAAAATTTGTTTATCTTGATGAAACATCGTTGTTAACTGCCAGAACGTTTATCTGTTCTTTCGATAAAGCCACGTTCAGCCATCCGCCATCCAATGGGGCATTGTATTTTTTATAGAAATTGATCGCTGGTTCGTTCCAATCGAGGACCTGCCATGTCATTCCGTTGAAGTCTTTTTCCACAGCCTCTTGTATCAGGCGGTCAAAGATCAATTTTCCTATCCCTTTACCGCGCATTTCCTCTGTGACCAAAAGGTCCTCAAGGTACATGCGGCAACCTTTCCATGTTGAATATCTGATATAGTATAAGCCGAAGCCCTGGATTTTCCCCTGAGATTCAGCAACAAAGGCCTTCCACACTGGGTGCGGACCAAAGCCCGCGTCCTCAAATTCCTGCAAGGTCACAGTGACCTCGTCTGGCGCCCGTTCGTATACAGCCAGTTCATGGACGAGGTCCAGTAGCCGTTGACAATCTTCTCTGAGAGCTTCGCGTATTTTAATCTCCATAATTTTGGCGGTTAACGGTAAATATCCTACTTCTTTGACCGGGTGCCAAATAACGTGCTCCCAAGGCGTATCATGGTGCTGCCTTGTTCAATGGCAATTTTGTAGTCGCCCGACATTCCCATCGATATCTCATTGAAGTGGGAATCCCTTCGAAAAAATGTTTCCTTTAGGCCCGAGAAGAACGTTTTTAGTTCATAAAACTCTTCCCTTATCATTCGTTGGTTATCGGTCAGGGTTGCAATCCCCATTACACCACGGATCCGTATATTTTTAAGAGCTGCAAACTCTTCTGAGCGGAGCAACTCTATTGCCTCAGAGAAATCGAGGCCGTACTTGGTATCCTCGTCTGCAATATATATCTGCAAAAGACAATCGATCACCCGGTTATTCTTTACGGCCTGTTTGTTAATCTCCTGCAGTAATTTAATGCTATCAACAGAATGTATCATGCTGATAAACGGTGCGATATATTTAACTTTATTGGATTGAAGATGTCCTATAAGATGCCACTCAATGTCTTTGGGAAGCTTTTCATATTTATCTACCAATTCCTGGACCATGTTTTCACCAAATATTCTCTGGCCTGTACCGTATGCTTCAATAATACTTTCTACTGGTTTTGTCTTCGAGACAGCAATTAGCTTAACTTCCGAATTCCCAAGTTCCTCCTTAATAGCTGATATATTAGCTGCAATGCTCATTAATCCGTATTTTTGTTTGGTAATTTTAATGGCTAAACCTACGGGATACTCTAGTAAAATGCAACAGTTTTATAAGATACCGGGCTATATTTATCAATCGGCAAGAGTTTTTATATGAAGCGTCAATATGCATTTTTCCTTAGCCTGTTCTTTTTGGCTGCATGTAATAAGAATGAATTACCCAAAGGTGTTCTTGAAGAGCAAAAAATGGTCAGGATCTTAGCCGACCTGACTGTTATTGATGGCTATATGTCTACACTGATGTATGCGGATAGCATCCGGATGAACGGAAAAAATTATTATGCCACTGTTTATAAAAATCATAACATAAGCAAGGCTGCGTTTGACTCGAGTATGAAGTACTACAGTAAACAACCTGTATTACTCGATAGTATGTACAGCAAGGTTGACAGTTTACTGCTGACGCAGGAAAAGCGGCTGATGAAAATGCAGGAACTGGAACAAAAGAAGCTTATTAAAAGTAAATGATCTACCCTACTAACGCAGCCGAGAAGCTGGGATTCCTGGATGTAAAGGAACTTATAAAATCATATTGTCTCAGCAGCATGGGTCAGCAGATGGTTGATAAGATGAGTGTGATGAACAACTTTGATCACATCAACAAATTTCTCCGGCAGACCCACGAGTTTAAAAATATCCTTGTCAGCGACTCACCCTTACCAATTACCAACTTTTTTGATATTAAGATCATGGCTGAGAAAGCCAGGATAGAGGGAACTTACCTTAGTGAAGATGAGTTTTTTAAGATATCTATGTCGCTCGGAACCGTGTTCTCGGTAATTCATTATTTTACAGAGCGGGAGGGGCGGTATCCAAACCTGGAGGCCTTATTCGAGCATTTGCCGATCGAGAAATCGATCATTCATAAAATCGAACGGGTCATAGATCCCAAAGGCAAGATAAAAGCCAATGCATCGGCGGCACTTCTGGATATTATTTCCGGAATAACCAAAGCCGATCAGGAAGCGCGAAAAAAAATAGACCAAATATTCAAGAATGCGCAGAATAATAACTGGACGGCAGACGGTAATCTTACTGTGCGGGATGGGCGGCTTTGTATCCCTGTTTTAGCTGAGAATAAGAGAAAGCTGAAAGGTTTTGTTCATGACGAATCCTCATCAGGGCAAACAGTTTATATCGAGCCGGAGGAGGTCTTCCAACTAAATAACGTTATAAGGGATCTGGAATTTGAGAAAAGAAGGGAGATCATCAAGCTCCTGATAGCCTTAACCGGCGAATTAAGACCTTATGTACCCTTGCTGTTGTCGTACCATGGTTTGCTCACAAAGCTCGACTTCGTCCGTGCCAAAGCCCTGTTTGCGATAAGCATAGAGGGTGAAATGCCCGTCCTTAGCAGGGAAGCGGAGGTCGACCTGATCAATGCAAGGCATCCTTTGTTATTGTTAAACCTCAGGAAAGAGCAGCAGTCGGTGGTTCCATTAAATATAAAGATTGACGAAAACCAACGTGTGATAGTGGTTTCGGGGCCAAATGCGGGAGGCAAGTCGGTTTGCATGAAAACAGTCGGTTTGCTTCAGATCATGGTCCAGGCCGGGCTGCTGATCCCAGCGGATGAGCATTCAAAGATTGGCTTGTTTAAACAAATATTTGCCGATATCGGTGATGATCAGTCGATTGAAAGTGACTTGAGTACTTACAGTGCGCATCTCTCGAAAATGAAAAACTTTATAGAGATGGCAACGCCCAAAACGCTGATCCTCATCGATGAGTTTGGAACGGGCACGGATCCGCAGTTTGGCGGCCCGATTGCTGAAGCGGTTTTGGAAGAATTAAACCAAAAGAAGGTGAAGGGTGTTGTAACAACTCACTATTCTAATCTGAAGACCTTTGCTAATTCGACATCGGGGCTGGAGAATGCATCGATGCTGTTCAATAACCAGGAGATGCAGCCCTTGTATATCCTTTCTCTCGGAAAGCCCGGCAGTTCCTATGCCTTTGAGATTGCTCAAAAGATTGGGCTGAGCTCTAAGGTACTGCAGTCTGCCCGGAACAAGATAGGCGACTATCAGAAGAAGGTTGATACACTTTTAGTCGACCTTGAGCGGGATAAGAAGGAACTGATCGATGCACGGGTATCGCTGGAAAAAAAGGAGCGCGGACTAAAAGCCATGCTGGCAGAAAACGAGCAGCTTAAATCCTACCTGGAGGAAAATAAAAAGGCCATTCTCAAAGATGCCAAGCTAGAAGCCCATAACATCATTAAGGGTGCGAATAAGCTTATTGAAAACACGATTTCAGAGATCAAGGAAAGTAAAGCCGAGAAAGAGCAAACACAGAAACTTCGTCAGAACCTGCAGCATGAATTGAAAAAGCACGAGGTGCAGGAGAAGAAGTCAGCCGCACCAAAGCCTGCAGCAGAACTGCAAAAGGGCGACTGGGTTAGGCTGCTCGACTCGGACACAGTAGGGCAGGTAATGGAAATTGCAAAGGACAATGTGATCCTGGCTATGGGAGACCTGCGATCGGTTGTGAAGATAAAGCGCTTAGAGAAAGTATCTAATAAGGCGGTTCCTAAAGAGATCCGTAAAAGCCATAGCACAGACCTGACGGAAAGCTTTGCCAGTTTCAGTGCGGAGCTGGACCTGCGGGGCCGGCGGGGCGAGGAAGCCTTGCATGAGATCGAAAAATATCTGGACAGGGCGGTTATGCTGGGGTTAAACAATCTCAAGATCATCCATGGGAAAGGGGATGGCATATTACGTAAACTTATCCGCGGGTATTTGAGTAAATATCCGCAGGTTGACCGCATGGAAGACGAGCATGCCGACCGGGGCGGAGACGGCATAACTTATGTGTATTTGAAATAGGTGAACAATTCTTTCATCACGATGTTTATCAAAAAAAGCGTCGCTATGAATAAGTTACCTTTACTAATTGCCATTACTGCAATACTCTCGTATGCGGCATGTAAAAAGTCATCGGATGAGTCGGGCGAACCTTTGCCTGATTCCTCTGTAGAGATCCAGGTCTTATCTCAGAACCTGTCGTTTCCGTGGGAGATACTCTGGGGACCAGATAATATGATATGGATGACAGAAAGAGGCGGTAAGGTCAGCCGCGTGGATCCGGCTACCGGAACCGTCAGTCACGTGTTCACAATCAGCGATGTCAAGTCAACCGGCGAAGGCGGTTTGCTGGGAATGGCCCTTCATCCTTCATTTACAACGAACCCACATGTATTCGTTGTTTATAATTATGATAAAGGCGGTACGTATATGGAAAAGGTTGTCAGGTATACTTATAACGGCTCGACATTGACAAGTCCGATGATAATCCTCGATAATATTCCCGCTTCCAGTATTCACAATGGTAGCCGGCTGCTCATTACTTCAGACCTCAAGCTGTTCATAACAACGGGCGATGCAGCTAACCAGCCATCGGCTCAAAACTTAACTTCCTTAAGTGGTAAGGTGCTGCGTCTAAACCTGGACGGCACCGTGCCAGCCGATAACCCGGTAGCGGGGAATCCGATGTGGAGCTATGGGCACCGTAATCCTCAGGGGCTCGTATTCGCCAACGACAGGCTTTATAGTTCTGAACATGGTCCGGATAAAGATGATGAGATCAATGTTATTCTCAGGAACCGGAATTTCGGCTGGCCTACGGTAAATGGCTTTTGCAATGAAACAGGTGAACAAAGTTTCTGTTCTGCGAACAATGTCGTACAGCCCCTTACCAGTTGGACTCCTACAATTGCTGTGTCGGGAATGGATTATTACAATAACAATGCAATTCCCCAATGGAGAAACTCGCTGATCCTGGCCACGCTGAAGGATGAAACGTTGTATCAGTTGAGATTAAGTTCTGATGGAAATAAGATCGATGACACGAAAAAGCTTCTCAGCGGTACCTACGGCCGGTTGAGAGACGTATGTGTGTCGCCAGCCGGGAAGGTCTACGTAGCCACAAGTAACGGTTCAAATGATAAGATCATCGTACTGATGAAGAAGTAATCCATTGCTTTTGTTATTTTCGTCTTCTAATCCTTGATTTATGATCAACAAAGTAGTTACTGACGCTGACGAGGCTATACGGGATATTGAAGATGGTATGACCCTGATGCTGGGAGGTTTCGGCTTGTGCGGGATCCCGGAAAATTGTATTAAGGCACTTATCAGGAAAGGGACTAAAGATCTTACCTGCATATCTAATAATGCGGGGGTAGATGACTTTGGTATAGGCCTGATGCTGCAGCAGAAGCAGGTGAGGAAAATGATATCGTCTTACGTGGGGGAGAACGCGGAGTTTGAAAGGCAGCTGTTAAGCGGAGAACTAGAGGTGGAGCTTATTCCTCAGGGCACGCTGGCGACCCGCTGTATGGCTGCCGGATACGGGATGCCAGCGATTTTCACTCCCGCGGGCGTAGGTACCGAGGTAGCTGAGGGAAAAGAAGTTCGTAATTTTAATGGGAAAGACTACCTGATGGAGATGGCTTTTGATGCTGATTTCGCTATAGTTAAAGCCTGGAAGGGGGATACGGCAGGCAATCTTATCTACCGGTCGACGGCCAGGAATTTTAACCCGGTTATGGCTATGGCGGGCAAGGTAACGATCGCAGAGGTCGAAGAATTAGTAGCTGTTGGTGAACTAGACCCTGATAGTATCCACACACCGGGAATTTTCGTGCACCGGGTTTTTCAGGGCAACAATTATGAGAAGCGAATAGAGCAGCGCACTGTAACGGAGCGCCGGTTGTAATGCTTCATGATAACACAAAGATGAAAAGACTGTGATGCTAAAAAATAATTAAGAATGGCTTTATCAAAGGAACAAATCGCTCAGCGAATATCCAGGGAGATCAGGGATGGTTATTACGTCAACTTGGGAATAGGCATACCAACACTGGTTGCAAACTATATTCCTCAAGGGATAAACGTTGTGCTGCAGTCGGAAAACGGTTTGCTGGGAATGGGCCCTTTCCCGTACGAAGGAGAGGAGGATCCGGATCTGATCAATGCAGGTAAACAAACTATCACCACCCTTCCCGGTTCTGCGATATTCGATTCGGCCCTAAGCTTTGGGATGATCCGTTCGCAGAAGGTGAACCTGACTATTCTGGGTGCTATGGAAGTTTCCGAGAATGGGGATATAGCTAACTGGAAGATCCCAGGCAAAATGGTTAAGGGAATGGGGGGAGCCATGGATCTGGTTGCATCTGCGAAGAACATCATTGTAGCGATGCAGCATGTTAATAAAGCCGGTGAAAGCAAGCTTCTTCCTGAATGTACTTTGCCGCTTACAGGAGTTAAGTGCGTCAAAAAGATCGTTACAGAACTGGCGGTACTGGAAGTTCTTCCGGCAGGAGGATTTAAATTGCTGGAACGCGCCCCGGGTGTTAGTGTTGAGGAAATAAAGAATGCGACAGCAGGGAAATTAATTGTCGAAGGGGAAATACCTGAAATGGTAATCACTAGTGTCGGGTAAAAAGATTTTACTTTTCGCCCCCCGGAGGTGGTCGTATATGTTTGAAAACTTCACATACGACCACCTCCGGGGTCGGAAAGAGCTAGAATGATTTCTTCTATAAACATGTGACCCCGTCCGAACGGTGTTCATCCCCGTCCGTACCGGCACGGGCGGACGGGCGGGCACCTTCGGGGTCAAGCCTACTTGTATTTTATAGGAGAGCTTGCTTTTGAAAAATCGGCAAAAAAACATCCAATTCAAGGCGCAAAAGCATATCTTATAGATATTCCAATTTTACCCGGACACTAATGAAAGGGTAATTAATTAAGCACTTTAGCGCGTAATCTGGCTGATATCTCGTCGGTGATTTGAATAATGTCCTCAGCTACGTGACTATTGTTAGTGATGATCTCGTCGCACTCGTCTTTAAATGGTAAAAGGAAGGTTTGGTAAGCTGGCATTACGTGATTGTTCCATTTATATAAAACATCCTCTTCCGGGTAGCCCCGTTCAAGCAAATCCCTCTTTAGCCGCCTTTTCAAAGCTACCTCTTCGTCTGTTTCAATGAAGATCTTCATATCCAGCAGTTCGGATATCTCTTTAAAATGAAGGATAAATAAGCCCTCGACAATAACGATCGGTGCCGGGCGGATCTCGAGCAGCTTAGGTTCGGCATTCGGATTATTGAATGTGTACTCTTTCTGCAGGACCGTTTCACCGTTGATCAGCTTGGTAATGTCGCGCATAAAAAGCTCCTGATCTATCGTTGCCGGCACATCAAAATTGTACAGCTTGTTCTCCTCCGCCGTCATGTTGTGCGCCACGCGGAAATAATAATCATCCTGCGACACGAGGCAAACTTCACTCTCTTTGAAATGGTTCAAAAAACACTTCAGGAAAAAAGTCTTCCCTGAACCGCTTCCGCCGGCAATGCCGATTACAAATGGTTTCTTATTCATTAGGGACGCCGTATACCAATGTTGCCTGGAATCTCTTATCCAGTACGCCAATAAGCTCAGCCGCAGCTTTTGTAACTACGATGATCGCATCTTTATTTGATTCATTTTGTGTGAATTTACCAACAACTTTGGTAAAAGTACTCTTTCCTGTCATTGGGTTTGTGATCTTAATGATCGTTCCGATCGGAGCTGTTTGATGAAGCGCAAGCATTTTCGTTCCGTCAAGGTTTTCGTCTGCAATCCATACGGCAAGCCCGCGTTCGTCTACTTCTCTCAAACCATACCTGGCAGGAGGCAACTTCAGACGGTCGATAGCATTACGGCTGCTGTCGATCTGGGTAGGGGAGCTTCTTGAATCAGCTCTGGGTGTATCCAGCGCTGCAGCTGGAGGAGGAGCAAGCTGCTGGCTGGCTGTACCATAGGGAACTTTGATGATCTGTCCTACAGCCAGGTTATTGCCGGTCAGATTGTTGAGCGCTTTCAGATCCTCAACCGTTGTATTGAACTTTCTGGCGATAGCGATCAGGTATTCCCTTGGACCTACTTTGTAATCTACTACAGCCATTTTGGAATTCGCGGCAGTTTCTTTGGTTTCTGCAGGCATCTCGACCTGTTGGGTGGAGAAGGCCCGGTCTGTTGGTACGCGTAATATTGTACCTGGTTGTAAGGATCGGTTGCTGTTAAATTGTATGACAGACTGAGGGGTAACGTTATATTTCCGGGCTATCGAATAGTAGCTTTCCTTTGCTTCCACCCGGTGAACGATCGTTTTCTTTCCGTTAAGGTTTTCTACACTTATCGAATCTATTTTTATTGAGGCGTTTGCACTGCCAGCGAGAGCTATGATGCAAAGTGATAAAACTAGCCGTATCAGCATTTACTAAAATTTGTTAAAAGTGTGCAATTATACTAAATATGTAACTATTTCCCGTTTATTCCTGATGTAGACGAGGTGATTTAGCTGCATAAAGAACGCTTCGGGCTGGAGTTTTTGTATCCCTGTTGTGATTATGTCGTCAAGAAGAATCCTATCTTCCTGATACACAATTAATCTTTGTTGTAAATAATTGTCCCTGACTTCGTGGAAACTAAGAAACTCTTTGTCCAGGTAAGACAAGGTGCAGATGTGACCTGTTATTTTACCGGCGTCGATAAAGGGCGGCAAGGGAAACGTATCCCTCGTTTCCGGGAAGATGATAGAGTTCCTGGCGGGTAAATTCATTCCGGGTGCCGAAATCGGATCCCCGGAAAGATGGTCTATCCAAAAGTACTTTCGTGGCTGTAACCTGGTATCGAATACCTCTATCCCTTCATCACGACCCTGATTTAAGGAAATATTAAATTTCTGCCAGAGAATATCACCGGTGCGGGCATCGACAGACATTATTCCTTTGCTTTCCGGGGTGTCAGAATGTCCATAGCCGTTGATCAGCAGGTTTTTCATGCCGGCGAACGCCAGGTTCAGCTGCCAGACCTCCTGATAGGTTCGCTCCCGGAAATACACCTGCCCGGTTTTAACGTCCATAACGCTAAATGCAACCTGCTTCAGGTCGGTATTGCGCGTTTCCACAGCTAAGGTCCCGTTTTCATGGATCATGACCTTCCATACCAGGCTTTCAAACTTTTCTGACAGAATCAGGTCAAGTGTATTATTATTTGGACGCATAGTCACGCAAAATTACGCGTTTTGAAATTGATAACAGTCCATGCAGCGTCAAAAGCGTGCTTCTTGTGTTAAGGCAGGAAATTTGTGTGTCTTTCTGGAAAATATATTAACCAAACATATTATCATGAACGCAAAAGAGATTAGTCTGGAAGAAAAGGAAGTAAAGCCTATTGTAGACCAGTTAAACGATCTGCTGGCCAATTATCACATTCACTATCAGAAACTCCGCGGATGTCATTGGAACATAAAGGGCCCGCATTTCTTTACTCTTCATATTAAATTTGAAGAGTTGTACAGCAATGCACAGCTAACAATCGACGAACTTGCTGAACGGGTTCTAACTTTAGGCAAATCGCCCTTCAGCAGATTTGCTGACTATATTAAAAATTCCAGGATCAAGGAGGTTGATACGATCGGCATGAAGGATTCGGATATGGTACAGGCCATTCTGGATGATTTTAGCCTACTTATTGAACTGGAGCGGGAGATTATGAGCAGTACAGATGAAGCTGGGGATGACGGAACAAATGATCTGGTTAATAAATTCATGCAATTTAAAGAGAAGAACACCTGGATGCTCCGGGCATTTGCGGGCAAGAGGTGAGAAAGATCTCCTGCAACTTAATGTATAAAAAAAGACCGGCTGATAAACAGCCGGTCTTTTTATGCATATCAAGTTAAAATCTGGTTCCAACGGTTAAAAACACGTTATGCCTTATATTCTTTAATGTAGCCACAGGTTCTGTGCCGTTGTCAAGTGTATAAGGCCTGCTGTCGGAATTATTACCGGCATTCTGGTATGCAAGATCGATATAGTAGTTGTTAACCCGGTAACCTAAGCCGCCGCTAAACGTGCTGACGTTCAAATCAGGACTGGTCAGGTTTTTATATGGATTTCCCTGAACGCCATACCCTGCGCGCAGCATTAGCTTGTCAAGCTTGTATTCAGCTCCGACACGATAATTAACAGCACTCTTGAAATTGTCGCGCACTGCGCGGTTGTTATTATTAATGACGTCGCCTCCCTGGTTTCCAGAAGAGCCCATAAAATTTATAGTTGAATAATCAACAAAATCGACGTCGGCGGAAATAAAGCCCTGATCATTGAAGAAGTAACCTATACCGCCGCTAAGTTTCATCGGAGTGCGCAGGCGATAGGTGAAGTCATATATCTCTTCATCATTTACATAATTAGTGGCACCGTCAACGCTTACTGCATATCTCGTATCAAGTTTTTCACCGTAACTATCATCAATGGAATACCATGTTGGGCTCTGGAATGTAGCACCGAGCCTGACGTTCGGTGCAGGCCGGAATATGGTACCCACTTTCAAATTAATTCCTGAACCATTAGTGATCTGCGACTGCCGGTAGGACAGAACATAATCACTATCTTCGGTGACGTTATAACCGTCTTCTGTATACTCTGAAAAGGAGTTATATCTTATATTCGAAATGCCCAGACTGGCACCTATGTAGAATTTATTTTCATAGTTGGCTCCAAAGGCAAAATTAATCTCCGATTGCGAACCTGTGCGGTCTATATTATGTGTTTGTATGTTGTTTACATCAGTTTCAGGAAAATAGTATTGGCCATTTGTATCATAACCGATCAGATAATTATCGTAGGCCATTCTGGGAAGTGATCCGGCCGCAAGGGTAGAAGGTGCGCCATAACCCTCTGCTGCCGGTAATTCCGCAAAGTAATCGGCTATGGAGTTCACGCCGTTTGTTCCGGAGAAAGTTATATTATTTCCAAATGCCTGTGTACGATTATACCCCAGTCCGAAATTAAAGCTGATCCAGCCTTTGTTTAATTGTGAGCCCTTTGGTTTTGATACTGTGGAATTCCAGACAACCGCCGCATGAGCCAGGCTTACCTGATCTTTTTGCCCCATTGTACTCTGTCCGAGGTATTGGGCATCGGCCGTGACGCTATTGAATTCGGGGGTAAGGCTGAATTCTGATCGGGTGAACAAACCAAGTCCTGCAGGATTGCTTCCCACCGAGCTCAGGTCGCCTCCCACACCTGTTTGAGCGCCAACAGCCTTGAACCGGGCGGTACTCCCGAATTGGGTTTGCGAGAACCGTAAGGCGTCGCCCGAATATTGGGCATATACTTGTCCTGTAGCTGCCACCATGGCAGCCAAGGATATTAAAATCCTGAAATTCATAAGGTTGTTTCTAATAGGTATTAATTTCCTCTTGAAGGACGTGCGCCGCTGCTGCCGCCGCTGCTCCGTCCACCGCCATCACTGCTTCTGCTGCCTCCATTGTTGTAAGAAGGAGGTGCAGTGTTAATACGCTCAGGTTGTGAAACCCGTTCCGGTTGCCTGCTCACTCTTTCCGGTCTTGGAGCCGTTGTCTGAGGACGGGTACCGGATGTGTTCGGCCTGCCGCCATTGTAACGTCCTGCACGTGAGTTATCCTGGATAACGTTTCCATTACCGTTAACACCGCCTGTATTGCCGCCAGTTATGCCGCGGCGGTCGACCGGTAAAGCATCAGAACCACGTGTCGGCCTTGGACGATAGTTAGGAGAAGTATAGCCTGGACGGCCAACACCGTACCCGCCGCCATAATAGCCGTTATTGCCATAATACCCGCTGCCGAAACCAATGCCGTAAGGGTTGTAGTAGGAGTAAGGCCCCATGAAGCTTCCTGGATAATAGTAACCATAATATCTCCACGGGTTATAGTTATAATAGCCACCATTAATGCCTATCGCTAAATTGATGCCGGGCCCGCCGTAAAAGCTGTACGGATTGTAATATGGATCGTAGTAACTGCTATACATATTTCCATAATAACCGTAAGAGTAGATGTTATTGTAATATCCTCTCCAGGGAGCGTAATTCCTGAACCGGTAGATCCGTTGTGCATAATCGCCATCACCATAAAGCTCTTCGTCGGTTACATAATCAGACTTAGGATCTTCTTCGGGCGCAACCTGGGCTATGACTTCAGCTTTTTCCCGCGCGCGGGCTTCAGAGTAGTAAACATCATCATTCTGGTCAATCTGAGCTGTTTGCTGGCTGGTTGCACAGGAACCCAAAATGAGTATTGATGATAATGCAAGAAGATATATAGATTTTGCTTTCATTGTGCTAAAACTTAGAATTTATAATCAACGGTTATATTAAAGACGATAGTATTTCATGAACGGTTGCATGGCAAAAAATTATAATAGCTCATGTAGTTTTATAACTTTGCTGGCTAATAGTTCAATTAATAAATATACGAAATTTATTCCGTTTCAAGTTATGAGCAAGGGTTTAACAAGCAGAGAAGACGATTATTCACAGTGGTATAATGAACTTGTTACAAAGGCAGATATGGCCGAGCACTCTGCTGTACGTGGATGCATGGTGATAAAGCCTTATGGTTATGCGATCTGGGAAAATATGCAAGCAGCTCTTGATAAGATGTTTAAGGACACCGGGCACAGCAACGCCTATTTCCCTTTATTCATCCCAAAATCCTTTTTCTCAAAAGAAGCATCACATGTGGAGGGTTTTGCCACAGAATGTGCGGTTGTTACCCATTACCGGCTGAAAAATGATGGCAAGGGTAATATTATTGTCGATGAAGATGCAAAACTTGAGGAGGAGCTAATTGTTAGACCTACATCAGAAACTATCATCTGGAATACTTATAAAGGCTGGATCCAGTCATACAGGGATTTGCCTATCCTGGTGAATCAATGGGCTAACGTTGTACGATGGGAAATGCGTACAAGGCTGTTTTTAAGAACAGCGGAATTTTTATGGCAGGAGGGACATACAGCCCACGCAACCGCACAGGAAGCTATTGAAGAAACGGAGCGTATGCTGGAAGTATATGCAGACTTTGCTGAGAGCTGGATGGCCTTGCCGGTTATCCGGGGTAAAAAAACAGCAAATGAGCGGTTCGCAGGCGCTTTAGACACCTATTGTATAGAAGCTTTGATGCAGGATGGTAGAGCATTGCAGGCTGGTACAAGCCACTTTTTAGGACAGAACTTCGCGAAAGCATTCGATGTCAAGTTTACGAGCAAGGAGGGTAAACTTGATCATGTCTGGGCAACGTCCTGGGGCGTTTCTACCCGTTTGATTGGTGCACTGATCATGGCCCACTCTGATGATAGCGGCCTGGTCTTACCACCTAAACTGGCTCCTATACAAGTTGTAATTGTTCCTATTTACCGTTCAGATGAGGAACTCGAAAAGATATCCGTGCTTGCGAAGGAAATCTCCGCCGATCTTAAAAGACTGAATATCTCAGTGAAGTTTGATGATCGCGACACGCTGAGGCCAGGATTTAAGTTCGCTGAATACGAGCTTAAAGGAGTTCCGGTACGGCTGGCAATAGGTGGAAGAGATCTGGAGAATGGAACTATCGAGATTGCAAGGAGAGATACCAGAGAAAAGCAAACAATATCAAGAGACGGACTTGCACCTCATATTGAAGCTCTGCTCGGAGATATACAGCAGAATATCTTCAATAAAGCCCTCAGGTTTCGTGAAGATAACACCAGGGAGGCGAATTCGTACGAAGAGTTTAAGGCTATACTTGATGAGAAAGCCGGCTTTGTTTCTGCTCATTGGGATGGGACATCTGAAACGGAAAAAAGAATAAAGGACGAAACCAAAGCAACTATCCGCTGCATTCCCCTTAACAATAAGCAAGAGAACGGAAAATGTATCGTAACCGGAAATCCGTCCTCGCAAAGAGTATTATTTGCCCGGGCATACTAAAACTTACACCATGGAAGAAATCAAACCATACGACCAGATCCTGAAACTTCTTGAAAACAAAGCATGCCTTAAGCAGCAGATATTCAGGACAACATCAGCTGTATTTGAGAGGTTTAAGAACCAGCTGGAAGTTTTAGGAGATAAAATGCGTCTTGATTTCAAGGATAAGGATTCGTCGGTTGAAATCCGGTATTCGGAAAAGGGAGATTTTGAGGCGTTGCTAAAATTTTCCGGTGATGTATTGGTCATTTCGATGCACAGCAATATTTTTAGCTTTCCACCTGAGCACGCTGTGAACCAATTAAAGTATGTTCAGGAAGACCCGGCACGGAAATACTGCGGTATAATCCATATTCATAATTTCCTGGCAGATTCCCTGAAGTACAACCGCACGTCTGATATGGGTTACTTACTTGGAAGAATCTTCATAAACAAGGACGAGCATTTTTTTGTCGATGGGCAAAGCCAGCTGGGTTTTCTTTTTAATTCCTTTGGAAAAGGTAAGATAAAGGAATCGCAGGTTGTTGAAATTCTTGAGCTGGCGATAATCTATTGTATGGATTTTGATCTGTTAACGCCACCATTTGATACTGTCAGACAGATCACCCTTGAGGAAAAGCAGTTTATGGGCGCCAATTCGGGTTATCCAACCGGTAAACGCATGGGGTATAAATTCAGGACAGAGCTTGAGGGCACAAGCATACCCTCGGATCAAAAGAAGTAGGCGAAAAATATCAGGCAGCGGGATAGCGGGCGATAAACTTACACCATAAGTACAATCCTTTGAACGGGTATTCGTATTTTTGAGCTCGTGAAATTATAATTCAGGGCCTGTCTATGCAATCGGGTCCATAGATAAAATACTATGAAATTCGGAACCAAAGCAATTCATGCCGGTCAGGAACCTGACCCATCGACTGGAGCCATCATGACTCCAATATATCAGACTTCAACTTATTGGCAAAAAACACCTGGCGATAACAAGGGGTTTGAATACTCGCGTGGAACGAATCCAACGCGGAAGGCTTTGGAGTCGTGTCTGGCAGCTTTGGAGAACGCCAGGCACGGACTTGCTTTTTCAAGCGGGATGGGAGCAACCGATGCAGTTTTAAAATTGCTCAGCCCGGGCGATGAAGTTGTAACGGGTAATGATCTTTATGGCGGATCATACCGGATCTTCACTAAGGTCTTTTCAAACTATGGGATTAAGTTTCATTTCATAGATATGACCAATGCTGATAATGTCGGGCAATACATCAACGAGAAGACAAAACTGGTCTGGATAGAAACTCCCACCAATCCTACCATGCAAATAGTAGATATTGCCGCGGTGGCAAAGATTACAAAAGCAAATAATGTCCTGTTGGCAGTTGATAATACTTTTGCGTCCCCATATCTCCAGAATCCTATGGACCTTGGTGCTGATATCGTTATGCATTCCGTTACTAAATATCTGGGCGGGCATTCTGATGTCGTGATGGGGGCATTAATGCTAAATGATGATGAGCTTTATAAGCGATTGTGGTTTATTTATAATGCCTGTGGAGCTACACCGGGGCCAATGGATAGTTTCCTTGTTTTACGCGGATTAAAAACACTGCACCTGAGGATGAAAGCACATTGTGAGAATGGAAAACAAATAGCCAATTTTCTGAAGAATCATCCCAAAGTAGATAAAATATACTGGCCTGGTTTTGAAGACCACCCGAATCATGACATAGCCCGGAAGCAAATGCGTGATTTCGGGGGAATGATCTCTATCACGCTTAAGGGCGCTGATCTGGACGAAACATATCGTGTAGCGGGATCGTTCAGGGTTTTTTCCTTAGCTGAATCGCTCGGAGGAGTCGAGTCGCTTATAAATCACCCGGTGTCTATGACCCACGGATCCATTCCAAAGGCAGAGAGGGAAAAGGTTGGGGTCACAGATAATCTGCTTCGATTGAGTGTTGGTGTAGAAGACATTGAAGATCTTTTGGATGACCTTAAACAAGCTCTGGGATAATCACTTATAATAAAATATGCAAAGTATAGGTTTAAGCTTCCCGGATCTTAAGGACTTTTTAGATCAGAAAGCCGATCTATATAACCAGCCAGGATTTATCGAGCTTGATCCAATTTGTATCCCGCACAAGTTTACCAGTAAACAGGATATAGAGATAATGGGCTTTTGGTCGGCTATGCTTGCCTGGGGACAGAGGAAGACAATTATTAATAAATGCAACGAGCTTATTCGCCTGATGGATGGTGCTCCTTATGATTTTATCACCAATCACCAGGACACGGACCTGAAACGTTTTTCAGGGTTTAAGCATCGTACTTTTAATGATACGGACGCCTTATATTTTGTTGAGTTTTTTAAACAGCATTACAAAATATACGATTCTCTTGAATCAGCATTTCTGCCTGTTGCCAGAATTGAAAAACAGCCAGTGTACCGTGATGAGTACCTGGATCTGGCGGCATCCGGTAATAATATGAATAGCAGTGCATCTTCACCGTGTTTTGCAGGCGAGCTAAGATCACATGCGGTGGAAGATTCTTTAAATTATTTCAGAGGCTATTTCTTTTCTCTCCCTGATTTTCCGCGAAGGACGATAAAGCATGTATCATCCCCGCAACAGAAATCAACGTGCAAGCGGTTAAATATGTTTTTAAGATGGATGGTGAGGAACGATGGCAGAGGCGTGGATTTTGGTATCTGGAAGTCTATCAAGCCTTCTGACCTGATATGTCCTACCGATCTTCACGTAGAACGTGTGGCCAGGAAATTAAAACTTATCACCCGTAAACAGGTCGACTGGCAAACCGCCATGCAACTCACCGAAAATCTTCGCCGGTTTGACCCGGCAGATCCTGTAAAATATGATTTCGCATTATTTGGCTTGGGAATTGAAGAACAGTTCCAAAGATCACTAATATGAAATCTATAATAATTACTTTCCTCTCATGTATTATGTCATTTTCGGCATTCGCGCAAAATGATTCACCTTACAAAACCTCTTTAAAAGCGGATGGTCCAATAATCCTCGGGAGCCTCGGGCTGGGAGCCCTTGGATTAAAAATGATCAAAAACAAGAAAAGCTTAACCAGTGCAGAACTTGCTGCCAAGTCATCCGGTGATGTTAACGGATTCGACCGGTTCAGTGCCGGCGATTTCTCGGAGCGGGCCGATAAGGATAGCTATATACCTTTCTATGCATCTTTTGCTGCACCTGTTGTTATGCTTTTAAATAAAAATGAAAGCAAGAAAGCCGGGCAGATCCTTGTACTTTTTACAGAATCAATGGCGATAACAGGAGCCATGTTTAGTTTGAGTGCAGGCGGAATCGACAGGAGCAGACCCTTTGTGTATGGAACAGCTGCGCCTATAGATAAACGGATGGATAAAGATTCACAACGTTCCTTTTATGCCGGTCATACTGCTGCAACTGCCACGGCCACGTTTTTTCTGGCAAAGGTGTTTCAGGACTTTAATCCCGATTCGCGGGCAAAACCCTACGTCTGGGCTGGCGCCGCATTAGTGCCGGCAGCGGTTGGATATTTACGTCTAAAGGCCGGTCAGCATTTTCTAAGTGATAATTTGCTGGGCTATGCTCTTGGGGCCGGCGTTGGAATTCTGGTTCCACAACTTCATAAAAAAGGCAGCGAAAGTAATTTTAGCTTAAGCCCCTCGGTCAATCCCGATTATAAAGGGGCTACGTTGGTTTACCGTTTGAATTAGTTGCTTCGCTCGTAATGATAATGTTAATCGATATTGTTCGACTCGTGTCATTGCGAGCGAATCATTGCAATCATTTCTTCGCCTTTACTGGCTTAATATTGTCTTCACGCTGAATCTCCTCAGTTACTTTCTCACTTTTCTTCCGGAGCTTAGGGAATGTGATAGGGCTCTTTTCAGGCCTTTCGTCACCTAACAATACGCCCCACTGTTTAAACATGTCTGCTCTGTCAAATATGATCTTTAAGACGGCGATCATTGGAAGAGCGAGGAACATTCCCGGGACACCTGAAATGCTTCCGCCTATGAAAACGCCCAGGATAGCGGCAAACGCATTGATGCGAACTTTTGAGCCTACGATCCTCGGCATTAATATATTATTATCAAGAAACTGAACAAAAGCTATAACCCCTAAGACAATGAAAATCGGCCCAAGTTCCTGTGAAGATGTCAACGTTAAAAGTACACCGATCAGGTTCCCGAAAAGCGCACCGACATAAGGTATAAGATTAAGCAGAGCGAAAATGACACCGATCAACAGGGCATGCTTTATGCCGAACAAGAGCAATAGACCACCCAGCAGAACTGTTATATAGGATATTTGAATAACAAGCCCAATCAGGTAACTTTTAATGATCACTTCAGTTTCTTTCATCACTTCCTCGACCTTTTTATGCTGGCTGGGTTCAAACCAGATAAACACAAAACGCAATAGAAGATTCTTATAGAAAAGAAAGAGGTATATGTAAATTGGCATTAAACCTAAGAATATAAATACAGAGCTTAAGGAGACAGCTGCTCCGCTAGCCATTGTCCCCGCGTTAGCGAGTATCTTATTGCTCTGATCTTTTAAAAACTTAACCTGTTCCTGGGTGCTAAAATCTGTCTTTCTATTGATCCAGTCACTCAGGGCAGTTAAATGAGTGGAGACGTTCTTTTGGATTGAGGGAAAGTCGGCAGCAAGGCGGCCGATCTGTGAAGAGAAAAACCAAATAATAAGGCCGATAAATATCACCATCAGCAGTATGGGAAGTAAAATGGCAAGGACCTCGGGGAACTTCTTTTTCATCAGAAACCGGTAGACCGGCAGCAGCATTATGCTGATGAAGAAAGCCACTAATACCGGCATAACAATACCCTTGCCATGCACGAGCAGAGCGCCTAAGAGGCAAATTCCAAGTAGTTCAATAGAACGTCTAACGGTTAGCGGCAATTCTTTCATATATATATAGTTACACCATGAACGTGTAATACGGAAATAAGTTTGTTTCTGGAGGCGAGATGTGAGGTTCGGAAGACCTGTTTTGCCGTTTTTAGTTTCTCGTTTTCTCGCATCAAAGATCTAAAATTAATAATTCTTGTATATATTTGCACCGCTTTAGGTTCCCGATTTCACGATCGGGATTAAAAGGGAACCGGGTTAGAATCCCGGACAGTCCCGCTGCTGTGTTCTCCACAACGGTTATCCAATCTAATGGTCACTGTTCGCCCAAGGCGGATGGGAAGGCCGGGTAAACCGGGAGTAAGTCAGAAGACCTGCCTTGCGCATAACAATTCATAGCTTTCGGGGATTGAAGCTTGAATGGTGCTGACGTACGGCAGGGCCATTTCTGTATTCCTTCATTATCTGTTTGCTGTGGGATAAACAAACTCACAACAAAATGAAAAAAACAAAGTTTTATGTTGTTGCAGGCCTGGGGCTTGTACAATCCGTATTGCTTAACAGCAATTCATTCTCGCAGGAAAGAACACCTGAAAATCTTAACGAAGTAGTAGTCACTGCGAGCCGCTCGCCGAAGAAAATTTCTGAAATCGGTAAAGTGGCCAGGGTTATCACTGCAGAAACACTTTCCAAAAGTCAGGGGCGAACCCTTCCCGAGGTTTTAAATAATGTTGCCGGTATCACCATTGGTGGAAATGGCAACAATCCCGGTGATGTTAAATCGGTTTTTCTGCGTGGCGGAACCGCAGCTAATACCCTTATCCTTATCGACGGAATTCCAGTCAATGATGCTTCGGAAATTACCGGGGAATACAACATTTCTGCAATTCCGGTTGACCAGATTGAGCGGGTCGAAATATTAAAAGGAGGAAATTCAACCCTTTATGGCTCAGATGCCGTTGCCGGCGTAATTAACATCATTACTAAGAAAGGGTCAGGAAAGCTGGGTGCCAGTCTTCTCGCTACCGGCGGAAGCTATGATACCTACAAACAAGTATTAGGTTTAAACGGGCAGATCGGAAGTACATCGGTTTCTATTAACGGTTCAAACCTTGACTCGAAGAGTTTTTCGACTGCTGCGCCCGGGAAAGGAGAGTCCGATTTTGATAAGGATAGCTTTCATCAGAAATCAATATCGCTGAATATTGGACAACAGCTTAGTGAAAAATTTAGCTTAAGGGGGAACTTTCAGGGAAACAACAACCAGTCAGATCTTGATAGGGGAGCATTTACCGATGCTAAGAACTATACATACAATAAGACAGCTTTCTTAGCCGGCCTGGGGGGTAAATTGTCACTTCAGAAGGGTCTTATTAATTTCAATCTCAGTCACAATAATGTTCGTAATTACTATGATAATAATGGATCAGTCACTAACAACGGAGGCCGGATCAATCATTTTGAAACTAATTTGAACTATGCATTCAATAGTTTCCTGGATCTTGCCAGCGGGGTAAGTTACCGCTTGTCAAAAACTGATCAGCACAATTCCTTTAGTTCACCGTTATTTGCTGATAATAACATCAAAAGTCTTTTTACGTCACTATTTGTCAGGTCGAACAGTGGGTTCCAGGCTGAGCTTGGTGGCCGGGTAAATGATCACAGTCAGTACGGCAATAATTTTACGTACACATTAAACCCATCTTACCTGATTGCAGACCGCTATAAGTTATTTGTAAATGTTTCATCAGCTTATAGAGTTCCGTCTTTGTATCAGCTGTTTTCCGAGTATGGCAACCTGAATCTCGAACCAGAAACTTCAGTTACATACGAAGCTGGCCTTGACTTCAACTTTACGGATAAATTGAATCTGGCTTTCTCTTATTTCAAGCGTGATATTGATAACGTGATTGATTTTGGTCAGGTTACTCCGGGTGTATTTGGATATATCAATCAGAACAATCAAAAGGACAATGGCTTTGAAGTGGAATTAGGTTTTAAACCCTCTTCTGTAATTGATCTGAATGCGTTTTACGCCCATGTTGATGGAGAAGTAACAACGCCCGCGAGCAAAACATTTAATCTCTTCAGGCGACCTAAGGATTCTTTTGGGTTAAATGCAGGTTTTAAGATGACCGAGCAATTTAGTTTCAACGTGATCTATAAATACACCGGTGACAGAAAAGACCGCTACTTTGATAATTCGACCTTTTTAACCGTAGATGCCGATATGGCCTCCTATAATATGGTGGATCTTTATGCTCAGTACAAACCGGTCGGAAGGCTTACACTATTCGCAGATATTAAGAACCTCCTTGATGAGAACTACATTGACTTCAGCGGCTACACCACCAAAGGATTAAACTTCAATGCTGGTTTTAAAATTGATTTTAATTAGATCTTTCTGATTTTTCTGGGAAATAGGAAGTGGGAAATAGGAAATAGAACACAAACGCTGTAATAGGAATTTCATTATTCTCTATTTCCCATTCCCCCAGAATCATTTAAATAAAAATAGCGATGGACTAAATTCCATCGCTATTTTTATTTGTTCAAATTTATATATGCGCAAGAAAATTGTAGTATTAACGGGTGCAGGAATCTCTGCCGAAAGTGGTTTAAAAACTTTCAGAGATGCAGGGGGACTTTGGGAGGGATACAGTGTATATGACGTGGCTACGCCTGAGGCCTGGAAGCGAGACCCGGAACTTGTCCAGCAATTTTATAATGAAAGGCGGAAGGCTGTGCTGGAAGCCTCGCCTAATGCGGCACACCAGGCATTGGTGAAACTGGAGGCAAAATTCGATGTGTCTGTGATCACGCAGAATATCGATGATTTGCACGAAAGGGCAGGATCGTCGGATGTGGTCCATCTTCATGGTATCATCACCAAATCGCAATCTGACAAGAAGCCTGAGCTTACTTATGACATTGAAGGTTGGGAATTAAGGATGGGGGAATTGTGCGAACTGGGTTCGCAACTGAGGCCTCACGTTGTTTGGTTTGGAGAAGCGGTACCAATGATCGAAATTGCGGCTCAGATTTGCTGCAAAGCGGAAATTCTTATTGTTATAGGTACTTCATTGCAGGTTTATCCGGCCGCCGGGTTGGTGGACCTTGCACCAGGAAATGCTTTAAAGTTCTTAGTTGATGTCAATTCCAGGCCAGCACGACAAGACATTGAAGAAATAATAGAGTGTGCATCCACCGGAGTACCTAAATTGGTCCAACGGCTACTGGATTCTGAAGCATAAAAAAACCCGCTGCTATACATGTAGAGCGGGTTAATAAATATTGTATACCGTTAAGCTCTTGCAAGCGAAGGATAACGTTTTGATAAAAGATAAAAAGCTCCGAACAGAACTGCTGAATATACCAAATTACCTAACAGCATATTCCTGAAAAATGGAAGCGCCGCGGTATAAGATGCTATTATACCGGAAAGGTCACGCGGATATAATGAAACCGGGTAAAAAAACGAAAAGTTCGTGATCAGGTAAAAGACTGCGGCACTTATGAATGAAGCTAATACAACATTGGTAGTGTTTACTTTATTTCTGATTAGGAACCCACAAGCGACCATAGCTATAAATCCACTATATACAAGTAGGCTAAAACCATTCCTGAGAAACAGAAGATCTGCCAGGGCCATCGCTGCAAGGGGCATGATGAAAGCAAGGCGTTTGTCATTGAACTGAGCTCCTGCAAAAATTGCCAGGGCTCCCACTGCTGTGAAATTCCAAGTGTGGTCGATTACAAGGGGCAGGGCACGGGTTAAAGCTGCCAGCGTAATTAATATCGTTAAGACGATGAAGCGTGAAGAGTCGATTTTCATAATTCAAAAATAAGAAAAAAAACATTTGCATTCTAGCTAAAGTAAAAATGTGCTTTGAATAGATATTTGCATTTATTTGGCAAAAATGCACGGCAAATAAAATTCTGTTAAAGATAATAGACTAAAGAATAACAGTGGTTTATGTTATTTAATATCTCATATAACTTTATATAAGGTTAAATTTAAAATCAAAAAATGCTGTTAACCACCGAATAAAATTCTGTTTTCCAATTGAATTGGTTATTAATCAACGGGTTATGTATATCATCTTTCAGGTTAACTGTCATATCGTTTGTACGCCGCATTAAAATCGCTGCGCATCATATTGAACCGTTCGACCGCTGTGTTTATAAATTCTGCGTCCAAAATCTGAAAGACTCCATTAACACCTTCAACGATGTCGAGCTCTGAGAGCTTATAGATCTGTTCGAAGCTCCCTTTCTCAAGTTTGATGATAAACTTTTGGTTCATCGAAAAGATGGTGATCTTACAGTCGGGGTGCGGCAGTTCGGCGATTACTCTCATGATAATTTGGTTGAATACAAAGGAATTAAAGTCGTGTACTTCAGGGTTAAAGATAGATGTTCAAAAATTATTCCCGGGTTTACGCAAAATTAAATGATTTTGACTTGCCTATGGCTTCACATTGGTATCGTAAGGTTAATTTTGCATTATGGCGGATGATTTAAAAATAAGTACGGGTACGAAATCAGAAAAATATCAGACCCTGGTACCACAAATAAAGGCATTACTGGAAGGCGAAAATGACCTCATAGCCAATTTAGGAAATGTAAGTGCAGCTTTAAAAGAGCAGTTTAATTTTCTATGGGTCGGGTTTTACCTGGTTAAGAACGATGAACTGGTGTTGGGCCCGTTCCAAGGACCTGTAGCCTGCACCCGTATCAAAAAGGGGAAAGGTGTTTGTGGGGCCTCATGGGCGGAGAAAAAGATAATCCTGGTACCCGATGTCGAAGCGTTTCCCGGCCATATTGCGTGCAGCTCAGCGTCACGTTCCGAAATTGTTATTCCTATCATAGATTCCTCAGAGCGCGTAATCGGGGTGCTAGATGTAGACAGCGAGGAGTTAGATAGTTTTGATGAAACCGATGCGACATATTTGTCTGATATTATTAACCTTGTAGGTTTCAACCTTGGCAAATAAACTTCCTTTAGAATTTTATAGACAGGACGATGTGGTTTTGGTTGCCCGGCAGCTATTGGGTAAACACCTTTACTCATTCGTTGACGGGCAGTTGACCGGTGGAATCATAATAGAAACCGAAGCTTATAAGGGGCCGGAAGACAGAGGTTCACACGCCTACAACAATAAACGAACTGCCAGAAATGAAATGATGTATGCCCCGGGTGGAGTGGCCTATATGTACATTTGTTATGGGATTCATGATATGCTAAATATCGTTACCGGGCTCGCTGAGACATCACATGCTGCTTTAATAAGGGCTGTAGAACCAATTGAAGGAGTGGGTATTATGAGAGCAAGACGCAATGTCTTTAACGATGACCGACGCTTATGCCAGGGCCCCGGGGCTCTAACTAAAGCAATGGGGCTAACCAAGCTTCATAACGGTACAGATCTTCAGGGCGATACTATCTGGCTTGAAGACCGCGGGCTGCATTTTATAGATGACCAGGTACATGCGTCCGCGCGGGTGGGTATGAACTTTGACGGCCCTTATAAGACAATTCCGTGGCGATTCTACTTAAGAGGGAGCCAGTACGTCAGCAGACCACACATCTAGAAGATCAGGCGTTTACTAAATTATTTTAACTTAACCCGGCCTGTCCAGATCCCCGCAAGAGGGTTGAAATGTAAAATGCTGATTTTCAATTATTTTTACCTATATTTGCATTATGGAAAAGCAATTCTTTACACGTTACCGGTTTATTGATACTCGTACAGGTGATCTGATTAGATATATGAATATCAACGACAGGTTAGAGGATCATGTCGAAAGGTTAAAGAAAATGCAATCTCAAATTTTTAACGAAGTTAAAATTCCTGTGGCATTCATTCTGTATGAATTAGCCGAACCAGTTTCTTAGAGAAGAACTGGAACCTAAGGAACAGCAGGATCGATGAAACAAGCAAGCCTGCGGTAAGTCCGTACCAAACACCATTTGCTCCCAGTCCGAGTGTTATACCCAAATAATATCCGATAGGCAGACCTATAATCCAATAGGCAACGAAGGTAATAATGGTGGGTACGTTTACATCGCCAATTCCTCTCAAAATTCCTAGTCCCACAACCTGCGTTCCGTCAAATAGTTGAAAGAATCCAGCAATAATAAGTAGCTGGGCTGCAATGGATATGACATTGGTATCTGAAGTGTATATCCAGGGTAAAAACTGATTGAATACAATAAATATCAATGCCGTCAGAGACATAAACCCTAAAACAATATGATAGCTTGAAATTGCGGAAAGGCGAAGCGACATGAAGTCTTCCCTGCCAAAATTATTACCAGTTTTAATTGTTGCCGCAGACGATATTCCGCTTGCCATCATATATGTCATGGATGCCATATTGATTGCAACCTGATGAGCAGCCTGTTCTACCGCGCCGATTGTTCCGATGAAAATTGCTGCTGCACTAAACGCGCTTACCTCAAAGGTATACTGCATGGCAACGGGGGTGCCGATCTTCAAAATAGCCTTGGATCGTATTGTGTCTATAGCGTTTAGTGTAAATGTTTTAAGATAGGCTGTGAAATGACGCGATTTCAATACATACATTGCCATAACAACGGCCATGATCAGTCTGTCGGCCAAGGTGCTCCAGCCCACACCACTTACGCCCATAGGGCTTATTCCAAACAAACCCTTTACGAATATGATACCAAGACAAATATTAAACACGTTGCCCCACAGCGAAATCATCATAGCCTGTTTCGTAAACCCAAGCCCTTCAGCAAACTGTTTAAAAGTCATAAATACCATCAGGGGTATGATAGATATTCCAAGCAGAGCCAAATAGGGTTTTGCCTGTCTGACCACTTCGGGCGACTGATCCATGTTGTCTATTACAGCGAGCGAGCCATAATAAACCAGCACATAAAGAATTATCCCAATTATCGAATTTATCAATAAACTGTTAGCCAGCAATTTACCGCATTCTTTAAAATTCTTCCTTCCGCTTTCCTGGGCTATTAAAGGCGTGAGTCCATAGGAAATGCCCATTCCAATTACCATTATGACCATAAAGATGCTGTTGACGAGCGCCACAGCAGCAAGTGGTACGGTACCAGCGAAGTGGCCGACAATTATGCTATCCGCGGTATGGACCAGCGTGTGGCCAAGTTGGGAGATAACGACAGGTACAGCTAATTTTAGGTTAGTCTGATAATGCGGTTGATACTTAGAAAAAGTGCGTTTTATCATACAATATCAGGAACAGGACGTATAAGAGAGATCAAGAAGCAGTGTAGTACTCTTCCTTTTCAGTTGTGTGCATTCGTATGACACCTGATAAAACGAGATTTACGAGGATGCGATGGGTCCGCCGCCGCGAAAGATTAAGCATGTGGCTGTATTCTTTAGATGTAATTCGTTCATGCTGATCCAGGTACTCAAGCAGAGCTTTTTCTTTCGACGAGTATTCCAAAAATACACCCTGGTCGTTGTTCTCCCTTTTTAATACGTCAACGACTATTTTACTGGCAAGAACACTTTTATCATTTACACGAATATAAACCCACCATTTTTTATCCTCGCCGAGTGCGTAGTGCGGTTTCATTTCGCTTTTTCTGATCTCAACGATCAATACCACCTTGTCATCGACATATACTTCTTCAAATATAGGGTCGAGTGCTGGTTTACAGAAGAAATGAGCAGCTTTGGTAAGCATGTATTTTTCTTCCTCTTCAGATTTAACTCCACTGATAGTGCCGTCATCTGAGATCCCAACCAATAATCTGCCGCCACGATTATTAGCAAACGAGACCATCGTTTTTGCGATCTTCTCGCAGCTTGTTATCTTTTTTTTGAAATCCTGGGTTACACCTTCACCTTCCAAAATGAGCTTCCTGATTTTCATGGGCAGTTTTATTAGTACGCGACTGTACGCTCTTCTCCGGAATGAAGATTCCGCACATAAACTTCGTTTATCACAAATGCGCAAAGTTCGCCGTTCGAATTTAGGATTTCCACAGGAAAAGCCTTTACAAATTTACCAACAGTCCTTAGGCTATGCTCAGCCTCATTTATCTCTTCCTCACTTAATGAAATCTTGAAATGCAGGTCTGTCCGGCCCGGTTTTTTATATTGAATGTCAGCACTTTTCAGCCACACGCGAACCTTAAAGCCCTTTCGTCTAAAAAGCTGATCGAAAAGCAGAGCGTAGAAGGGATCTGAAGCACTAAATATGGTTCCACCGAAAATAGATTTATTGTAATTAGTATTCAGGAAACTTTTGAATATCGCGACATGTACTCCGGTAAATCCTTTATCGAATTGTTTTACCCAGATCCTTTGAAAAAACAGCGGTGGATATAGCCTCATGGCCCACTTGAGCAAATTCTCTGAAACTACCATATACGCAATATCAGGAAAACCGGTCGATTTCAAAAACATTCAGATGATAATGAGATTAGCCTGACAAGGCCGGTTTTTTCTGAGAATGCAAATCAGCTTGTTTTTTTATCGTTTTTGTTTGTAGATTGAACGCTCAAAATAAATATATGGATCAAACTGCTACTAATTCGAAAAACGTTAAACTGATCATCCTCGTTGCCGCCCTCGGCTATTTCGTTGACATCTACGACCTTATCCTGTTTTCAGTAATACGAGTAAAAAGCCTTAAAGGACTGGGTGTGCCGGAAAGTGATCTGCTGGATGTTGGCACTATGCTGATCAACAGCCAAATGTTCGGGATGTTATTAGGCGGAATATTGTGGGGTGTTATTGGCGACAAAAGAGGCCGTATAAGTGTGCTCTTCGGATCAATCCTGCTCTATTCGGTTGCGAACATGGCAAATGCCTTTGTGACCACTGTTCCGGCGTACGCAGTCATCCGTTTCATTGCGGGTATCGGACTTGCCGGTGAACTCGGAGCAGGAATAACCCTCGTAACTGAGACTATGAGCAAGGAAAACAGGGGCTATGGAACGATGATTGTCGCGGGCGTTGGATTATTCGGCGCTGTTGCGGCTGCATTAGTGGGCGAGCACTACGCCTGGGAAACATCATATATTATTGGCGGAGTAATGGGATTGCTTCTACTGGGTCTTAGAGTAGGCCTTGCCGAATCGGGAATGTTCAAAAATGTTAAAAACGATGGGATAAGCCGAGGAAACATATTTATGCTGTTTAACAATGGGGACAGGTTCAAAAAATATTTAAACTGTATATTGATCGGTATTCCGTTATGGTTCGTTGTTGGTGTTCTTGTTACGTTTTCTCCGGAATTTGGAAAAGAACTCAATGCAACCGAACCACTGTCGGCCGGTACCGGAATTATGTGGTGTTATATAGGAATAGCAGTTGGTGATGTTGTGGCTGGTTTTATGGCCCAAATGCTCCGCTCGAGAAAGAAGGTTATGCTTACGTTCCTGCTCCTGACCGGCGTCAGTATAATAGTTTACCTCAACGCCGAAGGGATGACGTCCACTCAGTTTATCTGGCTTGCATTGTTCCTCGGATTTTCGTCTGGTTACTGGGCAACTTTTGTAACGATCGCTTCAGAGCAGTTTGGAACGAATTTAAGAGCGACGGTAACTACTACCGTGCCGAATTTTGTCCGCGGTTCTTTGGTATTAGCTACCCTTTCTTTCACCGCGTTAAAAGGTAGTTTGGGCATAATCAACAGTGCCTTGATCGTAGGATTTGTTTCGCTGGCGATTGCCGTTATAGCTTTGTATCAGCTCAGGGAGACTTTTGGAAAAGACCTGGATTATGTTGAGATAAGTTAACATGTCTGCATGCGAACAGCAATCATTTTCCTTTAAATATTTAAGGTTTCAGTAAAAATGTCCAAATTTGACGGATGGTCACTAAGGATGAAATTGCTGAGGCTTACAGACAGATCCAGGACGAAATTTGCGCGGGTTTAGAGCTGGCAGATGGTGAGTCTAAATTTGAAGAGGAAGTTTGGACACGTGAAGGCGGAGGTGGTGGCAGAACCAGAGTCATTCAAAACGGGAATGTTATTGAGAAGGGGGGAGTGAATTTTTCTGCGGTAGAAGGTGATCTTCCCGAGAATATAAAAAAAGCCTTCGGCGTACACGAAAATCATTTCTTCGCTACGGGCGTTTCTATTGTAATTCATCCGGATCACCCCTGGATACCAATCATTCATATGAACATCAGGTATTTTGAAATGAGCTCGGGCTCAGGGAACGACCTGCGCTGGTTTGGTGGCGGTATCGATCTGACACCTCATTACGTGATAGATGAAGACGCACATTTTTTTCATAAAGAACTTAAAGAAACGTGCGATCGGTTTAATAAAGACTTCTATTCAAAGTTTAAGAGGCTGGCGGATGATTATTTTTTTATCAAACACCGTGAAGAAACCAGGGGCGTGGGTGGCATTTTTTACGACCGCTTGAATCCCGAGAGCACTGGTATGGAATGGCGGGACATCTTTGAATTTTCCAAAGCCGTCGGACGTACTTTTCTGCCGGTCTATAAAGAACTCATCGAAAGAAACAGGAATAAGTCATATACTAGCGAGCACAAAAAATGGCAATATCAGCGCCGGAGCAGATATGTTGAATTTAACCTGGTTTACGATGCTGGTACTAAATTCGGCTTAGAAACTAATGGCAGAATAGAGTCCATTCTAATGAGCCTGCCTCCCCAGGCAAACTGGGTATATGATTATAAACCAGAGCCGGGCAGCGAAGAACAAAAAACACTTAGCTTACTAAAAAAGGGTATCAACTGGATATAAAAAATAGACATCTATGAAAACAGCTATCAAAAGTATATTAACGGGATTGATTCTAATATTTGCCGCTGGATGCTCATCTAATGGTATTGAAGGGACATGGCAGTATGACGGAGGTGTTTATAACGGCAAAGCCCGTAAAGCCCATACAGACTTTCAGATGCAACGAACTTATAAGTCGGACACGTACGAAGCATTTCTTCTGGAGGGAACGGCTGCGCCAGAACTATATAATTCAGGAACCTATGAAATTAGGGGCGATAGTATCTTAATAACGAGTAAGTTCAGCACTCAGCCTTCACAGAATGATGACGTAACAATTGCTTATAAGCTTAAAACGGAAACCGGCAAGATGATCACCAGCGGTGTTCTCCCTAATGGAATGGTTGTTGAAGAATACTGGAAAAAGGTAGAATAAGTCTTTTTGGGAATGATCAATATGGACGACAAGGGGGCAAACGAACTTTTGATATTGGTTGATGAGGAAGATAACGGAATAGGCTTTCTTGACAAAGTTAAAGTTCATCAAAAGGGAGTACTGCACCGGGCTTTCTCGGTGTTTATTTTCAATAACGCGGGCGAGCTTTTACTTCAGCGGAGGGCTTTAAGCAAATATCATTCGCCCGGATTATGGAGTAATACGTGCTGTAGTCACCCGCGAAAAGGCGAAGGCACGCTTCGTGCCTGCGAGCGGAGGCTTCAGGAAGAAATGGGTATGAGCAGCGATCTGAAATTTGCATTCAGTTTTACTTACCGCGCAGAATTTGAAAATGGCCTGACGGAACATGAATTTGATCACGTTTACCTTGGCTATAGTCAGAATCTTCCAAACCCGGATCCTTGCGAAGTCATGGACAGCAAATATATTTCAATGGATGAGCTGCAAAACAATGTTTTATCGCGTCCTGAAGACTATACGGAATGGTTGAAGATCTGCCTGCCGCGGGTTGTACAATATCTTGGAATCAATTGAGATGATCAAGTGTTGGGATACCTAAGTCAGGGTATTTTTATGCAAGATGAAATAAATATGAACTTCCTTTCGGATTTCTTGGTATTTTAGCACATTTGGTGGTCAGGGATAAAATAGCAGAAATCTTCAGGTTTCGTGAAGCAACATTAAACAGGTTGTTCAATTAAATAACAATGGGCGAGTCTAAAACACGTAAAAACATTCTGGTAACTGGAGCGACCGGGCTAATCGGAAGTAGAATCGTGAGAAATCTGCAGCAAAGAGGGCATGTAATCAAAGTCCTGACCCGTGACCCTTCAAAGGTTAAAAATGCCGAGGCTTTTTATTGGGATATTGAAACCGGACAAATCGATTCAGGCTGCCTGGCGGGTATTGACACCATAATCCATCTCGCGGGCGCAGGTATTGCCGATAAACGTTGGACAAAGAAGCGTAAACAGGAAATTATTGACAGCCGGGTAAAGTCCACAAGACTTCTTTATAAAACTATACGTGAAACGGGCGCAAAAATTGACACCATCGTTTCAGCATCCGGGGGTGGCTACTACGGGCACCGCGGCGACGAGATACTTACAGAAGAAAGTAGTAATGGTACAGGATTCCTGGCTGAATGCTGTAAACAATGGGAAGATGCCATCGATGAGGGAAAGGCATTTTGCAAGCGCATAATAAAACTCAGAATTGGTATTGTATTAACACGGCATGGCGGCGCACTGGTCGAATTGGAGAAACCCATTAGCTTGTTTGCAGGCGCTGCACTTGGAACGGGAAAGCAATGGATTCCCTGGATTCACCTATATGATATGATCTCCATCTTTGAAAAGGTTGTCGAGAACGAGGAATATAATGGTGTCTATAATACCTGTACACCTTTCCCGGTTACCAACCATGAGTTTACCAGGGCCCTCGCTAAGAAACTCAACAGGCCGGTATGGCCGGTTAACGTACCTGAATTTGTTTTAAAAGCCCTTTTGGGAGAAATGAGTGAAGTAGTGCTGATCAGCGATCGCAATTCGCCTCAAAAATTGCTTAATGCAGGATTTCAATTCCGCTATCCTGCTCTTGATGATGCGCTGACAGAAATTTATTCTCAGTAACGATTTGAAAGCGAGGCTGAGTATTTGCTGGTTCAGGCGGGACCTTCGCCTGGATGATCATGCTGCTTTTTTTCATGCCCTTAAATCGCCTTACCCGGTACTGCCGGTTTTTATCTTTGATCCGGACATCCTGGACGAGCTTACTGATAAGTACGATCCCAGAATATCGTTTATTTACAATACACTTCGTGCGCTCGATTTAAGGCTTCAAGATCATGGATCGGGCTTCTATGTTGTATACTCATCAATTGAAGAAGCCTTTCTTAAAATCCTGGACACGTTTGATGTGCAGGCGGTGTTCACAAATAATGATTATGAGCCTTATGCCATCAAGCGTGATGCGAATATAAGGGCCCTGCTAGGATCGAGGGGAATTTTATTTCAATCCTATAAAGACCAGGTAATATTTGAAAAGCTGGAAATACTGAAATCAGATGGATCGCCTTACACTATTTTTACGCCCTACTCCAGGCAATGGAAACAAAAATTTACCACAGCGGAACTTACTGGCTACCCAAGCGAGAAATTTTTGAGCAACCTGTTTAAAACCAAACAATTTCAATTCCCGGAGTTGGAAGAGACAGGTTTTTCAAGTCTGGATCCAGTCATGCCAAAACCGGACTTCAGCGAAAGAACTATAAGGAACTATCACAAAACCAGGGACTTTCCATCGCCAGGGGGAACAAGTCACGTGAGCCATTATCTTCGTTTTGGGATCATTAGCATTCGCCGAGTTGTGAGCTTAGCTTATAAATGGAATGAAACCTGGTTAAATGAGTTAATTTGGAGGGAATTCTTCATGATGATACTTTATTGTTTTCCAGGGGTTGTTTCTGAAAGCTTCAAAAAGAAATATGATAAAATACCCTGGCGAAATGATGAGAAGGAATTTGAGTTATGGTGTAAAGGTGAGACAGGATACCCGCTTGTAGATGCTGGAATGAGGCAGCTCAATGAAACAGGGTGGATGCATAACCGTGTCCGGATGATTGTTGCTGGATTCCTGACAAAACATTTGCTGATTGACTGGCGGTGGGGAGAAGCTTATTTTCGACAAAAGCTTCTTGATTATGAACTTTCCTCCAATAATGGGAACTGGCAGTGGGCAGCCGGCTCCGGCTGTGACTCGGCACCCTATTTCAGGATATTTAATCCCATTACCCAGGCGAAAAAATTTGATCCCCGGCAAGCCTATGTCAGAACATGGATAAAGGATTTTGATTCTTATGATATCCCTCCGGTAGTGGAAAACGACTTTGCGAGAAAAAGAGCTATTTCCGTGTATAGACAGGCTTTATCGGAGGTCTGAAAATGACAATGCACAGATCAGGAAGCACCGAATATTTTTGTACACTGATGGTAAAGACCGTGAAATTTGCTAACTTCGCAAGGTTCAAAAAGTAAAGATATCGTAACACTTATATCGGACTTTGATCGACTTGAAGAACCCTTATTTAGAACAGTAAAAGAAACATGGCTGAAGATACAGAAAACGATAATTTAGCACCCCAGAACGATAGAATAATACCTATTAATATTGAGGAGGAAATGAAGTCCGCCTACATCGATTATTCGATGTCGGTGATTGTTTCCCGGGCACTTCCGGATGTTCGCGACGGACTCAAGCCTGTACACCGGCGGGTGCTTTACGGAATGCTTGATCTGGGCGTAACGAGTAGTAAGGCCCATAAAAAATCGGCACGTATTGTCGGGGATGTTTTAGGTAAGTACCACCCGCATGGTGACGCTTCGGTTTATTTTGCAATGGTTCGTATGGCCCAGGAGTGGAGCCTGCGTTACCCAATGGTTGACGGTCAGGGAAACTTTGGGTCTATTGATGGCGACTCGCCGGCAGCGATGCGTTATACGGAAGCCCGTTTAAAGAAAATTGCTGAAGAAATGCTGGCGGATATCAATAAAGATACCGTCGATTTTCAGCTCAATTTTGACGATACACTTGAAGAACCGACTGTACTGCCGTCCCGGATTCCTAACCTTCTCGTAAACGGAGCGTCGGGTATTGCTGTTGGTATGGCAACCAACATGCCGCCGCACAATTTAACAGAAGTTGTAAACGCGACTATATCCTACATTGAGAACAATGAAGTCACTGTAGCAGACCTGATGCAGCATGTTAAGGCCCCTGACTTCCCTACAGGCGGCATAATCTATGGTTATTCTGGCGTTCAGGAAGCATTTGAGACCGGTCGGGGCAGGATAGTAATGCGTGCTAAAGCAGACATCGAGGTTTATAAAGGCGATCGCGAGCGTATTATCGTAAATGAGATCCCTTACCTGGTGAATAAAGCTAACATGATCGAGCAAACTGCAGGTCTTGTTAATGATAAAAAAATAGAAGGTATCAGTGAAATAAGGGATGAGTCGGACAGAGACGGAATGCGTATTGTTTATGAAATTAAACGTGACGCGAACGCTTCCGTGGTACTTAATAACCTTTTTAAATATACAGCTTTACAAACCTCATTTAGTGTAAACAATATTGCTCTTGTAAACGGGCGGCCAATGTTGTTGAACCTAAAGGACCTGATACGGCATTTTGTTGATCATCGCCATGAGGTAGTTATACGCCGGACTAAATTCGATCTTGCAGAAGCGGAAAAACGGGCTCACATACTTGAGGGCTTATTAATTGCTCTTGATCATCTTGACGAGGTAATTAAGTTAATCCGTGCGTCAAATAGTCCGGAAGATGCGAGAGTAAGTTTGATGGAGAGTTTTAATCTTTCGGACATTCAGGCCAGGGCTATCCTTGACATGACCTTGCGTCGTCTGACAGGACTGGAGAGAGATAAGATTAAAGAGGAGTATGCTGAATTAATGAAAACCATCGAATACTTAAATCAAATTTTAGTTGATGAAGCATTGCGGATGAAGATCATTACCGATGAGCTGATTGAAATAAGAGACAAATTCGGGGATGAGCGCCGTACTTCTATCACGCACTCTGCCGATGACATGCGGATGGAGGATTTTGTCGTTGATGAAGAAGTTGTCATAACCATTTCTCACGAAGGTTATATCAAACGTACGCCCTTAACAGAATATCGCAAGCAGGGCCGGGGTGGTAAAGGTTCGATGGGATCCCAGTCACGTGACAAAGATTTTATCGAGCATATCTTGGTTGCCACAAACCATAATTACATGCTTTTCTTTACTGAAAGCGGTAAATGTTTCTGGCTCAGGGTGTTTGAGATACCTGAAGGGTCGCGAACCAGTAAAGGCCGCGCAATTCAGAACGTCATCAATATTCCTAAGGAGGAAAATATCAAAGCATACATTAAAGTTGTAAATCTCAAGGATCAGGAATACCTGGAAAACAACTTTATTATTATGTGTACCAAGAAGGGAACGATAAAAAAGACATCCCTGGAGGCGTATTCCCGTCCTCGTACTAATGGAATAAATGCTATCAACATAAATGAGGGTGATCAGCTTCTTGAAGCATGTATGACCACCGGAGAAAGTGAAATTGTTATGGCACTTCGTTCGGGAAGGGCTATACGTTTTAATGAATCAACAGTTCGCCCGATGGGCCGTACGGCTACCGGGGTGCGTGGTATCACACTGGCGCATGACAAAGACGAAGTAGTTGGAATGATAAGTATCAATAATCCTGAGGTTACGGTCTTAGTAGTATCAGAAAATGGTTATGGCAAACGTACTGATATAGATGATTATCGCGTTACTAACAGGGGAGGTAAGGGTGTTAAAACTATTAATATAACCGAAAAAACAGGTGAGTTGGTCGCTATTAAGGACGTTACTGACAACGACGACCTTATGATCATTAATAAATCTGGAATCGTCATCCGCATAGGTTTGAGTGATCTTCGTGTGATGGGGCGTGCTACTCAGGGAGTTCGCTTGATTACGTTCAAAGGTGATGATTCAATAGCTTCCATTACTAAGGTAGAACACGAGGAAGAGGTGGAAGACGAAACTACTGAAGATGCCGGAAATGAGGATATGGAAAATAATTCGGAAGATACCGATGATCAGAAAACGGAATAATTTACAATGAAGGGAATATCAGTATTTCTTTTTTCTACGTTGCTTTTGTTCATAGCATCTTCTCAGGCTCAGACCCTGACCACCAAGGAAGCTATGAACAATCTCGCAAAATATTCCTCTTCCGGGAATATAAAGGATCTTGAGAGTGCGAGAAAATTTGCTGATGATGCTTATAAAACCAAGTCAGATTCAGGCGCATTTAGAAATAATCTCACTCGCAGCCTTATTTATTCCACGCTTGCCAGAGTAGACTCGAATCTAAAGTTGAAGTACGCCAAAGATCCGGTAGACGTGACCCTGCATTCGCTTAATATTGTTTATGCTTCAAAATCGGCGGGGGATGCTGCATCGCAGATCAACTATATCAACGACCAGCTTAAGCACACCTATTTGTACCGTGCAAATAGTTCATTTAAGGGTCGCCGTTTCAGCGAAGCGTTAAAGTACTTCACTATTCTTGACACAATAGACAGGAATAATTTTTCCATAACACATAACCTGGCCTTGCTTCATCAGGAATTGGGAAATTATTCAAAAGCTATATTCTTTTATGAAAAGTTGATTTCACAAAAAGCAAAGCCTGAATACTATTTGATCTTAGCAAATTTATATGAGTCGCTTGGAGATGAGAATAAATTATTAGGTACCTTAAAAAATGGGAGTGAGGCGTTTCCTGCTAACCGTGACCTTATTTTTAAGTTGATCAATGTACTTGTTAATCGTAATGATTACGAAGGAATAGCCCAATTTATTGAACGTGCACTGAAACTGGATGAATTCAATGTCAATTTAAATTATCTCGCTGGCTTTTCTAATGAGATGACTGGTAATACCCTGAAAGCAGAAGAATATTATAAAGCCGTTCTAAATATCAATCCTAATAATTATGAAGGAAATTATGCGTTAGGTTTACTTTATCTTAATTTATATTTAAAAGATAAAACAAAGAGCGACATGATGTATATTTCTAAATATTATTTGTCTAAAGCAAACGAAATCGATCCTAATGAGTTAAAGTCATTAACATCTTTATCTCTATTGTATAAGTATACCGGAGATACCGATGAACTTCAGAAAATTAATAACAGAATAAATCAACTCAAATTAAATTAAAAATAACATGAAAATCAGATCTTTCATTTTAGCAGCTGTTTTCACAGTTTCCTCTGTGTCGGCTTTCGCGCAAAAGGGGGAAGTAGCAAATGCTAAAAAAAATTACGAGAGTTATGTCCAGCTAAAGGAGGCTAATTCGCTGCCTTTGGCCATGCCAAACTTGAAAAATGCTAAAACGTCGATAGATAAAGCTGTGGCACACGACAAGACTTCAGCAGATCCGACTGCATGGACTTATAAAGCCCTGATCTACGGAGAGCTGGCACTAATGGACACAGTTCCGGCGACATCAAAACCCCTTATTACAGAATCCCAAACCGCCCATAAAAAAGCATTGGAACTTGATAAAGATGGAGCTAACAAAGCAAACCTCGATCATGCGAGTGGTGCGATCTTCAGTCAGTACGAGCTTAATCAAGGTGTCAGAGCTTACCAGACCAGTAATTTCGCTGATGCTTATACATCGTTTTCTAATGCATTGAACTATCGCCCCGGTGATACAACAATAACTTATTATGCTGGTCTTTCTGCAATTAATTCTAAAAATTATGAGGCGGGGATCAAAAGCTATGAGGCATTGACAAAGACCAATTTTTCAGCTAACAACCAGATTTATCTTGACCTTTCCCGGCTTTATTCCATGAAAGGCGATACAGCCAAGGCGATTGCGATCGCCGGTGAAGGAGCTGCTAAATTCGGCGACGCTGCCCTGGCAACACAGGAAATTGAGCTGAGCTTAATGTCCGGAAAGCAGAAGGAGGTTATCACCAAGATTGCAGATCAGGCACAAAAAGACCCAAAAAATAAGTTGTATCCATATTATCTTGGAATTGCCTACAGTACTGTCGGTGACAATGTGAAAGCAGAAGAGTCATATCTTCAGGCTCTGGCGATTGATCCTGCCTTTGCTGATGCTACGATCAATATTGGCGGTGTAATGCTAAATAAGGGAATCGCACTTTATAATGAAGCGAATAAACTTCCACCTACACAGCAAAAGGAATATGATGTGATTATGAAAAAGGCTACAGTTGAATTTGACAAAGCTTTCCCATATCTCCAAAAGGCTACTGAATTAGACGGCAAGTCGAGGATCGCGCTGGAAAATTTAAAAACTTACTACCTTGTGAAGAAAGATAATGCAAAGGTTGAGGAGCTCACCAAAAAGATTGAAGCACTTCCATAATAATTTAATTAGAGAAGATAGAGGAAGCCCGGGTATTATATCCGGGCTCTTTTTTTTTGAAAAGCTATTCGTATCGCCTGACTCTATTTAACATAATATTAATTATGGTTCTGATATTGTTATTCTAGTTCATTATTATATTTTCAATAATCTGACGATTGCCAATAGTGTGTAGACATCTTTAAACCCATTATTTAGTATTGGAAAATAATCTTCTGATTATTACTAATTATACAAAACCAAAATTGCCCCTTGCATGCTTGCAGAATAATTATGTTTAGAATGATATCTATTTTTCATATCTTTGATCTTATTATCTTAATAAATAACACAATGCAAAAAGAAGGTACAGTAAAGTTTTTTAATGAAACTAAAGGATTCGGGTTCATCGTGCCCGCAGAATCAGGTGAAGAGGACGTTTTCGTTCACTCATCAGGTCTAATTGATCAAATTCGTGAAAACGATAAAGTTCAATACGAAGTTGAGCGTGGCAAAAAAGGCCTTAACGCTGTTAATGTGAAAGTTGTTTACTAAATCAACATATATCATGACAAAAAAGCCCGGAATTTACTTCCGGGCTTTTTTTTTACGCCTTTTTAAAAATGGTTCTCTTAGAGTTGAGTCAACTTAACTTACAACAAATCATTTGCCAGATTGGCCAGTTCACTTCTTTCGCCTTTTTGAAGTGTTATATGAGCATACAAGGGATGATTTTTGGCTTTATCGATCAAGTATGACAGGCCATTGCTTTCTGCATCAAGGTATGGAGTGTCAATCTGATAAATATCTCCCGTAAAAACTATTTTCGTGTCTTCACCCGCCCTGGAAATAATAGTCTTAATTTCATGTGGAGTTAAATTTTGAGCTTCGTCTACGATAAAGAATATCTTCGTTAAAGTGCGGCCCCTGATGAAAGCCAGAGGAGCTACTGAAATTTTCTCTGTAAGAACCAGTTCATCAATTTTCGCCTGTGCCTTTTCATCGATACCTAGCTGGTCCTTGATAAACTTAAGATTATCCCATATCGGTGCCATATAGGGATCTACCTTTGACTTAATATCGCCAGGCAAAAATCCTATATCTTTATTACTTAATGGCACTATCGGCCTGGTGACAAAGATCTGTCTGTAATTTTTCCTTTGCTCCAGAGCGCTGGCTAAAGCTAAAAGCGTCTTTCCCGTTCCCGCGTTTCCCTGGATGGTAACAAGCTTAATTTGCGGGTTCATTAGCGCGTGAACGGCGAAGGCCTGTTCGGGATTTTTTGGTTCAATATTATAAACAGACTGTCCCGGAATATATTCCAGCTCAAATTTTTTAGGATTATAATAAGCAGAGACTGTTTTATTTTTACTGTTCAGAATAAAGAAATGATTTTCATGAAGTATGCTAGTACCGGTTTTTTCAATTGGGAGAACTTTTTTTGTGATCAGTTCATCCAGTACCTTATTGGGAAGTTTACTTATTGTCGTCTTGCCGGTGTAAAGCTCCTCTACATTTTTAACCTTTCCGGTCTCATAATCCTCAGCAAAAAGGTTGAGCGCTTTTGCTTTTAACCTTAAGCAAATATCCTTTGAAACCAGGATGATCTTTTTTAATGGATACAGCTCCTGAAGACTTAAAGCTGCATTTAATATGCGGTGGTCGAATTTACCTTCTCCAAAGATCTTTTCAGCATCAGCCTCTGCAGGTATATGGTCCATTACTACTTTGAAGCTGCCTCTCCCCTTTCCGCTTAATGGTATCCATTGATTTAAAAGCGCGTTCCTTGAGATATCATCCATCAAACGGATAAAACTCCTCGCCTCATAATTGCGGGTATCATTCCCAGCTTTAAAATTATCCAGTTCTTCCAGTACCTGTATCGGAATCGCGACATCGTGCTCTTGGAAGTTTTGAAACGCGTCATGATCATACAAAATAACCGAGGTGTCCAGGACGAATATTTTTCCCGTAGCTGATATTGAGTTATCCTTTCCCATTTAATCAAAAATAAGAAAATCGAGAGAAGGTTTGGGTAGAAATGGAAAAAGGGGTAAAAAGAAAAACGGAAACCTTGCTCTTTCGATTGGGGTTTCCGTTTTAACTTTTTCGCAGCCGTAGCTGCTCAAAGTATTAATTCATCTTTACTTTGCCTGGTTCGTTCCTGCCGGTCTTTTCAAACCTTTAGTATCCGTTGACCCTTACTTTCTCATCACAACCATTCCATAGAATGTTTGTAACATAGGTAATGCCTGTCCTTTGGAACTTTTCCTGTCAGCCTTTATCTCACGATGCCGGTCTGAATTGAAGCTTAAATTATCCGAAATCTGATGAAGCCCGAGAGCTTCGGATTTCTGTGGATATTGTTTCAGGCTGTCAAAGTACGTCCGTCTTAATAATACTAATATAGGCTTTTTGGAGACACATGTCAAGGGAAAAATGAATGTTTTTAGTAACAGGTTTATCAACAGGAATATCAGACTTGTCAACCGTTGGGATATTCGTAAGTAGTTATTATATAGCACGCTAATAAGCAAATCGCAGGTTTATTAACAATAAGTCCTTTGTGATGATATTAACAGTAAAACGTTTTTTATGTTTACTATGCGATATTAGAAATAGACCCCAAAGAGGCAATTGCTTTTTTAGGTTTTCAGGCGGGAAAGTCTCTTTAACGATTACATTGACAATAAATGTCAGAGGATTAGGCGGAGAACAGATCGGGAAAATTAACGATTCAGCTGTATATTAGCCCAGGGTCCATGAAAACAAAAACGGAAACCGTCCTCTTGCGATTCAGGTTTCCGTTTAACTTTTTTCACAACCGTAGTTGATCAAAAGCATAAGTTCTGCGATACTTAACCGGTTCGTAGAATCAGTGCTCTTTCAAACAAGATTCTCGTGGCCCTTTATTTCAATATTGCATACATTCCTTAGATCGTTTGCAATCTTCAATAACGTCTGTCATTTCGACCCTGATCTTTTCGAACACATCTTGCGATCTGCTCTGAATCAGGTTTAAATAATCCCGGATCTTGAAACCCGAGAGCTTCGGATCTTTTGGGACCTTGTTTCAGACTGTCAATGTACCTCGTTCTTATTAATACTAAGGTATGCTACAAAGCCTTTGCCGTCAAGTAAAAAGTGCTATAATTTATAAACAGGTTACCCACAACAAAGGTGACTTTATTAACAGTTCTGTTTTTGATATCCATTTGATTGTAAGGACATAACATTTGCGAATGAGATATTATTAACGGGTACAACAAATTCCACTATTAACAAATTGATAAAAAACAGCTGAAATTCTTTTATATTATATCCGTAGCGGCGAAAGCATCTAAAGGGCCTCTGGAAAAACTCCCTGAATTAGTATTATCTGCTTTTTCGCTTTAGAGGAACAGTTTTTGCTTCTTACTACCAAACTAGATCATGGAAAAATTATATACAGCTGTTGTCACCGCCAAAGGCGGTCGGAATGGCCATATTAAGTCGTCTGACGGAATATTAGAAATGGACCTTCGCAAACCTCATGAAATGGGTGGCCAGGGAGGCGCCTCGAACCCTGAGCAACTTTTTGCTGCCGCCTGGGGGGCTTGCTATCTGGGCGCCCTGGGAGCTGTGGCCGAACGCGAGGGAACGGATGTTTCAGAAGCATCCGTCGATGTTCAGATTTCATTCAATAAAGATGGAAATGCATTTGTTCTTTCGGCCGAACTTGATGTGCAAATTCCGGGAATTACCGCAGCACAAGCCCAGAAACTTGCCGACAAGGCTAATCTTGTTTGTCCTTATTCGAAGGCAACAAGAGGAAATATTCAAACAAGGGTAACTGCCTTATAAATTACTTTTTATGAATTGCTAATCAATCAGATAAAGGTATTTTTGGTAATGAACCATTCGAGGGAGATCAAGTCCTTTATTTTTAGCCAATACTTTTCCGACGGGCTTCGTATAACTTTCGGCGTGCTCCTCCCCTCGCTGGTTTTTTACAACCTCAATATGCTTTCGGTTGGTCTTACGATTTCTCTTGGTGCACTTTGCGTCAGTATAGCAGATAATCCGGGCCCGGTTGTTCACAAGCGTAACGGGATGCTGTTTTGTAACCTGTTCGTGTTTCTGACGGCTATCCTAACGGGTTTAATTAATTGGAATCCAATACTTGTGGGGATAGAGATCACTGTTCTGTGTTTTCTGTATTCCATGTTCTCGGTCTACGGAAACCGGGCGTCTTCTATAGGCACGGCGGCGCTGCTTGTTATGATCCTGAGCATTGACGAAGATGTAGTATCCGCGTCCGGTGCCTGGGAACACAGCTTGTATATTTTGTCAGGAGGCCTCTGGTATACCATCTTAAGCATTTCTTTGAGCCAGATAAGACCCTATCGCCTGGCGCAGCAGGCTTTAGGGGAGTGCATTAAGGAAATTGCCGTATTTGTACGGATCAAGGCAGATTTTTACAACCTTAACACGGATCACGACGATAATTATACCAAACTCGTTGATCAGCAGATCCTGGTACACCAGCATCAGGATACGGTAAGGGAACTTCTTTTTAAAAGCCGGCTTATGGTTAAAGAGTCGACCGGAGCCGGCAGACTTCTTATCCTGGTTTTTGTGGACATTGTAGATCTTTTTGAACAAGCAATGGCGACACATTACGATTACCAGGCTATTCGAAATACATACGGTGAGACAAACGTGCTTGATGGATTCAATAAGGTTATTACAAAATTCAGTGAGGATTTAGAAAATTTAAGCTATTTCATCATCAGCAATGAAAATCCGGAACGGCTTCATCATTATAAAACGGAGCTTGAGGCACTGAAACTTAGTATCGATCGCCTTGAAGAACAGGAAGTCAGCAATCTCGTGTTGAAGAAAATCCTGATCAACGTTCGGAACATGGCCAGTCGTATTCGCAAAATTTACAGTTATTATGATAACCCTCAGCTTTCAAGTGTAAGCGTTCGAAGTCAGGAGCACCTAAACAAATTCGTGTCACACCAGGATTTTGACCTTAAAACACTTAGGGAGAACCTCACCTTTAAGTCATCCATATTCCGCCACGCAATACGGGTTTCGTTAATGTGCCTTATCGGTTTCCTTGTTTCAAAATTGTTTCCATTCGGACATCACAGTTATTGGATACTCTTAACCATCCTGGTAATTTTGAAACCTGCGTTCAGTCTTACAAAACAGAGAAATATACAACGACTTGTCGGTACTCTGTGTGGCGGCGTGGCTGGTGCACTGATCATAATTTATGTAAAGGACCAGACGGCTTTATTTGTTTTTCTGCTTTTTTTCATGGTAGGCGCATACAGTTTTCAGAGACTCAATTACATTGTCAGCGTGCTGTTTATGACTCCTTATACCCTGATACTTTTCAGTTTTCTGGGAGAGAATAATCTAACTGTTGCGCAGGAAAGGATTATTGACACCTTTGTCGGTTCGTTTATAGCCCTCGGTGCTAGTTTCTTCATCCTGCCCAATTGGGAATACTATCATCTCAAAAGTTTCATGAGGGAGGTTTTGGTCGCTAACCACCAGTACCTCCTTAATGTTGCGGATGAGCTTACTGAAAAGCAGCTCGACATCACTTCTTATAAATTAGCGCGAAAAGATGTTTATGTGAGTTCAGCCAACCTGGCGAGCGCTTTCCAGAGAATGCAGTCGGAGCCTAAAAGTAAACAGCAAAACAGTAAAGAAATCCATAAGTTCGTTGTCCTGAATCATATGCTGTCATCATATGTAGCGACCTTGATTACCAATCTGCAAAATGCCGATAATGCAGAGATAAACGAGAGTCATATCAAGCTGATACGTAAATCGTTATATAGTTTAAGTGAAATTATAAGAAAGATGGGCGGAACTGACTTGAAAGAGGTCGAAATACGGTATCAGGGCCAAACCGGTGATCAGGAGGTTACTAAAGATCAGTACCTGCTATATGAGCAACTAGACTACATCAACAAACTAATTTCGGACATTCAGAAACTTGTCCTGCCATAACAGAAACCATTCCTCCCGTCATTAGATAACGTTGAGCAGCGCCGCTACGAGTTAACAGGCGATAGATGCTCCTTATCCGCTTGTACTGCCGGCCTGCCGTTTTTAAAGGCTTCCCGGGGCTTAAGACCTAACAAATTAAACATTTCCATATCCTCATTAAAAGCGGGATTTGGAGTGGTAAGTAATTTATCGCCGGCAAAGATAGAATTAGCCCCGGCCATAAAACACAAAGCCTGATCGGTTAAGCTCATTTCGGTCCTGCCGGCTGACAGGCGGACGACAGTCTTCGGCATAATGATACGTGCGGTGGCTATCATCCTAACCATATCCCAGACAGGTACACGTGGCTGATCCGCTAAAGGCGTGCCCTTTACAGGCACAAGGGCATTGATAGGCACAGATTCAGGATGTCTTGCCATATTGGAAAGAGTCTTTAGCATCGATATCCTGTCTTCAACGGTTTCCCCCAGCCCAATAATACCTCCGCTGCAGACTGTTAATTTTGCTTTCCGGGCATTTTCAATTGTTTTCAGACGATCATCATAGGTACGGGTTGTAATAATCCGCTTATAATCATCTTCCGAAGTATCTAAATTATGGTTGTATGCGTACAGGCCGGCATCCGCCAGCCTCTGTGCCTGTGATTCGGTAAGCATGCCGAGGGTACAGCAGACTTCCATGTCCATCGCATTGACGGAACTGACCATTTCTATAACTCTCTCAAAATCGCGGTTATCTCTAACCTCACGCCAGGCCGCTCCCATACACAAGCGGGACGCACCAGCGTCTTTAGCTTTCTGTGCGGCTTCTGTAACCTGGTCCACCGACATCAAAGCCTGAACTTCAAGGTCAGTATGGAAACGGGCTGCCTGCGGACAATACGCGCAATCTTCAGGACAACCTCCTGTCTTGATCGATAACAAGCTGCTGATCTGAACCTCAGAATAGTCCTTATTCTCCCTGTGCACGGTCGCAGAACGGTAAATCAAGTCCAGCAGCGGACTATGATAAATTTCTGATATCTCTTCTTTAGTCCAGTTGTTTCTGATTTCAGTCATACACAAATTTAGAATAAAATCGCCAGCGGTGAAAATGAAATACGGCAAATACGACTATTTACAGTAAGAGTTTGCTTGCCAGGCCGAGTAAAAGCAGGAAGCCAAAGACGTCAGTAAACGTAGTAATGATTATGGATGAGGCGATTGCCGGGTCTATCCCTACTCTTTTTAATATTAACGGAATAGATGAGCCAGCCATCCCGGCAATGATCAGGTTTCCGGTCATGGCTATAAAAATGACCAGGCCGAGCATCGGATTCGCATCATAGAATAAGGCAAATAGAAAAATAATAAATCCAATGCTTGCGCCGTTTATCAGCCCCACCGTAAATTCTTTCAGCACAGTTCTATATGCCTGATTGTCGGTAAGGTCATTGAGGGAAATACGCCTGACCGTCACGGCAAGTGCCTGGGTTGCAGCGTTCCCACCCATTCCGGCGATCATAACCATATATCCTGCTAGTATCCCCATTCTGGCTATTGAACTATCGAAATAACGAATAACGGACGCAGCAAGAAATGCGGTTCCGAGATTTAGCACAAGCCAGGGCAAGCGGCTTTTAACGGCCTCTTTCCAGTTACCGGCAAGTTCCTCATCTTCCGACACCCCGGATATCTTAAGAATATCTTCTGTATTCTCCTCCTCCATAACATCAATCACATCATCGAAAGTGATCCGGCCAAGAAGATGCATATTGTCGTCAACCACCGGAATACTACTCAGATTATACTGAGAAATAAGCTTTGCTACTTCTTCCTGATCTGTATCAGCCTTAACATAAACGAAATCAGCTTTGATGATTTCCTGGATCCTGACGTTGTTGCGGGCTTTTATAATATCTTTTAAGGAGACTATACCTTTCAGCATATTATGCTCATCAATTACATTAATAGTATAAAACTCCTCCATCTCTTCCGACTGCTTGATGATGAGGTCAAGTGCTTCCTTCTTCATCAGGTTCTGGTTGATTTTGATTACCTGGGTGTTCATCAAACCGCCGGCGGTATCATCATCGTATTTTAAGAGCGAACGGATGTTCGATGCGTCCTCCTCGTCAAGTTCCTGAAGAATTTCTTGCTGCTGCTCCTCGGGTAGCTGACTAATGATGTCTGTAGCATCATCATAATCAAGTTCTTCAACGATCTCTGAACGACGTTCCGGATGCAGGTTTTCAAGTAGGCGCTCGGGATGAAATTCAGAGTCCATTTCAGAAATAACCTCTGAAGCGATCTCAGCAGGTAAAATGCTTATAATTCGTTCTCTGGACTCCTGGGGTAAGCTCTCGAAAAGTATCGCGATCTCGGACGGATGATATTCGGAGACAGAGATCTTTAGCGCAGAATCGTCCTGTTCCAGAGCTTTCCTGATCTTTAGAATATCTGATTTATCCAGTTCGAACGATTGCATTTGTTAAAAGTAGGAATTACAGGTGAGAAACGGGATTTTACTTATTACTTAACCAACCCTTTCTCCAGAAGTAGATCATTTGAACAACCGCGATCAAAAGCATGACTGCCATTGTATAGATATAACCATTTTCTGAATACAGCTCCGGCATATTGTGTCTGAGAATCTTCCCGGTCTCCGGGTCCTGATAGGCAAAATTCATTCCATATACGCCTGCAATAAACGTGAGCGGTATAAAAATGGACGAAATAATGGTTAAAACCTTCATGATCTCATTCATCCTGTTAGTGATAAATGAGAGATTAGTATCGATCAAACTGGTAGTTAACTCCTTATAGCTTTCTACGAGGTCGATAACCTGCATGGAATGGTCGTAGGTATCTTTCAGGAAGGTTTTAGTATGAGAACTGATCAGCTTGCTGTCACTCCTGATCATGTCATTGATCTTATCTCGCTCTGGCCATACGGCTCTCCGGATCATGATCATTGCTCTTTTAATACACTGAGTTTGATACATGAGGGTTTTATCCGGCTTGCGATACAAAAGCTCCTCGATGGTTTCCAATTCATCGCCGAGTTTATAGATAAGGGTAAAGTAATTATCCACCACTACATCCATCAGGGAGTAAAGCATATAGGATGGACCGCTAACGCGGATATTTCCTTTGCCCATTTCCAGGCGGCTTATAACCGGCCGGGTGATTTCGGTATAATTCTCCTGGAAGCTGATCAATATGTCTGGCAGTAGAATAAAGGAAATCTGCTCGTTGGCGATTTCGAGGTCGACATCTACGTAAAGCATCCTGCTCACAGCAAATACATACCTGTCATACTCGTCCATTTTTGGGCGTTGCTGAATATTGGCAATGTCTTCTAAAACGAGTTTATGAATATCAAATTTCTTCTCCAGGTAATTATATAACCCGATATCCCCTATCCCACGTACATCAATCCAATGCGTTAAACCCTGGTATTTTTTAAAATGTTCGTCCAGGTCCGTAACTGAATCAAGATTTTCACAATGATATTCAGACGCATTATATGCGTATACTGTTATTTTGGGTGCCAGCGCCCCTTCGTATAACTGAATGGACCCAGGGCTTACGCCGGGGATGGGGACGTATTTCCTGGCTTTTAAATGGATGCGCCTTATCTTTGCCATTTTAAAGATATTTACTGCTCTGCGGGCCCTGATTGAAGATAAGGTCCGCTATGCTCAAATTAGGTAAAAAACCGTTTCTTTCTTCAAAGACCTGGAAATATCTTTTAACATTATCAGGCCGGGAATGCTTGGGATGAATTGAATGCCGGAAATCCAAATGTTTCGGGTAGTCTTTCTGAAATTCATTCGAATACCCGTACTGTACCTTGATTTTCAGGAAGCGAAACATCATTTCAAGCAGCTCTTCATTGAAGTCAAACAAATACTTCCACTTTTTCTCATAAAACGGACTGAGATCGTCTTCATAAAACTCAAAATAAGCTGAACTTCGATAACAAGTCTGTAAACTCAACAGGTGCAAGCGCTGCCACTTAAAATCATAGCTTATTTTAACGTCTTTAACTTTCGTGTGATTTTTCGATCCCTTGATTACCGGAATAATCAGGTCGAGCTTGCCGTTAGGCGAGTGAATCGAAGCCCGGTTGCGATAGGTTTGCTTCTCAAAATTCTCTGCATTCTCAATAATAATTTGATCCTTGTTTTGTAAAATGGCACTGAAATACTCAACGGGTGGCAGATAAAACAGGGGGAAAATTGCTCCTTTTTCCATGGTATAGGTTATGTTTGTGCTTCAATTTGCCGAAATTAGTAAATTAAATATCGCTGCTGGAGGGAATGTTCCTAAATCAACCCGGATACCCCTACCCTATAATATATAAATGATGGTTCAGGATGAATAAAATTGTATTTCAGATAGTAGTTTTTCTCCTGAAACTAATCTCTTTACTTCCATTCAGCATAATATACCTTATTTCGGACGGGCTTTTCGTTCTTCTCTATTATGTACTCAAATACCGTCGCAAAGTGGTCCGGGATAATCTTAGAAACTCATTTCCTGAAAAGTCAGCTGATGAGTTGAGTGTAATTGAGAAAAGCTTCTACAAATTCCTGGCCGATATGATACTTGAATCTGTGAAAAGCCTTACCATAAGCGCTAAAGAACTGAACAAGCGTTACAAGTTTGAAAACCTCGAAGCTATCACTTCGCACCTGGAGAACGGAAGATCCGTTATTGCTGTATCCGGTCATTACGGAAACTGGGAATTAGGATCGCTGGCTATTGGTCTCGCAATACAAGAATATGACACCTTAATTGTTTATAAACCATTGTCAGACACGAACTTTGATCATCTTATTAATTCTGTCCGTTCGAGGTTCGGGACTACAATGGTACCTATGAAACAGACGTACAGAAAAGTTGCAGAGTATAAAGGTAAAGGTCGTCCCCGTGTACTGGTGCTCGTGGGCGATCAGACGCCGACACGCGAGGAATCCCGCTATTTTACGAATTTTTTAAACCAGGCTACGGCAATATTTCTCGGTGTGGAAAAGGTTGCGGTTAAGTCAAATGATGCGATCATATATTTTAGCATTAATAGAATTAAAAGAGGATATTATCTATGTGTAATTAAACCTCTCATTGATTATCCTAAAGACACTAAAGAGTTTGAAATAACAAACATGCATACGAGTGAATTGGAAAAACTTATTCGCGAAAAACCAGATTATTGGCTTTGGTCGCATAAGAGATGGAAGTTTAAACCCGAAAATATCTCAGCATGACAGATCTGCCAAAAGTTAGCGTAGTAATTTTAAATTGGAACGGGTTAAAGCACCTCAAAGACTTTCTTCCGTCAGTTTGCAGAAGCACTTATCCGAAACTCGAAATAATAGTTGCAGACAACGCTTCTAATGATTTGTCGCTGGAATTCCTGAAGGCTGATTATCCCGAGATCCGTATCATCAGAAATGATAAAAACTATGGCTTTGCCGGGGGCTATAACAAGTCTTTGGGGCAGGTTGAAAGCGACTATTTCGTTCTCCTTAATTCAGACGTTGCTGTGGAGCCGGACTGGATTCAGCCTGTTATAGCATTAATGCAGAGCAACCCTTTGATCGCCGCTGCCCAACCCAAAATATTGTCCCATACGCATCCTGAGAAATTCGAATATGCCGGTGCCGCCGGAGGTTTTATAGATGTGTTTGGGTATCCCTTCTGCCGGGGCAGGATTTTCGACCATGTCGAATCAGATAATGGCCAGTATGACGACACCACAGAAATTTTCTGGGCATCAGGCGCAGCGCTATTTATTAAAAGAGAAAAATGGATAGAAGCTGGCGGGCTGGACGAAGATTTTTTCGCCCATATGGAAGAAATTGATCTTTGCTGGAGACTCAAGAACCGCGGTTATAAGATCATGTACTGTCCTCAATCCCGGGTTTATCACCTGGGTGGCGGAACATTGAATTCTGAAAGCCCGTTCAAAACTTACCTGAATTTTCGAAATAGCCTGATTGTCATTCAAAAAAACCAACCTTTCTATTACTCCGGCCTGATCGTCTTCAGCCGCCTCTGGCTAGATCTGCTGTCAATATTCAAGTTCCTGCTGGATGGCAAGCCTGCAAATGCCTGGGCCGTGAGCCGTGCTCACCAGTCATTTTTCAGGTCGGTCTTCATAAATGCCAGGAAAGCACGGAAGATAGATCGCTCGAAATTCAATAAAACAGGTTTAAGGAATATAAGTATCGTATGGCAGTATTTTGTTTTAAAAAGAAAAACCTATAACAGCTTATAGAAAGCTTTCCAGGGCTAATCTATAACCATCCAGTCCGAACCCGGTTAGTACTCCCCTGCAATTCTTGCCAGTAAGCGAAACATGGCGAAACTCTTCCCTTGCGTAGATATTGGATATATGAACTTCAACAACGGTAGTGTTGATCCCGGCAATTGCATCGGCTATGCCTACCGACGTGTGAGTGTAGGCGCCACCGTTAAGAATGATCCCGTCGTAACTGAATCCCACCTCATGTAATTTGTTAATTATTTCGCCCTCAACATTGCTTTGGAAATAATCGATGTTTATGATACTGTATTTGCTCCTAAGTGTTTCCAGATAGTCTTCGAAGCTGCTGTCGCCATAAATAGATTTCTCCCTTATGCCAAGTAAGTTTAAATTTGGACCGTTAATGATTTGTATATTCATCAGCAATATTTTTCATCAAACTTAAAAAATAAATTGGACTGGCAATCAAGCCTGCGCGGTTTTAAGGCATATTTAAAGCTTGAAAGGTCGTTATCTGCCAATACGATCGAAGCGTATTTGCACGATGTGGATAAGCTTGTGCAATTTTTCTTAGCCCGCTCAGAAGAAAAAGGGCCGGCCAGCGTCACGACCAAGGATCTTAAGGACTTTCTTGCCTGGGTAAACGAACTCGGCATGATCCCCCCTACGCAGGCACGAGTCCTCTCCGGATTGAAGTCGTTTTTCAAGTACCTGGCCCTCGAGAACAGGATAGAAACAGACCCTTCTGCTTTGCTTGAAAGCCCGAAGACGACCAGGAAATTGCCCGATACGCTGAACATCATGGAAATAAATAGCGTGATAGAAGCTATAGACCTGTCACGGCCGGAAGGAATGCGTAATAAAGCTATTCTTGAAACGCTTTATGGCTGCGGGTTGCGGGTGTCTGAGCTCACCAGCTTAAAGATTTCCAACCTCTACCTGGATATTGAATTTATAAAGGTTGTTGGAAAGGGCAACAAGGAAAGGCTTGTCCCCATTGGAAGCCAGGCAATTAAATTTCTAAAAATATACCTGGACGACATCCGGGTGCATATACCCATTAAGGCGGGAAAAGCGGATTTTGTCTTCTTAAACCGCCGCGGAAGCCCGCTTTCACGTGTTATGATATTTTTGATCATTAAAGACCTTGTTAAAGCTGCAGGGATAAAGAAAAGCATCAGCCCACACACGTTCAGGCATTCTTTTGCGACGCACCTCATCGAGGGGGGGGCAGACCTCAGGGCGGTACAGGAGATGCTGGGCCACGAAAGTATAACTACGACCGAGATCTACACCCATTTAGACCGCGATTATTTAAGGGAGTCTATCGTCCAATACCATCCGCGAAGTTAGCTACTGCTCTTCCCTGAAATACACCTTATAAAAATTCATCGATTTATCCTCGTCGAAGCCCTTTTCTATAAGTTCTTTATTGCCATGAATATATATATGAAAGTTCTTATCTAATTTCAGGATACTCTTGAACACCCTGGCCTGCTTCTTAACAGCGGCGCTGGAGATATCGAATGACTCTTCCAGTCCGGCGTCAAATTCGTTGTTATATTCTTTTGTATAGCTTTTGAACGACTCAATTGCCCTGGGATTCCCAATCACTTCTTCCGCAAACTCATCAATGTTAAAGCTATTCTTGTCCTTAAAATACTTCAATGATTTATTCAGCAGGTCTATCTTATCAGCCTTGGAGATGTCGAAATCGTCATCGATCTTTCCGGTGATAAAGCTCTTGCAGACATTCAGGGTATTGCTTGTTTTGTTGAAATCATCATTTCTGATCCGCAATTTGAGGAATTCATCCTTCCAGTAAGCAGCATCAGTACGGTTGGTCTGGTCGATCACCATCACCTTATAGCCCTGATCTTTCTCTGTGTCGAAGATTAAGCAGCCTTTGTCGAGTTTATTAATATTTATTCCATTCTCCTCGTAACTTACAATGAATCCGTCCTGCCCGGGACTTACCGTCAGATAAGGTTCTTTAGTTTCAGATTTAAAGATGCCGAGAGCGTCGACCATCTCTCCCTCCAATTGAAGGTCTTTAAAACGGGCGATATAGAGTTCGCCGGACTTAATCTTCGGGTGATTGGAGATATCAAACAGGTGTTTCGTAATGCTCCCGCTGACTTCATGAAATTTGGTACTCTCATTGAAGATCTCCGAACTAAAGTGGAACAATTCATTCAGGTTCAGGTCGTCACTTGAATGCATCAGGCGATATATCTCATTTTCTTTTTCAAATGGGGTCAGGAAATACTGCATCAGAAACCCGCGAAGCGTCTCGTCTTCAAGCTGAAGCGGCTGGGCTGACAAGCTGTAAAATTCGTTCTGGATCTTATTTCCGATCCGGTGTACTGAAAGTTCTTCTAATGTGGCTTCGTAAGAGGTTACCATAGCTGTAAATGTTGGCTTTTCGCCTTAAGATTATCCTAATTGTGCTTTTATCATTCTGTCGCGGTCACGCAGGTCCTGGCGAAGCTCAACGTGAATGAACCCTTCATCCCGGAGAAGAGCCGCTGTTTCCTGGCCAAGATGCTCATTGATCTCAAGGTATAATAGTCCGCCGGCTTCAAGGTGGCTTTTAGCAAAGTTTGCGATGGCCTTATAAAATACCAGCGGATCGTCGTCTGGCACGAAAAGGGCTAAATGGGGTTCGTGGTCGAGCACATTGACATGCATTTGCGACTTTTCAGTGAGAGTTATGTAAGGCGGGTTACTTGTTATTATGGAATACCTGGTCGATGTGGGGCGTGGATCCAATATATCATCCTGAATAAAAATGATCTCAGTTTTATTGAGAATGGCATTTTCCTGAGCCAGGGTTAATGCCCCGGGTGATACATCCAGCGCCGACACTTCGGCTTCAGGAAGATTCTTCCCGAGCGTGACCGGAATACAGCCGCTGCCGGTTCCAATGTCCAATATTTTTAAGCTTTTAACTTTATCGCCGCGCAGCTTAAGATCTTTCAATATCCAATCAACCAGTTCTTCTGTTTCCGGCCTTGGGATAAGAACTGAAAGGTTTACTTTAAACGGCAAGCCGTAGAATTCCGTTTCGCCGAGCGCATATTGAACGGGAACTCCCTTTTTCAAGGTATTGAGGATGTCGTCGAGCGTAAGGTGCTGCTTTTCGCTGAGTTCTTCATTTTTACGTATGAAATATTGACCGTGTTCGATCTGGCAAAGAAAACAGATGACCAGCCGGGCTATGCTGCCTGCTTCTTCCGGAGAATAGAGGGCAGTCAGTTCCCGGATAAACGTCTTCTCCATGCCTGCAATTGTCATGCAGCAAAGTAAGCCATTTTGGAGAACAATTTTGCTTCGGTAACTGGTCGGGTCAGAAAAAACACCGTGAAAGTCCGGCATTGTATTTCTACCCCCGCTTGTGTTATCGATTCTACCGTTAACTGATTGGCTTTTACCGGTAATATGTGTAGGTTATTTTAGATATCCGGCCATATTTTCAGAAATAACCCGCACCATCATCAAAGTAGCTTTATCCTGATTACTTTTGTGGTATGCAACAACATGAGGGTTACATGCGGCGATGCCTGGAGCTGGCCTGCCTGGGGATGGGCAGCGTCAGTCCGAATCCTATGGTTGGTGCAGTGATCGTTTGTGATGATCGCATCATTGGTGAAGGTTACCATAAGGCATTTGGTGAAGCCCACGCGGAAGTTAATGCGCTAAGAAGCGTTTTAGATACCCACGCAAACGGGCATGAGCTGCTGAAAAGGTCGACGATCTATGTCAGTCTCGAACCGTGCGTGCATTTCGGGAAGACGCCACCCTGTACCGACCTTATTATAAATAACAACATTCCACGGGTTGTAGTGGGCTGCAGCGATCCCTATGGACAAGTTAACGGCAAAGGCATTGAAAAGTTAAGGGACGCGGGCGTCGAGGTAGTTATAGGTGTGCTTGAACACGAGTGTCTTTTGCTGAACAAACGGTTCGATACCAGGATCAAACAACAACGCCCCTACATCATACTTAAATGGGCTCGAACGAGGGATGGTTTTTTTGCCCCCGCGGATCTTAGTCAAAAGTGGATCACGGCTCGTTCGGCTAAGCAACTGGTGCATAAGTGGCGTAGTGAAGAAGATGCTGTCCTGGTGGGGTCTAATACCGTCAGGGCCGATAATCCCAGGCTGAATGTGCGTGAGTGGAGTGGGAAGTCTCCTGTTCGTATAGTGGTCGACAGGAATCTTGAATTGGCTAAAAATCTTCACATTTTTGATCAAAGCCAGGACACCATTATTTTCAACGCTCTCAAAACGGAGCTGGACGGCAGGATCAAATATCTTGAGCTGGAAGATTTTGGTAACCTGCTGCCTCAGTTGATCTGTTACCAGCTTTATCTGATGGACGTTCAATCTGTGATAATTGAAGGGGGCGCCACAATTCTGGGCCTGTTCATTTCAGCTGGCTTGTGGGATGAGGCCCGGGTATTCACCGGAACCGGCGAATGGACGCGAGGTATAAAATCGCCTTCATTACCGGGAAGCCCTCTTGAGACTTTAAACATTGGACCCGACATATTAACTATTTGGCGAAATAATTTATGATATACATTTTCTTAGCAGTCTGCTGTAGTGTGTTCGTGTCAGTCCTGTTAAAATTGGCCAAAAGATATGAAATAGACACGCGGCAGGCTATCATGTGGAACTATTCGATTGCAGCATTCCTGGCCTGGTTCTTTTACCGGCCAGACTGGCCTCCGATCAGCGGTAGTTTGTATCCCACCTATATCGCTTTAGGACTTCTCCTGCCCTCTTTGTTCCTGATTCTGGCCTTATCGGTTAAGTTCACCGGAATCGTAAGAACAGATATTGCGCAGAGGCTCTCGCTGTTCATCCCGGTTTTAGCTGCATTTTTGCTTTTCGGAGAATACTTTTCCGATCTGAAGCTCGCCGGTATTGGGGTGGCATTCCTTGCCATAATATGCTCTGTCCGCTGGCAGAAAAATGAAAATGGATCAGGCGCCTACTGGATCTATCCACTAAGCGTTTTTATCGGAATGGGAATTATAGACATCCTGTTTAAACAAATCGCAAAAACAACCGCAATTCCTTTCACTTCATCGTTGTTAGTTGTTTTTCTTCTCGCATTTGTTGTTTCAGCGATCTTTTTATTTTACCTTTTTCTCAGTAAAAAGGTAAAATTTACCCTTGTCAATATACTTTGTGGATGGATCCTGGGAATAGCCAATTTTGGGAATATACTCTTCTACCTTAAGGCGCACCAGGCCCTCGCTCTCACGCCATCTCTTGTTTTTTCGGGTATGAACATCGGCGTTATACTGCTGGGATCATTTGTGGGGGTTATCATATTCCGCGAAAAGCTGAGCCGCCTGAACTACGCCGGAATAGTTTTAGCCTTAATATCGATCATAATGATGACTTTTTCTTCCTAAGCCCAATGTTGTTTACTGATTCCTATAAAACGATCCTCCAGCTTTCATCGGGTGCTTTTAGCGACAAGGGAAGTAAGTTCCTGGCCTTTATTTATCCTGTTCGTGCAGAAGGCGAGGTTAAGGAAATTTTAAGCAGGTTGCGAAAAGAGCATCCCAAAGCGAATCACCATTGCTGGGCTTTCCGCTTAAGCCCGGATCGTTCCGTATTCCGGGTTAGTGATGATGGAGAACCTTCCGGTACTGCGGGAAGGCCAATTTTAAACACCTTGCTGTCATACGATGTTACAAATGTATTAGCGGTTGTTGTGCGCTACTTTGGCGGTACCTTACTTGGCGTCCCCGGTTTAATAAACGCGTATAAAAAGGCTACGATAGACGCATTGGACCAGGCCGCAATAATCGAGCTGAGTATTTCGTCGGTTTATGAGATCAGCTTTGATCATTCGAAAATGAACGATACTATGAAGATAATAAAAGACGAGGGCCTTAAGGTCAGAAACCAAATCTTCGATAATCTGTCTGTTATTCAGGTGGAGATCAGGTTATCTCAGCAGGAAAAAGTCCTCGGAAGATTTAAAAATATCGATGGGCTTCAAGTGAAATACCTTAGTACGTCCTGATAATCCCGAATAGATATTGATATGAAAAAGATCTCAGAAACGGACCTTATAATAAACCCTGACGGCAGTGTTTATCACTTAAATCTACTGCCCGGCGATGTTGCTGAAACGGTCATCACAGTGGGTGACCCGGATAGAGTCGCCAGTGTAAGTAAGCATTTCGACAGAATTGAATTAAAAAGGGGCAAACGCGAATTCATAACTCATACCGGATATATCGGGCCGAAACGTATCAGCGTTATTTCTACAGGGATAGGAACAGATAACATTGATATCGTCCTCAATGAACTCGATGCAGTGGTTAACGTGGATTTTGATAGCAGGATAGTTAATAGCGAGCTTAAGAGTTTAAAGATTATCAGGATTGGAACATCGGGAGCCATTCAGGAAGATATCCCTGTGGGCACTATCATGATATCCGAATTTGGACTCGGCCTGGATGCTTTGATGAGTTATTATGCTGCCGATAGCACAGCTGATATCCGGAACTTACTGGAAAAGGTACAAAATCATTTTAAATATATAAGGGGTATAAACCCTTACATTACGGCGGCAGACAAAGGATTACTTGAGATCATAGGAAAGGGACTTCGTAAGGGTATTACGGTAACAACGCCGGGATTTTACGCACCTCAGGGGCGCGATGTGCGGGCAAGGAACTCGGTGCCCGCCTTCATCGATGATCTCCGTACCTTCAGGTCAGGACATCATCGTATTACCAACCTGGAGATGGAAACCGCAGGTATATATGCCTTAGCTAACGCGCTGGGACACAAAGCACTGTCTGTAAACGCGATATTGGCAAACAGGGTTAAATTTGAATTTTCAAACAATGCCGCCGCGGTCATTGATGAAACGATACAATTAGTTTTAAGCAGGTTACCTTAACATCACAGCTCCCTGATCAGGCCGTGAAATTTATGAAGGGCTTCAAGCTTTCTCTCGTCCAGGTTATAATCTATTTTATTCATTAAGTAATCGTTGAAATCAAAATTATCCCTTGGCGGGATTGTTTCGATTACTTCCATGCGATGATCCAGCCCATATTTTAAGGCTTCGTTGAATTCCTTAATAAATGTTTCCGGCATCTCTTTATTGGAAGCCCAAACCGCAAAAACAAATGGCAAACCGCTAAACTTTTGCCATTCTTCAGCTAAATCGTACCCGTATGCAAACTGGTCTTTTTTACCGAAGGTCCGGTCCCCTATTTGCACAAATGCGTCCGCATTTTCTTCAACAAAGGAAGGCTGGGATTTCCAATGATTTTTAAGAAGTACCTTGGCTAAGTTATTGGATGTTCTTGACTGTACATCAAGTTTAATACTCCTGATCTCTTGTATGGGCTTGTCGCTGAAAATAAATACCGAATCCACTGCACCTGTTGCTCCGATGCAGTAATTAGAAATTATCTGGTATTCCGGGATTTCAAGAAGTGCGGCTACCGGAACTAATCCTATATCTGCCTGGTTATTAATGAGTTTTTGAGCACAAACTGAAGGGATATCTAAACTGAAATTCGTTTTGTCAGGGATTCCTGAATGTATTAAACCATGCACAAAAGGCTTCGTATTGGTATATGATACTGCGGAAATCTTTATTTTATTCAAACCGGTTAAGCGTGAGTTAAGTGATCGGTATTGTTAAAATCGATGATCTGGAATGAGCTGCCATCGTATTCAACTTTATATAACGTAGTATTGGAGTGTGGAAATGTTTCCATTTCAGTCAGGGGCTTATTCAAAAGAAGGCACAGAAATAACCGCAGGGCACGACCGTGCATGCAGATAAGAATATTCTGGTCATCGTTTTCCTCGATGAGTCGTTCGAGAACTGTTAACTGACGTTCCTGGACTTCCAGCGGGCTCTCGCCAAGTTCAAATTTGTGGTGCAGTTCTCCTGAATTCCACTTATTCAGGATATTGACAAACTCAGCCTTAATGTGTTCGCTGCTTTCCTTGCCTTCATAAATGCCCCATCCGAGTTCATCAAGACCGGGATACTGTGTCCATGGGATGTTACTGTCGATAAATTTCCTGACAGTCTGATGGGTTCTTTTAAGCGTAGAAGTGTAAACCTTATCAAAAGGTACGTTTTTATAAGCCCGGTAGAAGGCTTCAGCCTGCTCCCTTCCCTTGTCATTCAGGTTAGTATCCATTCCACGACCCTGAACTACTCCTCTTTTATTAAGGTCTGTTTCGCCGTGCCGGATAATGTATAGTGTTTTCTTCAATTCAGAACAGGTAATTTATAAAATTTAGGCTTTTCGTCTTCCGGAAACTCGTAGTTCTCGTAATCCTTGATAACATTGTAAAGCGTATCGCGCTCGATGGGATGCCGGCCGGCGAATTTGATGAGATCTACCAGTTCCTTTGTTGTCATCGCCGGATGCTGTTCTTCTGCACCGGCCATGGAGTAGATCTTAGTAGTGTCGTCTAAGGTCCCATCAATATCATCAACTCCAAAGTTTAACGACAATTGAGCGGTATTGCGACTGATCATTGCCCAATACGCTTTGATGTGATCAAAATTGTCAAGGTATATACGGGCGATGGCATAGTTCCGTAGATCCTCTATTACAGAGACCTCAGGTACATCAGACATCTGATTGTCCTGGTTTCTGAATTTAAGCGGTATAAATGTCTGGAAGCCGCGAGTTTTATCCTGCAAAACCCGAAGCCGTTCCATGTGGTCCACACGGTGCCAGTACTTCTCTATATGTCCGTACAGCATAGTTGCGTTTGATCTCATCCCCAGCTTATGCCATTCTTCATGAATTTCCAGCCATTGATCACCGGTACATTTGTCTTTAGCAATCTGCGTACGGATCTCGGGATGAAAGATCTCCGCTCCGCCACCGGGTATGGAGTCCAGGCCTGCCTCCTTCATCATTTTCATCCCTGCAGCGTAGTCGATTTTCGCCTTTTTAAAAATATAATGGTATTCAACGGGTGTCAGGGCCTTCACATGAAGACCGGGCCGATGTTCATGAATGGCGGTAAACAGCTCACTGTAAAATTTAACATCGTACTGAGGAAGCACACCACCGACGATATGAACTTCGGTAACAGGCTGATCATCGTATTTCTTTACGATGTCCATCATATCCTGCATGGTATATTCCCATCCTTCTGAGCGTTCTTTAATAAGCACGGAGTAGGAACAGAACTTACAATCGTACACACACAGGTTGGTAGGTTCTATATGAAAATTGCGGTTAAAGTAGGTGAAGTCCCCGTGACGTTTTTCGCGGATGTAATTTGCAAGAACGCCAAGAAAGCCAAGCTCCGCTTTCTCGTATAATAAAACCCCGTCGTCAAATGATATGCGCTGACCAGCGATAACTTTTTCAGCCACGGCGCGAAGATCCGGGGAAAGGTTTTGATCAGCTAAAAGGAGATTGAAATTCAAATTGATATTCATTCAGAATTCTTTATGCAAAAATACAACAATGGATCGAATCAATATCATTTGCTTGTAAAAGCATGAAATATAGCAGCCAATCTCAATAAATTCTTCAGAGATTATTAATATTGCTTTTAAAACCCACCCTCATGAAAATCGAAACAATAGCAATTCACGCCGGAAACCTGATTGATCAACATACTAAAGCCGTTATCCAGCCTATAACGCTGTCTACCACTTTCGAACGTGCGCACGACGGCGGCTACCCGGATGGTTATATGTATTCTAGAATGGATAATCCGAACAGAAGATCCCTGGAAAACGTGACGGCGAAACTGGAGGGAGGAGCTGACGCCTGCGCCTTTTCATCGGGTAACGCAGCAGCCGGAGCTGTTTTCCAGGCTCTTGGTCCCGGTGCGCATATCATAGCGCCTGACGATATGTACCATGGTTTGCGTACGCAAATTCTCCAGGTATTTAAAGGGGTGATTGAGGTTGACTTTGTTGATCTAAGCGATATTAAGGCCGTGGAAAGACATCTAAGGCCGGAAACAAGGCTTATCTGGGTGGAAACACCTTCAAACCCCCTGTTGAAAGTATGTGATATCCGGGCGATCGTTAACTTGGCGAAGCAGCATGACGTCATGGTAGCCTGCGACAACACATTCAGCACCCCGGTAATTCAGCGACCAATAAACCTTGGATGCGATCTGGTCATGCATTCGACCACTAAATATCTGAGCGGGCATAGTGACGTATTGGGCGGAGTCATTATCAGCGCCAATAAAGACCAGTTCTGGGAAAAGGTCCGCAGCGTACAGGTGCTTGCCGGCGCCGTGCCCTCACCATTTGATTGCTATATGACGGTAAGAGGAATCAAAACACTGCCTTACAGGATGCGCGGCCATAATGAGAACGCCATGCAGGTGGCAAAATTCCTGGAGAGTGATCCGCTTGTTGAAAAAGTCTACTATCCCGGCCTGACGAGCCACCCCGGTCATGAACAGGCAAAAAAGCAGATGAGTTTATTTGGAGGTATGCTTTCTTTCCTGGTAAAAGGCGGTGCGGAAGAAGCGATACGGGTTGTAAACTCCCTGAAAGTGTTTAGCCAGGCAACAAGCCTGGGAGGAGTTGAGAGCCTGGCGGAACACCGGGCATCCCAGGAAGGCCCCGGCACCAAGACACCGCAAAACCTGATCCGGATATCGGTGGGATTGGAAAACATAGACGATCTGCTTGATGACCTGCGGCAAGCGTTAAGCCCAATAAACTAATAATCAGGACGATGCATAAATTTAAAAATTAAATTTGGTTTAAATACGTGCAGATGCATATATTTGAAACAATATTTGGTAGAAGTACCAATCTGTCCTTCAATAGACTCTGATGTTTATTGATTTATACAGAAGTGGCGAGAGATCAGGCTCATTGACCCACTGACAACCCCCCGGTCATGCCGGGAAAGGTGCCAATTCCTGTCCCGAAAGGGAGATATAAATTTATAAATAATGAAAAGAGAAAACACAATCCCTGTATTTTCCCGAATTGGGAATAATCTGAAATTCGAGGCTGATCCGCAATTTGCTTTCAAAGTTGATTGTTGTATGTGCACGCCTTATGTATGTTTCTAAGGCATTTAGCCTGAGAATTAGCCTGTGAACTTAGCTCCCTGGCTCCTATCATTAATACATTCTTTTAATTAATAGAACTCTAAAATTAAGATCATGTCACAAAATTTAAAATTCGAAACCTTACAGCTACACGCAGGTCAGGAACCTGACCCAACAACCGGTTCACGTGCCGTTCCGATTTACCAAACCACTTCGTATGTTTTTAACAGCTCTGAGCATGGGGCGAACCTGTTTGCCCTGAAGGAATTTGGAAATATCTACACCCGGATCATGAATCCAACCACAGACGTCTTTGAAAAGCGAATAGCTGCTTTAGAGGGTGGTGTGGCGGCATTAGCTGTAGCGTCTGGTCAGGCGGCGCAATTCATCGCGTTAAACAATATCCTTCAGGCGGGCGATAATTTTGTAACCTCATCTTTTTTATATGGCGGATCTTACAATCAGTTTAAAGTTGCATTTAAGAGGTTGGGGATCGAAGCACGTTTTGCTAATGGTGACGACCCGGCAAGCATAGAATCGTTAATCGATGAAAAAACCAAAGCTATCTACACTGAAACTATAGGGAATCCAAGTTTTAGCGTTCCTGATTTTGACAAGATTTCTGAGATAGCCAGGAAACACGACTTGCCGCTAATCGTCGACAATACCTTCGGTGCCGCGGGATATCTTTTCCGCCCGTTTGAACATGGAGCCAACATTATTGTAGAATCGGCAACTAAATGGATTGGCGGTCATGGAACCTCTATTGGCGGTGTTATTGTGGATGGCGGTAATTATGATTGGGGAAATGGAAAGTTTTCACAATTTTCAGAGCCGTCTGAAGGATATCACGGTCTGGTGTTTAAAGATGTTTTTGGTATAGGCGGCCCATTTGGAAATATTCAGTTTATTATACGGGCACGTGTTGAAGGACTAAGGGATTTCGGGCCGGCACAATCGCCTTTCAATTCTTTCCTGCTGCTCCAGGGAATAGAGACATTATCACTTCGCGTTCAGCGCCATGTAGACAATGCGCTTGAACTAGCCAAGTGGCTTGAGGCACACCCACAGGTCGAAAAAGTTGAGTATCCTGGCCTGCCGAGCAGTCCGACGCATGAAAAGGCAAAAAAATACCTGAAAAATGGATTTGGTGCCGTACTGTCTTTTGATGTTAAAGGCGGAAAAGAAGCGGCGATAAAATTCGTTGATAATTTAAAAATAATAAGCCACTTAGCTAATCTTGGCGACACGAAGACTTTAATCATACAACCTTCAGCCACAACCCATCAACAGCTGTCGGACGAAGAACAAAAAGCCGCAGGGGTAAGACCTGCGTCGCTCAGGGTTTCTGTCGGCATCGAACACATTGATGATATCAAAAGCGACCTTGACCAAGCATTCGCTGCTATAAAATAATCTCACATACGCCGGGGCGTCTTCCAGCGCCCCGGCGAACAATAAAAGAATGAACACCGAGAATATATACAAGCATAAAGAACCATTTAAACTGGAAAGCGGTAAAAAGATAAGCGACCTGCAGATCGCTTATCACACCTATGGCAAGCTGAATGCTCAAAAGGACAATGTTATTTGGGTATGTCATGCCCTTACTGCCAATTCTGACGTTTTCGACTGGTGGAAAGGGCTCTTTGGAGAAAACTGTTTGTTTAACCCTGAGGAGCACTTCATAATTTGCGCTAACGTTTTGGGCTCAAACTATGGCAGCACAAACCCTTTAAGCATTAATAAAGCCACCGGACTTCCTTATTATCTTTCCTTCCCCGAATTTACAGTACGCGATCTCGCTGCTGCTCATCAAATACTTGCCGATCATCTGAATTTACCCGAAATAGCATTGCTTCTTGGAGGTTCTTTGGGCGGGCAACAAGCAATGGAATGGGCGATACTCGAGCCCGGGCGAATCAGAAAATTGGTTCTTATAGCTACAAATGCACAGCACTCGGCATGGGGTATCGCTTTTAACGAAAGCCAAAGATTAGCGATTACGGCCGACAGGACTTTTTATTCTCAGTCTAAAGACGGGGGAAGCAAGGGTCTTAAAGCTGCACGAAGCATAGCGCTCCTTTCTTATCGAAGCTATGGCACTTACGGTGCAACGCAGCTTGAAGTTGGGAACGACAAGGTTGGTAACTTCAAAGCATGCTCCTATCAGAACTACCAGGGCGAGAAGCTTGTGAACAGGTTTAATGCTTATAGTTACTGGTATTTGACCAAGGCTATGGACAGTCATAATGTCGGCCGCGGAAAGTCTTCGGTTATCGATGCATTGAAACAAATTAAAGCTAAAACTTTAGTGATTGGGATTGTGAACGACGTCCTCTTTCCCCTGGAAGAGCAGCAATTCCTCGCAAAACACATACCCGGAGCCCGTTTTTCAGAGTTAAATTCCTTCTACGGACATGACGGGTTCCTTATAGAGACCGAGATCCTGACAAAGGAGATCGGCACATTCATAACCGCAGATACCGATAATCAGGTTATCAGTTTGCATAAAATAGCGTAAATGAGCAAAAAACTATCAATAGGTTTATTTGGTTTTGGTGTTGTAGGACAAGGGTTATATGACATAATCAGCACCAAGGATTTAAATATCGAGATCAGGAAGATCGTTATCAAAGACCCCGGTAAGCCCAGAAGCCTTCCTTCTGAATTATTTTCAACAGATGCTGGTGATATCTTAAATGATCCTGAGATCAATACCGTGATCGAACTGATAAACGACGCCGATGCTGCCTTTCATATTACTGCAACGTCGTTAAAAAATGGGAAAAATGTCGTTTCAGCCAACAAGAAAATGGTTGCCGAACATCTGGATCAACTAGTTGCTATCCAGGAAGAATATGGAACCTCGCTCCTGTATGAAGGCTCTGTTTGCGGCAGTATCCCAATTATCAGGAATCTTGAAGAATACTATGACAATGAGCTACTGCACTCCATAAGCGGGATATTTAATGGCTCATCCAATTACATCCTTTCTAAAATAGCGAATGAAGGGTTAGAGTACAACGATGCCCTGAAGCAGGCACAAGATCTGGGATTTGCCGAAAAAGATCCCCGGCTTGATGTTGGCGGTTACGACGCAAAATACAAGTTGGTAATAGCCGCTGCACATGCTTATGGTGTTTTCCTAAAGCCAGAAGAGGTATTGAACGTAGGAATCCATAACTTTTCGGCTGCTGATCTGGTTTTCGCGCAGGAGCATAATCTGAAAGTAAAACTGGTTCCAACGGCAAAAAAGTTAAACGAGAAGGAAATTGCGCTGTATGTAGCCCCTCAACTTGTTCCCAAAAGCGACTTTTTATATAATGTTGAAAATGAATATAATGCCGTATCGGTCAAGGCTGCCTTTGCTGATCAGCAATTATTTTATGGAAAAGGCGCGGGCGGGCATCCTACCGGCTCGGCTGTTCTGTCGGATATTGCCGCTCTCAGATACGACTACCGTTATGAATACAAAAAATATCACCAGAATTCACAGCTAGGAATCCAAAATGATTATGTGCTGCCGGTATATGTGCGTTACAACGACGAGAAACTTATCGATCAGATAAATTTCGAGTATATCATAGAACAGCATAGAAGCATCGATCTGAATTATTTACTCGCCGGGGTAAAGATCAGTGAATTGAATGCGAAGAAAAGCCTGATAGACGCAGACAAAGCATTTATAGCTCAGGCGGCTGCACTAACGGATAAATTTAAAACATATAATCAGGCCAGCGTGGAACTTGCCGTCTGAGGTGTGTTCCAATCTCAAAATTCCGGTTAGCTCAGATGGGTCGAATGCATTCTTATTTGACTAATGCCGGCTGGATTTCCTTTTGCCAGATCCGGTAGCCGGATTCGACCATGTGCAATTTGTCGGCTTTAAAGATATGGGGCATAGGTGTGCCATCGGCAAGCAGCATTTTGGAATAGACATCCACATAGGCGGTTCTACGGTTTGTCTTCAGATAATCCCTGATCAGGTCATTCGCTCTCGCCATTTCCGGCATATATTTAGCGCGGCTCGGACTAGGCTTAAGTGACACGAATGCAATGTGGGTTTTGGGTAAATCTTTGCGGATCAATTCGAATAATGTTTTGAAACGATTATATACAGTATCAGCATTAACACCTGTCACCGTAAAATCGTTCTCTCCACAATAAACCACAACTTGTTTGGGCTGATAAGGAATGATGATGTCATTAGTATACCTGATCACATCCGTCAGACTTGAGCCTCCGAAGCCACGATTAATAATCGGATATTCCGGAAAATAAGTCTGCACATCCTTCCATCCGGTGAATGAGGAACTGCCCACAAATAAGATTGCGTTTTTAGGTGGGGCACTAATACTATCCTGTTTTTTAAAGGCCTGGATGTCCTTATAAAATCGGGGATTTTGCTGAGCTGACAGCGATAAACTTGATAATTGGACAAATAAAAAGCAAACTAATAGCCTGGTAGTGTATTTCATCCGGTTAAATTAAGCTAAATAATTAGATTTCGTGATTAGTATCCCAGGCTTCCAGGTAATCCGCCACCTTGCGGATAAATGAGCCTCCTAACGAGCCGTCAACAACCCTGTGATCATAAGAAAGAGAGAGAAACATCATATGTCTTATTGCAATAACATCACCATGCTCTGTTTCAATCACCGCAGGTTTCTTTTTAATAGCGCCTACAGCCAGTATGGCGGCCTGCGGCTGATTTATTATCGGCGTACCCATTACGTTACCAAAGGTGCCGACATTAGTCACCGTAAACGTCCCTCCTGCCGTATCATCCGGCTTGAGCAGAGATTTGCGAGCACGGTTGGCGAGATCATTCACTGCTTTTGTAAGTCCAACCAGGTTGAGTTGATCGGCGTTTTTAATGACAGGAACTATCAGGTTACCTGAAGGAAGGGCCGCTGCCATACCGATATTAATATCGCGTTTCTTGATAATTTGACTGCCACTGACTGAGACATTGATCATAGGAAGATCCTTAATCGCTTTCGCAACAGCTTCGATGAAAATTGGAGTAAATGTAATTTTCTCCCCTTCCCTTTTCTCAAAATCGCTTTTTACGCGATCACGCCATTTAACTATGTTAGTAACATCGGCTTCAACGAAAGAGGTTACATGCGGCGAGGTGTGCTTACTCATAACCATGTGTTCGGCTATAAGCTTTCGCATCCTGTCCATCTCGATAATTTCATCACCGCCCGAAACTGAAACCGGAGACGGTGATTTTGTCTCAATGGATGATACTTTAGGTGCTTCGGAGGCCGAACTTTGAGTTGATGCCGTCGAGCCGGTGCTACGTCCGGATCGACGGATGTAATCCAGCACATCCTGTTTGGTAACACGGCCTTCAGATCCTGTTCCTTTAAGTGAATCAAGCTCTGCGATACTAATTCCTTCTTCGGCCGCCATACTTTTAACCAGCGGTGAGTAAAACCTGCCTGAGTTGTTTGCAGAAAAATCCTGCGGCTGACTTTCACTTTCCTGTAAAGCACTCATGCCGGGAATTTCCTCCTCCTGATCGCTTTCAGTGTTTTGAGTATCGTCGTCGGGTTTGGTAACCTGTTCCTCTTTTGCAGCTACCTTTGGAACAGTTGTTTGCTCCGTTTCATCCGATGGGCCGCCTGTATCGATAACGGCTATTGGGGAGCCAACCTGAACTACATCGTCCACATTGTAAAGAACTTCAAGCAGTTTCCCGGCCACAGGCGAAGGAACATCGGAATCTACCTTATCTGTAGCTATCTCTAAAACGGACTCATCAACTGCAATTGAATCACCTGGCTGCTTTATCCACTTGATAATAGTAGCCTCTGCAACACTTTCACCCATTTTAGGAAGCACTAATTCGTATCGGGCCATATTTGGTTTTTATGAATTGGATGTCTGCCTGCAAAAATAAGCTTTTTCGGGCATGTTGGTTATGCTTGTTCTTCTTTAACTAATTTGTGAAGCATTGAAAGTGCATTAACTGCCGATCGTTCAATATTTTGAGCCCTCTTGTTTCCAAACTGAAATTTCCTTGAAATTGTTTTTGTTTTTCCTGCAACAGCCACCCAGACAGTTCCGACAGGTTTTTCTTCAGTCCCTCCGTCGGGTCCCGCTATTCCGCTGATCGCGACAGAATAGTCGGATGCGTAATTTTTAATAGCGCCGCGAGCCATTGCTAAAACCGTTTCTTCGCTAACTGCTCCAAACTTAGTAAGAGTGTCTTCAGAGACATTCAGCATACTTTCCTTCAATTGATTTGAATAAGATATTGCGCCTCCGAGGAAAACTTTACTGCTACCGGCATGCATCGTAAGGAGATGAGACAGATAACCTCCGGTACAGCTTTCGGCGACCGACAGGGTGAGCCCTTTTGAGGCCATGTTATCTAATACTGCTTTCTCAAGCGTGACATCAGCTTCGGTTACGACAAACTCGCTGACAGCATTTGTTATTTTAAGGACCCAGGAAGCAATTTCGCTTTGCAATTGGTGTGGATCGCCGCCTTTTCCACTGAGTCTCAACCTGACCAGCCCTAATTTTGGGAGGTATGCCAGCTTGATATGATCGGGTAAGGAATCTTCAATAAGCGAGATATTATCGGCAAGCAGCGACTCCCCTATGCCGGCGGTAAGGATTGTATGATGAACGATGGATGGCAGACTGAAGCGTTCCTTGATCTTTGGTAAAACTAGCTCTTCCATCAGGTACATCATTTCGAAAGGGACGCCGGGCATCGAAACGTAGATCTTACCCTCGTGTTCGATCCACATTCCGGGAGCAGTGCCATTAGAGTTTACTAAGGTGATACAGTTTTCCAATACCTCAGCCTGTTTGATATTGGCTTCAAGCATAGGCCCTTTGTGCCTGGAAAAGATACGTTTCACATTTTCCAGTGCCTCCGCATCTGTATGCAGCCCAACATTAAAATATTCGGCTAGGGTAGTCTTTGTAACATCATCCTTGGTCGGCCCAAGGCCTCCGGTTATAAGTATGATATCTGCACGCTCTGACGCCTCTTTTAAGGCGTTTAAAATATGTTGCCTTTCATCAGATACAGAACTGATCTGCTTAACTGCTATTCCGGCCAAATTTAACTGCTGAGCCATCCACGCAGAATTCGTATCGACTATCTGCCCAATAAGTATTTCATCTCCAATAGTAATCAGTTCAGCCAGCATTACTTAGAAGTTATTGTAGAAGTCACGTCGTTTGCTCAGTTTCAGGTCTTGTAAGATCGAAGCTTTAACCCGTAGATCAACAGTATAGAACTTGTAAGTTCCAATTGGCGACCACCTGAAAGAAAGATCCCAGCAGTGCAGGTCACGGTATATAGAAAAGGTGGTCATGCTGAGATCGTTTCTGTCAAAATCGTAGCCTGACGTGTATTGCACCTTCCATTTCGGTGTCACGTTAAAATCGCCGGAAAAGTTTAAAGTGTTCGAAACGTTTGATGTACGACCGCTTTTTGAATAGTTAAAACTGTAAGCTGCAGTTATATTCCAGGGTATATTAAAGTCAACAAATGCATTAGGATCGCGGCTGATCGCATTTAGCTCTTGCTGTTGCTGCGGCGTCAAATTTTGCTTTCCTGCATCGATCTGGTTCAGGTTTTCGTTCCGGTTTTTGAAAGCCGTGGAATTCAAGCTAAAATCGGTTGACATACCGAAGCTAGTGAGCCTGGCCAGACTGCCGTTACTAATCGTAAATTTGTCAATCCTATCCCCTTTTTCATCGATCTGGTAGGGGTCCAGGGTCCCATAAAAGTTAAGCGCAATTTTTTGCTTAAAGAACGCAGTCCTTCCCGAAAACCCGATCGTGGAAAGCTTGAAATGTTCAGCTGCAAAATTGTAAGAGCCCGAAAAGCTAAGGCTCTGAAGGATCGGAACAATAACAGAACTTTTAGTTGAGTCTGCAGTTGAACGGACTTTAGCCTCGATGTTATTATCCAGGCTAAACCCGATTCCCGCAACCTTTCCAACCGAAGGAGCACCATAAAGCGAGCCGCTGTAGATGGAGTAACGATTACGATCCCGGCCCTCGCGCGTGCTTGCTGTATCATTCTGCAGATCGCGGAAATATCCAAAACGGTTCGAACCAAAGTCAGGCTGATAATTGGCCGATACAGACGGCGTCATTACATGACGCAAGGCCATTAAATTACCCTTTTTGAAATTAACTTTTCCATAGACTTTGGTTGAGAAGCCGCTATTTATGTTGTAGTCATATACCCTGCTAAATCCCTGAACTGTATCAGTGACTTTTTCAAAACCATTAGGAACGTTAGCCAGCCTCTGCCGGATAGTCTGCAGATACCACTTTTCACTATAGTTAACGCTCGTGTTGAACTGAAAAAATTTCGCGACGTTCAGCGACATAGAAATCGGAATATCATGCCTTATCCCGTTCTGAAACTTGCTTAATGTTTCGCGCTTAAAAAGCTCGCTTTCCGTCGTGTTGATGGAGTTGCTTCCCTGCATGGTATACCCAAGACTAATTCTCTGATACCATTTCTGCTCTCCTGCCCTGTTCTTACTATCGAATGGGTTCAGTGTCGTCATTCCCAGATTGAAGTCGGGCAATTGCAGGGAGACTGTTCCACGTTCTATATCCTGATTATGGCGTAAACTCGACGTGAAGTTAAAAAGGCCGTCGGCAAATACCTTGCCGTAGCTAATACTGGATGTTAGTGTATTTCTTGCCAGCTGTTCAGGGTTATAGCTTCCCGCTGCACCCGTGTTTCTGAAATAGCTTCCGGTTCCGGCATTTACCGAGGCACTGAATGTTGTTCCAGGATTTGCCAGCGGATTCTGCGAATGACTCCAGGTTATATTGAAGTCCTTGTTGGGATGTTTAAATGCCTCGGTACCTTCTACACCAGTCTTCGTGGAGGCAAATCTTAAATTTACACTGCCGTCATATTTGTAATTTTTACGGTATCGTGCGGCGGAACTTATTTCATAAGATCCCTTGGAATACAATGTGCCCCGTGTAGCAAGGTCCCAGTAATCATTCAGTCCGATGTAATAACCCAGATCTCGCATAAAGAAGCCCCGGATGTCTTCTCCAAAAGTCGGAAACAACAAGCCCCCCGATCGTTTGTTAGGTTTTGGAAAAAAACCAAAAGGAATCCCCAGGGGTAAGGGAACCCCTTCAATTTCAAGATATGAAGGACCAGTAATTATTTGTTTCTCCGTAACGATACCCCGGGTGATATTTATTCCGAAATGATTATGAGGATAGGGCAAATTACAGGTACTATACACCCCGTGGGCAAAATTCCCTTCCCCCCATTCGTTCTTTTTAAATTGCTGAGCCTGCAGGTAGCCTCCCTCGGCTTCGGTATATACACCGTACGATTTACCTTTCTTCGATTTGTAATTGTAAAACAATGAATCGGTAGTGATGGGCTGCTCCGCGCCTTGTTTGAATAAAGGCCGTCCGGTGTATCGTTGTGTTTTGGGATTTATAAGACCTTTGGCAAAAAGAGTGTTGTTCTTCTGGTCGTATTGAATATAGTCGGCATCAAGTTCCATATCCTGGTATTTAACCCGGGCTCTTCCGTACATTTTTACTATATTGTTAACGCGGTCAGAGATGATTGAATCCTCTGCGGAATAAGTCACTTCCGATTCGAGACCAGTGCCAGATATTGATTTTTTTGTTACAGTATCCAGCTTAGTTGAATCCCGTCGCAATGTTGTATCACCTTTTGCGTTATCTGGACGCACGGTAAGTTGTTGCGCATTCACCCGTGAAATGGAGCACGTTATGAATAGCAAAGCGATAAAAAAATATGTAAAAAGGGACTTAATAAATTTCAAATTCGATGATGAATACTATTTTTGCAACGATAGATAATAATATACGCTCAAAATTAATGAAAAATATACCATTGATCAGATACATTTACGTATTACTGCCTGTCTTAGTCTTATTAACTCTCACTTCTTTTACCAATAAATCTAACGGTGTCAGCGCATACCGGATAAAAACCATCGTGATTGACGCCGGCCACGGCGGCCACGACGGGGCAACCAAAGGCCTGTTCTCCCGAGAAAAGGATATTGCTTTACAGGTAGCTTTAAAACTTGGTAAAGCCATAGAAACGAATTTAAAAGATGTGAAAGTTGTGTATACCAGGACAACCGATGTGTTTATTCCATTGTATGAACGTATTGGAATTGCTAACAATATAAAGGCCGACTTATTTATTTCTATCCATTGCAATTCTATGCCCATTAAACGTGTGGTAGTAAGTTACAGGAAGGATAGCCGCGGGCGCAGGATTCCGGTATATGCAAACCGGCAGAGTACTTCTACCCGTGGAACAGAAACTTTTGTTTCGGGATTTGGCCGTTTAGACGAGCAGGATGTGGTAATCAGGGAAAATGAATCCATCCTCTTGGAAAAGGATTATAAGAATAATTACGAAGGCTATGACCCTAAGGACCCCGAAAGTATAATCATGTTATCGCTGATGAAAAATGCGTTTCGTGACCAGAGCATAAAGCTGGCCTCCTATATGCAGGATGAGTACGTACTTAGCGGAAGGGTTGACCGTGGTGTAAAGGAACAAAGTCTGGCAGTGCTTGCCAAAGCTGGTATGCCGGCTGTGTTAACGGAAATTGGGTTTGTTTCCAATCCCGAAGAAGAGGAATATATGAATTCAGAAAGCGGGCAAAACGAAATCGTAAATAATTTGTTAAAAGCAATTCAGACCTATAAGAAACAGGCTGAACTGGAATGATGCAACATAATATCGTAATTAGTCGTCTTAATTAGTATTTGCTAACGATATTTGAAATACCTTCGGCCCTGATAAGTTTCTTCATAAGCAAGTTTACAAACTAAATGAAAATTACCAACGAGACAAAAGTAGGTGCATTAGCTGCAATCGCGATTGCGATACTGATCATAGGATATAGTTTCTTAAAAGGCAACGATGTTTTTTCAAGCGAAAACGAGTTCTACGCCACTTACGATCGTGTAGATGGCCTGGCTGTTTCTAAGCCGGTATTGGTTAATGGTTACCAGATTGGCAGGGTTTCTGATCTTACTTTGCAGCCCAACGGACAGATACTTGCGCAGTTTAAGATCGATCCAGAATATGCCATCCCTAAAAATACCATAGCCCGTTTAGAAAGTACCGATCTTCTGGGAGGAAAAGCTATTGTATTTGAATTAGGTACGGGGAGCGACTTTGCAAAGGACGGCGATACATTGAATGCAAATATTCAGAAAAATCTTACCGACCAGATCGAACCCATACAGAAAAAGGCTGAGCAGATCATTGCGAGAATGGACTCGGTCCTGACCTCTGTAAACAGCACCTTAAGCCCTGAATTTCAACGTAACTTTGACCGGAGTTTTGCAAGTATCGCCAGAACGCTTGAAACACTCGAGGGAACAACGAAAACCGTGGATGGTCTGGTAACCACTCAAAGCATCAAAATTGCCGGTATTATGAGTAATCTTGAATCTATTACCGGAAACTTCAAAAATAATAATGCTAAGATCACCAACATCATGAATAACTTCGAAAAGTTATCAGACGATGTTGCGAAGACGAACTTCGCGCAGACGATGGCTGAGGCAAATAAAGCCGTTGCTGAACTGCAAGTTATAGTCAATAAGATCAATACCGGTGAGGGAACCCTGGGGCAGCTGATCAATGACGAGAAAATGTATAATAATCTGAATAATGCGGCCGAGAATCTTGACAAGCTAATGATCGATCTGAAAGCTAACCCTAAAAGATATGTTAGCTTCTCGGTATTTGGCGGCAGAAAAGACTAGTTAAGAGCTGAAAGTTATCAGATCTCAAAAGTCGTTCCCTCGATAGCCAGGAGAGTATTCGGAAACAAGGATTTGGCTTCTTCCAATAAGGGCTCAAGCTCCCGGTAGCGGGCGGAAAAATGACCGATTAACAGTTTTCTGGAATTTGATTTTACCGCTACCTCGGCGGCCTGTAAAGCAGTTGTATGAAATGTTTCTTCTGCCCGCGCGAGCATATCATGCAAAAACGTTGCTTCGTGATATAACGTATCCGCGCCCTGAATATAGTCAAGGTATTTCCAGCTGCATATAGTATCAGAGCAGTACACGTAAGTTTTTGGCTTTTCAGGCTCTGTTGTAAGTTCTTCTGATGAATGAACTCTTCCTTTCTTATCCGTAAAGCTTCCACCTTTCTTTATCAGTTGAATTTGATCAGCCGGGATATTTAATTCCTCGATCTTTTCTTTGATCATCTTGCGCAGGCGTTGCTTCTCGGTAAACCGGAAGCCAGTGCATGGAATTCGATGGTCAAGCGGAAAGCTCTCAACTACCACATCATAGCTCTCAAATATCTTCGCCCTTATAGCCGGATTAGTAGCTTTAAAATTAAGCGGATACTTGAGAAAGGTTTGGGAGTGTTTAAACTGCAGGTCAATGATCTCTTTTAATTCAGGCGGACCAAAGATATCCATAGGTTTAGTCCTGCCATTTAAGTGAAGGGACGACAAAAGGCCGACCAAACCGAGGTAATGGTCACCGTGCAAATGGCTTATGAAGATCTGGTCAATCCGGTTGGCTTTTAAGCCAAAATTCAATAGTTGATTCTGCGTTGCCTCGCCGCAATCTATCAGGATAAACTTCTCATTAACATTCAGAAGCTGCGCCGAGGGGTTTCTATTGAAAATCGGGGTCGAAGAGCTGCTACCTAAAATCGTAACTTCAAACTTCATGCGCAGTCTGGTTCATTGTGCCTATTTCAATTCTCTCCTGAGTTCTTTTTCGATTTCCTCCATAAAAACCAGATCAATAGCCTCATCTACGGTTTTCACGATAGTCAGGATGTTTTCCAATTGAGAGATTGCAATGAGCCTGGCAATATTTTCGTTAATACCTGTAAGAATAAATGCTCCACCGGCATTTTTACAGATCCTGTGTCCAACAAGAAGACTGCTCAGGCCTGAAGAGTCTGAATATTTAACGTTGGAGAGGTCAAGGATCACGTTACGCTGGCCTTCTGTGTTCGTTAAAATTAATTCAGATTTAAGCTGGGGCGAGATTATACTGTTTAACTTGTTTTCGTTGAGCTTTATTAAAACGTATTTCTCGTGTTTATCGACTGTGAATTTCATCGGGATATGATTTGCTGGTAGACTATGGATCCCAAGCAGGATACATGTTCTAATTTAATGAAGATATTTCGGTTTTCAATATAATAATCACGAAAGCCGCCGGAGCGCTTCTTTAATATTTCTCTCTACGCGCGATGTCAGGTCGGAATCGTCCTGTCTTATAAATCTGTCACCTGTTATGTGTTCGTACAGTTCAATGTACCGGTCAGAAACTGACTTGACAAATTCGGCGCTCATTACCGGGATCGCTTGATCTTCTTTACCCTGAAACCCATTGTCGATCAGCCATTTTCGTACAAATTCTTTGGAAAGCTGTCTTTGAGGCTCATTCTTAGACAATAATTCCTCGTAGCCATCTTTGTAGAAATAACGCGAGGAATCCGGGGTATGTATTTCGTCGATTAGATAGATCTTACCATCTGCCTTGCCAAATTCGTATTTAGTATCCACCAGGATTAATCCACGCTCGGCTACCATTTCGGTCCCGCGTTTGAATACAGCACGAGTATAATTTTCAAGCTGTAAATAATCCTCCTCAGAAACAATCCCTCTTTTTATTATCTCCTCACGGGATATATCTTCATCATGGCCAACGGATGCTTTCGTAGTAGGAGTAATTATAGGTTCAGGAAGTCTGTCGTTTTCTCTTAAGCCATCCGGAAGTGCAACTCCGCAAACAGAACGTCGCCCCGCCTGATACTCGCGCCAGGCGTGACCGGCGAGGTACCCTCTGATGACCATTTCGACCTTGAATGGTTCGCATATCCGGCCTATAGTAACATTCGGATCAGGAATGTCGACTACCCAATTCGGGACAATGTCGATTGTCGCCTGTAAAAACTTAGCTGCAATCTGATTTAAAACCTGACCTTTGAAAGGTACAGGTTCAGGCAATACTACATCGAAAGCTGAAATTCTGTCTGTCACTACCATAACAAGAAGTTGGTCCCCTATTGTGTAGACATCACGGACCTTTCCTTTATAAAAGTTGCTTTGTCCGGGAAATTTATAGTGGGTTTCTTTAATGGCGTTCATGTATTGTAAATTTATTTTATTGGATATCACCGTAGGCTCTTAGAATGTTTTTAACCAGTTTATGCCTTACGACATCATCTCCGTTGAGGTAAATAATATCAATTCCCTTTATTTCGTTTAATATTCGCAACGCAGTATTCAAACCCGATTGCTGCTTACGCGGAAGATCGATCTGTGTAACGTCACCGGTAACGATGAATTTAGCGGTCGGTCCCATTCTGGTAAGAAACATCTTCAACTGCATATCCGTTGAATTCTGAGCCTCGTCCAAAATAACGAAGCAATTATCAAGGGTTCTGCCACGCATAAATGCAAGCGGAGCAATTTCAATAGTTCTGTTTTCCAAGAAGACCTTCAGTTTTTCTGCCGGGATCATATCGTCAAGAGCATCATACAAAGGCCTCAGGTAAGGGTCTATTTTCTCTTTCAAATCTCCAGGCAGGAACCCCAGGTTCTCTCCGGCTTCAACTGCCGGCCTTGTTAAGATAATCCGCTTTATTTCCTTGTTTTTCAGGGCTCTAACTGCGAGTGCAACAGCGGTATAAGTTTTACCAGTGCCTGCAGGTCCGATAGCGAAAATAATATCATTTTTGATTATACTATCTACCATCTTCCGCTGATTGGCAGTGCGCGCCTTAACCACTATTCCATTCGGACCAAAAACTATAGGATCTCCGCCTCCGCTGCTCCGTGCCGAACCAGCTTCTGCTTCCGAATTCGCCGAAATCTTAGCTCCGAGGATCTGCTCAAGATCGTTATTGTTCAGACTTTGAAACTTGTCTGCGTGATTCAATATCTCAGTAAATTTCGCATTGAAATTATTGATTTCAGTCTCATCGCCGAGGACTTTCAGATCAGTCCCGCGGGCAACAATCTTTATCTTCGGAAAATGCTTCTTTATAATCTCAAAATATTCATTGTTAGCTCCCCAGATTACTACCGGATTTACATTTTCTAAAGTTAGATTAAGCTCGTTCAAGTTGCGGTTATTTTTAGTTCACGGTGTTTATTTGAGATTAAAATTCAATATTTGTACCAATAATATCTATCGCAAGATTAACAATAAATATTTACATTTTAAATGGCAATAATCACTTTAACGACCGATTTAGGCTATAAAGATTTTTATCAGGCTGCGCTGAAAGGAAGCATCCTGAGCCAGTTGCCAACCGCGAATATTGTTGATATTAGCCATGATATTTCTGCCTTTAATATTCCACAGGCGGCCTTTATATTAAAGAACGCTTTTCATTATTTTCCAAAGGGAACTGTCCATTTAATTGGAATTGATTCGGTGTTTAACGAGAAAACCCGGTATCTGGCTCTCAAATATAGAGATCACTATTTTATCGGATCGGATAATGGTATATTTTCCCTCCTCTTCGAGGAAGATCCCAGTGAAATTGTTGAGCTGAATATCATGCAGGATCTTAAATATCTTCATTTTCCTCTTTCTGATATATTTCCTAAAGCTGCCAGCCATCTTGCTAAAGGGGGCAAACTTAAGGACATAGGGATTTCAGTATCAGGAGTTGAAGACCGGATGACACTTCAACCCGTTATTGAGCGGGATATTATCCGCGGAAGCGTAATTTACATTGACTCATTTCAAAATATCATAACGAATATCACAAAAGAGATATTCACCAGTGTACAGCTGAACCGCGATTTCACGCTGTTTTTTAAGAGAAATGAATCAATATCACAATTAAGCTGGCACTACAACGAGGTTCCAGAGGGCGAGAAACTTTGCCTTTTCGGCATTAGCAACCACCTCGAAATAGCAATTAATAAAGGAAACGCCAGCGGTTTGCTTGGCCTTCATCTTGGAGATATTGTACGCATAGAATTTCAATCATGATAATGCACTAGCCCTAACTTTCATGAGATATATAGCCCTGATTGCCTTTCTTCTTATTTCAAACAAGTTTTTAGTAGCTCAAACAGATACAACGGCTTATAACGTACAAAGGAATAAGATCAATAAGTTGCTTGACGAGAGAAGTGAGCGTTTTGGACAGTATGACAATAGCCTTACTAAACGTTCAGGCATTTTTGGCTTAAAAACGAAACGCGACATGCAGGCATCGAATGATATCTTAACGCAGATCGTATTGAACGATAATCAGATCTTCACCGAACTTAAGATACTGCTGGATTACAAAGATTTCGAGAAAAAGGAAGTTGAAACCCGGGCTGAAACCGTTGAGGGACGGATAGATCGTTTTCAATCGACAATTACAAGCCTGCAGCAGCAAAATGAAGTCTTAAAAGGTGAGGTTGAGAAACTAGAAAAACGGGAGGCCAGGCTGAAGTCGTCTATAATCATACTGGTGATTCTTTCAATTGGTTTGCTGATTTTTTCCAGACCCATAGGGCTATTTCTATCAGCCATCAAAAAATTACTTTGGATTGATCGACAAAATGGTAAAGAATGATCAAATAAAGCTAATTTTGCGCCGTCTCATAACGGACAACACCTACTTGTATAGATATATAGATGGCACGTGCTCGATTAAATAGCGGCAACGCTCAGGCTGAAGAACTTCCCAAAGCAAAAATCAATAAAGAAAGCATTAAGCAGGTGATGAGGCTACTTTCATACCTCAAGCCTTACCGCGTTAAATTCTTTCTTGGGTTAGCATGCCTTATAATATCTAGCGGTAGTTCGTTTCTTTTTCCTCTGCTAATGGGCCGTTTGATCGGAACCGGTGGACAGCAGTTAAGGCAAACGGGTGCCGCGGTTCCCAGGGAGATCTTAGATTATTTTCCAACAGATATAAATACTGTTGCTCTTACATTACTTGCTGTATTGTTCGTACAATCGATTTTTTCCTATTTCAGGATAAACTGGTTCGTTGAGGTGGCGGAGAAAGGCCTTGCCGACATCCGGCGGGATACTTACCATAAGCTTATTACGCTGCCCATGAACTTCTTTTCGCAGAGGAGGGTTGGCGAGTTAAACAGCCGGCTTTCGGCGGATCTTTCACAAATACAGGATGCTATAACCACTACCCTTGCCGAAATGATCAGGCAGGTGATCATTTTTACTGGGGGGATCATCTTTCTGGTGCTGGTTTCAGGCAAGCTAACACTGATGTTGCTTGCCGTGCTGCCTGTCATGGTGGTGATCGCCGTGGTATTCGGGCGATTTATCCGCAAATTATCAAGGAAAGCGCAGGACAAACTTGCCGAGTCTAATACTATCGTGGAAGAGACATTGCAGGGGATCTCTAATGTCAAGGCCTTCGTGAACGAATCATACGAGGTAAGCAGGTACAATAAAAGTATTCGTGAGGTTGTTAAAATAGCCATGCGCGGAGCCCGGTTTAGAGGAATGTTCGCATCGTTTATCGTTTTCTGCTTATTCGGCACAATAGTTTCAGTAGTCTGGTACGGGTCGCATTTGGTGCAAGCTGGCGAAATAAGCCTCGCGAGCATGTTTACCTTCATTCTCCTCTCCACGTTCGTGGGTGCCGCAATGGGTAGCTTTCCGGAATTATATGCAACAATGCAAAAAGCATTTGGTGCAAGTGAGCGTGTTCTAGAGATACTTGGCGAAGAAAATGAGCCTATTTACATGCTCAACGACAACAATAAGGTAGACCAGAAAATAGAAGGCAACCTGGAATTTAAAGATATTGTTTTCTCATACCCATCCCGTAAGGAGATTACCGTTTTGAATGGAGTTTCTTTTGAAGCTAAAACAGGCGAACGAGTAGCTATCATTGGTCCCAGCGGTGCCGGAAAGTCTACTATGGCAGGCTTAATTTTGCGCTTTTACGAAGCTCAGGAGGGCCAGTTACTTTTTGATGGTAAGGCAGCCTCAGACTATAGCCTGACCGACATCCGTAACCAGGTGGCTATCGTACCGCAGGATGTTTTGCTGTTTGGCGGCACTATCAGGGAGAACATCGCTTATGGCCGTTTGAATGCCAGCGAAGAAGAAATCCAGACTGCTGCAAAACGGGCTAACGCTCACGGATTTATTACGGGGTTCCCGGAAGCTTACGATACGCTGGTTGGTGAACGTGGAGTTAAATTATCAGGGGGGCAACGCCAACGAATAGCCATTGCCCGGGCTTTATTAAAGGATCCTGCTATCCTTATCCTGGATGAAGCAACCTCTTCCCTGGATTCTGAATCTGAACGCCTGGTACAGGAAGCACTGGAAGAACTGATGAAAAATAGAACTTCGATCATCATTGCCCACAGGCTGTCGACTATCCGCGAAGCCGATACTATTGTCGTTCTTGAAAAAGGCAAAGTTATTGAAACCGGAAGTCATGCAGAACTGATGAAAAACGAAGAAGGTCTTTATCGTTATTTAAGCCAATTACAACTGGAAGCATAAAAGCTCGTAATCGGTGATTAGTATTCTGCAGAGAATCGACGTAATTCGTGATTACTGTATAGGATTACGGTTTGCTGTTTAATAGCCACTTAATACGAATACCAAGCCAATTATGAAATTAACTGTTTGGGGTGCTGCGCAACAGGTTACTGGAAGCATGCACCTGCTCGAAATTGACAATTATAAGATCCTGATAGATTGCGGGCTGGATTACGAAAAGGATACCTGGATTGAAGAGAATGAATACTTTCCTTTCTCACCTTCTGAAATTGATGTTGTCGTCCTAACCCATGCACATATTGATCATTCCGGAAACCTCCCCACACTGGTCAGGAACGGATTTAACGGGCAAATCCTTTGCACACCCCCCACAGCCGACCTGACGGAACTTCTTCTCCTCGACTCAGTAAACATCTTCCTTAACAAACAACGCAAGATCCGTAAAGGTAAACGAGGATTCAATTCCGGGCCAAAACCTCTTTATCTTCAGAAGCATGTTATGGAAACAGTTGATCGCTTCGTGACAATAGCTTTTAACCGGCCCTTTCTGATCAATGGAGAGATCAGCGTCACATTCGTACCTGTTGGCCACTTGTTAGGGGCATCGGCCGTGGTACTGACTGTAAAACAAAATGGAAAGGATAAGACTATCGCATTTAGCGGCGACATTGGTCGTAAAAACTACCCCGTCCTGAACGACCCTGAAGACTTACCCCAGGTTGATTACCTGGTTTGTGAGTCGACCTATGGAGGCCGCCGGCATCAGGCAACACAGACTGTTGATGAACTGCTTACAGAAACAGTTAACGAAGCTTGTGTAAAATCACCCGGCCGGCTAATTATTCCGGCCTTTAGCGTGGGCCGCACCCAGGCCCTGGTTTATTCACTGAACAGGATATTTTCCAAAGGATTGTTGCCCAGAGTGAAAGTATTTGTAGATAGCCCAATGGCAACCTATGCAACCGATATTTTCAGAAAACACCATTCTCTTTTAAATCATGAAGCACAGGAATTTTACCGGCTAAAAGGCGACGAGTTTGAATTTGAGAACCTGGAGTATATACAGGATATGAATGCGAGCAAGGCGATTTCGAATTATTATGAACCTTGCATCATAATCTCGTCTGCAGGCATGCTGGAGGGGGGACGGATACAGGATCATTTATATTATAATATATCAAATTACTATTGCACGATCCTTTTTATTGGATACTGTGCTAAAGGAACCCTGGGCCATAGATTGCTACGCGGCGATCCTATCGTAAATATCAGGCACCGGGAATTATCTGTCTACGCTACAATCAAACAAACAGACTTATTTAGCGGTCACGGCGATCATAATAATCTCGTGAATTTTGTAAAGCAACAGGATAAGGACAGGCTCGGGAAGGTTTTCCTTGTTCATGGTGAGATCTCTTCAATGGAGAGTTTTAAACAGACGCTTATGGAAAACGGATATAATGCCGAGATAGCGGTTAAGGGAAAATGTTATTCCCTCGATTTATAAAATACCGGTAATTCTTAACCTACGCCTACCCTATCCTGTGTACCAATAAACCGGCCTGAAACTTAGGTTCAAACCAGGTGGATTTTGGAAGCATAACTTCTCCCATATCGGCAATTTTCATCAGTTGGTCTGTCGAAGTAGGAAATAGGGTGAAAAGAACTGCATAATCATTTTCTGTTACCTGTTTTACTAAATCGTCAGCAGTTAAGATCCCCCCCGAAAAAACTAACCTTTTATCTGTTCTGGGGTCGTCGATATGCAACAGAGGGGATAAAACATAATCCTGTAGTATGCTTACATCGAGCTCCGAGACTGCTCCACCGCCGAGATAGAGTTCTTCATGTGCCCTTAGATGATACCATATTCCATCCAGGTACATTCCGAAATCGTGTAATTCCGACGGCATCACACTTTTTTCTGATTTCTGTACGACAAAATCACACGAAAGCCTCTTAAGAAACATACTTACAGTATAGCCGTTCAGATCTTTAACAAGCCGGTGAAAAGGATATATCCGGAGTTGATCAGAGGCCATATAGACCGAAGAAAAATAATTAAATTCCTCATCACCGTTATATCTATTCTGAAGCTGCCGTTGATTGATCGATAATCTTGCAGCTGCGGCGGCGCGATGATGTCCATCAGCAATGTACGCAGTCGAAATGGTTTCAAAAGCCCGGCTTAATATTGCAATATCCTGTTCATCTTCAACCTTCCAAAGCTCGTGCCGGTACTTATTCTTCTCATATGACAGACAGGAAGTTGTCTTGCATACTTTTTCTATGAAATTATTTATTCTCCTATCCGGTTCATAGGTGATTAGTACCGGATTTGCATCAATGCCTGTCTGTTGCAGGTAGTCGGTCAGCACAACTTCCCGTTCAGGCCGGGTTAACTCGTGTTTTTTTATGCGATCATTCAGATAGTCGTCTACATGGGTGACAGTCCAGATGCCGGTCTGGCTTTTTTCACTGTCGGAAATTCGGTAAACGTATATTGAGGGTTTGGTATCCCGCACCAAGACTTCCTTGTCAAGAAAGTCGTCGAAATTTTCATTTATCTTCTTAAAAGCGAGTTCGTTTTTAGAACCTCTTAAAAAAAGATTATCCAGCTTGGGAACCAGCATATTCGCATAGGAATATGGGTTTTCCTGCCGGATAATCTTTGCCTCCTGAAGGCTTAAGTTTTCAATATCTAATACTACCTTTCCCGCATAACGGGGATTAGGTCGTATTCCATTAAATGGTTTGATTCTTGGCATTTAAAATAATGACAGATGCAAACCCTTAAAGGAATTTACACCTTTACTGTTTTAAAGAAATCTATTATAAGGTTAGCAAGTTCCGTACCGATCCGCTCCTGTGCTTCATTGGTTGATGCGCCGATATGGGGAGTTAACGATACCTTTGGATGAGCAAGCAAAGCCTGACGTGGCGTTGGTTCGTTATCAAATACATCCAGTCCGGCAAATGCAACCTTTCCCGAGTCCAACGCTTCCAATAAAGCCTCTTCATCGATTGTCCCCCCACGCGAGCAGTTAACCACCCCAACTCCATCTTTCATTCTGGCGAACTCTTCCTTGCCGAGCACAGGCTTCTCAGAAAACGGCACGTGAAGGCTAATAAAGTCTGCTTCCTTAATCAATTGCTCTACACTCAATGCTCTTATAGGGCAGGTAACGCGAATATTTCCCGCTAACTGAATTTCGAGTTCAGAAGGTACTTCAAACAGATCGTACGCGAGAACTTCCATTCCCAGTCCGAGCGCTACCCTGGCAGTCTCGCGGCCAATGCGGCCAAAACCAATGATACCGATCTTCTTCCCCCGAAGCTCAATTCCTTTCGCATAAGCTTTTTTCAGGTCATTAAACCGGGTTCCGCCTTCCAGGGGCATCTTACGATTTGCATCCTGCAGAAAACGGATACCCGTAAAGAGATGGGCAAAGACCAGCTCGGCCACTGAAAGTGAGGATGCCGCCGGGGTATTAACAACTGCGATACCTTTCCCGCGCGCATAATCAACATCAATGTTATCCATACCTACTCCGCCGCGTCCTATCAAACGAATGTTAGGGCACGCGTCAAGGAGATCTTGCCGGAGTTTAGTGGCGCTTCTAACTGTAATACCATCGTAGTTCTTAAGCCCATTCACCAGCTCCGCCTGAGGAATGTGAACAGTATCCACGACGAAACCAGCTTTCTCTAATAATTCTTTACCTATAGGATCTATGCCGTCATTGGCGAGTATGCGAAACATATGTTTTGTAATTAATTGATATAAAATTATTTGTGTTACCTGTTTTAATAATTAGTTTAATATGCATGAAACTGCCCATCAGAATCAGGATAAACTTCTTTTTAATTACGTTGCTTCTCAGCAAATTCCTGCATTGCATCTATCAGCGCGTGAACGCTGGTAATTGGCAGCGCATTGTACATGGAAGCCCGGAAACCTCCTACACTACGATGGCCTTTTATTCCAATTATATCCCTGTCTTCTGCAAATTTCAGAAAAGGCTTTTCTAATTCAGGATCTTCCATTACAAAACAGATATTCATCCGTGACCTGTCCTCAATTTTACAGGTTCCTTTGAATAATGGATTGCGGTCGATCTCCTTATATAGCGCTTCAGCTTTGGCGATATTCTCGCGTTCTATCTCCGCGATGCCTCCCTTTGATTTCAACCAGCGAAGATTTAACATGGACACGTATATGGCAAATACAGGCGGCGTATTATACATTGATCCGCCTTCAACCTGAATTTGGTAGTCGAGCATCGATCCAAGCTTCCTACCTGCTTTACCAAGAATACTATCTTTAACAATAACGACGGTTACTCCTGCCGGTCCGATATTCTTTTGCGCTCCGGCATATATCAGGTCAAAATCAGAGACATTTATAACACGGCTCATAATATCGGACGACATATCGCAAACAACCGGAACTGAGGTTTTCGGTGTTTCAAACAATTCCGTTCCATAGATCGTGTTGTTAGAAGTATAATGAAAATATGCAGAATCTGCAGGGATTTCAAAATCCCTTGGTATGTAAGTATAATTGGCGTCTTTCGAGGAAGCAACAACATTCACGTTTCCAACAACCTTTCCCTCTTTGATGGCCTTACTTGCCCATACCCCAGAGTCCAGGTAAGCAGCAGTTTGCCCTTCACCTAACAGATTCAGCGGAACCATAGAAAATTGCATGGAGGCCCCGCCCTGTAGCAACACTACCGAGTACCCTTCAGGAACATTTAAAAGTTCCTTAACTAAACGCACGGTTTCGTCTACTACCTGTTCAAACTCGGGAGTGCGATGGGATATCTCCAAAATGGATAAGCCCGTGCCGTTAAATTCAAGTACTGCCTGGGATGCTTGTTTAAAAACTTCCTGTGGTAGAATGCAGGGACCTGCACCAAAATTATGTGTCATGATATTAAGATTTGTTGGCGCAAAAATAGCAGAATAATTCGACACATTGGAGGATTTTAAGCCCTTAATAACAAATCGTCAGAATATTTTAGCGGCTTTTCAGCTCTGCAATAATCCTAAAATTGAATTTTCTAAAAGTGAGGTAATTAGGCACAGCATATTGAACCGACCTGGCGTCTTTTAACCACAGATAGGAAGCCGTATTCTTGTTATTTAAAAGGTTGAAAATTTCGGCATGTGCGCTTAGCGACTGAAAATATTTTTTTATGAATGCGGGTATTCTCCGACTATCCTGGTCAGCAAAATCTTTAGAAAATCCGATATCTACCCGCTTATATGCTGGAATCTTAAAAACATCCTGGTAACGTTGCGATCCGGCCGGACCAGTGGGCAGCGCTGAAGCAAATAATAAGTTTAAGTGGACTTTATAGGTAGGGTTCTGCAAAAGGCGATCCTGAAACAATATTCCGAGATTGATCCTTTGATCTGTGGGACGTTTTAAATATCCCGGCCTAACGGCTGCCCCGGGAATTCCTGGCCCACCGGTCAAATAAAAATCATCCTTAATATCTTCCTCTGTCTTCATATAAGAAAGCCGGAAAGTTGATTCTAAATCGCGCGCGAAATTTCCGCTCAGGCTAAAGTCCGCACCTGCAGCATAACCCTTTGACTCCTGATCAGAGAAATATCTGACCTTGAGGTCGTCGGTCTTATAGGGTGTCAACCTTGACAGAAACTTATAATAAACTTCAGATGTGAATTTCAGTTTGGTACCTAGTCCATTGAACTTATAATCAGCACCGCTCAGGAGCTGAAATGAACGCTGGGATTTTGCACGCGGGTTCAGGCTGCCATCATAATTTCTCAGTTCTTTATAGTGCGGAGGCTGAACGTATGAGCCACCGGAAAAGCGCAAAAGAAACCGTTCTGAATTTCCAGGATAATACATAAATGATAATCTGGGGCTTATGAGAGTTTCCTTTGTAAAGGAGTTATAGTTTGCTCTTATGCCTGCAGCAAAAGTTAAATACGGATTTAGGCTGAAGGTATTCTGAAGGAAGCCATTTATCCTGTTAATACTAATATCAGTCTCTTCATCAATAATGTCTGAATATATCCAATTACCGCCGCCTGGTGAAGAAAATGATGTCGAATCCAGGGCGACATACTCGTTTATATTGTCTCTGATCCGATCGTTTTGAAACCTCGCTCCCATTTCAAGAAACGACCTCTTATACTGCTTGTATATCCGCAACTCTGAATTATAGATGACGGATTTCACCCTGTTCTCTGTAAAATCATATTGCGAGCCTCTCCCAAGCAAGCTTGGGTTACTACCACCATCAAGACCTCCATCGCGCTCGTCAAATGAATACCAGCCTAAAAGCTTCGTATCTTCAGACTCTTTTAAACCAGTCACAGAGCTGATCCATTTAATGGCGGAGCTATTGGAGAAATTGTAAGCGAAGGTTATGGCAGCAACCCCTGTTTTATATTTGGTAGCTTCCAACCCGTCATAATTTACATACAGTTTTAGCACCTCGTCCGAGGTTCCGAACTCTGTTTCGCGTTCTCCGGGAACAACATCAAGCTCGCCGGTATTGTAGTTCCCAAATAAAGAAACGTTAAACTTCGTGCCTATATCCTGTCTATAAAGTAGCTGGTAGTCCGAAAATTTCGATTTATAATTTCCTCTTAAATTCTGCCTTTCGAGCAGATCCTGATTGCGCTTATTTCTTACCCCAGCTAAAACGTAGCTCCCTTTGAAGGGAAGTTTTAGCGTAGCAGAGCTGCCTAAAAAGCCTGCCGAGGCCTCTGCCGAAAAACTATCCGGCCTCGAATAACGTACATCAAGCACAGACGATAATTTATCACCATAACGGGCTTCAAAACCGCCAGCTGAGAACCTCACGTTTGAAGCCATATCCGGATTGATAAAACCAAGACTTTCCTGCTGGCCTTTGCTGATAGACAGCGGACGGAATATCTCGATATCATTAAGATACAGCAGGTTTTCATCAAAATTCCCCCCTCTTACTGAATATTGAGAACTCAGCTCGTTATTAGCCGACACACCGGGCATATTTTTAATCAAACTTTCAAAGCTTCCTGAAACAGTCGGATATGCACTAAACTTGGCTGGTTCTACCAGCTTAAAGTTGCTGCCGCTGAACTTTTCGGTTATATTGATTTCGTCTAAGGACTGTACTTCAGGCGACAAAATGATATCCTGTATATTTTCGCGGGAAGGGAGAAGACCCAGATCAATTGTCACAGCTTTATATCCAAGCCGGCTAAACGTCAGGGTAATATTCAGTGGCACAGAATTAATTAGATATGCTCCCTCATCATCTGTTTGAGTAATGATCCTTGATTGTGTTGCCAGAACTGTAACCCCGCTTAATAATTCTCCCCGTGATGAGCGGACGGTACCTTTAATGGAGGAAAACTCTTGTGCAAAAGAAAGTAGAGAACAAAGAAAAAGATTGAAAAATAATATGAAACTGAAGCCAGCTTGCGAGTAAAAACCTTGACGGAAGAAAGGTTGTGATGATCGCTTCACATTAAGCCTACGAAGTTAATATATCGATATTCAGATGCTTTAATTCAGATATAGCAACTGATGGATCATTCGCTGCAAAAACTGCATTGCCCGCCACAAGTATATCCGCACCGGCTTTAAGCAGCGAAGCGGCGTTTTGCATGCCCACCCCGCCGTCAATTTCTATCATCAATGAATTATTTTTTTCGCTGGAAAGATATCTTAAAGCTTGAATTTTTTTGTAGGTATTTTCAATAAATTTCTGCCCGCCAAAACCGGGGTTAACGGACATAATACAAACCAGGTCAACATCTTGAATAATATCTTCAAGAACACTAACAGGAGTGTGTGGGTTGATAGCTACCCCAGCCTTGCAACCAAGATCCTTAATCGCGCTCAGGGTTCTATGCAAATGTGTACATGCTTCATAATGGACTGTAATATTTGCAGCGCCGGAGTTTTTAAAATCCCGCAAATATCTGTCCGGATCCATAATCATCAAATGGACATCCAAAGGTTTCTCAGCGTATTTATTGATCGCGCTTAATACCGGGAAGCCAAAAGAGATGTTAGGAACAAACATCCCATCCATGATATCTATATGGAACCAATCAGCCTCGCTTTGATTGATCATTTTAATATCGGTCTGTAGGTTCGCAAAGTCAGCAGAGAGTACAGAAGGAGCAATGAGATGTTTCATGGGATAAATTTACGACTTTGACAGAAATTAAAGGGGTTGAGCGGGAAATAAACAAAAAAACCTGATCAAACGAATCTGATCAGGTTTATATAATTTTAACCTTTAAAAATTAAGCTTCAGCAGGTTTAGTTTCTTCTGGCCGTGGAGGACGGGGAAGTAACGCCTTGCGTGAAAGCTTTAATTTTCCTTGTTTGTCTACATCCAGAAGTTTAACCTGAACAATGTCACCTACGTTCAGAACACCCTCCATTGTCTCGTGGCGGGTCCAGTCGATTTCTGAAATATGAAGAAGGCCGTCTTTACCAGGCATGATCTCAACAAAAGCACCGAACGGCATGATCGTCTTAACTTTACCCTCGTAGATCTCACCAACCTCAGGCCTTGCAGCAATTGCCTTGATTCGGCCTACCGCCTTATCGATAGCATCTTTGTTATCGGCGAAGATCTGTACGATGCCCTGATTATCCTTTTCTTCGATAGCAATAGTTGCACCGGTTTCACGCTGCATTTCCTGAATGATCTTACCGCCGGGGCCTATAACAGCACCGATAAATTCTTTATCAATTTTCAGGGTAACGATACGTGGTGCGTGTGGCTTGTAGTCTTCGCGAGGAGTAGAAATAGTTTTCTTCATTTCATTTAAAATATGAAGACGTGCCTCACCTGCCTGCTTCAAAGCTGCAGTTAACACTTCCCATTTCAAACCATTGATCTTCAAATCCATTTGGCAAGCTACAATACCTGCTTCAGTACCGGTAACCTTGAAGTCCATGTCACCCAAATGATCTTCATCGCCCAGGATATCACTTAATATCGCGTACTTGCCTGTCTTCTCGTCAGTGATCAGTCCCATAGCAATTCCTGATACAGGTGCTTTGATCTTGACTCCGGCGTCCATCAGTGCCAGTGTAGCCGCACATACTGTAGCCATTGAAGACGAACCATTGGATTCAAGGATATCTGATACAACACGTATGGTGTATGGGTTTTCATCGCCTGGAAGTACCTTTTTCAGGGAACGCATTGCAAGGTTACCATGGCCGATTTCACGGCGTCCGGCACCACGGTTAGGACGAACCTCGCCGGTTGAAAAACCCGGGAAATTATAGTGTAATAAGAATTTCTGATAACCGTTAAAGAACGCACCGTCGATCATCTGCTCATCAGACTTAGCGCCCAATGTCACAGTTGTTAAAGACTGTGTCTCTCCCCTTGTAAATACAGCAGATCCGTGCGCAGATGGCAAATAACCAACTTCGCTCCAGATCGGGCGCACGGTACGCGCGTCGCGGCCGTCTAAACGAATCCCTTCGTCCAGTACAAGGTTACGGATGGCATCATATTGAACGTCGTGGAAATATTTTTTTGCAAGGAATCCGGTTGTATCATCCAGATCTTCGCCAAGGGTTGCAATGAAGTCCATTAACACGGCTCCGAATGCGTCTCCTCTTTCGTGTTTCGCTGACTGAGATTTAGCTATTGCATAAACCTTATCGTAAGTAGCTGCATAAACAGCTTTCTTTAATTCTTCATCATGTGACTCATGGCTGTACTCACGTTTTTTGGTCTTACCAACCATTTCAGCAAGCTCCTTCTGAGCCTGAACCTGAACGACGATTGCCTTGTGTGCAAATTCAATTGCAGCAACCATGTCCTCTTCAGAAATTTCATCAGCTTCGCCTTCCACCATCACGATATCATGCTCTGTGCCAGCTACAAGGAAATCAATAGTTGCTCGTTCCAGGTCGCTCAGGTAAGGATTGATAACGAATTTCCCATCAATCCGTGCAACACGAACTTCGGAAATTGGTCCGTTGAAAGGGATATCAGAAACTGCAATCGCTGCAGAAGCTGCTAAGCCCGCAAGGCAGTCGGGCATGATGTTTTTATCAGCCGATATCAAAGAGATCATCACCTGGGTGTCTGAATGATAATCATCCGGGAACATCGGACGAAGGGCACGGTCAACTAAACGCGAGATCAGGACTTCATAATCTGAAAGCCGTGCTTCACGACGTAAAAACCCGCCGGGAATGCGTCCTGTAGAAGCATATTTTTCCTGATAATCAACCGATAATGGCAGGAAATCTGTTCCAGGTTTAGCGCCTACTGTAGAAACTACGGTTGCAAGGAGCATCGTGTCTCCCATTCTCACTACTACCGAACCGTCAGCTTGTTTAGCTAACTTACCGGTTTCGATCTCGATCATACGGCCATCGCCAAGATCAAATGATTTTTTTATTGCGTTATAACTCATTGGTTTATAGCGGTATACTTTTCCTCTTTTGAGTATACCTTTTTTATATTGGTTTATTTCTAATAAAGTAAAAAAGCCATCCCAAGTAAAGGATGGCTTCGCAATAATTTGCTAAGATTATTTTATAATATCTCTTAACTCTAATGCTTTGATAATCGCACGATACCTGTTAATATCCTTTTTGTAAAGATATGCTAATAAAGCGCGACGTTTACCTACTAATTTCTGAAGAGATAATTGTGTAGAAAAATCCTTCTTGTTTTTCTTCAAATGCCCGGTTAAATGAGCAATACGTGAAGTGAATAATGCCACTTGCCCCTCTGCAGAACCTGTGTCTGTGGCACCTTTTCCGTGCTTGGCAAAAATTTCTGCCTTGTACTCTGTACTTAAATACATTACCTGAATAATATTAAAGCGTAAATAATTAATTGAATTGGATGCAAAGATAGGATTAAGATATGTAAGTTCAAAGAGGAATAGGATTTATAGGATTGTAAGATTCATAGGATGCTGGGCGGAAATCTTTCTTATGCTTCTCGCCTCTCGTCAAATTTCCAATTCCCAATAATTACCCCGAATTTCGTATCCAATGGAAACTCTCCCAAAATACAGCCGCTTTAAAACCGAGTTCAAAGTCCGCCCTGATGATATCGATATGTTCAATCATGTGCATAATAGTACTTATTTCGACTATGTGCTGGCAGCCCGATACGAACAAATGGAAGTCTTTTATAAGATGCCAATGGAAACTTTCCTTGAGCAGGGATATGGCTGGGTTGTACGAACCGCTCATGTAGATTACAAGCGTCCATTAGGTCTTGGTGACATGTTTACGGTTGAAACCGGTATCGAAACGATAAGTCCAAAAGGATGCAGGGTTAGATTTGAGATCGTAAACCTGAAAACAGGGAAAGTTTCATGTGACGGCTGGTTCGACTATGTTATGATCGATACCAAAACAGGGAAAGGAGTTTTGGTATCTGAAGAGATGATTGGGAAGTATTCGATTTAGTGATCAGTAAATCAGTGGCTGCGCCGGGTAAACAGTGATGGGTATTCATCAATCAAAAACTATTTAATAGTCACGGTACGTTCGCACTGAATACTGATTACCGCTTACTGATTACTGATTACTGATTACCCCTCTAAAGCTTTCTCGATCAATTCTCCATAAAATTCTCCGATATTCATTCCGGCGGCCTTTACCTGTTGCGGTATAAAACTTTGAGCAGTCTGACCGGGTATCGTATTAATCTCCACAAAATAAAAATTACTCGTACCGTCCTGAAGGAAATAATCGATTCTTACCATTCCGCGGCAATTAAGTCTAATATAAATATCCTTCACGATCCTTTCCACTCTGGATTTCTCCTCATCACTCATCCGGCCGGGTGTAATTTCTTCGGTGGCACCAGGGGTATATTTAGCTTCAAAATCAAAGAAGTCGTTAGAAGGTATCACTTCAGTTGCAGGAAGTACCGTAATACTATTTTTTCCACTATAAACTCCGATGGAGAATTCTCTTCCCTGAATAAATTCCTCAACCAGAACCTGCGAATCCTCATTGAAAGCTTTATCAAGAGCAGCCGGCAGCTCATCTGAAGATTTAACCTTGCTCATGCCAATGCTACTTCCGCCATTGTTAGGTTTGACGAACAGTGGCAGCTTCAGGGAGGTTAACAATTGCCCTGAGTCCTGGTTTGAATTCTCAAACAACTGAACCGACCTCGCAATATGAAGCCCAGATATACCATCTACTATCGCCTTGGAATAACCCTTATTCATTGTTAAAGACGAAGTCAACGCATCACAACTGGTATATGGGATATTTAACAGGTCAAAATAACCCTGCAGCTTGCCGTCTTCACCTGGAGAACCGTGTAGCATAATAAATACTGCATCGAAATGTACTTTTTTGCCATGCAGCATTAGAGTAAAATCATTCCTGTCGACCGTGTGTTTTACACCGTTGGGGCCTTCATAATACCACCCTTCCTTAAGCACAGCTATCTTATATACTTCATATTTGCTGCGGTCTAGCTGAGATTCTACGAAGGCGGCACTTTTAAATGATACTACAGATTCACCTGTAAACCCGCCGGTAACTAAAGCTATTGTCTTATTCATCGCTCAAATATATTGCAAAAAACAATTCTACCGGAAATGGTCTGAATATTTATTCTTTCACTATTGCCGAATTTTGGATTATTTTTGGATACTTTATGCTGCTCTATAGAACAGCATAATCACTGCAGAGAACCTTTTAATAAATCTTAAGCCAGCTGTTAATGAGCAAATTCTTTGATTACTTAAAGACCAGGACCTTTCGTAAAAACCTCATCATAGCGGCAATATCTATTACGGCATTCCTGCTTATTATATTCTATAGCCTTGGTTTTTATACTCATCATGGTGAAGGAATGCCGGTACCCAAGCTAAAGGGGCTTACTGTTGAAAGAGCGATTGAGCTGCTGGAGGCCGGGGGCTTAAGATACCAGATCAACGATTCCGTATATCTTATAGATAAAGCGCCGGGAATAGTGGTCGAACAGGACCCCGATCCGAATACCAACGTCAAAGCCAACCGTACTATATATCTGATTATCACCCGGGACGCGCCGAATATCAAGTTCCCGGATATTGCCGGTAAAACCTATCTCGAAGTCAGGTCGATACTAAACAACTACCAGCTGAAGATCGGAGATACATCCTACGTTTCTGACGTAGCCCGCGACGTTATTATTAGCTCATCATTTGGAGGAAATACAATTACCAAAGGGCAGCAAGTACCAAAAGGATCGAAAATAGACCTGATTCTTGGCGATGGCCTCGGTGCGAGCGAGGTAGATATCCCCAACCTGCTGGGTCTTAACCTGAGTGAAGCAAGATTATCGCTTCTGGGTTCTTCCCTGGTATTAGGACAAGTAACCTACGAAGGTGTGGTAAGAGATTCTGTCAGTGCCAGGATCATTCGACAATTCCCTGCTATCAGTGATACCCTTAGCAAGGTCAGTATCGGTACGCAAATTGATGTAGTCTTAGGAAATTAACTAATTCCATGGATATCTCTGCTGCAGAGTTCAGTACGCGTTATAAGGAGCCGGATCGCTTCATTATTATCGACGTGCGCGAAGAACTCGAATTTCAGACATTTAATCTTGGTGGCGTCAACATTCCACTGAGCCTGCTGCTGAAAGAAATTGATGATCTCGGCTTTGATAAAAGCCACGAGATCGTGGTGATTTGTCAGAGGGGTTTACGAAGCGCAACAGCAAAGCAGGCGCTGGCACAATATGGATATATGAATGTTCGTAATTTAACGGGCGGCTTATTATCACTTCAAAAGCTAAAAACAAATAGTTCAAAACAATAGCATGGCTACTAGCAAAACCAATAAATTAAGTTTCAAATCCAAGATTTTCATTGTTCTGGGTATTCTATTCCTGATAATGCTGGCAGGCACTGCCTTTAACTATTACATGAAGTATTTCGGTCCAAATGTAACTGATAACACTAATTACCTTTATATCAGGACCGGATCAGACTTTGATGATGTTTATGAAAGTATTAGAAAGGACGAGGTCGTGAAGGACAGCATTTCGTTCCGGAATGCTGCCGATAATATGGATTACCCCGGCAAAGTGAAGCCTGGAAAATACCGGTTGACGAAAGGCATGAGCAATCGGTCTTTCATAAATATGCTGAAGGCTGGGAACCAGGAACCTGTTAAAATAGCATTTCAAAATGTCAGGCTTAAAGAAACGCTTGCAGGAATGGTTTCTAAGAAGATTGAAACCGATTCGGCATCTATCAGCCATTTATTAGATTCGGCAGCCTTTGTCGGGAAATACGGGTTTAATACCGACAATGTTTACACGATGTTTATCCCTAACTCATATGAAATATATTGGAATACTTCTGCCGAAAAGTTCTTCACCCGGATGTATGATGAATATAACAAGTTCTGGACTCAGGAAAGAAAGGCACGCGCCGAAAAAATAGAACTTTCCCCAATCAATGTAAGTATCCTTGCGTCTATTGTTGATGGTGAGGCACTTATGGACAAAGAAATGCCGGTAATCGCCGGCTTATATATCAATCGTTTAAAGAAGGGTATGAAGCTCGAAGCCGACCCGACGGTGATCTTTGCGGCTAAGGACTTTACTATCAGGCGGGTTTTAAATAAGCACCTTCGGATCAGCTCGTCGTATAACACATATATGTATAAAGGTCTGCCCCCGGGTCCCATTGGGATGCCCAGCATTAGTGCGATCGATGCTGTTTTAAACTATGCTAACCACGATTACCTGTACATGTGTGCTAAAGAAGACTTTTCCGGTTACCACAACTTTGCAACCAACTTGGCTCAACACACTATCAACGCCAGGAAATTTCAGCAGGCCTTGAACGAAAGAAATATTAAGAAGTAATGTTTGTCCATTCTACTAAAATCCGGGTACGATACGCAGACACTGACCAGATGGGTTATATGTATTATGGTAATTACGCTGAATTTTATGAAGTAGGCCGCGTTGAGATGCTTAGAAGCTTGGGTTTGACCTACAAGGCTATGGAGGCTTCTGGCATAATTATGCCGGTCACCGAACTGAAATGCAAGTATATCAAACCTGCATTATATGATGAGGAAATAACTGTAAAAGTTGTTATGGAAGCTATGCCCTCGGTGAGGATCCATTTTCGTTATGAATTGTTTAATGAAAGAGAAGAGCTGATCAACCTGGGGGAAACTATGCTTGTCTTTATTAATCAGGAAAAAAACCGGCCCTGCCTTCCTCCTGACGATTTTTTAGATAAGATAAAGATCCATTTTAATTAAAGATATGCTCTGGCTGCATAAACTTCTGCTTAACGTCAAACCTTATTACCTGTTCATTGAATGGACTAAGGTAATGATCTTGCCAGGATTCAGCCCCTTGCCTGTTTATACAGTAGCTACCTTTTTTTTCCAGGAGATCGGCAAAGACGAACTGATCAATAAGGCTTCTTCGCTGGCGTATAATTTCATGCTGGCTATTTTTCCCGCGATAATTTTTTTATTCACGCTAATACCTTATATACCGATACATGATTTCCAGAATAAGCTAATGGATCTGATCGCGCTGGTATTGCCATTGGAGGCATTCGATGCTGTCAAAACCACGCTGCTTGATATTGTCAACAACCAGAACTCGAGGCTCTTGTCATTCGGTTTCCTTCTTGCTCTGTTTTTCGCCACGAATGGTGTACACACGCTAATGCAGGCCTTCAATAAATCGTCTCTTCTCATCGAAACCAGGCCCTGGCTCAAACAAAGGCTTGTTGCTCTTTACCTGACGGTTTTGATCTCCTTTGCCTTGATCTTTGGATTAATCATTATGACTATCGGAGAATACGTTTTGAATCTGCTTAAGAGTGAATTAAGTTTTAAAGACGCATTTTGGTTATACGTTTTAAATGCCGGCCGATGGTTTATACTTGTAGTGGTCTATTTCGTCACCATTTCCATTCTTTATCGCTACGGACCGGCACACCCCAAGAAATGGAAATTCTTTAGCGCAGGTTCCTGGATGGCTACAATCCTTGCAATACTGACGTTTTGGGGCTTTTCCTTCTACATTAATAATTTCGGCAACTACAATAAACTGTATGGCTCCATTGGCACCCTGATTGTCCTTATGATCTGGTTATATCTAAATTCCCTTATAATACTTGTAGGTTTTGAACTTAACGCGAGTATTGATCTCTCCAAGAGAAGCATCCGAATCGTTAAGCCTAAATTCAACACGTTTAAATCAGCTCCGGTAGAAGAAAGATTGGAAAGTAAGCCCAATAAATAGTATTGCTGCAGATTTTCCCGTTCAGTTTCTGTGAGTTACGTGCTGAAACTCAAAAAATGCGTTTTTTGTTTGCAGATTAAGCACGGTTTTGTACTTTTGCCCCCGGAGAGCTGGCAGAGTGGTCGATTGCGGCAGTCTTGAAAACTGTTGAACTGTTACAGGTTCCTGGGGTTCGAATCCCTAGCTCTCCGCATTCGGTCGCCGAAGTTACCTACGCCGGACAGTCTGCTAGAGGAAGCAAAGAAGACTAGTTCACCAAAGCGATCAACACATTACGATAAAGCCTGATGCTAAAGTATCAGGCTTTTTTCATTCTCCAAATCATATCGTTTTGTAAGCATTGCTGGTATAAAATTCCGTAATTGCCAACATTATCTCCTCCTTACTGCTCCCTTTAGATTTTTTTTCTATTTTCATGGGCACAACCTAAACCACACAATTATGAATGTTAAATCATTAACAAAAGTTTCGCTGAATCTTTCGGGGCTCATCCTATTGGGTAGCGTTCTTTTCTATTATCTGGGTAAGCCGGGCATTGCGACCCCCCTGATTATTTTGTTCTTTGTCCTTTTCCTTATCGGCATGAACAGTATTGAATTGCTAAAAGGTTTTTCGTTTACCATTTGGGTAATAGCGGCAGCCACCATAAGTATGATCTATCCTGAGTATATTACCAGCATTGGTGGTTACCAAACAGATAATCTGATTGTACCCCTGATCCAGCTCATTATGTTCGGAATGGGCACTACCATGGGTATAAAAGATTTCGCAGGCGTTCTGAAGATGCCTAAAGGTGTATTAGTTGGGTTGGTGCTGCAGTTTACCATTATGCCCCTTGTCGCATTGAGTTTAACCCAGGTATTTAATTTTCCACCTGAAATTGCTGCTGGAGTGATACTTATAGGTTGCGTACCGTGTGGGGTATCTTCTAACATCCTGAACTTCCTGTCGAAAGGCAATCTTGCGTTATCCATCACACTGACCTCTTTTGCCACATTGATGGCACCGCTGGTAACGCCCTTATTAATGGAGAGGCTCGCCGGTCAGTTTATTCCAATAGACGTGTCTACAATGATACTGAGTATCAGTAAAATGATCTTCCTGCCCCTAATAGCCGGAATTGTTTATAACCGTTTTTTGGGAAGCAGAAGTGCGTGGCTAAATGCTTCAATGCCTGTCATTGCCATGGCAGCCAACGTTTTTATTATAGCCGTCATCGTTGCTGCCGGACGCGACAGCCTCTTATCGATGGGCTTTTTCCTCTTCTTAGCTGCCTTTATTCATAACGCCATGGGATTCCTTTTGGGGTATTGGGGCGGCAGACTTTTCAAGCTAAATAAGCGCGACAGCAGAACTATTGCTATTGAAGTGGGGCTGCAGAACGGAGGAATGGCTGCCGGTATAGCGCAAGAATTGGGAAGAGCAGCCACTATGGGCCTTTACCCGGCAATATTCGGTACCTGGATGGATATTTCAGGCTCGTTCCTTGCAAATCTTTGGAGGAAAAAACCGGTGGAAGACAATGTATTGGATGAAGAAACTGAAAGCGATTTTAGTTCAAAAAAAGTCATTGTGGCAAAACCGGAGTAACGAATTTTAACTTTGAGCTAAGATAAGCAAGTCATCATTTGCCGTTCTTAGCTCAAAGCATAAACCTTTGTTAGCTAGCGTTTCGACTTTTCTATCCCAAATAAGCCTTCCCGGATATTATAATATTTAAACCATGTTGGGTTTATAGCTGTCGCACCCGGGCTGTCAACAGAAAGAAGTACAGATGCAAACGGCTCGTAAGCAGCTCTTGGGGCAATGGCTCCTTTAACTACCAACATTTTCTGACGCTCAACATAAACTCCGTTTGAGGTAAAGATATGTGCGCTATTTGGACTGGCGCGCTGAGTTGTCAGCAATAAAAGGTTTGGCTCATCCAAAGTTGATCCTTCAACCTGGATTACGGCGGTATGGCCCATATTCCAATATCTGCCACCACCATGCCTTACCTCAGTCTCAAGATATCTTCCCACGTTCAAAGACCTTACCTGTCCTTTGATCCTTACCGGCTTGCCGTGCAGGGCATCCGTTTTCCCACCAACTTCAAAATCAAACGAATTTCCTACCCCCGCTTTCTCTGCCACTTTATAAGCAGCCGGATCGGCAATTACCATGGCCCAGCCCTGTGCATTCTGCTTAATAAGTTCTTCAAGAAGGAAAGAGCTATCACCGGTTGAACCACCGCCAATATTGTCACCCATGTCGATCAAAATAACAGGTCTTCCTTCATGCTGAATTGCCATTTTCACAGCGTCCTTCGGGGACGGGTTGCTTAAACGAGTTTGCTCGCGAGTATCCCACATCATTTTTGCTAAGCGATTGGCTTCCCTGTCAGCTAGTTCCTTATCATTATCCGTAACCACTACAATGGAGGGCCCCATTGACGGCACATCAGCATATTGATAACCTCCTGAAACGCTAACTGCGAGCACTTTAGGGTTCTTTTCAAGTTCCTTACTTGCATCAACAATAGGAATCAGAGGTTTTGAGAAGGTGTTTTGAAAGGCTATGTTATAAATCATAGGAGGCTTTACAATGCTCTGAACAGGTTTCACCTCACCTTTTACGATCTTTGACATCACTTCGGCAGCCTGTAAGCCACGCTCATAGGTGTCTAAATGGGGATTCTCTTTGAAGGTAATCAGCACATTGGACAACTCGATCATTTTTGGGGTAATATTCGCGTGAAAGTCGTGCGTTACCACGATCGGCATATCTTTGCCAAAGGCTTCTCTTACTCTCCTCACTATTTCTTCATCACCGCTTGGGTAGCTTTCCACGATCATTGCACCATGAAGTGCGAGCAATATTCCCTCCAATTTAGGACCCGCCTTTAGATCAGTGATAATCTCTTTCATCAATGCGTTAAAAGCCTGATCGGTTACTGGTCCCTTTGGAGTGGCGCCCGTCACCACTGTGGGATAAAGTTCCAGTCCGAAGCGCTTTGCACCTTCAATATAACCTGCAGTAGTAGTTTTCGCGCTAGCACCTGCAAAAAATTTCTTAGCTCTTTCATTCTTATCTTCGCCGATTTTTACACTAAAGTCTTCGATTGGGGTTTTGTGAACATTAAAAGAATTAGATTCATGAGAAATGCCGGCAACACCAATAATGGGTTTGACCTGGGCAAATCCCCCAGACGACACGAGCACTGTCGCCATAAATACAATCATTAATTTTTTGGTAATCATATAATACTGTTTGGTTTAGGGTGATAAAAACTAAAAATAAAAACTTAAATGGGATAAACAATATCCCATCTTTAATCTTACATTAGATATTACGCCTGCTGTGAAGGGTCATGCAGATGTCATAATGCAAACCATGAAAAATTTTAAATCCCTTAAACGTGTTTTCTTCGTACATACATCAAAACCGCGATGCTCAACTTAAAAAATATACTTCCAGCGATCTGCCTGATAGCTGGTCTTGCAACGTCATGTCAGCCGAAAGCCGAAAAGCACGGAACACTTGCAAATAATAATACAACCCTTTCTCCGGACCGCGCGGGCTATAATAAATTAAGCGCGGAACAGGAAAGGATTATCGTCCATAAGGGTACCGAAAGGCCTTATAGTGGTGAATACGTGAAAGACATGGGTGAGGGAGTCTACATATGCGCAAGGTGTAATGAGCCTCTTTATACGTCAAAAACAAAATTTGACGCCCGCTGTGGTTGGCCTAGCTTCGACGAGGAGATTGCCGGTAAAGTAAAACGCCTCCCCGACCCTGACGGCATGCGTACAGAGATTCAATGCGTTAAATGCGGTGCGCACCTCGGACACGTATTTTTGGGCGAAGGCTTCACGGCGAAGAACACCCGGCATTGCGTCAATTCCATTTCGTTAAAATTCATCCCGGCGGCCGAAATAAGGGCAAAAAGTTAACAGATAACACATGAAAAAGACGATATTAATAATATTTTACTTTGCGCTTACTAGTTTAGTTTATGCCCAGAAAAAACCGGCTCTAAAGAAAGCAACCTTTGGGATGGGATGCTTTTGGTGTACAGAAGCCGTTTTCCAACGGGTTAAAGGAGTAAGTAAGGTAGAATCCGGTTATAGTGGCGGAAAGGTAAAAAATCCCACCTATGAACAGGTGTCAACCGGTAAAACCGGTCATGCAGAGGTTTCCCGGCTCACCTACGACCCGGCTAAAATAAGCTACGCTGAACTTCTTGAAATATTCTGGAAGATGCATGACCCAACAACCCTGAATCGTCAGGGTGCGGATGTAGGCACGCATTATCGCTCAGCTATATTCTACCATGATGCACTGCAAAAGGCCGAAGCAGAAAAATACAAAACCGAGCTGAATAAAGCCAGGGTTTACCCAAAACCTATCGTAACAGAGATAGTAGCGGCACAGCCATTTTATAAGGCAGAAGACTATCATCAAAATTATTATAATCTTAATGGTCGTCAGCCCTACTGCCGGATGGTTATTCAGCCAAAAATCGATAAACTTGAGAAGGTATTTAAGGACAAATTGAAATAAGACTGGTAGTAAAGGCTATCGCACCGCCCCCTGGAGATTCACTTGTGGTTTTAGAGTGCCTGCTGGAATTATGTCTAATAAAAAAACCGACTCACTTATAGCTGAGTCGGTTTGAGTACGCCCATTAGGATTCGAACCTAAGACCTACGGTTTAGAAAACCGTTGCTCTATCCAGCTGAGCTATGGGCGCAGAATTATTCGACAAAAGTAGGAAAATAGAGTAAAAAGACAAATTAAAATCAGAATTCAGATAAGAGAAGCATGGCGCCAGACTAATTCACCAGAATTTGCTTTTATTCAATGGAACGATCTCGCATCTCATAGCTCGCATCTCGTAGCGAAAAAATTCCTATTTTTGATCAAACCCAAACCCTTTGGCACGACTAAAAAAGCAACTACACCTTATACTTTACAGGAAGTATAGTTCCAACATAAAGTTCGTTATGATGGGATTATGCGTACTGATCGTAACGCTTTTCCTCCCTAAGCAGGCCCGTTTCAGGTTTGAATATGAACGTGGAAAAACCTGGATGCAGAAAGACCTTTTCTCTCCCTATAGCTTTGCGATAAAAAAAACCAATACTGAGATAGAAAAAGACCGTGAGGATATATTAAAGTCCGTGCTGCCGATTTATCAGAACGATCCTGAATCGGCCCAGAACTCGGTGGACGCCCTGAACTCCGAATTTGAAATAAAATGGAAAACCTCGAGAATTCCTGACAATGAAAAGACAGCGTATAACGCACAGGCAAACAAGCTTCTCGTGGAAATTTACAGGCGGGGCTTACTAGATCCCGTTAAAAAGTATCAGCGCTACGGCTTTAATTACAACTTTAGCCTTCTGACCAATAATGTCAGCACTCAATTGAACACCGCGGATGCATATACCCTTGAAACTGCTATGGAATTTGTAAAAAGCAGTATTCAGCAAAACCCCGGTATCGGAAATAAGGAATGGTTGCTGAAGCTTGTAAATAATCATCTCAGGCCAAACTATGTCTACGATGAAGCGCTTACAGATAAACAGGAAGAAAATGCTCTAAGCAGCATCTCTACTACACGTGGCATGGTTCAAAAAGGTGAACTTGTTGTAGCCAGAGGTACAAGAGTTAACGCTGAGATCTACCAGAAACTGGAATCCCTTAGAGCAGCGTATGAAGATGATGCAAAAGTGGTAGGCGACCGCAACCTCATCTGGATGGGTCAGTTTTTCATTTCAGGGCTAATCATAACTTTATTAATCGTTTTTCTTTATCTTTTCAGGAAGGATATCTATGCAGATAACCGGCAGCTATCACTTATCCTGCTGATTATAACGGGAATGCTTATTAGCTTATCCTGGGCCATCCGTGTTAAAATTCCGAATATCTATTACATCCCATTTTGTATAGTACCGATAATTATCCGGATACTGTTTGATACCAGGCTGGCGCTCAATATTCATCTGCTCGTTGTCCTTATCGCCGGCTTCTTTGTGCCAAATAGTTTTGAATTTGCTTTTCTCCAGACATCAGCCGGGATGGTCGCTATCTACAGTATTAAAAACCTTATAAAAAGAGAACAATTCCTTATCTCGGCACTGTTGATCCTGCTTAACTACTTCATAGCATTTCTCGGCATCTCACTAATACGGGACGGTTCTCTTACAGATATCGAATGGCTGAATTTCGTTCCCTTCATTTTTTCAGTTTTATTGTCATTGCTCGCGTACCCCCTTATTTATGCTTTCGAGCGGATGTTTGGGATCACATCGGATGTAACCCTAATGGAGTTAACCAACACCAACTCCCGGTTATTGCGCGATCTCGCATTCAAGGCCCCGGGCACATTTCAACATTCGCTGCAGGTTGCAAACCTCGCTGAAGCGGCGATATTTAAGATCGGTGGGAATGCCCTTCTTGTACGCGCCGGTGCATTGTATCATGATATAGGCAAGATCGTAAACCCTCAGTATTTTATTGAAAATCAAAACCGCGGTACTAATCCTCATGATACTCTTTCATACGAACAAAGCGCTCAGATAATAATTCAACACGTAAACAAAGGGGTCGAGATAGCACGCAAAAATCAGATCCCCGAAATGCTGATTGATTTTATCAGGACGCATCATGGAAATACCAGGGTCGACTATTTCTACCAGTCTTTCTTAAAGAACTTTCCTGAGAAATTCGTTGACGAGAACACGTTCCGTTATCCCGGTCCGATCCCTTTCTCCAAAGAAACCGCCGTACTTATGTTGGCTGATTCTGTAGAAGCCGCCTCCAGGAGCTTAAAAGAACCTGATGCGTTGAGCATTAATAACCTGGTTGAACGCATTATCGACTATAAGCAAGACCAGGAACAACTTATTGATAGCAATATCACCCTCAAAGACATCGAGACCATTAAACTGATCTTCAAAACCATGCTGATGGGAATCTACCATGTAAGGATTGATTATAGCGTTCAGGAATAGACAATAAAGGAGCTGCGTGGGAATCAGCAAGATAAATAGACTTCTGTGCCTCTAAACAAAAAGCCCGCCTTAGCTTTTGGCAAAGACGGGCGGTGGCGGAGAGAGAGGGATTCGAACCCTCGGTACCGTTGCCAGTACGACAGTTTAGCAAACTGTTCCTTTCGGCCACTCAGGCATCTCTCCGTTAAAATAAAAAGCCCTCTCTAGAGGACTGCAAATATAGCAATTCAGTTAGGCTGTCAAAAAATATTTTCACTTAGAAAGACTATTTTATTTTATGGTTTTTCAGCTTACGAGAGATCAGTGATTTACCTGCTCATAATCAGAAGATAAGCCCGGATAGTAGTTTCGTGTTACACGAGATCTGTTTTCTTATTAGCCAAACAAGCAACTCAAACAGCTTCCCGTTATAAGCGTTATCATTATCTTTACAATTGTATTTCACCGAAACTCACCTTATGAAGAAAATAGGATTTTTATCTTTTGGGCATTGGTCGGATCACCCAGCCTATAAAACCAGGACAGCAGGCGATACCCTACTTCAGTCGATCGACCTGGCCGTTGCAGCCGAGGAAATCGGTCTAGACGGTGCTTATTTCCGGGTACATCATTTTGCCGCTCAATTGGCTTCACCATTTCCCCTGCTATCGGCTATAGGCGCCAAGACAAGCCGCATAGAGATTGGTACCGGGGTGATAGATATGCGTTATGAAAATCCCATGTATATGATAGAAGATGCCGGTGCGGCGGATTTAATTTCTGGCGGCCGGTTGCAGTTAGGTATCAGCCGGGGTTCACCCGAACAGGTGATTGATGGCTGGCGCTACTTTGGGTATGAACCAGCTGAGGGGGAAAATGATGCCGGCATGGGACGGCGGAAAGGATTGGAATTTCTGGACATGCTCAAAGGTGAAGGGTTTGCCGAGCCTAACCCCTATCCGATGTTTCCGAATCCGCCGGGTTTACTACGTCTGGAGCCACATTCCGAAGGCTTGAGAGAGCGTATATGGTGGGGAGCTGCATCTAACTCAACGGCCGTCTGGGCTGCAGAACATGGTATGCACCTGCAAAGTTCTACTCTTAAATATGATGAAACCGGCAAACCGTTCCACGTACAGCAGGCAGAACAGATCAGGCTCTACAGGGAAGCTTGGAAAAAAGCGGGGCATATTCGGGAACCGCGGGTGTCGGTAAGCCGGTCGATTTTTGCACTTATAAACGATCAGGATAGATATTTATTCGGACAGGAGGCCAACAGGTCGGATAAAATCGGATTTATTGAAAGTAATAAACGGGCAATTTTTGGGCGAAGCTATGCTGCTGAGCCCGACCAGCTTATAAAGGAACTGGCGCAGGACGAAGCTATTCAGGAAGCAGATACTCTTCTGTTAACTATACCCAATACATTAGGTACAGACTACAATGTACACGTCTTATCGTCGATTTTAGAGCATGTTGCACCGGGGTTGGGTTGGCGGTAGCCACCTGGTTGCGGGCGCACCAGTAATGTATATTTATTAGTTTGTTATTAAAATTCATCTGACCATGATACTTGAATATTTAACTCAGGAGTTCGAGCACGAAGTAAACAGCACACGAAAATTGTTACAGGCGATTCCTGAAAAGGACCTCGCTTATAAACCCTCCGAAATTTCCTGGACAATGGGCGAGCTTGCACAGCATATCGCAACCATTTATTACTGGTATGTAGGTACGCTGACCCGGGATGTTTATGATATAGCAGCTGATAAGCTGGAACGAGGCGAGACCAGCGATATCAAAGCAACCCTGGAGCTTTTTGAAAGCAATGTCCAGAAAGCCAGGGCAGCGCTAAAAACGCTTACAGAAGAGAAGCTGCATGCAAACTGGACTATGAAAGTCGGTGATAAAGTTGTTCTTGGGCCAATGCCGAGGGGAATAGTCGCACGCGGCTTCCTGTTCAACCATATTTACCACCACCGGGGCGAAATGATCGTCTACCTGCGGGCTACTGGTAACAAGGTGCCTGGCATGTATGGCCCTACGTATGAAGAGAGTGGCACAATTAGTCCCTAGTCGTAGTTCAAATCCGTAACCGGATTCCAGAAAACAGTTCTAAAGTTCTTAATCTTCAGGTTACTGATCTCGAGACCCTCCTCCTCAAGCATCTGTTGTCTTTTTCTCGCCGACGATGGGTCTCCTGAAAGATGGCCGCTGCTGCTTACCACCCGATGGTACGGAACCGGAGTCGGGGCATTTCCACAGCTACCTATTGCCCTCGCAACCATTCGGGAAAGGTTTCCTACACCCAAGACCTTTGCTATCGCCCCGTAGGAAGTTACCCGCCCCTTAGGAACTTGTCGGGCAATTTCCCAGACGTGTTCGAAAAAATGTTCATCTTTCATTGACAAATAAAGATAGAATTCCTCGTCAAGTTTATTTATTTTTATAATGTGTTTAACAAATTAACGGCAATTCTCCTTTCCAACCTCTCAAATGGTTTTAACTGACAACATCCTTCCTATTGAGCTAAAAACAAATTTCAAGTTCGATAAAGTGCTGGTTTCAAAATTATTGGATCTTACCCGTGCCACTTATGTTAATAATATTGAACTGATTGAAAGGGAGATAGAACACAACAGTGATATTTATATCATCAGCAATTCAAATGAAGACCTGCTTGCATTCTTCATGATCAATTTCGAAAAGGTGAATGGACAAGACACTTATTACCTTGGTTTAAGCGGCTGCAGGGATGATCTGAAAGGAAATGGATTCGGCAAATCGTTATACTTAAAGTTCATGGACGATTGCCGCCTTCGTGAAAAGCAGGAAGGAAAAAAGTTTCTTCTTTGGTGGACAACTGCGACTCCTATTGTTTACTACTGGTTCAATAAATATGTAGCCTCTGTTCAACCGGATATGAATGGAGATTATAACGATGAAGGCAAAAGCATTGTACTTTCCATTATAAAAGAAAAGTTCAGAGGAATTCCGGTAGATAAAGTTCACCCTTTTATATTACGGTCAGTGGCTCAAAACACCAGTTATTCATTAAACGAACAGGCACGCCTGCTGGTAGCCACGGAAAGCCTCGGGATGGATGTATTTCAGAAATTCAGTCTGAAGGAAGAGAACGCCGATCGCTTTTTAATGATTGGCTATACCCCGGATTGATTAACGTCGATAAATAAAGCCAATGCATAGGCATCCAGGATAAGGGCCCCATTGCCCGTACCCATATCCACGGCGTAAATATTTCCAGTTTTCGTTTTCGCCGGACTGGATTTATCCTTTTTGCCACCCGGTGTCTGCACTGCCTGGTTGTAAAGATAGGTACGCTGGGCCAGGCTAAGGTTATAGACCTTCCCCAATTCCCTGATCATCAACTCTTTTAAGCTTGCTTCTTCTTGATGCAACAGTTGAGAAGCTTTCGAATGCAAATTCTTTATATTGCTTGCGAGGAAAGCATTCAATATGATATTGTCGCGGGTGAGGTTATAATAAGCAATCAGGCAGGCCTCTTTAAGACCAGGATTTATCAGGGTGAAATCTTTCATCAAAAGCTCCTTCAGCTTTTTCTCCTTGCTCACTGAGTAAACCGGGACAAACTGCTGCAGCCTGCTGATCTTCTGTTCAAATGGAGCGGGTTCAAAAATTGGGATCAGATACCGTTTCTGTTCATCACTCACCGTATTATCCAGCAGTTCCAGCGCGAAAAGCCTCTTTTCAATATCCTGGCTATCGTCACCGGAGATAATGTCGTAACTAGCCTGAATAGCCGCCGGATCATAAATAACCTTCAAAAGTTCAAACAATACCTTTGTAAGCAGGTCGTTATACGCTTTTAGTTCAGCCTGCAGATCCGGATCTTCCACTTCCCGCAGATCATTCTGGGCAGACATTCCCAGTATCAGCTCGTTGCTATAATACTCACACCGGTTTTCGAAATAAAATAGATCGGCGGCGTCAGGCCGTGCGGCATTCTCATTATACGCCGAAATAAGCTCATATTTAAGCTGCAGGTCAGAGATTTCGCCAAATTCCTTCACCAGCTTTAATGAAAATTTCTCGTTACCGGTCCGGAAGAAATTAATGACGGCCAGCCTGAAAAAGAAATTATCATTCGAGTAGTACGAAGAAATGATCTTACGTTTCAGCAAGTCTTCGTCATCGACACCGATATGGCTCAGTGCCGAAGGTGAATAATTGATCAATGGACCAAGATCCCTTACTTTTCTTGATGAGGAGACCGCTGCCAGGGCTTTCTCCAGGGCACCAGGAAGACCCTCGGCAGATACCGGACTATCTCCGGCTGTGTACGCCACCTCTACCCTATCCCTCCCTCCGGGTCTGTTATCCGACCGGATATCTGTCAGGTACGCCCAGATCTTCTTTTTATAATTTTCGTACAGCTTCAGGCTAAGTCCGCTCCAAATGAGAAACAGTAAAAAACACACTGCTGATATAATATTGAGAAAATACAGGGGTTCAGCACCCGCAAAGAGTCCGGAGAATACGAGTAGCAGCACTCCTGATATTACAGTGGCTACCTGGTTCAGAACCCCTTCAATGGTGGCCTCAATTCGCAGCCGGTCCGGGCCCGTTACCTGGTATAGCACCTTTATTGCAGGAGTGGAAATAGCCTTCCGTATGACCCGTTCGCAAAACTTAGCCAAAAATATAAATGCGAGTATGAATATGGGCTCGCCAGAGAATAATAAACTCCCAGCTACCGCAAAAGCAAAACAGGCAGTCAACAGTACCGGAAGCAGTAGAATTGAAAACTTAACCCCTTTCGTACTTAGAATGTGGCCCGAAAGGAACGAAAAGATCAGTTCCCCGACCTTTACTAAACTGAAGAAGAAACCTACAATTGCAGCGATCTCGATATCGTTGTATTCGGCCATAAATCTCACAGTAATGAGATAGGAATAATCTACAAAATAGACGGCTGCAACCGAAAATAGTGAAACAACAGCAATCAGCAAATAAAATCTTTCGTTCGCGAAAAAAGATAGGTTCAGCTTTTTAAGCGTGGCTTTGGCTACAGGAAGATGGCTCAGTCTGTCTTTATTCTGTGCTGCAAGCTTAACAATGGGTACAAGTGCCGGAAGGATACAAAATGCGGCTAGCAGCAATAGATAATTCGGACTTCCTGTAAGCTGGCTGATCAGCGGAGCGGTAAGATACCCAATGATCGAAGCCATGATCTCCCCCGTCCCGACCAGCGCAAGCAAACGCTTGCTTTGGGCCAGATTGAACAAGCGTGCGCAAATGCCGGAAAAACTCAGCGCGAAGATTATGGTAAAAGGCATGTTAAACAAGAAACCCAGATAAGCCAGGTAAACAGCATAACCCTTATTATCTCCAAACTTTGAGAACGCCATAAATACGCCGACCGACACCATGAAGAAAGCTATAAGGCTTTCCCTGTAACTATTTATTACACCTCGCTTTTGTTGCCGGCTCTGATAGATCTTTATCAGCAATACTCCGCCAAGCCCTGAGATAATATAGGCATAAGGCAGGTTGGACACACTTGCTTTCTGGATCAAAAAGGTATTTACTGCAACAAAGTAATATGACAGGCCGATACCGGTGATTAACGACAAAAGAAACAGCGACCGAAACGATTGCCGTTCTTCGGGTCGAAGGTTGATGACCCCGGATAAGCCTTTGATCAGTGCCATACTACTTTCCTAAATTCGCTACGATGCGCGCAGTAACGGTCCGCCCCGGTTGGGGGATCCTCGAGCTCTGGACCCCGCTTGCCGCCCGGACTCCGGGGGTTACGTAATCAAGATCGAACAGGTTATTTGTAATAACTTGCAGCATGATCATCTTATTCAAATTGAAACTGACCGCACTGTGTATAAGGGTGTATCTCGGAGTTTCATTGTACGGGCTGCCGCTTATGGAGGTGTTGGCCCCGGTCGGCTTATCGCCAACAAAGTTGGCCCTGACATTCAGGTTTACCCTGTCTTTGATAAATTTTGCATTAACACCTGCATTGAAAGAAAAATCGGAAATATCACCTATCCTGACTTTAGCCGAACCGCTTGCTCCGGCAGAAGTACGAGTAGGATCGATCAGGGAAAAGTTGGCAAAGAGGGACACCTTCTCCAGAAGTTTGGTTTCGCCGGCAAGCTGAATTCCCTGGATATGGGATTTCCCAATAGCCCGGAACTGGGTGGTCCTGATACCCATGGTATCAATATTCACCGTTCCCAGGGTATTGCTATAGGATGCATTGAAGTATGCCAGCTCAATAAACGTTTGGCTAAACGGGCTGAATCGTGCGGAAACTTCCAGATTCTTGACCCTTTCAGGTTCCAGCAAAGGGTTGTTAACTAATCTCGCCGACGACGTAGCGAACTTATTATAAACCGATGCATCGAGGAAAGCCTCAGAATAGATCGATTTGAAAATGAACTTGCCTGGGTAATATACAACCGATAATCTCGGGTTGAATACCGTACCATAACCATATATGCTGTTAATCTTGTTATTATCCATCCTTCCCGCAGCACTGATATTCAACCTCCTTGCCCGGTCCTGGTAACTCAACTGCCCGTAAACACCGACATCCATGATCGAGTAATAATTACCCCCTTTTATCCCGTTGGCAGAAGTACCGGTCGTTATTGGATCCTCAGTAGTTGAATTCACGTAATCGCCCTGCAACAGCCCGTTCCTTAATTCTACACCAAGGTTAAAGTCCATTTTCTCATTGATCACATAATTCATCTTGGTTTCAGACCTGAATTGCTTGGATTGCTGGGAAAAGTACGTCGGCAGGAAATAAGGACTACGGCCGGCTACCAGGTCCTGCATGGACACCCCGGCATTAGCGAACCCGTAGAAACGGGTAGTTACTGCATTCTTCCCGAAATCACTGGTCCGGAAATAAGAAAAATTAGAAAAAGAAATACGCTCTGAAAGGCTTTTATCATATCTCACATAAAAATACTGCTGGCGGACCTCCCAATGTGTGAGCTCTTTGCTCACTGCATAATACTTATCGATGTAGATCGGGGCTACTCCCTCTGACCATTTTTGATACTCAAGGCCAAATTTAAAGTCACCCACCCGCAGTTTCGCAGACATATAGTAGTTTTTAGCTTCGTCAGAGTATTGAGTGGATATACCATTATAACCCTTTTTATAATTCGCCTGATCAAGGGAGTCAGCCCGGAAAATAGCTGCTGCAGTAGGCAGGATCTTGGTTCTGTCAGGACTTATAGTAAAATATTTCCTGGTCGGATCATTTGCTAAATATGTCGCTTCACGTGCCGCAGTATAGTCCTGGGTAAGAATAGCCTGGTAGCGGTTAGGTCCGAATTCATCGGCTGACCATTTATTATCCCAGTCCGGATAGGATGAGAGGTCGTGCTCATCTGTACTGTAGACCCTGCCCGTAACGGCGAAAAATGCATCCCGGCCCATTCCAGAAACAGTAACATCGCCAAATTTGGTATTAAGTGACCCTGCGCCCCCATGGCCCGTTACGGCAAACCGGGATGTTTTATCATTGATATTCCAGGCTTTCTCCTGTTTGAAATAGTCCTCTTCATTTTTAGTGATAATATTGATCACACCGAGGAAAGCATTCGCACCATAGATAGTAGATGCAGGGCCATAGATAACCTCAACCCGTTTGATATTACTGAGGGCGTACTGTCGGCTTATAAACGCCGAATTCGACCACATTTCGTTATCCTCCACACCATCTACCAGAAGAAGCGTGCGATCAGTGTTCGCAGCTGTACGGTAACCCCTCTGGTACATATCTGAGTACGAAAGCCCCGAATTTCTTGAAATATCAAATCCCTGAAGATCGTGAAAAAGCTGCTCCACGTCTGTATAACCTCGATTCAGAATATCCTCATAAGTAATAATCTGAATCGTAGCCGGCGCCAGTTCAATACTTTCTGCCTTTTTGGAAACGGAAGAGGTCAGTTTTGCCCTCATTTGCTGCCTGAGAAACAATACCTGAAGCCTGAAACGATCCGGATCACGGGTATCTGCTTCAAAATTATCTTTAAGGAGCAACAGGCGTTCAATACTTTCATCAGCCTTTTCCACCGAGTCCAGCGCAAGATACGACATGGATAACAGCCTGTAAGCCTGCACCTTCTCACTGTAGGTAAAGCCTTTTCCTGTAATACATGAATTCAGCCGGCTAATGCTTTCGTAGAACTTGCCGATGTTATACTGCCCCTCCGCATCGTTCAGTGCATTCAGGCCGCATTCCTGCGCTGTAAGTCTGCCAGCAGCAAGAATAAAGAGCGCAAATAACAGCCGTAAACGTAGTTTTGTAATCATTTTAGTTTTTATCAGAAGTTAACGACTTATAAATTCCACCCATCGATGAGTGCCAGCCGATTATCCGCTTGTCTTCACTGGCAGAATATAAATATTTTCCATCAGGCGTATATAAAATACTGTAAACCCATTTGTTATGACCTCTTAGCGTAAGTATATCTTCCGTATTATTGGAAGTCATGATAGCATTTACGTCCATCAGCTTGATGGTCTGATCACTGCTGGCTGAAGCAAGCTGAAGGTGGCCATCCACAGATTTAAACTTAAGATCGTTTACTGCCGAAGCATGAGGCGTAAAACTTACCGGCATCCTGTTAGAGCCGAGGCCACGGAGGTAAATTCCGCCGTCATAAGTACCGGCGGCCATGTAATCGTCGCCCGGGCTGACAGTAAGACTAGTGATCCTGGAGTTAAGGGTGATCACTGATTCCGGCTTTTCGGTGATATTAGTTGAATTTGCAAATACTGATATCTTATTTCCAGACACCAGGTAAAGCTTACCGCTCCGGCTGTAACTTACCGTTGAAAAATTCCCAGGCATGAACTCTACCGGAGCTTCGTTACGATAAATCCCTAGGCCTTTATTGGTCAGTATGGCAAACTCTGAGCTATTCTTAAACATTGCCTGCCTGGCTATTCCGGTGAATGCAAAACGGGACCTTTCCTTAACCGAGGTACCTCCGGGAGCCAGATCTAATAAAATCCCCTTCCCTGTGGCAGTTACAATCAGGGCTTTGGCTCCGTCAGGAGATGTACTCACCGACCGGGCTTCATCCTTTACATCATAAGAAGTAAGCGGCTCAAGCACACCGTTTACTGCCCTCGATATGTAGAGTATCCCGGCCTCATCAACTGAAATTATTTGATTGCCTGCCGGCCCTTGAGCGATACTTCTCACAGAAAATTTATGAGATGAAAACTGGTTCTTGTTTTGAATGGCGCCAATCCAGTTAAAATGCAGCGCATTGTAGATGTCGCTGTTTTGCAAAGGCCCATTATTATCAGCATTCAGTTTGTAGGCGCTCACTATATTCTTCCGGCTCTCTTCCTGTTTATTATCATTTAAGAGCATCATAGCTTCATATGCTAAGTTCCTGGCCTGGGCTATATCTTTAAGCCTGGACGAAATAGCTGTTTGTTCTTTAGCGATCTTTTCGTTGCTCACAGCTCGTGCGGTTTGCGTCTCTGCGATTCCCTGCTGTTGTCTGGCTATTTCAGCATTCCGTTCCGAGATAACCTTCTGACGCTCTGCATATGCCTTTTGCTCTTCCGCTATAACTTTTTGGAGCAGAGCATTCTTTTCGCTCTTTTTGGCGTTTTCCTGTTCTGTTACTGCTATACCCTTTTGGATAAGAGCCTGCTTAGCGCTCTCCTCTGCTTCGGCCTCGCTTTGCTGAGCGAGAAGTTTCTGGTCTTCGGCTAGTTTACGCTGTCTTTTTGCTTCTTCGCTTTCCTGCTCAGCTAATATAGTTTGCTTTGTAGCCAGGTTCCTTAATTGGAAAGAATAGATCGCTAACAAGAAGGCTCCAAAGGCAATTATCGAAATGATAACCGTTATTCGCCGGGCTTTGCGCAGGCGTTCTTTTTGCATGCGCTCCTTAAAGAGCAGTTCTTTTTCGTTCTCCTCCTTGCTGTGATCGAGAAATAGTATCGCTTTGTCAAAAAGATCATTGTAACGCGATGCCCATACGGAATTGGGAGCGTTTTCCTCTTTCCATTTCCAGGCCACCTGTAATTCGGGATCACGAAGTAAACCACCTCTCCCCGCTTCGTACAGATCAGCGGCGTCGCAGAGGCGCAGGTAAATAGAAGCTGACTGATTTTCAGTCTCCACCCATAGCATTAACCGTTCCCATACACGCATAATACTTTCATGAGATATGTCGATGATCGAATCTGCTGTCAGGGGAGTCCCCGCAGGCGGCATCAGAAAGCCCCTGCCCTTTTTTCTGAATATTTCAATAACCTGGACAACTTCCTCTTCCTTTGCATTCGACAGCTGACATAACTCCGAGAGTCTGCTCGGCCGGCGTACTCCCCTGGAGTCGGCTCCACGCTCGGTAAGCGCGCGAAAAACCGATTCGCAGATTTGCTTCATCCTCGGCGTCTCCAGCTCAGCGTAGGCTTCTTCTGCATGCTGAGATAAGGCATGCTCCATAGTCCCTATTTCGTTGTAGTCGTCAAGGTCGATCTCCTTTTCAGAATATGGCTCAGGGTTTTTCTTTTTATAGGCGTCCCACGTACGCATAAGCGCATGCTGAAGGATCGGCAACTGGTCAGGGTTATCCCCAACATCATTCAGAAGCTGGTTCAGCAAGCGTGGGGTAATGCTCGCTCCACCCACGCCGACAGGCCCCACAATTGCATCCCTGCGTTCTTCACGCGTCATTCGAGGTACCAGGTACTGTCCTTCGTTGATTGCTTCGGGAAGACCGCGGAATTCTGTACAGTCGCCAAGAAAGTCAGACCGCATAGTGAAAACAACATAGATCGGTAGTTCCCGCTGTTCCGTTGCTTTCAACAGCAGGTTGATAAATGCAACTGAATCGCGCTTGCCTTCTTTGGCTTCCTTTTCGAACTTGATGAAACGGAACAACTCCTCAAACTGATCTACGAGGATCAGCAGATTGTTTTTAGCGTCGATTCCGGACTGTGTAAATGCATCTATCAATCCGAAGTTACTTCTCCTGAGTACGCTTTCATTGATAGAAGAATACATCTGCTCATCATCAGGCGACTCATAATTATACAGAATTCCATTCTGGGATAAAGCCCGCGCAAGATTTCCTATAGGATTTACCCCGGGGCGCAATGAGCATATCTTCCAGTTAGATCCCGCACCCGACATAAAGCCACTATGCAAAGATGGTATAAGGCCGGATTTAACGAGTGAGGACTTCCCACTGCCGGAAGACCCGATAACGGTTAGAAAACGTTGTGTGCGAAGCTTCTTGAGAAGTTCGTCAACCTGCTTCTCGCGTCCGAAGAAAAGAATATCTTCTTCTTCATCGAATGCCCTAAGCCCCGGAAAGGGATTTTGTATGATATCGTCTAACATAATATACCAGGTTGATTATATTCTGGACAATAAGTTTTTTAGTTTCTCTTCAGGCAAGCCATCCAAAGCATTAATAACCTCTGCATCGAGTGTCCGGAAACGTTGTTTTGCCAGGCTGTCAGGTGGGGCTATATAGATGGCTTTGAACGCGAGCGGTTTAGCCCGGCCATAGCCGTTTATCTTCATGAAATCGCGGGTTTTCGAACGGAGCCACAATTCGTTTGCATTACTAAAGAAGATTATGGCTGCTGAGCAGGTCTTAAGATTTTCTATATGATCTTCCCGGATGCCAGATTCGTCGCCCTCGAAGATCGGAAGAACCACTTCATACCCGTTGTCGAAAAGATAATCTTCTAAAGGCCGTATTTCGTCAATATCTGAAATATCGCAGATCAGATAAATGATCTTGGCCGTTTCATCATACATTTCCGGTGCCGCCTCTTCCTTATTCTCCTCTTTTTTCATAGAGTTCAGTTTATCGATCACCACACTTTTAAAATCCTCCAATGATCCCTGTACAAGATCGGCCCCCGTGATCCCCCCTTTGCCGGCATTAAGTCTGTCTATAAAACTGATCTGCCGCTCATCACCTGGTTCGCAGCCCTCAGGGATCCATATAAACCTCGGTATCCCGTTTGCGGCGCTATAAGAAGCTGCCACATCATTCTGGATCTCAACTATGGACTTTTGTGCCCCTTCGGGCACGACCCCGTAATTTTCGCCCAGCAGATGAATAGTTAAGTCTGATTCAGCCAGGTTGGCGGCAAGAGCCTCGTTTAGCGGAGTAGCGATTAGCGGTAATTGTTTGTCAGGAAGGATATAATAGCCGTATCCCTGGAGTTCCCGCTTCAGGCTGTCACGAAAATCCTGTGTATCGTAGCTGGATTCAGCAAGAAATACCTTACCAGCAGACTGGCTGTTGGCGGCAATCAGCGGCGAAGTCTGTGTACCAGGGGCCGGGTGTTCGATACTTTCAAGGAAAGAACTTATGTCATGAGCAAGATCGTCCAGCTTTTCCCAGTACAATCGCTCCGTTTCGTTGCCGAATGCCTGGGAAAGCTCCTTAACACGCCCCGTACCCGGATCTGTATTATAAAACTCGTAACCAAGTACACCCGAAATCTTCTCGGGATGCTGCTCAATTCTTACCGGAGTTTTGATCACTTTGAATATCCGTGCCTTGTTACTTACAGTGAAGCCAATATTATTGAGACTGGCATTATAAAATTCGTCTACTTCCTTAATACACCAGTCAGATTTCACATATCGTGGTGTGATGATCGAGATCATGATAGCAACCTTCTCGAACTGATCAACAATTTGTTTATCGAATACATGATTACCCTGAAGTGAATCATCTCTCCAGATCACCGGCCTTCTGCCAAGCAATTGCGCCAGGCGTATGTCCAATGCACGATGAAACTCAGAGATCCAGCCTTTCTGGTTCTGGATCAGGGACTCATCATCTATGTGAGCATAACTAATGAAAATATCTTTAGGGAACTGCATAATGCTACGATCAGTTTTTACTGCCAACCCGGCTGAGCAGTGGCAGCAGCAAAAACAAATTCAAATCTTTTTCTTTTTCTATCTCGGTTAACTTATCGTAAGGTATGAGCTGATCATGTATCTTTAATATATCCTTCAAAACATACCTGTCGTTCTTGTCAGCGACCAAAACTCCATACTTGTAATTAAAAACCATCTTTTCAGCACTCCACCGCTTATGTTCCATTGGTGCCAGCCGGCCGTAAAAACGTACAATATTCTCATTGGTAAGCGGCTCACAACCGATCCGCTTTAAGGCACTGAATTTAAGCGCCAGCTGCCTTGCTGCGTAGCGGTTTGAATCTTTCTTCCTGTGTGTAAGAATATTCCATCTTTTCTCGATCGATAAACGGGAATAAAGCGAATTATAATGGATGCCGGTTTCATCCGAAAGAAAACGGATCACGCGCTTCTGAATCGCTTTGTCGGTTATCTTTTCTTCATCATCCGGCATTGCCAGTAAAAACTTTTCCAGCCTGCTTACAACATTCTCCGGATCTTTTACATCCCATCGATCTTTTAGTTCATATGAAAACTCGTATTTAATTGAATAATAATAATTTATAAGTTTAGACAGCTTGTCAATCAGTTCACTGTGCTCAAGCAGGCTTTCGGTTGTACAGGAATCTGATACACCGTGATACAACTGAATATTCAGCTTTTTACTGAATACATTTGTGGCATTAGTTTTTGGATCACGGTTAGAATCAAGAAGCTCCGTAATGCCTGCATCTTCCGGCAGACAAATGATGATCGGGGTCTGGGAAACACTGGATGTTTGATTATAGAAAAACTGCCTGAGGTTGGCCGAACTTGTTAGCAAACCAGCATCGCTGTCACCAAACATATAAACTGCTTTAGCCTTGCTTAATTTTTCAATATGTTTCTTCGATAAGGCAAAGTTGGCGTAAAAGCTGCTGTTGTGCAGCTTAACAGGTATAATGTCTATAAATTCAGCATAGAAAGGATACTTATAACTAAAATCATTAAAATGCTGATCGGCCTCTTTGTCGACAAGATAAACCTGAAGATTGCTTAACTCCGGATAATGGCTGAGGATAATGTTTTCCAGCAGAAATTCTTCGGCAGTTTGATTGTAGCCAACAACGGCGATAATGTTCTCTTCATCCTGTGCGGGATTTACATAGTTGTGAGGAGGGTAAAGATCGTAGATCTTCCTGGCTGCAAGCTGCGACACGTTAAATGTTTCCAGGTCGTAGTCCTCATCTTCATTGTGAATGTCAAGATAGTCTTTCAGTACATTTATATTGTTATTATCTGTGATATGAAGCATGATCTTTAAAGACTCTTCGGTATTTTTTTTCTCGCGGTAAAAAAGAACCTCATTGGCGATTTCCATATTCTCTTTATCATCGTCACCCGCAATAATACATGTCTTCGCTACCGTTAATCCTGCGTTACCGATAGCCTTCCCATCTGTCCCATTGCCGATCACTACCAGTCCGCCCTTTTCTTTTATCTGATGGATAAAGCTGTTTTCCTTGTCACTTTCCACAACGACTACCTTATATCCTTTTACCAAAAGCTCTTCCGTGATCTTTTGCCCTACTATATTCAGGGAAAATACGACAATGTGGTCGCGATACCGGAACCTGATCTTTGCGATGACATACGCGTTGTACACCTGGTCAAAGACCAAAGAAAAAACCCCGAGACTGAACAGAATAGCAGCAAGGTACTGTGCAGCGAGAAGGTAATTGCTTCCGACAACAGGATCCGCGTTCCCCATCAGGAACAGGCAGATCGTAGAATAGATGGCCCCAAAAAAATTAAAATCCGAACCTGTGGTTTCCTGGAAGCCCAAAACGCCAAGTACAAACACCAGCAAGACAGACAGGATAATCAAGACAAGTTTAATCTTTTCCCAAATGCCGCTATTTTTTTTACTCATCGAACAATTTTTTCTAAAAATGCAAAAACATACGGGTTAATTAAAATGAAAGCGCCAATTTATTAATGCGCTGATTCCTAATCTAAAACACCGCTGATAAAGCCTTATAAATCAAGACAGATAATATTTAATTACTTTTAAATTAATTTTAATATTTTTAATAAGAAATACAGAACCTGAATCGTAGATATATTTTCATACTATGTCCTACAAACTAAAGAACTCGGAAAAATCGCCTGCCAAAAGCAATTCTGCGGGAGAAACAATTGCTTTAAGAAAGGGTATCTCAGCTCCTTCTGTCCCGGCTTTTCAAATGAAAAAGCATGTGACTCAACTTGCTGCAGTCGAAGAGGAGCCGGTTCAGGGCAAGTTCGAAGCAGTCCAGCGGGCAGGAATGGAAGAGGAAGAGCCGCTGCAGGGCAAATTCGACACTGTGCAGCGGGCAGGAATGGAAGAAGAAGAACCTTTGCAAGGCAAGTTTGAAGTAGCCCAGCGTGCTGCCATGGAAGAAGAAGAGCCATTGCAGGGCAAGTTTGAAACTGTGCAGCGGGCAGGAATGGAAGAAGAAGAACCTCTGCAGGGCAGGTTTGACATCGCCCAGCGTGCTGCCATGGATGAAGAAGAGCCGCTGCAGGGCAAGTTCGAAACTCTGCAACGGGCGGGTATTGAAGAAGAGGAACCCCTACAAGGCAAATTCTTAAAGAACGCCACTGCATTTAATCTGCCCGTTCAAAAAAAGGATGATGGGGGAAGTTCCGGCACCACCGGCCTGCCTTCCCACCTTAAATCAGGCGTTGAAAGCCTCTCAGGCTTTTCAATGGATGATGTTAAAGTTCACTACAATTCCGACAAACCTAAACAGTTAAAGGCGCATGCCTATGCGCAGGGTACTGATATACATATCGCCCCGGGGCAGGAACAACATCTGCCGCATGAAGCCTGGCACGTCGCACAACAAAAGCAAGGCCGGGTCCAGGCAACGGTACAGATGAAAGGAAACGTTCCCGTCAACGATGATACCGGACTTGAAACTGAAGCCGATGTGATGGGTGCAAAAGCTGACCAGGCCGGAAAACAGGCCATGCAGCTTCAAAAAAAAAAGCATAATTCCTTTAATGGCAATACGGCGCAATTAAAGGCTGTTGTTCAGCGTGAGGACAAAGGTTTCGATGTTGAGTCCATTAAAGAGGACCCATCAAAAAAAGGAGAAGATGAAGAGGCCGCCGATTCCTTTGTGGATTCCTATTCGGGAACACTTTCGTCGACCGGAGATTTTCTGACCTCAGGTCCCTTAACCTACACTAATTCTTCCAACACGAAAATCGATGAAAAAACCGGTGAAAAGGTCGTCGATGAAGATAAAGCGGTTGTAAGCGGTCACAAAGCCGACCCGCTTGGAAAGGCAGCAAGTGCTGCTGGCGTCGGCCTGGGTGTATACTCCGGAATTTTCGGTATGTACCAGGCAATCCAAAAGATACGCGAAGGCGAGGTAAATTCAGTTATTGAAGGAGTATTCTCAGCGATGACAGCCACCTCAACGATGGTCAAATCAGGTGCCGACGTTGCCAAGACAACATCAAAAGAGGGATCTGATACAGCCGGAGAAGCCGGCAAAACGTCGAGCGTTGCCGGCTCGGTTACCGATGGTATAGACGCTGTTAAAGCCCTTGTCTTAACGATAAAGGGAATTTACGATGCATATAAGGATGCTACGAGTGCAGAGGGCTCTAGCACCAGGGAGAAGATCGAAACCGGAATGGCGACAGTGCGGGGGCTTGTTGAGTCGGCCGGCAAAGCAGTATCAATGGGCAAAACCATTGCCGACATGCTTCAAACAGGGAGCGCCGGTCTTGCTACAGCGGTACCCGGACTAGGGATCGCACTTTCATCCATCGACATTGCAATAGGAATATATAACCTGATCAAAGCAAAGTGTTCCGAGTCGTTCGTGAAAGAGCAGCTTAAAAAGAATATGTGGGAAGCTGGTGGAAGTACCTTTAAAAAAGGTAAGGAAGGCCGTAAGCAACGGGATCTTTATGTTAAGACCTTTGAAGATGAGCTTGCTGCAATGAAAACTAAGCGGGCCGGGCTGGTGAAAGAAAAAGCCGATCTTGCCGCTGCCGGCACTTCTACAGCAGCTGTTGACGAAAAGATCAAATCTCTAGATGATTCGATCGCCTTAGGTGAGAAACAATTTGCCGGATTAAAAGAGAATAATGCCCTTACTCATCTAAAGGGGGTTAATCAGGACAGGAAATATAACGCTGGGTTTGAAATATCTGTTAACATCGTTAAGATCGTTGGCGATGTACTTTCGCTCGTGCCTGAACCTGGCTCACAAGTTGCCAGCATGTCGCTCAAACTGATAGCGGGCGGCTCGAAGGTTGCGAAAGGCATTGGCAGCAAGATCATACAGTGGGGCCGTGACAAGGCAGCGGGCAAGTCAGATTCGGCATTAAACAAATTATTCGACAGTACAAAGAGCTCAGACGCGGTCAAAGAGCGCAATACCGGTACTATCAAGTACATCTTCACTGAAGTGAAGTCTCTTCCCGAAGATACAGAGTCGCCGGCATTTAAAACAAAAGCTGCGGTCATCGAACAGATCATTTCCTCGACTGGCTGTGATCCAAAAGCACTGTACAGAACCGTTACAGGGCCAGATAAAATAAATGAGGGCGTTCAACTTTTATATAAATCATTATCAAAATAACCGTACTTTTTGACCATGAATAATCAGGACGAAATCATGATGGACCTGGATCTCTTAAGTATCCAGAATATACTCAACGAAACCGGGCTTAAGACCACACTTCTTGAAAAGTCTGACCTGATCCGCTTAAGCACCCTGGGTGTTGAGATAGACCCCGACGAAAGTAACCGGAAAAGAAGTATCTATATGAGCTTCATTCCATTGCCGGAAGAGGTATTTGACAATATCAAATTACTGCAGTTTCATACAGAAATGCCGTTTCATGGTTTGAAGGAGTCGCAGGCGGGACTCGAGGCTTTATTTAACTTTATTAACGTCAACTCGCCCATTGGCTCATTCGGGTTAAATGACGACTATAAAATAAGTGTGAGGTATGTTCACAGTATGGATAAGTTTCAAAGCCTTTCAGAAACCGGTTCGCTGATACTGGAACTCTTGAAGTTCTTAATCTTTACGATTGATACGTACAGCGACCCGGTCGAACTGGTGGCAAACTCTGTTAAGGGAGCCGATGACGTGATAAAAGGGCTAAGAGAAATGCTTTAAGGCAGGTTTATATTCTTCGAAAATTCCGGCAGAGTGTATTACTGATACATGAAAATCGTGAAATCATCGACTGCGTATCCTTCCCGCAGCACGACCTTAGGCGTAAGCGTTTTGCAATACGACAAAATTTCCTGAGGATCGTAATTTACCAGGATACCATCCGGATCTTTAACATTCTTGAGCAAATTAAATCCTAAGCCCAGCCTGCTTGATGCAAATAGTTTATCGATCATCCGGTAAATAAAACCAGGATTACTGTTCCTGTAGGCTAGCAAGCCGCAAGCCAGCACGTAATCCATATTGGGCAGCTCTGCGGTCCAGCAATCTCCAAGGTAGAATGTGGTATCCGGTAAGTGTCCATATTTTGCTGTGGCTACATCAAGGAATTCTTCCATCTGATCAATACCTGCGTATCGGATTTCGGGGTACTTTTCCCCAAGGAAAGCCCGGAGGTCACCGTGGCCGCATCCCAGATCAAGGACAGAAAGCCCGTTCATATCCCCTATCTGCGCCAGTACTTCAAACCTTACGCGCTGGCTAGCCTCTTCTTTCCAGCCCAGGGCATCGGTGGTGCCATGTCCGAACATTTCTATACGTTCCTGATGGAAGCGGTAAATGACCGATCTGTCTACAAAATCCATTTTATACAATTTTGCCGTCCTTGCCAAACTCCTTTCGTATTCCCTCAATGACATCTTTTCTAAGAATGATATTATCCCCACGTTTCAGGGCTTTCATGGAACTATACCTTACCACATTAATAATGGCGCCCCCCGCCATTTCATGTTTACTCGCTATCTCATCGAGATTAAAGTTCTCTTCCATCACTGTATACTCTGAAAATGCCTGCCGCCACAAGCGTCGCCGCTGTTCAGGGCCGGGCATCGGGAAATAGATCATGGATTGAAAACGGCGCGAAAACGCATCATCAAGGTTAGCCTTCAGATTAGTAGCCAGGATGACCACACCGGGGAAATCCTCTACCCTTTGAAGCAGGTAAGATACTTCCTGGTTTGCATGGCGATCATTAGAACTGCTCGTCTGCGTGCGCTTTCCAAACAATGCATCGGCTTCATCGAAGAATAGTATCCAGTTCTTATTTTCAGCCTGGTCAAATACATTAGAAAGATTCTTCTCCGTCTCACCTATGAACTTAGAAACCACCATTGAAAGATCAATCCGGTAAACATCGAGCCCGGCCGACTTTCCGAGCAAACTTGCTGTCAGCGTCTTTCCCGTTCCCGGGGGACCATAAAACAGCGTTCTGAAACCCGGCTTTATCTTCTTGCTCATGCCCCAGTCATTGATCAGCGTATCACCATGCTCAATCCAATCCCGGATCTCGTCAACTTCCTCCATGATGTTTTCATCAAGCACCAGGTCGGCCCAATCGAGAGAGGTGGAGATCCGCTTTGCCGGAAAATTTATACCATAATCGGGCTTAGCCGACACCCCGCTGGTGAAATAACTCAGGTATTCACCGGATAAGGACAGAACCCCGCTCAAAAATGGCTCCTGTGCCTGTCCGTGAATAAGATCAAGTATTTTGAATTTCCGGAAAAAATGATCTTCATCAAAAATTCTAAGCAACTCGAACCGTTTTATCAGGTCGCTGTCAGACAGAATAAAGGAAGCTGTCTCCCCGGTCGGAATAAAGCCACCATGATTCTGCCCCTTGATACCACCGAACTCTGTGAACCCCCGGTCATAGTCTGAATTCTTGATAAAGAAAACATCCAGTAAGTGTGGCTGAATGTGTGGCGCCAGCGCTAACGCGAGTATAATTCGTTCTGCGAAGGACATTTTGTAATGCTTAACGATACTTGCAAATACAGATCCGTCATCCTCCAGCGAAGGGGGGCTTATTTCGGTAATGGCAGAAACGCCCGATGGTTTAGACCAATACAAATTCATACGGGTCTCGATCACCCTGGCGAGCCACTGCATTTCCCTGCGTAATATTTCGGCGTTTGCCTTTAGAGGATCCATCACATCCATTCAATAATAATAAAATTGGTCATCCATGGGGTTTTAACCATTCCCAAGCCCCAGGGCAATGTTTGAAGCAGAACGTCATACCCCCTTTGCTCTACCTTCAGATTCCATGTGTCGTCTGTTTTAAATAAAGCACCGTCACGTTGGATAAAGGAAGCCTGCAGGCTTTCCGGACTTGAATTTTTCAGCTTGTCCCATTGAGCGATCACGGCCTTGAGCAGTTCAGCAGATATTGTTCTCTCCTGATCAGTAAGTTCAATAGTTGTAATAATTGGCTCTTCTACAGATAAATTACATAGCAGTTTATTAAGAACCAGTTCATGTTCCTCGCCTGTCTCTGTACCAAACGCAAGATACTGAAGTAACATGACCGCCCTGTGCCTCATCGCCTCGTTTATAAAATCACCGTTCGCCAGCATCTGGAGGCGGCTAAAATAAGTGCTTAAAAATGGATGTAAGATAACCAGACCAGCATTATGAACATACATCTTATCGTGCTCTGAAAACAGATCCTTCTTTTCCTCATTTTCAGAGTCCCCCTGTTCTATTTCCTGTGTAAATATTTTCCTCTCGGCTTCCAGTTGACTCTCGATATCTGGAATAAGCTCCTTCAGCGACGACGCATAGCTCTCGTTAAGACCTTCAATCAGTTTCCCGGATATCCTGTTAAAACTGGTATAAGCGGCTATCTCATGCCTGATATCGGCTAGTGACGCGCCGATCACAGTGTCATTTTGCTTATCTTCATCGGGCTTCAGCTTTTCAACACGTGTGGCCAGCTTTAACATAAGCTGGTAATCGCGCTCAAAAAGAAATTTGAAGAAATAGCTCAAATAAACTTTCAGACTGCCTGCAGTCACCCCACCGCCTATCATCATAAAATTAAAGGTTCTGAAGAACAGATCCAGGCGCTCCCGGTCAAGCTGATCGTCTGTTATATCCATTAACCAGGTGTTAAACGCCCTCAGGAATCCGCTTGTCTGGTTGCCCCAGCCTATTTGTATAAAATTACTTTCTATCAATCCGTAAGTAACCTCATTCTTATAGTAATAAGCCAGCTGCATCGATACGGAAGGGTACCTGAGCAAAGCCCTTAAAAATTCCGGGGAATTCCGGCCGGGCAGATCTTTAATATAACTGTCGATAAACGACAAAATAGAGTCCGTGTGTTCAATATAGCCATATTGAGCAATATAAAGAAGAATATTCTTTTCCAGCATTGGCTGCAACAGCTTGGCCACGCTGCTTTCTTCAATTGAGCCGGGAACCGAAAACAGCTCATAAATATGAAGAAAATGCTCGCCCTGATAATCGCCTGAATCCAAAATTGCCCTTAATTCAGCCGGTTTCTCTCTCATCAGGTAGAGAAGCATGGCCTTTATAAAGGAATTTATGGCAGACCGGGAATAGTGCTGAAATTCTCCTGGAAGCTTGCCTGTCTTTAGAAAGGATAAGAACAGTGACAAAGCCTCACGGAGGGTTTCTTCCTTTCCTGCCCCGCCCGGATCCGGTTTGGTTTTAATCAATAAGCGAGTGAGGATCTCTTCAATTGAATTGCTCTCTGCCCACTCTTCCAGGAGATCGCTTTCGTAAGATGCCACATTAGTGCGGTTTTGCTGAATATATCGATGAGCTTCGGCGATAATTCTGCTTATCTCACTGTCTTGGTCAACATTAAATGAGGCGATCAATTTACCGGCAGAAATCTGAAACCATAGCGCAAGCTTAGAAATCACCGAGCTTACAAAATGCACCGGCTTTAAAGCCTGGTATGAACCCGCTGCCATTGATTCCCAAAGCGAAAACAGCAATACCCTGTCGGCGACGGTCTGGTCTGAGTATTTGACAACCTTACTGTTTTTCACTACAGACAGTAAAACTGTGACGTAGCCCAGTGCTTCTGCCGCAGAAGGCAAAAGCCCGAATAGCTTGAAAATAGTCTCGAAAGGCACCTGGTAAACTAATCGCTTACGCATTTTGACCTGCAGACCGGCATGCTTTAAAAAAGTGACCGCATCAAGCGGGGCTTCCCTGGTCAGCTTATCAACTAGGACAGATGGCGAGATATTTGCGTAGCGTCCCGCCCACCAGGGCATAATGCCGGTTTTTATCCAAAAGTAGAGCACATCCTTCAAATTGGCCTGAGACACTCTGTTCTCCTGCTCCCTAACTCCTTGTTTGACGGGAGTAGCGGCTGCAATTTCCCGACTGTCTAGATTTTCGTTGTACAGGCTCGTCAATCCCTGAAAGAGGTTTAAATGCCTGGAGCTTTTACTATGTGCTACGGCAATATTATTCACCATAAATGCCACCAGGTCTTTAAAATTAATGTTAAACCTGTTTGCCAGATTCTTTATATTACTCTCCAGAAACACCTTCCTGTTAAATTCCGATCCCCTGTCAACAAGCAGGTATTCCAAAATAAACTCCCAAAGCGCTTCACGCAGGTTTTCTGTTTCTGTTTTCAAGACAGAGGTCCGCGTATGCGTTGCCTTTACTTCCTGTATATAATCACTGATGAGGCCTGAATTTTCGGGCTCAATGGCTACCAAAATCTCCTTTAAGGTATCTTCCTTAAATGTTTTTACCATAAGCCTCCGGCTATATTGCCGCTGACCCACGCTTTGGATCAGGCTTTCAAGCGTCCTGGGATATTTCTCTACCAGAACAGATATCAATTGCTGTAAACCTGCTTCTGTAACATTCATAGACCACCAGGGAAAGCTTCCGAAGGTCAGGTAATACCGTAGCAGGTCCAGACCTTTATCGGGTGTATCAACCGGGATTTCCAGCATGTCCTCAACAGTGGTGCCTTCGCTTACATGTATTTGCCTTTCAACTGCAATCTCCAGGATAATGGCTTGTAGGGAATCGACGTTCTTCAGATTATATGCCCCGGGAACAATGGCAGAAGCGAATAAATTTAACAGGCCTTCAAAGCTAACATTGAAATTAGCTGCAATGCTCATCAGAGTACTTTTAACAAATTCCTTCCGATTAAAGTGCGATCCCCGGTCAACGATCAGATACGTGACAATAAAATCCCATACAGCTTTTTTGAAATCAGCCTCCTCGTTCTTTACCAGCAGATTTTTCCGCTGTGTATTGACAACCTCCGCATGGTAATCGAAAATGAACGCGGCCTGCGATGGTTCCAGGATGCCGATAAAGGCCTTTATCTGATCTTCCGAAAACTGGTATATAAGTCTTTTTCTTACGTAAGCCTTCTGCCCGACCCTCATGATCAGCGTAATAAGGCTCTGCGGACTCTGGGTCAAAAGAAAATCGAATGCCAGAAAAGGCGAGGCCGAATGCTCTGTGCCAGCCCACCAGGGTAATGTTCCCCTCAGCAGGAAGTACTCAACTAAAGTCAGGTACGATCCTTCTTGATCCGTTGAATGGGGTTCTGCATCGGTATCTGCTGCCTGGTTATCATGCAGGAGCAGCAGCGAGATCTCCCGTTCAAGCTTTTCGATGATCCTGATAACCAATTCATGATCCAGCGACTCATATCCAATATTTCCTAAATCGATCGTAAGGTTTCCTATCCTGAGATGTTTGCTCTTCGGGATGATATCCTCGAAAAGCGCATCTATCCGTCGCTGAAGTTCCGTGTTGAATAATAAGCTGATCTTATCCTGCAGTTCGCGGCCCTTCGCTTCGGAAGAACATTGCACTTCAAATATCTGCCGGCCGATGATATGTGAATACTTTTGCAAAGCTGAAATTATTTATACTTGATCAGCATCTGAACAAGTGCCTCCCGGAGCTCATTCCTGGTTTCTTTGTCAGTATCGTCCCCTATGAAGTTCCTCCAGTCAAAATATATAGACTCAAACTTCTTCAGATTCGATAAATTCATCCAGATAAAGTTGATCTTCACGTGGGCTGGTGAATTTAACCTGAAAAGGCTTTCTGCAGCTTCCCGGAAATTCTTATCCTGGAAACGTGCCGGCCAGGAAGGAAAAACAACGCTCATCCGCATGCTGAAGAAGTCGTCAGGGATCATCGAGTTGTCTTCGCCGCGAATCACCATTTCAAACCTGGATAAAAATTTTTCCCGCTGCGCAGCGTAAAGCTTAAAATAGTTGTAAAGATTTTTGCTCTCACCAGTTCCCCTCTGCAAAGTATTATCGGGAACCTCAGATGTTGGAGCATAAAGATTAATCTTACACAGGGGCGCCAATTTCTCTGAAGTTATATCGTCCTCATCCTCCAGCACCTCCAGAAGCGACTTAATGGCTTTTTCACGCCCGTCAAACGACATCCATTTAGCGTGCTCCATAAGCTTCTGGCCGTTCCTGGCTATAAACCGGAATCCGAAGTTCTTAGAATATAGATATGGTCTCAGTAAAAGGTGTTCAACCACATAGAAACCTTCAGAATTCACATTGATCTGCTTAACATACCCGATCAGTTTTTTAAGGGCCTTCATAGCAGTGCCATGGCTGGGAAAGCGGCTGATAATTACCCACTTTTTCTCCTGGGGCGCCTTATACAATAATACATAGCCTGACTCGTTCGCCGGGTTGGGGCCAATCCTGTAATTTCTTATATCAAGCGCATGTTTAAGGACGCTAACTTCCTGGTACTTGAGCAGAAAGGCATCATTCGGCACTTCATCACTGCTGATCACCTTGCCATCGTCAAAGAGGAAACTTATCTCTGATTTATTGATGAGTATCTTCGGCATCTCCTCCTGCCAGCCGGATTGCTCATCGGCATCGTCAGATTTCCTATTTTCTTCATTCTGAAACTTCCTGCCCGAGGCCTCCACAGATACTATATCAGGATCGATAGCAGAGCTCAGCGTTTTACGGGTAAATCCATCCGCGTCGACAATATTCAGCAACATCCGCATTTTGGCTTCGAAATCAATAGCCCCCGAACCGGGGTCGGTATTAAGGTAGTCGGGGGCCTTAACACGTCCTGCCCCTAGGCCGGCAATGTTCTTTAATATCTTCGCCTTCCATTTCAATTCAGCATTTACCCGTTCATCAGCCAAATGGGGCTCGTAAAGCGTGCTGTGGAGCTGAACGGGGTAAATGGTCACGAACTCGTTGAAACGCGCCAGAAGATGCTCGAAAAGCCTGTTTTTACGATCAATAAATGTTTGATCGCTTTCGCTCGCCGAATCCAGCGCTTTCATATAGGCATTGTTTTTACTCTTTTTGAAAGATTCCCATGCTTCGTCAGACCGGTCCGGGCTTTTAGAGGTAAATTCCCTGAAAAGGTCTTTCACATCCGGAATATCGTACAAAGGACTTTTGAAATAAGTTTGCTCATGCTTTCTGGCGATATCAATGGAAAATATTTCGCCAACATTACCAAGCTGTGCGAGGTAATTCGCCATAATCTGTTCAAAGAACAGAAGGTATGCTTTTAGCTGTCTTGCCTGAGCTTTACGTTGTTTTGTATCACTGGCCAGAAGGCCTTCGGCCCCGATGCCATAATTCCTCGGGAACTGGTTTTGTATCGAGTAATATTTATTATCGCGGTATGTGCCCCTTAACAGGTTTTTCGAAGAACGCGTCGAGAAGGATGCTATAAAACTCCTGTTATGGGCTTCCCTTATCTTTTCCAGGATCAAACGGAATACAGGGCGTTTAATAGGAAGCTCAAAATTATCCCGGATAAGTTTTATATGCTGTTCTGAGGATTGTATATTAAGTAATGGAAAGCTATTTTCAGGCAATATATAGGGCTTGTTATTTTTACCCTGCTGCGACTGAATGACCCGCAGTTTTTTAACCGATAGTATCCCGTCTATATGCGAGAGCGCCCTGATGAGGTCTGCGGGGTCTACAACCACCTTCCGTTCATTAAGTTCGGAATCGGGGATAAAGCCTTTTTTCAGGAATGGGCCGCTATATATTTCATCAACTGTATAACCCTGTTCGATCAGTTCTCGCTCTGAAAAATACCTCACAGGCATGTTCATCGAGCTTTCCAGATTATGGTAAACATTGGCCAGAACCTCTTCGGGTATATGGTCCTCCCCGATCATTACCTCCGCCTCGATGGTAATCCGTACCGGCTTTAAAATGATGATCTCGTGTAACGTATCCTCGCACAGGTTACGCTTGCTTACAAAGCATCTTCTTACAAGGCTCTGCACCTCCCGGGTTACAGAGTCTGCATCTGAAAGCATCTTTTCCGCGGTCTCGGCTCTCACCTGCACATATATCCTGTAAAGGCCGGAAATAGCACTATCGGAGTATTTCGACTTCACGGGGTACAGCCATACGTTCTGAACCAGGTCTATTTCATCTATTATTACTTTACGGTAATCATTAATGGTAACCGGGTTCGTGGTCAGTATCTCCTCCCTGGTAAAAAAGGCATTCTTATCATAATCGATAATTCCCTTTTCATTCGCGAGCAGGTCTTCAATCGGGAAATCGGTCCGGTACGCAAGCTCCGTAATAGCAAAGCATAATTGCTCCAGGATGGTAACACCCGGATCGTGAAGGTTGAAGTCAGTCCAGCTCCTTCCTGCTAATTGCTGGATCAAAGCGATGCCGGAATTCCGAAGGAACTCGAAATTTAAGGCAGCATGTTCACCTGTGTTCTTAGCAATAGCAACTGGTTTTATCATGAAGTGTGGCCTATTATTTAGTTGGATCCAGGAACAGTTCATCGTCCCATAAACGGGTAATGGTATAATGGATATCAATATTTTCGCCGTAATTACTGTTAGACCTGATCTCCAGGTTATAATTATGCGTTGTACCGGTCCACCGAAGGTTAAGCTTATTCCAGAAGAACCCGTAATAAGCATTGCTTCTCTTTATCTTGCCGCCCTTGGGACCGTATACACTTAGAGCAATTGCATGCATGAGGGCAAACCTGCCGGAGCCCTTCTTCCCGGTCCGGGCTACTACTTCAAACGCCTGGCAATTATCTAACTTTTCAAGAATAATATGCCATTGGCCATCTGCGGGGCGTGTACCGCTGTTATAGGTGCCAATTCGGCCCTGCATGCCAACAAAGCCGTTGACATCCATTTTGAACTTATTATCGCATTTCTTACCTATCCCCAGCTTTCCGTTATTATGAAAGAAAAAGCTATTTTCATTTTCATGCTTCACTGTATCGGGCGTCTGAAATGGTTTCAGGGCCAGGCTGTCCGGATCAAGCTCATCCTTCGCCATCAGGAAAAAGGGATCCTGCTCGTTAAGGTCTTTATAAAACGAGATAAGATTTTTAGTTTCTTCAGTTGAAGATATCCTCAGGCCATTAACTTCATCCTTTGAGAAGCCATCATCAACTTTATGAACCATGGAATTAATCAGGTCGGCATAGTGCTTTTCCGAGGGGATCTTACCATTCCTGAAAAACTCTTTCAGCTGCTCCCTGCTTTGATATTGCTTTTTCTTTCCCATATCAGTTAAATTATATCATGACTAATGAAGAAGTTAAAATATTCGTCCTCATCAATCGATGTTTTGTCGGCCTGAGCCTGCTCATTCTGCGCGAGCTTATCGTCAAATACCAGCAGTTCCTCACCTATCAGCAGGTTTCCAACACCAGTTCTGAGTGGGTCAGAATATTCCGGTTCAGCGATCATCTCAAACAGGTGGTCTTCCGAAGGTATGATCACCGCCTCGGGAACCGAGCCCCTGATAGCATTCAGGTTGTTGCGCCCGAAATCATTCACACCTGACAATATCTCCCCGGTTTCCTCATTTTCCCAATTATAAAAATGCAGCACTGAAAACCCGGTGACGTAGTCAACGTAAGGCCGCTTTTTTATATAATTGAGGATTTCAGTTACAAATATCTGGGAACCGATCTTAAACGAAGAGCTTGATTCATAAAGCCAGGGGCAGAGGTATTTCTTCAGATCTTCTCCTAGCTTTTGTTTATAAACCCCATCGTCAGAAGTCTTGTTGTGCTTAAATTTGATCTTGCTTACGATCTTAACCTTCTCATAAACGGGATTCTCTATTTCCACATCCACGAACGTTGAGATCGATGCTTTTACAAAGGTCTTGATCTGATAGAGTACCGCCAGGCTTACCTTAGGCTGATCGTTCTTGAAATAACTTTGCTCATGATCCTCAGGTACCACAATGATCCTTATCTTCCTGCTCCCTGCCGAGTAAATACTATTCAGCGGCGGCTCGGGTGAAATGCATTTGGCCATCAGAATGGCCGGAAACCGTTCCAGAATCGCTTGTTCTATATCGCGGTTGGTAATAAGTCTGCTCTTATGCCTTAGCCGCTCACTTACGCGGATATAAAATTGCTCACTGGTTTCAGCAGCGGTTCCGCCGTAAGACGGAAACAACTGGTAGAGGCCGTTGAGACCCGCTATTTTTTTACTTAACGTCTTTATAGTATTTGGAGGAAGCTTAAACGCGGTCAGGTCCCGGCCATCGTTGACGAGCCGTGCAGCAGTAACCGCATGCGGATAAACGCCGATCATACGTGACATGACATTCGTCTGTCCTTTTGAGGCTGCTCTCAGCCAGTGCAGATCTGCCGAAAGCCGGGTATTATTCTTCCTGACGTCTTCAGGCAGGCGGATCTTTACTATCCCAGTATTGATAAAATTATTCGTCGTATCGTAAAGTATATCGCCCTTTGCAAAATCAATCCAGGAATTATTGTACATATAACTCCAGATTATCGGTGCCGGATCTTTCGCTGTATTTGTAAAATTCTGCTCTCTGAGCTGGAAAAGAAGCGTAAGGTCCTGTTCCGGGAGCAGATCCTGAATCCCAATATAAAGATTGTTCTCATATTCAAAGTCAGGAATGAAGAGGTACGGCTGCTTGTCGCTTTCAGGATAGATATTATCAAATCCGAAAGGATATTGGTGAATGATCTTTAAAGCCGAATCTTCATTATTGAACGTTTTCAAAAGAATTTCCGAATGCTCAAGGCTGTAGTCAATGGTTATCGACCTGACCACAGGCGCAGCCGGCGTATTTGGCATGGGCCTTTTGGTAACAAAGCGTTTTGAATTATGCATCACCGTTTCCGAAAGCAGTGGTGGATATATCTTCGACCCAAATGCCTCCTTCGGTGAAGAAAACTCAAGGCGTACTGCCCCTTCCGTAAAGTTCTGATCAGCTATCAAGGCCTCACGGTTTAGCAGGGGCCTGTTAGGCATCTCCAGCTTTTTAAGATCAACACCGCTTATTTCGGAACTGTCACTTAATATCTCTCCACCAAATTCTCCCCTTTCCACGTTGAAGAGGTTAAATTCCTGTCGCTTCGACAAGGCAGGTTTAAACTTACCGTGGGATAAAGCACTCAGCTTGACCCGGAACGAGTCGTTGTTGATATTCGCATTATATTCCTTGTAATAATCTTCCCATCCGCCCGAATTCCTTGGAAGATCGATCCAATCAAGCTTAATGCAGAAATCCTTGGTGAAACGGTTGAATATATTCGTGTTCTTTATGTCGAGGTACGATCCAACGCTGGGTTGCGGTCCAAAAGGATGGAATGGGTTATCAGGACTGAGATTCCCCACGTTGTTTTGCAATTTTACGGCCCGGCTACCATTAACATGAGAGTTTATGGTTACCCTTTCGATGATCATCTTCCTGAAAAATGAAAATGGGTTATGCGTTGAGTAATTGTTGAGCAGCACTTTAATGATTGGCCACTCCACCTTGTAGTCTTCACCATGAAACTCGGGATTATACACACCGAAAGCCACATCGACCGGCGACAGCTCGAATTCGATCTCGATACTATTCTCAGCCATATTGATCTTAACCGTATATCGCCTTATCTCCTCCCAGCTTTCGGCAGTAGTGAAACTAAGTACGAAGGCATCAGATAGAAGCTCGTAGCTTACTGTTTGCAGCAGCTTACCGGTAATTTTGGCAAAGTTCCTGAAATACTGAAGCAGTTGTATAAATGAACCCGTTTCAAAATAAAATAATATGGACACCGTGCGTGTCCCTTCCGTCAGGTAGAGCACTGGCGAAGCCAGCAAAAGCCCGATCTCCGCATCCTCCATAGTGCGGTCATCATCAGACAGCTCGAACTGGCTTTCGCCAAGTACCGGCCATGGCTTTAATAAAGACTGGCTCTTAAAGAACTCGCCAGGCTGCAAATTAGGATAAGAAGCTTTATACACTTCCGTCTCGTTTACATCCTTATCCTCTATCTCGGGAGATACAACCTGGGTGTGTTCATCGAGAAACACAGTTCTGAGTTCTGTAACCTTTGCTTTGGTCACCATCAGGTCTTCGTTAAGCAAGTAATAGAGCGTGCGCCCATCAACTTCTGCCTGCAGCTCCTCACCCTCCTCCAGATCAACCCTGTCGACGACGGCAGGATCAAACACAATGTGAACAGAATCCGGCACAGCGCTCCTGGGCTGAAGGCCTAAGACATCCTTGTAGTAAAAATTAAGATGCTCCCTGGAAACGTCGTTTAGCTGGTTCTGCAGGTTCTGAAACAAGTGCAGGAAGGTTATACACAGAGCCAGGTGCGGCGGATATTCCTGCCCCGATATATCGTGGTCTTTATAGTAAAATGCCGTGACGCCCAAAAAGTTGTTGTACTTAGTCCTTAGACTGGTAAATGCTTTCTTTATTTCCGGTAACGCAGGTAATATCTTCTGCTTGATCTCCGGGTCAGCACCGAAGATTGGTCCCGGCTCATCCTCAGTCTTTTCAAAATCATCTCCGGCAATATTTATTCTGAAAGATTCCCCGAAAAGATCCCCGGCCTCCTGTGTATAGGCGTTGATGAGATTGATCTCGGGACCGAATGCAGCAATGATACCGGAAAGCTCAGAAGCGATCCTGTTGTAGGCTGGTCCGCTCTTTAGCTTCTCATGGCTAACCTTAAATGTGTTGATGATGTCTGAGAGGTAGCTAAACAATTCGCGGAGTGCTGACAGCGCTTCCTTATCACCTGTGGAAGTCTGGATCTTCGATTCCAGCCGTTCGAACTGCGCCATATGGCGGGTCAGGTCGAACCGGGTGATGAGCATAATGAGGATATTAATATCAGATTTAAAGAAATCTTGCCAGGTGCCGTCAACCTGGTTCTTCTCATTATAGAAGTTGATCTCCCCAGCAAGGTCCGTCATGAATTTTAAGAGCTCTTCAACAGTCCGGCCGTCAATTTTGATATAGTCAGGATCAAGCGCCTTGATGCGCCTTTCATCCTGGGTCATACCATCTATTAAATCCTGTAACTGATCGTTAGCCATTTATTGCGGAACCTAGACAGATGAAACATTTGTTCCCTCAAGCAAATAGAAAGGAAATACAATATTGTGCCTTGTGTTAGTGATGATCACCTTAAAATTGATCTGTATCAGCAAGCGGCCATCCGGGCTGTCGAGGTTTAGCACCTCAGTGTTGAGGAAAGTTATACGGGGCTCAAAATTTAATAAAGCATGGTAGATCAGGTGATCCAGGCTTGCCAGCAAGGTCGAGTCTATGGTTTCGAACACCAACCGCTTCAGATCGCATCCGAATTCCGGCTGCATGATCCTCTCGCCCGGGGTGGTGCTTAAAATTATGCGGATACTATCTTCTATGTCAGCGATATCACCGACCATCTGGACTGAATTATCGACCTTATTAAATTCAGGTGGAAAGCTCCACCCGGTTCCCAGAAACGATTTAACCTCATTCATATTAACCTCCTATCATAACTGTGGGTAAACCCAAAACTATCGAACCGCCGTGTGCGGTCGTATCGCCCATGCGGGCCGCAGGTTTGCCGCCTATCTGAACCGTGGCCGAGCCCTTCACTATTGAATCCGGGGGGCCAACACAAACACAATTATCACCTAAGACGGCTGCCGGAATCTTTCCGATCAATACCGTTGGAATTCCTGGTCCTACAACCGGCCCGCCAACATGCGGAATTGGCGGCAATCCCGGGGTAACCATCGGGCATACATGCATATCTGTTAGTCTTGCTGCTGGTGGCATATTAGTTTATCATTACAAGCGCACCCTTTACCACTGTCTGGCCGGAAGCGGAGATCTCTGCTGAAGCATTTCCCTTAGCTACAAAGCCAACCTGTGCGGTGCTGTTAATATTTAATCCTTCTATTGCTACATCGGCTTTCGAGCTGATACTAAGCGCTGCTGTAGCATCTAAGACAATCTTACCTGTGGCCTTTAAAGTTAGATCTTTTGCACTTTTTATTTCAATGCCGGATGCGGTCATTTTTATGGAGTTGCTGTTCTGGTCGACGATCTCGACGGCCTTGCCGTCATCGTCCAGGGTCACTGTATTTCCCCCCGGCGTTGATATTTTCGTGATCTTCTTTTCATCATCAAAGCTGATCTTCAGTTTACTCTTAGTAGTGATACCCTTAACATAGTTCCCCGCGGCTACTGTAGTTTCCGGCGCATTCTTGGAGCTGTAAAGTGAGCCCAGAATTACCGGCGACAAAGGGTTGTTGTCAAGGAACCCGATCACCACCTCATCCCCGATCTCGGGAAGGAAGAAAGACCCGGAGGTACCTGTTGCATAGAAATTACCCATACGGGCCCACATTGTAACGTCGGTTTCAGAGATACCCCCGAATTTCACCTGGATCCTGAACTCATTCGCGGGATCGGCGTCCAACTTCATAACAACGGCCACTTGTAAACCATGAACTGAGGGCACCTGCCCGGCAGCCGGCGTGTACGAAAAATCCGGTCGCTCTGCAACAGGGTTATTTTCAAGTCCGAACCGCGCCGTTGTTTTCCAGTCGCCATCCACAAGGCTATGCTCTACCGATGAAACATAGGCCTTTCCGTTAAACCGCGCGCCCACACCATTTAGCTCTATAATATTGCCCGGCATAACAAGGGAGCTGCCCTGGAAACTTACAGTCCCCCGTAAAGCGCTAAGACGCATCCTTAGCAGGCTTGCATCTGCCCAGGACTTTAGCGAATCGGTTGTCATTGGCGATCCCGAGTTTAAACTCAGGGGCTTCTGGTTCAGCTTTGAAGATAACTGTACACCGGTGATGTTACCCTGTGCGTTGATCGTTGGTTCTGTAGCGCTGGATTTTGTCATGGCCTGCGTGGCAAGGTCCCAGCTGGACGCGTCAACGCTCGCAGGCTGCCTTTCAGCGTTCAGCTCAGCATCGAATTCGGTAATATCCATTCCATAGGTCATGCTGAGTACCGGCTCGGTCGACAGCTCGGGTGCTTGAATGACTATATTAGACATTGTATACGAAATCACAAAACCGCACGCCTCAGCTCTCGCAAGCACAAAATCCCAGTCTGTAGCCAATTTCTGCACCATGCTCTCATGCTGGACCGATGTAGATCCAACAGTCGGGCTTAGCGCACTGTAAGTTCCCAGTATTGCGGAAATGATGTCACTGTCCTTCTGCTGGAGAAAAATAGCTTCCTTTTTATTGAAGGTCATTTCCACGGCCTCATGTTTACAGGTCACCACCAGGAATGATGACTCTGCACTTATCCTGATAGCTTGTTTCACGATAACCCCGCTGAATATAAGTGCTTCCTGCTCACCGTAGCCTGCAGAAATCGTCACCTTAACTCCGGGAATCAGCGTGGCCGCATTACTTATGGGAAAATCAGCCGTCTCAACGCTTCCATCAATGATCACAATTTCGGCTGTAGGTATACGGTTGATCTCATAGCGCGTATGTATCGAAACAATAGGCGTAGTATCCGCCAATGCGGTGCCGTCTGCTGTGATGGAGTGCCTGATGGTGAATTCCGAATGATTTAATGGTGAGTCAGCCATATCTATTTCTTAAGCGGGGGAAAGTAAATTTCGTCGCCGGGCTTGATATCCATCGGGCTGTTCAGCCCATTGGCCTTTGCCACCTGTATATAATGCGAACTGTCGCCATAAATCCGGTAAGACATTAAAGGCAGGGTATCCCCGGCTTTAACTGTTCTCAGGTGGGTAAGGTCCGGAGAGCTTGTTGCCGCTTCCTGCGTTTTGGTCTTATAATCTATACTTTGAGTAAAATCTACATCGATCGTAGCCCTGAGAGCCTTACCAGAAGGGTTGAACAGACTGTATTTCACATCTATTTTCGAGCACACCCCGGTAAACTTCAGGCTTCCCCAAATGATCAGCAGATAGTAGGGCCGATGAATATCCCCCTGGTACTTGGCAACCAGGTCTGTAAATTTCTTTATATACGCATCAACGTCAGCAAAACCAGCGGGCAGTTTAACCACGCCAGTGCCGTCCACAAAAAAAGAAAGGCTCAGATCACTCTGGCCCATACTTTTAAAACCAAGGGTGGGTGCAGGAGCGCCCAGCGTCTGGTCCGGACTATAATCGACGGTTAGCTTCCTCTGATAACTCGAGGGATTTATGAAAGCCACAATAGAATCTGACGTCGGCCCCTTACAGGCCGGATCCTTGTAGGCAAATATTTTTAACTTAACAAGATTCTGCATATCAGCGATCCGAAAGCTTACTCATCTTCTGCATGACACTATTCACGCATTCCTTAACAATTTTGTCTTTCAGCCGTGCGAGCTCTCTCTGATCAATGCCTTTGTCAGTTTTTCTGTTATTCTCATCCACAGCTACCTTAATAACAAGCTCTCTGATCTCTATCGGCATCTTAGTTCACTTTAGTAAAATAATCATAGCAAAGCTCCAGCGTCTCCACGACAATAGCATTTTCCTGTGCTTTGAGATCAGAAACCTTCAAAGCAACGGGGTAAGCATTTATGAACCTCCAGGTTGATATCGGAGCACCCTTTTCATCGAGAAGATTCAGATTTACCAGCTTAGGTTTAAATTCGAACAAGTCGAAACTATTCCTTGCCCATGTAATTAACGGAGAGCCCAGTAACATTCCTCTTTTGAGGATAAGATTTTCATAAACAGGGCGATTGGGGAACCGGTGTTCAAACCGGTTCTCCCCGCCCTCTTTAATACTTTCAGGAGTGATTTTAGCGTTTAAGCCGCTAACCTCCTGGAAACTACCTTCATTTATCCCCGTTATCCCCTCAACGTTCACCTTAAAGCTGAATCCGACGGGCGGGTAATATATTTCAGTAGACATTAATTATTATGCGCTTAATGACAAACCTTCGTGCGCTAGTTCGATTGTTTCTACCGCAATTTCGTTAGCATCGGCTTTCATGTCCGAAACTGTCATCTTGGTAGGAAATGCATTAAGCAACTTCCAGCTCATCGCAACCGCGTTGGTCTCATCAAGTAAACTTATCAATATAGTTGAACGTTTTATCGTGTTCATCTTTAATAAGTTATACTTATCCCAAAGCGCTTTGTCGCCTTTAAAGATCCCCTTCTTGAGGGTAATGTTACCGAACTTCTGGATGCCCGGCATTTTTACTGTAGAGTAAACTTTGCTGTTTCCTCCGCGGTACTCGATAACCTGGGTTTCCGATGATAAACCGGTCACTTCCTGGAATATATATTCAGCATCGTCCCATTTCACTTGAAATGAAAACTTAACTAACGGCCAGGTTGCCGTTGACTGTGCTGCGCCATCATCTGCCATAATTGTAATATTTTAATTTGTGATTGTTTACGATTAATTAATTTAAGACTGTTGCATTTGCTGCTGGAACGTGATTACGATGAACTCAGCCGGACGAACCAGGGCTACCTTCACTGTGATCAGCATTTTTCCATCCAGGATATCAGTAGGTGTCATTGTTGACCCTAATCCGATCTGTACTTCGAAAGCTGCTTCCGGCGATGCACCCGCCAATGCGCCCTGTTTCCAAAGGTTGATGAGGAAGTTCTCGATCATACTTTTTACAGTAACCCAGGTATTAGCATCATTCGGCTCAAAAACATAAGCACGTGTAGATAACTTGATAGATTGTTCGATCATGATCAGAGTCCTTCTCACGTTGATATATCTCCAGTCCTGGCTGTTTCCGTCCAATGTACGACCACCCCAAACCAAAGAACCTATTCCCGGGAAGGAACGGATCACGTTGATCGATTTTCCAGCCATGACATCCACGTTCAGGCTTTGCTGGCCTTCACTGGAAATATTTACTGCCGGTGCGTTCACCATATTAACTGACACGTTTGCCGGAGCTTTCCATACACCACGGCTGTTGTCGACCTGTGTGTAGATACCAGCCATTGCACCGCTTGGGGGCAATTGGTTCAGCTTATTACGGATCTCATTGATGATATTGCCATAGGTCGGGCTTACTGCCTTCAATCCCTGGTGCAGGTGCTTTTTCGCTGTTGATATGTCTTTGCTCTTTGAATCAACTGCAGCCTCCGCTTCCACGATGACGATAGCATCGCCGCCTTTAAGCGCCTCTTCACGCTGATCGATAAGAGTTTTCAGCTCAGGGTCAAATTTCTTACGGTCGTCATTATACTTGGCAATGATCTTTTTGGCATCGGTTTCTGGCAGCAAGGCAGCAAGATCGCCGTCGATGTTCTCAAAATCAAGCTCATCAGGCTGTACAATAGAAGTTTCCAGCCATGGGTAGTAAGCAGCACCGTAATTCAGGAAATTAATACCGATCGCTTCACGGAAGGTGTTGATCACCTCTGCTGTTTCATCAGTGGGACCTTGTTTTGCAACGTCAAAGATCGCAAAGCGGCTCTGCATCTTCGCGCAGTGCGCCAGCACCTTCTGGTAGATACCATAGGCTTCTCCTCCTAATGCAGTAGCATCCGGCATAACTACTAAGGTTGGCTCGAACTCTTTCTCGAGGATATCCAAAACTTCGAAGTCGCCGGCTTTGATCTCGATGCTATCGGCTCCTGCGTACAGACCTACAGACAGTACATAGCTCGGCCCACCGCCATTCGCATAAAATAAACGGATACTGTTAAACAGGTACGCAGTGTTGTTGTCGTTAACGACAACCGTTTTCTGTACACCGTCTACCGTAAACACGTCGGTGTCATCTTTCGACGCATCCGTTACCGTAAATTTCGAATTGAATCCTTGTCCGAAACATTCAATGTATTCGGCAAAAGATGTGATCCTGGTTGGTTTACCTACCAGTGATTTACCATTCCGTTCTGCAAATGCGGTGTAGCCGACAAATACAGGCACAGCAGTCGCAACTGCTACTGCTGAGCTGGGAAAGGCGTTCTTTTCTTCCAGGTAAACCCCTGGGGTCATAAGTGTTGATGCCATAGTTTAAGTTGATTAATGAATAAATATTTCTGAATAATTGAGGGTTCGGGGGGGTGAATCAGAGTCTATTAAAGTGATGTGATTCGGATCGGCGGAAGGCAGGGCCCTCATGACGACCTTATATCTGCCTGTTTCAGCATCGTAATTATCTACCAGCTGGAAAACGTTCCTGGCCTTCTGACTAAAGCTTATAGGGCTCTTAGACCGGAAAGCAAGGGCATCCTTGCCCCTGACTGGTAAGGTTTCCGGGCCTTCGAAGGATTCCGCACTAAGGCTGTCAAGTATGGCAGGACTGTTCAGCGACTTCAAGTCGTCGCTAACCAGGATATATCGCCAGTAAGTCTCCTTAGCTTTAAATGTTATGGTATATGAATCTTCCAGGCCTGCAGAAAGCAAGAGATCCAGTTTACCAAAGGGTTTGCTGAAGTACCTTTCCTCAAAAGAATCTAATGGCAATAGGTCCTCAGAAGTAACATACGAATCGCTGTGCAGTGACCTTTTCAAGCTGTTGCTGTCCTTAAGCATGTTATGGAAGTAGAAGATACCGGAAGTAATGTCTCCCTCCATTGGTTCAGTGTAATTATAAAACCCCTTGTCGGTCAGCCTTAATACACATTCACATAACACCTCATCTCTCAGCGCATCGCTTCTTTCACGTGAGCCTCCGGCAAAGTTTACATCAAACAAAATACGAAACCCGCCATTAAAAGGCTTTAACATCAATCCATGATTCAGCAGCTTTCGTAAGCTGCGGTCTGATGGCTCGATAATAAATCCCCCAAACAGCTGATCTGAAAAATAGCTGTGCCTGAAATACACAGTCACTAAAGTTTCAAACCTGTAATTCATCCTCAGTTATTTGCAATATTATTCTCATTATCGACACCTGTTACCAGAGGTCTGTACTCTCTTACAACATTGTTATCGAATGTTAACATCCTGACTTTATACACCACAGATGGCATATATTTAGCCCCCAATGCTCCCCAAATATTATTCACCTGTTCCGGGCTGATCGTAGCCAGCTCAAAAACCATTTTTTCTATATCAATATCCAGTCTCGGCGTGTTGGTTCTGGTAAACACGCTGTTCTGCTGGAAATAAGCTATGATAAAAGAAATAAACCGCAGTGCTTCCGGGTAATTTCCATTGCTGAAATAGGCCGAGAACAGCACGTATAAATTTATTGTTAAAGCAGAGGATTTATTTATTAACACTGAGCCGCCCGGAATGCCCGAGTTGCTCTTACCTATGCTTTCCCTTTCTATATTCACCAGCGTGACCAGGATCTTGTTCTCACCCTGTATCGCAATCGTCCCATCCTGATTTACTATAGCTGAAAGAACAACCTTATCCTCGCTAATTTTAAGCCTTATCCTGAAATACTCATTTATCTCTTCAGCGAGACACGAGAGGGCTTCGTAAATCATTTATATTTATTTTAACATTTTTGTTATCTTAAATATATAACACTTTGACAATAAAATTCCATGTCCTAAAGTAAATATGTTTAAAAATAGTGTTAAAAACTTTTGTAACATTAAGAAAATTAATTTAAAAAATATACTATAATTTTTTTTCACGAGATTTAGTGTCGTCCTACGAAAGACATATGCCGAAAATTATTACTTTATTTCTCTTGGTTTTTTTGCTTCTGGGCGGAAAAACATTGCTTGCATATCCTGAACGAACTCTTATCGTATACCAGCAGCCTAAAGCAAAAAAAGACACTACAAAAAAAGCTAACCTTCTCAAGAAGTTATCCGAGGCAATTAAGTTTCGGAAAAACACGATAACCAAGGAACAGAAGCGAGTCCAGGCGATCATTGAGAAGATGATCTCAAAAGATTCTACCGTTGCTACTGTTCAGGATCTCGAAAAGCTAAAGAGTGAGCTTTCGGAAGCCAATAAGCAGCAATTTGACATGCTCCTTGAGCTTATCAAGGAAATAAAGATACCCGAAGGGGCGGCTCCGGCCGAAGAACAGCCATCGGGCGGTGATCCCAGCAAAAGACCATTCAAGGTTACTAAGGAGTTGGACCCTAATGATAAGTATATCAATGACCTGGTAGACCGGCTGATCCCAATACTCACCGATACTAAAGAAGACGATGAGCAGGTAAAAACCCGGCAGGAGCGTCTTAAACTCATGCGCGACATCTATGCCCGCAAGGAAGCATTTATTGATACGCTAAACGACAGTGTTGTCGTCAGGTACAGGCTGAAGCTAAGCCGGCGCGTAGAGGTCCTGGGTAATTACATGTATGAAAGCGGCTACAGGGTCAATCCCTATAATTTTACCACCCTCACCGGCCTGCTTTATAATTCATACGATCTGGATGGCAATACGGGTTTTGCGAAGAACTTCAATTCCTGGAATGATGCCCCCATCATTGAAAGTGCAAAGGAAGGCGGTTCAAAAGTATACCTGACCGTTACGACAAAAAGCTCTGTGGAAATGGCAAGGTTTCTGACGAACCAGACCGCCATGAAAACCATGATCAGCAAAACCCTGGAGCTCCTGGAACACCGGGGGGCCGACGGGGTAAACATTCAGGTAACTGGCTTAAACCAGAGGCTCCGCTCCTACTTCGTTGATTTTGTCGGCTCGCTGTCTAAAGCCTACAGGGCAAAGCAGAAGCAATACCAGATCGCAGTTACCCTGCCGGTATACGATGATCTGAAAGCCTATGATATTGCAAGCCTGGACACCCTGGTCGACAAGTTTATCATCAATTTCAGCAAGAAGCCTACTAACTTCCCGGGGCCGGTCGCTCCCCTAAATGACGACAGCGACTACAGCGTGCAGTCCAGCGTTTCGCGCTATCTGAATGCCGGTATTCCGCCGTATAAATTTATCCTGGGTCTTTCCTACTATGGGGCTGAGTTCTCAATTAACCCGGATACAGGAACAGAAACGTTTAAAGGCTATGTGCCGTACCAGACGATCCGCCTGAACTACCAGTATGCCCCGGTAACCTATCATGAAGAACAGGGGTTTGTGAGCATCGAAACACGGGACGATGAAGGCAACCTCACAGGGCACATTTATTATGATAATGAGCGGTCCCTCGAACAGAAATACGATTTTATTTTGCAAAATGGCCTTGGTGGAGTGGCTTTCTGGGAACTGGGAGCCGATGGCGGTTACGGCGAGCTGTGGGATGCCCTGGCTAACAAATTCGTTAAAATCGATACGGTTTCCAAAGAAACGATATTGCTAAAAGGTGCCGGTGGCATTGACGGCTCAGTCTGGGGGTACATTAAAAAGAATACGGTTGCCTACTATTACGCTTTACAGCATCCATGCGACCCAAGCTACGACCAGCCCGAAACACTTCTTCTTACCATCTTTAATATCTTCCTGGCGCTTGTCTCAATAGCACTGACGGTTATCCTTATCTTAAAGATCAAGGAAAACGGCGAGCGCTGGAAATGGAAGAAGACCCTCTTCCGGGTTCTTATTGTCTGCTTCAACCTGTTTATCATCACCATATTCATGTGGTTGTACATTGATAACAATATTCCCTGGTTTGGCGCTGGCCAGGACTGTGTTGATATGCCATTTACAGCACTGTTGCTGATCATCTTCACAGGCATTGTGCTGGGCTCGCTTATCATGAGGTTCCTTATTTTCCCGGCGATACAGCATGACGAGAAACCTTGAGCTAAGAGCTGAGCAGATCTTCCCCGATTTAATCGGGGATCTCCTCACGTGGAATTGAAATCATATTCCGTCCAGCTTCTTACCTCATACCTGCTATAGATCAATTGGTTATAAACAGACATTCTCCCCGCCTCTTTTTTATTCGAAATTATTTTCAAAAATATTTGTCACAGATAATGAAAAGTCTATCTTTGCAGTCCCTTAACAAATGAAAAACACCGGTTATCATTGTTAAATGTTCGGGGTGTAGCGTAGCCCGGTATCGCGCCTGGTTTGGGACCAGGAGGTCGTAGGTTCGAATCCTGCCACCCCGACCACACTTACACTAAGTAAGGTCAAAAACCCTCAAATTCTATGAATTTGAGGGTTTATTGTTTTATATCATATCAAGAAACCCCAAAGAATATCAAGGTAAATGTGAGTTAAACGGTGAGTCATTTTAAGTTTTAAATTTACTCACCGAATAGCTTATAAATAACTGTAAATCACTTATTTAATACATTTATTTTGATGCTATTTATAATTGTTTGACTTCTTCACTTCATTCCATTGAATGGTTGGAATGCGAGAACTGCTCCAAAGTGTATGAGTTGAACATAAAATAAATGGATATGAAAAGTAAAAACACCTTTGGGATTCAATTCGTGTTGCGGTTACCCAAAAACAAGAAAGACGAGATGGCCGTTGTTTATGCAAGAATTACAGTAAACGGTCGCAGAGCTGAAATTTCCTTAAAAAGTAAAGTGTCAATTAATAATTGGGATGAAGCAAAAGGAAGAGCAAAAGGAAAGCGAGAAGAAATCATAAAATTGAACAGCCACATGGAGCAAGTGCGCTCGTTAATTTCTGATGGTTACCAAGAATTGATACAGCAGAACAAATCGGTTTCCGTGGATGCCGTTAAAGCCAAGTACCTTGGTGAAGATATAGAAGAAACGATGACTTTATTAAAGGTTATTGAATATCATAGGCAAGTTGCAGCTACAAAACTTGCACCAGGTACCATGAAGAATTATCATACTACCGAAAGTTATCTCAAAAAGTTTATTAAACATCAATATCGTAAAAACGATATAATGCTGGAAGAACTCAATTATAAGTTCATTCTTGATTTCGAAAATTTCCTCATTAATTATGAGTCGACCGATCATCACAAATCCCTTAATAATAATGGGGTGATGAAACATATGGAACGTTTACGCAAAATGGTAAATATGGCTAAACTCCGAATTTTAACCCCAAGGTAAAAGTTTTATTTGGAGACAAAGAACAGTTTTATCAAGTAAACATTATAGATGGTATTAATGAAGCAACGAATGAAAAAGGCTTCCTATTACTGAATGAGTTTAAAAATAATGTGAATGATGATACTGATTTTTTCAAAGATCGACTTTATAAATCTAAGATAGAGGCATTTCATTTTGGATGCGATAAGATGCGTAAGTTGGTAGATAATGATTTTGCTTTTTACCTTGAAAATGAAAAGAAAAAAATCAGAGAAATTCAAAAGATACCGCGAAAAATCATCAGGGATTTTATAAAGGCTTGCAACAGTTCCGACGAAAGTAGTATCCTGAAAAATCTTGACGAGAATATCACTTTTGAAGAACGCAAAAACTGGAAAACTATATTTGAAACCGAAGGTCTTTCGAAATTCAGAGAATATTTGAAATCATCCGAACAACAATTGTGTGGCAAGGATTTTAAAATTCGATCATCTTGGAATTTCAACTTACCAAATGTAACTATTGGTGTTAAGTATTTCCCCAAATCATCAAACTCAGAAGATCGACCATTTCAAAAATATGAACAGATCCAATTTGTAATAGAAAATGATAAGATAATTAAGGTTTATTATCAAATTTAAAGAAATAATGTAACCCTATTTTTCAATAAGACGAGTTACCAAACTATCTCTACAGAGAGACCTTCTTGTCTTATCAATGCATTTCAACAATATTTTTTATAAAGCTATTGCAGTTTTTGATATATTATCGTAATATTGCGATATAAATAAAAAAACAAATGGGTGTCACGAAGACTGAAATATTTACAGAAGAGCAAAATCATTTAGCTATTACTTTGAAAGCACTGGCGCATCCTGCAAGAATTGCCATTTTACAATATATCATCAAGCAGAATGCCTGTATCTGTAATGATTTGGTTGAAGAATTGGGATTGGCACAGGCCACCATTTCACAGCATTTGAAAGAATTAAAGAACATTGGCATCATTAAAGGTAATATTGAGGGAACAAGTGTTTGCTATTGTATTAATGAGATAGTTTGGCAACAAGTTAAAAAGGAACTCAATACTTTCTTTGTAGATGATATAACTATAGAAAAATGCTGTTAAGGCATTTTTTTAAAGCCTTTATTTATCGCTACATTGCAATATATAATTAACTATAATTTCAACAATATGAAACTATCAGAAATCAAAGAAATCCTTCCGACATTGGATAATGTTGAATTCCAATTAGAAAACGGAACTTTTGTACCCGAACATTTTCATGTAACCGAAGTGGGGCAAATAACTAAAAATTTTATTGACTGCGGTGGCGTAGTTCGCACCGAAAAAGTTATCAATTTTCAATTATGGGATGCTAACGATTTTGAACATCGCTTAAAACCCACCAAACTTTTAAACATCATTAAGCTTTCGGAAGAAAAGTTAGGTATGGAAGATGCCGAAATTGAAGTGGAATACCAAAGCAATACCATTGGAAAATATGATTTAGAGTTCATCGGAAAAACATTTGTGCTGAAAAACAAAACTACAGCTTGTTTGGCAGAAGATGCTTGCGGTATTCCATCAGAAAAGCAAAAGAAAAATTTAATAGAATTGAACGTAAATCAAACCAATACTTGCACACCAGGTGGCGGATGTTGTTAATCCCAAAATAAATATGGAACATTTCAATCGAAAATCCCATTGGGAAAATATTTACGAGAGCAAATCTTTAGAAACAGTGAGTTGGTATCAGCCTAATCCAGAAACTTCATTAAATTTTGTTCATCAATTCAACTTACCGAAGAGTGCAAAAATTATTGATATTGGCGGAGGAGACAGCTTTTTGGTTGACTACCTACTTGATTTAGGTTATGTCGATATTACCGTATTGGATATTTCCAATGCCGCTATCCAACGGGCAAAGGAAAGATTAGGCAGTAAAGCCAACAAGGTACACTGGATTATTTCAGATATTTCAGATTTTGTACCCACTCAGCAATACGACTTTTGGCACGACAGGGCAGCGTTTCATTTCCTGACGGAGAACCACGAAATAGAAAATTATATACAGACTACGACCAAAGCAATTGCCCCGGATGGCATTTTAGTAATGGGAACCTTTTCTGAACTAGGTCCCACAAAATGTAGTGGCATAGATATCAAGCAATATTCGGATAGTAGCTTGTCGAAATTATTTGAAAACTCCTTTGAGAAAATCAATTGTATAACCGTTAATCATACGACACCATTTGATACCGATCAGAATTTCGTGTTCTGTAGTTTCCATAAAAATTAAATCCCCCATTATGTATTCAGTATTATCAAAAACAATCGAACAAGTACAAAAGCAAAACATTAGCGAAGAACGTAAAACTATATTACAGCCACTGATCGATTTTGTACAGCAAAAAACAGCTCATAAGCGGGAAATAAATATCAACTTCATTTGCACCCATAATTCCCGCAGAAGCCATTTGTCTCAGGTTTGGGCACAAGTAGCCAGTGCGTACTTCAATATTGCAAATGTACATTGCTTTTCCGGCGGAACGGAAGAAACAGCACTATTTCCGAAAGTGGCAGAAACATTGACTAATCAGGGTTTTAATATCTTCAAAATTGCAGACACTCATAATCCTATATATGCTATAAAGTACAGTGAAAATGCTTTACCAATAATCGGTTTTTCCAAAAAATACGATAGCCCTTTTAATCCAGTTTCAGCGTTCGCAGCTATTATGACCTGTTCTCAGGCAGACGGTGGTTGCCCTTTTATAGCAGGAGCAGAAAAAAGAATTCCCATCACTTTTGAAGATCCTAAAATTTCAGATAATACACCGGAGCAATCAAAAGTGTATACCGAAAGAAGTTTGCAGATAGCAGCGGAAATGTTTTATGTCTTCTCAAAAATCAGCCAATAACCAATGCAACCAAAACTAAAATTCCTTGACCGTTACCTGACCTTATGGATATTCCTTGCCATGGCATTAGGTGTAGGATTGGGTCATTTCTTTCCCACAATTTCCAATGTTACAAACAGCTTGTCAGTAGGTACTACTAATATTCCTTTAGCAATAGGATTAATACTGATGATGTATCCACCATTGGCAAAAGTGGATTATTCCTTACTACCAAAAGCCTTTAAGGACAAAAAAGTAATCGGCATATCCTTATTGTTGAACTGGCTAATCGGTACAGTATTAATGTTCGGATTAGCTGTTTTGTTTTTACGCAACGAACCAGATTATATGACAGGCTTAATACTGATAGGCTTAGCAAGGTGTATCGCCATGGTTATTGTATGGAGTGATTTGGCAAAAGCCAACAGAGAATATACTGCTATGTTGGTTGCTTTAAATAGTATCTTTCAGATATTGAGTTACAGTGTTTTGGTTTGGCTGTTCATCAATGTATTACCAGCAAAATTAGGTTTAGCCAATTTCAACGTAAGTGTATCTATGAAAGACGTAACAGAAAGCGTATTGATATACTTAGGTATTCCGTTTTTGGCAGGTTTTTTAAGTCGTTATTTTTTAGTCAAAATACAAGGAATTGAATGGTATAACAGAACATTCGTACCTAAAATATCGCCCATTACATTATATGCTTTACTGTTTACCATAGTATTGATGTTCAGCTTGAAAGGCGACAAAATAGTGGCGTTACCAATGGATGTGATAAAAGTAGCCATACCCTTAATCATCTACTTTGTATTGATGTTTTTCGTGAGCTTCTTTATCAATAAATTATTGAAACTGTCTTACGACAAGAACGCATCAATCGCTTTTACTGCTACAGGTAATAATTTTGAATTGGCAATCGCCGTATCTATAGCGGTATTCGGCATCCATTCACCACAGGCATTTGTTGGAGTTATCGGTCCATTGGTCGAGGTTCCTGTTCTGATACTTTTAGTAAGAGCAAGTTTACGGTTAAAGAAGAGGTATTATAATTAATTTTATAAAGACAATATAGAAGCTCCAGCAAATTGAAAAATTCTATTTCCATAAAAACCAAAATTGAAGCGGCAGCATTATTAAAAGTTGTACCATTCCGGAAAGAAATTCGCAAGACCGAACCGCACAAACACAACAGCTATTTTGAAATTATTTATTTGAGAGAAGGAAACGGTTTCCATACCATAGACCATACTTCATTTTCAATTAAGCCACCCACCGTATTTTTTGTTCGTAAAGAACAGGTACATCATTGGGATATGACAGATACACCTGACGGCTTTGTTCTGCTTTTAAAGAAGGGATTTCTCGACCAATCGATGGACAGTGAGCTGAAAAGTCTATTATCCAAACTCAGCGAATTAAGTTGCATCTATCTGAAAGAAATAGGAAGTATAGATACATTATTTCAGCTGCTCACTACAGAAAAAGACTTTACCGTCACCGAAGGATTACTAAAAGCACTATTTGCTAAAATATTGATTTCAGCAAAACCTTTGACTAATAAAACCAGTAAAACCGATGATGTAATTACAGTTTTCAGGGAATTGCTCAACCAAACAAACGACCTTCGAAACAATGTTGCTCACTATGCAGAAAAACTCCATACGACACCACAAAATCTAAATGCTATTTGTCGTAAAACACTAAGCCAATCAGCAGCAGAAGTAATTGCTGAGCATATCATCAGCGAGGCAAAAAGACAATTGATTTATACAGAAGGTAGTGTTTCTGAAATTGCCTATAGTTTGAATTTTAATGACACTTCCCACTTTGTAAAGTATTTCAAACGGCACACAGGCCTTACGCCACAAACCTTACGGAATACCTAAAATACACCTTTTCATTTTCAAATATACCGTATATTATAATTTGTATTGTACGAAATTTGTATAGCGTAAAATACAGGTTATGAAATATTTGACAATTTTATTTATACTTTCTTTTTTTTCAGCTTGTAATCAAAAACACGAAGCTGTTCAAGGACAGTGGATAAAAGGAAACGAGCAGGAGAAACTTGAAACGATAGAAAATCAATTTCGTGGATTTGACATGGCAATGGTTGAAACCGGATATCGTTATCAGGAATTATATTTGGCAGGACAAGACGAAAACTGGGAGTATGCTGATTATCAATTGGAAAAAATCCAAAAGGCGATAGAAAATGGATTGGAAGAAGACCAAAACGGACAGCTTCCGCACAACATTTTTTAACCGTTACACTCCCTCAAATGAATGAGGCTCTAAAAAAAAGAGATACAGTTGTTTTTAATAAGAACTTCCAAATGCTTACCAATAGTTGCGTTAGCTGTCATGCAATGGAAAAAGTACCTTTTTTTACTGTAAAAACTCCTGTAGAAAGACAATCACCCATCAGAAAATAATGCTTGAAGATATCAAACAGATAGATACAAATATTCTATTATGGCTAAATGGAAGCCATAATGAATTTTGGGACGAAGTAATGTGGTTTGCCAGCGGCAAATACACTTGGCTTCCTTTTTATGTTGCACTGATAATTTTGCTTGTCTGGAAGTATAAAAAGGATGCTATCCTGATGATCTTACTAATCGCCTTGCTCATCACAATGAGTGATCAGCTGGCTTCCGGTATATTTAAACCTCTATTTGAAAGGCTGCGTCCAAGTCATAATGCAGCATTGGAAGGAGAGCTGCATATAGTAAACAATTATCGAGGCGGCAAGTTCGGTTTTATTTCTTCTCATGCCTCCAATGTCTTTGCTTTGGCATTTTATTTAACCATATTAACTAAACAAAATCTAAAATGGCTCCCAATCATTCTTATCCCATGGGCAATTTTTGTCAGTTTGAGCAGGGTTTATTTAGGCGTACACTATCCAACTGATATTTTAGTTCCAGCTATTTTAAGTATGCTTATTGCGGGGATGGTAGCCCATCTATATAAAACATTCAATCCAAAATTCATAAAACTATTTAATCATCATGTTTCAAAAAATAACTAAGACAGACCAATCAAAAACTACCATACTTATTCGACTGATGGTAGGTGCCGTATTTCTTTCGGAAGGAATACAGAAGTTTTTATTTGCAGACACCTTAGGTGCTGGACGTTTTGCAAAAATAGGTCTGCCTAATCCTGATTTTTTGGGCAGTTTCGTTGGCAGCTTTGAAATTATTTGTGGTTTTTTAACTCTTATTGGACTTCTGACAAGATTGGCGAGCATTCCTCTTATCATTATTATGTTCGTTGCTATTGCAACAACTAAATCAGAGGTTTTAGCAGAAAAAGGATTTTGGGAAATGATGCATGGAAGCCGTACAGACTGGGCGATGCTTTTGGGGAGTATCTTTCTATTGATAAAAGGTGGAGGTCGTTGGTCTATAGATAGTTTGACAAATACTCCTAAATAACTGGGAAAATTTCAATCACTTAAATATAACATATCATTTTAGACAATTTATATGAATAAGATACTATTTTCTGCTATTGCGTTGGTGTTTGCTACAACAGCAATGGCGCAACTTCCTAAAATTCCTGCGGCATACAGTAACCTGGGCTATGATACTAATGGAAGGTTATATTTTAAAGATAAGGATGAAAAATACTTTGCAGAAGAATTTAAAAATCCGCTAACGACCGAACAACTTCTTGGTAAACCGAAAGGTACTGAAAATGGAGTTCAGATGGATTTTGGGACTTTAAAAGGAACGGTAACCTATGGCTTAATCCCTTCGGAAAAGTTCCGCATCCCCTTCCCGTATATCGAAAAACCGTCAAAATTGAAGACGGTAAAATAGAGCTCAATATAAAAGAGGATTTCAAGTATCCGTATGATTTTGTAGACTGGAAGAAAAATGGGTACCTGAACCTTGGCTACCGAATTGCTGATGAGCAAGGTATGCTTTTGTTTGATGGCATAATTGCTTTAAAAGGTGAAGGACCATTTGAAGTCATACCGGCAATTTATGAAGGACCTTTTGTAAATATGCTTACTGATAACTCTGCTGTAATCTGGTGCAAAACCACACATCCCGTAAAGGCCGAAATTGAAATCAATGGCAAAGTTTATAAAGATGAGCACGAAACAACGCTGCATCGCTGGAATATAGCAGGACTTACCCCAAATACAAAGCACAACTATAAGGTAAAATATGGGATACAATCGCAATCGTATCATCTTAAAACTGCACCATCTAAAGGCAGCAGAGAAGCGTTCGTATTTGGTTATGCAAGCGACAGCCGCCATGCTACAGGTGGAGGTGAACGGAAAATCCTTGGAGCCAACGCCTATATAATGAAAAAAATGGCTGCACTTGCTCACATGAAGGACGTGAGCTTTATGCAATTCACCGGTGATATGATTAACGGCTATTTGAGCAGCAAAGAACAGCAGAGACTGGAATATTCTAACTGGAAAAAATCCATTGAACCATTTTGGCACTACATGCCCTTTTATATAGGTATGGGTAATCATGAAGCATTAGGTCTTATTTTTAAAGATGAAAACGGCAAGCAACAGGCATTTATTGATGCTTTTCCTTATGAGACCCAATCAGCAGAAGCACTTTTTGCAGAGGAATTTGTAAATCCTGAAAATGGTCCAGATAGCGAGGATGATAACAAGTATGACCCTGACCCTAAAAATATAGACTTCCCTTCCTATAAGGAAAATGTGTTTTATTATACCTACGGAAACGTGGCGATGATTGTCCTTAATAGCAATTACTGGTATGCACCTTCCATTGCTAATCAAACGGCTTCCAGCGGAGGGTTGCATGGGTATTTAATGGATAACCAACTTCAATGGCTTCGTGAAACGATCTCAAAGTTGGAAAGAGACAAGAATATTGACCATATTTTTCTTACACAACATACTCCTGCATTTCCTAATGGAGGACACAGTAAAGATGTGATGTGGTACAGCGGTAACAACGAAAAAAGACCCTACATTGGAGGAAAGCCCGTTGATAAAGGAATTATAGAACGCAGAGATGAATATTTAGATATTTTGATTAATCAAAGTAAGAAAGTGGTGGGTATGCTTACAGGTGATGAACATAACTATAACTGGTTAAAACTGACGGCTGATATGCCAATTTACCCCGAGAATTATCCGCATAAAAAACTTAACGTATCGCGCCCAATCTATCAAATCAATAATGGTGCAGCAGGAGCTCCTTATTATGGTCAGGAAGTATTGCCATGGAGTAAGCATACCCAGTCCTTTAGCGTGGAAAATGCACTGTGCCTGTTTTATGTGGAGGAAAAAAAAATAACAATGAAAGTATTTAATCCGGACACATTAAATCAAATAGATGAAGTCGAATTAAGATAGTTTAAATGGAAGAGAATGTAACCTTAAAAGAAATAGCAAAAGTTTTCAGTAAGTTGGGGATTATAGGGTTTGGAGGTCCGGCAGCACATATTGCCATGATGCGGGATGAAGTGGTAGTTAAACGAAAATGGATGAACGAACAGCACTTTTTGGATCTGCTGGGTGCTACCAACCTTATTCCAGGACCCAACAGTACCGAAATGGCAATCCATATTGGATACGATAAAGGTGGTTGGAAAGGCTTACTGACAGCCGGTTTATGCTTTATTCTGCCTGCCGTTTTAATAACAGGAATTTTAGCGTATTTGTATAGCCTTTACGGACAGCTACCCGAAGTACAACCTTTTATCTATGGTATCAAACCTGCTATAATAGCCATTATTCTGGCTGCAATTTATCCATTGGCAAAACAATCTGTCAAATCCATAAATTTAGGTCTTATTGGTATTACTGTTTTATTAGCGGCGGTGTTTGGAGTTAATGAAATTTATTTAATGTTTGGTGCAGGTCTGTTAGCGTTTGGATTGCACACGGTTCAGAACAGACAAAATAATACTTTGCAAAGTATCGTTCCGTTTACCTTTCTTCAGGTTACACAGACAACTTTTTGGACAGCGACAAATGCTAAACTGTTTTGGACATTTCTTAAAATTGGCTCCATACTTTATGGGAGCGGATATGTGCTGTTTGCTTTTTTAGATACAGAATTGGTAGCAACAGGTCTGCTCACAAGACGGCAATTGATGGATGCTATTGCAGTAGGTCAGTTCACGCCTGGTCCCGTTTTTTCATCGGTAACGTTTATTGGCTTTCAAATCAATGGGCTTTCAGGAGCCATTATCTCAACTATTGCCATTTTCCTGCCATCATTTGTTTTTGTGGCACTGCTTAATCCGTTAATGAAAAAGCTACGAAATTCTAAAGGGTTATCTGCCTTTTTAGATGCCGTGAATGTAGCATCGGTAGCCATAATCATAGCAGTGTGCTATGAAATGGGTAAAGAAACCATTACTGATTGGCGAACGATTTTAATTGCAGTTTTGAGCATTGCAATAACTTTTGGATACAAAAAATTAAATAGTGCTGTTGTAGTTTTGGGCGGTTCCTTATTAGGATATGTGTTATTTCAAATTTGATAAAAATTTAGATTATTATCTTCATAAGGAGAAACTGTACAAATTCGTAACTTTCTCAGACTAACTGTCCATACCGATAACAGTTTCTATTACTCTTTTAAAATTGTAGCCTTCCCATTTTTAAGACACCGTTAATTTAGAGTTATTTCCTCAATTAATACATTCTTCGTGTTGACCTCAGTCTGTTGTTTGGAGATCATAGCAGGT
>NZ_JARKNC010000002.1:408634-542441 GCF_029360805.1 Daejeonella sp. JGW-45 | reverse complement strand
ACCTGCTATGATCTCCAAACAACAGACTGAGGTCAACACGAAGAATGTATTAATTGAGGAAATAACTCTAAATTAACGGTGTCTTAAAAATGGGAAGGCTACAAAAATTAACAGATGCTAAGCTAAAAATCAATCATTCTTTAAAAGAAGAACGGGAAGTTATAATTGATAACGGAATGGTCCTTATATGCCGATCCCGAAAACGTCATTCTAACTTCTTGTTTCATTTTTTTGACTATTTGATCAATATCCTGGGGTGTGATAAGGGTGTTGCTATTTGCCGTCATAAATAGAAATTCATCAAATGAACCATTTTGTAAAACGGTGACATATATGGAAACTTTTTCTTTATTAGTTCGCATTTGAGATAATTTGTCTTTTAAAACACCTTTTACTACTGCGTTCACTTTCTCATGATCTACATGCATCTCAGATCGCAAAATACCTTTTGCGTTGTGCCCTTTAGACGGCTGAGGGAATCCGGATTTAGTGTATTTGTTTTCCAGATTTGTCACAGTCATCCGATTGGGGTATTCTGTCGATTTCACTGTATATGAATTGCCATTTACTTTATATGTGTTACCTGCCCTTAACGCTTGCGAGTATGCAGGCATGATAGCAAGAAACAGAAGACCAATTATTAGATTTTTCACAATGTAAAGTTTTTGGTAGTTTGGTTTTAGGGTACAGTGCCCGACACTTTATCTAATAGTGTTAGATCGTAAGCGTTCCTGTCTTCAGTGAATCTAAGCCCTGTTTGGGCAATAGTAGAAACACGATTATACTTTACTTTCATGTTGTAGTTTTAATCACACATTAAATCTATAACAAAATACCGACCTGTTTACAGAAGAGCTGACAATAGCCTCACACTATATGTGTTAAAAGTAATGATGATTAAATTGTAAATGAGGATCAATTATTTTTTTTACGTGAGCCATTCGGTTGTTTTGAATGTATCGGCGTTGATGGCAACACGAGGCACATTCATTACTTTTCGTGCCCCTCGCATCCATATCGGACAAAAAATCATATTAGGATCTGAAGTGTTTTTACGCTGCGTAGTAGTTGTTAAGATAGTTCGATTTAAACAAACCACGCAAACCGTCATATCATTCCTACACCAAATGGCTATATCGCCCATTTATTAAGTCGAATTTTTAATTAACTAATCACTAGTGTCCGGTTAAAATTGAAATTTCAATTAATATGTTCTTATGCTCAGTATTGGATATTTATTTCTGCTTTTTGAAAAGTAAGCCTCCTATAAAAATACATGCAGACTTGACCCCGAAGGTGCCCGCCCGGATGAACACCGTTCGGACGGGGTCACATGTTTATAGAAGAATTCATTATGGCATTTTTCCGACCCCGGAGGTGGTCGTATGTAAAGATTTTAAGCATATACGACCACCTTCGGGGTCAAAAAGCGAAATCTTTTAACCAGACACAATTAATAAACTAATATGAAAACGTCAATAACAATAATCTGGATCTTAAACATTATATGTTCGATCAGTTCCTGCAAGCTCAAAGACCTGAATGTCCAAAAAAACCGCAGTGTCAATTATGAAAAGGAGGATATCAAATTGCAGGGCAATCAGCTTGAAACCTATTCGGGCAACAGGCTCGTTCTGTTGAGCGATTCCAGCAAGCACCAATATCAGGTCAGGATCTTTCCTGTAGACACGTTTAATTTCTCGATAGGCGAGGGCTTCACCGGCCGGGCGTCCAGTATCGAAGTGCTTGGTTCTGAACAACACCTTCTACGGATCCTGGATAGCTCCGTGGTCCAAACGGGGCGAAAAGCGAGTCTCGATTATGAGCGAACTACTGATTCGCGTGCCAGGGAATCGGATAGCTCTAAAGTCCTGATAAAGACATCACCAGGGATAAGTTTCTGGTTATGGTTAGGATTTGTAGTTCTTGTAATTTTTATCGCCTGCGGATTATGGAAGAGGTTACGCCCGTTAAAATAACAAAAAAAATCCCGGCCATTTCATGACCGGGACCTTCAATCCTGAACAGATCAGGGATTATTTTTTTGCAGCTGCTTCGATCTGAGCTAATACCGCGTTGTTCTTGCTGATCTGGTTTGTAGCAGATTCTGCAGAACGGCTTCCGGTTTCAATGTTCCGGCCTAATTTCAAAAATTGAACCTCTAAACGTGAAGTGGTTTTATTCTTTCTGTCTTTTCTTTTTAAACGTGTAACACCCATGGTTTTAAATTTAATTTTTTTGTTGAGGTCAGGACCGGATTCGAACCGGTGTAAAAGGTTTTGCAGACCTCTGCCTAGCCACTCGGCCACCCGACCTTTTTGTTAAGGACTGCAAAAGTAGCAATTTATTATTGCTCCCCAATATATTTTAAGAATTTCTTCTGATTTCTGAGCAGAATATGGAAGCAGAAATGGCGACGTTCAGGGATTCGGCCTTGCCAAACGCGGGGATGGTGACCGGATACGTGATCTTATCCATGATTCCCGGTCTTATTCCATTGCCCTCATTGCCAAGAACGATGATCCCCTCTGTCCCGAAATTAGTTGCATATATGGATTTTCCATCGAGCAATGCCCCGAACACGGGTACGCTGCTCCCCGCCAGGAATTTATCCAGATCGGTATACTCCACGCTTACCCTGGCAAGGGAGCCCATGGTGGCCTGTACAACCTTTGGGTTGTAAACATCAACCGTATCTTCAGAACAAACCAGATTTGTCATCCCAAACCAGTCGGCAGTTCTGATGATCGTACCCAGGTTGCCGGGGTCCTGGATACCATCAAGTACGAGTGTAAATGAACCTTTCAGCAATTTTGTTGTTAACCCTCTGTGTTCGGGGATTTTTACCAGGGCAAGCATTTGCTGCGGGGAAGATAAAGCGCTGATCTTTGTGAGCTCATTGGAGCTTATTTCAAATAGCTTTATATTCTGTGATAAATTACCCAACTTTGGCACCACATTTTCAGTGTAAAAAATGGTGTCTGTTACATAATCAGAATGGATAAACTCTGAAATGGATTTAAAGCCTTCAACAATAAAAAGGCCGCGTTCTTTTCGGATCTTTTTCTGTTGCAGAGATGTTATAAAACTTATTTGAGACTTTGAAATCATATCTTATCCGCCGTAGTTTCTCACTTGCAAGTATACTGCTTTTGATCCTGATTATCTGTTCCTGCAACGCATCGCGCTTCCTGCCTGATGATCAGGCATTGGTAAAAAAGGTCAGGCTGGACAGCGTGGATAAGGAGTTTTCTGAAACGGCCATGACCTATGTGCAGAGCGATGTTCGTCCAAATTCCAGGCTTAACCTTGCCCTTTATAATACGTTTAACACAAAAAACGGGAGGTATCGCACAGACCGGATTAAAGCGATCGGTGAGCCGCCTCACATACTTGATAGTTCCCTGGTAGAAATATCAAGGGTGCAGATCGAGAAGTTCCTGGCTACCAAAGGTTTCTTTAAAGCAGAGGTCAAAAGTGATATTAAGATTGAAAATAAGAAGGCTGAGATCACTTTTACAGCCAGGCAGGGGCCGGAGTTCAAGGTAAGTGAGATCAATTATGAGATTGCAGACTCTGCTGTAGAAGCTCTTTATCAAAGTAAACGGGCCGACTTTACACGGATGCACGCGGGTAAAAGATTCGACGCAGACTCGCTTGCTTACGAGCGCGAGCAGGTTTACAGGCTGATGAAACAGAACGGCTATTACGACTATGTGCGCCAGTTTGTACGGTTTGACGTGGACAGCAATCAGAACAACAGCACGGCCAAGGTTACCATGTACCTGGCGAGCCCTGCCGACAAGCCTTCCCACCAGGTATATACCATTGATAATAGCCTGATAACGATCCGGAACAGTAACGCCCTGACTGATAGCCTTGTGAAGGATACCATTACGGTAGACTCTCAGTATAATTTTGTTGATCATTCCGGGAAATTTAAAGCCAAGCCGATAAGCAGGTATATTTTTATTAAGAAGGGTGAGCTTTATAATATCGACAAGGAGGACCTTACCTACGACCGGCTTTACGACCTGAATGTGTTCAGGAACGTTAAAATAGATTATGCGAAGACAAGCGACAGCAGTGCGCGCCTTCAGCCGCGCTATGATATTGTGCCTCTTAAGCGGATGAGTAACAGGATAGAGGGGGAATATACGTTTAACTCTGGCCGTAATGGATTTAACGTGGGTAACACCTATACAAACAGGAATCTTTTTAGCGGGGCCGAACTGCTGGAGATCAAGGCTAAATATGGAGTTCTGTTTGACGCTGCAGCAGGCGGGCCGCTCCTTGACCGGATATTCAGCCGGGACCTGCAGCTGGGGGTAAACGTAGTTTTACCGAAGCTGCTGGTGCCGTTCAGGATACCTGTTATGGGTAAGAATGGAATTCCTCACACAACAATTTCCAGCAGTCTGCAGTTTTTTGACCAGAAAACTGCGTTTAGCAGCAGGGTTTTTATTAATTCTATTACGTACGACTGGGTGGAAACAAAATATAAGCTGCACACGCTGACCCCGATAAACATTGAGTTCAGGAAAGGCAAGCTTAACCCGGTTTTCAGGGATAGCCTGCGCCAGCGGGGATACGAACTCTATGTCCGTACCAATGACCGTGCTTTTTTTAACCTGGGAAGCCAATATGCTTATGCGCTGAATACGATCAAGCTAAATACTTTTGGGAACTTTATTTACTTCAGGGGCGCATTGGATGTTGCAGGTAATACGTTGGGCCTGCTTGACAAGGTTCTTAATTTTCCGAGAGATACAACGGGTGCGCGGACCGTTATGGGATTGCCATATCAGCAGTACGTTAAAACTGAAATTGATGTGCGTTTCTACAGGTCGCTCGGGGGGGAACGGCAGTTTATATTCCGGTTGAACCCCGGTGTCGGAGCCCCATGGGGCAACAGTGAACAGCTTACCTTTGAAAAGAATTTTTTTGCTGGCGGGTCGAGTGGGGTGAGGGCCTGGCAGGCACGCACACTCGGGCCGGGTAATTATAACAGGGCTTCACTCGGAACAGGCGGAAAGGCCGATACGCTCAGGGCAAACCTCAGGAACCTGGACCAGTTGGGCGAGTATAAACTGGAAGGAAATCTCGAATACCGTTTTAAGATTGCAAATAACATCCTGAACGCCAAAGTCAAGGGGGCAACCTTTATTGATTTTGGTAACGTGTGGCGGAAACCTTCATCTTCCAGCCAGATCGAGAATCCGGGCGGCGATTTCCAGTTCAGCAAATTCTTGGGCCAGCTGGCGGTAGGTACGGGTGTGGGACTGCGGTTTGACCTGAATTATTTTGTATTCCGGCTGGATGCAGGTATTAAAGTGAAGGATCCGCAGTTTACCGGCTCTGACCAGTATGTAATTAAGTACCTGTTCAATAAGAGCGATTTTAAGGCCAGGTATAAGATTACTAATTATCCGGACGTTTACCGGTTTGTCCAGTATAATTTTGGGATAGGGATGCCTTTTTGAGTTGAAACCTGATAGCTATCGGGTTGAGAGTTGAAAGTTGAAAACGGAAAGCTGAAAACTGAAAACGGAAAACTGAAAGTGGAGAGTTGAGAATGGATAATGGCCGGTTGGCAGATATATTCCCGAGCACCTTCGGACAATGTCATTAAGTTAAGGGCCGTAAGGTTCCAGCTTTCGCTGGATCCGCTAGCTACCGGATGGCAACGCCGCTAGCGGGCCAACTTCGATCCTGACGAAGGTCAGGATCTCCCAATTACCCCAACAAATTTGTCATTCCAGCGAAAGCTGGAACCTCCTCTTATAAATTCCCCGACCCGAATGTGTCCGCCCGGCTGATACCCTTCGGACGGGCCCACAGGCGACGACGCAACTAATTTACGGTTTAGAAAAGCCCCTTTAATCCGTCAAATATCGTATCAAAAAAAGTAGGTAAACGGAGGCCGTTTTTCGAATTAAATATCAGCAGGGCTACAAGGATAATCCCGCCGATAATGATAAATTTCCGGAACATGCTTGCAAGGATGATGATTCCCAGGGGAACAAGAACTAACAGCACCCAGCTGATCTTAACCGGGTTAAGATCATCGCCTTTCTTATAAATATAAAATAACTTCCCGTGTGTACCGCTTTCGTTCTTATGCCGCAGGTACAAAAATGTTGACTTGTCGATAGGCTGCGGGGCAACTGCCACACCATTGTTGAACTTCAGCTCCTGCACAAAGCCGTTAAAGCTGAACAGGAAGGTTCCGTTTAAACTCTCCAGCGGTTTCTCGTTCTCATCGGCAGCTATGATCGCCAGCTTGTTATTCTTAAGTAAGTTTTCCTTTACAACGAAGTTGTTTAAAGCTACCTGTTCGCCGGTTTGACCGCCGGATTGCGCGAATAAGGGTGTCAGGCCGGTTAAGAAAATAATGAGCAGTAAGACAGATTTTAAATTTCTCATTCAAAAGATCGCTTATTATAAATCAGAAAGCCGGCGTGAAACATTACACCAAAACGTTTTTTATCGTCTTCGTAATGGTTGAAACTTAAACTAACCGGGCCAACTAATGTATGAAAAACTAAGCCGGCAGTTGCAGCTAAATAATTCTTTGCGAATAGCTTTCCATACCTGACCGACTGTAGCCTGTCGAGCTCAAATTGTTCCATTGGCTGAAAGATATAAAACTCTGCCCGTGCATCCAGGTTTTTAGTCAGTTTAAATACGTTCTTTACACCCAGGGCACCGTATGTATTGGCGCGGAAGTTTTCCAGGTAGAGAGATTTGGAATCTTGCAGGGGATAGAAGGCGGGTGCGCTGAGAAGGGTTGACTTATACGTGCTGAAAGCGGGTTTATTGCTGATGACCAGCTCAGTTAAATATCCGAACGAGTACCTTTTTGTATGGAAGGGATACTGTTCCCTGCTTAGTTTTGCATTGAACCAGTCGCGCCTTATATGCCGTTTACCGCTTGGGGTAAAGCCAGCTTCTTCCCGGAAGATATTTCCTGCTATGTAACGTTCGGTTCCGTTGTAAATATTTATTCCGACCTGAAAAGACGAACCGGTATTGGCATACATTCTGCGGTTCAGCAAATTTTTGCTGAAATTGAGCGAGGCCATAAAGCCATCATAGCTGCTTTGATCAAGGATATCTCCAAATTGGAACCGTTGATTCGGGCTGTACTTATCCTCGAAATTAATATACCCGGCCTGCAGCTCCAGCTTCCCATTATTGCTCAGCGGAATTCCCAGCTTCAATATAGACCTGCGGTCGGATTGCTCGATGAAGGTAGGATCAACGTCTTCGATGAAGATCTGGCTCTTGTTAAAATAATTCCAGTGGTTGTACGTAAACTCTGCTTCGAGATAGAACGGCAGCCGCCCGGGAACATCCATCCTGGTCATGCCCTGGGCGGATTCATAAAATCCGCCTGAATAGAAATTAGCTGAAAACGTATAGGAATTTATGCGGAGGTAATTGTACTGCAGTCCCACATAGGCGTTGCTGACCGGCCGCGTGGAGATAGCGCCGCCAAAATCTAATTTAAAGTTCTTCTGCCTTTGCACCTGCAGCTCAAAATCATAGTTGTCAGTATTAGCCTGCGCCTTTATCCGGGGATATACTGTCTCAAAATTATCGTCGGCCACGAGCTTATAATAGCCGGGTTTGAGCTGTTCGATGGTTGGGTTTTTGGTTATGGAACTATTAATGACGGTCTCCACATATTTCTTTTGCTTGGAGTTTACCCCTGTAGCCACAATTTCATCAAACTCCAGCTGAGATTTCCGGTTTTTGAACTCCAGCCTTTTCTGCAGCAATTCTTCATCACTGATCCTTCGCGTAACGGACTTCTTTATATTGTCCATGTCGGCGATGGTGGCGTCATAGCCTCTTTTAATAAGCTCGGCAACCGGCAAAAAATTGGTTGTGCTGAATCCCCCGAGATCTGGCTGGATATATGCGCCGTTTTTGCCGATGGCGGTAGAATCTGACTTTGAAAGGAACATATAGACCAGAAAGCGGTTTATTAGCTTTTCGTCATTTTCTTTCGGATAATCATTAAAGATCTTTGAGGAGACATTTGATCCTATGATATAATCGGGCTTGAAATCATCTTTCAGAACATCAACCGGGAAATTATTATAGAGGCCCCCGTCGAAGACATACTTGTCATTTACCTTAACCGGTCTGTAAACCAGGGGCACGGCAAAGGTTCCCCGAATAGCCTCCGGGAGGTTGCCCTTTGAAACAGGGATCATTTCCTGCGACAGCACGTCGGCAACAATACACCTGAACGGCACCAGTAAATTATTGAAATCATCTTTTGCATTCACAGAAGCTTGTCCGAAAAGCTCCAGCAGCGCATAGTTAAGCGGCACATCGTTTATCAGATTGGATCTCAGCTTAAAATTAAAGCCGGTGTCTACCTGCAGTTTTGCAGTAAGGAAAGATGGGTTTTCGGGCTTCTTGTTAAAGAAATACCGGTAGTTGTTTTTGAAGCTCCCATTTACCCAGTCCTGAAAATCCGAGCTGAGTGCTATGTGCTCGATCTCGGCGGGAGAATATCCGGAAGCATACATTCCGCCGACGATCCCGCCCATCGACGTGCCCACTACATAATCAACGGGAATATTATTCTCTTCGAGCGCTTTAAGCACACCAATATGAGCAAGACCCTTTGCCCCGCCGCCGCTAAAAACCAGCCCAACTTTCTGCCCGGAGGCAGTAAAGAAGAAGGGAAATAGTGACAATAAGATAAGAAGCGGCCTTTTCATAATCTCTAAACGTAAAATTAAACGTTTAACATATCAATATTGAGATCAGTCAATACCTTTAATGTTACAGTACGAAGGATGTCAGGCGGTTGTTACATCGAGCAAAGCGACTAATAGTCCTGAACCGTAGTGACGAGATGAACTGAACTGACTGTTTTCATCGTATTAATAGCGCGGTTGTGATGGTTGGCACCGGTCAGCACAATAACTCTCTTCCCCGGATTTTTAATAGCCAGTTCTCTGATGTTGTCGGCTAGCTTTTGATCCCGTTGTATGCTAAAGTCGTCATAGTACTGATAGGGAGTATTTGCCAATACGGCGGTTTGTGCGCGGGTATATTCGTCGGTCACTTTATCGTACGTCCCGTCGAGAAGCTCCCCGGCGCTAAGCTTGCCCATCATTTCGCCCTGCTTAGCCTTTAAACTAACCATGCCCTTTGCAATCCGCGCCTTAATAATCGCAGAATCTTTCATGAGTTTTTGGTTAGTTACCCGGAGTTTTCCCATCTCTCCAATAGTATCCCTGTTAAAATCGGGAGGCAGGCTCTTGCCCTGCATTTCGGCGCCTAAAAAGTCGATCCCAGCCTTTTGAACTCCCGGAAAGCCTGCCCGGGCCATGATCATTTCCGGCTGGTAAAACCGTTTCAGGTACGTGCTGTCCTGATCGATATCTTCCGGCCGTATCTCCACGGCGATGATATCCGGCTTGAAATTCTCGATGATCTTCATGACATGATTAAATGTATATTTTACATTCCTTGCATGTCCGCCATGTATCGTCGGCAATATCAGGAGCTCGGTTTTCTTTGGGGCGATCGCGCTGCCGGCGGAAACATTCACGTACCCATCCTGGTTGACCGAAATGGTTTGGCCTGCCTCATCAGTGATGGTAGCCAGAAAGGTTTTTGATGTAGTTTCAATGCTTAGCCTGTTTTTAACACCATCTATTATTATATCATTTTCAGGAATACCTAAATCTCCGTTCGATGCGGTATAAGCTTTGGTTTTTTTAAACCAGTCCTTTTGCTTGTAATAAGCAAGCCACAGATAGTCCCGCTGCTTTTCTGAATAGGGCAAGACAAATCCCGCCGCACTTTTATTTGACGGCGGATCCGGCGAGAATACGGTGTATCCCCATCTCTCAGGCAGATGCATGTTAATTAGTCCCTGCGAACTCCATACGGCATAATGCGGCGGGCGAGGTTTTCCTGCGGCATCCAGCGCTTTTGAATATACGTTATTCTGAACGGTGAAGTCCCACCCGGTACGCATGAAATTTATCCTGAAACCGGTATTTCTTCTTTCGTCTTTAGGGTTAAAACTCAGGGAGGCCAGGGGTATGGCAATTTCAGCGACCCAGCCGGTATCCTTATCGGATGAGTTGTTTAAGGTGCCGTTGAGCTTTACTCCAGACTGCAATCCGATCGGTACCCAGCCTGTAACCGGCGTGCCTCCGTCGCGGTAGGGTTTGTTCATGATCAGGAACAGCATCAGATTGTCCGGGTTAATCTGGATCTCAAAATCATCGTTCATATCGTTATTGGGATCGATGAAGATCTTAAACACGTTATCCCGGAAAATATTATCTGCCGGTGATTGTTTGTTGGCCCATAGGTGAGGTTCTTCCATCCGGGCAGCGATGTAAAGGTATTTCTCATCCCACAGCATTTTTACCTGTGTTTTATATGCTGGTGCGGGTTTTGGTTCGCCTTCGATGTCGATAAAATATTCGGTCCAGGGCGCACCGGCCCATTGGCTTTCATTTAGTTCACCATCCATTTTAAGCGGAGCATCGCTATGATAGAGCGTGTAGGATCTGGGTTTGGTGAATAAAGTTTCATAACCTCTAAAGGGTGACTGTGCGACTGAACTGTGGACATTGAGCATCATATAACAGCACAAAATGCTCAGGGAGGTGATAGCCAGCGAATAGCGGCGTTTTACAACAGGGTATGACATGATCTGGCTTTAATACATAAAGCTATGAAAAAAGCTAGTGTATCGCCGTGTTTTTAAAATTCGTAATACAGCACTGCTATCACCGGTAAATGGTCTGAAGCATAATGTTCCGGCACCACCGTGTGTGAAATGGTTTTGAATTTTGAAGCTGGCTTATACCCGATAAAATCAATCGTTATTCTCGGCGTTACCACGGGGAATGTCGGTTCGCAGGCCTGGCATGTGCGGGTAAAGGATTCGTCAAGTTTTTTGATCACAGCAGATCCAGGCTGGTCATTAAAGTCGCCCGCAATGATTAGCGGCAGAGTTTCTGAGGCAGCGATGGCATTTATCTCAGCTATTTGTTTTTCGCGGTTGACAGAAACTTTCTGAGCATCGAGGTGTGTAGAGGCAAACCTGAGTGACACACCGTTTTTTAAAGTAATTTTTGCTGTTGCCATCACCCTGGGTTCACCACCGGTTCCTTCAACCGTGGTGAGACGATGTATTTTTGTATCGCTCATGGGATATTTTGACAAGATCGCAACTCCGTATTCGCCCCCGTCATGGTCGATCGCCTTTGCGAAAAAGAAATTCATCTTCAGCTTTTCAGCAATTATGGCTGCTTCATTGATCTTCCCGGTTCTGCGGGTGTTGACATCCACTTCCTGCAGTGCGATGATATCCGGGTCCTGGTTTTCTATTGCCCTGACGATGGCATCGATATCCGTAGTGCCGGGTTTTGTGGGCGGGACCGCGATATGGATATTATAGCTCATTATTTTGAGTTTTCCTTTTCCTGTGGAGGTTTGGCTTTCCCGCGGGGTACCGCAGGCAGTGAAGATGATAAGACACAGGCAGAGAAATTGACGGATCATAGTAACAAGTATTGATTGCGAAAATTACCACAATTTTAGGCTTGACGGAAATTTTTCATTATCAGTTTCAGCCAGGCAATTTTATAGATGAAATTAGTACTTTTAGTAAATTCTACTTTAAATGTATTCAAAAGCAATTATAACATCCGTTTTGATTCTTGGTTCAATTTCAGCCTGGGGGCAGCAAAATGGGGGGTGGACTGATCTTTTCAACGGGAAAGATCTCAGCGGTTTTAAGCAGCTCAACGGGAAAGCAAAATATGAGGTCCGTAACAAGGAAATAATAGGGATTACGGTTCGTGATGAACCCAATTCATTTTTGGCCACCGAAAGGCCATACGGAGATTTTATCCTGGAGCTGGAGCTGTTGGCGGACCCTGCAATGAATTCCGGCATTCAGATCAGGAGCCTCAGTAAGCCGGATTATATGAATGGCAGGGTGCATGGATACCAGATCGAAGTGGATCCTTCTGCCCGCGAATGGAGCGGCGGCATTTATGATGAATCCAGGCGCGGCTGGCTATATCCCCTGGAGCTCAATCCGGCAGGGAAGAAGGCCTTTAAAAATAACCAGTGGAACAAATACCGGATAGAATGCATCGGTAACACGATACGGACATGGGTGAACGGTATCCCAACCGCGCATCTCGTGGATGCCGAAACAGCGGAAGGTTTTATTGCCCTACAGGTTCATTCCATACCCAAGACCGTTGAACCGGGACATCAGATCCGGTGGAGGAATATCAGGATCAAAACAGGCAATATAAAACCTTCGCCCGGCGATAAGATCCATATCGTTAATACCATACCAAATAACTTATCCTCTCAGGAGAAAAACCAGGATTATTCGCTTTTATGGGACGGAAAAACCACTAAAGGCTGGCGGGGTGCAGCGAAGGCTAAGTTCCCTGAAAAGGGTTGGGAAATAAAAGATGATGAACTTCGTGTTTTAAAGTCAGACGGCGGGGAATCCATAAACGGCGGCGATATTGTTTCTGAGAAACTGTTCAGTGCCTTTGAATTAAAATTTGATTTTAAGCTGAGCGAAGGGGCAAATAGCGGTGTGAAATACTTCGTGACGGAGAAGGAAGGGAATAAGGGTTCTGCGATCGGGCTGGAGTATCAGCTCCTGGATGATGCCCGGCACCCGGATGCTAAAATGGGAATTGATGGTAACCGGACGTCCAGCGGTTTATACGATCTCATAGCTCCCAAGAAGCTGCCTCCCGCCCTTGCCAGGAAAACAGGTGCCTGGAACCAGGGAATTATCCGGGTTTACCCGGATAACCGCGTTGAGCACTGGCTGAACGGCTATAAGGTTGTTGAATACCAGCGGGGGGCAGAGGAATACAAAAAATTAGTGGCCGGAAGCAAGTATAAGATATGGGACAATTTCGGACTGGCTGCGGAGGGTCGGATACTGCTCCAGGACCATGGTGATGCCGTTTCTTTCAGGAGCATCAAAGTTAAGACATTGAAATAATGTAACCCGGCAGGAAAGTCTTAAGGGTTCAGATTATGCCGTAAGCTTCAGCTCAACTTTATTTATGAGGCTCACGATATCAAATGGCTTTTCAAGAAAATCGTCCGGCTGGCAATTTTTGCGAAGGGATTCTGCCATATTATGCGTAGCTGAGATCATTATAATGGGTATGTGAAGCGTGTCTCGCGTATTTTTAATGTTATTGCATATTTCCCGCCCATCCATGTTTCCCAGCATCACGTCCAGGATGATCAGATCAGGGCTAAATTGGGTGATATGTTCAAATATTTCTTGTCCGTTTGACATTAATTCTACCTCGTATCCTTCTGATTCCAATATCAGGCCGATGATCTCCAGTATGTCGAGGTCATCGTCCACAACCAGTATCTTTCTTTTTTTCATAACCTACAGTTCACTAATAGTTAACACGGGGATGCAAAGACCGTACCATATATTGGTGTTTTACCTGCATGAATACTAAGAAAAGGGGGATTTTGAATAATTAATTGTTCGCCCTGACAAGCAATCTCAAATCAAGTTCATCAATGCCATCTTTCAAACCGCCCGCCCAGATCGTGTAAATTTTGCCGGCTACAACATCGAGGCTTGCTTCGTGTTCAACAACGCCGTCAGAGCCCCGCAACTGGAACATATACGCGCCCGGGTCGATAGAACTGAATGCTGATGCTGTTTTATATGCCTGGCCTGTAAAGAGAACCTGCCCGTTTTGGATAGCCAGGCTGAATGTCCCGCCATCAGGACTAAGATTAATAAATCTTAGCCTGGCTTTTCCGCTTGCAGGCAGGGAAAGATCGTCTTGTGTAAGCAGGGTAGATAAGGCCGTATTTTCTCCGGTAACGAAAAGTGAGTAGTATTTATCATTTTCAAGCGAAACCGTATCGGCGAGAAGGGAGTTAAATGAACCACCCTGCGCGGCATCAAATTTTCTGTTGCCGCTTTTAGCCAGGATATATGAGCTTTCCTGGCCGTAGCCTAACGCCGGACCGTTAACAAGGCTGTTATCAAGAAAGAAGTTGATAGTCAGCGGCCCCGGCGATGCATTCACCACATTTAACGCGGAAGTGCTTATTGGTTGATCATTGGACAGATCCTTAAGACAGGAAGTTAACAGGACAGCCGAAAGCGCGACGGCGAAAACCCGGATATAGGAAAATATATTTTTAGATGTTTTCATGGCAGATTGTTTTGGAAGCAGTTGATTAGAATCTCTCTCCAAACACCATACCGGAAAATGCATTTGAATAGGATTTATATGGCCATAGGAACAAAAAAGCCCGAACAATTCGTTCAGGCTTTTCATTGTGCACCCTAAGGGATTCGAACCCCTATCTTTGGTACCGGAAACCAAAATTCTATCCCCGTCCGAACGGTGTTCAGCCGGGCGGGCGTTGAACTAAGTTTTTTATTATGTTTCGGGTTGCACCCGATACGGCTTCCGACACCCGTTAAAATAAAAAAAGCCTTTCTTTATATCAGAAAGGCTTGTAGTGCACCCTAAGGGATTCGAACCCCTATCTTTGGTACCGGAAACCAAAATTCTATCCGTTGAACTAAGGATGCGCAGAAATTATTCACAAATATAGCTATTCGCTTTTCAGTGGCAAGCTTTATACGTTAAATCTGAAATGCATGATATCGCCGTCCTGTACAATGTATGTTTTGCCTTCGACTCCCAGCTTGCCAGCTTCTTTACATGCTGCTTCAGAACCGAGGCTTACAAAATCATCGTACTTGATAACTTCCGCGCGGATAAAGCCTTTTTCAAAATCTGTATGGATCACCCCGGCGGCCTGAGGAGCAGTGAAGCCCTGCGTGATGGTCCAGGCTCTTACTTCCTGTACACCGGCGGTGAAGTAGGTCGCAAGGTTCAACAGCTTGTAGGCTGCCCGGATCAGCTTGGTAACGCCCGACTCGCTTAAGCCGAGATCCTCCAGGAACATTTGCCGTTCCTCATAACTATCTAGGGATGCAATTTCAGCTTCGATTTGTGCAGATATAACAAGTACCTCAGCATTTTCTTCTTTTACCGCTTCCCGCACCTTTTCCACGTAGCTATTGCCGGATGTGACAGATTTCTCATCCACATTGCAAACATAAAGCACCGGCTTTTCAGTAAGCAGCCATAGATCAGCGATAAATTCACGATCTTCCTCAGTGATAGGGGCGGTGCGGACCGGTTTTCCGGACTCGAGGTGGGATTTGACAATATTGCACACCTCATAGGTTTTCTTGGCATCCTTATCGTTACCGGTCTTAGCCATCTTCTCGACCTTCTGGATCCGTTTTATAACGGCTTCAAGATCTTTCAGCTGAAGTTCGGTATCGATAATTTCCTTATCGCGGATCGGGTCGACAGATCCGTCGACGTGGATCACATTATCGTCGTCGAAACACCGTAACACATGGATGATAGCGCTTGTTGCGCGTATATTGCCAAGAAACTGGTTTCCCAATCCTTCTCCTTTGCTGGCTCCCTTTACAAGGCCTGCAATGTCGACAATTTCGATCGTGTTAGGCTGTACCTTATTTGGCTGGACCAGTTCTGCTAACTTCGTTAAGCGCGGATCCGGCACAGTGATCACACCTATATTAGGTTCGATAGTACAGAAAGGAAAATTCGCAGCCTGTGCTTTCGCATTCGATAAACAATTAAATAATGTTGATTTGCCCACATTTGGCAGGCCAACTATTCCGCATTGTAATGCCATGTTTGAGTTGAAAGTTGAAACCCGATAGCTATCGGGTTGAAAGTTGAAAGTTGTACTTGGTTACTGATTATTGACTACTGATCACCGATTACTGGTTCCCGATCACCGATCACCGATCACCAATCCGGCTGCAAAGATAGAAATTTAGGCAACAAAAAAGCCATCCGCGGCAGCGAACAGCTTTTAATATCTCAACGTGTTCTTTTTATATTTCGAACGAAAAATCGTCTTCGACCTTAGCTTCGGTATGATTTTCTGAATATTCGTACCTTTTCTCTACAACTTCCTGGTTGGCTTTAATGTAATCAATGGTTTCTTTGAGACCTTCAGCAAATTTTTCAAAGTCTTCTTTGTACAAGAAAATTTTGTGTTTAATAAAAACACCGTCTTCTAAACGTTTTTTGCTTTCTGTTACAGTAACATAGTAATCGTTTGAGCGTGTAGCTTTAACATCGAAAAAATAGGTGCGCTTCCCCGCTCTTACCTTTTTTGAAAAAACCTCTTCTCTTTCCTTGTTGTCGAAATCTCCCATTATTATTTTTTTAGGTTGGGGTAAATATAACAGATATTCTCAAAGTTACAAATTGATTTTTTGCTTGTTTATTTGGATGAACGCCATGGATTCAAACAGGCGTCCGGATATGGGTGGGAAACTTACACTGCCTGCTCTTCCAAAAGCTGCTTTTCGTATAAGTCGAAGTAGATGCCTTTTTTTGTCATGAGTGTTCTGTGGCTGCCCTGTTCCATGATCTCACCGCCATCCATGACCAGTATTTTGTCGGCATTTTTAATCGTTGAAACGCGGTGTGCAATTACTATGCTGGTTTTATTTTTCATCACTTTGCCCAAATTGCGGAGGATCTGCTCTTCGGTTTTGGTATCAACAGCCGACAGGCAGTCGTCGAAAATAAGGATCTGCGGCTCTTTAATAATAGCGCGGGCAATAGAGAGCCTTTGCTTCTGGCCGCCCGACAGCGTAATTCCCCTTTCGCCGATCAGGGTTTCAAAGCCCTTCTCAAACTCTTGTATGTTATGATAAACAACAGCGTTCTTTGCCGCGTTTTCGACACTGTCATTATCCGGGTCTGCTATGCCGAATGCGATATTATTCCTGATGCTGTCTGAAAACAAAAATACTTCCTGCGGCACAAAGCCGACCTGCTGCCTGAAACTATTGAGATCAATATCCTGCACTCTTTTGCCATCAATGAGGATATCCCCCTGGCTGGCATCGTACATTCTCATGAGCAGGTTAGCGATGGTAGATTTCCCTGATCCTGTACGGCCGATTATCGCTAAAAATTCTCCGGGCTTAACTTCGAACGATACGCTTTTTAAAGCCTGAATTCCGGTATCCGGGTAGGTGAAGCTTACGTTCTTAAACTCAATTCCGCCCTGGATAACAGCCGGCTCTGCTTTAGCGGAAACGATCTCTGGTTCGGTATGCAGGAATTCGTTAATCCTTTTTTGTGAAGCGGCAGCCCGCTGGATCAGGGATGTAACCCATCCTAACGACATGACCGGGAATGTCAGCTGGTTTACATACACAATAAACTCAGCAATATTTCCGGAGGTTATTGTACCGTTCATTACCTCTATGCCCCCGATATAAACGGTAATGATCGTACTTAAACCGACAAGCAGCAGTATGAGCGGGAAGAACAAGGCCTGCACCTGTACGAGGGCCATGGATTGCGATTTATAGTTTTCGCTCTCGGTATTGAATTTTTCTCTTACATCGTCTTCCCGCACATAAGCTTTAATAACGCGTATCCCGGAAAAGGTTTCCTGTACAAAGCTGGACAGAGCAGATAACTGTTCCTGTATCTTCTCGCTCCGGTTGTTGATCATGGTATTTACATAGTAGATAGTTATAGCAAGGAGGGGCAGGGGAAGAAGGGAATATAAAGCAAGCTTTGCATTAACGCTAAACATGAAGCTCACGATCATGATAAATAATACCAGGGTATTGATCGTATACATGATAGCCGGGCCAAGGTACATCCTAACCCTGCTCACATCTTCGGTAACCCGGTTCATTAGATCGCCGGTATTATTACGGCGATAAAAGGCCATTGACAAACGCTGATAATGGTTATATATCTCGTTTTTCAGGTCATATTCAATATGCCTGGACATCAGGATGATGGTTTGCCGCATGAAGAACAGGAAAATGCCGCGAAGGAGCGCAAGTGTCAGCACGATAATGCCGAAAAGCATTAACGTATGCCCGAATATTTCGTTGATCACATCCTGCCGGTCAAACCCGCTGAACAGCCTGTAAACTGTTATGTTTTCACTAACCAAATCGAAGGCTATCTGGATAACCTGTGCAGGAAGCACTCCGAAAATATTCGATATGATGACGAATAAAATCCCGGGAAGAAACCTCCAGCGGTATTTGTAGAAAAACTTATTGAGATATGCGAGTTCTTTCATCGGGGAAGCGGATCTGTCAAAAATAGCCAGAATTTGTGATTTAGGCGAAGACGATCATTAATAGATCAAATAAAACCGGGAAGACTTTTTGCTGAGCTGTCTAAATTTGGAAATTTTGCTACTTTTGTGACGTAACTAAGGTAGCAGATATGGTATTGTCTCAATTTGATGAACATTCGGTTTTCAGTAAGCTTGAAAAATCAGGTCATCAGAACGTTGTATATTGCAGTGACCCGGGTACCGGTCTGAGAGCAATTATAGCCGTACACGATACTACTTTAGGTCCCGCACTGGGCGGTACCAGGATGTTTGCTTATAAGACGGAGACAGAAGCATTAAACGACGTTTTGCGTCTGTCGCGCAGCATGACCTACAAGGCTGCGATTACCGGGCTGAACCTTGGAGGCGGAAAGGCTGTCATAATAGGAGACAGCCGGCTGCATAAGAGTGAAGCTTTGATGAGACGCTTCGGCAGGTTTATCGAAAACCTTAACGGCTCATTTATTACAGCTGAGGATGTGGGTATGAATCCTAAGGATATGGAATATATCCGGATGGAGACAAAATATGTGACGGGGATCCCTGAATCTATCGGAGGAAGCGGCGACCCATCGCCTGTAACCGCGAGAGGTGTCTTTATGGGAATAAAGGCGTCTGTAAAGGAGTTTTTCGGGAATGACAGTCTTGCCGGGAAGTCTGTTGCTGTACAAGGTATCGGTCATGTAGGCGAAATCCTTGTAGGCTTGCTAAGAAACGAAAGTGCAAAAGTATATGTCAGCGACATAAACGAGGAACGCCTGGGACAGGTGGCTCAAAAATACGGCGCAGAAGCAATCTCTACCAATAGTCTCTTTGATCTCGATATAGATATTTATTCACCCTGCGCACTGGGCGCTACCGTCAATACGGAAACCATTAACCGCTTAAAGTGTTCAATAATTGCGGGCTCGGCCAATAACCAGCTCGCTGATGAAGAGGTTCATGGAAAAATGCTGCTGGACAAGGGCATTTTATATGCTCCTGATTACCTCATCAACGCAGGAGGGTTAATAAATTGTTACTCGGAAATAGCAGGATTTAATAAAAAGAAGACCTTGCAGATGACCGAAAATATCTACGAGGCTACAAGGCGTGTGCTGAAAAAATCAAAGGAAGAAAGTATTCCGACGAGTGAAGCTGCAAACAGGATTGCTGAAAAGCGGATTGAAGATATCAGAAAAATAAAAGCGGCCTGGTAAAAAAGGCCTTATACATACAAAATCGTTCTTATTCATGTTAAACAGAAGGCACCTGCGGGTTAAAGCGTTACAGGTATTATATTCCTATCAGCAATCGGAATCAAAAGATGTAAAACCATTTGAAAAGGCACTTCTTAAAACTGTAGACAGGGTTTATGAAATGTATATCTGGATGCTTTCGCTGCTTGTTGAGGTAGCAGATTATAGCATCATTAATGCCGAGGAAAGGGCTAATAAATACCTTCCGTCTGAAGATGACCTGAACGCAACTGATATGCTGAAGAATAATCTTTTTATTCAGTCGCTGCTTCAGAATCCCGACTATCTTGCCGCCGTTAAGAAGTATAAAATATCCTGGGATTTTGATCCTGAAATCAGCAAAGCCATATTTTCCAGCCTTAAATCGTCATCCGAGTACAAGGAGTTTATCGGCTTGCCGGAACACACGATAAAATCCGATAAGGATATTGTGAAATTCATATTTAAGAAGCTGATCCTGAAATCGCCCGGGATAGAGCAGGTGTTTGAGGAAAAGTTTATCAACTGGCCGGTTGATAAGGAAGTATTGCAGGCGCTCATCGCTAAAACATTCAAGAATTTTTCGAGCGAGAATCCGTTGGAGAACCGTCTTGCCCAGGTCTGCCCTAACTGGGACGAAGACCGGCCATTTATGCTTGACCTTTTTAATAAGGTGATAGCATTCGAAAATGAATACCAGGAAATGATCTCGCAGAAGACAAAGAACTGGGAGGCAGAAAGGATTGCCGTAATGGATATTTTGCTAATGAAAATGGCGATTGTAGAACTCGTCCATTTTTCATCCATCCCCGTCAAGGTGACCATGAATGAGTATATAGAAATAGCAAAAGAATTCAGCACTCCTAAGAGTAATTCGTTTATAAACGGTATTTTAGACAAAATTTTAGCCGATCTTAAAGCCAAAGGAAAGGTTCGCAAGACCGGCAGAGGACTAATAGAATAAATTATATGAAGAAGATCATTTTATCCCTGGCCTGCCTGGCAATACTTGCTTCGTGCAGCAACCAGCAACCTAAAGAATCAGCAGCAACCGAAACCGCAACTGAGGCAGCTGCATCTGAGGCGGCATCCGCAAATGCCCCGGTTTTCAAATTTGAAAAGGAATCATTTGATTTCGGACAGATCACCGACGGCGAAAAGGTTTCGCATGATTTTAAATTCACCAATATTGGCCAAAGTCCGCTTATTATCACCAGTGCGACAGCAACCTGCGGCTGTACGGTTCCCGATTACCCTAAAGAGCCGATCGCTCCGGGTGCTGAGGGTGTAATAAAGGTTGTTTTCGATAGCTCGGGAAAGCCTGGAATGCAGAACAAGGTGGTTACTATCACAGCTAACACGGTTCCTGAAATTACCCAGTTAACTATTCTTGGAAACGTTGTAAGCACTACTGCTGCCAAGTAATTAATACTTTTATTTAGACAATTATAATATGGAACAAATCGGTCAGTTTTTACCAATGATCTTAATCATTGTGGTGTTTTATTTCTTTATGATCAGACCACAAATGAAAAAGGCTAAAGATCATAAGAAATATGTTGAAGAATTAAAAAAAGGGGATAAAGTGATCACAACTTCCGGAATTCACGGTAAGATCGTAGATATTAACGACACGACTTTTCTTATAGATGTGGATAGCGGGACAAAGATCCGTTTTGACAAATCAGCGATATCCCTCGAGGCATCTAAGGCACTGAACACGGCGGCTTCCAAATAAGAGGTGTTGTAATTTGAGCTTGGCGCCGCTTCATTTTGAGGCGGCGTTTTTATTTGACTAAATTTGTTAAATGCCTCTTATAAAATTTAGCCAGGCTGAGCGCCGGCGAATTTCCATATTTTTTATGTGCCTCGCTTTTGCGCTGGGGGCATGGCTGTTCTTTGCACTATCAAACAGTTATGTTTATCAAACAGATACTGTTGTCCGGTTTGTAAATTTCCCCGAAAATAAAGCATTCCACTCACTGCAGTCAGATACTGTTAAATTGCAAATCGAGGGTACAGGATGGCAGCTGTTGTTTTCCAGGTTGCGCATCAGGCCTCAGTCGATAGATATAGATCTAAGGGAACTCAATAAACGAACGTTCGTCAATTTGTCGGATCAATTGGGATATATTAATCAGCAGTTCAGTTCGACTCAAAAGATCGTATATATTCAGCCTGATACCCTATACTTTGATTTTTCTTCCCGGGCTGTGAAGAGGGTGCCCCTGCAACTGGTCAGCGATATCCAGTTTGCCAAACAATATGCAGTCTCGGACTCTATTCAGATAAACCCATCATACGTGACAGTTACCGGGCCGAAAGCCGATCTGGCAGGGATTAAAGTATGGAAAACAGATTCGCTGAAGGCGAAAAATGTAAGCTCTGATATTAGCTCGCGGGTTTCTTTGAAGCACCCCTCTCTGGCCAATATTAATATTTATCCCTCGGTGGCAGAGGTCAAGGTGCCGGTCGACGAGTTTACCGAAAAGACGGTGGAAGTCCCGGTAAAAGTCATAAACAACCGGGGATATTATGACGTAAGGCTGCTTCCCGGGCGGGTCAGGATAACATTTATGACGGCTTTGAATAACTATTCCAGGATCGATCGTGACTTTTTTGAAGCGACAGTTGATCTTGACAATTGGTCTGACCGTTCATACACGCAACTGCCTGTAAAGCTCACAAGGTTTCCGCAGTTCTGTAAACTCATTAGCATCGAGCCGCAGACGGTAGATTTTATCATACAAAAATAATGCTCAGGATTGGAATAACAGGCGGTATCGGAAGCGGTAAAACAACAGTCTGCCGCATTTTTGAGGTATTGGGCATTCCGGTGTTTTATGCCGACAGCGCGGCAAAAGCTGTGATGCATACCGATGCCTCGCTCCGGGCTGAAATTATAGAGCAATTCGGTGAGAAATCTTACTCAGACCTGGGGGAACTTGACCGTAAGCATATCTCGTCGATCGTATTTAGTGATGACCGGCAGCTGGCAAGATTAAACGCTATCGTCCATCCGGCTGTTTTCAGGGCGTTTGATGCCTGGGTTTATCAGCAGGATGCTCCCTATGTTCTAAAAGAAGCGGCATTATTATTTGAAAGCGGTTCTTATAAAATGTGTGACCAGACAGTGCTTGTTGAATCGCCCGAGATGTTGAGGATCGAACGAATAATGGAACGCGACCACGTCACCGAAGATCAGGTCAGATCCAGGATGAGCAAGCAGCTCTCTGACGGGGAGAAGGAGAAACTGGCTGACCATATCCTCATGAATGATGAGCAGACCTTGTTAATACCTCAGGTTCTTTCGCTTCATAACTACTTTCTGGCTATTGCAAATGATAATTGATGATTTTCTGGTAATTAATGAGAATGGTTTGTACTGCAAAACGGGAGAGTTCTACCTGGACCCGATTTTGCCGTGTCCGGATGCGGTGATCTCTCACGCTCATGGCGATCATGCCGTCAAGGGTAATTTGAATGTTTATTGCACGGCGCCGACCGAGGCAATAATGAAACACCGCTATCATAAGAATGCGGGAAAGAACTTTTTTGTGCGGGGTTTTAATCAGCCGTTTTTGCTGAACGGCATTAAGATAACTTTCATACCTGCAGGGCACATTATCGGATCAGCCCAGGTACTGATGGAATACAATAATGTCCGGTACCTCTACACCGGTGATTATAAATTGCAGGATGATCCCACGTGTGAGAAGATTGAATTTGTAAAGGCTGACGTTTTGATAACTGAGACCACTTTTGCAGACCCCTCAGTAAAGCATCCGGACGCAGCGTCAGAGATAAAAAAGCTCAATGCGTTTAATCATCATGTGCTCCTGGGATCTTATTCTCTTGGTAAGGCCCAGCGCCTGATCAGTCTGCTGAACGAGCACTGCCCGCAACGTTCTGTACTGGTTCATCACTCCATATTACCCCTGAATAAGATCTATGAATCTTTCGGTTACAAGCCGGGAGTATATGAATTGTACAACCGTAAATCGATGAAGCAGGTATCTCAAAACCTGGTTTATATAGTGCCCCCGCTAACATTTGACAGCTATATCCGGGCGAAGAATGTGGTCAGGGCTTTTGCGTCCGGCTGGCAGAGGCTTCAGGTGGTAAACGGCGTGCAGCTCCTCATCTCAGACCACGTAGACTGGGACGATATTTTAACGATGATGGCCGAGATTAAGCCCAGGGAAGTGTGGACTCTGCACGGCAACGGTAAGTATCTGCGGGAATATTACAAGAACCAAATACCTGTTAAATTGTTGAACGCATGTTGATTGAGAAAATAGATTACTATCTTGACGAACATGGCAATTTTGTTTTTACAGAGAAATATCATCTGAAAAGAGGATATTGCTGTAAGAATAAATGCCGGCATTGCCCGTGGAAGCAGGTCCCGCAAAAGGATAGTCCGCAAAAGGATCATTAATGTATGGAAATTGAAAAGGAAATTGTCAGCAACAAGTTTGAAGACAATCATCAGAAGGTAATTGTAAATTTAATTTATACCTATGGTTGGATAACTACCTTACTCAGGCAGCGTCTCGATAAGCATAAGATAACTTTGCAGCAGTATAATATACTGAGGATACTACGCGGGCAAATCCCAAAGCCAGCCACGATAAATCTTCTTAAAGAACGAATGCTGGATAAAATGTCTGATACCTCACGCATAGTCGAAAGGCTTGTTCAGAAGGGCCTCGTCCAGCGATGCGTTAATGAGCAGGACAGGCGTGCAGTTGATATTACAATAAGTGAGAAAGGCCTCAACATATTGAGCAAGCTGGATAGCGAAATGTCATCCAGGGATATTTTAAAGGGCAGTCTAACAGACGACGAAGCCGGAGTATTGAGCGGGCTGCTTGACAAAATGCGAGGCTGAATTGAGTTATACGTTTTACGTTGTACGTGATACGTTTTCTAAACGCTGTGCTTATACGCCCGGCACGTATAACTTATAACGTAAAACGTACAACTTAACAATGTCAATGAAGGAAATATCCTGCCAAAGCAATACCAACTCCTAGCAAAACTGCCACAACTTTCTTAAGATTAAACTTATGGTCAACGCTGGATTCGAAAAGGATAGTGGTTGAGATATGAAGGAATATACCTATCACCACCCCCATTATACTTTCAAAATAAATGTCGATATCCCCGAAAGTTCCTTCGCCTATCCTGAAGCTTAACGCATAGCCAAGCGGGCTCATCAGTGCAAAAAAGGCAAGGAATATGATCGTTTTTATTTTTGGCTGCCTAGAATGCACCAGAACGCTTCCCAGCGCGAATGCGGCGGGAATATGGTGTAAAGCGATGCCGTATACCAGTTCTGTATGCTGACCTTTCGCTAAAGGCATTCCTTCAAGAAATGCATGCAAACACAGGCTTATCATAATGCCGATGGGAAATCCGGAAGGACCGTGATCATGCTTATGAATATGCCCATGCTCGATACCTTCTGAGAATTGTTCCATCAGGATCTGAAGCAGGAAGCCGCCGAGAATAAATAAGCCGATTTGCGAGCTGCCTGAACTATACACATCGGGCATCAAATGCAGCACGGTAATGGCAAAAAGATAAGCACCGCTAAAGGATAAGACAAGTTTCAGCCTGTTTGTATTCCCATTTTTAAACAGAAAAACAGCTATTCCCCCAAGGAATGCACTGCTGAACAGTAGGATCAATTCCCAGGTTTCCATCCTTTAAAAGCGTCTAAGTGAAGTAAAATTGTACCTATTATATATCCGATCATGCCCCCGACAATTGCCCCGAATGTAATATCGCCCGGGTAGTGAACCCCGACGTACATCTGTGCAAAACTGATCGAGAAAGCCCATAATAAGGTTAGCATCATGATCGGCTTCCATTTAGAATAGAACACGGTAATGAGAAAAAATGCCAGCGAGAAATGGTTCGCAGCGTGCGAGGATGGAAAGCTGAACCCGGTGCCGCAGGCTATCCTCGCATTTACATCAGCCTTAAGAACAGGGTCGTTGCAGGGCCTTAAACGTTCAAACGAGGGCTTTAGCACCGATGACGAAAAGTAATCGGTAAAACCGAAGGTGAGCGCCATAAATATTAAAATTAACCAGCCCTGTTTACCGTAGTTCCTGACAAAAAATACTGCCATAAAGAGGTAAAGCGGTGTCCAGAAGTATCTGTTCCTTAACAAAGGCATAAGCCAGTCGAAAAAATCATTGGACAGGCCCTTATTAATGAAAAAGAAAATATTCTGGTCAATCTGGTTAAGTTGTTCAAGCATCGGCTTTAGCACATATAAAAATTAAGCGGTCAGATCTTGTTTCGTCATAGCTATTCAGGGCATAATCTCCGAAGTAATCCATGATCTTAAAACCGCTTCTATGAAACATTTTCTCGAAGTCGGCAAATGTAAAAGCTTTTACCTCTTCTTTAAAAGAAAAATCCTTGTTCTTGTGTTCAAATGAAATAGTCTTGACTATTTTGCCGCCGGTTACTTTTTTGCTGATATAAAAGTCTATCCCATCGGCATGTTTTACTTCCTGCTGGGTGAGGTTGCGCAGGATCTTTTCGGTATTGAAAAAATCAAGAACAAGGATACCGCCTGGTTTAAGGGATTTTCTGAATGTTTTCAGCGCATTGACATGGTCTTTTTCAGTTTCAAAATATCCAAAGCTGGTGAAAAGATTTAGTGCGAGGTCAAAATAATTAATGTAGAACAGATAGCGCATATCATGCACGTAAAAATGAAGCTTGTCGTTTTCAAACTGCTGGGCAAACCTGATATTTGAAAAGGAGAGGTCTATGCCGGTTACATCATAACCCTTTTTATTCAGGTATACGGAGTGCCTGCCTCTTCCGCAAGCGATGTCAAGCAGACGGGATCCTATTCCGGGTTTTAAGTGCGCGCAAAGGTTATCGATAAAAAATTCAGCCTCTTCATCATTTCTCTGCTGATATAAGATATGATAGTATGGTGAATTAAACCAGTTTTGAAACCATTTTCTGGGCATATCGGGCTATCTGGATTTGAGGTCAAATATAGACATTTAGCGTTTTAGGAATGTGTGTATAGAATGTAATTCTTATTTTTACCTTTTCATATCAGATACAGTGACTTTAATAAAATCAATTTCAGGAATCAGGGGTACTATAGGCGGCAAAGCAGGCGATGGCCTGACGCCTCCCGACATCGTAAAATTTACTACAGCGTTCGGGCGCTGGGTTATACAAAACACAGGTAAAAATAAGATCGTGGTTGGCCGCGATGCACGCATCTCGGGAGAGATGGTAAGAAACCTGGTGGTCGGAACGCTGCAAAGCTTGGGGATTGATGTCATAGACCTGGGCCTCTCAACAACTCCTACGGTCGAGATCGCGGTTCCTGATGAAAACGCAGGCGGGGGAATTATACTTACCGCCAGCCACAATCCGAAGCAATGGAACGCCCTCAAGCTTCTTAACCACAAAGGTGAGTTTATTACAGATCAGGATGGCCAGCTTGTATTAGCCATGGCGGAGGAGCAGGATGTTCAATTTGCGGGGGTAGATACCCTGGGTAAGGTAGTGTATGACGACACCTACATGCAAAAACATATTGATAAAATACTGGCACTGCCCCTGGTAGATGTTGATCTTATAAAGAAGGCAAATTTTAAAATCGCCATCGATTGTGTGAACTCTTCAGGTGGGATATTTGTTCCTGCGCTGTTAAAGGCGCTGGGGGTCAGTACTATATTTGAGCTTTATTGCGAGCCGGACGGACATTTCCCTCATAACCCGGAGCCGCTTCCTGAAAACCTGACAGCGCTTTCGAAAGAAGTTATTTCGAATAACGCAGATCTGGGTATTGCGGTCGACCCCGATGTTGACAGGCTGTGTTTTGTATCTGAAGATGGTACTATGTTCGGGGAAGAATATACGCTGGTAGCTGTTGCTGATTACGTTCTGAAGAATACGCCTGGAAATACGGTTTCAAATTTGTCGTCGACACGCGCATTGAGGGATGTAACAGAGAGTAACGGAGGTGTTTATAATGCCGCCGCCGTTGGAGAGGTGAATGTAGTTAACAAGATGAAGGAGACCAACGCAATCATAGGAGGTGAGGGCAATGGTGGAATTATCTATCCTGAATTACATTACGGAAGAGATGCATTGGTGGGTATTGCTTTGTTTTTGACGCATCTTGCCAGATCCGGCAAAACCGTATCCGTACTTCGCTCGGGCTATCCTGCTTATTTCATTTCTAAGAATAAGATCACATTAACCGAGGGGATGGATATTGACGCATTGCTGCTCGCGGTTGAAAAGAAGTATAAAGACCAGCCATACAGCACTATTGATGGACTAAAGGTCGAATTTGACAAACAGTGGGTGCATCTTCGCCGGTCAAATACGGAACCAATCATCAGGATCTACTCCGAAGGTAGTTCCGAAACGGTGGCAGATAACCTTGCCCAGAAAATCATCTCTGACATCAAGGAGATACTTAGACTAACCTGATAATAGCCTGATGCGTGTATATTTTGATAATGCAGCTACCACACCGGTAGACAAGGAGGTTTTAAAGGAGATGTATGAAGTGATGGAGACGCAGTATGGCAACCCCTCATCAATTCATGCCCATGGAAGAGAAGTGCGCACCGTGATTGAAAAAGCCCGTAAAACTATTGCCGGTTTACTCAACGCTTCGCCTGCCGAGTTTTTCTTTACCTCCGGCGGCACCGAGGCTGATAATATGGCTATCCGGTGCGGGATTATCGATCATGGTATAAAACACGCGATTACTTCACAGATAGAGCATCATGCTGTTTTACATACATTTCAGGCTCTTGAGAAAAGCGGCCTTATCCGTCTAAGCTACGTCGATATAGACTCTAGGGGGAATATTGATCTGAAGCATTTAGAGCAACTTTTAAAGTCGGAGGATAGAAGTTTTGTATCCCTGATGCATGCTAATAATGAGTTGGGGACTATAACTGATATAGAAGCTGTGGGAGAACTTTGTGAACGGTACGACGCTATTTTTCATTGTGATACCGTTCAGACCATGGGTCATTATATTCATGATCTCAGCAAATTAAAAGTGCATTTTTTAGTTTGTGCAGCTCATAAACTTCATGGCCCGAAAGGGGTAGGGTTTCTTTATATAAGCCATAAGGTCAAGATCAGCCCTATGATCCTTGGAGGCTCGCAAGAGCGAAACATGAGAGGGGGAACTGAAAACGTTTATGGGATCGCCGGACTTGCAAAGTCTTTGGAGATAGCCTATAATAATATGCAGGAGCATCACAGGTATATACAGGGCCTGAAAGACTATATGATGGATCAGCTGCTGCAGCATATTCCAGGGATAGAATTCAATGGCGAAACCGACAGCGATAAAAGCCTTTACACCGTACTGAATGTTTCTTTTCCCGAGATGGATATGGCAGAGATGCTTTTATTCAGTCTTGACATTGCGGGCATATCTGCATCCGGTGGCAGCGCTTGCAGCTCGGGTACTAATATCGGTTCCCATGTGCTTAATGGCATTCATGCAAACCCGGACAGGCCCGCAGTGCGCTTTTCGTTCAGTAAGTATAATACAAGGGAAGAGATAGATTACGTTGTTGAGAAGCTGAAAGGGATATGTAAGGTGCCGGTGTGACAGGTTTAATTAATATTTCCTGAAACAAAAGATACTGCGCCGGCATTATCCTTTTGTACCAACATGGAATGTTATGAAAGCTAAAAATGAGAATCAGCGCCCTGGAAACGCTAAACCATCCAATAGTCAGCAAAAAATAAAACGCCCAGGCACCGGGGAGGAGGACACTTCTTCGCCTTATGTGGATCTGGATAAAGCTAACTTTACAGATCGGAAACACGGCAGGACAAATGAGTCGTTAGGTCCCGATCACGAACCCAGCACTGTTTAATTCAATGTTTTAAAATCCAGGTTCCGCAAAAGCGGGGCATGGATTTTTATTTTATCATCCGCAAAAATGAGGCTAGTTTAGCCTTCATCTGTCGCCGGTCAACAATAAAGTCGAGGAAGCCATGTTCCAGAACAAACTCGGAGGTTTGAAAGCCCCTTGGCAAGTCTTTCTTTATGGTTTCCTTGATTACCCGCGGTCCTGCAAAGCCTATGAGCGCCCCGGGCTCAGAAATATTGATGTCACCCAGCATGGCGTAGGAAGCTGTAACCCCGCCGGTTGTTGGATCGGTTAAAAGTGAGATATAAGGTAATTTCGCCTTGCTTAAAAGCGCAAGTTTGGCGGATGTTTTTGCCATCTGCATAAGTGAGAATGCCGCTTCCATCATCCGGGCGCCGCCCGACTTCGAGATCATCATAAAGGGGATCTTATGGGCGATGCTATAATCGATAGACCTGGCAATTTTCTCTCCAACAACCGAACCCATTGAGCCGCCGATAAAGTTGAAATCCATACACGCAATTACAAGCTCCTGCTCGCCAAGTTTGCCTGTAGCTGCACGGATAGCATCATTAAGACCAGTTTTGATATAGCTTTCCTCGAGACGATCGGTATATTTTTTAGTGTCGGTAAATTCGAGGGGGTCGCCGGAGCGTAAATTCGGGAAGAGTTCAGTGAACTGATTGTCGTCAAAAAGAATTTCAAAATATTCTTTTGAACCGATCCTCAGGTGATAGCCACAGTAATGACAGACGTATTTATTCTCAACCTGCTCTGCATAATGCAGCGGCTTCTTACATGACGGACATTTATTCCACATGCCATCAGGTATTTCTTTTTTCTCTTCGGTAGAAGTTATTATCCCCTTTTTTTCTCTCTTGAACCAGGCCATTTTGGATATGTGTGTAACGTACAAAGAAACAAAAATTTTAAGAAAGCAAGGTCACACAAACTCATTGAATGAAATGTTGGCATAAAGAAGGGAATTCTGGGATGATTTCCTTGATCTTGCAACGATTTTTTCTAATTTCGAACATTAATCATTAATCAAACGAATGGACTTAAAGCAATTAAAGGGCGTACTTCACGGTGACGCTGTTCAGGAATTATTTGAGGCAGCCAAAAAACATCAGTTTGCACTTCCCGCAGTAAATGTTGTTGGCACGAACTCTATAAATGCTGTGATGGAAACAGCAAAGGCTGTTAATTCTCCGGTAATTATCCAGTTGTCTAACGGAGGCGCACAATTCTATGCCGGTAAGTCATTGAATAATGATAATATGCAGGCATTTGTACTTGGAGGCGTATCGGCTGCACATCATGTGCATCTGCTGGCCGAGCATTACGGAGTAGCTGTAATACTACATACGGACCACGCAGCGAAGAAATTGCTTCCGTGGATAGACGGCCTGCTGGATCATGGAGAAAAATTCTTCGCTCAATATAATAAGCCATTATTCTCTTCTCATATGCTTGATCTTTCGGAAGAACCGATTGAAGAAAATATAGAGATCAGTAAGAAATATCTCGCCCGGATGAAAGCAATGGGAATGACACTTGAGATAGAACTGGGAGTGACAGGGGGCGAAGAAGACGGGGTTGATAACAGCGATGTTGACAGCTCCAGGCTTTATACACAACCATCAGAAGTTGCCTACGCATATAAAGAATTAAGCACTGTCAGCGATAAGTTTACAGTAGCTGCTGCTTTCGGTAATGTTCATGGGGTTTATAAGCCAGGCAATGTGAAATTGCAGCCGGTTATCCTGAAGAATTCGCAGGATTTTGTTCGTAAGGAGTTTAAGAAAGAAGCTGAAAAACCTGTAAACTTCGTTTTTCATGGTGGCTCAGGTTCATCAAAAGAGGAGATCAGGGAAGCGATATCGTACGGCGCTATTAAAATGAATATCGACACTGACATGCAGTGGGCATTCTGGGACGGCGTTAAGGATTATTACAAGTCTAAAGAAGCATACCTTCAACACCAGATCGGCAACCCGGATGGTGAAGACTCTCCGAATAAGAAGCATTATGATCCGAGGGTTTGGCTCAGAAAAGGCGAGGAGGCTTTCGTTAAACGGCTGACACAAGCCTTTGATGACCTGAACTGTATCGATGTTAACAGCAAGCTTTAAAATTTAAACAAAGATCCAACCTTCGGGTTGGATTTTTTGTTTAATAGCTATTGACAGGATTTTTAAAGTAGAACACAATGAGCAACAAGAAACAGCTTAGTTTATTTGAGAAATTTTCAAATGCAATAACATCCTGGGCCGGCAGTCCCTACGCTTTTTCAACTGCCTTTGTTATTGTTATCGTATGGGCTGCATGCGGTCCGCTTTTTAACTTTTCTGAGACCTGGCAGCTTGTGATAAATACAGGCACCACGATTATTACTTTTCTGATGGTGTTTTTAATTCAAAAGAGCCAGAATAAGGATAACAAGGCCATACAATTAAAACTTAATGAACTGATCGCAGCAGACGAACGTACCAGTAATCGTATGGTTGATCTGGAGGATATGACAGAAGAGGAGCTGGATAAGCTTCATAAGTTCTACGAAAGGTTATCAGACCTGGCAGAGAAAGATGACGATATCCACCGTTCGCGTTCGATTGATGCTGCCGAAGAATGTCATGACAGCAAGCGGGCAAAGCTAAATCCGGCAACTGCAGGCAGGTCGCCTTCAGGAACCAAAATTGCAAAAAAAGCTGCCGTCAAGAAGCCAAACCCTCAGCAGCAGTAAAGGATGCAAAATAATATTGAAGTTAAAAAGACAACCGATCCGGGCGATCTTGAAAAAGTTTTTGCAATCCGGAAGAAGGTTTTTGTCGATGAACAAAACTGTCCGCCAGAGCTTGAATGGGAGTTCGAAGACGAATCGACACATTTTATAGGAACTGTCGATAACATTCCAGCAGGAGCAGCGAGATGGCGTAAAACAGATAGGGGTTATAAACTCGAGCGTTTCTCTGTTCTTAAAGAGTTTCGTGGTTCCGGGATGGGCACAGCGCTTGTGCAGGCGGTTTTAAATGACCTTCCGGAGAATGCAAATTATGTTTATCTAAATGCACAACTCACGGCAGTTGGCTTGTACGAAAAGTTTGGCTTTGTGAAAGAGGGTTCTCAGTTTGAGGAAGCCGGAATCCAGCATATTAAGATGGTATTAAAAAGTGCCCCGCGGGGCTTTATATGATGAATATCCGGTCATTTTCTTTTGTATTTGTGATCTTTGTTGCTTTTTGCTGCCTGGAAGCACATGCTCAAAAGATAACAGCAAAACCTAATATCGTAATAATATATACTGATGATTTAGGTTACGGTGATATCAGTGCGAATGGTGCTACCAGGGTAAAAACTCCCAATATCGACCAGATGGCAAGGCAGGGCTTACGTTTTACTAATGCTTACGCAACATCTGCTACTTGCACACCCTCCCGTTTTTCATTTTTGACTGGAAAATACGCATGGCGAAAAGCCAATACAGGTATAGCACCGGGTGATGCAGCACTGATAATACCAACAGATATAGAAATTCTCCCACGAATGCTTCAAAAATCCGGCTATCAGACAGCTGTAGTTGGTAAATGGCATCTGGGCCTGGGCCCTCAGGGCGGCCCTGACTGGAATAGCGAAATTAAACCCGGCCCTTTAGAGATAGGATTCAATTACTCTTTCATAATGCCGGCAACTGCCGACCGTGTTCCATGTGTTTATCTGGAGAATCACAGGATAGTAGACCTGGATCCGGCTGATCCCATCATTGTCTCCTATAAGGAGAAGGTTGGAAATGACCCTACAGGGAAGGAAAATCCCGAACTTTTGAAAGTGAAATATTCCCATGGTCATGATGCAACCATAATTAACGGTGTGAGCAGGATCGGATGGATGAGCGGCGGAAACAGGGCGCGCTGGATCGACCAGGATATGGCTGATGTCTTTACTAACCGGGCATTGAGCTTTATAGAAAAAAACAGGGAAAAGCCATTCTTTCTCTACTTTGCCACTCACGACATTCATGTTCCGCGTGTTCCTCATTCCAGGTTCGCAGGTAAAAGCGGGATGGGGCCGCGTGGCGATGCAATCCTTCAGCTCGATTGGACTGTCGGCGAAGTTCTAAAAGCTCTTGACCGCCTGCAGATAGCCGACAATACCCTGGTTATTTTTAGCAGTGATAACGGGCCCGTTGTTGACGACGGATATGACGACAATGCCGTTGAGTTGCTTAAGGATCATACTCCTTCAGGAGATCGCAGGGGTGGTAAATATAGCGCCTTTGACGGGGGCACACACATACCTTTTATTGTTAAGTGGCCCGGTAAAATTGAGAGGGGAGCAGTTTCGAATGCTTTATTTAGCCAGGTTGATCTTTATGCATCGCTGGCGTTTCTGACCGGACAGGGTCTTTCGGGCGACAATGCACCTGATAGTTTCAATAGTTTAAGTACTCTTCTGGGAGCCACAGCGGATCGTAAATACGTGGTACAGCAATCTGTTAACAATACTCTTAGTTTGATCCATGGGAATTGGAAATATATCGAGCCCAGCAATGGACAGAAGATGAACGTTATGACAAATACCGAGCTCGGAAATCTCGCCGAACCTCAGCTTTACGATTTAAAGTCTGATGTAGGTGAGAGAAATAACCTGGCCGGGAAATATCCCCTGGAGGTAAAAAGATTGTCGGATATGTTAAAGAAGATAAAAGAAAGCAACAAAACCAGGTAGTAGCTCAATCGTTATTTCCTGGCTAAACCGGCGTTTCATAAGAATGTGCTAACTGAATATCCTTGACGAAAAAATTAATGCTTCGCTCCACTTTTCTTTATCCAGGTTGGCAGCTTCATGACGCTCTTCCAGAAGTAAAATTAGCTCTTCAGTGGCAATATTTCCGGTTAGAGTATCAGCAGCCATTGGGCAGCCCCCATAGCCTTTCAGCGCTGAATCAAACCTTTTGCAGCCACTATTCAGGGCGGCTTCTAATTTTTCCTTTGTTTGGTCCGGAGTACTATGTAAATGGACGCCAAATTCGATATTCGGAAATTGTGATTGCAAATGGGGGAATAAGTAACTAATGCTTTCAGGCGTTGAAACCCCTGTGGTATCTGCAAGAGAAATGATCTTGGCCCCAGCCTTAACCAGCTCGTATGTCCAGTGCTCTGCTATCTCGTTATTCCATTCATCACCGTACGGATTGCCAAAAGCCATAGAAAGATAAATTACAGCTTCCTTATTTGATGTCTCACAGGCATCCAGGAGCCTGCGTACGGTTTCAAGTGATTGTTCAATGCCTGAGTTGGTGTTCCGCTGTTGAAATGTTTCAGAGATCGAGAAGGGAAAGCCCAGATAGCTGATCTGCGTATGCTTTATTGCCTGTTCTACACCCTTTAAATTCGCTACGATAGCGAGTAGCCTGGAATCAGTACTACTCAGATCCAGCATTTGAAGTACTTCTTCAGTATCTTTCATCTGGGGTACGGCTTTTGGCGATACGAAGCTGCCAAAATCAATTGTATCGAAGCCCACCTTAAGCAGCAGGTTTATATATTCTGCCTTGGTCTTTGCAGGTATATAATCATGGAGCCCCTGCATGGCATCCCGCGGGCATTCGGTAAGCTTAATCATAGTTTTAGTTTAGATGGGGAATAGGAAATAGGAAATAGCGAATAGGGAATAGGCGACCGGTCTATTTCCCATTTCCCATTCTCCATTCTCCATTCCCCCATTCCCTATTTCGCCGATGGATCCTCCGTCATGGATTCCCTGTTAAACCTTCTGATGATCAATCGTGTTCCGCGGTCGTAGCTGAAATAACTCCACACCCAGTTTACGAAGGTCACCACTTTATTCCTGAATCCTACCAGTGACATCAGATGGACAAACATCCAGACAAACCATGCGAAAATCCCCTGGAAACGGATCTTGCCGATGTCTACGACCGCCTTGTTCCGCCCTACCGTGGCCATAGAACCTTGGTTGGAATACTTAAATGGCTCCGGCTGCTCGTTGTTCATAAACCGGAGAATGTTCTTTGCAAGATGCTTGCCTTGCTGTATAGCTACCGGCGCTACACCTGGCAGGCCGTTGGGTGTGTCTGGCGTGATCTGGGCTGCAACATCTCCGATTGCGAATATCCGGGGCTGGGCAGCCACGCGATTAAATTCGTCAACCACTATGCGGTTACCCCTTGCAATAGTTTCCGGAGGAAAGCCGCCAGGAATTGCTCCTTTTACACCAGCCGACCATAAGACGTTCTTTGTCGGAATAGCCTGTTCATTTGACAGCTTGATAACGTCGCCATCGTAACCCAGCACACGGATGTTAGTAAGAACTTTCACGCCCATTTCCTGAAGAAACTGTTTCGATTTTGCCGAGGCTTCATCCGACATCGCGCCCAGCAGCTCGTCAGAGCCTTCGATAAGGTAAACGTTTACATCCTTAACACTAAGCTCTGGGTAATCTTCAGGGAGTATATGTTTTTTTAGCTCAGCCAGCGCTCCGGAAAGTTCAACGCCCGTAGGACCTCCTCCAACGACCACGAAGTTCAGCAGTGACGCTTTACGCACCGGATCACCTTCGATTAAAGCTTCCTCGAGGTTTTGAAGGATCATACTCCGAAGGTTCAGGGCCTCCGGGATCGTTTTCATGGCCATGGAAAAATGCTCAACTTCTTTCTGTCCGAAGAAATTGGTGTCTGAACCGGTGGCCAGAACCAGGTAATCGTAGGTTATTTTTCCAATTGATGTATTTACAATTTTCGCGCTGGGGTCAATACTGTCTACTTCAGTAACCCGAAACGTAAAGTTTTTCTGGTTCTTGAAAATCTTCCTCAACGGAAAGGCTATCGAGTCGGCCTCAAGACCCCCGGTTGCAACCTGGTAAAGTAAGGGCTGGAACGTATGATAATTGTGCCTGTCGAGCATCAAAATCTCAACCTCTTTGTTCTTTAGTCGTTTTGCAAGTTCAATCCCCCCAAAGCCGCCTCCCACAATTACTACTTTCGGAAATTTACTTGAATTGGTTATATGCTGATCCATGTTTCTTGGGAAATAATGTTAGTGTTTTGGGCTATGAGTGTTGAGCTATGAGAGAGTAACACTCTTACCCCGTTTATTGTTCATCTCCCCTTATCCGGAAGACCATCCCGTTAAGGTTGTCATTGATCCTGATCTGGCAGGCAAGCCTGCTGTCGAACCCTGCATCAGGCAGGGTATCAAGCATATCCATTTCTTCATTACCCGGTGCTGGCAAAAGCTCTAATCCCTCTAATACCTGGACGTGACAGGTTGCACATAATGCCATGCCTCCACAAGTAGCCAGGATATTATATTCGGATGCTTTTAGCACTTCCATCAAACTTAAGCTTATTTCCTCAGGGATCTCAACAGGCTGCTGTTGACCGTCCCGGTCTTCAATTATTATGTTGATCATTTAGAAGGTATTTACGCCGTATACAGTAGTATACTTAAAACTTAATTTTTGATCAGGATAAACATACTTAAAAGCGCTTTGTACCATCAGGGCTGCTTCGTGAAACCCGCAAAGTATTAGCTTTAGCTTGCCGGGATAAGTGTTTATGTCTCCAATGGCATAAATACGTTCTATATTTGTCGAATAATCAAAGGTATCCACTTCAATAGCCGATTTATCTATATTTAACCCCCATCCGCCAATCGGGCCCAACTTAGGGCTTAAACCAAAAAGGGGGATCAGGTAATCTGTTTCCAGGGAAACATTAACCTTATCACGTCCGACATAACTAACTTCTTTGAGCTGTCCATTGCCTGAGACACTCAGAAGGTTCGACTGGAGCACAAGATCAATCTTACCTGTGCTGGCTAATTCATGAACTTTTTCTGCTGAGTCGGGCGCACCACGAAAGGTGTCTCCACGATGAATTAGTGTCACACGTTCAGCAATGTCTGCCAGGAATATAGTCCAATCGAGGGCAGAATCGCCGCCGCCCGCGAGAGTGACTTTTTTATCTCTGAAGTGTTCCGGGTTCTTAACCATGTATTCAACGCCCTTGCCTTCAAAGTCTGTCAGGCCTTCTATTTCTGGCTTGCGGGGTTCAAAACATCCCAGACCTCCGGCAATGACTATTACTTTTGCCTGTATCAGTGTGCCGTCGCTGGTGCCGACCTGGTACGAGCCATCATCCTGCCTTACCAGAGTCTCCACCCGTTCACCAAGCGTGAATCCCGGCTCGAATGGTGCTATTTGCTCCATTAGCCGGTCAACGAGTTCCTGGGCTTTAATATCAGGGTATCCGGGGATGTCGTAGATCGGTTTATGAGGGTAGATCTCAGAAAGCTGTCCGCCAACCTGTGGCAGGGTATCAACAAGGTGACACCTCATTTTCAAAAGACCGGCTTCGAATACTGAAAATAAGCCGACCGGGCCGGCTCCAATTATGCATATATCTGTTGTTGTCATTGTTATCGTATTAATATCGAGTATCCAGACTCGATTTTAGTCATCCAGGTTGTTATAAATTGTATCGAGAATCCTTTTTAGATTGATGTAATCGTCTTCGGTAAGATTCTCCCACGCTTTCATGCGTATTTCGGCCATCTTTGGGGTCCATTTCAAAACAGTTTGTTGTCCCTGCTCCGTCAAATGGACCGTAAAACATCGCCGGTCTGTCGGGTGGATCCTACGTTCCGTCAGGCCTTTTTTGCAGAGCAGATCTATGATCCTGGTGAGGGTAGGGGTATCCTTACCAGTTATCTCAGCCAGTTGGGTCTGATTTAAATCATTGCTCTGGTTCAGGTGTTTTATAATTATCCATTGGTCAACGGTTATATCATACTGTTCGTTATTAAACCGTCGCTGCGCGTATTGTTTTACTTTCCGCGCCGTCCTGTCAAGGAGATATGAATAAGTACTGAATAATTCTTTTGCCATACATATTGTTAGTATGACAACAAATATCCGGATATAAAATGTAATAAACAAAAAAAGTCCCGCAAAGCGGGACTCTCCAAAGTTCGTTTAAAAAAACGCTATGCTTTTTTCACATCATCTCCTTTTTCCTTGATAAACTCAACCACAAATGGAGTGGCTACGAACAGGGAGGAGTAAGTACCGAATATAACGCCGATCAGCATGGCAAAGGAGAACCCTCTCAGGATCTCGCCGCCAAAAATGAAGATGATTACCAGCACTGCCATGGTACATATACCAGTGATCACCGTCCGGCTTAGGGTACTGTTTAACGCATTATTAATTACTGTAGGCAGATTCTCATCTTTTGAATGATGTTGTCCGATGTATTCACGGACGCGGTCAAATACCACTACTGTATCGTTAATAGAGTAACCCATTACAGTTAAAATCGCGGCTACGAAAGCCTGATCAATATCCAGTGAGAATGGAAGCCATCCGTTAAAGATGGTAAATATTGCGAGCAGCACAAGCACATCATGCACCAGGGCCAGGATTGCCGCAAAGCCAAATGCCATTCTTTTGAATCGGATGAGGATATAGAGGAATATGACCAGGATAGAGAATCCGACAGCATATATTGCCGAAGTCTTAATATCATCTGCCATTGTTGGTCCGACTTTCTGAGAGTCTTTGATCTCATAAACCGGGCTGATTTTCTTCAGGCCCTCCGAAAGTTTAATATTAACCTTTTCATCTGCAGCATCTGTATTTTCATTTATCAGATATGCAGTTGTTATTTTAACCTGATTAGACGAGCCGAAGGTTTTTACTTCTACGGGAGCTTCGAAAGTATTGGTCAGGGTTTCACGTACGTCTTCGACATCAACTGGCTTATCGAACGAGATAAAATAAGATCGTCCGCCAGAGAAATCAACCCCAAGGCTGAATCCCTGAGTGAAAGCAGATATTATACCTGCAACGATGATGGCAGAGGAAAGGATATAGAATTTTCTACGGCCTGAGATAAAATCAAACTTTGAATCTTTAAACAGGTTTTGAGTTGCTTTTATTGAGAAATTAATTGACTTTTTCTTTTCAAGCAGCCATTCAAATACCAGTCTTGAAATAAAGATGGCCGCAAATAATGAGGTTATGATACCAATCATTAATGTTGTAGCAAAACCTACAATTGGCCCCTGACCGAAGACATAAAGAATTACACCTGTGAGGAAAGTGGTAATATTCGAATCAAGAATAGAAGGCATTGCTTTGCTAAAACCTTCAGCTATTGCAAGCCTGATCGATTTACCATCGTTAAGTTCTTCCCGGATCCGTTCATAGATAAGCACATTGGCATCTACAGACATACCCAGCGAAAGAACTATACCAGCGATTCCCGGCAGTGTTAATACCGCGCCGAGTGAAGCGAGTACACCCATCAGGAAGAACAGGTTGACTAATAATGCAATGTTTGCTACGAGACCGGCAGTGCTGTAATACATAGCCATAAATAGCAGGATCACAATAACACCTGCGATGGTAGATATTAGTCCCGCCGAAATAGAATCGGCACCCAGTGAAGGGCCGACTACATATTCACTTACGATCCGCGCCGGGGCGGGAAGCCTTCCTGCTTTAAGAACATTTGCAAGATCCTGGGTGTCTTCTATCTTAAAATTCCCACTGATCGAAGAAATGCCATTTGGAATTTCACCCTGTACTGTTGGAGCTGAATAAACAAGATTATCAAGCACTATGGCAACACTCTTTTTATTATTCGGATCAGCCGACGCATTTGCTGTTAGTGTTCTCCAGGCACGGGCGCCATCTGCGTTCATAACCATAACCACCTCAGGATTTCCCCTCTGGTCATAATCAGAACGTGCATCAGAGATTACATCTCCTTCCAAAGCAGGGCCGCCAGCAAGGTTGCTTGCTTTTAAAGCATATAATTCGAATACTTTACTTTCCGGCGTTACCGGCTTAACTCCCCAGAATAACCTGATGGTCGATGGGATTACAGCTTTGGCCTGTGGAGAAGAAAGATAAGCGTTTACCTTTGCAGTATCTTTTAGCGCAGCATAACCTACAACCGGGCCTGGACGTAAACCTGTTTGACCGTCCTGCCCCTGGAATGTTGCCGGGTTTAAAATGGCAAATAGTGGATTTTGCCGGGCCTGTTCAGCCTGAATTTTATTTAATGCAGCTGCGCTGTCTATTTTTCCGGTAGTATCTGCTTTGCCTAACGCAGCAAGCTTACTCTTTGCAGTATCCGCTACTGCTGATGTTTTAGCGATAGTATCGGTAGTTTTAACAGTTGAAGCTAAAATACCGTTCACATTTTGAAGCAATGCAAAAACCTCCGTGTTGTCGTAAGTTTCCCAGAATTCCAGTTTAGCCGAGCCCTGTAACAGCTTACGTACACGTTCCTGGTCATCAACACCCGGAAGCTCAATAAGGATTCGGTTGGTACCTTGTTGTTTTTGAATGTTCGGAGACGTAACTCCAAATTTATCAATACGGGTACGAAGGATATTAAATGATAGGTCAATAGCGCCGTCGGCCGATTTTTTAAGGAAGTTAATTACCTCCTGGTTACTAGCATCAACCTTGATACTGCCAGAATTTTCCTTAGTGGCGAATAAAGGAGCAAGCCTGCTGTTTGGGTTCAGCTTCTCATATTCCTTTCCGAAAGCAACGATAAAATCGTTTTCTCCACCGGCAACAGCCGCTTCGGCATTCCGGATAGCTGCATTAAAGTTAGCGTCCGGATTGTTGTTAGCCAGGTTACGCACCATGTCGCTAAGCGCAATTTCCATGGTCACATTCATTCCACCTTTCAGGTCGAGTCCGAGAGGTATTTCACGTTGTTTGGCGTATTCGTAGGTGATATAACTCAGGCTGCTGAATACAGGTAGTGAAGCGACAGAATCGAGATAAGATTTTTCTTTTGAGGGATCACCTTTCGCAAACTCTTGCGCATCCTTTTCAACTTTATTCGCTATCCACGTAAATGAGAGTGAATATAAACACGCAAGCGTTAATGCTATTGCGGCGAATTTAACTAGTCCTTTACCTTGCATTTTGTTTTAATTGTATACTATATTTATTTAAGCCTGTTTTGGTTAAGACGGCAAAGCTAATTAAATTTTTGTTTTTAAAAATTCTTTAAAGCAGAAATATCTGCATTGTTTCAGGCTTTACTGTATTTGATAAATGTGTAGGAGTATTTATTCTTTTCGTCCGGCTGGTGGCTGGAGCTTTCCACTTCCTTCCACGCCTTTTTATCTATTTTGGGAAAGAAGGTATCAGCATCGAACCGATGGTGTATTACGGTAAGGTAAATGACGTCAGCAAGACTGAGTGAATGTTCAAAGATCTGTGCACCGCCTATAATAAAAACCTCTTCTTCGCCCTCACAAAGCAGGAATGCTTCCTGGAGGGAGCTTACAGCATCGGCCCCTTCAGCTGTATACCCTTCCTGCCGGCTTATTACAATGTTTCGCCGGTTCGGGAGTGCTTTTCCAATCGATTCGAATGTTTTTCTACCCATAAGAATTGGGTGGCCGGTTGTCAGCGTTTTAAAGTGTTTCAGATCAGCCGGTAAGTGCCACGGCAGCTGATTATCCTTTCCAATGCCGTTGTTTTCGTCAACGGCTACTATCAGACTGATCGTCATACTGCAACAGCTCCTTTAATATGCGGATGAGGGTCGTAATTTTCAAGACTGAAGTCTTCGAATTTAAAGTCGAAAATATTTTTTACCTCAGGATTTAACTTCATTAGCGGCAGCGGACGCGGATCGCGGCTTAACTGCAGTTTGGTTTGGTCCAGATGGTTATTGTATAAATGTGCGTCACCAAGAGTATGAACGAAATCGCCGGCCTGAAGGCCGCATACCTGTGCAACCATCATCGTGAGCAGTGCATACGAAGCAATGTTGAATGGTACACCCAGAAAGATATCGGCGCTACGCTGATAAAGCTGGCAGCTCAATTTCCCGTCGGCCACGTAGAACTGAAAAAAGCTATGGCATGGAGGAAGCGCCATATTTTCAATTTCGGCTACATTCCATGCTGATACAATGATCCTCCGGGAATCGGGGTTGTTTTTGATCTGGCTGATAATTCCGCTGATCTGATCGATATGACCGCCATCAGGTGTTGGCCATGATCGCCATTGAGAGCCATATACCGGCCCTAATTCTCCGTTTTCGTCAGCCCATTCATCCCAAATGCTAACACCATTATCTTTTAAATACCTGATGTTGGTCTCACCCTTTAAGAACCAGATAAGCTCATGGATGATCGATCTCAAATGAACTTTTTTGGTAGTTACCATGGGGAAACCTTCTTGCAGGTCAAAACGCATCTGGTATCCGAAGATGCTGATAGTACCGGTACCGGTGCGGTCATGTTTTTGTGTGCCGTTTTCCAGCACGTGCCGCATTAAATCGAGGTATTGTTTCATATTCTGGTGGTATCGGTTGTTAGTACTACATAACGTCTTGCTACGTACCATCTGCATTTTAACCGCAGAGGTAGCAAAGTTTTTCGCAGAGGGTGCAAAGTAGCGTGACGAACATTTGCTAAAGCCTTCATTATGGGTTATGCAAGCTTTGCGCCCTTAGCGTGTACTTTGTGCTCTCTGCGTTTTAATTTAACGCTTGCAAAGCGCGAAGCGCTCTTCCCATTGCAAATAAAATAAATGTATTTTTGGCATCCTATTATTGTTCAAAACTATAGCCGGATGTGTACAATATGATCGTGTTCCCAAATGCTAAGATAAACATAGGCTTAAATATTGTCGGTAAAAGAGCGGATGGCTACCATGATCTGGAGACTATATTTTATCCAATTGGGATTAAAGATGCGCTAGAGGTTGTTGAAGCAAATGAATTGAGCTTTCAATCTACAGGGCTTGACATTCCCGGTGACCCTGATAGAAATATTTGCCTGAAAGCTTACAGAATGCTTTCGCTGGATTTCAAAATTCCTCCCGTTAAGATTCATTTGCATAAGAATATACCAATTGGAGCTGGAATAGGCGGCGGATCGGCCGATGGATCTTTTCTTATAAAGCTCCTGAATGAAAAGTTCAATCTTGGGTTGAGCGGGGAAAGAATGGAAACCTATGCTTCTGCACTGGGAGCCGACTGCGCTTTTTTTATTAAGAACCAGCCGGTTTTTGCATCCGGCAGGGGCGACAGATTCGAAGAAATTGAATTAGATCTCAGCAAGTATTTTATCGCACTGGTTATGCCCGATTTACATATCTCTACGTTTGAGGCGTTCGGCGGTGTAAGACCCCGAAAACCCGGGGTATCTCTGAAGGAACTAGTTAAAGAAAACCCCGTGCTTTGGAAAGATTCTGTTATCAATGATTTCGAGCAGGGTATCATTAGTCAGCATCCGGAAATCGGCTATCTAAAGCACTTGCTCTATGAGTCGGGAGCAATTTATGCTTCCATGAGTGGGAGTGGCTCGTCGGTATATGGGATATTTAAGGCTCCTTTAAAACTGCCGGAGCTTGAGATTGGGAATAGGGTTTTTTATGGAGTTTAATTAGTTGAAAGTTGAAAGTGGAAAGTTGAAAGCGTTATATCGAGGTTCGCCTCACTTTCCACTTTCAACTTTCCACTTTCAACTATTTCATAAGTTTCCTCTTCAAAAATTCCGCCGTAACTTCACTGACTTTCACTCCATTTGAGTATTTCATCCAGTGATGGGTGTCGTCGGGGATAGCCAGGTATTCAAACTCAAACTTTTTGTCTTCAAAACGCCTGGCCAGGTCCACACTCTGGCTAAAATTCACATTCCTGTCATCATCAGCATGAATGATAAGGGTCGGTGAGGTCCACGTATCCAGATAGGTTACCGGAGAAGATTTTTTAACTGCTTTCTCGTAGAGATCGGCATCCGGAGCCGGCTCCCGGGTCGTTTGAGGAGAGCTGGCAAAGCGGTTATTCACACCATGTATGTCAACCCCTGCAGCAAACAGCTTGGAATCCTTGCCGAGAGCCAGCGCTACGAGGTATCCTCCGTAAGAGCCACCATAGATGCCGATTCTACCTGCATCTATATCAGGCTGTTTAGCCAGCCATTCTCCGGCAGCTTTTATATCCTGGTATTCTGACGCCCCTTGCGAACCCGCATTTACGGCTCTTTGAAATTTATAACCGTATCCAATGCCTAAGCGGTAATTTACGGATAGCACCGTGAATCCTAGATTTACCAGGTATTGATTAAGGCCATAATCGATCGAATAATAATCCATAAAGTGCCATCCAAGAACCATTTGCCTTTGCGGGCCGCCATGGACATAGACTACGGCGGGGCGTTTTGCAGTCCCCGCATTTTTAGGCTCAAAGAGCTGTCCATAAACAATTTGTCCGTCCGGAGCCTTGAAAGTGACATGACGCGGAGTTACGAGCTGTGATTGCGGGAAGCTTTCGGGGATCAGTTTTTCACCGAGAAGTTTAACCGGTCCCCCGGTAAAATTTCTGACAGCAGGCAGCAGCGGTCGCTGAGCTGTTGCGCTAAGAAAAGCAATAGTAGAGTTATCTCCAGTGATTACCGGGTAAGCTTCAATTCCGCTGCCCGGAGTCAGGATCTCCATCTCTGCGCGGTCTACGGGTACGCGCGCGATATGCCTTCGGTCAATGTCGGAAGGGTCATTTCCCGTGTTGGCCGCAAATACCAGCCACTTTCTGTCCTTGCTTAGCCGTATCTGTTCGACCATGAATTTCCCGGGCGTCAGTAATAATTCCTTGCCACCTCCCGCGTCGACCGCGTAGAGATGAGGCCATCCATCCTGGTAAGAAACAAATACGATCTTATTTGATGCAGCCCAATGAAGATTTGTGCCGCCCTGAGTTTGGGGTAATGAACCTTCCAGGGTTTCTGGTGCTTTCCAGATAGGGTTGCCTTTACCACTTATAATATCAGCTGTCCAGATGGTCCATGGCTGGTGTCTTCTGGCAAATATCGAATCTGTTTTTCCGCCCCACCCGGGAGTTCTGACAAACGCGATGCTTTTGCCATCGGGCGACCAACGTGGGGAGCTGTCTCTGGAGAACGATGGCAGTATCCAGTTTATAGGAGTTTTCTCGTCCGAAAATATCCCGATAAAAGAGTGGTCGCCCCGCGATGAAACGAAAGCGATCTTCGATCCATCGGGCGAATAGCTGATTGAGCCTGTCGAGCCTTTTGCATAAAAAAGCGGCCTGGCAGCAGAAGACCCATTAATCGGTGTGCTCATAACCTGGCCGCCCCGGGCAAATATCACACGATCGCTCGATGGCGATATGACAGGATCATCTGCTTCGGCGAGGATATTAGTCTTGCCCCCTTCGAAAGGAACGCTCATTATTTGAACTTTCTGAGCTACCGGATCAAAAGCAGCATTCACAGGCATACTCGAATTGCTTCCCCCATGATCTCCGCCGCGTACATATACTACCCATTTGCCATCGGGGGAAATAGAAACGCTGGTAAGCTCCTGGCCATCATCTTTATCATAAGCCGTTATTTTTTTGGGTGTGAAGTCAGGGGCTTCAGCAACGTAGATATTTCTCTTCCCCTGTTCATTCAGGGCCCAGGCAATTTTAGAGCCTGAGGAACTGCTGGTGAGTTCAGAAGGGAAGGGGTAAGCTAATATCGACTCAATTGTAAAATTTTGTGAATAAGCACTCTGGCAAAAAATAATAGCTATAAATAAGAAGATCTGTTTTTTCATGTTGAAAGATAATTGTCTTGCCGGATCATTTTTGTAAAATTTCAGCAAGGTAGACAGGAGGATTTTGGTTCTGAAGCAGCCTGTCCACCTGTTAAAAAACCTCTATAAATAAAACTGGTTCCACTGCGGCAGTGGAACCAGTTCAAAAAACCTTTAAAAATCCAATCAGGGCTTATCCCACCAAAGCGGGGTGTCCAATGCTAATTCAGCCGGGACATTTGAGCCATTTTTTGATCTTTCAGTGTTTGGATAAGCTACTCTCCGTATGAATTTGGTTAGAACCGCATTCTCCGGAAGTTTAAAGTCCTTGTACTGATAATCGTTTCTGCGCAGATCATTCCAAGCTTCGGGGCTTAAATATGTAGCTACATATTTTTCTTTAAAGATAAGCGCTAAGGTTAAATTAGCAGCTCCTACTGCAACAGCAGGATTTGTCAGATAAGCTTTTTTGTCATCATCCGCAACTTGAAGTCTATCCATGTTCGTGGAGATGCCGGCAAGATAGGCAGTATATGCCCGGGTTCTGCCTGCTGCGCCTGACCTTAATGCTGCTTCAGCTTCGATAAACCTGATCTCTGAATTTGTAACAATATACAAAGGAGCAGTCCGGCTGGTAACCGGCGAGTTTACACTGATATAGTTTTCATCGCGGATCGTGTTCGCAGCTCCGGTATTACCTCTTCCGTTACGTGTGCCCACATAAGTGCCGGTAACTGTTTTATCGGTGATCTTAGCGATCCGGGGGTCTAAAATGCCATAAGTAACGCCATTCAAATGGTTGATAAAGTTTTCTCCAAGCCATCCGCCAAGCAAATTGCCTGCATTGTTTACCGCAATTTGAGCCCAGGGATTTATTCCTGTGAAAACGCCCATGGTAGCATCGTCAGTATTGACCGTATATGATTTGTCTATAGCAGACAGAACCGCGGCGGCGCTGTAAGTAGTTTTCTTCGAAACTTTATTCAGGAATCTCGCCTGGATCGCATAAGCGGTTTTTACCCATGCTGTCCGGTTTCCTCCGTGAATCACATCCGACTTAGCATCAAGCTTTATCGGCGCGGTCGTTTTGGAAAGATTAACAATACTTTCGTTTATGAGAGCCAAAGATGCAGCGTACAGAGATTCTTCAGAATCATACTTTGGTGTAAGATTACCACCAACACCGAATGCATCTGTGTATGGTGCACTTCCCCATGTGTCTGCGACAAGCCCCAGGGTATAACCCAGCAGCAGCTGACCGACGCCCTGATGCTCGGTAGCGCCAGCAGTCTTTGCCAGTTCTATCATATCATATAGATCGGCCATTGCATAGTATGCCGCTTCCCACTGTGATGAGTTGTCCGTTATCTGATAAGTATCTCCAGCAGATCCGCTTGTAGGGCTGGCCTGATACTGTGAATAATACGTATTGAAACTCGCAATACGTTGAGTATTGAGCCCTGCTTTATGTGTTGCTGTGGATAGCATGGCATTAATAGAGGGTTTTGACACCAGGTTCGGGTTTTCCGTCTGGTTGAAATAATCGTCATCACAACCGGGAGATATTACCGCAAAACCTGCTAATAAAGCAATTGCAGCTATTCTTCTATATTTTTTCATATTCGTTAATTTCTTAAAATCCTACATTTAGTGAGAACAGGAAGCTTCTTACAGCTGGATATGTCATACCGGCAAATCCCTCGACGTTTGAACCACTGTTTGTTGTTGTACTTTCAGGATCAAATCCATCGTATTTTGTCCAAAGGATCAGGTTGTTTCCTGTAACGGATACATCCACGTTTTTAACAAAGCTTCTTTGTGTCCATTTAGCCGGCAGAGTAACACCTAAGGATACGGAACGTAGTCTGACCCATGAAGCATCCTGAACGAACGTTTCGGATACACCTCTGTGGTAATAGCGATAGTAGCCATCTCCATAATTAAAATTTGTTTTTGGATCGATACCTTGTCCTAACCATACTTCTTTAGTATTCGGGCTTCCATCGGCGAGCACACCTTCAAAAGTACGGTAGTCCATCCTGTTTTCGGTGTATTTTGCCATACCAAATGCGGAGTAATAGTTTGCTAATTGATTGTAACGTTCTTGTCCGATACGGGCATCAAACAGCACATTTAACGAAAGTGCTTTGTATCTGAAATTATTGTTCCAACCACCGATCCAGTCAGGCTGAACATTGCCTAGCTTTTTCTGGTCTGCAGCAGCGCCAATAATAGGGAAGCCATTCGCTCCGATAAGCAAAGGTCTGGAAGGGTCACTGGCTTCGGTTGATTTGTCTAAGCCGGCAGCGATTTCTGCTGGAGTGAAATACCGCTTAAACTCGGTTCCGTACAACGTTCCATAGGCTTCTCCGGGAATGAGTTTCATCGTAACCCGGGCGTTAAGATAACCGTGCTCGTTTGCCGCAGAGATCTCAGTCAGATCTTTTCTTAACGAAACTATCTTATTGCGGTTAGCGGAGTAATTCAGTGTGGTTTCCCATGAAAAATTATCTCTCTTAATCGGGGTGCCGGTAAGTGTGAGCTCTATACCCTGGTTCCGCATGCTTCCTGCGTTCACAGCAGCCGTAACGAAACCAGTAGTAGAAGAAATAGGCACATTAATGATCTGGTCCTGGCTTAATGAGTGATAATAATTGGCGTCAAAACCGATTTTTCCATTCAGGAAGGTCATTGATAAACCGCCTTCATACGTATTAGTGAACTCTGGTTTAAGATTTGGATCTCCCAACAAGGAAGGTCTTGTAAATCCGGTATAACCTGTCGGTAATCCGGTATAATTTGCGAACCCACTGCTCGTTGCATACGCGCCGGCATCTTTACCGATCTGAGCATAGGAGAATTTAAGTTTAGCGTTGCTGATAGCAGCAGGCAGTTTAAGGTGATCCGACACGATGTAACTTAAGCTCGCTGAAGGATAGAAGAATGAATTGTTCGGCGCAACTAACGATGAGGTTTTATCATTTCTTCCTGTAAATGTCAGGTATAAATAATCCTTGTAGTTCAACGCAAGCTCTCCGAATATGCCCATCAGCCTGTATTTCTCCTGATAAGTGCCAGCAGATAGTATTTTGGCATTACCCAGGCTGTACCAGTCATAAACAGTCAGATCACCTCCTTCTGTAGCGCTTCTGTATATAGTTCTATCGTAGAGGTCATGTCCGGCTCGTAAGGTTGCGTTAAAGGATTTTGAGAAAGAATGTGATGCACTCGCGATCAACGTGCTGTTTAAGCTTCTGAAATTATTTCCATAAACGTTGACAAAACCACGTCCGTCAGCGGCGCTGATACCGTTATCTGAAACTAAACGCTCTCCTACCAGACCCTGAAAACCCGGGGCAGTACCCAAACGATTATCGCGATACGTATCAATTCCTGCACGGTAAGAGAAATCAAGCCAGTTTAATGGTTTGTAAGAAAAATTGGCGCTGCCTACCATCCTCAATACATCATCCTTAAAGCGATTTGTTTCTACTACATATCTGGGATTGTCTGTGCCGCCGTACGATCTCATCGTACCATTTTCTTCACGGAAATCATTCACATCATGACGCCCAGACCAGTAAATCAGCTGCTCAATATAACGTCCGGCATTGACCCGATATCCGCCCGAATTAGTTACATTTATAGATGCTCCGGCGTTGAATTTCTCACTTGGCTTGAAAGTGGTGTTCAGTCGGCCCTGGTAGTTGCTGAAGGTAGATGAAGGCAGTACACCATCATGCTTTAACTGAGAAACAGATGTCAGAAAGGTAATTTTTTCTGATCCTCCGGATACGGTTACTCCATTTCTGTATTGGTTGCCTGTAACGAAGGCTTCCCTCATGTGGTTGTGTAATTTTGCCGGATGTGTTGGGTCCAGTTTAATAGCCTCAGCTACGGTCGGTCCGAATGACGGCCAGAAATCATCCGGGTTGTAGATTCCTTTAAAGCCCTGTGAATAGGTGGTCTGTAATTCAGGCATTGTATTCACATCTTCAAATCCGTAAGTTCCCTGATAATTAACCTTTATCGTTCCTGCTTTTCCGGATTTAGTTGTAATTACAACAACGCCATTTGCGCCACGCAATCCATATAAAGCAGTGGCTGCACCGCCGCGAAGAATGTTCATAGACTCAATGTCGTCAGGATTTAAATCGACGGCACGGTTACTCATTCCTCTGCCCGAGGCACTGGCACCCTGAGTGGAGGTCGTGTTATCCATAAAAATTCCATCAATAACAAATAAAGGTTGGTTATCACGACCCGGGTCAATAGAGTTCACACCACGGATCTGGATCCTGGATCCTTGACCTGGCGCCCCTCCTGTACTGCTGATGGTTACACCAGCAACTTTGCCCTGCAGGGCATTCACAACATTGCTTTGCCTGTTTTTGGTAAGATCTTCAGCAGTGACGCTTTGGGCGGTATAACCTAAGGAGCGTTGGTCACGCTTGATTCCCATAGCGGTTACAACTACTTCATTTAGTTGCTGCATGTCGGGACTTAATGTTACACTAATCACACTTTGCGTCCCGATAGCGATTTCCCGCGTAACGAATCCAATGTAGCTGAACGTCAGCGTTCCACCTGACTGAGGCACCCGAATCGAGAAATTACCATTATTGTCTGATGAGGTAGCCGTACTTGTACCGTTTAGTTTTACAAGTACTCCTGGTAAACTGCCTGATGCGGCATCGGTTATTTTACCACTTACTTCTCTAACCTGCGCTTGTACAGCGGTGGTTATAAAAAGTAAAAGCGATAAAAAAAGAGTAGAGATTTTTTTCATATCAACATAATTAATTGTTAAGGATAAGGGAAGTTACAAATATGTTGCACAAAAAAAGAATTACAGATTTTTTTTTAATCGATTAATATACAAACGATTCAAAGGTTAGACTGTAAGGAAAATGTATTTTTTGCAGAAATTCGGCTGATTTTGGCCCTGTAACAAAGAAATTGAATGAAATTGGGAGGCGGAAAATTAAGCCAGCATAGTGCGTAATTATGCTGGTTTTTTATTTGGATGCAGGAATGCACTTGTTTTCAAGCAGCAAATTTGATTCATAATTAAAGATCGGCCGGATTGCACGAATTGATAAAAACAGATAACAGTATCAGGAATGAAAACATCCAAAACAGCTTCAATTTAAAATCAGATGATCTTTTAACTCTAGTATACGCCCGTTTCATAATTGGTTTATTTTAATAACGAGATATATACAATTTATGAACCAAGCATTTGGTGATAGGGTGAGAAACAATAATTGTGGAAAATCTGGCTTGATTCGGCAGAAAAAAATATATTTTCCTCTTCCGGGCGATGGAAATTGTCCAATTTACCATACACTCGCCCGGTTCAGGCAATCAGCTGCTAGCGGATATATTCCCTGTCTTCAGAGCTAAGTTCCTGGGTCGTTGAGGTGTTTGATGCCGGATATTTTTGCTCCTCCTCGACTGCCTGGTTTTTTTTCCTGGGTCTCCCAGCCAGGAAGCCGATGATAAGGCCCAGGCCAAACATTGAACCCAGAACGGCTAGCTTAGGCATCCGGGCATCACCAAAGATCCAGAAATCTATCTCGTCTGTATTATTCATCAGAATGATTGTTACTATTACCGAGACGACAATTATGAAAATAGTTTTAAAGCTCATGATACATAATTAGCATTTATGTTTGAAGGTAGGAAAATTATCATTGTATAGATGTACCCGGGCTTAAAGATGGTATAGAAAAAGAGTCGGCACCTGTTGCCGGCAAAAACTAAGACATCCCCGTTTATTCAAAAGCCATACGTAAATCCGAATTCCATAAGGGAACGGGTTGGTCGTGTCTCGTTGACAAAGATCAATTTTCCGCTTACTGCGAAATCAGGAAGGTAGAACCTTAAGAAGTTCATGTCAGCATTGATTTCTAATCCATAGGTACGTGGCTCAAATGAATTGCCTTTGCCGACATTTTCAAAATCGGCAAACAGGCCGGCTCTCAAACGCTTGATATAGGCAACTGGCCCAATCTCAGCATCTGGATAAAACAGGGGCAGCCGGTAATCAAAGAGGAGAGTGTTTCTGACATAGCCCGGTTTTAAACTATTGTAACCGCTAGCCCGCGGAATATCCACATTGAAATTGTAAATGCCATTGGATTTTTGATAGTTAAAACTTGTTTGCAATGAGTGATTGTTGACAATACCCGGGCTGAAAAATAATGTCTGGATGCGAAAATGGTTGCCCTTGAGACCAGGCTGGAAAGGAAGATGCTGATAGGAAAGTGTAATATTCTGACCCCACTTTGGTGCAAGGTCTCTGAGGCTCCTCTGAGTGTTGTGGCTAAAGTAATATTGGTAATTAATGGGAAAGGTGATTTTTTCCGCAAATCTGGCCGGCCGGTTAGTTACTTCGTACCTGGACGTAAAGCTGGTTAAGGCAGTAACTCCCATGGAATATGTTTTATTTAACCGGTTAGCAGTAAAAGGGAGCCTCACGCCAATTTCGGCAAAATTTTCCCGCCAGTTAACCGGTACCAGGGTGGTCGTGGAGCCGGTGGTCCGGGATGAGTAGGCTAGCCTGGCACGGTTAATATAACGCAGATCAAACAGGGGGTAAAACTGTTTATAGGTAAGTCCTGCTAAATATTCGCTCTTTTTTAGCCCGGAATTGAACTGATACCCCGTATAGAAATCCAGTGTATTTAGTTGATTGTTGGATTTCAGCTTAATTCCGAAATTCAGATCATTGCTGAATTCGTTTTCCTCTGCAATGGGAGAAAGGCTATGAAAATAAAACAAATTCTTAAATTGGCGATAGGGTCGTTCAGGGTAAAGATTCCCCGGGACAGAGTCAAAGGAAATTGGGCCAGCCTCTTGTTTAGCCAGCGGAGCTGCATAGTTAATAAAAGAATTAGAAACCTCTTTTAACGGCACAGCTGCGATCTGGTCAAGTTGGAGTGAGGCTATGTCATAGCCGGTATTCTGAAATATATTGAACGTCATCAAACCGCTTTCCTGGTTATATGACGGGTTGGAAGCGCCGTAAACTGCGTTTGTGAGCTGCCTTATTTCGGGAGTCTGGTTGGCTTGCTGACCAGGCAGGACTGAGTAGATATTGTTAATCCCGTTATATCCTGCGCGTACCAGCACTCTTTCCATGGCGTAAACCGGCCGCGATAGTTGCTGTCGCTGTGCTTGAAGGAGTACCCGGGACCGTCCATCAGCCCGGTAGAACTCCAACAACCCAGCGCCATCTTTATTAATTGCAACACAAACTATCCTTGTGCCGTCTGGGCTATAAGAGGGAGTCTGCAATATATACTTTCCCGGATTATCAAATACCCGAAGTGTTTTTCCGGTTTCTGCATCGATCTCTGTCAGCCGGATCTCATTGGACAGGTCTACAAGCACCGCCGCAATTGTTTTGGCATCTGGAGAGAGTGCAGGCGAGAACAGCCGGCTCCTTCTGGTTAATTGCTTGTAGCTCCCGCTATTTAGATCATAAATATTGATCACATTAAAAGATCTCTTATGGTACCTGGGGTCATAACGAAATTCGTCCCAAACAACTCTGCCAGCAGAATAATTTAAATTACTTTCCGTTTGATGGCCTATTTTAATGAGGTCGCTCTTTCTTCCAGCGTTGTTTATCCTGACAATAACAGGTGTCTTATCAAAGCTTTTCTCGAGAGCAATAAGCTCGCCGTGGCCTGTTTGCACAGGAAATAAAAAGTCTGCCGGTATATCATTTCTTCTTTGATGCAGCGCCGGATAATCAGTTTGAGCAGCCTGGGCTTTTTGAGTCTCCCATAACCTGCTTAATTCCGAGACAGTAGAGTCGTGAAGTATGCGGGTGTTCATTCCCGTAAACTTTTTAACAGACCGGCTAAAGTTGTAGGGCCTTAAGGGGTTCTTAGAAATACGCGTCATTATACTGTCTATGATACCCCGTCCATAGTCTCGTTTTAACTTACCCGTCATGAAATATCCAAGTTGATAATAACCCGGGGTGTAGGTTTTGAAAGATCCGAAATAGTTTTTTGAATAGGAGTAATAATTTTTACTTAGTGTATTTGTTCTGAAAATTAGCTCCCAGTCGGGGAGGCGTCCCCGGCCCGCATCTGTTAGCGCGGTTTCAATACCAACGGCATCGCCTTCGAAGAACCAGGGTGGGAGGGTAACACCAAATATGGCAAGGGCAAGTTCTTCGAAAAACGGCGCTTTCAGATTGCCACTCAACTTGTCAATTTGTACCACATGGCGAAGCTCGTGAACCGCCAAACTATTCAGCCAATCCTGCGTGTCGAAGTTCTGTGGCGGGGTAGCGAAGAACTCGGAACGCCGCGGCGCAAGCTGTACAAAACCATTCGATATCACAGCCTGATTTTGTAAGATAACCGTGATTTTTCTGGGCTTGCTGTCTAAGCTTTTCGACACCTTTTCGATGAGATATTCCATAGTGTTTGCCATCCGGTTGGCCTCGCGTTTCAATTCGGAGGGGTAGAGTATCTGGAAGTTTTGGGTGTTAATTTGCATCCATTTTATGCCCGGAGGGTTCTGTTCGCTGTCAAAAACCTGCGCGGTTAACAGGTATGAATTAAAACTCAATATAATTGATATAATTACACTGATATATAGTTTGATAAATGACAAATAACTCCTCATATAATAGCTATGCTAAAAAAAATAGTTTTTTGTTTTGATTTCGCGAAACTTCATCTATATTTTTACTATAATATAAATGATTTAAATAATTGATTTTTAACACTATGCATAAATTAAATCTGTGCTGATGTATAGCTTTGTAAACATGTTTTTAGAGCTTGAAATTCCCACTTCCTAATTACCCAGGATTTTTTTGATCAGAAATAATAAAATTTTAACGAGGTTATGTTGAACGACAAGCTACATGAAAAATACGAAATCTTTTGATGGTTAATTTAGCCTGGCCGAGTTATTTGCACCGGCTCTAATTATTCTTGAATTCGTAAGTATTGACCGGGCGATTTTGAGCAAGCCTGACCGGGCTGTTGCCTTCCTGAAACGATGGGTTGTTCTGGCAACGGCCGGCCGACAATGCTGCCGTTTAAAGGACTCCTCCGGGTAATAAAATAGCAGCTGATAAACGCCTCCTATCACTGGCGGAAAAAGATCCATACTTCCACAATTTTTTTTCTATAAAGTCAGAACCCGCAGCCTTGTCTCCCCTGTCTACCGGATGTTATTTTAGTAGTTAGGCCGGGGAGTGCTGCGCTTAAATCCGGCACTTTAAAAAAGGCACTTAGTGTAAAAAAGTTGTCCTTTGTCCGCGAGTGTTTGAGGGTAATCACTTTTTTGATCCGCGGTTCCTGATGACTGGATATATAAAGATTGCTGTAAGGATGACAATGGCCCCCAGGTAAAATCCTGGTGTCATCTGTTCACGTTTTCCAAAGAATATAAAGGCGAGAATGATGCCATAGACAGGCTCGAGATTTGTGATAAGTGCTACTCGAAAAGCAGATAATTCTTTCATCACAGCTACGCCGGCGACATAGGCAACCGAAGTACATACCGTCCCAAGCACGAATAAATATATCGCATCAGAAAAATTGAGCGTCATAGAGGCTGTAAAACCGTCCGAAATCAGTAGGTAGACAGAAATCCACACCCAAGCCCCAATGAGCTCATAGAAGCTTATAATAGGCGCAGCGCGATTTTGGATCTGCTTGGAATTTATAATGGAGAAGATACTGGCGCATAAGGCGCTAAGCAGGCCATAGATAATGCCTTCTGTATATCTCGATTCGAACTTGAAGATCATATAGATCCCGCATATAATTATAAGGCCCGTAATGATATCAAGCTTTGAAATTCTTTTACGTTTTAATAAGGGTTCAAGGATTGCAGTAAAGAGAGTCAGGGACGAAAGGCAGACGAGCGTTACCGAAACGGTAGATGATTTTATTGATTGGAAAAATAAGATCCAGTGAAGGGCGACAATAGCTCCGGTAAAGAACAGTTTGAGGAAAACCTCTGCAGAAACTTTTAACGATACATTGACAACCTTGAAATAGATCAGCAGGGTTATAAAAGCAATAAGTACGCGATACCAAACCAATTGAGTTGCAGGGACGGAAATTAAGGCGCCGAGTATCCCGGTAAAGCCCCAGACAAAGACTGTAAGGTGTAATATAATAAGGTTCCGCGTGCGGGTTTGAGTTTGATTCAGCATACTGCAGACAGGTAAGATTAAATTATCCCATTAAGAGGGAAGTATATTGTCAGATCGCCTATTTTGGGGCTTTCGCTAAAAGATAAACCCCAAGGATCCCAAAAATAATATTTGGTATAAACACTGCAATCAAGGGAGGAAGCCCGCCTTTCGAAGCAAACATGGTTGAGAATTGAATAAAAAGGATATACGCAAAGCTCAAAAATATCCCAATTCCGAGGGGCAGGCCTATCCCGCCGCGTACTTTTCTGGAAGAAAGCGAAACCCCCATTAACGTAAGTACATATGCCGACAGGGGATATACAAAACGCTTGTACTTTTCAAGTTGTAAGTCGACCATGACTCCTGTTCCCCTGGTTTCCTCTTTGTCTATACGATCGTTCAATTCACGCATATTCATAGCCTGGTAGATATTGTCATAGATCTCGAAATCTTTAGGACGCATGTCGAGGGTTGTATCCTTGCGAACTCCCGAGCTCATGGTTTCCTTTAAACCGTCTATTGTGCGAATGGAATAGTTTTCAATGGCCCATTTTGACTTAACAGAATCCCAGGAGATCTTGTCGGCGACCAGCTTTTCTTTCAGTTCGAAGCCGTCGAACTTCTCCAGGGTGAGTTTATACCCAATTTTCTGGGTATTGTCAAAGTTCTCGATATAGACATAAGTGTCCTTTTCGATTTGCATATGGGTGTATAATTTCGAATTATCGGACTTTGGATTTATATAAACATTCTCAAAATCGACCTTCAGTTCGTTTGTTTCAGGTATAATAAACAGGTTAAAAACTAACGTTACCAGAAAAATAACAGTCGAAGCGAGAAAATACGGCCATAGAAATCTTTTAAAACTTACTCCGCCACTTAGTATTGGGACGATCTCCGTCTGGTCAGCCATTTTCGCAGTGAAAAAAATTACCGCAATAAAGTTTATGAGGGGGGAGAGGAAGTTTAAATAGAACGGGATGAAACCGGCATAATAGCTGAAGATGATTTCCGAGACCGGCGCCTTATGCCTTAGGAAATCGTCTAATTTCTCAGAAACATCAAAAATGACGATGATGACCGTGAAAATAGCCAGGGTGAAAATAAACGTCCCCAGATACTTCTTGATAATATACCAGTCAATGATCTTGATCATCTATAGACGCTGAGCAACTTGTTGTACCATCTTATTCTTCCATTCACTGAATGTGCCTTCTATTATTCTGGCCCGGGCTTCCTTAACCAGCCATAGGTAAAAATGCAAATTATGTAATGTAGCGATCTGTGAACCTAAAATTTCATTGGAATGTGCCAGGTGACGAAGATAGGCTTTGCTGTAATTTTTGTCAGCAAAAAGGTCGCTGTCTTCTTCAATCGGTGAAAAATCATTCTTCCATCGTTCGTTCTTTATATTAATTATACCATTTTTTGTAAACAACATTCCATTACGGGCATTGCGCGTTGGCATTACACAATCAAACATATCGATTCCAAGAGCAATATTTTCGAGAATATTTACCGGCGTTCCAACTCCCATTAAATATCTCGGTTTATCTGAGGGTAAGATATCGCATACTATCTCAGTCATCTCATACATGTCTTCGGCGGGTTCGCCAACCGACAGGCCTCCAATAGCATTGCCTTCCCTTTCGCAGGAGGCTATCATTTCCGCAGACTGTTTTCTCAGGTCTTTATAAACGGAACCCTGCACTATAGGAAATAAAGTTTGGGTATATCCGTACTTTGGCTGGGTTTGGTCGAAGTGAGAACAGCACCTTTTTAACCACCTGTGCGTCATTTCCATTGATCTTCTGGCATAACCATACTCGCACGGATAAGGCGTGCACTCATCAAATGCCATGATTATGTCCGCACCGATAATCCGTTGTGTATCCATAACGGATTCGGGAGTGAACAGATGTTTGGAGCCATCTATATGAGAACGGAAGGTAACTCCCTCTTCTTTGATCTTGCGGACGCCAGATAATGAGTATACCTGATAGCCGCCACTGTCTGTTAATATGGGTTTGTCCCAGCCGTTGAATTTATGAAGTCCCCCGACAGATTCCAGCGTGTGAAGCCCTGGCCTAAGATAAAGGTGGTAAGTATTCCCCAGGATTATCTGGGCTTTTATATCGTCAGCCAATTCCCGCTGATGTACGGCCTTTACCGACCCTGCGGTACCAACAGGCATAAAGATCGGAGTTTGTATCACTCCATGATCGGTCATTATCTCGCCGGCACGCGCTTTCGTTTGTTTATCGGTAACCTCTAATTTAAATTTCATTCAACTGGGATAATTTGCAAAAATAGCAAATAGAAGCGAGTAACAGGATGGGGGAAACGGAAATAGGAAATAGGCAAGACTCGCTTCCCTCATCTCGCTTCCCACTACATTTTTATTTCGCAAACCATACCGATTGTTAGCTGAAAAATCAGAAATTTACCCATTAAATGATTTCTTACGCGTGGACTATTTGTATATCCTTCTTTTAGTTGTTTTTCAGATTTGCTTTTTTATTCAACTTTACTACTTCATTGTAATCCAGCAGAAGTTAGCTTCTTATCAGGTCTCAGAACCGGGGACCTATACCACAGGTCCCGTTTCTGTTATAATTTGTGCCAGGAACGAACTTGAGAACCTTAAGAAAAATTTGTCTTTTTTTTTAGAACAGGACCATCCCGACTTTGAAATTGTACTGGTAAATGATTGCTCAAATGATGGCACTGATTGGTATCTGAAGGATCTGTCGGCAAAGCATAAAAATCTTAAAGTCGTTACGCTGACTGATCACCCGCGGTTTAAGCATGGAAAGAAGTTTGCCGTAACTTTAGGTATAAAGGCGTCGAAGAATGAAAATATGGTATTTTCAGATGCTGATTGCCGGCCAGATTCTAATCAGTGGCTGGCCAGGATGCAGCACAATTTCCGGGATAATGCCGAGATCATACTTGGATATTCGCCCTACGAACGACGAGGCGGCTTATTAAATTTGATTATCCGTTTTGAAACATTTTCTACCGCACTGAATTACTTTTCCTTTGCCCTGTCCGGTAGGCCGTATATGGGGGTGGGAAGAAATATGGCCTATAAAAAATCCTTGTTTTTTAGAGGAAAGGGCTTCGCCTCTCATATGCATGTGATGTCGGGTGACGATGATCTTTTTGTGAATCAAAATGCAACAGGCGAAAATACGGTTATCGAGATTCATCCCGAATCTCACATGTGGTCAGAGCCTAAGCATACCTTTACCGCCTATTTTCGTCAGAAAGTAAGACACCAGGGTGCAGGAAAATTATACAAGTCGTCACATAAGCGAATGCTGAGTTGGCAGGCGGCATCCGGTGCTGTTTTTTATCTGGTACTTATCGGCCTGATCATTCTTCAGGCACAGTGGTGGCTGCTCTTATCGATTTACCTGTTAAGGTTAATTGTTCAGCTGTTTGTTTACGCCCCCGCCCTGAAAAAGCTCCGTTGTTTCGACTTGATCTGGTGGTTGCCTGTATTAGATTTCATTTACTACTTTTATATAATGGTTCTTAGCTTTGTAGCGCTTTTTAAGAAAAGATTGGAATGGAAGTAAACCCTAGCTTTTCGCCTAATGCGAAGAATGACTTTAATGTGGTTTGCAGAGCCAGGGATGGCGATCAGAAAGCATACGCAGAACTGATGCAGCGCTATAAAGACTCCATATATTTTATGGCGCTGAAGATGGTAAATAATAAGGATGACGCGATGGACCTGACCGTTGAAACCTTCGGGAAGGCATTCGAAAACTTAGACAGGTACAAGCCGGATTTTGCCTTTAGTACCTGGTTATTCAGGATTGCCACTAATAATTGTATAGATTTTATTAGGAAAAAACGGATAAATGTTGTTTCGCTGCACACCCTGGCCGACGATGATGGTGATGAAAGGCAGTTCGAGGTTCCTTCGGAAAGCCTGAATCCGGAACAGACTTCAATCAAGAAGCAGGAGAACGAAAAGCTCAAGAATATTGTAGATCAATTGCCTTCGCGGTACCGGACCCTTATTATTTTACGGTACTTTGAAGAACAATCCTATGAGGAGATCTCAAAGCAATTGGATCTGCCGCTTGGAACGGTAAAAGCGCAATTGTTCCGTGCCCGCGATTTACTGGCCAATGTTATGAAACGAAATAAGAACAACCTTCGAAGTGACTTCTGACCTGATATTGCATTATTTCCCGGATCTGAGCCAAAAGCAGAAAGATCAGTTCGCTGAACTTGACAATCAGTACAGGTTCTGGAACGCCCGTATTAATTTGATTTCGAGAAAGGATATCGATATGCTATATCTGCATCATATCTTGCATTCTCTGGCTATTGCCAAAGTAGTCAGTTTTCTGCCAGGGGAAAAGATATTGGATGTCGGTACCGGCGGAGGGTTTCCTGGGATACCATTAGCAATTCTGTTTCCTGAAACTCATTTCCATTTGGTAGATTCCATTGGAAAGAAGATAAAGGTTGTTCAGGAAGTTGCTGCGGCTATCGGTTTGAGTAATGTAAGAGCAACTCACGCAAGGGCCGAACAGATCGATGATAAGTTTGATTTCGTGGTGTCAAGGGCAGTTACAAGGCTGTCGGAATTCTACCCATGGATAAAAGGCAAGTTTGTAAAGGAATCAAAAAATAGCCTGCAGAAGGGTATATTATATTTGAAGGGTGGTGACCTTGCTGAGGAAATAAATGAATCCCAGTTAAAAGCACAGCTTATCCCTCTTACCGATTATTTTAAGGAAGACTATTTTGAAACCAAGTTCGTAGTCTATATTCCGCAATAAGAAGCGAGTAAAGAGATGCGAGTCACGTGTTAATGTCTAATTGATTAGGAGATGCCAGTCACATGAACACCTATTCTCTGTTTCCCATTCCCCATTCCCCATTTCCCATTTTCCGCTTCCCCCATACCGTTTCCTTACTACTGCGCACATAAGACTTAAATTTTTGGCTTGTTCTGAAAATATGTGGATTTTGAATTCATGTCTGTCCTGCATCAAATCGCACTTTCCTGTATAACGGGGATCGGTTCTGTCCTGGCCCGAAATCTCATTAGCTGTTGCGGAAGTCCTGAAGAGGTTTTTCTGACGCGCAGGAAAGCTCTCAGTAAGATTCCTGGCATCGGCCCGAAAACCGTTGAGCTAATAGAAAATCACAAGGCTTTTGAACGAGCGGAAAAGGAACTGGCTTTTGTCGAGAAATATAAAATCAGAACGATGTTCTTAACCGATGACGAGTACCCAAAAAGGCTTAGGAACTGTTTTGATGCACCCGTTATGATGTATTTTAAAGGTAATGCAGATTTGAACCCGTCAAAAGTAATTAGTGTGGTAGGCACAAGGAATTCGACTGATTACGGAAAGGATCTGTGCCGGCAGCTGCTGGCAGACCTTCGGGTTCATAATCCTTTAGTGATCAGCGGCCTTGCGTATGGTATAGATTTTCTGGCTCATAGGGAGGCGCTAAAGAATTCGATGTCAACTATAGGAATTATGGCTCACGGCTTGGATCGTATCTATCCCTCTCAACACAGACCCCTGGCAGAAAAGATGATAGCGCATGGCGGCTTGCTAACTGAGTTTATGTCTGGTACTGTTCCAGACCGGGAAAATTTTCCCAAACGAAATCGGATTATAGCTGGTCTGGCCGATGTTACAATTGTGGTTGAGGCCAACATTAAAGGCGGTGCTTTAATTACCGCAGAGCTTGCAAATTCGTACAACAGGGATGTTTTTGCCTACCCCGGAAGGGTCACCGATGAATATAGTTCCGGATGTAATCTTCTGATAAAAACTAATCGTGCCAACCTGCTAACAAAGGTGGCCGATCTGGAATATATTTTAGGCTGGGTACAATCTCCCCCGGCGGCCCAGAACCCGCAAATTAGCCTTGCTATTGATCTTACAGACGATGAAAGAACGATCGCTGGCATCCTGCTGGAAAAAGGAAATGTTGATATAGACGAATTATTTATCCTGTCAGGGCTTCCTCAAAGCAGACTTATGGTAAATATATTAGGAATGGAAATGAGGGGGCTGATAGTGAGTCTTCCAGGGAAGGTCTATAAGCTTGCTTAGGATTAGCTTTACGCCTGCTCATTTTTTGGATAATCATAAAACGCAAGTTCGCCTGTGCCCGCACTGACCATCTTCCAATCATCGAATGGAAACCGGATAAGTGCCACGCCGCAGGTTGGGATATTATACAGATCTTTATTACACAGGCTCGTAACCAGGTTGGTTATGCCTGGATTGTGGCCAAAGAGAGCTGTAAATGAATAAATATTATCCAGTGAATTAATAATGCTCATCAACTCGTGAGGGAAAGCTTCGTAGATCTCTCGATTTTGAATTATAGCTGATTCTTCAATTCCCAGCTCCTTCGCAAAATAGCGGGCGGTTGCTATGGCCCGGACTGCTGAGCTGCTCACAATTTGTTCGGGAATAATATTCTTTTTCACAAGCCGCCTTGCCATTTCAGGAGCGTTTGCCTTGCCTCTTGAATTAAGCGGGCGTTTAAAATCCGGGAGTTGTATGTCGTTCCAATCAGATTTTGCGTGGCGGACTAACAAGAGTTGTTTAGGCATTGGCTTGCTGGCTAATTTTTGTAAGATCAATATTATTCATGCATTTGAAGTGCCCTCTTGGACATTTTTCGTACCCGATTTTAGAACATGGCCTGCAGGGCAAGCCCTCTACCTCAAACATACAAGAATCATCTGTCATATAAGGATACATTCCAAATTCAGGCACAGTATTGCCCCACACGGATAAAATAGTTTTTTTAAATGCAGCTGCGATATGCATGAGGCCCGTATCATGAGTAATAACACATTTCGCCATCTTAACCAGGAAAGCAGACTGGTCTAGCTTGAATTTTCCGCAGCCGTTAAACACATGCTGTCCGGCTGCTGCGGTTATGGTTTCGCCACGTGCTGCATCTTCGGCCCCTCCCAGAAGCACGACAGGCTGTTCGATTAACCGGCATAGCTCTATTAACCGGTTGGTTGGAAGTCTTTTCGTAGCATGTTGCGCTCCAATCACTAAGGCTATGTAGTGCTGATGCGAAGGAGGGAGTAACAGGCTTAGGGAATGATTATTAATTAGAAAATAATCGAGGCCGGCGCCGTCGTTTTTCACCCCGAGAAACTCTACAGTTTCCATGTACCGGTCAACGATATGCTTTTTGGGAAGAAAGTTCATGCCTGTATTAACTAAAACCCATTTCTGCCAGTTAAGTTTGTCGAAAGATACTGATGGCCGCCCGAGTTTCTTTTTGATGATGAAGGTTCTCACATTATGATGAAGATCTATAATGTGATCAAAGTTTTCAAGCTTCAGCCTGCCGATCGTATCATTCAGCGATTCTGCTAAAAAATGAAGCTTGTCGATGTAAGGATTACCAGCAAGCACCGGCTCATATGCTTTCTTAGTGAGATAATGCAGTTCAATATTGCTGACCTGCTTCTGCAGGCATCTTATAACAGGCGTGGTCAGTACGATGTCCCCGATGGAACTGAATCTGATAACAAGGATTTTTATCTTTTTGCTTTCCAAAATCAGCTTCTTTTTCGCCTGTTAAAAATTTCCTGCACTTGTTCTTTGTTCATAGCATTTAAACAGTTGAGTTTTGACAAACCTCCTTTTCTTGCTATGAGGGTGCCGTAACGCATATCGTAAAAACCTTCCTTGCGGTGTGCGTCCGGATTAACTGATAAAAGAATACCTTTTTCAATGGCGTATTGGTGCCACCGCCAGTCCAGGTCAAGCCTTAACGGATTGGAATTTATCTCAATAATTACCTGGTTTGCCGCACAGGCGTCTATAACTTTCCGGTGATCGATAGGGTAACCGCTTCTGCTCAGGAGAAGTCTGCCGGTAGGATGGCCAAGTATGGTAGTAAAAGGGTTCTCAATAGCCTTTATTAATCTTTCCGTTGCCTTTTCCTCATTCATATTGAGGATCGAATGTATTGAAGCGACTACAAAATCGAACGTCTCCAGCACGTCGTCCGGGTAATCGAGCGATCCGTCGTACAGAATATCTGATTCAATACCTTTGAAAATATGAAAAGGGGCAAGCATCTTATTTAGTCCGTCGATTTCCCTTTGCTGAGCAGCTACCCGGACTTCATTTAAACCGTTGGCATAAAATGCCGACTTTGAGTGGTCGCAAATGCCCAAATAGTTCAGATTCAATTCATCCCGGCAGAATAGCGCCATTTCCTCAAGCGTATGTACTCCGTCACTCCAGGTACTGTGATTATGTAATGTGCCCTTCAGATCCCCATAAGCTAATAGATCAGGAATTTTATTTGTCGCTGCGAGTTCAAATTCGTTAAGTCCCTCGCGGAGCTCAGGTTCAATATAAGGCATGCCGGCAAGTGAGTAAATTTCCGGCTCGCTTTTATAAGCGACGTCAACATTCACTAGTTTCAATGCCAATTCGTCGGTATGCGATTTGCTTCCTGTATTCAGGATCATCTGCCAGCCCATATCCGCACTGCTGCAAAAGATAAGCTTGATCTTAATACCAGCATCGGTGATGCAGTCTATGCTATTCGCGGTGACAAATTCAGGCTTCAGGCCTAAAATTTCCATTGCCTGGGGGACACTACCGGTAAGTTCAGCAATTATAAGAATATCGAGCGAATCAATAATTTCGCAACGCCGGCGGTACTGGCCGGTAATGAAAACCATTTCTGTTTTAAATTCAGCTTTAAGTTTCCGATGAAGATCCTCGGTGAAATGCTCTATCCCGGCGTAAAGGAAACGGCCGTCGCTGGCCATATTAAATTCGATGGTTTTCCTTATTTCTTCCTGTGTTTTCAGGCCGAAGCCTTTTGCTTCGATCAGCCTGTTCTCGTTGCAGGCGTAGTAGAGCTCGCCTACACTCTCAATTCCCAGCTCTTTCCATATAACAATAACCTTCTTCGGCCCCAATCCTTTGATTCTCATCATCTCCACAATCCCCGGAGGTGTCTGAGCCAAAAGCTCGCTTAATTCTGAAATCGTATTGGTTTGAGTTAAAGCCCAGACCTTTGAAGCGATGCTTTTACCTAAGCCATCAATCTGTTCCATTTCAGCAAGGGTTTTTCCAATAATGGGATAGGGGAGTTTATCAATTTTAAAAGCAGCGTTCGCAACAGACTTAACCTTGAAAGGATTTTCATCATGAAGCTCCATGAGCTGGCTTAGAAGACGTAAAGTTCTCGCTATTGATTTGTTTTCCATGAATTGTGGTAAGCCCAAAAATAAGCAACCCTGCCCTGAAAAGGGAAGGGTTGATATAATAATTATTGTACAGTAACCTGAATCTACTTAATAGTAATGTTATAAGGCATTCTGGCCTGGATCCCCGAAAGGCCTATCGCCGATTTTAATTGCTCGTAATAGGTGAAATTATCCCCCAGCTCTCTTCGGGCAAAGTAAACGCGGACTTTGTCAGCCGAGTCATTAAATAACGATTTTAGGGGGTCAACCTGTGCAGGATAACTGACTATCCTGTAGTCTTTCAGGTTAGCTTTTTTAGCGGCCGATGCAATGGCATCATCAATATCACCAAGCCTGTCGACGAGCCCGTTCTTTAAAGCCTCGGTTCCGCTCCATACCCGGCCCTGGCCGATGCTGTCGACATAAGCCTGCGACTTGTTGCGTCCATCAGCAACTTTTTTTGTGAATGTATTGTAGATATTGTTAACCTGGTGCTGGATGATCAATCTTTCAGCGTCTGTAAGAGGGCGGCTTACATCTCCAAGATCGGCAAAGGTACCAGTCTTAACACCGTCGAAGGTTATCCCGAGCTTATCATTAAAGAATTTCTGCATATTAGGAATGATCCCGAAAACCCCGATTGATCCAGTGATTGTGTTCGGCTGGGCGAAGATAGAATCTGCAGCGCAGGCAATGTAGTACCCGCCCGAAGCAGCAACATCACCCATTGAAACAATAACCGGCTTTACCTTTTTGGTGAGTACCACTTCTCTCCACATGACATCTGAAGCAAGCGCACTTCCGCCGGGTGAATTCACCCGGAGCACAACCGCTTTGATCTTATCGTCCGTCCGTGCTTTACGAATAGCCCTGGAAATCCTTTCAGACCCCATGGCCTTATCGCTGCCTTCGCCGCTTATTATTTCACCGTTGGCATATATAACGGCGATCCTGTTTGAGGAGCCGGTACTTTTCTCTTCGGTTGGAGCATATTCTTCCAGGCTAACAGACTTCACATCCTTCTTTTTATCAATACCTGTACGTGATTTCAACTCATCAAGTACCTGGTCTTTGTAGCGTAAGCCATCAATCATCTTAAAAGTGACAGCATCTTTAGGATCCCGGATCTTTGCGCTGTCGGCAAGTGAGAACAAGGTTGCCTTTGGGATTTTCCGGCTTTCTGAAATTTCAGAAAGAAAGTGATCGTACATAGATCCCAGAAATGAAGTTACCTGCTGACGGTTAGGCTCGCTCATTTTATCCAGGATAAAAGGCTCCACCGCGCTTTTGTATGTGCCAACCTTAATAACCTGGGCTTCGATACCTAATTTATCCAGCGCGCCTTTAAAGAAGACACTTTCTGAGCTTAAGCCCCTGAAATCCACTATACCCTCGGGGTTCAGGTATATTTTATCAGCCGCCGTTGCGAGATAATACGCACCCTGCGAATAAACCTCGCTATATGCAATGATAAACTTTCCGCTTTTTTTGAAATCAATAAGAGCGTTCCTGATCTCCTCGATCGTAGCAAAACCGGCTGATAGTGATGAGGCGTCAAGATAGATGCCTTTTATATTCTTATCGGTCTCAGCAGCTTTTATACCACCGATGATCTCTTTGAGCCCGAGGTTTTTTTTGCCCTCAAATCCCATAAAATCAAAGGCTGCCAGCGGATTTTTGTCAGTCCTTTCGGAGATAGGATAGTCCAGGCTGATGTGAACCACGCTATTTGATGCAACCTCAACTTTTCCGTCCTTCCCGGCCGAGGCCACGATGGCTGTTACGAAAACGATAAAAAGAATAAACAGTGCAAAAAAGGAGAGTATCACGCCCACCATCGAAGCAAAAACAAATTTGAAAAATTCTTTCATATAAGGGTCAAAATTTCTAACTATGCAAGTATACTAAAATACAGAGTCTCAACACGCCGATTTGTTACAGAGAGCTTTAAAATAGCATGTATAACACATATTTGATATTAGGAAGCAATCTGGGCGACCGGCGAAAATACCTTACGGAGGCTGCTCGCCTTATAAGCGAAAGACTGGGTATCATAAAGGCGCGCTCATCTGTTTACCAGACGGCTTCATGGGGGGTGCACGATCAACCGGATTTCGTAAACCAGGCACTTATGGTTGAAACAGAATTAAACCCGGAAGATCTACTGGAAGGGATCCTGAAAATTGAAACAGAACTGGGAAGGGAGAGAAGAGAGAAGTGGGGATCCAGGACCATAGATATCGATATCTTATTCTACGGAAATCGTGTGATAAATAAACCTGATCTAAAGATACCGCATCCTTTCCTTCACGAACGGCGCTTTTGTCTTCAGCCACTGAGTGAAATAGCTCCTGCATACATCCATCCGGTTTTTAACAAATCAATAACCCGTTTATTGGAGGATTTGTCGGATACTTTATTCGTAAAAAAACTATCTTAGCGCTGTTATGCCTGAAAGTTCTAAATCCGAGTTTAAAATTGATCTCTCATACCTGCGGGACGTATCCAGCGGAAGCAACGAGTTTATGGTTGAAATGATAGAATTATTTCTTGATCAGACACCAGGTTACTTTGAGCAGTTAAAACAGTTTATAAGTGAGGAGAACTGGGCTAAGGTTGCGGAAATAGCTCATAAAATTAAGCCAACGCTGGCGTTCATGGGAGCGGATGCCGCCAGAGAGGGAATGGCTGAAATCGAAGCAAATGCGCGCAGCCTTGTTAATACCGAAAAGATAGCCCCCGCATTTAAGTCACTCTACGATTTTAGCGGCGATTTTTTTACTAAGCTTGCTGAAGTAAAAAAGGATCTGCAGTAACCTGATCAGGCTTGGCGTAGATCAAATTCATAGCTTTCCATGATCAGATTTGCCAATAATTTTCTACAGGCCTCATCTACTTTTTGACGTGCAGCAGCCTCATTTTCAGCGTCTACCTCGAGTGTAATATGCTTGCCAACCCTGACATTCTGAATTTCCTGTAATCCCAGGTTTTTCATACTGCCCGTCACTGCTTTTCCCTGAGGATCAAGAATTTCCTTAAGTGGCATTATATTAACTTCGGCTATAAACTTCATTTTGTTGATCTGAAATGGATGAATGATATTAGAAAGTATAAAAGTATTATTAATGGAACAGCGGCAAATTTAAGTAATAGAAGGAGAACGAGCGAGGAAATTACCAAAATATAACGATGGGCGTTCGCATTCAGGTTAAGTCCCTTGAATTTTAAGGATATAAGTTGTATTTCCGAAACTAATAATAGTCCCATCCCAAGGCTAAGTACAACCAGGAACAAGGGACTGCCTGGTAGAAATGACATGAATATACCCTGATCTGCTATAAATGGAAGCGAAGCGATAAGAATAGCATTTGCCGGCGTCGGGAATCCAATGAAATTATCTGATTGCCTGGTGTCAATGTTGAACTTGGCTAACCTCAATGCTGAGAAAATAACAATAAGGAAAGCTGTATAATTAAGCCAGGAAGAGTATGGGTGTGCAGATTGCTGGAAAAGCTGGTATATGATCACCGACGGGAGAAAACCGAAGCTCACCACATCCGCCAACGAATCAAGTTCCTTTCCTATGTCCGAATATGCTTGTAACAAACGTGCCAGCATTCCGTCAAGAAAGTCGAAAACTGCTGCTATAAAGATGGCATACGACGCCCAGTGCAGGTTTCCCTCGAATGCAAATACAACCCCAAGGCAACCGCTGAAAAGGTTCAGGCATGTTACGGTATTTGGGATGTGTTTTTTCATTTTGAGAACAGGTATTAGGCTTTAGGTATTAGGTATTAGGTATTAGGGAATGGGTGAGGCCCTAACGCCTAACGCCTGATGCCTAACACCTAATCCTCCTACGAGTTCATCGATATCAAAAATTCTTCATTCGTTTTCGTACCACGCATTTGCGACTGCAGGAATTCCATCGATTCCTGCGAATTCATATCGGCAAGGTGGTTTCTGAGGATCCAGATTCTCTGAAGCGTATCCTTGTCAAGAAGCAAATCGTCGCGTCGTGTACTCGAAGCTGTAAGGTCAATAGCAGGGAAGATACGTTTATTAGATAATTTCCTGTCCAGTTGGAGCTCCATGTTACCGGTTCCCTTGAATTCTTCAAAGATCACCTCATCCATTTTCGATCCGGTTTCTGTAAGAGCTGTTGCCAGGATCGTCAAAGAACCGCCATCTTCAATGTTTCTTGCCGCACCGAAGAATCGTTTAGGCTTGTGAAGAGCGTTTGCGTCTACACCTCCGGACAAAATTTTACCTGAAGCCGGAGCAACCGTATTATATGCCCTCGCCAAGCGGGTTATAGAATCCAGTAAAATTACTACGTCATGCCCACATTCAACCATTCGCTTCGCTTTTTCTAGGACAATATTAGCTATCTTAACATGGCGTTCGGCCGGTTCATCGAAAGTCGATGAAACTACTTCCGCACGCACGCTTCTTGCCATATCTGTTACCTCTTCCGGACGTTCATCTATAAGAAGGATGATCAGATAGACTTCCGGATGGTTCTTCGCAATCGCATTCGCCACATCCTTCAGAAGCATAGTTTTACCGGTTTTGGGCTGCGCTACGATCAGTCCGCGCTGTCCTTTACCAATTGGCGTGAACAGATCTATTATCCTTGTAGAATGATTTGCTGTGTCAACGAAAAGATTTAATTTCTCAGTTGGAAAAAGAGGAGTGAGGTAATCAAATGGTACCCTGTCGCGGACTTCAGCCGGGATACGGCCGTTGATCGCTTCCACACGCACCAGTGGGAAATACTTCTCACCTTCTTTTGGTGGGCGTATGCTGCCCCTTACCGTATCACCTGTTTTTAAGCCGAAAAGTTTTATCTGCGACTGGGAAACGTAGATATCATCCGGTGAAGAAAGGTAGTTGTAATCTGAAGATCTTAAAAAACCATATCCATCAGGCATTATCTCCAAAATTCCCTCGTTCACTATAACATTATCAAAATCCATGTTTATGACGGGCTCCTGATTTCTATTTTGACTGGGATTATTCTGGTTCGGCTTACGTTCAAATTTTTTCTGGTCTCCCTGCCCTGCAGACTTATCCGAGGGTTTTTCAGAAGCTCCTGCGGGATTAGGCTCCTGGCTTATATTTTGATCTTCAGTTGTTGCCTGAGGTTCAGTGGATTCCCCGACAGCATCTCGCTGGGATATCTCATCTTCTTCGGGGAAATCGAAAGTTCTGGTATTATCAAGGTGTACTTCCTTGTGTTGCTTAGTCTCGTTCTTGCTTTTAACACTTCGCAGCCGTTTGCGAGGTTTCGCTTCTGCGGCAGCTTCCACAGTAACACCGATATCTGCGTTTTGTGCTGTTGTTTCTGAAGTTAGGGGCGATGGTTCGACAGAGCTTTCTATAATCTTATGAATAAGATCTTGTTTACGTAAGGTGTCTGTGTCGGCCACACCAAGAGTTTGAGCAATTTCACGCAGCTCGGAAACGAGCTTATCGTTCAATTTATTACTATCCAGCATTAAATATGGTTTATGTCTTTTGGGAATTTGATTTCAAAAAATTTATCCTGGAGAACGACAACACAAAAAATTACAGAAAATAGATATCTAAGAATTATTGTGATTTCCTGAATTCAGGGATAAATTGAGATTACAGCACAATGCTATACAATAAAATGAAATAATCAAAACTTTTAATTCTTTTTTTGAGGGCAAGCCCCCTTCTTTATTTATTTTCGCTCAAATTTCAAGCCAATGAACAGGAAACAGTTAATAGAGCAGATCAAATTGAAGAAGTCGTTTTTGTGTATAGGGCTTGATACAGACATAAACCTGATCCCCCGCTTCCTTTTAGATTACGCTGACCCCGTGTTTGAGTTCAATAAAAGGATTATTGATGCAACGCACGATTTGTGTGTAGCATATAAACCTAACAGCGCCTTTTATGAAAGCCGTGGGTTAAAGGGGTGGGAGAGCCTTATTAGCACAGCCAATTATATACCTCCAACCTGTTTAGGTATTATTGACGCCAAACGCGGTGATATTGGAAATACATCCGCCATGTACGCCAAAGCGTTTTTTGACCATTCCACTTCGGGGATGAGTTTTGATGCAATAACTGTTGCACCGTACATGGGAATAGATTCAGTTAAGCCATTTCTGGAATTTGAAGACAAGTGGGTTATACTACTCGCCCTTACGTCGAATGAAGGGGGAAAGAATTTCCAATTTATTAATACGGGTACTTCGCGCTTGTTCGAAACTGTTATAGATACAGCAAATACATGGGCTGGCGATGACAGGATGATGTACGTTGTTGGAGCCACGAGGAACGAAGAATTCATCAGCATCAGAAAACATGCTCCGGACCACTTTCTGTTAGTCCCGGGAGTAGGTGCCCAGGGCGGCAACTTACAGGACGTAAGTCAAAACGGTCTTAATGCCGATTGCGGTCTATTGGTGAATTCGTCCCGTTCAATTATCTATGCATCTAAAGACGGCGACTTTGCTGACCGGGCAAGGGAAGAAGCTCTGAAATTGCAGCAAGAGATGAGTGTTTTGCTGGAAGAAAAAGGAATTTGTAATCAGTAACCAGTAAGCAGTAACCGAATACTGATTACTGGTTACTGATTACAGAATACTGACACTTCCCTCAAACTGCAACAACCAGAACCTCAATAAAACCCACCATTCGATCATAAAATAATGTAACTGTGTAACAACGCCGTAGATTAAACTATGGCTGTACCTGAAGACTTTCTCCATTACTTATGGAAATTCCGGCTGTTTGAGCAGAGGGACTTGCGAACTACTTCAGGTGAACCGATCGAAATACTGAAAGTTGGGATCCATAACTCTCACGCGGGACCGGATTTTGAAGGTGCGACGATCAGAATTGGCGGAACTCTTTGGGTCGGAAATGTGGAGATACATTTGCGCTCGTCCGATTGGAGCCGTCATAATCATCAGTCAGATATGGCCTACGACAATGTGATCCTGCACGTCGTAGGGAAGCATGACCAGGATATTGTCCGTTCAGACCAAACGATGATCCCCGTGCTATGCCTGGAGCACCTTACACCAAAGCAGATCACTAATAAATACCTCACACTCATTGAGTGCCTGGATTGGATACCTTGCAGCCGTCAGATAGCCGAAGTGGATGTTTTTCATATAAGGAACTGGCTTTACCGGGTCGGAATTGAAAGACTGGAGAAGAAATCAGCCACGATCAGCTATTTGCTCTCCGAGCTCAACGGAAGTTGGGATGACGCTTTTTACATATTTCTGGCCATAAATTTCGGATTCAAAGTAAATGCGATACCCTTTGAAATGCTGGCGAGGTCTCTTCCGCGGCGGCTCGTTTCCAGATATAAGGATAGACCTCTTCAGATAGAAGCGCTGATTTTCGGGCAAGCCGGATTTTTAAACCAGCCATATCAGGATGAATATCCCAGGTTGCTGACGAAGGAATATTCTTTTCTCAAGAAAAAGCATTCTTTAAGATCAATAGATAACTATCTCTGGAAATATTTAAGGATGCGGCCCGCAAATTTTCCGACAATAAGGCTTGCTCAATTTGCCTCGCTCATTATCAGGTCGAACCATTTGTTTTCAAATGTAATTGCAGAAACAGATATAGCTGCACTGATCAAAATGTTTGATCATCTTCCCGTCAATAAATATTGGGAGAGCCACTACCGTTTTGATACCGATCCCGTTCGCTGCACGTGCCGCTTGGGAAAACAGTCAGTTAACAGCATCCTGATTAATACTGTGGCTGTATTTCTGATGGCCTACGGAAGACAGGTCTGCTCACATGAGCACGTTAACCGCAGCATCATCCTGCTCGAGAACCTCGAACCTGAAACAAATTCCTTGATAAGCCGTTTTAAAGAAATTAACATCCGGCCAGAGAATGCATTTTTCTCACAGTCGTTAATTGAGCTAAAAAAAGCTTATTGCGATCAGAAGAAATGCTTATCTTGTGGCATTGGAATGAAGTTATTGAACATATAAGATGTTACAGGAATTTATAACATATTTTGAGAAACGGTCTTTTGGAGTTTGCACATATCTGGGCGAGCGTTTAAATATTTCCATATCAAAGATCAGGCTATTCTTTATTTATTCTTCTTTTCTGGCGGTAGGGTTTCCTTTGATATTTTATGTTTGTGCTGCACTCGTTCTTGATATACGCCATTTTATAAGGAGAAGAAGAGCTGGAGTGCTGGATCTTTAGGAGTAAGGAATAAAGATAAAAGAATAAAGACATCTATGCGTTAATGAGGATGTAGTCGCTTTAGTCAAATTAGCAGGTTATTGATTTATTTCAGTGGACAAATCTTTGCTCTTTGTTCCTTGATCCTTGCTCCTCTCACGAAAGTATTTTCGCAATTTCCCCAAAACCCTTCTCGGACGCTTTATCTGCCGGAGTTTTACCGTCCTCCATTTTAGCATCTACGTTAGCTCCGGCTTCAAGAAGCACAATCAACAATTCAATATTGCCGTTATGGGCAGCAGAATGTAGAGGAGTGGCTCCCGACATCTGCACTACATTTACATTCGCCCCCGCCTCCAGGAGCATTTTAGCGATCATGTCATAGTTCGATGATACGGCAGAATGGATAGGGTAAACATTATACCCGTTCTGCGACGGAATGTTCGGTTCCGCACCTTTCAGAAGTAATAACCTGACCACATCTTCATTCCCAAAATATGAAGCCAGGCCCAGTGGGCTGAAGCCGTCGTCCGAAAACTCATGGATCAGGGTGGGATTATCTTGCAGTTTTTGCTCTACCAGGTCCTGCTTTCCCAAGGCTGCGGCTTCAAAAAAAGTAATATCGTTAATATATTTTAGTATAATCTCAGACAACTCCGGCTTTTTATAATAACAGCACAACATCAGGGGAGATACCTGAAGGCTTGTTTTTAGCGTTGCGAGTTTGGGATTACCGTTTAGCAGGGCATCCAGCTCATTGGAATTGCCTGTTTGGATGTATTCTTCCAGTAAATCCTGATCCATTATTTCCTGTTTTAAAAGATAAATATCTGTCCGACAATCAATATTAATAAAAATAAACAAAAAAATCCCACTCCTGACCAAGGAGTGGGATCAACCACCTAAACCTAAACTATGTAATATGCTGCCTTAAAAGCGTTATACTGGTTTAAAATATTCTCAGTATAATTACATACCACTTAATTATAAGACTCGCAACCGCCCGTAAGGTTTAAGCCAGGGGGCAAAAAACAGTAAATTCAGTGATATCCGATTATTCTTTTATAAGCTATATTTGTCACTAAATAATTAATATCCGATGCCCTTGAGAGGAAATCAATTCAGAAATGAGAACTCATTTCGTAATGAACCAAAGTCGAAGTCTGCAGCAAAACAAAGGGTTCCGAGGGAAACAGGAGAAGTCATGCCCAAATTCAGGCTGAACGACGATCGCACGGTAAAGATCATCGGCTTATTCTTTCTGATTGTCTCTCTATATTTTATGGTGGCTTTTACCTCCTATATTTTTACCTGGGAGGACGATCAAAGCTATGTGATCGATGCTAATGGAGGCTGGTCTAATTTATGGAAAACACAGGCCGAGCTAGGTGAAATGGGATTGAACCAACCGGTAGTGCAAAACTGGCTCGGCAAGTTCGGAGCTCTCTTATCTCACCAGTTTATTTTTGAATGGTTCGGCGTAGCATCCTTTATTTTTATAGGGGTTTTCTTCGTCGTAGGATACCGGATGCTGTTTAAGATCAAGGTTTTTTCCCTCTCGAAGACTTTGTCATACTCTTTTTTCCTGCTCATATTTATCTCGGTTACCTTAGGTTTTTTCCACGCATTTTTATCTGATTACCCGCACTATTTGGAGGGCGAGTTTGGCTTCTGGACAAACCGGCTTCTTCAGGCCCAGATTGGCGATGCGGGAACTGCCGGTTTGCTCGTGTTCGCTGGATTAGCTGTTCTGATCATTGCTTATAATGTTGACTTCAAGATACCCGAGTGGAAAAAGGAACCCAGATATGTAGTTCCGGAAACTCCGGATAACGTAGAATTGGAAGAGGAGGTGACCTATGCGCCCGTAGAATTTAACCTGCCTAACCGGTCAGGTTCCGAGAACGGCGCTACCAATAAGATTAATCAGAATTTACCGCCGCTTGTTCAAACCGCCGCACAGCCTGAACCCCAGGAACACGTTAATGTGGTGTTAAGTCCGTCGAAGAATGTGCCAATGGAAACAGCGGAGACAGTTGTCAATGAAATTAAGGAATCGCCGGCTTTGGTGATCGAAAGGTCCGAAGAGGAGAAAAAAGCAACTGAACTCGTTGAGCAGTTCGGTATGTATGACCCTACTCTCGACCTGTCGAACTATAAATATCCCCCGCTCGACCTGCTCGAGAACTACGGGTCGAACAAGATCGCTGTAAACGCCGAAGAACTGGAAGCAAACAAAAACAAGATCGTTGAAACCCTTAATCATTACAATATTGAGATTGATAAGATCAAAGCAACCATTGGTCCGACAGTAACTTTATATGAGATAATTCCCGCACCGGGAGTAAGGATCTCCAAAATCAAAAACCTGGAAGATGACATAGCCCTCAGTCTTGCTGCTTTGGGTATTCGTATCATTGCTCCCATGCCCGGCAAAGGCACCATAGGTATTGAAGTGCCTAATCAGCATCCGGAAATGGTGTCTATGCGTTCCGTACTGGCCACGGAGAAATTCCAGAACACCACCATGGACCTGCCGATTGCACTCGGTAAAACCATATCCAACGAGGTTTATATCGCCGATTTGTCTAAAATGCCTCACCTGCTCGTAGCGGGGGCAACCGGACAGGGGAAATCTGTGGGTATTAACTCAATTCTCGTGTCTCTTTTGTATAAAATGCATCCTTCCCAGTTGAAATTTGTGCTGGTAGATCCTAAAAAGGTAGAGTTAACCTTATTCAGGAAGATAGAACGGCATTTTCTGGCGAAACTACCAGGAGAAGAAGACGCGATAATTACCGATACGAAAAAGGTGATCGCCACACTTAATTCCCTTTGCATTGAGATGGATCAGCGCTACGACCTTCTGAAAAATGGGCATGTCAGGAATCTTAAGGAATATAACCAGAAATTCATCAGCAGGAAGCTTAACCCGAATGATGGTCATCGTTTTCTTCCATTTATAGTTCTGATTATTGATGAATTTGCCGATTTGATGATGACTGCGGGTAAGGAAGTCGAAACCCCGATAGCCCGTATTGCCCAGCTCGCGCGTGCAGTTGGAATACATTTGGTGATCGCCACACAAAGACCATCAGTAAACATTATTACCGGTACCATTAAAGCCAATTTTCCTGCCCGTCTTGCCTTCCGCGTTTTATCCAAAATAGACTCACGCACTATACTCGACAGCGGGGGAGCGGATCAGCTCATAGGACGGGGAGATATGCTGCTATCCACCGGCAGTGATCTTATAAGGATACAATGCGCCTTTGTCGACACACCCGAAGTGGAAAAGGTATCGGAATTTATAGGTTCTCAGCGAGGTTACCCTTCTGCCTTTATGCTGCCTGAATATCTGGATGAAAATTCTGAATCGTCCATGAAAGATTTCGATGCGTCAGAAAGAGACCAGTTCTTTGAAGAGGCAGCAAGACTAATTGTCATGCACCAACAGGGCTCTACGTCATTAATTCAGCGTAAACTGAAATTAGGATACAATAGGGCAGGACGGATAATTGATCAACTTGAGGCCGCGGGGATTGTTGGTCCTTTCGAAGGGAGCAAGGCGCGCGAGGTTCTTATACCTGACGAATATTCTTTGGAACAGTTCTTGGGTACATTAGATCAAAAGGATTAGGGATTAGGCTTTAGGCTTTAGGGATTAGGCTTTAAGGATTAGGAAATAAACGTTAAGAAATAGATTAGAAAATAGAAAATGAAAAAGTTAGTTATATGCGCATTTGTAATTCTGGGATCGGCGGTGAACTTGATGGCGCAAAGTGAAGTTAAAGCAAAGGCAATCCTCGCAGAAGTAAGCAAGAAATACCGGAACTATGATATTATAAAGACCGATTTTTCCTACACTTTGGAAAACCCTCAGGCTAAGCTTAAGGAAACCCAGTCAGGGACATTATACGTCAGATCCAAGGTTAATAAGTATAAGATCATTCTTAAGGGACAGGAACTGATCAGCGATGGCAAGAATCAATGGACCTATTTGAAGGCCGATAAGGAAGTCCAGTTAAGCGAAGTTGATAACAGCTCTGAGGGTTTAAATCCCGCCAAGATCTTTACTATCTATGAAAAAGGGTTTAAATCTCTTTACACCAATGATACCAAGGCGGCCAACGGAAGAATGGTCCATAATATCGACCTTACACCAACTGATTCGAAGCGGACGTTTTTTAAAGTGCGTTTGCAGATCGATAAGTTAAATAAGCAGATCACAAGCGCGGTTATTTTCGATAAAAATGGTAATAAATACACTTACGCCATCAAAACGTTTACACCTAATATTAAAGTTCCCGAATCTACTTTTGCATTTGATGCCAAGAAGTACCCGGGGGTAGAGGTTGTAGATCTTCGCTAAGATTAAATATTTTCTTAAAAGGGCTTAAACGTGTAAAGTTTAAGCCCTTTTTGTTTAATTTTGATTGCAATGGCTCTTTCGTATACCCAGCACACTCTTGATAAACTCGAAGCCCTGCTGAGATCGCTGGGCTTTAAATTGCGTTACGAAAAAGGAAATTTTAAAACCGGCGCCTGTGTCCTGCAGCAGAGCAGGGTGATCATCGTTAACAAATTTTCAAATCTGGAAAATAAGATATTGGCGCTGGCCGATCTGCTTCAGCATGCTGACACAGACGATAGTTTATTGGATGAGAAGCAAAAAGCTTTTCTTTATTTATTAAAACAAACCAAACTGGAATTTTGAAGGTCACATTCTTGGGAACCGGAACATCACAGGGTGTACCTGTCATTGCCTGTGAGTGTGAAGTTTGCGCATCACCGGACAAGCATGATAAAAGGCTCCGGGTCTCTGTTTTAATTGAGACTCAGGGAAAATCAATTGTCATTGATGCGGGGCCTGATTTCAGGTACCAGATGCTTCGTGCCCGTATCAGGCATCTTGATGCAATCTTATTTACACATGAGCATAAAGACCACGTAGCAGGCCTGGACGACGTAAGGGCGTTTAACTACAAGCAACAATCTGAAATCGATGTCTATGCCGATATCCGTGTTCAGAATGCCCTGAAGCAAGAATTCCATTATATCTTCTCCGAGGCTAAATACCCCGGTATCCCGCGCCTGCAGCTGCATGAAATTACAGCTGATCAGCCATTTAGTGTGGCCGGCATTGAAATTATTCCCATTACAGTAATGCATTACCGTCTTCCTGTTTTTGGATTCCGGATAGGAGATTTCACTTACATCACCGATGCAAAAACCATTGATAAGGAAAATATATCAAAAATCCGGGGGTCCAAAATTGTTGTTATAAATGCCCTTCAGAAAGAGGACCATATTTCCCATCTCACGTTCGATGAGGCAATTAGTCTTGCCCGGGAAATAAATGCAGAGCAAACCTATCTTACTCATATCAGCCACCGCCTGGGAACTCATGAACGCGTTTCTAACGAACTGCCGGAAAGCATTTATCTGGCTTATGACGGGCTGAAAGTCCAAATCTGACTACCGCACTTTTAAGGAAACATCCTCCGTGTATTGCTTTTGAATCAGGCAATACAACCCTGTCTTTCGGACTCGAATTTGCGAAGAAGGATACTCCCGTATTGCTGTTGAATGAGGAATAGAATCCTGTCTTTCGGACCACTAATGTCCGGTTAAAAGATTTCACTTTTCGACCTCCGAAGGCGGTCGCATGTTTATAGTAATTGATATTTCCGACAAATCGACCCCGAAGGTGGTCGCATGTAAAGTATCAAACATATACGACCACCTCCGGGGTCGGAAAGGGCAGGAATGATTTCTTCTACAAGCATGTGACCACCTCCGGGGTCTTTTGTATATTTATTGTAACACAATTCCCGCCGAACCATAGGCAAGCTATCACCACATCTACCTTACCCGAAAAGCACGTTTGATTATTGAATCACAGCTAAAAGGCTATTAATTGGGTACCTATTTCTTCGGAGCTTATTCGGAGCTTGTTCGGATGTTTTAGGGAAATTGACGGATAATTTGTGAATAATCTTCGAATAACCTGCAAATTATCCCTTGATTATATGATAAGTTTAGGTAACTTTCTATTAGCTAAAGCATTAACTAAAGAAAGAATTATGGCAGTATTAATAAATGGGGTTAACGGACCCTTTCGCGGCAAGGCCGGATCCGTTGTAGGTTACGTTGATCGCTACGGTCAGGGGATTATCCGCGGATTACCGCGAATAAGTAAAGCTAGAACTCAAAAGCAGCTCGACAACCAAAAGCGAATGAAGGTAGCACAGCAATGGCTCAAACCTATTCTACCCGCTGTACGGGTAGGTTTTAAAAATTACTCGCGGAAGCAGCATGGGTTCGGCAGTGCCTTATCATATCTCAAGCTTAACGCGATCAGGGAGGATTTTACTGTAGATCCTTCCCGTGTATTGATATCCTGGGGTGACCTGCCTATACCGGCATCGCCGGGTGTAACACAGATAGAACCGGGAATTCTTGAGTTTACCTGGGAGCCTGTAGAAAACAATAACGATCACGTAATGGTCGTGGCCCATTCCGATGATTTGAACTTTTCCTACGCAGATCTATGCGGAGCGACGCGGCGTGTCGGTAAACAGACACTCAAATGCACAACATTCGGCGGTCATGAAGCAGACTTGTATATAGCATTTATTACAGAGGAACGGGATAGGTGTTCGAATAGCGTGTATTTGGGAAGAATGCTGATTGAGTGATACGAGGTACGTTATACGTTGTAAGTCTGAGCGGTTAGTTGACCGGGTTTATCGAGCGTTTACAAAAAAGGAGCAATGCGCATTGCTCCCCCTAAAGTAATCTTTTGTGCCCAGGAGCAGATTCGAACTGCCACACCCGTTAAGGCGCCACCCCCTCAAAGTGGTGCGTCTACCAATTTCGCCACCTGGGCAGGTGCCTATAACTTAAAACTTAAAACGTATAACGTACAACGTATTACGTTTGTGCCCGAAGAGAGACTCGAACTCTCAAGGATTTAACTCCAACGGCTTCTGAGACCGCAACGTTTACCAATTTCGCCATCCGGGCATTCTAAGGGACTGCAAATATAAAATCTTAGGAGAAGATTCTATGCTTAAAATGTAAATTATCGATATTTTTATAGTTAAATATTAAATGTGCGATCCATGGCTAAACGATCATTGTTGATAATACTCTTTCTAATTAGCATTAGCAGTGCTTTTGCACAGCATAAGGACGCATTGATCGGAAAATGGCTAACAACTTCAGGCGATGCCCAGATACTTATATATCCCTCGGACGGTAAGTTTTCGGGAAGAATTGTTTGGCTGAAAAAGCCTAATGACGGTACAGGCAAGCCAGAAACGGATAATAAGAATCCTGATCAGAAGCTCGCTAAACGCCCAATATTGGGTTTAGAAATGCTGAAAGGCTTCAGATACACCGAAAAAGGAGTATGGGAAGATGGTACCATTTACGATCCAAAGACGGGCCGGACATACAGTTGCAGGATCAGCATGGCTGAGCGGGACAAAATAAATGTGCGTGGCTATGTAGGAATATCCATGCTAGGGCGAACCGAAACCTGGTCACGGGTTCGCTAAGAAATTCCTCTCCGGCTTATGTCGCTCCTCAGAAAACGGGGGATACTTTAGGACTGGCAACAACGTTTATGTTCTGGGTTGTTAAAGTATTTATATTATCTTTATTTTCCAGCTGCTAATCCAATCCGGTAACATTATTCCATATTTAACCTCGTTGAAATCTATACGAAATTGATGATCTCCAAAGCTTTAAGCTATATTAAGAAAATAAGAACCACCGGGGCGGTGTATGAGTCATCACGCTTTGTTTCCCGCAACATCACTCACGAAATAAATTTTCAGAGGCCGCAGATCGTAATCGAACTGGGAGCGGGAAGCGGTAATATCACAGAGAGGATACTTTCGAAGCTGCATCCGGATTCCAAATTCTACTGTTTTGAAATAGAACCACAATTCTATGCCAAGCTTGAAAATATACAAGATGACCGTTTTCATCTAATCAAAGAGTCTGCAGCTGATGTTACTAAATATTTCGATCCGGGTTCCGTAGACATTATAATATCAGGCTTGCCGTTAAGCCTCTTTGATAACTCGGACCGAAGCCAACTTCTGCATGACTGCTACGGTCTTTTGAAGAAAGGTGGTGTGTACCGCCAATTTCTGTATTCCCTGCAGAAGAATTATTTCGTGCCCATTTTCGACAGGATGGAAACAAGCCTGGAAATGAATTTGCCGCCTGCAGTGCTTTATTCATGCTACAAACTGAATTAGCAAGATTCTCTCAATTTGTTATTTCTTAACTTACGGCTATGGATCTGGAGTTCAATAAAAACGAAGACAAAAACAAGCAGCTCTTATATGAAGTCAAAAGTCGTTTGAAGGCAATATATGCCGGAGGCGGGAAGAAGGCAGCAGCTAAACAAAAAGAGAAAGGTAAGATGCTCGCCCGGGAACGAATTTCATATTTGCTGGATGAGGGCAAGCCCTGGTTGGAAATAGGCTCCTTTGCGGCTGAGGATATGTACAAGGAATTTGGCGGTTGTCCCTCCGCCGGAGTAGTTTGCGGTATCGGTTATGTATCTGGCCGTCAGTGCATGATCGTGGCAAATGACGCCACAGTTAAGGCTGGCGCCTGGTTTCCTATGACAGCAAAAAAGAACCTCCGCGCTCAGGAAATTGCGATGGAAAATCGCTTGCCGGTAATTTATCTGGTAGACTCGGCGGGAGTGTTCCTGCCTCTTCAGGATGAGATATTTCCGGATAAAGAACATTTCGGAAGAATATTCCGCAACAATGCCATCATGAGCAGCAGAGGCCTTGTACAGATATCGGCAATCATGGGATCCTGCGTAGCTGGCGGTGCTTATTTGCCGATAATGAGCGATGAGGCAATGATCGTGGAGGGTACCGGGTCTGTTTTCCTTGCGGGAAGCTACCTGGTAAAATCAGCTATAGGGGAAGATATCGACAATGAAACTCTTGGAGGCGCATCAACACATAGCGAAATATCCGGCGTTACGGATTACAAACATCCGGATGATGCAACATGCCTGGATTCTATACGCAAGATCGTCGGCATGATCGGTTCACCTGAGAATGCCGGTTTCGACCGGGTAAAGGCAGCTCCGCCGAAGCTGGATGAAGAAGAGATATACGGGCTGCTGCCGGAAAGCCGCGAAAGCCCGTATGATATGAGGGAGATTATTAAGCGCTTACTGGACAATTCTGAACTGGAAGAATATAAAGCCCTTTATGGTCAGAGCATCATCTGCGGCCTGGGTCGTATTGATGGCTGGGCGGTTGGAATTATTGCCAACCAGCGTAAAGTAGTTAAAAGTAAAAAAGGTGAAATGCAGTTTGGGGGGGTTATTTATTCAGACTCCGCGGACAAGGCAAGCCGTTTTATCATGAACTGCAATCAGAAAAAAATCCCGCTTGTTTTTTTACAGGATGTAACCGGCTTTATGGTTGGCAGTCGTTCTGAGCAGGGAGGTATCATCAAGGATGGTGCTAAAATGGTAAATGCCGTGGCCAATTCGGTTGTTCCAAAGTTCACTATTGTGATAGGGAACTCTTACGGCGCGGGTAACTATGCCATGTGCGGTAAAGCTTATGACCCAAGGCTTATCTTTGCCTGGCCTTCGGCCAAGATTGCTGTAATGGGAGGATCGCAGGCGGCGAAGGTGCTTTTGCAAATTAAAGAGGCGTCATTGAAAGCTAAAGGCGAAGAAATCACCCAGGAGAAAGAAACCGAGCTGCTGAAAGAGATCACAGACCGTTATGACAACCAGACAACTCCCTACTACGCTGCCTCAAGGCTGTGGGTAGACGGTATTATCGACCCGCTTGAAACCAGAAAAGTAATTTCTATGGGAATTGAAGCGGCGAACCAGGCGCCTATAGAAAAGCAGTTTAATGTAGGGGTGCTGCAGACGTGAGAGGCAAATTCGTAGATGATAAAATTAGGAAATGAGCAAATTAGCAAATAGGCGTGTCATAAAGACTGGGTTGACCCCGAAGGGGTCACACGTTTATAGAACATCTTTACAGCCCCGACCCCGACCCCGGAAGGCGGTCGTATATGCTTGACAGCTTCACATACGACCACCTTCGGGGTCGATTGGTCGGAAATATTAATTACTATAAATATGTGACCACCTTCGGGGTCGATTGGTCGGAAATATTAATTACTATAAATATGTGACCACCTTCAGGGTCGATTGGTCGGAAATATTAATTACTATAAATATGTGACCACCTTCGGGGTCGATTGGTCGGAAATATTAATTACTATAAATATGTGACCACCTTCAGGGTCGATTGGTCGGAAATATTAATTACTATAAATATGTGACCGCCTTCGGGGTCAAAAAGAAAAATCGTTAAAACGAAGCAATACTCGAAAATGAAAAAAATACTACTTGCAGTCTCCCTGCTAACGTCAATCCACGCATTCGGGCAATCCTCTAAATTGCATAAAAAAGCGGTTGTAGTTGACACGCACGGAGATATTATGTCCGATCAGATCAGATCCGGAATTGACGTGGGAAAGCGTCAGCCGGGGGGAAATTTTGACCTGGTCAGGGCGCGTGAAGGTGGTCTTGATGTTCAGGTTTTTTCTATCTGGAGTGACGCCTCAGGAGGATTCGCGCTGGCGAACCGGCAGATTGATTCCCTGAATGCACTTGCCAGGAGGCACGCCGACAAACTTCAACTGGTGAAAACGGCGTCTGAGTTAGAATCGGTTGTACGGTCTAAAAGAATGGCCGGCATGATCGGTGTGGAAGGTGGTCATATGATAGAAAGCAGGATAGATTATCTGGAGGCACTGGCAGCGCGCGGCATGACCTATATGACTCTCACATGGAATAATAGCACTCCCTGGGCTAGTTCGGCCTATGACGAAACTTTTAAGAGGGACAGTTTGAAGCATCTGGGGTTGACAGATCTGGGAAAGAAGATTATTAAAAGAATGAATGAACTGGGTGTGATAGTCGATCTTTCGCATGTAGGGGAAACCACCGTTAATGATGTATTAAAGATTACGACAAAGCCTGTAATGGCGTCGCACAGCTCGGCATATAAATTCAATGCCCACCAACGTAACCTGAAAGACGAGCAAATAAAGGGCATCGCCCGGACAGGCGGTGTTGTTTTCGTGAATTTTTACAGCGGGTTCCTGGACAGTACGTATTCGGGGAAGCAAGCTAAGTTTATTGCTGATCACAAAGCGGAGCTGGCCGAATTAACTAAAAAGTATTCAAGTCGCTCGAAAGCACAGAATGAGATCAACGAGAAATATAAGCAAGAGATATATTATATGCGTGCGCCCCTGGAACTGCTGATAGATCACATAGACCATATGGTTAAGCTGGTCGGGTCAGAACATGTAGGACTCGGTGCAGACTATGATGGTGCAGAATCTTATCCTCAGCACCTGGATGATGTGTCCAATTATCCGGTGATCACAGATGCGCTGCTGAAAAGGGGCTATGCGGAAAAAGATATCATAAATATATTGGGTGCAAATTTTGTGCGGTTATTGAAGGCGAATAAGGCTGTTACTTCGCTGCGCTCGCAATGACAATTAAAGATTCCACCAATAAGTTGCTTTCAACACTAAAAACCTGTTCTTGACAGAGAATGGCGTGGGCAGATAATTATCTGTATAAACGATGAATATATCCGATGCGGGTTTATATCTCCATTGCAGACGCGTGTTGATATTGAGATTTTCCCGTTGTTCATTATATTGAACAAAACCCGTAAAGTAAAGCTTGTTAGTCATTGTCACATCCAGGCGCGGGCCAACCAGCCAGAATTTAGTTCTATCCCATGGCTGGGGCAGTTTTATATCGTTATAGCTGGAACTTAATGCGAGGCTTACATAGGGCTGAAAGCGGTATCCGAGTTCAGTGTTAATATTCAATCTTGTACCATCAGCATAATATCCTCCATAGCGGGTAGAAAATGCATAGGTCAGTAAGCTTTGAGGCCGCGACACGAAATCAGTTCCCCAGGACCTCCAATGATGTTCGGATCCCGCAGGCAGTGTGGCGCCATTAAAGTTAGTAGGATCAAAAGGACGCAATAATTTGACATAGTCGTTTGCCGCCCACGCGGTAAATGTAGCCCTGCTCCTGAAATTGATGTTATAAGCAAGGTATGTGGTATTGTCTGTGCGATTAAACGACTGGTCGAAATAGTTCGCGGAGACGATCTTTGGTCCGTGACTTACAAGGTTTCCTTTTTTTGGGAAGAACAGGTATGCTGCCTGTGGATTGAAGTTGATATATCCTGTCCGTGGAACATACCCTACCTCAGCATTATAATTCCGGCCAACGATCTCATGCTGCCAGTTTACGTTCCAGTTGCCGCTGATATAATTGAGGTTTGCTGCCTGCATGAAATCATTCCCCTTTCTCTCGGGGCTAAATGATTTCAGCACCACAGCCTTTCCTGTCCAGGTGTTTGCTGCTGAGGCCAGGTTATATTCTAAGCCAAGATTGCGGTTATATTTTGATATCGAGGCAGCTGCATGTGACGGCTGAAAGTTGAGCGACTGTTTATTTATGAATATAGCACCGATATTAGAACGGGCAAATACTTTTCGCTGGAGCGACATAACGGCGAAGTTTTGAGCGGGGAGGCTATTGCCGACTTTCGCTGTTTGCATGTCCATTAAACCGATCCTCCAGTTCTTATCCAGCTTGCCGCTTAACCTTGCGCCAAATTGAATAGGCACGCCAAGGCCTATGCGCCTCGAGAAGAACGGGCGGATATTGGCGTATCCGTAATTGGAAAACAGGTCGCCGTTTTCGAGGAAATATTGTCTTCTTTCGGGAAAAAAAAGCTCGAACCGGTCGAGATTAGGTACTTGCCTGTCTACTTCAACCTGCGAATAATCGGGGTTTACCGTCAGATCCAGGTTCAATGACGAAGTAACTGCAACCTTTACATCACCGCCAATTTCACGTCGATAGTCGCGTTTGGTGGGATTAACCAGGTAGTCGTTGGAAATTCCACCCATAACATAGGGAATTACGGATATATTTTGCCCCGGCACAGGCGGCGCCTGGTCCCATACCAGGTTGCCGGTATATGCCAGTGAAGCGGTACCGAACTGGCGGGGAACCGGTGCCCAGCTCGATTTCTCACTTGATTTCAGGTCCATCCGGCTAAAATTGACGCCCCATTTTGTGATACCCGCTTTGTAACGTATGGATTTGAAGGGAATAGCAGCCTCAAAGATCCATCTGTCATTATAGTTTTTAACGACTGAGGTCCATTTATTGTCCCAACTGAGATCTACTTTGCTGCCATCGTACATAATGCCGTCCCACTGTGCTCCTGCAGCATTAGCGCCAAATGAAAATCCATTTGTATTGTCATCGAATGGATCCATGAACAACAGGAAATTGTCGTTCTTGTTAAAGCCGAAATCCCTGCGGAGAGACTCAACAAAGTATGGCCCGGGTTCGTGATAACAAACCGCGATAATGTATAGGTTGTCCTTATCGTAGCTCATCATTACATCAGTTTTTACCTTGGCATAGCTAGTGTCCATAGGTTGGACTAAATAAAAGTCCTTAGCGATGTTGGCTTCCTGCCAGGTTTGTTCATCCAATACACCATCAATTTTTATTGCTGAAGACGCCGGTTTGAGCTTGAGCTCGTAGGAATCGTTTTTCTTTTGAGCGCTTGTATAAATGCTGGTACAAAGTAAAGAAAGAAGGAGGAAGGTGGTTTTAGAGGGCTTAGCTTTTAGAAGATGGTGTAATGTACTTGATCTTTTTAGCCTACGGAATATAGAAACGGGCATCTTATTGTTTAAGTAATTTCAGTAATAATAAGATTTTTTAGTGAGATGTTGTCGTACAGGGCTATCAGGCAGTTCCAGCTTTCGCTGGATCCGATAGCTATCGGATGACAACGCTGCGAGGGAGGGCATTGAGAGGTTCCAGCCTCCGCTGGGATCTGTGCTATCGGATCCTGCGGACGCTGGGAACCCCCGATCCTTAAATAAGGACATTGCCTGAAGGAGTTGAAAAATGGTTTCTGACTAAGTTTGAATGACCAGCTAAATTTATAAGAGATCTCTAAAAGATTATATACTTGCCTGACAAATGCATATTGCCGATGCGCATTCAAAGTTTTAAATTTGCTGTTTAAACTAAAAGGATGTCTCAAGAAACCGAACATGTACAATGCCTGATAATAGGTTCAGGGCCAGCAGGTTATACTGCTGCTATTTATGCTGCCAGAGCTGATCTTAAACCTGTAATGTATACTGGGATGGTTCCAGGCGGCCAGCTGACCCAAACTACCGATGTCGAGAATTTTCCGGGCTACCCTGATGGGATAATGGGCCCGGAGATGATGGAGGATTTCAGAAAGCAGGCTGAAAGGTTCGGCACACAGATCCGCTTTGGATATATTACAAAAGTTGACTTCTCGTCGGCACCACACAAAGTAATAGTTGACGAAATCAAAACTATAACTGCGGATACAGTTATTATCGCTACCGGCGCATCAGCAAAATGGCTGGGTCTTGACAGCGAGCAGAAATATAATGGATTTGGGGTTTCTGCCTGTGCAGTGTGTGATGGGTTCTTTTTTAAGGGCCAGGATGTTGCCATCGTAGGTGCGGGCGATACTGCAGCCGAAGAGGCGGCTTATCTTTCTAAACTTTGCAAGTCCGTCCACATGCTTGTTCGCCGTGATGAATTCAGGGCATCTAAGGCTATGCAGCACCGGGTTTTAAGTATCCCGAATATTGTTATTCATTATAATACCGACACAAAGGAAATTATTGGTGATGGGAAAAATGTGACGGGTGTACGGGTGGTTAATAATAAAACCAATGAAGAGAAGGTGATCGATGTCAGCGGCTTCTTCGTTGCAATAGGACACAATCCTAATACCGAAATATTTAAGGGCTGGCTGGATATGGATGAAACAGGATATCTTATTACCCAGCCTGACAGCACGAAAACTAATGTTGAGGGTGTTTTTGCTTGTGGCGATGCCCAGGATAAATTATGGAGGCAGGCTGTTACGGCGGCTGGAACCGGTTGCATGGCGGCTCTTGAAGCTGAGCGTTACCTGGCGGGGAAGGAACATCCGGCAGAGGCGACTTTTCCATTGGCAACTAGTTAAGAGCCAAGTATCAGGAACCAGGAACCAAGACTTATTCAAATTTAAGATGAACTTATTAAATAGAATTTCGGCAGTGATGTTATCGACGGCTCTTTTTATTTCATGCACAAGTGAAGAAAAAGCCCCGGTGGTTTCCAGCAAACCGGAGCCGAAAAAGGTTATGCAGCCATTTCGCTATCATAAGGCAATTGAAGTTAAACCAGGCCTTACCCTTGATATTGTAAGCTGGGGCAGGGGTTCCAATTCCGTTGGCGGTTATCTTGTGCTGCGTTCTGATTCAACGCATATGAGTTACCGTTCGATAGCGGGAGAGCTTGATGGTAAGATTGTTGATGCCTGGGATATGGACCTTGATTCAGATGGTAACCCCGAATTATATATTCAATCGAAAGGTGAGGGTGAAGGGTCTTATCTGAGTATGTACATTTATGAATATAGTGAAGGAGGTTCGAATCAGCAGATCCGTTTTCCCGATCTAAGCGGATCTTTGAAAAAGGGATATAAAGGCAATGATTCTGTTTATGTAAAGGAAGGAAAGCTAATGCGTGAGTTTCCTTTATTCAGCACCGGGGATTCAGCAAGTAAGGCAACCGGCGAGATCAGGAAACTGGAATATAGTTTAAGAAGTAATAGTTTGAATGTTAGGGAGATCGATGACCAACTGAAAACTGAAAACTGAAAACTGAAAACTGAAAACTGAAAACTGAAAACTGAAAACTGAAAACTGAAAATCTTCTGAATTAAACAAGATAAGTAAATTAGTTCGGATTAACCTCCTGGCTTCAGTTTTCAGTTGTTCTCTGCCTAAACTTCAAGAGTCCTCAAACTGCTTCTCAATCCTCTCCAGGTTCTGGATCATGTCTTCCAGTTTAGCTTCCTCTCTTCGGATATAGATACGCATGAGCACAAAATAATATAACGCTATCCAGAGAAAAGTGAATATGATGCAGATTATTGTGATCCATAGGGCCGCGACAAAAGCGATCTCAATAAAATAAAGTATAAATCCGGCGGTGACGAATATGGAGTAGATCCGGTATTTCCGGGTGTTGAAGATGAACCTGTCGTGCTTGTACTTTTTGAGATAGAGTATGTATTCACCGGGTTTATCCAGAAGGTTATCGTAAGTGATCCGGCGGTAATTTCCAATTAGCGCTACGATATAATAAAGACAGCAACTCATGAAAATGAACATCGCCAGATGGGTTGTCCACATTCTAAATGGACTTTCTATCCATAAATAAATAAGCATAGCACTGAATAAAGCCGTCCCCAGTATTTCCACCAATAACTTGGTTGCAAGGCCTGTCCGGGTCTTTTTTATTTTCTTTAATACATCTTCGTGACTGACCTTCGGCAGCGCTATCTGATTATGCCAGATATCCTGTAGTGCTTCAAAATCTTTCATTTCTATTATATAATTCAGTCAGTTTTTGCTTAATTCGATGGATCTTTACCCTAAGATTGCCTTCCGAAATACCGGAAATAGTAGCAATCTCAGGGTATGGTACTTCGTCCAATACCATCGTGATAATGATCCTTTCATTTTCCTCGAGTTGTGCTATACATTTATAAAGTGCGGCTACCTGTTCATTTTTCTCAGATAGCTCTTCACCCTTGGTCTCAATAATGTTATCGGTGAGCTCTTCTTTAGGTTGCCGTTTCTCTACGCGCAGGTGAGATAGGCAGGTATTTACAGCGATCCGATAGATCCAGGTGGAAATAAGCGCCTGATTACGAAACTTATCGAGGTTCTGCCAGACTTTCATGAATGTTTCCTGCATCAGGTCATTGGCGATGTCGTCATCACCGGTATAACCATAGCACAAATGATATATCTTCTTAGAGTTGGCCTGAAAAATTTCTTTGAAAAGCGCTTCTTTGCTCAAATCTTTATTTTTTATTTGGATTTAAACCTTAGAGTTTTGTTACAAATAAAGGCTTTTACTGATCCATCTTGCCTGATTCTCAGCCCGGTGAAGTAATTCTTCGAATTCGCTTTGATAGTCGAACTGAAGGTCTTCATGCAATTTAGGCAGTAGCTTGCTGATTTTTTCCAGCTGGCGGATGAGGAGGCCCTGCAAAGGCTTATGACTGGATTTTAGATCGGCGTAAAGCAGGAAATTACTGCAAAACCAAAGGGCCATTTCAATGTCGACCTGCCTGGACGCAGTATATTTTGCATACCTGTTCATTAGCCTGATTATTTTTCTAAGGCTTTTTGTACTGTGATAATAATGCTTCTGAAGTGTTTTAAAATCCTCCTCCAAAAATGACTTAACCGCTTCGGCATAGGCCAGAGGGTCATTTGCATCAAACAGCAGGTAATTCAGGAGCTCTTTATTTTCCTTTTTATATTTGGCGATGCGGAGGCAGATCTCGGTAAGCTCCTGTACGCTAAGGCCTGACAGTTCCTTTTTTATATCGCTTAGTTTTTCAGGCTTCATATTTTAGGTTTTTGCCTGTGAAGTTCCGTTGCTGCCGTGTCAATCCTGAGCCTGAACCAGGTCGGTTATATCTGTCCGGAATTCGGGATTAGAAAATATATTTTTTGAGATCTTGAACTCTTTGACGTTGTAAGGATCGACGTCAATTTTTTTATCCCTGGTTACAAATGAGCCGCTGATCTTAACATGATCACCTACTTTTAGATTTTGAAGTTTTTCACGTAGCGGCGGCTGAAGGTTACCCAGAGATTCACGGAAGACGATTGACTTAAACCGGGACGTCTCGTCAAGATTGAAATCATCAATACTTATTCCGAAGGTAATCCTCGTGTCACCTCCGTTTGGATCAGTCATTTTATTATCCAAAACGCGCGCATCCCAGTTGGCGAATCTGGAGTTAAGGGTGTCAGTGATGTAGGCTTTTAGCCGTTTTACGTCGTTGTCGATCACCACTGGTCTGTTCCCGTCGCTTAAAGGTATCTTTTCAGCCCGGTCCTTTAATTCTTTAACCAAAGCGACGAACGATTTTTGATCTGAGGGGCGGTTATCTGTCAGGGTTTTGTGCTGGCATGACAGGAAGAAAACCGACAAGGCCAGAACGAAGGCTTTTTGAATCTTCCACGGAAGCCAGTTGCCGTCGAAAGAAGGGATTTGCTTGCATAGATTCATGGCTGTAAAATAAGACTAAAATTGGTAATTTCTGCCGATCAATTCTGCCTAAATTGATCGGAGACTAGTTTTGTTGCCGAACCGTTTCAATGTAAATGCAATTACTTACTTTTGTCTGCTATACCAAACCCAAACTATGAAGTTTAAAAACATTGGATTAGTTACCCTTATTGTTGTTTCAATAGCAGCCATTCTGGCCTTCCTCAACCACTATAACGTTATCCCGGTAAATGCTACAGCCCTGATATTCTCGAGGTGGCTGGCGATTGCAGGCTTATTTTTATACGGGCTGAAAAAGCGGTCATTGACAACGTGGATACTGATTTCTATGGTAATAGGGGCAGAGATCGGCCATGATTATCCGGAAATCGGAATGAAACTGCAGGTGTTAAGCAAGGTCTTTCTTAAAATGATCAAGACTATTATTGCACCTCTTCTGTTTGCAACCCTTGTATTCGGAATTGCCGGTCACTCCGACCTTAAGCAGGTGGGGCGCATGGGATGGAAGTCAATTCTTTATTTTGAGGTTGTTACCACGGTAGCGCTATTTATAGGACTGGCAGCAATAAATATCTCCCAGGCGGGCATGGGTATTAATATGCCGGTGGGCGAACACGAGGAACTGCCAGTTGTGCCCCCTCAATCATTAAATGACATTATCCTTCATATCTTCCCGGAAAATATTGCAAAGTCGATAGCTGACGGGGCCATTTTGCAGATCGTGGTATTTAGTATCCTTTTTGGGATCGCTTTGGCTATGGTTAAAGAAGATAAACGCCAGCCTATGCTTAAAGCAACAGAGAGCTTATCCGAGGTGATGTTTAAGTTTACAAACCTGATCATGTATTTCGCTCCTATAGGGGTGGGCGCGGCTATAGCCTACACCGTGGGTCACATGGGTCTAGGTATCCTGGTAAACCTCTTTCACTTGCTCATCACTCTGTACGTGGCTTTGCTCTTTTTCCTTCTTGCTGTCTTGCTGCCTATCGCGGTAATGGTGGGTGTACCGATAAGAAAATTCCTGCAGGCAATTGCAGAGCCGGTTTCAATAGCGTTTGCCACGACCAGTTCGGAAGCTGCGCTGCCCAGGGCTATGGAGGCTATGGAGCGGCTTGGCGTTCCCCGTAAGATCGTGGCTTTTGTTATGCCCACGGGCTATAGCTTTAATCTTGATGGCACAACTCTATATCTTTCACTTGCCTCTATTTTTGTTGCCCAGGCGGCGGGAATTGATTTTTCCTTCGGGCAGCAACTCTTAATTGTGTTCACCCTTATGCTTACGAGTAAAGGTGTAGCCGGGGTTCCGAGGGCGTCTCTGGTCATTCTTTTAGGCACAGCATCGTCTTTTGGCATGCCGGTATGGCCTATTTTTATCATTTTAGGTATTGATGAGCTTATGGATATGGCGCGGACTTCTGTAAATGTTATCGGTAATTGCCTGGCTACAATTGTGATAGCTAAATGGGAGGGTGAGTTCCATCCGCCGGTTGAATTGAGTGCACCCAATGAGGACCGTATTCACAAACTAGAAGACGAGGTTTAATTATAATTTTTAATTTTGAAAGGGACGAACGATTCCCATACAGATCATGACCGATAGAGGAAAGAAGATATTTCTTGCAATTTGTATAATTACGCCATTCCTGTTATACTGCGTTTATTACTATTCTATTATGGTTAAGAACGCGCCATACAGATTTTCTGATTTTGATTCGATTACATTTAGATATGGCCTTGGAGACAGCCTCATTAATACGTACAGCTCCAAAACAGGAGATTATCAGTATATTAACAGCAGGGATTCATTGGTGAAAGAAACCGTGAAGCTACGTAAAGACGACCTGCTGTACCTGCATCGAAAAGCAGCCGAATTAGGCTTTTGGAATTTTCCCCGGGAGATATCAGGTGATAATGTACCCGGGCACAGTAAAAACTCACCTCACTATTACGTTGAATTCAAATACAAGGATAAAACAAAGCATGTCGTCTTTGATATTCAGAATAATGAAAGCCCAAAGCTGAACGACGCAGCTAAATCCCTTATCACTGAGATCAGCAATAAGATTAATGATGCAAGGGACCGGAAATAGGGAATTAGTTTTTATTTAAAAAATATATTCCTATATTTGCACCTCATTTAAAAAAACAAATTAATAATGTACGCAATAGTAAATATAGCCGGACAGCAATTTAAAGTTGCTAAAGACCAATATCTTTTTGTACACCGTTTACAGGGAGAAGAAGGCGCTAGTATTGAATTTGACAATGTGTTATTAGCTGAGAATGGTGGTAAGTTTTCTATCGGTGCGGATGCATTGAAAGGCGCCAAAGTTTCTGCTAAGATCGTGTCTCATTTAAAAGGAGAAAAAGTGATCGTTTTCAAGAAGAAACGTCGTAAAGGCTACAAAAAGAAAAACGGTCATCGTCAGCAGTTCACCAAGATCGAGATCACGGGTATCACTTTATAAGTTATACGTATTACGTTATAAGTATTACGTTTTTAATCTAAGTTTAAATCCTGAGCTTTAAGAGTTCATAAACATAAAATATAATGGCACATAAAAAAGGAGCCGGTAGTTCCAGAAACGGTCGCGAGTCACATAGCAAGCGTTTAGGTATTAAGATATTCGGTGGTCAAGCTGCAATAGCAGGAAACATTATCGTGCGTCAGCGCGGTACTAAACACCACCCTGATAAGAATGTAGGTATTGGTAAAGATCATACATTATTTGCTTTGATCGACGGCACCGTGATTTTTAAGAAGAAATTCGACGATAAGTCATATGTTTCAATTCTTCCGAGGGAAGCACAGGTAGTAGTAGAAGATGCGCCTGTAAAAGCAAAAAAGGCTGCTGCTCCTGTAGCACAAGCGTCTGAAGAGGCTGCTCCGAAAGCAGAGAAAGCTGCTGCTAAGAAAGCTGCTCCTGCTAAGAAAGCTCCGGCTAAGAAGGAAGCTGAAGAAGCCCCTGAGGCACCAGCTCCGTCTGAAGAGCTATAGTATTAAAATAGTATTGAAAAGCGCCTTGTTGTTTTACAGCAAGGCGCTTTTTTATTCTAGTTCTCCCGGATGAGCAGTTGCTCAGCGAATCCCTTCAACAGTAGTTTTGTGTTATTTTCGACAGCAATCTCGTCCAGACAGGTTAAAGCCTTTCGGACATAAGCCTCCATTTGTGCCTCCGCCAATTTTCTGACCTCCAGCTTATCGTATATGGAAGTGATAGCTGTGACCTTATCGACGGGATCATGGGCGTTACCTGTCAGCCATGTATTTAATTCCGGCCCTGTATTTATATCCTTAGCCTTGATCAGCAAGAAAGTCTTTTTATTGGCGATAATGTCACCGCCGATTTGCTTCCCAAATTTTTCAGGATCTCCATAGACATCAAGGATGTCGTCCTGGAGCTGAAAGGCCAGGCCCAGGTTTTCCCCGAATTCGTATAGACGTTCTGCCTGTGATTTTTCAGCTCCCCCAATCAATGCACCTATTTGCATACTTCCCGCCAGTAATACGGCCGTTTTTTGCCTGATCATTTGGAGGTATTCTTCAATACTCACATCATCGCGGATCTCAAAGTTCATGTCACCTTGCTGTCCCTGACAAACAGCTGCTGCTGTCTCATTGAACACATCCAAAACTTCGCGGAGAATGGCAGTGTCGACCTTCACCATCATTTTGTAGGCTTCTACGAGCATGACGTCTCCGGAGAGGATCGCTGCGCTCTCGCTCCATTTGACATGAACAGTTGGCTTGCCGCGACGCAGCGGAGCTTTATCCATTATGTCATCATGCATAAGGGTGAAATTATGGAACAGCTCTATACCCAGCGCTGCACCCATAGCTTTTGACGCCTGGCCACCAAACAACTCCGCAGAAAGCAACACCAGGACAGGGCGCATACGCTTGCCGCCAGGTCCCATCAGATACTTGATAGGCTCATATAATTCTTTAGGGTGCGAGGGATATTTAGTTTGGGCTATGGCCTCGTTTACGAGATCCTGAAGTTGTTTTATTGAATGCATCTAATCAAATTACGACGGCCTCTAAATTAGGAAAAGATCTTGAGGTCTGAGGACTGAAGTCTGATGCAGGAAGCCGGAAATCCGAATCTCCGATTTACTCAGACCTCAGGCATCAGACCTCAGGTCAATGTATCAGTGAAAAATCAATCTGCCGTTTGCCGAGGTCTACTTTTTTGACCATAATAGTTACTTCATCACCCAGCTGGAATTTCTTTTTACGTCTTTGCCCGATAATACAGTAATTTTTCTCATCCAGGACATAGAAGTCATCATTCAGATCGCGCAGGCGCACCATGCCTTCGCATTTATTTTCGATGATCTCCACATACATTCCCCACTCGGTCAGACCGGAAATGATCCCTTTGAACTCCTGCCCGATATTGTTTTCCAGATACTCTGCCTGCTTATATTTTACAGAAGCCCGTTCAGCATCTGCAGCCTTTTTCTCCATCAACGATGAATGAAGAGCGAGCTTTTCATATTCTTCCTCATTCACGGACTTGCCCCCTGCGAGATAAAGTTCCAGTAGGCGGTGAACCATAACATCCGGGTACCGCCTGATAGGAGAGGTGAAATGGGTGTAGAAATCAAAGGCTAGTCCGTAGTGGCTATGCTTTTTAGTTGTATAAATGGCCTTAGCCATTGATCTTATGGCGAGTTGGGTCAGCACGTTCTGTTCTTTCTTTCCTTCTACATCGGCCATCAGGAAATTCAGCGACCGTGCGGTCTCCCTGCCAGAACTGATATCTATTTTATAACCGAATTTAAGTGCGAACTGGGAAAAACTTAATAATGCATCTTCCTTGGGCGAGTCGTGAGCCCGGTAAACAAATGTTAATTTCTGTTTTCCTTTCCCTTTTTTTGCGATGAATTCAGCCACCTTCTTGTTCGCAAGCAGCATAAAGTCCTCAATAAGCTTATGGGCATCCTTTCGTTCCTTTACATACACACCTAGCGGTTTTCCATGTTCATCAAGCCTGAATTTAACTTCTGTACTCTCGAAACTGATCGCTCCATGTTTAAACTTCCGTTCCCTGAGTTTATAAGCGAGTGCATTCAGCGCAAGAATCTCATCACTATGTTTACCTGCTTTGTTTTCAATCACCTCCTGTGCCTGTTCATAACTGAATCTTGTATCCGAGTGAATGATCGTCTTTCCATACCATTCATTGATCACATTGGCCTCCTTGTCAAGCTCAAATACAGCAGAAAAACATAGTTTATCTTCGTTAGGGCGTAAAGAACACAGACCATTCGATAATCTCTCCGGAAGCATAGGAATTACCCTGTCAACCAAATAAACAGAGGTTGCCCTTTCAAAGGCTTCCTTATCCAGGGCTGAGTTCGGCCTCACATAGTGTGAAACGTCTGCTATATGTACGCCAACCTCCACGTTGCCATTTTGAAGCTTTTTAAATGAGATGGCATCGTCAAAATCTTTTGCATCTGCAGGATCAATTGTAAATGTAAGGGTATCTCTAAAATCCCTCCTTTTGGCAATTTCTTCTTTCGAGATCGCCTCCGGAATTTCCTCAGCCTCTTTTTCAACCTGTTTCGGGAATTCCAGCGGGAAGCCATAATCGGCCAGGATGGAGTTCATTTCGGCATTGTTGTCTCCCTGCATTCCAAGGACGTGGGTTATTTCCCCGATTGGATTTTTTGCGTCTTCTGGCCAGTCGATAATCCTCGCCACTGCTTTTTCGTTGTCCTTTCCGCCTTTTAGGCCGTCAAGCGGGATGAATATGTCATGCAACATCTTCCGGTCGTCGGGAACAAAAAACGCAAACCGTTCAGACAGCTTAATGATCCCGGTAAAGTTCATCTTCGCTCTTTTGATGATCTCTACAACTTCGCCGTCCTTTTTTCTGCCCTTAGTTTTAGCATACACGTAGGCCTTTACGATATCACCATGAAGAGCTGTACGTAGTTTTCTCGGTGCAATAAATATATCTTCTTCAAACTCATCTTCAGTTACAATGTAGGCTGACCCGTCAGAGGTCATATCTACTTTTCCTGTCACAAAGGTTTTAAGCTCTTTTAAGATGAACTTCCCCCTTTCAGGCTCTGAAAGCAAGCCCTTGCGACTTTCTTCTTTTAAAATCTGCAGGATCAGGTCACGTGACTCCTCATCGTGAAGATGAAGTTTAGCGGCAACTTGTTTATAGTTTAATGGCTTATTCCCCGACTTTTCAAATACGTCGCTGATAAGCTTGGTCAAAACGAGGTTAAAATTATTGGATTTCTTTTTCGACATGTTGTACGAATTTTTACTAAGATAGCTATACGGGATAACTTAAAAGTTAATTTATTATTGGGATAACAATGAGAGGGGAAGATTGTTGGAACAGCGATGTCCGGAGTAGGATTAGCAGGATGATAGGATTTTAGGATGCGGCACGGAGTTCGTCATCCCGAAGCAGCGAAGGGGCTTGAGGGGTTTTGCTTTCTCTGAAGTGCGTCCGGATCTCGTTGTTCTTCCGTCGTCAGAAAGGGTATACTCTGTTCCATTATTAACGATAACAGCTGAATCTGTTTGTTGCCAGAAGCCCTAAAAATGTTGATAATTTTTTAGGCGAATTTGCTGCAGTTAACTGAAATGCCAGAGGCGAACTACCCTAATCTTTGCTTCGTATACTTTGAAGGACAGGGCTATGTGAGTTAAAGTATACGCCGCAACTAGACAGTTATTTTTGAAGCCCGGTTTCTCAACTTCATAATTTCCTTGCCGGCTTTTTTCAGCCACATGTCTTTTTTAATCTGGATTCCGGAATAGATAATTTCCGGCTGTTTCATTCCAAATAAATACTTCACAAATGTACCATCCGGGTACGCTGTGTTAGATACTCTTAATATTGTGTCCATTGATATAATCAGTTATATACTGTTGAATATCAAGGATTGTGCCATGGGAAGGATGAAGAAGATTGCGAGGGTTAAAATTTATCAACCGATCATTACTCCCGGCTTATTTAGTACGGGTACACGGATAAGATTAGTTTCAACAATACTTTCCGGTACAAAGATGAATTTCTTGTCGTAGATCTGGCCATTGATATAATAACTAAGCCAGTACTCGTTGGTTAAACCGAATACCTGTTCGTCAATCATTTCGATCATTGCATAGTCGCTTGGCGGTACGTCGCCAATAGAATGGCGGAGTGTTGAAGTTTTTACTGTTTCCCCATCCTTTTCGCCGTAGCCTTTCGAACTCACTAAAACCGTTTGAATCGCCTCTTCTTTTAAGTTAATAAGATATACATACCATGTTTTAGATTCGGGTGTTGCGCTTTCCATCACCACGGCAATAGAAATATTTTCAACGATATTTTCGGGAAGATCTTTCTTCATACACTAATCCAGTAGCTTACTTCTTTGTCTTTGCCGTCGTTTTTTTAGGTGCAGCTTTTTTAGCCGGTTTTTTCGTCTTTGGAGTGAAAGCGTCGGGAACCTGAGCAGTAATGAATTTTTTGACTTCTTCAAGCGGAAGTTCGGCTAATTCATCTGCGGTAAATTTATCATTTGTCGCCGGATTTTTTCCGAGCTTAAGCATCATCTTACCAAAACGGATAAAAGGCCCCCAACGTCCGTTTTCGATCGCTATTTTTTCGTTTTCCCATTGCTGGATATAACGATTGGATTCTTTTTCTACCTTCTTAGCGATCAGTTCTTCTATCTCGGCCTGTCCAAGTTTATCGAAATTATAACGCACCGGAACATTAATATATAAATTATTCCATTTGATAAACGGTCCGAAACGTCCTTTACCCTTAGTTACACCAAGCCCCTGGTAATGAGCGACAGGAGCATCGGCGAGATTTTTCTCATCTATAATTTCAATCGCGCGTTCCAGGTTAACTGAGAGCGGATCTTCACCCTTGGGAAGAGAAATAAAGCTATCTCCCCATTTTATATAAGGCCCGAACCTGCCGACACCCACACTAACTTCTTTGTCCTGGTAATTCTCAAGCTGAAAAGGAAGTTTAAAAAGATCAAGAGCTTCTTCGAGCGAAATAGTCTCGATCATCTGCCCGGCCCGAAGGCTCGCGTAGCGTGGTTTCTCATCGTCTTCGCTTTCAGCAGCTTCACCAATCTGAACGAAAGGACCGAACCGTCCTATACGTACGGAGATCTTTTTCCCCGTCTCCGGATCTATACCAAGTTCCCTCTCGCCACTGGCACGGTTCGCGTTTTGTAATGTAGTTTCGACTTCTGTATGGAAAGGATTGTAAAATGACCGGAGCATTTCTGTCCAGTTCTTCATGCCCTGAGCAATTTCATCGAATTCTTTCTCAACAGAAGCTGTAAAATTAAAATCCACGATACCTTTAAAATGCTCAACGAGGAAGTCGTTCACCACGGCACCAATGTCAGTAGGGAAGAGTTTATTCTTTTCTGCTCCTGTGTTTTCGGTTTTGACATCTGAATTTATCACTCCGCCCTTCAGGCTGATCACCCGGAAATCACGCTTTTTACCCTCCCTTTCTTCCTTTACTACATATCCCCGATTCTGTATTGTAGAGATTGTAGGGGCATAAGTTGATGGGCGTCCGATGCCAAGTTCTTCGAGTTTTTTAACGAGGCTTGCTTCAGTATAACGGGCCGGCGGCCTTGAATACCGCTCTGTTGCATTCATTTCGCGGAGATTCAATTGCTGCCCCTTGCTTAAAGGTGGCAGGATAGAATTCTCACTATCTTCATTAAGGCTTATTTCCTGTTCGTCTTCATCGGTCGATTCAATGTAGACCTTCAGGAATCCGTCAAATTTCATGACCTCGCCGTTTGCTACAAATTCTTCCTTCCGCGTAGAAATGTCTATTCTGGCCGTGGTTTTTTCAAAAGCTGCTTCAGCCATTTGTGAAGCAATCGACCGTTTCCATATCAGATCGTATAATCGTTGTTCAGAAGGGTCGCCACTAATGCTATGCTGTTCGAAATAGGTAGGGCGGATCGCCTCGTGAGCTTCTTGTGCTCCCGCCGATTTGGTTTTATATTTTCTTAATTGATGATATTTCTCTCCGAACGCAGATTTTATTTCGGCTGCTGCAGCCTTTAGGGCTGTATCGGAAAGATTCACTGAGTCTGTTCGCATGTAGGTTATTTTTCCATGCTCGTATAACTTCTGCGCAACAGACATTGTGCGGGCAACGGAAAACCCAAGCTTCCTGCTAGCCTCCTGCTGAAGGGTAGAGGTGGTGAACGGTGCTGCCGGACTTCTTTTCGTTGGCCTGGTTTCCAGTGATTTTATAGTAAAAATAGCTTCGACACAGTCTTTCAGGAACTTTTCAGCCTCGGCCGACTGTTCAAACCTTTCAGGTAATTCAGCGCGAAAGATTTCTTTCTGCTTATCGGTGCTGAAAATCGCAACAATCTTAAAAGCAGCGGTCGGCTTAAATCTATTAACTTCCCGCTCACGGTCTACGATAAGACGTACGGCAACCGATTGAACGCGGCCGGCTGATAATGAGGGTTTTACCTTTTTCCAGAGCACTGGTGAGAGCTCAAAACCTACCAGCCTGTCTAAAACGCGTCTTGCCTGCTGTGCATATACCAGGTTGTAGTCGATTTTGCGGGGAGTCTCTATTGCTTTTAAAATGGCCGTTTTCGTGATCTCATGAAAGACTATCCGCTTAGTTTTCTCATCTTTAAGCCCCAAAGTTTCATAAAGGTGCCACGAAATTGCTTCCCCTTCACGGTCCTCATCCGAAGCAAGCCACACCATTTCGGCTGCCTTGGCAAGCTTTTTTAGTTCATTTACAACGGCGCGTTTGTCTGCCGGCACCTCATAGCGCTGATCAAAATTATTGTTAACGTCAATAGCGTCGTCGGTCTTGATCAGATCTCGTATATGTCCGTAACTTGACTTAACAAGGAAATCTTTTCCAAGATAACTTTCGATAGTTTTCGCTTTCGCCGGAGATTCAACAATAAGTAGATTTTTAGCCATTCAGTACGGTGATATCTGCAAATAAAGACAATAATTAAGGGAAAATCAAATCAGAGGGGTATTTAAAGCAATATTAGGTGGGAGGAAAGTGTAATCGTTGGTAATCAGGATTCAGTAATCAGTATTCGGTAAACAGTTATCAGTGCTCAGTTATTAGTATTCGGTAAACAGTATTCGGTGGTAGTAATTGGCGGGTTAGCACGGTGTCACTGATTACTGACCACAGATTACTTCCAAGGCACTTACACTAAAAAACCACCTCCCAACAGATCATTCCCTTGATAGAAGACCGCTGACTGGCCTGGTGCGATGCCGGATACAGAATGGTGAAAATCTACTTTAATCAAGTCGCCAGATTGGCTAAGTGTACTCATTGCTCCTGAATCTTTATAACGGATCTTGGTAATGGCTTCGAGTGGCTGGTTAATTGAGGCGTATTTTACGAGATTGACATTACGTACCATAGCTTCAGAACGTTCAAGTTCCTCTACTGTTCCTAACATAACGGTATTTGACTCCGGCAGGATCCTGGTGACGAACATAGGATGGCCAAAGGCGACACCCAGGCCTTTGCGCTGGCCTATTGTATAAAAAGGATATCCCTGATGTTTGCCTGCAATGGTTCCGTCACTTAACATAAAATTACCTGGACCGACACGGTCGTCAAGGTCATGGACTTTATTCCTAAGAAAGGCGCGGTAATCATTATCCGGTACAAAGCAGATCTCATAGCTTTCCGATTTGTTAGCAAGTTCGAGCTGTCCCATATCCTTTGCCATTTGACGGATTTCAGACTTGGCAAAGCTGCCAAGCGGAAATTGTGTCCTGGCGAGGTTTTCCTGAGAAACGCCCCACAGCACATATGACTGGTCTTTGTGCTCATCTTTGCCTTTAGAAATAACATATCTCCCGTTATCCTGCAGGCGGATATTAGCATAATGGCCAGTAGCAATAAATTCGCAGTCAAGTTTGTCGGCACGTTTTAGCAACGCTTCCCATTTAATATGGGTGTTACACAAAACGCAGGGATTAGGAGTACGGCCAGCCAGATACTCATCAACGAAGTTGTCGATTACAAAATCACCAAACTCGTCCCGGATATCAAGAATATAATGCGGGAAGCCATAACCAACAGCGAGCGCCCTGGCGTCGTTGATGCTATCAAGACTACAGCAACCGGTTTCTTTCGACGAGCCACCGGATGATGCGTAATCCCAGGTTTTCATAGTAAGGCCGATCACCTCATAACCCTGCTCGTGAAGCATAACTGCTGCCACCGAACTATCTACACCACCACTCATGGCGACCAAAACTCTGCCTCTTTTACTCATTGATATTCAATTCGGTGCAAAGATAGGGGTTTGGATGCTTAATTTGAAGGCCTAGTGTCAGGAAGGGGTCTTTTTTGGGAATAGCAAATGGGAAATAGCAAATGGGGATAGGAAATGGAGAATAGGGAATGGGGAATAAGCAAATTGGGAATAGGAAATTGAACAGCAGCAGGTAATTCCCTATTTCCTATTCCCAATTCACCCTTCCTATTTAACATAAACCGTCTTAATATTCACAAACTCCTTTATCCCATAATATGAAAGCTCACGCCCATAGCCCGATTGTTTGACGCCACCGAAAGGCAATCTCTGATCCGACTTAACAAAGGCATTGACAAAGCAGGATCCGGCCTCGATTTGTGTAGCCGCTATCGTTTCGGCCCGGGCAATGTCTTTTGAGAATATTGCTGCTCCAAGACCAAATACAGAATCATTTGCGATTTTTATAGCGTCACTTTCATTTTCAGCACTGATAATCGCGGCGACGGGGCCAAATAGCTCTTCATCATACGCGGGCATACCTTTTTTGACGCCGGTTAATACAGTAGGCGGGTAAAACGCATTGTTACCATCCGGTATAAATCCACCGAGCAGGCATTTTGCACTCATTTCGATGCTTTTCTTAACCTGTTCATGTAATTCGTTGCGAAGATCTGTTCTTGCCTGCGGGCCGATATCGGTGGTCGGGTCGGTGGGATCCCCCATAATTTTAGATCCCATTTTTTTAAGGAATAGATCCGTAAATTCCTCTAAAACGGACTTCACCACAATAAATCGCTTAGCCGCAATACAGCTTTGTCCGCTATTGATAAGCCTGCTGTTTACGCAGGTCTCTGCAGCGAGTTCAAGATCGGCGTCATGGAGAACCACGTAGGCATCACTGCCTCCCAGTTCAAGAACCGTTTTTTTTATAAGCGATCCGGCTTTTTCCGCTACCTTTTTGCCAGCTTCTGTACTGCCGGTGAGGGTTACAGCCTTGACCAGGCCATTTTCGATTACCGGGTTAACTTCTGAGCCGGGGATGAGCAGCGTCCTGAAGACGTTTTCGGGAAAGCCGGCGGCCCTGATAATGTTTTCAATTTCTACCGCACATCCGAAAACATTTGAAGCATGTTTAAGAATACCGCAGTTGCCGGCCATTAGGGCAGGGGCCAGAAACCGGAAAACCTGCCAAAATGGGAAGTTCCAGGGCATAACGGCTAATATCAGCCCCAAAGGCTGAAAGCTTACATAACTTTTCGATGCATCCGTAGAAATGATCTCATCCCTTAAAAAATCTTCGGTATGCTTTGCGTAGAATTCACAGGCATCGGCACATTTCTCTACCTCAGCTATGCCACCTTTTAAAGGTTTGCCCATCTCTGTGGCCATTAACATTGCCAGCTCCGACTTCCGTTCACGGAGAATTCCGGCCGTCCTGTTCAAAAGCTCAGCCCTTTTTGTAAAGGATATGGTCCGCCAGTTTCCCCAGGCCAGGTGGACTGATCTGATGATATTTTCAACCTCATCAGGTTTGTGGGTTTCGTAGCAGTTAACTACCTGCCCATTAAAAGGATTTATCGAATCAATTCTCATTCCGCATACTAAGAACTTAATTTTTTTTCACAGAATCACCAACAATCTTTTCTTTTAATCTGCGGCTGGCGCTGTCAAGCGTGTCACCTGTTTGCCGGAGTTTTTCTTTAACATCCCGGCCGGTTTCTTTCAAAGATGATTCAATGGAGTCGACACGTGCCTCCGTGCTTGTCATGATATCATAAACCTCGCCATTTCGAAAAACAATTGTACGGTCAGCCAGATCATACTTCCAAATTTCAGCAACCAGGATATCGCGTTTGGTGGTAGGCTCACCAACCTTTTGTATGACCTCGTCCTTTGTCATTCCCTTCGTGATACTTGAAAATTCTTTTTGTTTATCAGCGCATGAGCTCAGTATCAATGAGGCCAGCAGAATAATCATAAACTTTTTCATGTGATTTTATGTTAGTTGAAAAATGTTAAACAAGCCATGCTGAGATAAGTTTTTTCAGACCGCCAACAAGCAGGATCACCGGAATTGAAAATTTCAGAAAACAACATGAAACCAGGTGGTGTTATACAGGCACCTGTAGCTGGCATGGAGGCTTCTGGTAATATGAAACTTCCATGCCAGCACAGAATTTAGTGTTAAATTTTAAGCTGATGCTATGAATTTCCCTAGAATTCACAACAAAGGGCAGGCACGGATATTTGCAGATCCCATCCTTGAACGACTTTCAAAAACCAGGCCATGGGTCATATATTGTATGTATATACCCCTCAGTATTTTCATGATCTACTATAGCTATACCAGTCTCTTTTATTCGGGATATCTAATAACAGGAATCTTCCTGTCGGGACTTATATGCTGGACGCTTTTCGAATATATAGCACATCGTTATCTTTTCCATTTTCATGCAGAAAGTGGTATAGGACGGCGATTAGTTTATATTTTCCATGGTAATCACCATGAGTATCCACGCGATACGATGAGGCTTTTTATGCCGCCGGTACCAAGTATAATCTTTGCATCTATAGTTTTCGGACTTATATGGGGGATATATCGTGTACTGACCGGTACTGGCGACTACGCGCTGATCTTTTTTCCGGGATTCTTAATGGGTTACCTGTTATATGTGTCCATGCATTACGCGATCCATGCCTTTGCACCTCCTAAACCTTTTAAGGCCCTGTGGAGAAATCATCATCTTCATCACTATAAATATCCGGATAAGGGGTTTGGTGTAAGCTCTTCGTTTTGGGACCTGGTATTCGGTACGCTTCCGGAGGCTAATGGACGACCGGTTGATAATAGTTTGAATGAGGATTGCGCGGGAAACAGGCCTGAGTCTGAAACCGGCCCAACGGTTTTTTAGAAAAAAAGGACATATACATTAAAACCGAACAGGAGCAGGGTCATAGTCATTCCTAAAAAGCTGATGACGGGCAGGTTATTAACACTGAACGGAACTTTAAAAGGCCTGCTTTTTTGAGGATCCGAACGCCGGAGAAGTATCACAGTGAGGTTAATTGCAAAGAACGTAATAAAAATAAAGAGGTTAGCGATCATGGCGATTACTTCAATCTTTCCGATCAGCGCGAAAGCCGACATAATAACAAGAATAAGAATCAACGACGCGTAGGGAGTCTGGCGTTTCGATATACTTTTGAAAATCGTAAGGAATTTCACTTGCTTGGCCATATCATATATCACCCGTGAACTACCAAGCATGTTGGAAAGTATGGTGTTGGAGGTTGAAAATAAGGCTATAATTATAATCACAAGCCCCGCAGTATTGCCCAGGCCTTCTTTTGCAATATCCGACAAGGGGCTTGCAGAGGCTGAGAGCTCCTTTATTGGCAAGGCAGAGACAGCGCAAACAGCGACAATCAGATACATTACAGTTACGATTCCGCTGGCTATAAACAATGCTCTCGGGATAGTTTTTCGTGGATTTTTAGTTTCTTCTGCCAACTTAACGATCTCTTCAAAGCCGATGAACGCAAAGAAGCCAAGCGATGCTGCGATCAGCACGGACGTATTTCCCGAATTTGTTCCTTCAAAAAGGTTAACGGACCCGATTTTAGAGAAGGCAGAAACGATCACCAGCACGAGCCCTGAAAATTCTATTACAGTAAAAATGATATTTATTAAAGAAGATTCCCTGATTCCTGAAACGTTTACCAGGAATATTACTCCGATAATGCCAAGTGCACCAAGTACTATTGGTGCGTCTAAAAGCTCACTCAGATAGCCACCAAATCCGACAGCAACGGTCGCTCCGCTTATGATCCCGTTCAATGCGATTATGAAACCTATCGCTGTTCCCGCTGTAACACCCATCGCTTTTTTCGTGTAGACATATTCTCCTCCTGCTTTAGGGTATGCCGCACTGAGTTCTGCATATGAAAATGCAGTTAGCAGAGCAGTGAATGAAGCAATCAGAAATGACAGCCAGGTTAGGTTACCTGAGTATCCTGCCACCTTACCAATTATCGTGTATATTCCAGCCCCGAGTATAGATCCTACTCCAAAAAAGATACATTCGGCTAACGATAATGTCCGTTTGAGTTTTTCTGCCATGCAAAGTAATTTACTGGTGTCATAACAGATCAAAAACTCTATAGTTCGGTCTTAAATAAAACCGGTGTTAAGAATTCCACCAGATGTTTAAAACTTCATAGCCGGGCAAGCTGATTTATCTTCTACTTTTATCCCACAAGTTCTTTTACATAAACTATCCGGTTTGTCTCGCACCTGCGGGACAATTAAAAGGGAACCGTGTTAAAATCACGGGCTGACGTGCAACTGTAAGTAGCTGTCAGCTATGAGAAATCAGCTTTGAACTTTTGTTCACAGCTTCCTGCTCATAGCTCATAGCTGCAAGCCAGACACCTGCCAAAATAGTTTGTTCAAAGCTTTCACGAATAAAGTTTTGACAAAAGCCCGCTCATCTTCTTTCGAAGCAATGTTGCCTTTTGTCATTTCTTGTCACTAAAACAAAGATTATGCAACAGGAAGAAGTATTACTTAAAGAGAACAAGGATCGTTTTGTGATCCTTCCCATTAACTATCCCCAGATCTGGGAGATGTACAAAAAACATGAAGCCAGTTTCTGGACAGCCGAGGAGATCGATCTCTCTGGTGATCTTAAAGATTGGGATAATCTTAACGATGGTGAGCGGCACTTCATCTCGCATATCCTCGCATTTTTCGCAGCCAGTGATGGTATCGTAAATGAAAATCTCGCGGTAAATTTCATGAGCGAAGTTCAGGTTCCGGAAGCGCGTTGTTTTTATGGATTCCAGATCATGATGGAAAATATCCATTCTGAAACGTACGCACTTCTCATCGATACTTATATAAAAGATAGCAAAGAGAAAGATCATTTATTCCATGCGATCGATACAGTTCCTGCAGTTAAGAAAAAGGCTGAATGGGCACTAAGATGGATTGATAACGGAACCTTTGCTGAGCGTCTTGTAGCTTTCGCAGCGGTTGAAGGCATATTTTTCAGTGGCAGCTTTTGCTCTATTTTCTGGTTAAAGAAACGGGGACTTATGCCTGGCTTAACATTCAGTAACGAATTGATCAGCCGCGACGAAGGCCTTCATTGCGAATTTGCCTGCCTGCTTTACAGAATGCTTTCCAGCAAATTGCCCGAAGAAAAAATCCATTCCATCATTCGCGATGCGGTAGAAATTGAAAAGGAGTTTATTACAGAAGCCCTGCCGGTCGACCTCATCGGGATGAATGCCAGGCTAATGAAGCAATATATTGAGTTTGTGGCAGACCGCTGGATAGACGAATTGGGGTATGCCAAAATTTATGGTGCTTCAAATCCATTCGATTTCATGGAAATGATATCCCTGCAAGGCAAAACGAACTTCTTTGAAAAAAGAGTAGGCGATTATCAAAAATCAGGAGTGCTTTCGGGAAGAGAGACGCAGAATTTCTCTTTGGAAGAGGACTTTTAAGGAGTTGAAAGGGGAAAGTTGAAAGTTGAAAGTTGAAAGCTGAAAGTGTTCTTTCAATCTTACCTAATACCTAATCCCTAACACCTAAAGCCTAATCCCCATCACCTAGTAACCAATCATTAACAAAAAACAACAATTTACCATGTACGTACATAAAAGAAACGGGAGACTAGAAACTGTAAAATTCGACAAGATAACTGCGCGGATCCAGAAATTATCATACGGATTAAGTCCGCTTGTAGATCCGATAGACGTGGCTAAGAAGGTGATAGAGGGGATTTTTGACGGAGTTACCACCACAGAGCTGGATAATCTGGCGGCAGAAACCGCGGCGTCATTAACCACCAAACACCCGGATTATGCCTTGCTTGCCAGCAGGATCGCAGTGAGCAACCTCCATAAAAACACAGAAAAATCGTTCTCTGAAACGATGTCGAGGATGTATAATTACACGGACGAACATAATGGCCGTAAAATGCCGCTGATTGCTGACGACGTTTATGAGATCATTAAAGATAATGCTGAGATATTAGACAGTTCGATTATTTATGACCGTGATTTTGGCTTTGACTACTTTGGTTTTAAAACCTTGGAAAAGTCCTATCTATTAAGAATAAACGGTCAGGTTATTGAACGCCCGCAACACATGTATATGCGGGTAGCTATAGGGATTCACAAAGAGGATATAGAGAGCGTAATCGAGACTTATAATCAGATGAGCGAGCGTTGGTTTACGCACGCTACGCCCACCTTATTTAACGCAGGAACGCCCAAGCCACAGATGTCGTCATGTTTCCTTCTATCCATGAAAGATGATAGTATCGATGGGATTTACGACACACTGAAACAAACTGCCAGGATCTCGCAAAGTGCGGGAGGCATAGGTTTGGCCATACATAATGTACGCGCTACCGGAAGTTATATAGGCGGCACCAACGGTACCAGCAACGGGATAGTACCTATGCTCAAAGTATTCAACGACACCGCGAGGTATGTTGATCAGGGCGGCGGCAAGCGCAAAGGCGCCTTCGCGATCTATCTTGAGCCTTGGCATGCCGATGTGTTTGAATTTCTTGACCTGAGGAAAAATCATGGTAAAGAAGAAATGCGGGCCCGCGACCTTTTTTATGCACTTTGGGTGCCCGACTTGTTCATGAAACGGGTAGAAGCCAATGCTGAATGGAGTTTGTTTTGTCCGCACGAAGCCCCCGGGTTATACGAATGTCACGGAGAAGCTTTTGAACAGCTGTATCATCAGTACGAAACGGAAGGGAGGGCGAGGAAGACCATTAAAGCCCAGGAACTTTGGTTTGCGATCCTTGACGCCCAAATTGAAACGGGAACGCCTTATCTTTTATACAAAGACGCAGCGAACAGTAAAAGCAATCAGCAAAACCTGGGCACAATAAAGAGCAGTAACCTATGTACGGAAATTATGGAGTACACCAGTGCCGATGAAGTTGCGGTTTGTAACCTGGCTTCTCTGGCCCTGCCTAGATTTGTGACTAACGGAAACTTCGATTTCGACAAATTATATACGATAACCTACCAGGCTACAAAAAACCTGAACAGGATCATTGATAATAATTACTATCCTGTTGAAGAGGCCAGAAGATCGAATATGAGGCACCGGCCAATCGGGCTTGGGGTACAGGGGCTGGCTGATGTCTTTATTCTTATGCGCCTTCCCTTTGAAAGTGATCTGGCTAAGGTGCTGAATAAGAATATTTTCGAAACTATCTATTTTGCCGCCATGACGGCCAGTAAAGACCTGGCGAAGGATCAGGGTGCTTACGAAACATTTAAAGGTTCACCGTTGTCTGCTGGCAAATTTCAGTTTGACCTGTGGGGTGTGAAACCATCAAACAGGCACGACTGGGAATCGCTGAGAACGGAAGTTATGAAGCATGGGGTAAGGAATTCCCTGCTTGTTGCTCCAATGCCTACAGCTTCAACCTCCCAGGTTCTGGGCAATAACGAATGTTTTGAACCTTATACTTCGAATATTTATACCCGGCGAGTGCTTAGCGGGGAATTTGTGATTGTTAATAAGCACCTTCTTAAGGACCTTGTAAGTTTAGGGTTATGGAACAATGCGATGAAGGACAGTATAATTACCGCTAATGGATCCGTGCAGCATATCGAAGAAATACCTTCGGAGATCCGGGAGCTATATAAAACCGTCTGGGAGATTAAGCAGCGTAACCTGATAGATATGGCGGCAGACCGTGGTGCGTTTATCTGCCAGTCTCAATCGTTGAACCTGTTCGTTGATAGTCCGAATACCGGTAAGCTAACATCGATGCATTTTTACGCCTGGAAGAAGGGTCTGAAAACGGGTATGTACTATTTGCGCACCCAGGCAGCTGCAAAGGCAGTTCAGTTTACAGTAGAGAAGCAGGGTGGTAAAACGATGGAACCACTTGTTCCTCAAATTCATCCGGTGAGCAAAAATGACCTGGATGAGATAGAACCATCTGTGGTAAGCGGCCCCAGCTGCAGTATGGAGGAAGGGTGTGTTACTTGCAGCTCTTAAGGAAGTTGAACGTTATACGTTGTGCGTTTTACGTAAAACCCACTGATTCTAAACGCTGAATAACTTTTGATTTTTGCCAGCGTTTAGCAACTTATAACTTATAACGTAAAACGTATAACTCAAAAAATATGATTTTAAGCAAGCACGAAATTATCCCCTGTGAACGCTGCGGTAAACGAGTTGAGTGTAAGGCTAACTCCTATACCAAATGCCAGTGCAGTAAGGTTCAGTTGAGCTTAAATGAAATACAGTATGTGAGCGAGTGTTTTGACGGATGTTTGTGCGCCGATTGTTTATTAGCCTTGCAGGAAGAGTATCGGGAGTTCCTTAAATCCTGAATTGTTTATATGAGAAGGCAAGAAAAGGCCAATTGAGAACCAATTGGCCTTTTTTTTTAATGATTTTGTTCGACCGTTATTTTTCAGTTGAGAATTTATAGATCGAAATAGTACGGTATTTCTCCCCGGGACTGAGAACTGTAGTAGGGAAGGAGGGCTGGTTTGGCGAGTCTGGAAAATGTTGGGTTTCCATAGCGAAAGCAGTTCTGAATTCATCTTTACTGCCGTTTTTGAATTGGTTTTTTCCCTGCATAAAATTGCCGCTATAGAACTGCATGCCGGGTTCCTGCGTAAAGATGTCCATCTTTATTCCAGATTTGTCCCCGATTACAGTTGCCGCATGCAGCATCCCATTTTCCTTCTTTCCGCTAAGGATATAATTGTGATCATATCCCTTACCAAATTTAAGCTGCTCATTATCCGCATTTATTCTTTTACCGATACTTGTGGCAGACAGGAAGTCAAAGGGGGTTCCTGAAACGCTGCGCAGCTCACCTGTGGGAATAAGCGTGCTATCGACGGGGCTAAATTTATCTGCGAAGATCTGAACAGCATGATCCAGGATCTCACCGCTGCCTTCGCCGTTAAGATTAAAAAACGCATGATTGGTAAGGTTGACGACAGTCTTTTTGTCAGTGCTCGCTTCGTAGACCATTTTCACCTCGTCATTGTCAGTCACAGAATAAGTAACCTTTGATGTAAGATTTCCGGGAAAGCCCTCTTCCCCATCCTTAGCCAAATAGGTAAAGATCAGCGTTCTTTCATCAGGCTGTTCGACATCCCATACCACACCCTGGAATCCTTTAATTCCACCATGCAGGGCATTTTGGCCATTATTTAGAGGTATCTGGTATTCAGTACCGTCCAGAGTGAATTTGCCTTTGGCTATACGGTTTCCATAACGTCCGATAGTTGCGCCGAAATAAGGCTCGGTGGACTTCAGGTAACCCTCAATATTTCCAAAGCCAACCACCACGTCTGTGGAAACACCACGCTTGTCAGGAACCCAAAGACCAGTGATACGTGCGCCGTAGTTTGTAAAATATGCAGTGATTTTGCCATTACCGATCTCGTAAGAACTTACTTTTTTACCATCGATTATTTTACTGAATGCCCCCATATCCGGGCGACGTATCGAACGGTCATCCATGTTTTCTGAAGATTGAGTGTTATTAGTACATGCCATGAAACTGATAGTTGTAAAGATCAGCAGGCTCGTGTACATTCCATTGATTCCGCAGTTCATTGTTTATTTGTTGTTTAATTTTTTTATCAGGTCCGTTTCAGCTGTACGATATATTCGTCCGTCTGGCCAGAAAATATCGTGGAACCAATCTGTTGGTTGCCCACCGTCTTTAATTGGAGTATCCCACGCATAGATTGTATTGGTCTTTCCCGCGACCAATCCCCAGTTAATTGCTCCTATCTTTTGGTCTTTCAGCATAGGCATGGTATTAGCAAATGTGCTGTTCTTCGTCCTCGCCATATATTCGGTACATATTAAAGGCCGGTCATGTGTTTTTAATAATTGGAGAACCCTTTTGTGCCACTCAGGCGCTTCATAGTTATGATACGTTATTACATCAGAGTTTGCGATCTGAACAGCGTTGAGCTTTTCAAAATCCCATCTCCACAGGCCTGCCGAAATCGGCTGATCGGTATTGGCAGCTCTGGCCCACTCGAAAACCTTAGTCAGCAGGGGAAGGGAGGTATCTAACTTCCCTGAATTCCCCGGCTCGTTGTACAAGTCCCACAACAGCACCCGCTTATCCTTTGCAAAATGCGTCATTACATCCTTTACATATTTCTCCAGTTCAGGAAAATTCGCAGGGTCTTTCGATGCCGGGTCTCCGGGGTCCTGAACCCAGCCCGAATTGTGTATGCCTGACTGCGGTGCCGGCTGTTTTCCGATAAAACCCATTTTATTCCAGCAATCGTCAAAAAAAACAAAAATCGTTTTAATGCCATGTTTATTTGCAATAGTTAGATATTGACCCATCCTGTCCTTAAAGCCTTTCGGATCCTGCTTATAGGCCAGGCTATGGAGATAAACCCTCATCGTATTGAATCCAAGCCCCTCGGCCCAGCCAAGTTCACGATCAATAGTTTTCGGATCGAAGGTGCCGGCCTGCCACATCTCCAGTTGGTTAATGGCGGTGCTGGGTATAAAATTGGCGCCATTTATCCAGGGATGCTGTGCATACCATTGTTTTGCTTTTTCTGCACTCCAGCGCCCGGAACTTTGTGCGCTTACATGTAATGAAATCACCATAAATGCGATGGCAAATGCAATATTCTTTATTCTCATATTATTATCTGTTTATTTTCACGTGATGTTTACAGCCAAATCAAATCTATCTAAATCAAATATAAATCAGGCCGAAAAATCTATTTTTTTAGACGCCTTACAGGGCTCGGGGAACGGGGAATTTGCATACCATAAGCAAGGGGCAAAGACTAACAACTAACAATTATCGTTTTATTTTAATCCTTTGCGAATTTCTGTAGTCAGACAACTACAAACCGGTTGATGATATGAAAACTACATTAAGGTACTTCTTTCTGCCACTTATCATATCTGCGCTTATCATATTTTCTTCTTTCCCGGGAGATTTACCCGCGACTGTAAATTTCCCTTATAAAAAGGCGGGACTGACGGAACGCCAGGCGGCAGCCCACCTATTAAGCAGGTTTACCTATGGTGCAAGGCCTGGTGATATTGATGCTCTTGTAAAAATGGGTCTTGAGAAATGGTTTTTTCAGCAGTTGAAGGGGGATTTGCCCGATCAGTCCTTGAAAGCCAGGCTTCAGAATTATGATGCCATCAACCTTAGTAATAATGAGGTTTCCAGATTATTTCCAAACAATGGTCAGGTTATCCGGATGGCGATAAAGGACGGCCTCATCCATAAGGATTCAATCCAGGCAGATAAAAAAGCATACAGGGATCAAATACTGTCCTACATGACGCAAAACGGTTACCGGCCACAGGCGGAACTATACAGGCAGCTGATCAATCAAAAGATACTGAGAGCGGCATACTCGCATAACCAAATGCGTGAGCTCCTGACGGATTTTTGGTTCAATCATTTTAATGTTTCACTTACAAAAGGGCAATCGGCCGAATTTGTCCCAGCCTATGAACGCGACGTCATCAGGCCCAATGTGTTTGGCAGTTTTGAAAGTCTCGTGCTCGCTACGGCCAAATCCCCGGCGATGTTGACCTATCTTGATAACTTCAGCAGTTCCGGATCACCTGAAAGCTTGCCACAGACTGCTAATCCGGCTTTGCAAAGGCGGCTGGCAGCACAGCGTGCTGCAAACGTTACAGATTCGTCAATAAAAGCAAGGGTGCCTGCGAAGCTTCAACAAAACAGAAAGATACAGGGACTCAATGAGAATTACGCACGGGAGGTTATGGAACTCCATACTCTGGGTGTGGATGGGGGCTATACACAGGCAGATGTAACGCAGGCTGCACGGGTATTAACGGGCTGGACTGTTTATCCCATGGAGAATGGCTATGCGTCTGCTTTAAAGAACACACTCGATAAGATAGGTGAACAAAATCTTGCAAAAAGAGGCTTTGTTCATGAAGGAGACTTCCTTTTTGCAGCAAACAGGCATGATACCGGGGAAAAGACAGTGATGGGCAGGCACTTTCCTGCAAACGGCGGATACGAAGAGGGGGTACAGCTTTTGGAGATGCTTGCAAATCATCCTTCTGCAGCAAATTTTATTTCCCGGAAAATTGCAATCCGCTTTGTTAGCGACGACCCCTCACCGAAAATTGTTAATAAAATGACCACAACCTTCATTAAAACAAAGGGCGATATTTCTAAAGTTTTAACAGCTATGGTCTCCTCGCCGGAGTTTTGGAGTAAGGATGCGCTTCGCGAAAAAACTAAATCACCCTTTGAGCTTGCTATTAGTGCGGTAAGGGCTTTGAACGCTGATATTGGCCAACCTTATCAGTTGTACAACTGGATTAACAGGATGGGTCAAAAGATATATTCCTACCAGGCACCTACCGGATTCCCTGATCGGGGGCAGTATTGGATCAATACAGGCTCTTTACTAAATCGCATGAATTTTGGCCTTGCGCTTGCTTCACAGCGAATCCCCGGAGTTAAGGTCAATCTGGCTGCCTTAAATAATAATCGTGAGCCTGAGAGCTCCGGAACAGCTCTGATGACGTACGGGCGAGTGATCATGCCAGAAAGAGATCTCAGTGAAACCATTGATCGTCTTAAGCCAATGCTTAACGATCCACTTCTGCAGAAAAAGATAGAAGACGCAGCATTGAAAAATTCTCCTCCGGAGGAAAAACCGCAGCCGGGGGAGGCTGATCCGCAGATGACTGATGCGGGAAGGAGCAAACCCGTTAAAAGGACGGGCCTAAAAGACCCGTCGAAAATGACCAACAACCAGGCATCCAATACGGTTCTTGCGCAGGTAGTCGGCGTTATACTTGGATCTCCGGAATTTCAGCGTAAATAGGAATTAAAAACGAATGGCGATGATATCCAGAAAAGCATTCTTAAAAGCCGGAGGGCTGGCGCTCTTTGGGATCAGTGTGGGAGGCATTCCAACTTTTCTTGCCGAAGCAGCGAGCCTTGTGCAGGCGCCCGGGCTTTTTAAACGTAAAAAGATTCTTGTCTCCATATTCCAAAGGGGTGCTATGGACGGCCTTATGGCGGTTACGCCATTCGGCGATAAATATCTTCAGGCGGCACGGCCCGGCCTGATGATGTCAGCAGCCAAAGCAGGTAATGCAAAACCCCTTATCGATCTCGATGGACGTTTCGGGCTTCATCCATCTATGGAAGCGTTTGAGAGAATGTTCCGCGAAAAGAGACTGGCGATCGTGCATGGAATGGGCTCGCCTAATAATAGCCGCTCGCATTTTGATGCGCAGGACTATATGGAATCGGGAACTCCTTTCAGCAAGGGCACCCCGAGCGGCTGGCTCAACCGGGCAGTCGGTCTTTTGGGCCATGAAGCCACTCCATTTCAGGCCGTGAGTTTAACATCCTCCATGCCCAGGTCCTTTTATGGTGATATGCCTTCAGTAGCTATCAGCAACCTTCAGGATTTTGCCATTCAGATGAAAGGAAATCCCACAGGTACGAGCCGCGTTTCGCAAAGCTTTGAAGACCTTTACGATCAAACTGCTTCAGGTTTGCTCAAACAAACCGGTAAGGAAAGCTTTGACGCGATTAAAATGCTTCAGAAAGCTGATATTAAGAATTACAAACCCGCAAATAATGCTGTTTATCCGAATACAGCCCTGGGAAATTCACTAAGGCAGATCGCACAGCTTATTAAAATGGATGTTGGACTGGAGGTTGCCTTCGCCGAATCCGGAGGATGGGATACCCACTTTAACCAGGGAAAGGAAACGGGCATATTTGCCCGGAATGTAAGCGACCTGAGCAATAGCATTATGGCATTCTGGACGGATATGGACGCATACCAGGATGACCTCACCGTAATGACAATGACCGAGTTTGGACGTACTGTCAAACAGAACGGCACCGGCGGTACAGATCATGGCCGGGCTTCATGTAACTTCATTCTCGGTAATGGTGTGAATGGAGGACTGGTTCATGGAGATGTCCAGCCGCTGGCGCTGGAAAACCTTGAAGATGGGCGTGACCTGGCTGTTACGACAGATTTCAGAAGTGTTTTCGGCGAAGTGGCCGGCAGGCATTTATTGATAAATAATAATAAAATACTGTTCCCGGGATTTAAAGGGGGGAGCATCGGCGTAATGAAGGGAAGTTGATTTAAGATGAAATCAGAATGTCCTTAAACATCACTGAAAAAATTCAAGCAAGCCGCTATGGTTCTCAATTTTCAGTTCCGGATGTTCTTTCATTTGGATGAGCTTGTCATCAATATGGCCATCGGATCCTTGCCAGTTAATATATATCTGGCGCCCCTGAATGGGATTCAGTTTTAGTGGTTTCTCCTTTCCTTTAAGCTTTTCTCCTACGTAAGAGCTCAGTACCTTTCTCTTGTCTTCGTGAATAAGGATAATATCAAAAAGGCCATCCGCGGTATCGGCATCAGGTGCCATAAGAAGATTCGGGCCAATGGAAGGTATATTCATTACCTCTATCATTAAGTATTCGCCTGAATAATCCTGCCCGTCTATAACAATATGAGCGAAGTGCGGCTTATAAGAAGCAATCACCTTCTGCAGGGCTTTCAAAGCGGCTCCCATTCTCTTTTCGGGGTCATCTGAAAGGTTATCATCAACGCTTTTCATTTGACGCATGAGTTCCGGAAATACGCCGTAACCCAGCCCTTCCATGAAAAAATCATATTTAGGCATGCCGTACACCCGGCCCACATCGAATTTCCTGAGCTTGGGTTTTAACCACGACTCGATTATCTTTTCAGGGTCGTTGCCTATACTTAAAGCCCGCGAAAGATTATTCGCGGTACCAAGCGGGAGGATGGCAATCGGGAACCTCTTGTCGACCAATCGCCTGTTTAACAAGCTTTTCGCAGTTTTTTTTACTGTTCCGTCACCGCCCGCCACGACAATAAAGTCGGTTTCTTGCGGAATGTCCCAGTCTGAAGACTTTATTGACGAGTAATCGCAAATAAACCCTTTTGACTCGATCATGGAAATCAGTTTCTGTTTAGAGTGACTTTCGTCCCCGGCTTTATCATTATGCAGAAGTTTTACCCTGGTCATGTGCTAATTGATATCTTCTTGAAACATAGAAAGGTGTTTTTTGTTGGAATTTAAACAAGTATTATTATGATGAGGATCCTGGTAACGAACGACGATGGTATTTATAGTCCTGGCATAGCTGCACTTGCAAGAGCTGCATTAAAATTCGGTGAGGTTCGGGTTGTAGCTCCTGATGTGGAACAATCTTCCATGGGGCATGCTGTTACACATTCTAAACCTCTTACATGTAAAAGGTCGCCGATAGAGTTTCCAGGCATTGAGGCTTACCGCGTAAATGGAACCCCGGCAGATTGCGTAGCACTGGGCACACATTTATGGGATCATGCCGACCTGGTGTTATCGGGGATCAATATGGGGCCGAACCTGGGCAACTCCATGTGGCATTCGGGAACTCTTGCCGCTGCAAAGCAAGGTGCCCTGCTGGGGATCAAAGCCGTTGCTTTAAGTACGCCTGTTGGTAAAACAGAACCAAACTGGGAAATTCTGGCTCCGTTCGTAGAGGAAGCTATCAGTTTGCTGCTTGATAATCCAGCTTTGGGGCTGTATAACGTTAATTTACCACCAGATCCCAAAGGGGTTCAATGGACCAGGCAGTCTGTGCGCCTGTACGACGGGCGGATAGTTCCTGGGACGGATCCGATGGGAAGAAAACATTACTGGTTTACCGTTACTCCTCTGGAACCAGCGGAGGAAGGAACCGACCGCTGGGCTGTCGAAAATGGTTTTGTCTCAATTACGCCTCTCAGGCTCGATCTTACCCATGAGGAGGAACTTAAGAAAGCTGTTGAAAAGAATCCTGTTGAAAGCAGCCGCGAAGTCTTAAAGTGAGAAAAGCAGAACAATAGTATACACCAACGCTCCCGGGATCATCAACACCTTTTTTTTTCTTATAACTCCTGCGACCAATACGATGGTAGACGAAAATACCAGCAGAGTGGTAAATGATAATATATTGTCTATAAATAATAAATAGAGCAGATGCACTACCGAAATATTCAATGCAAACAGGGAAAGAGGAATAAGATTATGTTCTACGAGTTTAAAGTCCTTCATTTCGAATGGGCCGGTTGCAGTTTCTTTCTGATGAATGTATAAATTGAATAAAGTATAAAGATTACCAGTGTACCGTTGATTAATATGGCCGCTGCCAGTGCTGCTTTGCTATATCCAATAAACATGCTTACCAGCGCCAGAGCGATCAGGACAAGCGTGATCACCATACAATAAATAAAAGTGGTTTTAAGAGGTGAGAAGCGGTTTCTCTTCTTCTTATCCATCCTGTAGAGGTAAACTACAAAGCCGCTGATAGAAAGAAAGCCACTTGTTAGTCCCAGTACCGCATACAGAATCTTTAAGCCAAGCCCGCCAAAGTCACCAAAATGCAGGGCTTCCTGGATGAAGTAAAACTTATGACTGAAGGGTGCCGTTCGGACGTCGTATTTGAATACGGGCTTAAGACCATTCTTAGAAATAACAAGCACGTTTGCGTTTCTTTCATAAGCCTGTCCGGCAATATTACCGTAAAACGATATGGTTGAGCTGCCATCGTCAGACGCCTTTATACCATTAGGTACAAGATCAGGGAATTCTTTTTTTGCAACCGCCAGCAAGTTATCCCAATGAACGGTTGTTTTTTTATCTTCTTCAGGACTGATTACAATTTCCGGCTTAAAATTATTTGGTGTTTTAATATTAAACCAGTTCATGAGCTTAGGCTGCAAGCCTAGCCATGCCCCGGTTATGGCAATGACTATGTTAAATGCCAGGGCGCTGATTCCAAATATTTTATGCCAGTCGGCCATTAAAATACGAAGACCCCGTCCTTTCCGCAGCTTGGGATAGGGCTGCCGTTTCATGAAATCACTGTAAATAAGCAGGCCGGTGATAGCTACTACAAGCAGTGCAATGCCGCCGAGTCCGACAAGTTGCCTTCCCCAGTAGCCATCGTACAGGCGCACGTGCATTTGACGCAGGTAATTGGCCAGGGAATTTTGCTGATTTCGTGTTCCGACGATTTCGTCTTTCCCGGCATCAACAAAAAAGTAATACCGCTGGAGACCAAGGCCCTTATCGCCGCCAACGAAAAAGTTCAGGCCCGCTACCTGCCCGGGTTTCTCAGGCAGATCGATGATAAGTCCGCTCATGCCAGGATACTGTTTTTCGGCCTGAGCAACAGACTTACCGATATTAAATGTCCTGGAAGGAGTGGACGAAACCGAATAATACTGCTTTTGAATGAACAGATCTATTTCGGGGATGAAAACCGCCAGCGCGCCGGTCAGGCTTAGCACAGCAATTACAATTCCGCAATATAACCCAGCCCAGTGGTGTATCCGCCACAGGAGCTTATTGTCTTTTTTAGCAGTATTACCCGGTGTCATGCGGATTAAAATGAGTAACCGACACCTACCATAAAGTTTCTCGGAGCACCCGGGAACAAACGGTTGTAATCATATCCCCCTAACCAGTGAGTTTTATCAAAGATGTTATTCAAATTAGCCGAGATCCGGAATTTATCGACGGTATAATATAAGGCGCCGTTGGCAACTACGTAAGAAGGCAGAACCAATATAAAGCTTGATGTATTTCTGTCGCCAACATAATTTCCGCCCAGCCCGACGCCGATACCTTTCAAAGCAGGACTGGTAAAGGTATACTTAGCCCATAAACCGCCCTGGGTTTTAGGTGCGTTTGGCAATAACCTTCCAACTTCCCCGGCTATTGTGCTTTCGGTTATCTTAGCGACACCGCGGGCGAAGTTAGCTGTAACACTCAAATTGCTTAAGATCTGACCATATATGTCAAGTTCAACACCACTTGATTGCTGCTGTCCGATCTGGCGTAGCATTTGAGGATTTCCCGGCGCGTTGGCATTGATCAGGATATTGTTTTGTTCTATTTTGTATACTGCAAGATTTACAGCAAGCCTTTTTTCGAAAAACTCAGATTTCGCACCACCCTCGATCATATTGCTAATAAGCGGATCAAACGGGCCTCCATAGATCTCAGGTGACCCAATAGTTGCAGCGCCTTGCGGTTGATAGCCCTCAGCGTAAGTACCATACAGACTGATCTGTTCTATCGGGGAATACACTAATCCTACACGCGGGATCGTCGCCTTTTGCTCTACCTCTTTTGAATTCGCTTTCTTATAGTTCACAATATCAGTATAGTACTCCTGTCTCAGGCCAAGCAAAGCCTGAAATTTTCCGAATTTAATCTGATCTTGAATATAGAAGCCATTAACAAAGTATTTGGTTACAGGCTGGCTGGAAGAAACATTAAAATACTGAGATATCTCGGAGATAGAATAGTCAGGGTTCACCAGGTCAAAGTGAGGTACGTTAGGTACCGGGCGATTGTTTACAATATAGTAAGCAGCACGGTTAGCGGGGTTATAGGTGGCGATGGTTCCGTTTCGGGCAGCGTTGATATAGCCGTTGGCATTATAATTCGAACTTCCTACAGGAGTTTCGTTCTGAAGGTAGTCGTAGCCCAGGAGTATCTTATGTTCCAGCGGGCCTGTTTTCAAGTCAGCTACCCCATATAAGGTAATATTATCGTTGTAATTCCTCGACTGGCGGCGAATGGTCTGCATTTCCATTAGTGTAGGGATCTGTACTCCCGCGGCATCAACTGCATATCTGTTCGATGTACGATGCTCAAGCAAGTCCTCATCATAGAGGAACTTCATATAGGACGCATTGAGAGTAACTTTATTACCCACCTTCCTCTGAATGGAAGTTGTTACATACATGTTTGTCTCTTTGCTGAAATCGTTGTTCTTCCCGATCGCAAATGAAATAGGAGTGGAGTTAAGGTCTGTACCCGCTGTGGCACCAAAAATCGGCTGGCCGCGGTCTAACTTGGCATTCGTTTTCGAATAAACAAAGTCGAAATTTACAAATGTTTTCTCATCAGGAATAAACGATACCGAAGGCGCGATAACAACATCCTGCCCTCCTTGTAGTTCGCGATAAGACTGCGCATTTTGATAAGCCAGGTTTAACCGGTAAAGCAAAGTCCGTGAATCATTCATCGGTCCGGTGAAATCTGAGGCTACGCGGAAGGTATTGAAACTCCCGGTGGCAAAGTTTATTGATTTCCGCGCTTCATCAAGGGGTTTCTTAGTAACCGTATTCACGGTGCCACCAGGATCGGAGTTTGCAAACAGGGCAGATGCAGGGCCTTTAATTACCTCAACACGTTCTACGTTGGGCAATAGCGATTGATTGAAGCTGGTGGTAGGATTTCTAAGTCCGTTAATGAGTGCGTTCCCGGCTCTGAAACCTCTAAGGGCGATGTCATTATTATAAAAAGAGAAGATTGAGGCTCCGCTTATATTCTTGACCACATCGCTTGTTTTGAATGCCATCTGGTCATCAATAACTTCCTTGGTAACATAGCTGATTGCCTGGGGGACGTACTTGAGCGGGGTTTCAGTTTTTGTGCCTGAAAAAGAACTTGTGTTTTTATATTTCTGTTCCTTACGCCCTACGATCTCCACACTCTGGAGCTGGTTTACCCTTTCAGAAAGTGTGATGTTTAGTGTATTCTGAGAACTGCTGAGTGTAAACGGCATGCGGCGGGTCTCGTAGCCTATTGAGGAAACTGTGAGGTTGAATGTTCCTTCTGCTAAGCCGCTGAATATAAAAATACCCTGTGAGTTAGTCACCGTGCTGAGGTTTTTCTCCATAAGACGTACGGTGGTTCCGGGAACCGGCCTGTCAAGGCTATCTGTTACTTTTCCCGATAATGTGATCTGGCTATAGGAAAAACCCGACAAAGCACATAAAATTATAAGCGTTAGTAAGTATCTTTTCATCTTTTATTAAGATTGATTATAAATTGCGGCAAATAACAGGAAAAGTTAATTCAAAAACAAATTATTTGTATTTAATCTAAATAAATTGGACGTTATCTTACAGTAAGCCTCTGACGGTTCAAAACATTGATGTATAAGCTCTGTTTCAGAAGTATGGATACTGCTTCGGTGAAAATCATTGGTTGCGGCGATGCCTTCGGCAGCGGAGGGCAATTAAACACATGCTTTTATCTGAAAAATAATTCGGTTAAGGCCCTTATTGATTGCGGGGCGAGTTCTTTGCCTGCATTGAAATCCCATAAGGTACCGCTTCCGGATATTGATGCCATCATCATCACCCACTTTCATGGCGATCACTATGGAGGGCTTCCCTTTGTGCTTTTGTACCTGGCAACTTACGGACAAAAGAAGAAGCTTAATATAATATCGCCGCCTGGTTGTCTTGAGAAGCTGAAAAGTTTGCTGGCTTTGCTATATCCCGGCTCCCAGGTATTAGAAAAGCTTGAAATTGAGTTCTGGTCTTTCAATAACAGCAAGATCTTCCATCTGGGAGACCTGACCGTAGAAAGCTTCCCTGTTTTTCATACCAAAGAAGCGTTGCCTCACGGGGTCAGGCTTGGCCTGGGCGGTAAGGTTGTAAGTTATTCGGGCGATACCGGGTGGACGGATACGCTTATTTCACTTGCAGACAGGGCCGACCTGTTTATTTGCGAGTGCTGCTTTTATACAATGGAGGTTAAAGGGCACATGAATTACCTACAGCTCCGGGAGCACCTGAGCCGTCTTAATTGCAAAAGGATCCTTCTCACTCATTTCGATAAAGAGATGCTGATAAATATTAAGAACATCGAGCTGGAGTATGCCGAAGAGGGTATGAGGTATGAGGTATAAAGTAATTTGGAAAGCAGATTTTTGTTTTACGGGAAATACTGGTTGCACCATGTTTTAAAAAGATTTAACTTGTTGCACGTTTACGATGGATATATATACAGGGCGGGAGAGCTTGGAAGACCAGATCAGGATAGTAGCTGCAGGAGCAGAAAAACTTCCGGGTGTTACCATTATTCATAATATAAGTGACTGGACAGTTACCTGGATGTCTGCTTACGGTCTCAATGAGCTCAATATTTCTCTTGAAGAAATTACCAGCATGAGCGCCAAAGAATATTATTCAAGATTTTTTAATGAGGAAGATTCCAAGGATTATGTTCCTAAGATCCTGGGATTACTGGAGAGCAAAGATTTCAACCAGATAATTACTTACTTTCAGCAGGTGAGGGTTGCAGGAAAATCCGATTGGACCTGGCATATGAGTAGTTCCAGGGTATTTATGCGTGATGTCCACGGAAAACCTCTTTATACGATCACTGTCTCTTTTCCTATCGATGCCATGCATCATATGACTACCAAGGCCGCGCGCGTACTGGAAGAGAACAATTTTTTAAGGAAAAACTTTCAGAAGTTTTCCAAACTTAGTCAGCGGGAACGAGAAGTTTTAAAAGAACTTGCCCTCGGAAAGAGCTCGGCAGAAACCGCCGTGGAGCTGTTTATTTCTTTAAGTACCGTCGACACTCACAGAAAAAATATCCGCAAGAAGCTTGGAACTTCTTCGTATTATGAACTTTGCCAATATGCACGCTCCTTTGATTTGATTTGACGCCCTGCTATTCGCTCAACTTGCACCGGCCATTTGGAAAATAAATTCCCGTTCCACAAGTGTCCGGTAAAGGTTTTACTTTTCGACCGCCTTCTGGGTCAAGCCTACTTGTATTTTACAGGGGGCTTGCTTTTAAAAATTGGCAAAAAACATCCAATGCGAGGCGTAAAAACATATTTTATAGAGATTCCAATTTTACCCGGACACTAGTAATTCCCTTTCTTTTACCTTTGGAAGAACCTTCCTTGTTATCTTCTGAAATGTAAGTCTTTTATGCCCCCGGCACGCTATGGTTTCCATGCCTTAATGGCAGCTATTTTTTTAATAAGGCAACCATTAATTAACTTCTTACGTGTTGTCAATGAAACACAATTCCTGATCTAAGGGAATTGAGAATTCCGTCTTCAAAATGGACTGATGCCTGGTTTCGTAAAAGCAAAAAATGATGTTTACAACGCTGCTGATAGGATTTTTAATAGCATCTATCCCCCGGGTTGAGAGTGCGGCATCTGTATTTGTTACTAAAAATGCAGAATTGACCCTGTTCTCCGAAGCGCCAATGGAAAATATAGAGGCGGTTTCCAGAAACGCTTACGGCGTGGTGAATATCAACAGCGGTGAGATCCAGTTTGGAGTATCGATCAGGAGCTTCCAGTTCCGCAAAAGTTTGATGCGCGAGCATTTTAATGAAAATTACATGGAATCTGATAAATACCCCGTAGCCAAATTCAAAGGTAAGCTGAATATGCCGCTTGAGATTTCGAGGGACGGTGAATATCAGGTAACAGCAACCGGAGATCTTGAAGTACATGGAGTTACAAAAAGGCGATCTGTTTCGGGAACTGTTAAAGTTGTAAACGGCAAACTGGAAATTTATTCAGTGTTTGACGTAAAATGCCAGGATCATAATATAAAGATACCAGCACTTGTATTTAAAAATATAGCAGAAACCATTAGAATAACCTTTAAAGGTACTTTTAGTACCCTAACCTAAAACCAAATTTATGAGTAAGATCTATACCGTTCTGATAGGACTTTTACTATCGGCTTACCAGGGAACTGCCCAAAATGTCGACTCGTTGATGAAGGATATATCCTCAGAAACCGAGCCGGAAGCAGTAGGTGCATCATTTAAATCGAGCCGGCTGATCCTTTCTCAAACCACTACCATGGTGAAAAAGTATGATCTTGATTTTAAGGTCATACATCGGTTTGGAGATATTGGGGGAACAGACGGGGGCTCTAAAACTCTATATGGATTTGATAACTCCGCCGATATTTATATCGGGTTTGATTATGGCATATCCGACAGGCTGAATATCGGCTTCGGAAGAAGTAAATTTGAGCAACTATTAGATCTTCAGCTGAAGTATGCTTTCCTGCAGCAAAAAGAAAAGGAAGGTTCGCCAATTTCTCTGAGCGCACTGATTAAAGCGGGCTTTACACCGTATAAAGTGAACACTGCTGTCTTTGATGATTATGGGAACCGCTTCTCTTATTTTGTACAGGGAATAATATCCCGGAAATTTTCTTCAAACTTTTCTCTGCAAGTCACCCCAGGCTTTTTGTTCCGCAATGTTGTTTTATCGCCCGGAGATGAAGAGACCCTGTTTTCGACGGGCATTGCCGGACGCTATAAATTCACTAAGCGCTTCGGAATCGTCGCCGATTATTATCTGATCAATTCAGACTACCGGAAAAATAATACCAGTACCAGCTTCTACAACCCTTTGGGACTGGGGATCGAGATCGAAACAGGCGGACATGTTTTTACGATGAACTTCGCCAACGTGAAAGCAATTGCCGAAAACAATTTCCTTCCGAATTCCACATCCTCATGGGGCAAGGGACAATACCGCTTCGGCTTCACGATATCCCGGATGTTTACCCTTCACAAACAGAAACCTTAAATAAACTAAATATTACTAAATGAAACCCGCATGAGCTTACCAGCCAAACAACGATAGAAAGATAAGCTCATGCAAGCTTCCCCGCATGTGCGGAATTTAAAAAACAATTATACACTCATGAAAAGAACAGAGTTTTTAAACACCCTCGGAATAGGGTTAGCAGCTGCCTGTACGGGATGTCTGGCCAGTTGCGGAAAAGGCGGAGAAGCTACCCCAGGAGGTGGCGCTGTAATTCCACCACCGGTACCACCTGCAGGCGTAAATTTTACCCTGGATCTTAATACGGAACTGAAGACAGTAGGTGAGTCTAAAACAAACAGCGGCGTTATCGTCGTCAGGTTGGCTGCATCGAATGTACCGGCTTCGTTTACCGCGGTACAAGTTGCCTGCACACATGAAGGGACCTCTATCGCATTTAACACTAACCAGGGCAATTTTGTGTGCCCTAATCATGGCAGTGTTTTTAATAGTACAGGAGCCGTTACAACCGGCCCGGCGACAACAAATTTGAAAAAATATAATATTGCTGTAAGTGGTACCACCTTAACCGTTACCGGTTAATGTGGTAAGTAGAGGGGGCGGCTGGTTGAAGCCAGTCGCCTTTGTACCAATTTATTTTCATTCGCCTAGAATATAGTAAGTTATCTTGCGTTTTTAAAGTAATTGAGATATTTTAGCTTAAGTGGATCGGGAATGGGGATTCCTGATCAGGGGGTCCGGGCAAGCCGTTAGGCTTCCGGACTAGTGTAAACGCTTTTTATATTGTTGTTTTGGGGAAAAATTTTTGGACTAGAGGAATAGCCTGTGTAGGTATTAGTATAGGTGTATTTCTGGTGATCGTTGTGTTTGGAGGATTTAACGGCCGTGTAAATCCGGTGGAAATTACAGCCGACTTAAATTTGACGCCGGATGCTCAGCAAACGGCTGTATTGTTAAATAATTCTTCTGCTACGATCCCATTGGTGAATCTCAGGGATCGCAGTATTGCTTCCATAAATATTGGAATACAGCACTCTGAGGTTTTCAATGCCATGCTGCGTAACTATGCTCCCGTTGCCGCGATAGATATTGTTAATGCAACACCTGAGCTGATCGAAGCTTACACAACACTTATTATACAGGTAAACTCAGAGTCGCTCGCATATCCTGAAACGCTTAACTATATACTAGGCCTGCAGGAGCGAAAAGAGGTGATATTGGTCGGATATGGTAACACACACGCACTGAAACTTCTTTCCTCATTCAAGTCACCCATTATATGGAACCCGGACATTTCAGCAGCATCAGCCGATTACTCAGCACAGCTGATCTTTGGCGGAACAACTGCCCATAACCGGTTAAATGAATACGTCAGCGATATATATCCTGCGGGAGCTGGTTATTCTACAGAAAAGATCAGACTTAAATACTCTGCGCCCGAAGAAGTCGGCATCAGTTCAATGAACCTGAATAAGATAGATCGTATTGTAAATGAAGCTATTAGTCAGCATGCAACGCCAAGCGCGGTAGTCATGGTGGTGAAGAATGGCAACGTGATATTTAATAAAGCATACGGCTCCCATACTTACGATGCAGTGGAACCGACTCAGACCGATGACATCTATGACCTTGCATCGATAACAAAGACTGCAGCCACCACCATTGCCGTAATGCGCCTATATGAGCAGCAAAAGCTCGATCTTGATGCCAGCATCGGTTCTTATTTTCCATTAGCCAAGGAAACAAATAAGGAATTTATCCCTTTGAAAGAGGTAATGCTGCACCAGGCGGGCTTTGTTAACCTTGATTTTTTCAGCGGCATCAAATCGCAGGACCATAGTACCGACTCCTCTTTTTTCTATCCGGTAAAAGTGACCGACAATTATTTTGTGCGAAGGAATTATTATCAGGAAGCCATGCTGCCAAGAATGCTGCGCTCACCGATCAAAACCCGTGGACAGTATGTATATAGCGATATCAGTATGTATATGATGAAAGAAGTTGTGGAACACCAGGCAGGTACTTCTCTTGATCAATATGTACAGAACGAATTTTACAAGCCCCTGGGCATGCGGACCGCAGGGTTTAACCCCCGTCGCCGTTTCGAAAAAGAGAAAATAGTGCCCACAGAGCAGGATAATTATTTCCGTAAGACCCTGTTGCAGGGTTATGTACACGACCAGGGGGCGGCTTTGGTAAATGGTGTTTCGGGGCATGCCGGCTTGTTTGCAAGCGCCAATGATCTTGCTATCCTGAACCAGGTTTTGCTCAACGGCGGAAAATATGGCGGGGTAGAGTATTTTAAACCTGAGACAATAAACCTGTTCACCTCCCGCCAGTCGGACGTAAGCAGGCGTGGCTTAGGTTTCGACAGGAGTGAAGGTAGTGGTTACCCTTCTGCTTTAGCTTCTTCGGGCACCTACGGTCATACAGGCTATACAGGTACTTGCGTTTGGGTGGATCCGAAAAATGACCTGATATACATATTCTTATCAAACCGCGTTTATCCATCAGTAACCAACAGGCTGAATAGCCTGAGGATCCGTCCGAGGATACAGGATGCGATTTATGAGGCTATAGCAAAACGCATAGATTTTAACGAAAGTGCTGGTGGGTAGCGGGGTGCCGGTTCTCAAATTTCCTAAGAGCTCATTATTGGTTCTTGCCTTAGTGATATGCTTTTGCTGCCCGGTGGAGGCACAGACAAGCAAGATATACGATATTGTACTGCAAGGCGGCCGTGTCATTGATCCGGAAACCGGATTAGATACGGTTAAAAATGTAGGTATTATCAATAACAGGATTGATGAAATCTCATCCAAACCCCTCCGGGGCAAAGAAATTGTTAATGTTTCCGGCTTAGTCGTCGCTCCGGGCTTCATAGATCTGCATGTCCACGGAAGAACAAACCAGGAGCAGGAATACCAGTTGCATGACGGGGTAACAACAGCTCTGGAAACGGAATTTGGGACAGAGTTTTTGACCCAGTGGTATGCTTCGCGTAAATCGAAAGCCCTGATCAATTACGGCGCAAGTGTTTCATGGGCATTTGAGCGGTTCCGGACTCTGGGAAACTTTAACAAAGAGTTGAATCAGCTTAAACAGACGGTCGTGAGCGGTGAATCTGGCTGGCAAAACCTGTTTAATACCATTCAACCTACCTATACGAACAGCCTTTCCCCGGATCAAACCAACCTGACACTCGCAAATATCAGGAAATCGCTTGATGAGGGAGCTCTTGGTATTGGCGTTCCGATAGCCTATGTGCCTGGAGCAAAGCCAGACGAAATATTCGAGGTCTACAAATTAGCCGCCGGATTGCAAGCCCCCGTGTTTACGCATGTAAGGGAAGCCGGAATAATGGCTTTCCAGCAGGCTATTGCCGACGCAGCAGTAACAGGTGCACCTCTGCATATCTGCCATATCAACAGTTCGTCGCAGGGGGAGATCTATTTTGCCATTGAACTTATTCAGGCAGCCAGAAGCAGAGGGCTCGATATTACAGCGGAACTGTATCCGTATACTGCCTCATCAACAAAACTTGAAAGCGCTCTTTTTAACGATGGATGGCAGCAAAGAAGGAACATCAGCTATGGAGATCTGCAATGGGTTGCCACGGGCGAACGTCTCACAAAGGAAACCTTTGACAGCTACAGGAAATCGGGCGGAATAGTTATCATTCATTCCATGCAGCCGGAATGGATAAAAGCCGGAATTGCCGCCAGTGGTATTATGATAGCATCCGATGCCGTGCCCTACGCCAGGCTGGCGCATCCGAGGTCGGCCGGTGCTTTTTCTCGGGTGCTGGGCAAATATGTGCGTGATGAAAAAGTACTCAGCCTGCCCGACGCCATTGAAAAGATGACCCTGCTGCCGGCCAAAAGGCTTGAGGGCATTTCGCCGATGATGAAGCAGAAGGGAAGGATACAGGTTGGTTCTGACGCCGACATCACCATTTTCGATCCGAAAACGATTATCGACAAAGCTACATTTGAGAAAGGTCTGGAGTTTTCAGAAGGTGTGGAACACGTGCTCGTCAATGGGAGCTTTGTGCTGAGGAATGGTAATACTGTGAGTAATGTCTTCCCCGGGCAACCCATTTACGGAAAGTACAGGAAGTAAATATCGTACTTCTTCTTTCCTAAGTTCCCAATTAAAAAAAATCATTTTCTTCTTGCGTAGTTAAATAGCTACAGATATATTTGTAGTCAAATAGCTACATATGAATTTAAGACGGGATGTATTTCAAGCCATAGCAGATCCTACGAGGAGGGCTATACTGCTGTTGGTAGCCTCGCAGTCGATGACAGCCGGGGCGATTGCATCGAACTTTGACACAGCAAGGCCCACGGTTTCAAAGCACCTGCAAATACTAACAGAGTGCGAATTGCTTGCACAGGAGCAAAACGGAAGAGAGATCTACTATCATACCAATGCCAGTAAAATGAAGGCGGTAGCCGACTTTATAGAGCCCTTCCGGCAGATGTGGGATTACCGGTTTAATAAGCTGGAAAGCATCATGAAAAACTACCCTGGTAAAAATGAATGACACCTTAGAAATATGGGATTAAAAACAAAGATCGACGCTGAAGACGGTAAGCACTACCTCGTGATCACCAGGGAATTTGACCTGCCCCTGGAAATGCTTTTTAAAGCATATGTGGAGCCTGAAATTGTAGAACAATGGATGGGGACCAAGGTTCTTAAACTGGAGAGCAGAAGGCATGGCAGCTGGCAATTTCAAACATCCGATCCACAGGGGAACATCTTGTTGCAATCCGGCGGGGTAATTCACGACTTTGTTCCAAACTCGAAGATCATCCGTACGTTCGAAATGGAAAATACACCATTTCCTGTCCAGCTTGAGTTCCTGGAATTCGAACAGTTAAATCACGATACCAGCAAGCTCACGATGCAAATTGTATACAAGTCGGTTGCCGACAGGGACGCAATGCTCAAATTGCCTTTTGCTAAGGGCATAAATATGGCACATAACCGGCTTCAGGAAGTCGTAAACAACTTAAAATAGTATGACCAAAAGAAGATCGTCTGCCGACAGGACAGGCAAAATTATCTACTGGATCGCCACAGTCTGGCTCTCCCTGGGAATGACCTCAACAGGTGTAGTACAATTAATGAAGATGAAAGAGGAAGTTACTATGATGGAACGATTAGGATATCCCGTCTACCTCCTTACCATACTGGGAATCTGGAAATTGTTAGGAGTTATCACGGTTCTTATCCCTAAATTTCCTATTGTTAAAGAATGGGCATATGCAGGTTTCTTCTTTACTGCCTCAGGCGCTGTATTCTCTCATTTAGCTGTCGGGGACGGTGTGGCAGAATTATTTGGACCGGTGTTGCTATTGGTACTGACCGCGGTGTCCTGGTATTTCAGGCCTGCAGACAGGAGAGCAGTTCAATTAAGTAACACCAGTGCGGGTTAAAGGTATTTGTTCTTCGACCGCGAAGGCGGTCGTATGTTTATAGTTGTCAGATATTTCCGACAAAACGACCCCGAAGGTGGTCGAATGTTTATAGAATGAATATTAGGCGAGAAATCCCGACCCCGGAGGTGGTCGTATGTGGAGACGGTGTACATGCGACCACCTTTGGGGTCGGGAAACTGCTGGAAGCAATTTATCTATAAACATGTGACCACCTTCGGGGTCAAGCTACCTGTGGTTTGTATAAGAAGACTAAATTTTTAAAGCGACTAAAAACTCAATGTATAAAATTGATACACATTTAATAAAGAATTTAATTTTACCCTGTCAATTGTGATTACCAATAAGCTGAACAAATGAAAAAGAAACTATCCCCAGAGCAACATGCAGATCTTCTCAAAACGTTGAAGGACCGTTTTGAGAAAAATATGGATCGCCATAAGGGGCTGGAATGGGCTCAGATCCAGGCAAAGCTGGAAAAAGATGAAAAAAAACTTTGGTCGCTCGATGATATGGAGATATCGGGCGGTGAACCGGATGTTGTAGGATATGATCAAAAGACCGGCGAGTTCATTTTTTATGATTGTTCACCCGAAAGTCCAAAAGGACGGCGGAGCATTTGCTATGATCCCAAAGCGCTGGAATCCAGGAAGGAGCATAAGCCGGCAGACAGCGCTATCAATATGGCCGCCGACATGGGCATCGAGATCTTAACGGAAGAAGAATACCGGGAACTGCAGAAGTTCGGAAAATTCGATGCCAAGACATCCAGCTGGGTAAAAACCCCTGCTGATATCAGGAAGGCCGGGGGAGCTCTCTTCTGCGACTGGCGATACGGACATGTGTTCACCTATCACAACGGGGCAGAGTCTTATTATGCTGCAAGGGGTTTCCGGGGTTCGCTAAGGGTCTAATAGGTAACCGGTCTTACACGATATAGCTATCAGCGCGGAAACATTTCTTCCGGAAAAGTACACGTTGTTCGAGTCGGACGAGACAAGGATCCCACACTGCTCCGAGACAGATGCCAGACAACTCCAGGACAGATGGCAGACAACTCCAAGACAAGTCCGAAGAACGTCCCACTTTTCTTCTGCATTTCTCCCGGATTTACCCGGGAGCCCTTTAGGAATTCTTCGGGAAAAATACCGCGTTTCTTGCAGTGTTCTTCGGGACTTATTCGGGAAAACCCCCCATTTGTCCGGGAACTCTTCGGGAAACGTTCGGGAAAAGGGCCTTTTCTTTGGGAAATCTTCGACAGCGGTCGAAGAGCTCTACAAGAGTTCCGAAAGAAATGCCGGTAATGGATGGGTCTTTGGCTGGAGCTGTCTGCCCTCCGTCTTCTTTCAATCTGCCACTTGTCTTCCTTCAGTCTGGTACCAGGGTAGGAGACTTATAGAAAGTTTGCCAGATTTTTATGAAGCGAAGCATTGACACGATAATGTATGTCCTGATTAGCAAGCTCTTAAATCCGCACCCTCAAAAAAAATAAAAAATGCTTGACAGAAGCGCTTTTCTGTCTATATTTGCACTCACCAAAACGCGAAAGTAGCTCAGTTGGTAGAGCACGACCTTGCCAAGGTCGGGGTCGCGAGTTCGAATCTCGTCTTTCGCTCCAAATCCCTTCCCAACCAGGAAGGGATTTAAGTTTAAAGGAAAAACACTGCCGGCAAGGCATAACCATTCGCTCGGATGGTGGATCCCGATAGTAATCGGGAGGTAGACACCCCTGCTGGGTTGTT